>CAUTRN010000020.1:0-106641 GCA_963540925.1 uncultured Sphingomonadaceae bacterium
CGGGGCGACGCATGGGAAAAACGGACCTATTGGGAAAAATGGACGCAAGCGCGATTGCCCGCTACGCACTTGCCCCGACACGCCCTTCATGTTGCACCGCAGCAATCGGAGCCTTCCTTGCTCGCTCGCCGTTTCCTCTACATCATCGCGGGGTTGATCGTGCTGACCTTGGCCGCCGGCATCGGCTGGACCCTGTTCCAGGACCAGCTCCTCCGCTTCGCCTTCGTTCCCGGCGGCCGTTTCGACGCGAAGGCGGCGGGCCCTGCTCCCGATTACGGCCGCCCGGCGGCGTGGCTGTCGCGCCCTGACCTGCCCGACGATCCGGCACGCTGGCTGCCCAAGGGCGAGGTGCCGTCGACGGCAAACCGCGAGGTGGCGGTCTTCTACGTTCCGCCCACCACCTATTATGGCAAGGCCGCCTGGAACACCGGCATCGACAATCCCGACTCGCGCCAGTGGCTGCGCGTGTTCGGATGGAGCGAGGCGAGCGCGTTCAACCGGGTCGGCGCGATCTGGGCGCCGCGTTACCGCTCGGCGGCGCTGGGCGCCTTCCTCCAGCCCGGCCGCGATTCGGATCAGGCGCTCGACCTGGCCCATGGCGACGTCGCCCGCGCCTTCGACACCTTCCTGGCGCAGGTTCCCGCTTCGCGCCCGATCATCCTGGCCGGGCATAGCCAGGGCACGCTCCACCTGCTCCGCCTGATGAAGGAGAAGGTCGCCGGCACCCCGGTCGCCCAGCGGATCGTCGCCGCCTATCTGGTCGGCTGGCCGATCTCGCTGACCCGCGACGTGCCCGCGCTGGGCCTGCCCGCCTGCGCCGCGCCGGGCCAGGCGAACTGCGTGCTGGGCTGGCAGAGCTTCGCCGAGCCCGCCGAGCCGAAGATGATCGTCGACATCTATGAGCGTTCGGCCGGGCTCGACGGCCAGCCCCGGCGCGGTACGCCGATGCTGTGCGTCAACCCGCTGACCGGCGCGCCCGCCACCGCCGCGCTGCCCGCCGCCAATCTGGGCGCGCTGGTGCCGAGCGGCGACTTCATGAACGCCGAGTTGAAGCCCGGTGTCGTTCCGGCGCGCTGCGATCCCTCGGGCCTGCTGATGATCGGCGGGCCGCCCAAGGGCTTCGACAGCTATGTGATGCCCGGCAACAACTATCACGTCTTCGATTACGCGCTGTTCTGGGGCAATATCCGCGCCGACGCCGAAGCCCGCGCAAAGGCCTTCCTCAGCCGATGATCTGCACCTCCACCCTCGATTATCGCGATGCCCTGCCCGGTCGCGGGCGGCTGGCGGGGCTCGACGTCGGCACCAAGACGATCGGCATCGCGCTGTGCGACGCGGGCTGGACGATCGCGAGCCCGGCCGAGACGATCCAGCGCACCAAGTTCAGCGTCGATTTCGCCAAGCTGCGCGCGCTGGTCGCCGCCCAGGCGGTGACCGGGCTGGTCATCGGCCTGCCGCTCAACCTCGACGGCAGCGACAGCCCCCGCACTCAGTCGGTCCGCGCCTTCGCCCGCAATGTCGAGGGTATGGGCCTGCCGATTCTGCTGTGGGACGAACGCTGGTCGACCCAGGCCGTGACCCGCACCCTGCTTGACGCCGATGCGAGCCGCGCCCGCCGGGCCGAACTGGTCGACAAGCTGGCGGCGGCCTACATCCTGCAAGGCGCGATCGACGGCATGATCTGAGGGCTGGCCAAGCCGAAATCCGTCGCTCCGGCGGAGGCCGGAGCCGCCACAGGCTCCAGCGGCGAACTTCCCGAATGAGCCGGTGGCGGCCCCGGCCTCCGCCGGGGCGACGAAATCGAAATGCAGGGATGACGGAATTGGGGATAAGGCGTCTTGCCGGCTTGAGCTTCGCGCTGCCCGTCGCTATGGCGCGGCTTTAATGTCTGCACCATTCCCGCACCGCCACCTCGTCGGCATCTACGGGCTTCAGCCGCACGAAATCCTGTTCCTGCTCGACGAAGCCGAGCAGTGGATCGCGCTGAACCGCGCGACCACGAAACATGATGACCGGCTGTCCGGCCTCACCCTGATCAACGCCTTCTTCGAGAATTCGACGCGCACGCTGCTGTCGTTCGAGATCGCGGGCAAGCGCCTGGGGGCCGACGTGGTCAACATGGCCGTCAGCACGTCTAGCGTGAAGAAGGGCGAGACGCTGATCGACACGGCGATGACGCTCAACGCGATGCGCGCCGACATGATCGTGATCCGCCACCAGTCCTCGGGCGCGGTGCAGCTGATCGCCGACAAGGTCGACTGCCCGGTGCTCAACGCCGGCGACGGCCGCCACGAACACCCGACCCAGGCGCTGCTCGACGCGCTCACCATCCGTCGCCGCAAGGGCCGGATCGAGGGGCTGGTCGTGGCGATCTGCGGCGACATCCTGCACAGCCGGGTCGCGCGCTCGAACATCCTGGCGCTCACCGCGCTGGGCGCCGAGGTGCGCGTCGTGGCGCCGCCCACCTTGATGCCGGCGGCGATCGAGCGGATGGGCGCGATCCCCTATAGCGATTTCGACGCGGGGCTCGACGGCGCCGACGTGGTGATGATGCTGCGCCTGCAGAATGAGCGGATGGACGGGGCCTATCTCCCCTCCCCGCGCGAATTCCACGCCCTCTACGGGCTCACCCCCGAGCGGCTGGAGCGCGCCGCACCCGAAGCGCTGGTGATGCATCCGGGCCCGATGAACCGTGGGGTCGAGATCACCAGCGACGTCGCCGACCACCCGACCCGTTCGGCGATCACCGAGCAGGTGGAAATGGGCGTCGCGGTGCGCATGGCCTGCCTCGACGTGCTGACCCGAAAGCGCCGTGGCGTGGAGGGCTGGGCATGACCGGATCGCTCGCCATCCTCAATGCGAAGGTCGTCGACCCGGCGGCCGGCACCGTCTCCAACGGCGGCGTGCTCGTCCGCGACCGGCACATCGCCGCGGTCGGCCAGTTCGACCTGCCTGAAGGCATCGAGACGATCGACGCGAAGGGCGCGCATCTCGCCCCCGGCCTGGTCGACCTCGGCAGCTTCGCGATCGACATGCCGGCCTTCACCGCCGGCGGCATCACCCGTGCGGTGCTGATGCCCGATCAGTCGCCCCCGCTCGACCATGCCGCGCTCGTCCAGCGCGCGGCGGCGGCGGGCAAGCCCGACGTCTGGATCCACCCGCTCGCGGCGGCCACCAAAGGACTGGCCGGCGCCGAACTGGCCGAGATCGGCCTGATGAAGGCAGGCGGCGCCTGCGCGGTCGCCACCGGACGCGAGTGGATTTCCGACTCGGGCGTGATGCGCCGCGTGCTGAGCTACGCCAATTCGCTGGGCCTGCTCGTCATCGCCCATGCCGAGGATGGCGGCGTCACCGCAGGGGCCGTCGCCACCGAGGGCGAATATGCCACCCGCATGGGCCTGGCCGCCGCGCCTGCGATAGCCGAGGCGATGGCGGTGGCGCGCGACCTGATGCTCGTCGAGGAGACCGGCGCACGGCTGCACTTCCGCCAGCTGTCCACCGTGCGCGCCTTCGATCTGGTGCGCGCCGCCAAGAAACGCGGCCTGCCGGTGAGCTGCGGGATCAGCCCGGCGCATCTGCTGCTGTCCGACATCGCGGTGGGCGGCTTCCGCACCTTCGCCCGGCTCTCGCCGCCGCTGCGCAGCGAGGACGACCGCCTCGCCGCGATCGCCGCGATCGCCGACGGCACGATCGACCTGATCTGCTCCAGCCATGACCCGCAGGGGCCCGAGGCCAAACGCCTGCCCTTCGCCGACGCCGAACCCGGCATGGCGGGGGCCGAGACCCTGTTGAGCCTGGCGCTGGCGATGGTGCGCGACGAGGTCGTCTCGCTGCCGCGCCTGATCGAGCTGCTGTCGACCACGCCAGCCAAGCTGCTGGGCCTGCCCGGCGGATCGCTGGCGGTGGGCGCCGAGGCCGATCTGGTGCTGTTCGACCCCGACCAGCCCTGGCGGATCGACTCCGATCACATGGCGTCGCGCGCCGGCAACACCCCGTTCGACGGCCTGCCCACCCAGGGCAAGGTATTGCGGACGATCAAAGGCGGCGTCGCCCTTAGCTGATCCTGCTCAGGCGGCGGCTTCGGTGCGCGCGCGCAAAGCCCAGGTCAGGGGCTGATCGCCGCCCGTCGGGCGGACGAAGCAGGGCACACCCGCCGCCTGCACCCGCTGGCACAGGCGGATCGCCGCGATTCTGGTGGGGATGCCGCCCACCGACAGGCGGTGGAACAGGGTGGTGCCACGCTGCACGCTCGATCCGGTCGGCACATGGCCGTTGAGGAAATGGACCTTGGAACTGATCCGGTTCCAGGCGACCGCGGTGCGCTGCGCCGAACTGAACGCGCCGAGCTGGACCGACCAGCCCCGCACGCCGCGCGCCACGGGCTTGAGCGACACTTTGGAGACCAGCAGCAGCGGCTTCGGCATCGGGCCATCGAGGCGCCGTTCGTGCCGCACGGTGCGGATCACCGCGGGCGCCACCGGACGATGGGCGGGCCGCATCGCCTTCACCGGCGTGACCCGGGGCGGGGCTGCGATCGGCTCGACGATCTTCGCACGACCGCGCGAGCGCGGCGGCCCGGCCCAGGCCTGCACCTTCAGGGGCGCGGCCTGCTCGGTGGCCACGGGTTCCCGAGGCGGCAGGATGATGTCGGGAGTCACCGCCAGGGTCGCCAGCTGATCGAGCGAGGGCGGCGCGAAATTGGTCTGGGTGACGATCGCCCCGCCCTGCACCGCCGGGGCGACGGGCACCAGCGCCGGGGGGCTGACCGCCGCCGAGGCATAGGGAACGACCGGAACCGGTTGCTCGACCTCGGCAAGCTGAACAGGCGCATCGACCGACGCGGGCGGCACGGCGAGCGCGAGTTGCGCGGGCTGGCCGGCATCGTCGGCGGGCAAGGTGCCAAGCAGCGCGCCGACCTGCATCGCGCCATTGCCGCGCAACTGGGCGACCATCGCCCAACGGCGCAGGCGATCGGCCATCAGATCGGCCGGAACGTCCTGCGCGGCGATCGCGGCGGCGTCGTTCCAGCGCCCCTCAAAGGCATAGACGAGCGCGAGATTCTGGCGGGTGCGCGCATCGGCGCCAGGCAGGCGCGACGCGGCGAGCAGCTTCTCGCGCGCCTCGTCGATCCGGCCGAGCAGCGCCAAAGCCAGCCCGACATCGGCATCGGCGGCATGGCCATCGGCGCTGGCGAGCGTGGCCTGGGCGGCCTCGACCTGTCCCAGCGCGATCTGCGCCAGCGCGCGGCCGACGGCGGCCCCGCCCAGCGAGGGATCGAGGGTCAGTGCATCGCCAAGTGCGGTGTCGGCTGACTGGAAGCGGCCGGCGGCCAGATAGGCACGGCCGAGCAGTGCGCGCGCATCGGCCTCATTCGGGCGGAGCAGGACGGCGGCTTCGGCCTGGCGAACCGCCTCGGCCGGGATGCCCCGCGACAATGCCCCGCGCGCATCGGCCATCAATCGTTCGGCGCGCTTCTGCGCGGGCGAGGTCGCGGCCTCGTCGCGCAGCACGGGCGCGGCGGCATTGAGCGCACCGGGCATCAGCCCCAGCAACGCGGCACTTGCGGTCAATCCGACCCAACGGCTTTTCATCCCCCCGCCCCTTCCCTGCGCGGATTTTTCGGTATCGCGCCGGAAACTGCCATTGGCGTGGCTAAGTTTTGGTTAATGCCAAAGGCTATAGTCGCGTTCACTTAGGACTTTCGCCCGTCGGATCGAACGCGCTATCAGGCGGGAAATATCAATGCCTTGGGGGCGGTCGAGTATGAAGAATTTCTGGGTCGGAGGAGCGCTGGTCGCGATGGTGGCTACCGCCCCCGCGCTCGCCGACGTGAAGGATGGCGTCGAGGCGTGGCGGACCAATGATTATGCCAAGGCCGTCGCCGAATGGCGTGGCCCCGCCGCTGCGGGCGATCCCGATGCCCAGTTCAACCTCGGCCAGGCCTATAAGCTGGGCCGTGGCGTCCCCCAGGACCAGAATGCCGCGCAGGACTGGTATCGCAAGGCCGCCGCTTCGGGCCATGAACAGGCGCAGGCGACGCTGGGCCTGCTGTTGTTCCAGGGCGGCAAGCGCGAAGAGGCGATGATCTGGCTGAAGAAAGCCGCCGATCAGGGCGAGGCGCGCGCGCAATATGTCGTCGGCACCGCCTATTTCAACGGCGACCTGCTCGCCAAGGACTGGGCCCGCGCCTATGCGCTGATGCTGCGCGCCAAGGCCTCGAACATCGGCGCCGCCACCAACAGCATCGCCCAGATGGACCAGGTGATCCCCGAGCAGCAGCGCCAGGCCGGCATCGCGCTCGCGCGCGAGATGGAACGCACCGCGCAGCTGCGCTCCGCCGATGGCGGCGGCACCAACCTGCCCGTCACGATGCGCGGTGGCCAGCCTGCCCCCGCGCCGGTGGGCCAGACCAGCGTCCCGCCGTCGGCCCCGGCCGCCGCCGCGCCGCCGCCGGCCGTCGCCTCGGCTCCGCCGTCGCAGCCCTGGAAGGCACCGGCCACGACCCCTGCCGCCACGCCGACCAAGCAGGCCGCCGCCAGCGCGCCGCCGCCGGCCCCCAAGCCCGCTCCGGCCCCAAAGCCGGCTCCGGCGATCGCCGCCAGCGCGGGTGGCGGCTGGAAGATCCAGCTCGGCGCCTTCTCCAGCGCCGACGCCGCGCGCCACGCCTGGACGAGCCTGTCGGGCAAGGTCGGCGGGCTCAAGTCGCTCACGCCCACCTATACGCCGGTGAACGCCCTCACCCGCCTGCAGGCCGGGCCGCTCGGCACCCGTGCTGCGGCGAACGATGCGTGCAAGGCGGTGCAGGCGGCGGGCACCTCCTGCTTCCCGGTGGCACCCTGACGGCGACTCGGCCCTGCCCCTAGGGAAGGGGCGCGGAATCATCGTTAACGCTATGTTGGTGATATAAGCGGATATTCCGGTGTCATGAGGCACTGGAACATCATCCGCGCACCCGAAGCGATGGCGACGCCCTGGCGGCGGCGCACCACCTGCCGGCTGATCGATCGCGATCGGACGCTGGCGGCGGTGCTCGTCGATATAGACGGCCGCGGCGCGCGGCTCGAAGCCACCAATCCCCCGCCGATCGGCGCCGAGGTGGAACTCCACCATCCCGAGGCCGGCGCGATCTCGGCAAAGGTCCAGGCGATCCACGCCAACGGCCTGCGCATCGCGTTCGACCGCAACGAAGCCGCCATCGCCTTCGCGCTGGCGACGATCGCCGCGGACATGACGAAGAACTAACGCCTGTTCAGGCTTCCGCGAACCGCCCCTGCCGGCGCCAGGCCTTCATATGGTCGACCAGCGCCCGCAGCTTGGGGGCCAGGTTCCGCCGGTTAGGGAAATAGAGGAAGAAGCCGGGAAAGCTCGGGCAATAATCCTCCAGCACCGGCACCAGCTCGCCGCGCGCGATCCATGGCGCAAAGCTTTCGGCCATGCCGAAGGTCAGCCCCGCCCCGGCGCAGGCGGTGCGGATCATCAGCCCCATATCGTTGGTGGTGACCTCGGGCTCGACCGCGACGTCGAACTCGCGATCGCCCTCGGCGAACTCCCAGCGATAGGGCACCACGCCCGGCGCCGGCCGCCATCCGATGCAGCGATGCCCGGCCAGTTCGCCGGGATGCCCCGGCACGCCGAAACGCTCCAGATAGGCGGGCGCCGCGACCACCAGCTGGCGCTGCCGGCCCGACGCCGGAATGGCGACCATGTCCTGCTCGATCACCTCGCCGAGCCGCACCCCGGCGTCATAGCCCTCGGCGACGATGTCGAATTCCTCGTCGGTGACGGTGACGTCGAGCCGCACCGCCGGATGCGCTTCGCGGAAAGCCGCCAATAGCAGCCCCGAGATGAAGGCCTCCGCGATCGACGAGACCGCGAGGCGCAGCAACCCGCTCGGGCGCTCCGCCCGATCGGCGACGCTGGTCGCCGCCGCACCGATCCCCGCCAGCGCCGGCCCCACCTCGGCCAGGAAACGCTCGCCGGCCTCGGTGAGGCTGACGCTGCGCGTCGTCCGCTGGAGCAGCGCGATGCCCAGTTCGGCTTCGAGCCGCCGCATGGACTGGCTCACCGCCGATCGGGTGACCCCCAGCTTATCACCCGCCGCCCGGAAGCTGCGGGCCTCGGCGACGGCCACGAAGGTGGCGATGCTGTTCAGATCGAGGTTCATTGGAAAGTACTACTTACCAAAGTGGAAAGTTTTGAGCCAGTACTCGCGACAATGCAGCGCTTTTATCTCTGCCTTGCCACCTCGAACAGGAGCAAGGAACAATGGATAAGGTCATTCTCATTACCGGCGCGTCGAGCGGTATCGGCGTCGGAATTGCGCGGGTTCTGGCCGCCGCCGGCGCGAAGGTAATGCTCGGCGCGCGGCGGATCGACCGGCTCGAAGCGCTGGTCGCAGAGCTCACCGCCGCCGGGGGCACCGCCCTCGCCCACCCCGTCGACGTGACCGAGCGTGCCAGCGTCGAGGCTTTCGCCGACGCCGCCCGCGCCGCCTGGGGCCGGGTCGACGTGATCATCAACAATGCCGGGGTCATGCCGCTCTCACCGATGGCGTCGATGAAGGTCGACGAGTGGGAGCAGATGGTCGACGTCAACATCAAGGGCGTGCTCTACGGCATCGCTGCGGTGCTGCCCGAAATGACCGGGCGGCGCTCGGGCCATATCGTCAACATCGCCTCGGTGGGTGCGCTCCGGGTTTCCCCCACCGCGGCCGTCTATTGCGCGACCAAATATGCGGTGCGCGCGATCTCCGATGGGCTGCGGCAGGAGAATGACGCGATCCGCGTCACCTGCATCCACCCCGGCGTGGTGGAGAGCGAGCTGGCCGACAGCATCACCGATCCCGTCGCCGCCGAAGCGATGCGCAACTATCGCGCGATCGCGATCCAGCCCGACGCGATCGGCCGCGCGGTCCGCTACGCGATCGAGCAGCCCGACGATGTCGACGTCAACGAGATCGTGGTGCGGCCGACCGCCGCCCCGCATTGATCGTCAGGAAACCCAGTCTTTGCGGGCATAGCCCTGCGCGTAGAGCAGCGCGGTGAGATCGCCATGATCTATCCGCGCTGCCGCCGCTGCCGCGGTCTTGGGCTTCGCGTAATAGGCCACGCCAAGACCGGCGGCCTGGATCATCGGGATGTCGTTGGCGCCGTCGCCGACCGCGAGGCACTGCGCAGGCGACAGGCCATGCGCCTCGGCCTCGGCGAGCAAGGTCTCGCGCTTGGTGGCCGCGCCGACGATCGGGCGGGCGACGGTGCCCGACAGCTTGCCGTCGGTGAACTCCAGCACGTTGGACAGCGCTCGGGTGAAACCGATCTCGGCGGCGACCCGATCGGCGAACAGGGTGAAGCCGCCCGACACCAGATAGCAGTCCGCACCATTGGCACGCATCGTCCGCACCAGCTCATAGGCCCCGCCCATGATCACCACGCGCTCGGCATGGCAGCGATCAATCACCGAGGCATCGAGCCCCTTCAGCAGCAGCACGCGAGCGTCGAGCGCGCCCTCGAAGTCGAACTCGCCGCGCATCGCCCGCTCGGTGATCTCGGCGATCTGCGGCTTGATCCCGGCATAGTCGGCCAGTTCGTCGATGCATTCGATCGTGATCATCGTCGAATCCATGTCGGCCACCAGCATGCGGCGGCGGCGCTCGGCCTCGACCTGGACGATCACATCGACACCCGGAAACGCCCCCTCCAGCGCGGCGCGAACGGAGGCGGGATCGCCGTCGAAGCGCAGGTCGCTGGCCACACCTTCATCGAGCCAGGCAGAGCCGCTGTTGCTTGCTCCGGTTCCGGAGATACGATCGGCGGCTGCCGAAATATCGCCCGAAGCGAGCGTTTCCGATGCTATCAGGGTGGCAATGAACAAGATGACGTCACCTTCCAAGAATCCGGTCGCGCTTATTGCGGGGCCGACCGCCAGCGGCAAGTCCGCATTGGCGGTGAAGCTCGCCGAAATCGCGAATGGCGTGGTGATCAACGCCGATGCGAGCCAGGTCTATGCCGATCTCCGGGTGCTGAGCGCCCGCCCCGATGCCGCCGAAGAGGCGCGCGCGCCGCACCGGCTGTTCGGTTATCGCGATGCCGCCGAGGCGTGCAGCGCGGCCGACTGGGCCGCCGACGCCAAGGCCGCGATCGCCGATGCGCACGATACCGGGAAGCTGCCGATCCTCGTCGGCGGCACCGGCCTGTACCTGCGCACTCTGATCTTCGGCATCGCCCCGGTTCCAGAGATCGACCCGGATATCCGCGCCGCCGTGCGCGCGCTGCCGGTGGAGCGGGCGCATGCAGCGCTCGCCATCGAGGATCCGGCGATGGGCCATCTCCGCCCGCAGGACACCACGCGTATCGCCCGCGCGCTGGAGGTGGTGCGTTCGACCGGCCACTCGATCTCCGACTGGCAGAAGCAGCTGGTCGGCGGGATCGGCGGACAGGTGCGAGTGGCGGGCGCGATCCTGCTACCCCCGCGCGACTGGCTGCGCGCGCGCTGCGATGCCCGCTTCGAGGCGATGCTGGAGCAAGGCGCGATCGAAGAGGTCGAGGCGCTACGTGCCCGGCGCCTCGACCCCGATCTTCCGGCGATGCGAGCCATCGGCGTGCCCGAGATCATCGCCTGGCAGGACGGGCTGATCGACCGCGAGACGATGGTGACGCAAGCACAAGCCGCGACCCGCCAATATGCCAAGCGGCAATACACCTGGTTCCGCAACCAGCCGCCAGCGGATTGGGAGCGCTGTGAGGCGCAACCTGATGACAATCTGATTGGCAATATTGCAATAAAATTACGCCAGAAGGCGTTGACAGCGTAGTTTATTACCATTAGGGCACGCGGCTCGTTTAAAGCGCTGCGGCGCAGCAACGTTATCGCTTAAGAGGAAGCAACCATGACTGCCGAGATGACCGGAGCCGACATATTGATCCAGGCGCTGAACGACCTGGGTGTGGAGGTCGTCTTCGGCTACCCCGGCGGCGCGGTCCTTCCGATCTACGACGCGATCTTCAAGCAGAAGCGCATCCGTCACATCCTGGTGCGGCACGAAGCCGGCGCGGTGCACGCGGCGGAGGGCTATGCCCGCTCGACCGGCAAGCCCGGCGTGGTGCTGGTGACCTCGGGCCCCGGCGCCACCAATGCGGTGACGGGCATCACCGACGCGCTGATGGATTCGATCCCCCTGGTGGTGCTGACCGGCCAGGTGGGCACGCCGCTGATCGGCACCGATGCCTTCCAGGAGTGCGACACGGTGGGCATCACCCGCCACTGCACCAAGCACAACTATCTGGTGAAGGACCCGGCCAAGCTGGGCGACGTGATCCACGAGGCGTTCCACATCGCCACATCGGGTCGCCCCGGCCCGGTGGTGATCGACCTGCCGAAGGACGTGCAGGTGGCGACCGCCAGCTATCGCAAGCCTTCGCTCCAGGCGCTGCCGCACAAGGGCTACAAGCCGCAGGTGAAGGCCGAGATCGCGCTGATCGAGGCGGCGGTGGAGATGATCGCCGCGGCCGAGCGGCCGATCCTCTACACGGGCGGCGGCATCATCAATTCAGGCCCGGTCGCCAGCCAGCTGCTGCGCGATCTGGCGCGGATCACCGGCGCGCCCGTCACCTCCACCCTGATGGGCCTGGGCGCCTTCCCGGCGAACAATCCGCAATGGCTGGGCATGCTGGGCATGCACGGCACCTATGAAGCCAATATGGCGATGAACAAGGCCGACCTGATCGTCTGCCTCGGCGCCCGTTTCGACGACCGGGTGACCGGCCGCCTCGACGCCTTCGCGCCCCATTCCAAGAAGATCCACATCGATATCGACCGCTCGTCGATCAACAAGACGGTGCGGGTCGACCTGCCGATCGTCGGCGACGTCGGCCGGGCGATGGAGGACATGATCAAGCTGTGGAAGGCCCGGGCGCACAGCGCGCAGGACCTGAAGCCCTGGTTCGAGCAGATCGATGGCTGGCGCGCGCGCCAGAGCCTGAAATATCCGGCCTCGACCAAGGAGATCATGCCGCAGCACGCGATCCGCAAGCTGTGGGAGGCGACCCACGCCAAGAAGCCGATCATCACCACCGAGGTGGGCCAGCACCAGATGTGGGCCGCCCAGCATTTCGACTTCGAGCAGCCCAACAAGTGGCTGACCTCGGGCGGTCTCGGCACGATGGGCTATGGTCTGCCCGCCGCGATCGGCGCGCAGCTGGGCAATCCCAATGCGCTGGTGATCGATATCGCCGGCGAAGCCTCGATCCAGATGAACATCCAGGAGCTCGGCACCGCGACCCAATATCGCCTGCCGGTGAAGATCTTCATCCTCAACAACGAATATATGGGCATGGTCCGCCAGTGGCAGGACCTGACCTATGCGGGCCGCTATTCGGAAAGCTACAGCGATGCGCTGCCCGATTTCGTGAAGCTGGCCGAAGCCTATGGCTGGAAGGGCATCCTGATCGAGGATCCGTCGGACCTCGAAGCCGGCATCCAGGCGATGATCGCGCATGATGGGCCGGTGATGGTCGACTGCCGGGTGGCGAAGCTGGCCAACTGCTTCCCGATGATCCCGAGCGGCGCGGCCCACACCGACATGATCCTCGAGGCCGACGAAGTGGTCGGCGAGATGGACGACGAGGCCAAGGCGCTCGTTTGACCGTCCGCGCCCCGGCCATCTCCCCCACTTCCTTCGATACAGAGACACGCACCATGCACATCAAGCAGGAAGCCACCGAGCGGCACACGCTGTCCGTGACCGTGGACAATGAGGCGGGTATCCTCGCCCGCATCGCCGGCCTGTTCTCGGCCCGCGGCTATAATATCGACAGCCTGACGGTGGCCGACGTCACCGAGGACGAGAAGATCAGCCGCATCACCATCGTCACCACCGGCACCCCCGAGGTGATCGAGCAGGTGGTGGCGCAGCTCGACCGCATGATCCCGGTCCACAAGGTGACCGACCTGACCGCCCTCGGCCCGCATGTCGAGCGCGAGCTGGCACTGGTGAAGGTGGTGGGCACCGGCGACCATCGCATCGAGGCGCTGCGCCTGGCCGAAGTCTATCGCGCCCGCGTGGTCGACGCGACGATCTCCAGCTTCATCTTCGAGGTGACCGGCGGCACCGAGAAGATCGACAAGTTCCTCGAGCTGATGCGCGAGGTGGGCCTGATCGAGGTCGCCCGCACCGGCGTCGCCGCGATCGGCCGGGGCAAAGAGGCACTTTAGGCCCCCCATATATAAAGCAGGGTCGACGGAGAGGCCGGCGCCCGTTAGGGGGGCGCCACGAATTTCAACCAGGCGGCTATTTCCGCAACCGGATGTCCGGCCGCGCCACAGGGAAGCAACATCATGCGCGTCTATTATGATCGTGATGCCGACATCGGCCTCATCAAGACCAAGAAGGTCGCCATCGTCGGCTATGGCAGCCAGGGCCACGCCCATGCCCAGAACCTGAAGGACTCGGGCGTCGCCGAGGTCGCGATCGCGCTGCGCCCCGGCTCGGCCACCGCGAAGAAGGCCGAGGACGCCGGCTTCAAGGTGCTGACCAACGTCGAAGCCGCCAAGTGGGCCGACATCGTCATGATCCTGGCGCCCGACGAGCATCAGGCCGCGATCTATAACGACGACCTGAAGGACAATCTGAAGCAGGGTGCGGCGCTCGCCTTCGCCCATGGCCTCAACGTCCATTTCGGCCTGATCGAGCCGCGCGCCGACCTCGACGTGTTCATGATCGCGCCGAAGGGCCCGGGCCACACCGTCCGCTCCGAATATCAGCGCGGCGGCGGCGTTCCCTGCCTGATCGCGATCGCGCAGGACGCGAGCGGCAACGCGCATGACGTCGCCCTCTCCTACGCCTCGGCGATCGGTGGCGGCCGTTCGGGCGTGATCGAGACCAACTTCAAGGAAGAGTGCGAGACCGACCTGTTCGGCGAGCAGGCCGTGCTGTGCGGCGGCGTCACCCACCTGATCCAGGCCGGGTTCGAGACGCTGGTCGAGGCTGGCTATGCGCCCGAGATGGCCTATTTCGAGTGCCTGCACGAGACCAAGCTGATCGTCGACCTGCTCTATGAAGGCGGCATCGCCAACATGCGCTATTCGATCAGCAACACCGCGGAATATGGCGACATCACCACCGGCCCGCGCATCATCACCGACGAGACCAAGGCGGAGATGAAGAAGGTTCTGGCCGACATCCAGTCGGGCCGCTTCGTCAAGAACTTCATCCTCGACAACCGCGCCGGTCAGCCCGAGCTGAAGGCCGCCCGCAAGCAGGCCGCGGCGCACCAGATCGAGCAGGTCGGCAGCGAACTGCGCGCGATGATGCCGTGGATCGCCAAGAACAAGCTGGTCGACAAGGCCAAGAACTAATCTTTTTCAAGAAGTTGAAACGCAACGTTTCGACTTCTTGGCTGGTTCAGGCGAGGCGGCTGACGCAAGTCAGCCGCCTTTCTTGCGTCAGGAGACCATGATGAAGCGCCTGCCCGTCCTGCTTTCGGGACTGATCCTCGCCACCGCCCTGCCCGCCATCGCGCAGGACGTGCCCAAGACCCCGCCGGGCACCCAGGACGTCCGCCGTATCGCTGCCGGCAGCTACACGGTTGATCCGGGCCACAGCCAGGTTGCCTTCACCGTCAACCATCTGGGCTTCAGCACCTATCGCGGCCTGTTCGGCGACGTGACCGGTTCGATGACGATCGATCCCAAGGCGCCTGCCAAGGCGAAGGTGTCGATCGACATCCCGATCAAGAGCGTGAAGACCAGCTCGGCCAAGCTCGACGAGCATCTGCTCCACGCCGATTTCTTCGACGCGGCCAAATATCCGACCGCCCATTTCGAATCGACCTCGGTCCGCCCCAATGGCAAGACCGCGAAGATCAGCGGCACCTTGACGATCAAGGGGATCAGCAAGCCGGTCGTGCTCGACGCGGTGTTCGTGGGCGCCGGCACGATGATGGGCAAGCGCACCATCGGCTTCGATGCGACGACGACGATCAAGCGCAGCGATTTCGGCGTGACCTACGGCATCCCGCTGGTGCCCGACGCGGTGCCGCTGCAGATCTCGGTGGCGTTCGAGAAGCCCGAATAACCGATCGCAGGCCTATCGACGCGCTGGCCCTACACCAGCGCGTCGAGCAGCCCGATCAGCGGCTTGTCGGCGGGCGGCATGTCCAGCCCGTGCAGCTCGATCGGCTTCACCCATTTGAGCGCGGTCGCCTCCAGCGCCTGCGGGATGCCGCGCCATTTGCGGCAGATGTACAGCAGCAGCAGCATGTGCCGCTCGCCCACCGGCTCGCTGGCGAAGCAGGCCGGCGCGAGACAGGCTTTCTCGACGTCGATCCCCAGTTCCTCGCGCAGCTCGCGGATCAGCGCGGCCTCGGGCAGTTCGCCGGGCTCGACCTTGCCGCCGGGAAACTCCCAGAGCCCCGCCATCGCCTTGCCTTCGGGGCGGCGCTGGACCAGCAGGCGGCCGTCTTCGTCCACGAGCGCTACGGCAACCACGACGAAGCTGTTCTGGGCATTCATTCGAATTGCATCCTTTTAGCGGATTCTTAATCCGGGTCGCTTACGTAACAAGCATCCACAGATCAAAGCGATAAGCCCCTGTGCCCGGTCGCGAAAGGAAATCGACCCATGCGCAGCCCCCGCCACCCCCATCGGATCGTCAGCCTGCTGCGCGACCAGCGCGGGGCGAGCGCGGTGGAATATGGACTGATTCTCGCTCTGGTGTTCCTGGCGGTGATGGGCGGCATCAAGTCGCTCGGCGGCGCGGTGCAAAGCCGCTGGAATGCCATCTCGAACGCCGTCTCGAGCCTCTAATTCCGCCCAAAGTCTAAGGGTATGGGCCACTCCGTTAACTGTTTGACAGGAAGTCTCCCTGTATAAGCATCCATGTCGGCCCTTTGAGGAAAAGGCCAGCCTGGCTGGAACACCACCGGGTACGGTACGGGAAGCGGGAGTTAGAGTTATGAAGTTCATTGCCAAGCTGCTGAAGAACAACAAGGGCGCCACCGCGATCGAATATGGTCTGATCGCCGCTCTCATCGCCGTCGCCGCGATCACCGCGATGACGAGCCTCGGCAATCAGCTGCAGAAGACCTTCAACAACGTCTCGAACAACATGAAGGCCAGCTAAGAGCTAGGACTTCATAGGGTTTCAGTCGGCTCAAGGGGCGGCAGGGCAACCTGCCGCCCTTTTTGCGTTTTGGGCTAAGGGCCTCGCTCGCTAACCAGTTCTCCTCGTCATTCCAGCGAAGGCTGGAATCTCGGGGATCGTTGGGCTCAGTTCCGCACGATCACCTTCACCCGGTCGCCGGCCTTGAGCGTGTCGCCGCGCTCCAGCCCGTTGAGAACCAGGAAGCGGTCGAGCGGGGCGTCGGTGAAGGCCATCATCTTGCTGTAGGTGTCGACGGTCTCGCCGGCCTTCACCCGCATCACCCGGATGCGCATCGGCTTCACCGCGGTCGCTTCCGCCGCGGTCATGCGGCGCAGGCTCTCGACCAGCGGCTCGAACGGGCCGATACCCTGCCCTGAGCGGGTGAGCGTCACGAAATGATAGGCGGTCGTGCCATTGTCGGGGCGATAGGCGAAGACGCCGACGTCGAGCACACCCGCATTGCTGTTGCCCTGGCCGAAGGCATAGCGGAAATCGAGGCCGTTGGCCTTGCCGCTGCGGATCTCACCATGGCGGATATTCGGGCTGAGCGCCTGGAAGACCTGGCCGATATAATCGTCGAGCCCGCCCATGCCGACCTTGCCGCCGCTGAACTTGGCCTGCCCGCCCGAGGCGGCGATCGTCACCGCATCGTCGGCATTCTGCAGCTGGAAACCGCGCGGCACCGAGAAGGCAAGGCGCTGCACCGGCAGCTTGAACTCCTGCCCTTCGAGGATGCCCTTCGAAGGATCGTCGCCCCACACCAGGCCGTCGACGGCATCGAGCAGCGCATCGCGGTTGCGCAGGCCCCGGCCGGCCTGGCCGGTCTGCTCGGCCTTGCCCTGTGCGCGGCGGACGCGGTCGTCCGAATTGGGGTGGGTGCTGGCCCAGGTCGGCAGCGAGTTGTTCTGTCCGCTCAGCCGCGCCTCGAGCGACTGGTCGGCGCCGAGGATCGCGAGCATGTCGGCCGAAGCGACCGGATCATAGCCCGCGGTCGACAGATAGCGCACGCCGAGATCGTCGGCCTGATATTCCTGGTTGCGCGAGAATCCCTTGGTGATCAGGTCGGCGCCGACGCCGGCCCCCTTGCCCACCAGGCTGCCCAGCCCCGAATTGCCCGCCACCGCCCCGACGACGCCGGCGAGCACCGAGGTGATCGTCGCGGTCTGCTGGCGCTTGGCGGAGTGGCGCGCGGCGACGTGGCCCACCTCATGCCCCAGCACCGAGGCCAGTTCAGCCTCGTCGTTCATCAGCGCGAGCAGACCGCGGGTGACGTAGACATAGCCGCCGGGGATGGCGAACGCGTTCTCGACCGACGAATCGAGCAGGGTGACGGTGAAGTCGCGCTGCGACTGCGACAGGCCCGACTGGACCGCGATCTTCTGCCCCACCCGGGTGACATAGTCGGCGGTCTTGCCCGACATCGCCCCGCCGAACTGCTGGACGAGCTGGGGATGCGCCTCCGCACCCTGTTTCTTGTCGCTCGCGGAAATCGACTGTGCCTGGGCCCAGGAAACGGCCGGTACGAAGGCCGTAGACAGGCTGGCCCAGAGCAGGATCTTCTTCATGCGACTCTCCCTCACGGAACGCATAAAGCGGATCAGACCTGAACGGTTCCGTTATGACCAGTGGCCAGACGTGCCAACGGCTCAGCCGATCGCGAGGAACTTGTCCCGACGCGCCGAGCGCAGCACGGCCGGCTTCTTGCCGGCCAGCTTGTCCAGCTCCTCGCCGATCGCGGCGCCGAGCGCGCTGATCGCCGCCGCCGGATCGCGATGCGCGCCGCCGACGGGTTCGGCGACGATGCGATCGATCACGCCCAGCTTTTCCAGATCGGCGGCGGTCATCTTCATCGCCTCGGCGGCGTCGGGGGCCTTGTCGCCGGTGCGCCACAGGATCGAGGCACAGCCCTCGGGCGAGATCACCGAATAGACGGCATGTTCGAACATCAGCACCTTGTTGGCCGCCGCGATCGCGATCGCGCCGCCCGAGCCGCCCTCGCCCACCACCGCGGCGATCATCGGCACGCCGAGCGCGAGGCAGGCCTCGGTCGAGCGGGCGATCGCCTCGGCCTGGCCGCGTTCCTCGGCCTGGATGCCGGGAAAGGCGCCCGAGGTGTCAACGAGGCTGACGACGGGCAGGCCGAAGCGGTCGGCCAGTTCCATCAGGCGGATCGCCTTGCGATAGCCCTCTGGCTTGGCCATGCCGAAATTATGCCTGATGCGCGATGCGGTGTCGTCGCCCTTCTCATGGCCGATCACCATCACCTTGCGGTCGCCGAGCCGGCCGAAGCCGCCGATGATCGCCTGGTCGTCGGCGAAGGCGCGATCGCCAGCCAGCGGCATGAAATCGCTGATGAAGCCGGCGACATAATCCTTGAAATGCGGCCGTTCGGCGTGGCGGGCGACCTGGGTCTTCTGCCAGGGCGTCAGCTTCGCATAGGTGTCGCGCAACAGCTTCTCGGACTTGGCCTCCAGCTTGGAGACCTCGCTGTCGATGTCGAGCGAGCCGGCGTCGGCGGTCGAGCGAAGCTCGGCGATACGCGACTGCAGCTCCGCGATCGGCTTTTCGAATTCGAGATAGGCAACCATCGGCCCCGGTTAGGCGGGCTGGCGCCGACAGTCAACGAAACCCGCCGACGAGGCCCGCGACGACCATCAAAATCCCCCTTGAAGCCGCCAAAGGCCCACCTATCTCGAACCCGTCGGCCGTCGCCAGATGGGGCGGTGCGACACGGCCCGGCGGGTGCTCCGCGGGTCTTCATGGTCATATCGCTTCCGAAGGACAGACTATGCGTAGCACGCTTGATTTCGCCCCCCTCCTCCGATCCTCGATCGGCTTCGAGAATCTCAACCGCCTCGTCGATTTCGCCCGTGGCGATGGCGACAGCTATCCGCCCTACAATATCGAGAAGACGGGCGATGGCGCCTATCGCATCCAGATGGCGCTCGCCGGCTTCACCCGCGACGAGATCGACCTGACCGTGCAGGACAATGTGCTGATCGTGATCGGCCGCGCCGCCGAGACAGCCGAGGACGGCAAGCGCGAGTTTCTGCATCGCGGCATCGCCAAGCGCGCCTTCGAGCGCCGCTTCCAGCTCGCCGACACCATCAAGGTGACCGGCGCCGGCTATGAGAACGGCCTGCTCAACATCGAGCTGGTGCGCGAGATTCCCGAGCACAAGAAGCCCCGCCGCATCGCCATCGACGGCGTCGAGCCCAGGCCGGTGATCGACGCGGAGCCCAGCCAGGCCGCCGCGTAACGATCGCCGCACCGATATATCGATCGGACGAGGAAAGCCGGGCCCAGCGCCCGGCTTTCTGATTCTGTGCCATATTGGACACTTCTCCGGCGAATAGTCGGCTATCGGCGAGCGTAGACGCAAAATGGCTCGCCGGGCCGGGACCATGCCCCCATCCGGCAGCGCGCTGCGTTGTCATCCTTTGGGTCGCCCCTCTCCGGGCTGACGGCCCGCCACGCCGATGGACGCCTGGAGAGAAGTTGAATGCGTTTCTGGTTTTCGTTGTTCGTCATCAGCTTATGGCCAGCCTCTTTCGCCCGTGCCGGCGAGGTCGCGACCTTCGGCCGGGGGACGAACAGCTGCGCGATATGGACGAAGAATCTGAAGGACGGCGGCGCGGCGCGGACCGCCGATCTCGCCTGGGTAACCGGTTTCGTCACCGGCTATAATATCTTCGGCCCGCCCGGCAGCGAAACCAACGCCGAGGTGGGCGGGATGTTCGGCTGGATAGACGGCTATTGCGCTAGGCGCCCGAAGGACGAGATCGTCGACGCTGCGATGGATTTGATCGAGCAGCTGAGGAACCGTCCGCTCGCCGGAAAATGAGGTTTCGATCGCCCGGTTCCGGGCCGACGCACGGATGTCACATCTTTTAAGCGCACCGCCTTGCATCATGGGGACACCCCTGCTAACCGGCCGGCGAACCATGTGGGGACGCCTTGCGGCGCCCCCTTTTTCGCATGGCCCAACCAATTCTGGGGGAATGAAAGCGCGTGGAGAGTTCCGGCGGTATTCAGGCTAGCCTCAGCGGTCGTTATGCGACCGCCCTGTTCGATCTCGCGCGTGACGAGAAGGCGATCGACGCGGTTTCCGCGAGCCTTCAGACTCTCAAGGACGCGCTTGCCGAGTCGGAGGATCTCCGCCGGCTGACCACCAGCCCGCTGGTCTCGCGCGACGCGGCCGTGAAGGCGGTGGCGGCCACTGCGGCGGCCCTCGGCCTCGATCCCCTCACCACCAAGTTCCTTGGCGTGCTGGCGCAGAACCGCCGGCTGGGCCAGCTCGGTGCGGTGATCCGCGGCTTCGCGCAGCTCGCGGCACGCCATCGCGGCGAGACCACCGCCGAAGTCACCTCGGCCCATCCGCTGACCGCGACGCAGGTCAAGGCGCTGAAGGCCAAGCTCAAGACCCAGCTCGCCCGCGACGTCGCGGTCGAGCTCAACGTCGATCCGTCCATTCTCGGCGGTCTGATCGTCAAGATCGGCTCGCGCCAGATCGACGGTTCGATCCGCTCCAAACTGAACTCCCTCGCGATTGCGATGAAAGGCTGAACATGGATATCCGCGCAGCAGAAATCTCCAAGGTCATCCGCGACCAGATCGCCAACTTCGGCAGCGAAGCGCAGGTCTCCGAAGTCGGCCAGGTGCTCTCGGTCGGTGACGGCATCGCCCGCATCCACGGCCTCGACAACGTCCAGGCCGGCGAGATGGTCGAGTTCTCCAACGGCATCAAGGGCATGGCCCTCAACCTCGAAGCCGACAATGTCGGCGTCGTGATCTTCGGCACCGACAGCCAGATCCGCGAAGGCGACGTCGTCAAGCGGACCGGCACCATCGTGGACGTTCCGGTCGGCAAGGGCCTGCTCGGCCGCGTCGTCGACGGTCTCGGCAACCCGATCGACGGCAAGGGCCCGATCGTCGCCGAGAAGCGCAGCCGCGTCGAGGTGAAGGCCCCCGGCATCATCCCGCGCAAGTCGGTGCACGAGCCGGTGCAGACCGGCCTCAAGGCGCTCGACGCGCTCGTCCCCGTCGGCCGCGGCCAGCGCGAGCTGATCATCGGCGACCGTCAGACCGGCAAGTCGGCCGTCGCGATCGACACCTTCATCAACCAGAAGGGCATCAACGCCGGCGACGACGAGTCGAAGAAGCTCTACTGCGTCTATGTCGCGATCGGCCAGAAGCGCTCGACCGTGGCGCAGCTCGTCCGCACGCTGGAAGAGAATGGCGCGATGGAATATTCGATCGTGGTCGCCGCGACCGCGTCTGACCCCGCCCCGCTCCAGTATCTGGCGCCCTATACCGGCGTCGCCATGGGCGAATATTTCCGCGACAACGGCATGCACGGCCTGATCGTGTATGACGATCTGTCGAAGCAGGCCGTCGCCTATCGCCAGATGTCGCTGCTGCTGCGCCGCCCGCCGGGCCGCGAAGCCTATCCGGGCGACGTGTTCTACCTGCACAGCCGCCTGCTGGAGCGCGCCGCCAAGCTGAACGACGCCAATGGCAACGGCTCGCTGACCGCGCTGCCGATCATCGAGACCCAGGCAGGCGACGTGTCGGCCTACATCCCGACCAACGTGATCTCGATCACCGACGGCCAGATCTTCCTCGAGACCGATCTGTTCAACGCCGGTATCCGTCCGGCCATCAACGTCGGTCTGTCGGTGTCGCGCGTCGGCTCGGCCGCGCAGACCAAGGCGATGAAGAAGGTCGCCGGCTCGATCAAGCTGGAGCTCGCCCAGTATCGCGAAATGGCTGCCTTCGCGCAGTTCGGCTCGGACCTCGACGCCTCGACCCAGAAGCTGCTGAACCGCGGCGCGCGCCTGACCGAGCTGCTCAAGCAGCCGCAGTTCAACCCGCTGCCCTTCGAGGAGCAGGTCGCGTCGATCTTCGCCGGCGTGAACGGCTATCTCGACAGCTTCCCGGTCACCTCGGTGGTCCGTTTCGAAGCCGCGCTGCTGGCGGACCTCCGCTCGAAGCATGCCGACGTGCTGGCCGACATCCGCAACACCAAGGATCTGTCGGACGAGACCAAGGGCAAGCTGAAGGCCGCGCTCGAAGCCTTCGTGAAGACCTTCGCCTAATGCCTCGCAGCGCCGGCGAAAGCCGGCGCCGCACATCGAAGAAAGACGGACAGTAAATGCCCAGTCTGAAGAGCCTGAAGGTCCGCATCACCTCGGTGAAGTCGACCCAGAAGATCACCAAGGCGATGAAGATGGTCGCCGCCGCCAAGCTGCGCCGCGCACAGCAGGCAGCCGAGGCCGGCCGCCCCTATGCCGAGCGGCTCAACGCCGTGATGGCGAGCCTGGCGTCGAAGGTCACCATCGGCCCGCAGAGCCCCAAGCTCCTCGCCGGTACCGGCAACGACCAGGTCCACCTGCTCGTCGTCGCGACCTCGGAGCGCGGCCTGGCCGGTGCGTTCAACACCAACATCGTCCGCGCCGCCCGCAAGACGGCCGACAGCCTGATCGCCCAGGGCAAGACGGTGAAGTTCTACCTGATCGGCAAGAAGGGCCGCGCGGTCATCTCGCGTCTCTATCCGGGCAAGATCGTCCATCAGGTCGACCAGAGCCACATCAAGTCCGTCGCCTTCAGCGACGCGCATGAAGTGTCGGAGGACCTGATCGCACGCTATGCCGCCGGTGAGTTCGACGTCGCCCACCTGTTCTTCGCGAAGTTCCAGTCGGCGCTCGTCCAGGAGCCGACCGAGCTGCAGATCATCCCGGTGCCGCTGGGCACCACGGGTGCCGCCAGCGAAGGCGCTTCGGCCGCGGTCGAATATGAGCCCGACGAGGAGGCGATCCTCACCGAGCTGCTGCCGCGCAACGTGGCGATCCAGCTGTTCCGCGCGATGCTGGAAAATGCCGCATCCGAGCAGGGCAGCCGCATGACCGCGATGGACAATGCCACCCGCAACGCCGGTGACATGATCAACCGCCTGACCATCCAGTACAACCGGACCCGCCAGGCCGCGATCACCACCGAACTCGTCGAAATCATCTCGGGCGCCGAAGCGCTCTAACGAACCAGGCCAGCAAGGAACCGCATCATGGCTACCACCACCAACAATGTCGGCCGCATCAGCCAGGTCATCGGCGCCGTCGTCGACGTCACCTTCGATGGCGGCAGCCTGCCCGCCATTCTGAACGCGCTCGAGACCAAGAATGGCGAGAACCGCCTGGTCCTCGAAGTCGCGCAGCACCTGGGCGAGAACACCGTCCGCACGATCGCGATGGACGCCACCGAGGGCCTGACCCGTGGCCAGGAAGTCAGCGACACCGGCTCGCAGATCCGCGTGCCCGTCGGCCCGATGACCCTCGGCCGCATCCTCAACGTCGTCGGCGAGCCGATCGACGAGCGTGGCCCGGTCAATGCCCCGACGACGGCCCCGATCCATGCCGAGGCCCCGCTGTTCATCGACCAGTCGACCGAGACCTCGATCCTCGTCACCGGCATCAAGGTGATCGATCTGCTCGCTCCTTATTCGAAGGGCGGCAAGATCGGCCTGTTCGGCGGCGCCGGCGTGGGCAAGACCGTGCTCATCCAGGAGCTGATCAACAACATCGCCAAGGGCCATGGCGGCACCTCGGTGTTCGCCGGTGTGGGCGAGCGTACCCGTGAGGGCAACGACCTCTATCACGAGTTTCTCGACGCGGGCGTCATCGCCAAGGACGCCGACGGCAACCCGACCCCCGAGGGTTCGAAGGTCGCCCTGGTGTTCGGCCAGATGAACGAGCCGCCGGGCGCCCGCGCTCGCGTCGCTCTCTCGGGCCTGACGATCGCCGAATATTTCCGCGACCAGGAGGGCCAGGACGTGCTCTTCTTCGTCGACAACATCTTCCGCTTCACCCAGGCGGGTTCGGAAGTGTCGGCGCTGCTCGGCCGTATTCCTTCGGCGGTGGGCTATCAGCCGACCCTGTCGACCGACATGGGCGCGCTGCAGGAGCGCATCACCTCGACCAACAAGGGCTCGATCACCTCGGTGCAGGCGATCTACGTCCCCGCGGACGATCTTACCGACCCGGCGCCGGCGACCTCGTTCGCCCACCTCGACGCCACCACCGTGCTGTCGCGCGCCATCTCGGAGCTGGGCATCTACCCGGCGGTCGATCCGCTCGACTCGACCTCGCGCGTCCTCGAGCCGCGCGTCGTGGGCCAGGAGCATTACGACACCGCCCGCGCCGTCCAGGAGACCCTGCAGAAGTACAAGTCGCTGCAGGACATCATCGCCATCCTGGGCATGGACGAGCTGTCGGAAGAGGATAAGCTGACCGTGCAGCGCGCCCGCAAGATCCAGCGCTTCCTGTCGCAGCCGTTCCACGTCGCCGAGGTCTTCACCGGCATCAGCGGCAAGTTCGTCTCGATCGAGGACACCGTGAAGTCGTTCAAGGCGGTCGTCGACGGCGAATATGACCACCTGCCGGAAGCTGCCTTCTACATGGTCGGCGGCATCGAAGAGGCGGTCGAGAAGGCCAAGAAGCTGGCCGCCGAAGCGGCCTGATGACGGACGGGCTGCGCCTGGAGGATGCGGTCAACGAGACCTGCCCCTGGTCGGGTGATCCGATCTCGGCGGACTCGCTGACGCTCTACAAGGGCGCGGTCGTCGGCTTCTGCAACCCCGGCTGCCGGGACAAGTTCGAAAAGGCCACGGCCGCATTCGATCTCGCCCTGGCTGCCGGAGCGGTGGCCCGCTCCTGATGTTGGTTGTCGCGATTTCGGAGCCGGCAGATTTGATCTGCCTCGAAATCGCTTAGACAGGATTGAACATGGCAGACCTGCATTTCGAACTCGTCACCCCCGAAAAGCTCCTCCGCTCGGAGGAAGTCTATATGGTGGTGGTGCCCGGCTCCGAGGGCGACTTCGGCGTGCTGGCGGGGCATGCGCCCTTCATGTCGACGGTCCGCACCGGCGAGCTGGCGATCTATTCGGGTCCGAACACGATCAGCGCCCGCATCCATGTCGAGGGCGGCTTCGCCGAGGTCAACGAGAAGGGCCTGACGGTCCTCGCCGAGAAGGCCAGCGAAGCGGCCTGATCGCGACCGACAGGATATCCCTTCGCTGCTTCTGCGGCGAATTGGGTAAGCAAAAGGACGGGTTCACGCCCGTCCTTTTCTTTTGGGGAACGGACACCCCCTGCCCCGGCTTTCTGCCTGCACTGGTATTCGCAGCGTAGGAGAGCAGCATGGCGACGATCCGCGGAACCAACCGGGCAGACGAACTGAGGGGCACCGGCGGTGCCGATTCCATCAACGCCCTGAAAGGCAATGACGTGGTTTGGGCCGGCGAGGGCAACGATAGCGTTCATGGCAATGAAGGCTATGACACCCTCAACGGCGGCAATGGCAACGACCAGCTCTGGGGCGACGCGGGCAAGGACAGCCTGGCGGGCGGCGCCGGCTACGACATCCTGCGCGGTGGCGAGGGCAACGACTATCTCCATGGCGGGGCCGATAACGACCAGCTGTTCGGCGGCGACGGCAACGACACGTTGCGCGGCGGCGAAGCTGCCGACCTTCTGGTGGGTGGCGCGGGCGCCGACCGGTTCGTCTTCGCCTCGATCGCCGAAAATTACGACGCGCCCGACCATTATTATGTCGACAACATCCGCGACTTCAGTCGCGCGCAGGGCGACCGCATCGACCTGAGCGGGATCGACGCCAATGTGCAGGCCGCAGGCAATCAGGCCTTCACCTTCGTCGGCGAGCAGGGCTTCACCGGCACCGTCGGCGAAGTGCGCTTCTCGCGCTACGAAGCCAATGGCGCCTGGCACACCCAGGTCGAGGCCGACGTCAATGGCGACGGCCGCGCCGAACTCATCATCTCGGTCGACGGCAATGTCGCTTTCACGGCGGCGGATTTCATTCTCTGAGGGAGAAAGATCCTCCCCATACGCGCAAGCATGGGGAGGATCTTGATTACTCCTCCACGAACGCCTTGAGGCGGCCCAGCGCGTCGTCCCATTGGGCGGCGACCGCGTCGAGACAGGCGCGCGCCGGTTCGAGCGCTTCGGGATGGGCCGCGTAGAGGCTCTCCCGCCCCACACGAACCGAGTTCACCAGCCCCACATCCTGCAGCACGCGAAGATGCTTGGTCACCGCCTGGCGGGTCAGGCTGGTGTCGGCGGCCAGCAAGGTGATCGAACGGGCGGACCCGTCGCTCAGCCGCATCAGCAACGACAGCCGGGTATGATCGCCGAGCGCGGCGAAGATCGGGACGGGATCGGCGCCCGTCCCGTCGAGCGGCCGCGCCGCCTCAGCCGTCGACATGGGCGCGGATATTGTCGACCTGGGCAGTCCAGCCGCCGCTGTTCATCCGGATCGCCTCGTCGCGGCGATGCGCCGGCACCTTGTCGAAGCCCGCTTCCACCACGGTGAGGCGGGTCCCCTCCCCGGCCGGCTCGAGGAAGAACTCGACCAGGGTCGGCTCCTCGGTGGAGTAATCGACCGCGGGATCGACGGCATAGGGATGCCAGGTGAAGGCGAAGCGGGTCGGCTCCTCCATCGCCACGATCCGCACGTTCCAGCGGACATGTTCGAAGCCCTTGTGGGTGATCATCCCGGTCGCCGGCTGACCAACCGCGAAGGGCGCCTCGATCGCGACACGGAACCAGGCACCGAATTCGCGATGGTCGGTCAGCGCGCGCCAGACCCGCGCGACCGGCGCCTTGATCTCGACGGTTCTTTTGATTTCATCGGACATATAGGCAACCTCCTGGTTGCATATTATCCGAAAGGATGGCCCGCGCAACGATATTTTACAGCGTTTTTGTGCACCGCACCCCTTGCCGCATTAACCTTTTGTCTGCATCTGCGTGCGAAATTACGGGCTACGTCAATTAGTTAAATTACGCACACGAGGTTCTAGGGCAAATGGCTTCGATCAATTCCGTCCAGGACGGAGAGATCACATATCTGACCGGCATCAATTCGTCGGGGATGTTGGTCAACCAGAGCTATTGGACTTGGAACCGGGATGCCCCCGCAACCTACAGCTCCAGCACGAATTATACCGCCAAGTTTGGTTCTACGACGGCCGGTACTGGTGCGACGGTTTCCTATTATTTCGACCCCGCATCGAATTTCACCGCTACGGAAAAGGCCACGTTCGCGGCCACGGCGGCGCTGTGGTCGGCGGTCGCGAACATCAGCTTCGTCGAAGGCGGCTCCAATTCGCTGGTCAAGATCGACCGCAACAGCGACACCAGCGCCACGGGCGGGCAGACCTTCTACGCACGCGGCCGCACCGGCTCCACCACCCTCGGCCAGGCGATGAAGGCGGAAATCTCGATCGACACCACGGTCGACGGCTTCGGCCCGTTGGGCGGCGCCTTCAGCGAATATGGCGGCTATCCCTATCAGACGCTGATTCACGAATGGGGCCATGTGCTGGGCCTGGGCCATGGCGGCGCCTATAACGAAAGCGATACCGCCAGCGAGACCGCCTACAGCGCCTATGACAACCGGGCCTGGACGCTGATGTCCTACATCCGCCCGGCGACGGCGGAGCATAGCTGGGGCACCTCCCGCTCCAGCAACGGCTATTCCTACCGGAACGAACCGACCACGCCGATGATGCTCGACATCCTGGCGATCCAGCGGCTCTACGGCGTGGCGGTGAACACCCCGTTGTCGGGCGGCCAGACCTATGGCTTCAACAGCAATATCGGCGGCGAGATCGGCAAATTCTACGATTTCACCCAGAACGCCAAGCCGATCGTCACCCTGTGGAACAAGGGCACGGGCAACACGCTCGACCTGTCGGGCTTCACCCAGGGGTCGAAGGTCGACCTGCACGACGGCAGCTTCAGCAGCGTCGCCGGCCTCACCAACAATCTGGCGATCGCCTATGACACCCGCATCGACAAGCTGGTGCTGGGCAGCGGCAACGACAGCGTGACCGGCAACGACAATGGCAACGCCATCCTGGGCGGCGCCGGAGCCGACACGATCACCGGCGGCAGCGGCAACGATCATCTCTACGGCCAGTCGCCCAACGGCGGCACCGACGGCAATGACAGCATCAACGGCGGCGCCGGCAACGACTATATCCATGGCAATGCCGGCGACGACACGCTGGATGGCGGCGACGGATCGGACCGGATCCAAGGCGGCCAGGGCCATGACAGCATCCTCGGCGGGGCCGGCAACGACAGCATCAACGGCAATCTGGGCAACGACACGATCGACGGCGGCGACGGCAATGATTCGCTGCGCGGTGGCCAGGGCAATGACAGCATCATGGGTGGCGACGGCAACGACATCCTGCAGGGCGACCTGGGTTCGGACACGCTCGTCGGCGGCGCCGGCATCGATATATTGACCGGCGGCGGCGATGCCGACCTGTTCGTCTTCACCACCGGCAGCGCGATCTTCGCCACCACCGGGCCGACCGCCTATATGACCGACACGATCACCGACTTCACCGACGGGGTCGACCGGATCCGGCTCGACATCGGCAGCCCCACTATCGTGCTGCAGGGCCAGGCGTTCGACAGTTTCGCCAGCGCCGCCGCCGCCGCGCAGGACATGCTCGACAGCCAGGGCTATTCGAACGTCGTCGCGCTGAAGGTCGGCAATGACAGCTACCTCTTCTACGATCCCGGCCCGTCCTCGCCGCTGGAGGCGATCCGGCTGCAGGGTTTCGCCAATCCGGCGCTGATCGACGTCACCGATTTCGCCTGATCGGGATCGACCGCGAAAACGGAGCGAACGCCCCTTTGCCGAGGCCCGATGATCGGGCACATTGCCGCACCGGTACCCCGGGGGAGTGGAGTGGCGAATGGCGACGATCAATGCGGCCCAGGATCGGGAAGTCACCTTCCTCAGTGGGGTCAATGGCAACGGGATCGTCGACGAGATCAGCTTCGGCACCTGGAATTATGACTCGCCGGCCACCTATGACGGCAGCGAGGGACTGAACTACAGCGGCAAATTCGGCTCGGCCACGGCCGGCACCGGCGCCACGATCAGCTATGCCTTCGATGCCGCATCGAACTGGAGCGCGGCGGAGAAAGCGGCTTTCGTTGCCACCGCCCAGCTCTGGTCGGCGGTCGCCAATGTGCGCTTCGTGGAGGCCGGCGGCCCTTCTGCCCAGGTCACGCTCAAGCGCACCGACGAGGGCAGCGCCGCCGGTGGGCAGGGTCTTTCCAGCACCGCCGTCACCGGCACCAACCAGCTGGGCGTTGCCCGCGCCGCCGGGATCGAGATCGACACCAGCGTGCCCGGCTTCGGGCCGATCGGCGCGGCGCTGAGCGTCTATGGCGGTGCGCCCTATGCCACCTTGATCCACGAATGGGGCCATGTGCTGGGCCTGGGCCATGGCGGCCCTTATGATGCCGCCGCCGACATCGCCGAGACCCGCTTCGGCGAATATGACAGCGAAGCCTGGACGATCATGTCCTATAACAGCGCCCGCAACGACGGGTTCAACTGGGGCACCGCCGCAGGCGACGACGGCTATCTCTATTATCGATCGTCGCAGACGTGGATGCCGCTCGACATCCTCGCGATCCAGCGGCTGTACGGAACGCCGGTGAACACCCCGCTGTCGGGGGGCCAGACCTATGGCTTCCACGTCAACATCCAGGGCGACATCGCCAAATTCTTCGACTTCACCCTGAACTCGAAGCCGGTCGTGACGCTCTGGAATGCCGGCGCAGGCAACACGCTGGACCTGTCGGGCTTCACCCTGCCCTCCACCGTCGACCTGCATGACGGCGCCTTCAGCAGCGCCGCCGGGCTGACCCGCAACATCGCCATCGCCTATGGCACCCGCATCGACACGCTGGTCACCGGTTTCGGCGCCGACAGCATCACCGGCAACGACAATGGCAATGTGATCTATGCCGGTGGCGGCGCCGACGTGATCATGGGCGGCAGCGGCAACGATCATCTTTATGGCGCGGCCGCCACCGCGATCAGCGGCGATGGCAACGACACCGTCTCCGGCGGCGCGGGCGGCGACTATATCCAGGGCAATGCCGGCGACGATCGCCTCGACGGGGGCGACGGATCGGATCGCATCCAGGGTGGCCAGGGCAATGACAGCATCACCGGCGGAGCCGGCAACGACAGCGTCAACGGCAATCTGGGCAACGACACGATCGACGGCGGCGCCGACAATGACTCGCTGCGCGGCGGCCAGGGTAATGACAGCCTGATGGGCGGCGACGGCAACGACATCCTGTCGGGCGACCTGGGTGCCGACACGCTGGCGGGCGGCACCGGCATCGACATGCTGACCGGCGGCGGCGACGCGGACCTGTTCGTCTTCGCCAGTCGCGATGCGGCCTTCGCCACCTTCGGGCCCGCCGCTTATGCCACCGACACGATCACCGACTTCACCGATGGCGTCGATCGCATCCGTCTGGGGATCGGCATCCCCACGGCAGTGATCCAGGGCGGCGGCTTCACCGATGTCGGGAGTGCGGCCAATGCGGCGCAGCAGACCTTGGACGCCCAGGGCTATTCCAACATCGTCGCGCTCAGGGTGGGGGACGACACCTATATCTTCTACGATGCCGGCGCCTCGTCACCGCTGGAAGCGATCCGCCTGTCCGGCATCGGCGACCCGGCGCTGATCGGCGTGGCCGACTTCGCCTGAATCCACCGCCGCCGGACACCCCGCCATTAACGGTTTCTGAGGGCTTTACCGTTACTTCAATGCCCATTCGGCCGGCATGGCCGTTGGGGACTGACCGGTAATGAGTGCGTTCGGCAAGCGTGGATCGATGACCCCGGGGGGCAAGCCGGCCTTCGGCGTGGCCCGGCCGATGCAGGGTGAAGCCGCGCCCGGCCCGCTGACCGGCGGCCTGCAGTTCCCGCCGATCGACAGCAGCGCCTTTCCCGGCGCCGGGGCCGATCCCTTTGCCGGCATGCCGACCTTCGACGACCCCATCGCGGTCAACGAGGAAGACGTCCAGCTTCCGCCGCAGAACGACGCCATGGCGCGCCTGGCGATCCGCGAGGCCGCCTCGGGCGAGGCCGGCCGTTCGCGGGTCGAGGGCTTCGAGGCGTCGATCCACAAGATCAAGGAACAAGTCCTCCCCCGCCTGCTCGAGCGCGTCGACCCCGAGGCCGCCGCGTCGCTGAGCAAGGACGAGCTGGCCGAGGAATTCCGCCCGATCATCGGCGAGGTGCTCGCCGAGCTGCGCATCACCCTGAACCGCCGCGAACAGTTCGCGCTGGAGAAGGTGCTGGTCGACGAGCTGCTGGGCCTGGGCCCGCTGGAAGAGTTGCTGGGCGACCCGCTGATCACCGACATCATGGTCAACGGCCCCGACCAGACCTATGTCGAGCGCAAGGGCAAGCTGGAGCTCGCCAAGGTCAATTTCCGCGACGAGGAGCATCTGTTCCAGATCGCGCAGCGCATCGTCTCCAAGGTCGGCCGCCGGGTCGACCAGACCACCCCGCTAGCCGACGCCCGCCTCTCCGACGGCAGCCGCGTCAACGTGATCGTGCCGCCGCTCTCGCTGCGCGGCACGGCGATCTCGATCCGCAAATTCTCGGCCAAGCCGATCACGCTCGACATCATGGCGCGCAGCGGATCGATGAGCGACAAGATGGCGACCTTCCTGAAGATCGCCGGCGCGAGCCGCTTCAACGTCGTCATCTCGGGCGGTACCGGCTCGGGCAAGACGACGATGCTCAACGCCCTGTCGAAGATGATCGACCCGGGCGAGCGCGTGATCACGATCGAGGACGCCGCCGAACTTCGCCTGCAGCAGCCGCACTGGCTGCCGCTGGAAACCCGCCCCGCCAATCTGGAAGGCCAGGGCGCGATCTCGATCCGCGATCTCGTCGTCAACGCGCTGCGTATGCGCCCCGACCGCATCATCCTGGGCGAAATCCGCGGCAGCGAATGTTTCGACATGCTCGCCGCGATGAACACCGGCCATGACGGCTCGATGTGCACGCTTCACTCCAACAGCCCGCGCGAAGCGCTGGCGCGTATGGAGAATATGGTGATGATGTCGGACATCAAGGTGCCGAAGGAAGCGATCTCGAAGCAGATCGCGGACTCGGTGGACCTGATCGTCCAGGTCAAGCGCCTGCGCGACGGCTCGCGCCGCGTGACCAGCATCACCGAGGTGATCGGCATGGAAGGCCCGGTGATCATCACCCAGGAGGTCTTCAAGTTCGAATATCACGCCGAGGATGCCGAGGGTAAGATCGTCGGTGACTATGTGCCGGCCGGCCTGCGCCCCTACACGATCGAGAAGGCGCGCCAGTTCGGCTTCGACCAGGCGCTGCTCGAAGCCTGCCTGTAGGCTTTCCTCAGCGCACCGGCGCGAAATCGAGATGCTGATAGTCAAAGCTGAAATCGGCCAGCGGCGATAGCGCCTTCATCGTCACCCGGCTCACCGCGCCCTTCTCGACCACGAACTGCACCAGCGCGTCCTCGCCCACCCCGTCGGGGAAGCGGGTGCGGAAGGCGTCGGGGCCCCACGGTTCGAGCGGCCCCTTGAAGGCCGGGGTCGGCAGGAAGGCGATGGCGAGCCCGCTGCCCTTCCGCTCGACCACGATGTCACCATACCAGGGATCGCGATAGCGGCCGGCATAAGCGGTGAGATCGAGCGAGGGCGCCCCCGCCGGGCGGGTCAGTCCGCCGCCCAGCGTCGCCATCGCCTCGGCATGGGATTTGTCGCTGCGGCGCTGCGTCTCCGCCACCCAGTCGAGCCCGTCGACACCGAGCAGCCGATCGAGCAACGCATTGCGCAGGCCCAGCACCGGCAGTCCGTCCTCGGTGTTGGTGTAGACTGCGATCGCAATGCCCTGGTCGGGCAACAGCGCCTGCTGCGTGATCTGCCCGGACAGGCCGCCGCTATGATGGAGCAGACGCCGCCCGCGATAATCCTGCACGCGCAGGCCCAGCGCATAGCCCGACATCACCGGGCGATCGGGCTCCTCGGGCTTCGGCGTGGCGCCGTTCGACATGATGATCTGCGGCGTCACCAGTTCGCGGTTCTGCGCTTCGCTCCACAGCCGCTCGCCGTTGCGCAGCACGCCGCCGTCGAGCAGCAGATGCAGCCAGGGCGCGATATCGGCGACGCCGGCATTGATCCCGCCCGCGGCGGCCAGCTTGTCCTGATCGTCGGGCTCGACCGTGCGGAGCGGGCCCATGCCGCGCAGCGGCGGCCCGAGCCGGGCGTGGCGACCCGCCCGATTGGCGCTGGCGATCCGCGATCGCGTCGGCACCGCCCCGGCCATCCCGACCGGGCGGAAGATGCGGCCGATGACGAAATCCTCCCAGCTCGTCCCCGCGACCTTTTCGATCAGCAGCCCGGCGACGATGTAGAGGATATTGTCATAGGCATAGCCGGCGCGGAAACCGCGTTCGGGCTTCAGATAGCGCAGGCCGCGCAATATGTCAGCGCGACTGTGCGTGGTCTCCGGAAAGATCATCAGGTCGCCCTGCCCCAGCCCCAGGCCCGAGCGATGGACCAGCAGGTCGCGCACCGTCATCATCCGGGTGACGGCGGGATCGTACATCTGGAAATCGGGCAGGTAGCGGGTGACGGGCTCGTCCCAGCCCAGCCGGCCTTCGTCGACCAGCATCGCGAGCGATGCCGCGGTGAACAGCTTGCTGTTCGAGGCGATAGCGAACAGCGTGGCGGTGTCGACCGGCGCGGATTGGCCCAAGGTCCGCACGCCATAGCCCTTCAGATAATCGGGCTGGCCGGGCCGGATCAGCGCGATCGCGATGCCGGGGACCTCGAAGCGGGTCATGAAGGCCTGGACGAGGGCGTCGATCCCTGCGTCGGCCGCCGGCCCCGCCGCGCCCACCGGCCACAGCGGCGCCGCCACAAGCCCGGCGGCCAGCCCCGCCATCACTGCCCGCCGCGAAACACCGCCGTCGATCATCGCCCTGCCCCCAATTCTGGTTCTGGAGCGAGCCTAATCCGCCGTTCCGGCGATGGCTACTGGTCGTGCAGCCACATCGCCGCCGCCATCACCGCGGCGATCAGCGAGAGCAGGCTGACGAGCGCCCAGGGGATGATCGAGACCCGGCCGGCCTGGCGATCCACCTCGCGCCGGCGGTGTCGCCACCAGTCCGCAGCGACGGACAGCACCGCCAGCACGACGAACGACAGCGTCGGCCAGGCATAATCAGATTGCACCTCGTGTCGGCTCCGTCATCATGCGCGCCACAAACCCATATCGGGAGAGACTTCTTGCGCCAGCTATTTCTCGCCACCACCGCCGCCCTGATCGCCTTCGCGCCCGCCGCCGTAACGGCAGCGCCCAAGGCCGATCCCGCCATCGCCAAGGCGATCGCCGACACCCGCCGCAGCGAGGCCAACCGTGCCCGCGACCAATATCGCCACCCGGCCGAGACCCTGGCCTTCTTCGACGTCCGTCCCGGCCAGACGGTGATGGAATTCTATCCCGGCGGCGGCTGGTATACCGAGATCCTGGCGCCAGCGCTGAAGGGCAAGGGCAGCTACATCGCCTTCCCGCCCGAGCGCGGCGTACCCAACGTCACCGCGATGGTGGAGCGCAACAAGGAGTGGTTCGGTCCGGTCACGATCGCGGCGTTCAGCGCCACCGCCCCCTCCACAGTGGCGCCGGGCAGCGTCGACCGGGTGCTCACCTTCCGCAACGTCCACAACCTGATCATGAGCGGCGACGCGGTGGCGGCGAAGGCCTTTGCCGACTTCTATGCTGCGCTGAAGCCGGGCGGCATCCTGGGCGTGGTCGACCATCGACTGCCCGAGGACGCGGATGCCGAGAAGGAAAAGAAGAGCGGCTATGTGAAGCGCTCGACCATCGTGAAGCTGGCCACCGCGGCGGGCTTCAAGCTGGCTGGCGAGTCCGAGGTCAACGCCAATCCCAAGGACACGCATGACTGGCCCGAGGGCGTGTGGACGCTGCCGCCGACCTATCAGCTCAAGGATGTCGATCGCGCCAAATATCAGGCGATCGGCGAAAGCGACCGGCTGACCTTGAAGTTCGTGAAGCCCTGAGCCGACGGACGCCTGACCTAAAGAAAAAGCCCCGGCCGTCCATGCGACGGGCCGGGGCTTTTCATGAGGATAGCCGGCGGAACCAGATCCGCCACACCGTCACTTCAGCTTGTTGATCTGCTCCTGCATCGCCGCCAACTGCGCCTTCAGCGCATCAACCTCGCTGCGGCCCGATTCCGGAGCGGCAGGCGCATCCTTGGCCGGAGTCTTGCCCGCCTGCTGCGGCGGCTTGAAGGCGCTGGCGGCGGCCTCGAGCATGTCCATGTTGCGCTTCGCCAGTTCGGCGAAGGGACCACCGGCGAAGGCGCCTTCCATGGCCTGGCGGAACTGGGTCTGGTTGCGGCGGAAGGCGTCCATCGACGCTTCCAGATATTGCGGCACCATCGACTGCATCGAATCGCCGTAGAGCGAGATCAGCTGGCGGAGGAAGCTCACCGGCAGCATCGTCTGCCCCCGGTTCTCCTCTTCCATAATGATCTGGGTGAGGACATTATGGGTGATGTCCTCCTCGGTCTTCGCGTCGATGACCTTGAAGTCGCGGCCCTCGCGGGTCATTGCTGCGAGATGGTCGAGGGTGATGTAGCTCGACGTCTCGGTATTGTAGAGCCGGCGATTGGCGTATTTCTTGATGATGACCGTACCGGTGCCGTCCGATGATTTCGCCATGTTTCCCCACCTGCCGACTAGTATAGGAGCGCAGCATAACACCAAATCTTTCCGCGTCGCAACACAGACCGCGACCCCTGCCCCTGTTCCTGGAATTGCTGCGCAACGAAACGGCGGGCGATGCTGCGCGGATGCGCGCGGCGCTGACGGGGCTCAAATCCTACCAGCAGGCCTCCCGCCCGCAGCGTCCGGACGAGGCGGCGGTGCTCGCCCGCATCGGCCGGGTCACCCTGCGCAGCTTCGGCACAGGCGGGCGGCGGGTGCTGTTCGTGCCGTCGCTCATCAACGGTTCCGAGATTCTCGATCTGAGCGGCGAAAATTCGATGATGCGCGGACTGGCCCGGCGTGGGCTGGACCCGGTGCTGCTCGACTGGGGAACGCCGACCGCCAAAGAGCGCGATCTCGATATCGGCGGCCATGTCCAGCGCTATATCCTGCCCGCGCTGGAAGCGGTGGGCGAGGACGCCGTGCTGGCTGGCTATTGCCTGGGCGGCACGATGAGCCTGGCGGCTGCGACGCTGCGCCCGCCCCGGGCTTTGGCGCTGATCGCCGCACCATGGAATTTCGGGGGTTTCTCTTCGCAGACGCGAAACGACCTGTTCGAATTATGGCGCGCCGCGGAAGCGGTTTCGGAAGGCTTCGGGCTGCTCCCGGCCGAGGTGCTCCAGCAGATCTTCTGGCGGATCGACCCCGCCCGCACCGTCGCCAAGTTCGAGCAGTTCGCCGGCAAGGATGCGGAAAGCGCCGAGGGCCAGAATTATGTCGCGGTCGAGGACTGGGCCAATGACGGCCCCCCGCTCACCTTCGCCGCCGGCCGCGAACTGATGGAAGACCTGATGGCCAGCAACATCACCGGCGACGGTGCCTGGATGGTCGGCGAGCATCGGATCGATCCCGCCGGGCTGGCGATGCCGATGATCAACATCGTCTCGACGATCGATCGCATCACCCCCGCCGCCAGCGCCTGGACCGGCGGCGAGCGGGTCGAACTGGCCGAGGGCCATGTCGGCATGGTGGTGGGCCGCAAGGCGCCGGGATCGCTGTGGAGCAGGCTCGCCGATTGGGTTTCGCAATTGCGGGATAGTTGATAGTCCTGCCTGCACGAACACCCGCTTGAGTCGATAAAAAGCCACTCGATTGGCCCTTCGCAAGCGCAATGAAGCAGGCAGGAGCAACATGACGGATATCGTGATCACCGGTGCCAAGCGCACCGCGGTTGGCAGTTTTCTCGGCAGTTTCGCATCCACCCCGGCGCATGAGCTGGGCCGCATCGCCATCGAGGCGGCGCTGGCCCAGGCAGGCGTCGCCCCGACCGAGGTGCAGGAAGCGATCCTCGGCCAGGTGCTGACGGCGGCGCAGGGCCAGAACCCCGCGCGCCAGGCGGCGATGAACGCCGGCATCCCCAAGGAGGCGACCGCCTTCGGCATCAACCAGGTCTGCGGCTCGGGCCTGCGCGCCGTGGCGCTGGCCGCCCAGTCGATCAAGTGCGGCGACGCCCGCATCGTCGTGGCCGGCGGGCAGGAGAGCATGTCGCTCTCCAACCACGCCCAGGCGCTGCGCACCGGCGCCAAGATGGGCAATGCCGCGATGCTCGACACGATGATCGTCGACGGTCTGACCGACGCCTTCAATAAATATCACATGGGCATCACCGCCGAGAATCTGGCCGAGAAATATCAGATCAGCCGCGCCGACCAGGACGCCTTCGCGGTCGCCAGCCAGAACAAGGCCGAGGCGGCCCAGGCCGCCGGCCGCTTCAAGGACGAGATCGCCGCGGTGACGGTGAAGAGCCGCAAGGGCGAGACGATCGTCGACGCCGACGAATATATCCGCGCCGGTGCGACGATCGAGGCGATGGCCGGCCTGAAGCCCGCCTTCAAGAAGGACGGCACCGTCACCGCCGCCAATGCGAGCGGCCTGAACGACGGCGCCGCCGCGCTGGTGCTGATGTCGGCCGCCGACGCCGCCGAGCGCGGCGCCCCGGTGCTCGGCCGCATCGCCAGCTGGGCCACCTGCGGCGTCGACCCGTCGATCATGGGCATCGGCCCGGCCCCGGCGTCGAAGCTGGCGCTGGAAAAAGCCGGCTGGACCCTGGCCGACCTCGACCTGATCGAAGCCAATGAAGCCTTCGCCGCGCAGGCGCTGGCGGTCGGCAAGGAGCTCGGCTGGAACTCCGACATCGTCAACGTCAACGGCGGCGCGATCGCGATCGGTCATCCGATCGGCGCTTCGGGCGCGCGGGTGCTGACCACGCTGCTCTACGAAATGGCTCGCCGCGACGCGAAGAAGGGCCTCGCCACTTTGTGCATCGGCGGAGGCATGGGCATCGCCATGTGCATCGAGCGGTAAAAAGGAAAAGCCTGACCTCTTTCCTCCCTTCCCGTCATGCCAGCGAAGGCTGGCATCTCAGGACACAAGGTCCCCGCACCTCTCCTGAGACTCCGGCCTCCGCCGGAGTGACGGCTTGGGGGAGAGCGAGGAATAGAAAGTCACTGCCTCCTGCCCTCCCATCTTAACCTCTCTTCAATCAATCGAAGGTCTAATACCGCGATTGGATTTACCCGAGGAATGATGATGGGCGACATGTCCGGGGAAGCGCCGCAGGCAGGCGCTCGCACGCGCAAGCGCGACAGCCTGCTGCTGATGGGCACCATCAAGGCGGCCGGCGACTATGCGCGCCAGGAACAGCCGATCCGTATCCGCAACCTCTCGTCAACCGGCCTGATGGCGGACTCGCACCTCGAATATGACGAGGGCGCGCTAGTCGAGGTCGAGCTGCGCGGGATCGGTCTCGTCCAGGGCGAGATCGTCTGGGTCCGCGAGGGACGGATGGGGATCACCTTCGCCGAACCTGTCGACCCTCTGCGCGCGCGCAGAACACAGTCCGTCCAGCAGGACGACCATCTGCGCAAGCTTGTCGATCTGGGGAGGGTCCGCAGGCCTGGATTGAGGATCGACTGATCCTCAATCCCCTGCGTGGCTCAGTTAAATGCGCGAAAGCGCTTCTTTAATCCGCAGCTTCTGTTTCTTGAGCTGAGTGATCAGGATCATATCCGGCGCGGGTCGGCGGAACTCCGCCTCGATCCGAGATTCGATACCGGCGTGCTTGGCAAGCATAGCGGACGAATGGGTGGTCGACATTGAGTCTGTCTCCTTTCACTCCGACTGGGTTGATCAATAGAACATGATTCGCCCTTTCTGTCTCGCTCAAAAAAATGGTCAGGACGCCGTTAAGGCACATTTGGTCGTGACGTTTCGGGAATGGCGCCAGAGCGCGGGCCGGAAACGGCGCAAAAGCGCGGGACCGGCCCGATGGGCTTGAGCCGCCGGGTCCTAGCCCGCTACTATCCCCAGCCAGTAGTCGTGGTCCGGAGCGAGTCGGTTGGACAGTGAAGTCATTGAGCGCCGGATTCAGATGCTTCGCCAGGAACATGGCGACCTGGAGGCCGCGATCGAAGCGCTCCAATCGGCTCCCGCAGTGGACCAGCTTCAGGTGGCGCGGATCAAGAAGCGCAAGCTGCGCCTGAAGGACGAGATCTCGATGCTCGAGGACATGCTGATCCCCGATATCATCGCGTAGTTTGTTTTGCCCGGCCGTTGGCCGGGCCCCTCAGACGCCGGGCGGCGGGCATCCGCCCGCCTTGGCTATCCTCGCATAAGCTCGGGCGGCCGTTCGGCCTTGCGGAACGCTGCGCGTTCCGACGCCGATCTCACGCGCAGACTTTGAGAGGTTCGAAGAGGCAAGCGCGTGCAGCGCGTCCGAGCGCTAGCGAGGGAAGCCAAGTGCGCGGATGCGCACGCCGGCGCTTGAGGCCAACAACAAAAACCGAGCCCAACAAACGAAAACAAAAAACCGAGAGAACTACTCCTCCCGGCTCACCTTCTCGTTCCGTTCGTGGCGCTCCTGCGCTTCCACCGTCATCGTCGCGATCGGGCGGGCTTCCAGGCGGCCCAGCGAGATCGGCTCGCCGGTCACCTCGCAATAGCCATATTCGCCTTCCTCGATCCGGCGCAGCGCAGCGTCGATCTTCGAGATCAGCTTGCGCTGGCGATCGCGGGTGCGCAGCTCGATCGACCAATCGGTCTCGCTCGACGCGCGATCGGTGAGATCGGGCTCGCGCAGCGAGTCGATCTGAAGCTGCTGCAGAGTGCCGGCCGATTCCCGCAGGATCGCGTCCTTCCAGTTGATCAGCTTGGCCTTGAAATAGGCAAGCTGGCGATCATTCATGAAAGGCTCGTCGGGCGAGGGCCTATAATCGTCGTCCAGATCCACCGAAGACACGTTCACCGGTTCCTGACCATCCATGCGCCCCCCGTCGGGCCACCAAAACGCCGAATCCCGCCTGAAGGTTCAAGCCTGGATCCGTCCGCCCGGCCATTGCCGCTGGCGACCCGCGGCGGCCTATAGACAGGGCTGCGCCCGCACACAAGCCGAGAGACTGTGTGCGGGCGCAGATTCTTGGGGGTTACTAGGTGGAAAAGGCTCGATCAGCGATCAGGCGCTGGGCTTGACCCCAGCCTTCTGGGCCGCAGCCTCCAGTTCCGCCTTGGTCATGCCGAGCACGAGGCCCTTGTCGCTCTTGGCGAAAGACGACTTGGGCACGCCCACCTTGACCGAACCGGTATCGATGACAGCGACGTCGCCGGTGACGGAGTCGATCTTGCCGACCGAGCCGCCCTGGGCGTCGTTCACCGCCACACCGGCGGCAACTTCGGCGGTGGCGCCGGTCGCGGCGGAAGCCGAGGCGGCGTCAGCAGCCTGAGTGGCGGCGCCAGCAGCCTGATCAGCCGCAGCGGCGGCCTGGCCAGCAGCCGGGGCCGGCGAAGCCGCGGCAGCGTCAGCCGCCTGGGCCGCCGAGTCGGCAGCGGTTGCGGCGGCATTGGCCGCCTGATTGGTGGCCGGGCTCGGCGCGGCAGCGGCCGTGTCGGCGGCCTGGTCAGCAGCGACGGCGGCCTGGCCGGCGGAGGCCGCAGCCTGATCGGCCGCAGGCGCGTTCTGCGCATAAGCCGGGAAAGCGGCGGTTGCCAGCAGGGCGGCGGAGGCCAGGAAAGCAGCTCGTACAGTCACATCCAAACTCCTCTGTTAGCGCGGTAAAGCGTCATGCAGTCGACTCGTGAGGCCCTGATTCCGTTCCGCTGCCATCGGTCAGCCGAAGCGTTAACGGGGCAGAACGACCGCCATTTCATGGGCCTGACTGTGGGCTGACGGCTGTTTTCGGCCGCTTTCAGCCATGCTTGCGCCTGTCTCGCTTCGACGCCATAGGCAGGCCATGCATGACATCCGCCTGATCCGCGAAAACCCCACCGCCTTCGACGCCGGCCTCGCCCGCCGTGGCGCCGAAGCGGCCTCCGCCACCCTGCTCGCGCTCGACGAGCGCCGCCGCGCCATCGCCACCGAATTGCAGGCGGCGCAGGCCCGCCGCAACGAAGCCTCGAAGGCGATCGGCCAGGCCAAGGCGCAGAAGGACGAGGCCACCGCATCGGCGCTGATGGCCGAGGTCGCTGCGCTCAAGGAGAAGATGCCCGCGCTGGAGGTCGAGGCCGGCGAGGTCGAGGCCGCACTGGAGGCAGCGCTGGCCGCCCTCCCCAACATCCCGGCCGACGAAGTGCCCGACGGCCCCGACGAGGACGCCAATGTCGAGCAGAAGACCTGGGGCGCCCCCCCGGCTTTCGCCTTCGAAGCGAAGGAACATCCCGATTTCGCGGGCCCGCTGGGCCTCGATTTCGAAGCCGCCGCGCTGATCTCGGGCGCGCGCTTCGCGGTGCTCAAGGGCGGTATCGCCCGGCTGCAGCGCGCTCTGGGCGCCTTCATGCTCGACCGCCAGACCGCGGCCGGCTTCCTGGAGGTGATCCCGCCGCTGCTGGTGCGTGACGAGGCAGTGTTCGGCACCGGCCAGCTTCCGAAATTCTCCGAAGACCTGTTCCGCACCACCGACGGCCGCTGGCTGATCCCCACCGCCGAGGTGAGCCTGACCAACATGGTGCGCGAGCAAATCCTGGCCGAGGCCGAGCTGCCGATGAAGCTGACCGCGCTCACCCAGTGCTTCCGCTCCGAGGCGGGCGCCGCCGGCCGCGACACGCGCGGGCTAATCCGCCAGCACCAGTTCGAGAAGGTCGAGCTGGTGGCGATCACCACCCCCGAACAGTCCGACGCTGTGCATGAGGAGATGACCCGCGCCGCCGAGGCGATCCTCGAGGCGCTCGAACTGCCCTATCGCCGGGTGATGCTGTGCACCGGCGACATGGGCTTTACCGCGCGCAAGACCTTCGACCTGGAGGTGTGGCTGCCCGGCCAGGGCCGCTATCGCGAGATCAGCAGCGTCTCCAACTGCGGCGACTTCCAGGCGCGGCGGATGAACGCCCGCTATCGCCCCGGCACCGAGCAGAAGGGCACGCGCTTCGTCCACACGCTGAACGGCTCGGGCCTGGCGGTGGGCCGCACCCTCGTCGCGGTGCTGGAGAATTACCAGCAGGCCGATGGGTCGGTGAAGATACCCGAAGTGCTAGTTCCTTATATGGGCGGACTGAGCGAACTGCGTCCGCTATGAGGATATTGCTCACCAACGACGACGGCATCCACGCCCCCGGCATGGCGGTGCTGGAAAAGATCGCCCGCACCCTGTCGGACGACATCACCGTCTGCGCGCCGACCAGCGAGAAATCGGGCGCGGGCCGGTCGCTCACGCTCACCAAGCCGCTGCGCCTGCGCCAGCTGGGCGAGAAGCGCTACGCCGTCGCCGGCACGCCCACCGATTCGGTGATGATGGCGCTGGCGCTGGTGATGAAGGACAATCCGCCCGACCTGATCCTGTCGGGGGTCAACCGCGGCGCGAATCTGGGCGAGGATGTCAGCTATTCGGGCACCGTTTCGGCGGCGATGGAAGGCGCGCTGGCCGGCATCCGCTCGGTCGCGCTGAGCCAGATCTACGCCAAGGCCGGCGCCGGCCCCAATGTCAGCTTCGCCGCGGCCGAGGCCTGGGGCGAGAAGGTGCTGCGTCCGCTGCTCGACGCCCCGTGGAACCCGCGCACCCTGTTCAACATCAATTTCCCGGCGCGCGATCCCGATCAGGTACTGGGCATCCGCGTGGTGCCGCAGGGCCTGCGCGACTATGGCCAGACCGAGATATTGGAGCGCACCGATCCGCGTGGCTTCGACTATTACTGGATCAAGCTCGCCGGCGCGCCGCAGACGCCGGGCCACGCCACCGACCTGGAGGCCGCGGCCGACGGCTGGGTGACGGTGACCCCGCTCCATTGCGACATGACCCATCGCGAATCGCTGGCGATGGCGGCGGACCTCTACCGCTGAAGCCAGGCCCCAATCTGGCCGAGGACGGCGCCGAGCTTTTTCCCGGCGCCGCCCGACCGCTGCTGGCCGATCTCGAAGCGCTGCTGGCGCCGCTGCCCGACGACCGCCCCGGCCTGCGGCTCCAGGCGATTCCGGCGCTTCGCGGCCTGTTGGGCGCGGACAGCGCGATTGGGCAGGTCGCCGCCGGGCTGATCGGTCCGGAGAGCCGGCCGGTGCGCGCCATCCTGTTCGACAAGACGCCCGCTACGAACTGGAGCCTCGGCTGGCACCAGGATCGCACCATCGTGGTGCGCGAGCGGATAGACGTGCCGGGTTTCGGCTCCTGGACGGTGAAGCAGGGGCTGCAGCATGTTGCCCCGCCCTTCGACCTGCTGGCACGCATGGTGACGCTGCGGGTACATCTCGATCCGGTGGACGACGACAATGCCCCGCTGCTGGTGGCGCCGGGCAGCCATCGGCTCGGTCTCGTCCCCGAAGAGGAGATTGCCGGGGCCATCGAGCGGCACGAGCTGCTCGCCTGCCATGCGGCCGTCGGCGACGTCTGGGCCTATACCACGCCGATCCTCCACGCCTCGCAAGCCTCCCGTTCGGCGGCGCGGCGGCGGGTGCTACAGGTCGACTATAGCGCGGACAGCCTGCCCGGCGGGCTCGACTGGCTGGGTCTCTAACGCCATCATTTCGCCGCCGAACAGGATCGACCCACAGCTTTCCGGCCGTTTCGGCTCCGCGCGGGGTGGCAAGCCGGGCCAAGGCTGCTAACAGGTCGGCATGGCCCTGTCCCCGCGACGCTCGACTGTGCCGGCGCTGATCGTGCTGCTGCTGACCACCGCCTGCATTCCCGCGCCCGATCGCCCTGCCCCGCGCCCCGCGCCCAGGCCAGCGTCGAAACCCGCGAGCCGACCCACTCAGAAGCCCGCTGCCAAGCCAGCGCCCAAGGCCGAAACGCCCGCGCCGCAGCCGCCGGTCGAAGTTCCCGGCCCGCCGCCGCCTGCGGTTTCCGAAAATGCTCCGGTCCCGCCACCCCCCGCCTGGCAGGTCAAGTCGGTCACCGCCGATGCGATCGAGGTGGAGCCGTCGACCTATGTGGTGAAGCCCGGCGACACGCTGCGCGGCATTTCGGACAAGACCGGCGCCGGATCGGAAGTGATCGCGCGGATCAACAAGATCGAGGCGCCGTTCAAGATCCTGGTCGGCCAGAAGCTGAAAATCCCCGGCGGCCGCTACCACAAGGTGGGCAAGGGCGAGACCGGCATCGCCATCTCGCGCGCTTATGGGGTCGAATGGATCCGCATCGCCCAGCTCAACGAGCTGGAGGAGCCCTATGTCCTGCGCGAGGGCCAGCGGCTGCAGCTGCCGAGCCGGAAGGAAGTCGCGCAGATGAGCCCGGACGAGCGCGCCGCCGCCTTCCGGCTGGACATCGAGGACCTGATCACCGGTTCCGAGCCGGCGGTAGCGACGCGCGAGGCGCCCCGACCGCCGGTCACCACGCCCAAGCCCGTCGCCCCCACCGTTGCTGTCGCCGAGCCGCCGCGCTTCGCCGGACGCTTCGACTGGCCGATCAAGGGCCCCATCCTGCGCAATTTCGGGCGGATCGGCAGCGGCCAGCTCAACCAGGGCATCAACATCGGCGCGCCGCGCGGCACATCGATCGCCGCCGCGGCCGACGGCGTGGTCGCCTATGTCGGGCAGGATATTCCCGCCTATGGCACCCTGATCCTGCTGCGCCATGGCGACGGCTGGATCAGCGCCTATGGCTATGCCGACAGCATCACCGTGTCGCGCGGGCAGAAGGTGGTGCGCGGGCAGACGATCGCGAAGAGCGGGACGAGCCCCTACAGCTCCGAACCCCAGCTCCATTTCGAGATTCGCAGCGGCCTGAAGCCGGTCAATCCGATCAGCTACCTGCCTTCGAAGGGCTGAAGCCGCCGCGCCCACAGCGCGAGCAGCAAGGCCGCGACCGCCGCCGGCCACAGCCCCTGCGAGCCGTGGCGCAGGAAGACGAGCGCGCCGAGGGTCGCGCCCACCACCAGCCCGGCCCAGAGCAGCAGCCAGGGCAGCCATTGCCAGCGCGGCCCGCCCGACAGCGCATCGGCGAGCCTCTGGCCGAAACGGACGAGCGCGCCGGTCATGTAGGTGACGCCGATCGTCACGTCGCCGTCGCGCTGGAAGATGGTGTTCGAGCAGCCCATCGCCATCGCCAGCACCAGCGGCACCGCGCGCGCCAGCCCGATCCGATCGCACGAGGCCGCGACCGCCAGCAGCAGCGCGACCACCAGCAGGATCGGCGCCTTGTGCCGCGCCGCCAGGCGCCGGGCGAACAGGCTGCCGAACACCACCCCGGCCACGAAACAGGCGATCAGCGATGCGCCCAGCCAGGCGGCCGAGGAGACCGAGGCGAGATCGACCGCCATGCGGGTGGAATTGCCGCTCATGAAGGATACGAACAGGCCGCCGGTGAGCAGGAAACCGACCGCATCGACATAGCCCGCGAGCGCCGCGAGGCTGATGGCGAGCGCCTGGGCGGAACGGCCATAGCGGATCATGCCCCGGCTTAGCCGATCCTCCTATGCGCTGTCACCGCACAGCCCCTCGCAATTTGGATCGAAAGCGCTTATGTGGCGCGCCACCCATGGCAACTGAACTCCCCTCCCCGCCGAAGATCGGTATGGTCTCGCTTGGCTGTCCCAAGAATCTGGTCGACAGCGAGCGCATCCTCACCAAGCTGCGCGCCGACGGCTACGGCCTGTCGCCCGACTATGCGGGCGCCGACGTCGTGCTGGTCAACACCTGCGGCTTCCTCGACAGCGCCAAGGAGGAGAGCCTGGAGGCGATCGGCGAGGCGATCGCCGAGAATGGCCGGGTCATCGTCACCGGCTGCATGGGCGATGAGGCCGAGGTGATCCGCGCCCGCTTCCCCAATGTGCTCGCGATCAGCGGCGCGCATCAATATGAGGAAGTGGTGGGCGCGGTGCACGAGGCCGCCCCGGTGGTCGCCTCACCCTATCTGGACCTGGTGCCCGATGCGGGGCTGAAGCTTACCCCCCGCCACTACAGCTATCTGAAGATCTCCGAAGGCTGCAACCATCGCTGCAGCTTCTGCATCATCCCGTCGATCCGTGGCGACCTGGTCAGCCGCCGGCCCGACGCGATCCTGCGCGAGGCCGAGAAACTGATCGCGGCGGGCACCCGCGAGCTGCTGGTGATCAGCCAGGACACTTCGGCCTATGGGCTCGACCTGCGCCACAAGAGCTTCCCGCTGAAAGGCGGCGGCGAGGTTCGCGCGCACATGACCGATCTCGCCCGCGAACTGGGCAAGCTCGGTGCCTGGGTGCGCCTCCATTATGTCTATCCCTATCCGCATGTGGACCATGTGATCCCGCTGATGGCGGAGGGCCTCGTCCTCCCCTATCTCGACATCCCGTTCCAGCATGCCAGCCCCAATGTCCTGAAGGCGATGAAGCGCCCGGCCAACGAAGCCAAGGTGCTCGAGCGCCTCGCCGCCTGGCGCGCGATCGCTCCGGACATCTCGATCCGCTCGACCTTCGTGGTCGGCTTCCCGGGCGAGACCGAGGCCGATTTCCAATATCTGCTCGACTGGCTCGACGAGGCCCAGCTCGACCGGGTCGGCGCCTTCCGCTTCGAACCCGTCGCCGGCGCCGCCGCCAACGACCTGCCCGGCGCGGTGCCGGAAGAGGTCAAGGAAGAGCGCTACGCCCGGATCATGGAGAAGACCGCCGCGATCTCGGCCGCCAAGCTGGAGGCGAAGATCGGCCGCACGCTCGACGTGATCATCGACGTGGTCGACGAGGAAGGTGGTGCGACGGGCCGTTCCAAGGCCGACGCCCCCGAGATCGACGGCGAAGTCCATCTGCGCGATGCCGGCGCCCTGAAGCCCGGTGACATCGTGAAGGTCGAGATCGAGGATGCCGACGAGCACGACCTGTTCGGCGTGCCGCTCGCTTAGGACTCAGCCCTCAGGCGCTCGATCTGGGCGTCGGCCCAGGCGATGAACCCCTCGCTGCACTGATCGCCCGGCGTCAGCGCCCGGTGTCGTTCCAGGCAGAGCCGCGCCTGTTCGAAATGGCCGAGCGCGGCGACACGATCGCCGACCTGCTCGTCGAGCCGGGCGAGATGGGTGTGGCAGACCGACAGGTCGCATTGCCACAGCGCCTGATCGGGCTCGCGCGCGGCCAGTGCCGCCGCGATCGCCAGCCCCGCCCGGAAGCGCGAGCGCGCCTCGTCCAGATCCTCCATCCAGAGCGCGACGTCACCGAGCTTGGTGTGGCCGAGCGACAAGTCGCGCTGCCATGGGCCGTGATCGGGATCGCTGGCGGCCAGTCGCTCGGCGATCGCGAGCGCCGCGGCATAGCGGGAGCGCGCCTCATCGATATCCCCCGAACGGAAGGCGACGTCGCCCAGCCTGTCCTGGCAAATCGATATCGCGCGCTGCGCCTCGCCATCACCGGGATCGAAGGCGGCCTGTTCCTCGCGGATCGCCAGCCCGGCCTCGAAATGCACCCAGGCGATAGCGAGATCGCCACTCGTCATCGCCGCATCGCCGAGCCGATGATGTTCGGCCGAAGGGTCGGCGACGCCAGAAATGCCCCCATTGCCACCGGGCCACTGCGCCCGCAGGAGGGCAACCTCGGTCCCCGAAGCGGGTACGAGCCCGATCGCCCCCGGATAAGGCGCTGCAATCGCCTGAAACAGGCAAAGCGCGAGCATCAGCAGAAAGATCGACGCCGTGGCCACCAGCCAGGGATTGGGCATCGCCCGCAACCAGTCGACGAACTGGACGATATCGGGCCATCCGGCCCCGGGCGCGGCCATCTCATGCTGGACGATCGTCGCCACGCCAAAAATGACGCACATGCTCAGTGCGACCGGCAATGATCGGAATATGCCTGCCATGTGGATGCCCGCCCTGTAACGCAGACTATAGGGGAAGCCATAAGCGAAGGACAGAGGGCGCCTTTCAAAAGCTCCGTTTTGGCGCGGTTTTTCGGGATAATATGAGAGATCGCGTCCGCCGACAGCTCATAATTGGATGAGCGATGGCGTGCGAAATCAGGACGTGGCGGTAAGCGCTTCGTGGCGGCGCAACGAATGATGCGCCGCACCATGGAGCCAGCTGGCGAAACGCTGCTCGGTCTCGGTGCGATAGATGCGCCGCGAGACACGGTAGATGCGGTAGCTTTCGCCGACCGAATGGACCTGGTTCGAGCAGGGCAGCAACCGGCCGGATTCGAGATAGGGTTCGGACACCAGCGGCACGGCCAGCGCGATGCCCAGGCCTGCGACCGCCGCCTCATACATCAGCTGCAGGGTCGCGAACTCGCGTATCTCGCGCGGGTGGTTCTCCAGCCCGGCGGCGGCCAGCCAGCGATCCCAGCTTCCCGTGGGGGTCTTGACCGCCAGCAAGCGATGCCGCGCGATCTGCAGCGGCGAAAGCGGCAGGCCCTGACCATCGAGCAACGAGGGCGCCGCGACCGGAAAGAGATGCGCATCGGCGATCTTCTCGGCGATGATGTCGTCGGGAACCTCCATCCCGCCCCAGATGGCGAGTTGGGCGGCGCCCGAGCGGAGCGCATCGAAATCGCGGGTGGGAATGATGTCCACCTCGATCCCGCTCGCAGCGCGCAATTCGGGCAGGCGGGGCATCAGCCACGCATTGGCGAAGCTGTGCGATGTCGCCACCCGCAAGGTCTGGCTGTCGGTACCTGCCGCCATCGCCGAGGCCCGGCGGATCGCGTCGATCGCGGGCTCGACCATCGACATATAGCGGCGCCCCGCGGCGTTGAGCGTCTGGGTCTGCCCTGCCCGGTCGAACAGCGGAAAGCCGAGAAAGGCTTCGAGCGCGGAGATCCGGCGACTGACTGCCGACGGGCTCAGCGCCATGCGTCGCGCGACCGCTCGAAAGCTCTCGCCATGCGCGGCGGCCACGAAGATCTCGATCGATTCGAGCGGTGGGGTGCGGCGGAGCATGGCGTGACGGATAGGCCGCCATTGTCACAGAATTGAGACATTGCCGTCACGCAGTCCCTTGCCCTCATGCGTCGCTCCGGCGGAGGCCGGAGCCGGTGGCGGTTCCTTCGGCGAGGTCGAGGCAGGAACCCCTGGCGGCCCCGGCCTCCGCCGGGGCGACGATCGAGACTAGCCAGCCACCGCTCCGGCCTTCCCATCCGCGATCGTGAAGCGCTTCAGGCTGCTGCACCGACTTTCCGGATCGGTGAGATCGCCCACCACCCGCAGATCCGCCTCGATGGCTGCCGGGGTCACGTCGAGCGCGACATAGCCGGCATGGGCATTGTCGTGGAAACGGACATGGGGGTTGCGCTGCTCGGCGCCCTCGAACAGCGCCTGAGGTCCGTTGCGCGAGGCGAGACAGGTCGTGACCAGCTCGGTCGCCACCGTCGCCGAACCGGGCGTGGAGAAATCGCGCTTCACGTCGTTGATCCAGAAGCTGTGGACGTCGCCGCCCAGGATCACCGGGTTGCGCACCGCCGGGTTGGACAGCGCCCCGATCACCCGGTCGCGCGAGACGCGATAGCCATCCCAGACATCGGAATAATAGGCCTCAGGCCCCTGCGGCAGGGCAAGCCGCGAGAAGAGCGTGCCCTGCGCGATCAAGCTCCAGCGCGCCTTCTCGTCCGCCAGCCCCTTCGTCAGCCAGGCTTCCTGCTCGCCGCCGAGCATGCTCGCCGCCGGATCGAAAGCCGCCGCGCAATCTAGCTGCACCGCACCGCCACGCTTGCCCGGCAGCGAGCAGGGCTGCGGCGTGCGATATTGGCGGGTGTCGAGGATGTGGAGCGTCGCCAGCCGTCCCCAACCGACCCGGCGGTAGAGCCGCACGTCGCCCCGCCCCAACAGGCTGGCCGGGCGCAACGGCATATGTTCGAAATAGGCTTGGTAGGCGGCCGCCCGACGACGGAGGAAGGCAGCCGGATCGCCGGTGACGCTCCCCTCGCCGCCCGCATAGTCATTCTCGACCTCATGATCGTCCCAGGTGACCAGAAAGGGCATCGCCGCGTGCGCTGCGGCAAGATGGAGGTCGGTACGGTAGAGGGCGTGGCGCGCGCGATAATCGGCCAGGTCGCGCGGCTCGGATACGCCGAAACGGCGGACATCGGGGCCGTTTCCGAAGGAGCGCTCGTAGATATAGTCGCCCACCTGCAGCACGGCGTCCATGCCTTGGCCGATCATGTCGGCATAGCCGCTGAACCAACCCTGCTCCCAATGCTGGCACGAGGTGAGCGCAAGCCGCAGCCGATCCGCGGCCGGGCCGACCGTCAGGGTCCGGCCGACCGGGCTGACCGCATCGCCGAAATGGAAGCGATAATGATAGTGCCGGCCCGGCCGCAGCCCCGCCACCTCGACATGCGCCGCGCCGCCGCGAGTGGCAGGAGCGAGCACCTGCCCCTTGCGGACGATATGGCGGAAGCCTTCGTCCTCGGCGATCTCATAGCCGAGACGGATGTCGCCCGCCTGGCCGGGCACCCTGGTCCACACCATAAAACCATCCTCGGACGGCTCGCCCGAAGCGACGCCGAGCGGAAAGGGATAGTCGCGAGGGCGGGTGACCTGCCCCGCCCCCACGCCCGGCCCAGCCCCCAGGAAGCGCGCGGCGGCCAGCCAGACCGCGCCCCGGATCAGTTCGCGACGGCCCAGCATCAGAAGCGCGCGCTCAGGCGGACATAATAGCTGCGGCCATTGAGGCCGAGCGGGGTTTCTTCGCCGGTGGGGAAGCTGCCGCCGGTCGAGGCGATCGCGCTCGCCTGGTCGATGATCCCGTCGGGCTTCGCATCGAACAGGTTCTGAATGCCGCCGCCGAGCCGGATTCCCTTCCACAGCGCATAGCCCGCGCCGATGTCGACCGAGGTCTTGCCCTCGAAGCTCTGCGTCGCGACCAGCGGCGCCGAGAGATAGGTGCCGAACGCCGCGACGTTGACGCTCGCATCGAAGCGGCCCCAGGCCAGGTTCGCCTGGGCGGTCAGCTTGTTGTCGGGCTGCGCCTGGGTGATGAACAGGATCGACTTGGTCGCCAGCAACGGCAGCGACGGCAGCACAGGATTGGCGCGCAGCCGATCGAGCTTGTGGTCGAACCAGCCATAGCCCAGGCCGAGATCCAGCGTAGCCTCGGGCGCGATGCGGCCGCGCCAGCGCGCGGTCAGCTCGACGCCGCGCGTGGTGGTGTCGACCGCGTTGGTGAAGAAGCGCGCCTGCTGGAAATTGGTGATCCCCGCCGCCGCCAGGATCGCCGCCACGGTGGCGCCGCCAAGCTGCTCGCTCAGTGCGATGCGGTCGCGGATGCGGATGTGGAAATAGTCGGCGGTGAACTGGAAGCCGTCGAACGGCCCGGCGACCATGCCGACGCTGTAGTTGCGCGACCGCTCCGCCTTCAGCGGCGTCGCGCCGAGCGCCTTCGCGACAGGATCGGATACCGGCAAGGTGCCGACAGTGACGAGCCGGCCGGCGCTGAGCGCGCCCTGCACCGCGCTGAAATATTGCTGCTGCAGCGACGGCGCCTTGAAACCCGTGCCGATCGAAGCCCGCAGACCGAGCCCCGGTGCCGGATCGAGCCGCGCGGTCGCCCGCCATGTGGTCTTGCCGCCGAAATCGTCATAATCGTCATAGCGCACCGCGCCGCCCAGCAGCAGCGCCTCGATCGGCCGCAGCTCGGCATCGAGGAACCCGGCATAGGCGTTGCGCCTGGCATTGGTGGGGTTGCGCGGGTTGAAGCCGGCGAAACCGTCCGCGCCCAGTCCGAAATAGGCGTCGGGCTCGCCATTGGTGATGCGATAGGTCTCGCGCCGATATTGCCCGCCGACCGCGATATTGCCGCCCGCCAGCACGCCGTCCAGCGGATGCGACCAGGTCAGGTCGGTCACATATTGGCGATAGGTGACCGCGCCCGCATCGAAGCTGGTGGGGCTGTCGAGGCCCAGCGAGACATTGGCGGTGTCATAGACGTCGAAACGCGCCTTGTTGTGCCCGAAGGTCTGGCTGAGATCGGCCCGACCACCCAGCACGTCGCCGCGTGCACCGACGGCGGCCCCGATATCCCAGATGCGCGGTTCGATGATCGGCAGGAAGCCGTTGGGATAGAGCGGCGAGAAACCGGGGATGCGGAAGCCGGCGCCGTTGTTAGACTTCTTGTGGGTCAGCGTGCCGAAGCCATACAGCTCGGCAGCGCCGATCGGCAGCGCCATATCGGCGGCCAGGCTGGCCACCGTCGCCTCGGGATCGCCGATCCGATAGGTGACCCGGCCGAAACGCTGGTCGACCAGCGCGCGATTGGTCGCCTCCTGGTGGCGCGCGGCGGCGGTGAGGGTCAGATGTCCCGCCTCACCCAGGCGAAAGCCCTGGTTGAGCGCGATGCTGCCATTCTCGCCATCCCCCTCCTCGGCGATGCCGGCGAGCAGCTCGGCGCGGCCACCGCTCGCATCGGATTTGAGGATGATGTTGACCACCCCGGCGATCGCGTCCGAGCCATATTGGGCGGCGGCGCCGTCGCGCAATATCTCGATCCGCTCGATCGCGGCTTCGGGAATGGTGTCGAGGTCGACGCCCGCCGAGCCACGGCCGATGCTGTTGTTGACGTTGAGCACCGCATTCGCGTGGCGGCGCTTGCCGTTGACCAGCACCAGGGTCTGGTCGGGCGACAGGCCGCGCAGGGTGACGGGCTTGGTGTTGGCAGCGGTCGCGGTGGTCGCGGCGCGGGCGAAGTTCACCGCCGGCTGCATATAGTTGAGCGCGCGGCCCAGATCGGTGAAGCCGCTGGCCTCCAGCGCCTGGCCGTTGACCACGTCGATCGGCACCGGCGAAGCCAGCGCCGCGCGGCCGGCCGAGCGGGTGCCGGTGACGATGATCGGGTCGCCGTCGGCGCTCCCCTCATCCTCCGCCGACGCCACCGTCGGTATCGTCAGCATCACACCCGCGAGCAGCATCGTTCGAAACATCGATCATTCCCCCGATATTTGGTCGGGGGCTTCTCTATGGCGCGGCGGCGGCAGCGGTTATCGTCAATAGCGGCACAGCCGTTGCCGCCAGCGCAACAGCCACTCGACGATCTGAAACATTCGCGGCCGTCACGCCAGCGGCGGCAATTCCTCGATCAGCTTGTCGAGGGTCAGCGGGAAATCGCGGACCCGGATCCCGGTGGCGTTGTAGATCGCGTTGGCGACCGCCGCCCCTGCCCCGCACAGCCCCAGTTCGCCGACGCCCTTGGCCTTCATCGGCGAGCTCTTGTCGTCCAGTTCGTCGATGAAGACCACGTCCTGGTCGGGAATGTCGGCATGGACCGGGACATGATAATCGGCGAGGTCGCGGGTGACGAAATAGCCGAAGCGCTTGTCGACGATCAGCTCCTCCATCAGCGCCGCGCCCACCGCCATCGTCATCGCGCCGATCACCTGGCTGCGCGCCGCCTTGGGGTTCAGGATGCGGCCGGCGGCGAAAGCCCCGCCCTGGCGGCGGACCCGCACCTCGCCGGTGTGGATATCGACCCCGACCTCGCAGAAATGCGCGCCGAAGGTCGCCTGGATGAAGCGCTTGTTGATGTCGCCGAACTCGATCTTGTCTTCGGCGGTGACGCCATCGGCACCCGCGGCCTCGCCCAGCTTCACCCGGCGATTGCCGGCCACGACATGGCCGTCGACGAAATCGACGTCCTCGGCGTTGAACCCCGCCTTCTGCGCCACCGCGCGGCGCAGCGCTACGCAAGCCGCGTAGACACCGGCGGTCGAGCAATTCGCGCCGAACTGGCCGCCCGAGCCGGCGGTGGCGGGATAGAGGCTGTCGCCCATCCGCACCTCGACCCGATCGATCTCGACGCCCATCATCTCGGCGGCGGTCTGGGCGATGATCGTGTAGCTGCCGGTGCCGATGTCGGTCATGTCGCTTTCGACCAGCACCTGGCCACTGCGATCGACGCTCACCCGCGCGCCCGAGGGGACGAGCAAGTTGCCGCGATAGGCCGACGCCATTCCCATGCCGACCAGCCAGCGGCCGTCGCGCACCTTCCCCGGCACCGGGTTGCGGCGCGACCAGTGGAAGCGCTCGGCACCGACCTTCAGGCACTCGACGAATTTGCGGCTGGAGAAGGGCCGCGAGGGTCCTTTCTCCGGATCATATTGGATGTCGTTGCGGATGCGCAGTTCGACCGGATCGATGCCGACCTTCTCGGCCAGCTCGTCCATCGCCACTTCGAGCGCGAGCATCCCCGCCGCCTCGCCCGGCGCGCGCATCGCATTGCCCTCGGGCAGGTCGAGTTCCGACAGATGGTGGGCGATCAGCCGATGCTCACCGCGATAGAGATAGCGGGTCTGCACCGCGGCGTTCTCGCCACCGGCACCGGGCAGATTGCCCGACCAGCTTTCATGCGCGATCGAGTCGATCAGCCCGTCCTTGTCGGCGCCCAGGCGCACCCGCTGGATCGTCGCCGGGCGATGGACGGTGTTGTTGGCGAGCTGCCAGCGCGCGAGCGCGACCTTGACCGGGCGGCCGGTGGCTCGCGCGCCCAGCGCCGCCAGCACCGCGTCCGACCGGATCCAGAGCTTGGCACCGAAGCCGCCGCCGACATAAGGCGAGACGATCCGGACCTTGGCCGGCGGCATGGCGAAGGTCTCGGCCACGTCGCGGACCGCCCAGGCGATCATCTGGTTCGAGGTCCAGAGGGTAAGGCTGTCGCCATCCCAGGCCGCGGTGGTGGCGTGCGGCTCCATCATCTGATGGCTTTCGTCGGGCGTGGTATAGCGCTGGTCGACCTGCACCGCCGCCGTCGCGAACGCGCTGTCGAAATCGCCGGTGCCGTTGTTGACCGGGCCGGCGAAGCCCGGGCCCGCCAGCCTGGCATGCGGCAGGCTTTCCTCCAGATCGAAGCGACCATCCTCGATCGCATAGTCGACATGCAGGCGCTGCGCGGCGTCACGCGCCTGTTCCAGGGTTTCGGCGACAACGAGCGCGATCGCCTGATCATAATGCTCGACCTGGGGACCGCCGAGCATCATCGAGGGGTGGACCTTCGCCTGCTTGATCGCGCCGGCATTGGCGGCGGTGACGACCGCGACCACACCGGGCGCCGCCTCGGCATCGCGGCTGTCGATATGGCGGATGCGGCCCTTGGCGATCGTCGCGCCGACCACCCAGCCATAGAGCGCGTCGGGCGCGACATCATGCCGCTCATAGGCGTAGCGCGCCCGGCCGCTGACCTTGAGCGGGCCTTCGATCCGGTCCTGCGAACGGCCGATCACCTTTTGGCGATCGATCGGGTTGGCGCCGGCCGGGCTGTCGAACTTCAGGCTCATGCCGCGGCCTCCTCGAGCACGGCACCCAGGGTCCGGCGGAGCAGGGTGAGCTTGAAGCGGTTCTGCTCGCTGGTCCTGGCACCGAGCGTGGCGGAAGCGGCGATCGCGTCGGCGCCCGTCAGCTTTTCGGCGGCCTCGACCCGCCAGGGCCTGGGCGCCACCCCGCCAAAGGCGAAGCGCTGCCCCTTGGGCCCGATCACGGCGGCCACCGAGACGAGCGCGAAGGCATAGGAGGCCCTGTCGCGCACCTTGCGATAGACATGGGTGCCGCCCAGCGGTGCCGGCAGCACCACCCCGGTGATCAGCTCACCCGGCTCCAATGCGGTCTCGACATCGGGCGTCTGGCCCGGCAGCCGGTGGAAATCGGCGATCGGGATGGCGCGGGTGGCGCCGTCGGGCGACACCGTCTCGACGGTCGCGTCGAGCAGCCGCATCGCCACCGCCATGTCCGACGGATGGGTGGCGATGCACGCCTCGCTGGTGCCGAGGATGGCGAGCCCGCGGTTGAGCCCGCCCAGCGCGGCGCAGCCGGTGCCGGGCTTGCGTTTGTTGCAGGGCTTGCTGGTGTCGTAGAAATAGGGGCAGCGGGTGCGCTGGAGCAGATTGCCCGCCGTGGTCGCCTTGTTGCGCAATTGCGCCGAGGCCCCTGCCACCAATGCGCGCGCCAGCACCCCATAATCGCTGCGAACCCGCTTGTCGGCAGCGAGGTCGCTGTTGCGCACCAGCGCGCCGATGCGCAGCCCGCCCTCCCCGGTCGGCTCGATCCGGTCCATGCCGGTGCGGTTGATGTCGATCAGATGGGTCGGCGTCTCGACCTGCAGCTTCATCAGGTCGAGCAGATTGGTGCCGCCGGCGATGAAGCGCGCGCCCTTATGCTCGGCCGCGGCGCGGGCCGCCTCGGCCGGATCGGCGGCTCGTACATAGATGAAGGGCTTCATGCCTTTTCCTTGCCCGCCACTTCCCGGATCGCGGCGACGATGTTCGGATAGGCCGCACAGCGGCAGATATTGCCGCTCATCCGCTCCCGCACCTCTTCGTCCGAATAGTCGATGTCGAGCAGGTCGGCGCTGACATGGCTGGGCACGCCTTGGCGGATCTCGTCGAGCATGCCGATCGCCGAGCAGATCTGGCCCGGCGTGCAATAGCCGCATTGATAGCCGTCATGGACGACGAAGGCCTTCTGCATGGGATGAAGATCCTCGGGGCTGCCAATCCCCTCGATCGTCGTCACCGCGTCCCCGTCGTGCATCACCGCGAGCGTCAGGCAGCTGTTGATCCGCCGCCCCTCGACGATGACGGTGCAGGCGCCGCACTGGCCATGGTCGCACCCCTTCTTGGTGCCGGTGAGCTTCACATGCTCGCGCAGCGCGTCGAGCAGGGTCGTGCGCGGGTCGAGCGAGAGGTGGCGGTCCTCACCGTTGATCCTGAGGGTGACGGGAAGGGTTTCGGTCACCGGCACCGAGCGTTCCGTCATAACTCGCTCCCATGTCCTGCACTGTGTTCGACGATCATCCGGGGCACCGGCTCTGCGAGCGGCAACCGGCAGAACGGCCTTTCGTTCCGATACACGTTACCGAACGGTACCGAAACGTCGGATTTGTGGGGTGGGAGGTAGAGAGATCAACCCCTCTCCCGCCTGCGGGAGAGGGAGGGGCCCGCCGCGAAGCGGTGGGAGGGTGAGGGTCTTCTTCTTATTCCTGAGTGGTACGGGAAGAAGAAGAAGAAGAAGAAGAAGAAGAAGACCCTCACCCAACCCTCTCCCGCAGGCGGGAGAGGGCTAAGAAGGTTGAGAGGGCTAAAATCCTTAGCCCCACAGCTCCGGGCTCGGCGGGAAGGCGATGCCGCGGTCGAAGCGGACCCGTTCCTCGCGGTCCTTGCCGAGTAGCAGCGGCCCGTCGATATCCACCCAGCGCGCGCCCTGGGCGACGAGGTGCGCGGGCGCGATGCCGAGCGAAGTGGAGAGCATGCAGCCCACCATCAGCTCCAGCCCCAGCGCACGCGCCTCGGAGGCGAGCGCCAGTGCCTCGGTGAGGCCGCCGGCCTTGTCGAGCTTGATGTTGATCGCGGCATAGCGCCCGGCGCAGCGCGGTAGATCGGCGCGGTCCTGGCAGCTCTCGTCGGCGCAGAGCGGGATCGGCGAGACGATGCCGTCGAGCAGGGCATCTTCGCCCGCCTTCACCGGCTGTTCGATGAGTTCGACCCCATAGGGCAGCAGCGCATTTGCCTCGGCCACCACGTCGCGGCCGGTCCAGCTCTCATTGGCATCGACGATCAGACGCGCGTCGGGGGCACCCCGGCGGACGGCGGCGACCCGCTCGATATCCCCCTCCCCGGCCAACTTGAGCTTGAGCAGCGGATAGACGGGAGCTGCGGCGCGGGCATCGGCCTCCATCTTCGCCGGTTCGCCGAGCGAGATGGTGAAGGCGGACTGGAGGGGTTGCGGCTCTGGCAGGCCGGCCAGCGCCCAGGCGGGACGCCCGGCGCGCTTGGCCTCGAGGTCCCAGAGCGCGCAGTCGATCGCGTTGCGCGCCGCACCGCGCGGCATGGCGCCGAGCAGCTCGGCGCGGGAGCAGCCCGCCGCGATCCGATCGGCCATCGCCTCGGCCTGGGCCAACACCGAAGCCGCGCTCTCGCCATGATAATAGATGGCGGTCGCCTCGCCCCGGCCGACATGCGCACCGTCCGAAAGCTCGACCAGCACCACGTCGACATCGGTCTTGGCGCCGCGCGCGATCACGAAGCTGCCCGCCACCGGCCATGTTTCGATCCGCGCGGTCAACCGCACGGGTCCAACAGCCTGCATCAGGTCAGGTCCGCTCCGTCGCCGCGCCGGCGCGGGATGCTGCGCGGCTGTTCGGCCGGCCACAGGCTGCGCGGCAGGATACGGCCATGGCGCTCGAACGCGGCCTTGATCTCGGGTCGGGCGAGGAAGGTGGTCCACAGCACGCGCAGGCGCGAGGGCGCGGCGGCCCAGAGCGAGCCCTGCGGCTGGAACTGGTAGAGGAGTTCGCTCGCCGTCTCATCGTCGGCAAAGGCCTTCAGCGCGATCGCCGAGGCTTCCTTGTCGCGATGCAGACACAGCAGCGCCTCGATCGTCGCGGCGTTGTTCTGGGCGACGAGCGCCTTGAGCTTGTCCATCGCCGCATTGGCTTCGGCGGTGCGGCCCAGCGCGCCGAGCGAGCAGACTTCGGTGCGGTCGATCCAGCGCATCGCGAAATCGTTGAGGATGCCATTGGCCTGGGTGCGCGCCGCACGGGCAGCCTCCAAGGCCTGCGCGGGCCGCCCCACCTCGTCGAGGAACTCGGCATAGGTGATCAGCCCGGTCGAAGCCTCGGGCGCATGCCTGAGGTCAACCTTCTGGAAGCGCGACAGCAATTCGGCCGCCTGGTCGTTGCGCTTGAGGATCGCGAAGGCACGCGCGCGCTGCAGGGTGATCTCCACCGCGTCGCGGCTCATGCCGTCGGCGACCACGACATCATCGGTCATGTCGATGACGTCCTGGAAACGGCCGAGCAGCAGCATCGCGCTCGCCGCGTCGCGGAGCGCAGGCTCCGAACCCGGCGCATCGCCATAGAGCGACACCTTGTCGCGGGCGAAGCGATCGACCGAGGTCGCGCCCGCTGGGCCCAGCTTGGTCTCGATCGCCTTCCACAGCGGCGCATAATGGCGATCGACCGCCATGGCCGTCAGCAATTCGGGCGAGTCGATCCGCTCCAGCAGCCCTTCGGCCTCATCGGATTCGCCCTGCCCGATCAGCGCACCGATCGCATTTTCGGCAAAGCCCACGCGCAATTCGGGAGAATCGACGGGTTCCCAGCCCGCTCGGGCCAGCGCCACCATCATCCGCTCGCGCGGGGCCTTTGCCTTGTCATGGTCGAGCCGCGACGCGATCTCGCGCACCGCCGCGCCGGTCAGGATGTCGAGCGACTTGGGCGACGTCTCGGCGATCAGGGTCAGCTGGTCGGCGGCCTCGACGAAGCGGTTCTCGCTCGCGGCGATGATCACGCCGAAGGCGCGAACCGTGCCGTCGCGCGGCAAGGCCTTGGCGAGTTCGCCCTGCGCGGCGGCGAGATCGGCCATCCGGCCTTCGCGGCCCAGGCATACGAGCCGCATCCGCTGAACCAGCACGCGCTCGTCGCCCTCGGCGAGGCCCGGCAGCACCGGATCGAGCGAACCGAGCACACCGGAACAATCGTCCCGCCCCGCCGCATCACGCGCCATGATGAGCGACTGGGCGAGATCGGGGGTATCCGCGCGGGCGGGAGCTGCGGTCGCCAGGGCAAACGCGACAAGGGAAAACAGGGCCATCGCCCTAGCTTGCATGCGTTGCGATCCATTCGTCAACGACGGGGGCGATTTCCTCGCGCCAGCGGCGGCCGTTGAAGATGCCATAATGGCCGACCTTCTTGGCCAGCAGATATTTCTTCCGCTCCTTCGGCAGCGCCTTGGCGAGGGTCAGCGCCGCCTTGGTCTGGCCGATGCCGGAAATGTCGTCGCGCTCGCCCTCGATCGCCAGCAGCGCGATATCCTCGATCGCGCCGGGGTCGACGAGCCGGCCGCGATGCATGAACTCGCCCTTGGGCAGCAGATGCCGCTGGAACACCTGGTCGATCGTCTGGATGTAGAATTCGGCGGTCATGTCGCAGACCGAACGATATTCGTCGTAAAAGGCCTTGGTCGCGTCGGCGCTTTCCTCGTCGCCGTCGACGAGATGCTTGAACATGCTCCAATGGCTGACGAGGTGATTGCCCAGGTTCATCGCCATGAAGCCGGTGAGCTGCAGGAAGCCCGGATAGACCCGCCGGCCGCCGCCCGGATAATAGACCGGCACGGTGTGGACGACATTCTGCTCGAACCAGGCGAGCGGACGCTGGGTGGCGACGGTGTTGACGTCGGTCGGCGCCTCGCGCGTGTCGACCGGGCCGCCCATCATCGTCAGCGTCTTGGGCCGGCAGGGATGCTTGTCGGCCGCCATCAGCGCCGCGGCGGCATAGGCCGGGACCGAGGGCTGGCAGACCGCGAGCATATGCGCGCCCGGGCCGAGCCGTTCGAGGAACTCGACCAGATAGTCGATATAATCGTCGAGATCGAAGCTGCCTTCGCTCATCGGCACCATCCGCGCGTCGCGCCAGTCGGTGATGTAGACGTCGTGCTTCGTCATCAGCCGCTCGACCGTGCCGCGCAGCAGCGTGGCATAGTGGCCGGACATCGGTGCGACGATCAGCAGCTTGGGTTGGCCGAGGATGCCCTTGCGACGGAAGCGCTTGAGCTGGCCGAAGGGCTTACGGACCAGTATCTCCTCGGTGACGGGCACCATCTTGCCGTCCACCTCGACCTCGGTGAAGCCGAAATCGGGCTTGCCGCGCGAGGCGGAAGCATGGGCGAACACATCCAGCCCCGACGCCATCATCGGCGCCATATTGCTGTAGGACATCGGGTTCATCGGATTCTGGAGCCATTGCGCGCCGAGATTGGCCCATGTGCTGGCGGCGGACATCAGGGTCCGCTGGAACTCATAAGCGTCGTACAGCATGCATGTCTCCGATCGGGCGCGGTGGCTTTACGTCCGATTTCCGCCCCCACGCAATGCGAAGGCTGCAATCGCAAATGTAGGAATAGCATCGGCATATTGCCATAAGCTTTCGGCGCGCGACCTTGGACTTTCGGACGCCCGGCAAGGCGGACGATTGAGCCGGGCTCGCCTTGTTGCTAGGGCCACGCCCATGGCTGACCGTGGCGAACTCCCCCCGAAATCCCAGCGCAAGCTCGGCGAACTGTCGATGATCTGGCGCTTTGCGCGCGCTTATCCGGGGCGGATCGCCGCCGCGGCGGTGGCGCTGGTGATCGCCGCGTCCGCCACGCTCGCCATTCCCGGCGGCTTCCGGCTGGTGATCGACAAGGGTTTCATCGCCTCGGGCGGCGATGTCGGTCCCTATTTCCGCTATCTGCTGCTGATCGTGGTGGTGCTGGCGCTGGCGACCGCGACGCGCTTCTATTTCGTCTCCTGGCTGGGCGAACGCGTAGTGGCAGACATCAGGGTGGCGGTGCAGGCCAATCTGCTGCGACTCGCCCCCGCCTATTTCGAAGAGAACCGCCCGTCGGAGATCGCCTCGCGGCTCACCGCCGACACCGCTGTGATCGAACAGGTGGTGGGTACCACCGTCTCGGTGGCGCTCCGCAACATCGTCCTCGCGATCGGCGGCATCGCCTATCTGTTCGCGATCGCCCCCAAGCTCGCCGCGATGCTGCTCCTCGGCATCCCGGTGACGATGCTGCCGGTGATCGTGATGGGCCGGCGGCTGCGCAACCTGTCGAAGAGCACGCAGGACCGGATCGCCGATGTCGGCGCCTCGGCCTCCGAAACCCTGCGGGCGATGAAGATCGTCCAGGGTTTCGGCCAGGAAAAGCGCGAGGCCGATCGCTTCGGCAGCGTCGTCCACCAGGGTTTCTCGACCGCGCGGCGCCGCATCCGCACCCGCGCCTTCATGACCGCGATCGTCATCGGCCTGATCTTCGGATCGATCACGATGGTGATGTGGCAGGGCGCGATCGACGTGGCAAGCGGCCGCCTCTCGGGCGGATCGATCGCGGCGTTCATCCTGGTCGGCGGCCTCGTCGCGGGCGCCTTCGGCGCACTGGCCGAGGTCTATGGCGACGTGGTCCGCGCCGCCGGCGCCGCGTCCCGCCTGTCCGAACTGCTGGACGCCGAGCCCGAGATCAAGGCGCCGCCCCATCCCGCCACCCTCCCCCTGCCCCCGGTCGGCCGGCTGGAGTTCGACAAAGTCGTCTTCCGCTATCCCACCCGCCCCGAGCTGCGCGCGCTGGACGAGGTGAGCTTCACCGTCGAGCCGGGCGAGATGGTGGCGGTGGTCGGCCCCTCGGGCGCGGGCAAGTCGACCATCCTGCAGCTCGCCCAGCGCTTCTACGATCCAGAGGGCGGCGCGATCCGCCTCGATGGCGTGGCGCTGCCCGATGCCGACCCGGCCGAAATCCGCTCGCGCATGGCGGTGGTGCCGCAGGAGACGGTGATCTTCGGCGCCTCGGCGCGCGACAATCTGCGCTATGGCCGCTGGGACGCCGATGACTCGGCGATCTGGGCCGCCGCCGAGGCGGCTAACGCCGCGACTTTCCTGCGCGCGCTTCCGCAAGGCCTCGACACCTTCCTGGGCGAGGCCGGCGCGCGCCTATCGGGCGGCCAGCGCCAGCGGGTGGCGATCGCCCGTGCGCTGCTGCGCGACGCGCCACTGCTGCTGCTCGACGAGGCAACTTCGGCGCTCGACGCCGAGTCCGAAAAGCTGGTGCAGGACGCGCTCGATCATCTGATGGACGGCCGCACCACGATCGTGATCGCGCACCGTTTGGCCACGGTCCGCGCCGCCGATCGCATCCTGGTGATGGACGAGGGCAAGATCGTCGAGCAGGGTACCCATGCGAGCCTGAGTGCGCAGGACGGGCTCTACGCCCGGCTGGCGCGGCTGCAGTTCAGCGATGTGGCTGGCTGACAAGAAACCCGATGTCATCCCGGGCTTGACTCGGGATCCCGCTTCTTTTTCATCGCTCGAAACGCAGAAGAAGCGGGACCCCGGGTCAAGCCCGGGGTGACGATATTATTGGGTCCCGCGCGTCACCGGCATCAAGCCGGCTTGTAGCTACCGTCGAGCAGCTTGATGATCGCCGAGAAGTCCTTGCCCCCGCCGCCGAGATTGGCGAACGCCTGGTAGAGGCTCTCGGCATGGCCGCCCATCGGCACGCTGGCGCCCACGCCCTGCGCGGCCTCGACCGCGAGCTTCAGGTCCTTGAGCATAAGCGCGGCCGCGAAGCCGCCATCATAATTGTTGTCGGCCGGGGTGGTCGGCCCGACGCCCGGGACCGGGCAATAGCTGGTCATCGACCAGCTCTGGCCGCTCGCCTTCGACGAGATGTCGAAGAAGGTCTGCGCATCGAGGCCGAGCTTGGCCGCGAGCGCGAAAGCCTCGCAGGTCGCGACCATCGTCGAGCCGAGGATCATGTTGTTGACGATCTTCGCCGCCTGGCCCGAACCGGCACCGCCGGCGTGGATCACGGCCTTGCCCATCAGCGCCAGCACCGGCTCGGCGCGGGCGAAATGCTCGGCGGCACCGCCCACCATGAAGGTGAGCGTGCCGCCATTGGCCGCGGCGATGCCGCCCGACACCGGGGCATCGACCATCGCGATGCCCCTCGCCGTCGCGGCGGCATTCACCGCGCGCGCGCTGGCGACGTCAATCGTCGAGCAGTCCATCAGCAGCGCCGAAGCCGGCACCGCGTCGAACACTTCCTGCTCATAGACCGAGCGAACATGCTGGCCTGCCGGCAACATCGTCACGACGAACTCGGCGCCCTGGACCGCCTCGGCGGCCGAACCGACCGCGAGGCAGCCGGCAGCCACCGCCTTGTCGAGCGCGGCCTGCGACAGGTCGAAAGCGCGCACGTCATGGCCCTTCTGGGCCAGGTTGGCGGCCATGCCGCCGCCCATATTGCCGAGACCGATGAAACCGACAGTTGCCATCTTATTCGCCTTTCCAGTTGCCCGGGCGCTTCTCCACGAAGGCGGTCATGCCTTCGGCCTTGTCGGCGGTGGCGCACAGGCCGTTGAACACGCGGCGCTCGAACAGCAGGCCGGCGGCCAGCGTGGTCTCGAACGCCTGATTGACCATTTCCTTGTTGGCGATGGCGGCGAGCGGCGGCATGCCGGCGATCGTCGTGGCCATCTTCAGCGCCTCGTCGAGCAGCTCGGCGGCGGGCACCACCTTCGACACCAGGCCGCCGCGCTCGGCTTCGGCCGCGTCCATCATCCGGCCGGTGAGGCACATGTCCATCGCCTTCGACTTGCCGACCGCCTTGGTGAGGCGCTGCGAGCCGCCCATGCCTGGCGCCACGCCCAGCTTGATCTCGGGCTGGCCGAACTTGGCGGTGTCCGAACAGATCATGATGTCGGCCATCATCGCCAGCTCGCAGCCGCCGCCCAGCGCGAAGCCCGAGACCGCGGCAATCCACGGCTTGCGGGTGCGGGTGACATGCTCGAAGCCGGCGAAGAAATTCTCGCTGAACATCGCCGAGAAGCCCTTCGACTGCATCTCCTTGATGTCGGCGCCGGCCGCGAAGGCCTTCTCGCTGCCGGTCAGGATCGCGCAGCCCTGGCTCTTGTCCGCATCGAACTTGGCGAAGGCGTCGATCAGGTCGTTCATCACCTGCGAGTTGAGCGCGTTGAGCGCCTGCGGGCGATTGAGGCGGATGATCGTCACCGCACCCTGGGTTTCGACGAGGATCGTTTCGTAGGACATCTGCGGACCTTTCAGCTGGAATCGATAGTCGGTGCGAAAGCCAATTCAGGCGTTGGGCAACGGAGTCCAGCCCTCACCCACAGGAAGCGGCGCGAAAATCGCATCGACCTCGGCCTGGCTCACCCCGGCGGGGGTCGCCGGGTTCCAGCGCGGCGCATTGTCCTTGTCGACGATCAGCGCGCGGACGCCCTCGACGAAATCGGGCCGCTGGATGACATGCGCGCCAACCGCATATTCCATCGCCATCTCGTCGGCGAAATCCTTGAGCTTGCTCGATTCCGCGAGCAGGCGAAGCACCACCTTGCACGCCTGGGGCGACTTGCCCTCCAGCGTCTTCAGGGTCGCCAGCGCCCAGTCGCCGCCATCCTCGGCGAGCGCGGCCAGGATGTCCTCATAGCGATCGGAGGCGAACAGCCGGTCTATGTCGGCGCGGCGATCGAGGATCGGTGCCTCGGGCACCTGGGTCACGGCGCTGCGCAGCGCGGTGTCGACCGCCTTGGGGTTGCCCAGGATCTCGGCCTTGAGCGCCTCGACGCCCTCGCCCGCGACATAATGGGTGCCGAGCGACAAAGCGAGGCATTCGGCGCCGTTGAGACGGGCGCCGGTGACGCCGACATATTGGCCGGTACGGCCGGGCATGCGCGAGAGATACCAGCCGCCGCCGACGTCGGTGAACAGGCCGATCCCGGTCTCGGGCATCGCATACATCGTCCGGTCGGTGACGACCCGGATCGAGCAGGGCTGCGAGATGCCGACGCCGCCGCCCATGGTGATCCCGTCCATGAAGGCGATGGTGGGCTTGGGATAGGTGAACAGCAGATGGTTGAGGCGATATTCCTCATAGAAGAAGGCGCGCGCCGCCTTCCCATCGTCGGCCGCGCTCTCGGCGATCTGGCGGATGTCGCCGCCCGCGCAGAAGCCGCGTCCCTCGGCATGATCGATCATCACCAGGTCGACCGCATCGTTCGCCGCCCATTCGGTGAGCGCCGCGAGCATCGCGGTGCACATGCCATGGGTCAGCGCATGAATCGCCTTGGGGCGGTTGAGCCGGATCCGGCCGGTGCGGCCTTCGACGAAGGTGAGGACGTCATCGCTCATTAGCGCAGCAACTCCCGGCTGGTGATGACGCGCATGATCTCGTTGGTCCCTTCCAGGATGCGATGCACGCGCAGGTCGCGCCAGAAGCGCTCGATCGGATAATCCTGCAGATAGCCATAGCCGCCGTGCAGCTGCAGCGCGCGATCGACCACCGAGGAGCCGGTGTCGGTCGCGAAGCGCTTGGCCATCGCGGCGAAGCGGGTCTTGTCGGGCGCGCCCGAGGTGACCTTGGCAGCGGCCACATAGAGCAGCATCCGCGCGGCCTGCAGTTCGGTGTCCATGTCGGCCAGAGTGAACTGGGTTGCCTGGAAATCGGCGATCGACTGGCCGAACTGCTTGCGGTCCTTGGTGTATCTGATCGCCTCGTCCAGGCAGCGCTGGGCGCCGCCGAGCGAGCAGGCGCCGATGTTGAGGCGGCCGCCGTCGAGCCCCATCATCGCGATCTTGAAGCCCTCGCCCTCGGCGCCGAGCCGGTTGCCGACGGGGACGCGGACGCCATCGAAATTGACCTGCGCGGTCGGCTGCGAGCGCCAGCCGAGCTTCTTCTCCTGCGCGCCGAAGCTGACGCCGGGCATGTCCTTGTCGATCACCAGGCAGCTGATGCCCTTGGGGCCATCGCCGCCGGTGCGGACCATGACGACATAGACCTCATTCTCGCCGCCGCCCGAGATGAAGGCCTTCGAACCGGTGACGACATAATGGTCGCCGTCGAGCACTGCCTTGGTCTTGAGCGCGGCCGCGTCGGAACCGGCGCCCGGCTCGGTGAGGCAATAGGAACCGATCCGCTCGCAGGCGATAAGGTCGGGCAGATAGCGGGTCTTGACGTCGTCCGCGCCGAAGCGGTCGATCATCCAGGTCGCCATATTGTGGATCGAGATGAAGGCCGAGGTGGAGGGGCAGCCATAGGCCATCGCCTCCATGATCAGCGCCGCTTCCAGCCGGCCCAGCCCGATGCCGCCGGACTCTTCCGACACATAGATGCCGCCGAAGCCGAGCGCCGCCGCCTGCTGGATCGTCTCGCGCGGGAAGATGTGGTGCTCGTCCCACTCCGCCGCGAAGGGCGTGATCGCGTCGGCGGTGAACTTCTGCGCCATATCCTGGATGGCACGCTGATCGTCGGTCAGGTCGAACTGGTCGGTCATGGCTGGTCCCAAAAGTTCCTCCCCGGCACGGGGAGGGGGACCGCCGAAGGCGGTGGAGGGGCGGCGCGCAAGCGCCTTCCGGCGCCCCCTCCACCATGCTGCGCATGGTCCCCCTCCCCTGCTACCGCAGGGGAGGAATTATAACGTCACCCCATGGTCGGGATGATGAAGGCGCTGTCGCCGGCGCCGCCGTCGGGCCAGCGCTGGGTGACCTTCTTCACCTTGGTGTAGAAGCGGATGCCTTCCATCCCGTACTGGTCGTGATCGCCGAAGCCCGAACGCTTCCAGCCGCCGAAGCTGTGATAGGCGACCGGCACCGGGATCGGCACGTTGATGCCGACCATGCCGACATTGACCCGCGCGGTGAACTCGCGCGCGACATGGCCGTTGCGGGTGAACAGCGCGACGCCGTTGCCATAATCATGGGCGCTCGGCAGCTCGAGGGCTTCCTCGAAGGTCTTCGCGCGGACGATCTGCAGGACGGGACCGAAGATCTCCTCCTTGTAGGTCGTCATGTCGCGGGTGACGTGATCGAACAGGGTCGGGCCGACGAAGAAGCCTTCCTCATGCCCCTGCAGCTTGAAGCCGCGACCGTCGACGACCAACTCGGCGCCCTCGTCAACACCCATCTGGATGTAGTTCTCGATCTTCGCCTTGTGCGCAGCGGTGACGACCGGCCCGTAATGGGCGTCCTTGTCGGTCGAAACGCCGACGCGCAGCGCGTCGATCGCCGGGATCAGCTTGGCGCGCAGACGCTCGGCGGTGTCGTCGCCGACGGGCACGACCACCGGCAGCGCCATGCAGCGCTCGCCCGCCGACCCATAGGCCGCGCCCATGATGTCGTTCACCGCCTGGTCGAGGTCGGCGTCGGGCATGATGATGCCGTGGTTCTTCGCGCCGCCCATCGCCTGGACGCGCTTACCGGCGGCCACGCCGCGCTGGTAGACATAATGGGCGATGTCCGACGAGCCGACGAAGCTGACCGCCGAGATGTCGCGGTGGTCGAGGATCGCGTCGACCATCACCTTGTCGCCATGGACGCACTGGAGGATGCCGTCGGGAAGGCCGGCTTCCTTCATCAGCTCGACGAGGCGGTTCGGCACCGAGGGATCGCGCTCCGACGGCTTCAGGATGAAGGCGTTGCCCACCGCGATCGCCACCGCGAACATCCACATCGGGATCATCGCCGGGAAGTTGAACGGGGTGATGCCCGCGACGATGCCGAGCGGCTGGCGCATCGAATAGACGTCGATGCCCGGGCCGGCGCCGTTGGTGAACTCGCCCTTCTGCGAATGCGGGATGCCGCAGGCGAACTCGACGACCTCGATACCGCGCTGGATGTCGCCCTTCGAGTCCGCGATCACCTTGCCATGCTCGGACGACAGGAGCTCGGCGAGCGAGTCCATGTTCTTCTCGAGCAGTTCCTTGAACTTGAACATCACGCGGGCGCGACGCTGCGGGTTGGTCGCCGCCCAGGCCGGCTGCGCCGCCTTGGCCAGCGCGACCGCGCGGTCGAGATCGGCCGGGGTGCCGAGCGTGACACGCGCCTGCACCGCACCGGTGTTGGGGTTGAAGATGTCGCTAAAGCGGGTCGCGGGGCTGGACGAGCCATCCGCGAAAATATGGGTCACTTCACGAAGCTGGGTCGCCATCAAATCTTCTCCCGTCGATTCTTGTGGCGACACTTCGACCTGTTGCGACCCAGTTGCAAGCCTCGGCCCTGCAGTAGTAGGCTGCATATATGCAGGCGATGCGCTGGGACGACCTTCAATTTTTCCTGTCACTGGCCCGGACGGGCTTGTTGGCCGCTGCGGCACGCCAATTGGGCGTCGATGCGACCACGGTGGGGCGACGAATCCGACGGCTCGAAAAGGAGCTGGGCGGACAAACCCTGTTCGCCCAGGGGCGCGAAGGCCATGTCCTGACCGAGGCGGGCCGGCAGTTGCTCAGCCGGGTCGAACGGATCGAGCGCGAGGCCGACGCGATCCTGGGCGGCAGCGACGATCCCGGTGGCGACGAGCTGCGCGGACGGCTACGGATCAGCGCGTCCGAAGGCTTCGGCACCTGGCTGGTCGCGCATCACCTGGGCGATTTCGCCGCGACCCACCCGCAATTGCTGATCGACCTGGCGGCGAACACCGGATTCCTCGATCCCTCGCGCCGCGAGGCCGATGTCGCGATCCTGCTCGCCCGGCCGCAGCGCGGGCCGCTGATCACCAAGAAGCTCACCGACTATCGCCTGCGCCTCTATGCCGCGCGCGACTATCTGGCGGTGCACCGGCCGATCCGGGGAAGCAGCGACCTCGTCGACCATCCGATGATCGGCTATATCCCCGACCTGCTCTACTCGCCCGAGCTGAGCTATCTGGACGAGGTGCGCCCCGGCATCGAGGCGCGGCTGCGCTGCTCGTCGATCAACACCCAATATCGGCTGATCGCCTCCAGCGCCGGCGTGGGCGTGCTGCCCTGCTTCATCGGCGACGACGATCCGGGGCTGGTGCGCGTACTGCCCGAGATCGCGATCACCCGCTCCTTCTGGCTCGTCACCCACCAGGACAGCCGCCACCTGCCGCGCAACGCGCTGTTCGTGGAATGGCTGTCGGATGTGGTGGCGGAGCAGAAGACGCGGCTGCTGGGGGAGCGGTAAGGCCTCGGCATCCTGCCTCCCCCTGACATGCTCCTCGACGCATCCAGCTCTCCTCCGTCATTCCAGCGCAGGCTGGAATCTCAGGAGAGGAGCGGACACCTCAGCCTCACGAGATTCCAGCTTTCGCTGGAATGACGGCGTGGGGGTAGGTAGGAAGGAGGTAGAAGGCAGGAAGAAGGGCCCCGTCCCGCCTACAGCTTCTCGCCTGGCAGGCGGCTCGCCTGCGCCACCCAATCGATGAACTGCGCCTCGTCGAAGCCATCCTCGAAGATGTGCACATAGCGCGTGTCGCCGCTTTTCGAGGCGACCGGTGGCACCGGGTCGAGCGACTGGCCGCGGAAGAAGGCGATTTTGATATATTTCGTCATGCAGTGATAGCTGAGGAACCAGAGGCCCGGCTCCACCCCGTAAAAGGGTGAGTTCCACTTGATCGCCTTGCGAACGCCCGGCACCGCCTCACCGATGAGCTGGTCGATGCGGGCGCCCACGGCGCGCTTCCACGCCGGCAGCGCGGCGATATAGGCCTGCACGGGCCCGTCGTCCTCCCCCTTCGCGATCTGGGGATTGCCGCCCGACAGCAGCACCGGCTTGGCATCGGTCATCTCATGGGCTCCGCTTCGTTACAGCGACCGCGCGATGATCAGCTTCATGATCTCGCTCGACCCGCCATAGATGCGCGAAACGCGCGCGTTCCGGTAGAGCCGCGCGATAGGATATTCCTCGATATAGCCATAGCCGCCGAACAATTGCAGGCAGCGATCGATCACCCGTCCCTGCGCCTCGGACACCCAGAGCTTGGCCATCGCCGCGACGGTGGGCGACAGGCGGCGCTCGATATGGTCGGCAACGCACTGGTTGAGGAAGACCCGCGCGATCACCGTCTCGGTCTTGCATTCGGCCAGCACGAACTGGGTGTTCTGGAAGTCCATGATCGGCTTGCCGAACGCCTTGCGCTCGCGGACATAGGCGAGCGTCTCGTCGATCGCCCGGTCCATCGTCGCCACGCCCTCCAGCGCGATCCCAAGCCGCTCCTGGGCCAGGTTGAACATCAGCTGCCGCATCCCCTGCCCCTCGACCCCGCCGATCAGATTGGCGGCGGGCACGCGGACATTGTCGAAGAACAGCTCGGCCGTGCCATGGCTGTGGCGGCCGATCTTCTCCAGCCGCCGCCCGCGCGAGAAGCCCGGGCTGTCGGCCTCGACGAAGAACAGCGAGACGGCCCCATTCTCTCCCTCGCCGGTGCGCGCGGCGACCATGATGATGTCGGCCTGGAGGCCCAGGGTGATGAAGGTCTTCTGTCCGCTGATCAGATAATCGTCACCGTCGCGGACCGCGCGGGTGGCGATGCCCTTCAGGTCCGATCCGGTGCCCGGCTCGCTCAGCGCCACCGCGCTCAGCCATTCGCCCGAGGCGAGTTTCGGCACCCAGGCGCGTTTCTGGTCCTCGCTGCCGAATTCGAGCAGATAGGCGCCGAACAGGCAGCTCTGCATGCCGACGAGAATGCCCTCGGCGCCGCTGCCATTGAACGCCTCGATGATCACCGCCTCATGCGCGAAGCTGCCGCCGCCGCCACCATATTCGGCCGGGGCGCTCGCCATCAGCAGGCCCGCCGCGCCGGCCTTGCGCCACACCTCGCGCGGCACCTCGCCGGCCCTTTCCCAATCGTCGGCATAAGGCAGGCATTCGCGCTGGATGAAGCGGTCGATCGCCGCGCGGAACATCTCCAGTTCCTCGTTCATCCAGCCGGCTTTTCCCTCGGACGCCGTCTCCACCTTCATGGCCGCCTCTCCCCTCTCATCGTTGCCCGATGGCTGGAGAAGGCGGCCGAGAGTGTCAATGAACCAACCACCGATAAGGAAATAGCGAACAGAACTAACCTATCGAAAAGACGGAATTTTTCATTTCGATACCGGAGTTTTTTCGGATTTCCGCGCCCTGGCGGTGAAACACTAACGGGCATGGAACGTTTGGAACTTCAGTATTGGAGTAGAACATGGTCGAACGAGAGGTACTGCTGCAAAATCGTTTGCTGGGTGTGCTGAAGTCCGAAGATCTGGATCTCCTGCAGCCCTCTTTCACCCTTCAGGAACTGGCGACCGGGAGGATTCTTCAGGAGTCCGGCAGCACGGTGCGTTTCGCCTGGTTCCCGGTCGCATCGGCCGCAGCGTCCTTCGTCGTCGCCGCCGATTCCAACCGGCTGGTCGATGCCGCCTTGGTGGGCAGCGAGGGCGCCGTGGGCGGGATCGTGTCGATGGGCCGTCTGCCGGCCTATGCGCGGGCCCATGTCCAGTTCGGCGGCAAGTTCCTGCGGCTGCCGCTCAACGCCTTGTCCGAGGCCAAGCTGCAATCGCCGACGATCGTCAACTGGCTGGCGCGCTATTCGGACTGCCTGGTCGCGCAGCTGTTCCAGTCGGCCGCATGCAATGCGACCCACACGATCGTCCAGCGCCTCGCCCGCTGGCTGCTGGCGACCTATGATCGCACCGGCACCCTGCAGGTGGGCGTGACCCAGGAGCAGCTGGGCGAGATGCTGGGCGTCGGCCGCAGCTTCATCAACCGGTCGCTGCGCCAGTTCGTGACCCAGGGCATCCTCGACAGCCGCCGCCGGCGCATCGAGATCGTCGATATCGTGCGGCTGCGCGCCATCGCCTGCGACTGCAACGATCGCATCCGCGACCATTTCGATCAGGTGCTGGCCGGTGTCTATCCGGCTCCGCCGGAGAATGTTGCCGCCTGATCCGGATCAATTCGGGCGAAGCGACGTTCACCATCGAGACCTTGGGGGGACAACCAAGGGCCGAAGGGTCCACCAAGTGGAGGAAGAACGATGCGTAAGCTGATGACGGGTTGCGCCGCGCTGCTGCTGGGCCTGGGATCGACCGCCGCGATGGCGCAGCTGGGCGCCAATGTGGGTGTGAACGCCGGTGTCGGCGCTGGTGCTGGCGCCGGTAGCGCAGGCAGCAGCTTGGGTACCGCCGGATCGGGCGGCCTGAGCCTCGACACCAGCCTGCCCGGCCACCCTGCCCCCGGCAGCGCCGGCGTTCAGGCCGGCACCGAGACCAGCACCAATTTCAAGACCGCCACGCGCATGCCGCGCCGCACCGCGCCCGATACGGTTACGGTCGGCACCGGCGCCGCGGCCAGCGGCAAGGTCTCGGCCGACGCGCGCCGCAGTACCCCGGGCGGCGGGCACTGAACGCCCACCATCCCGAATAGAAAAGGGCCGCATCCCCGTCGGGTGCGGCCCTTTCTCTTTTGAGCGATCCGACGGCCGGTCAGACCGTCATCTCCAGCACCTTGTCCCCGCCCTTGGCGCCACCCTCGAAATAGCCGAGGCCATAGTCGCCCTTGATCGTCGTGCGCTGCATGCGGCGATGATAGGTCGGGTCGCAGCCGGTGACGGCGTGCAGCATCCGCCAATTGTCCCAGATCAGCATCTCGCTGGGCTTCCACTGGTGGTAATAGGCGTGGACCTTGGCGACGACCTCCTGGCACACCGCCTCGAACAGCGCGTCGCCCTGCGGGTTCTCCTCGCCCTCGATCCCCCACGACATCCAGGGCGAGACATGCATCACCTTGGCCCCGTCGTCGCGGGTCCAGACCGCGGGGTGCACCGAGCGCGGCTGGGTGGCGGCCTGATCGACCACCTTCTGCACCGCCGGGTCCTCGCGGATCACCTTGAAGCTCTCGGGCTTGCCGAAGCGCATGCGGTGATAGGACAGGTCGAGGCTGTAGAGGATGTTCTTGCCCTCGATCCCATCACGCAACTCGGGCGAGATCGCCTGATAGAGCTCGATGCCGTCGGCAAAGGCGGTCATGCCGCCCTCGGGCGCGATGTCGATCGCGCGGAGCACCCCGGCGCGGTTGAGCTCGTTATTGTAGCAATGGTCGAAATGCCAGGGCAGCCAGCTCGCCAGCTTCTTGCCGCCGATCTCGACGACATTGGCCTTGTCGGGATCATGCTTCATGTCGATCACGCCGGGATAGGCGTCCTGGTCGACCCGGTCGACGACAGGCACCGGATGATCCTTGAGCGGGCCGAAGACGTTGCTGAGGGTGACGTGCATCTTCTGGCTCGGCTCGATATCCTCGAACACGATCAGGCCGCGATCCTCGAACAGCTCGACGAGCTGGCGGCGCACCGCCGGATCCTCGAGCGTCTCATAGGTGACCCCGGCGACGCGAACGCCAAAGGGCAGATCATCCTGCAGCGGACGAACCGTGAGCGACGTCATCTTCTCTCTCCTACGCTGTACGGACCAGCCTGGGCGTTCTATAGCATGAACACCTAGTTGACCGGAACCCGTATCACCTGATAACCCGCAGTCATGTCTGTGTGTGACACGATTTAGGAGAAGGGTCCGATGGGGGTCAAGCGGATTCAAAGCGCGGCGCGGGTGCTGACCGCGCTGGAGGGCATTGCCCGCCACCAGCCGATCGGCGTGAGCGCCCTCGCCCGCGAGCTGAACGACGACAAGAGCGCGGTGCAGCGCGCGATCATGACGCTGGCCGACGAGGGCTGGATCCGCGCGGCGCCGGGCACCCCGGTGAAGTGGGAGCTGACCGCACATATCCATGCCGTCGCGCATATGGGCCATGGCAGCGACAATCTGCGCCAGCGCGCGCGCCCCGCTCTCCGCGCACTGCGCGACGAGTTCGACGAAACCGTGCTTTTGACGGTGCCCGACGTGAACAAGCTGGTGCTGATCGAGGTGATCGAGAGCAACCAGATGCTGCGCTATGTCGCCCCGATCGGCCTGTCGATCGACGCCCGCGACACCGCCGCCGGGCGGGCTATCCTGCCCTATATGACGATCGAGCGGCAGACCGAGCTGCTCGGCTCGCCGCCCGACGAGGCGCTGCTCGAGGACTTCGCGGCGACCCGCGCCCGGGGCTATTCGATCAGCGCCGGCCTGGTCTCGGCCGAATCCACAAACATCGCCGCGGCGATACGCGAAGTGGACGGCCAGCCGCTGGCGGCGGTGGTGCTGTCCGGCCCGTCGGCGCGGATCACCCCCGAGCGATTCGTCGAGATCGGCTACCGGGTCGCCCAGACCGCGCGCAGCCTGTCGCGAGGCCCGGCGGCGATGCCCGAGGTCGGGCTGACCGAGGTGGTGCCGGCGTAGCTTTTCTTGACAATCGTCGCTCCGGCGGAGGCCGGAGCCGCCACGGGGTTTGCGGCCAACTCTCCGCAGGAGCCGGTGGCGGCCCCGGCCGCCGCCGGGGCGACGATTATGAGAACCAAGCTTAAGCCGTGAATTCCAGGATCTGCGGCGCGGTCTTGGGCCAGTTCACGAACAGGCCCTTCTCCTTGCCCTCGCGAACGGCGCGGGTGCGCTCGTTCCATTCATTGTCACCCCAGGGCGGGTCCATCATCGTCGAATTGGGCAGCAGTTCGTGCACCCAGTCGGTGGTCTCGCGCGTGTGCGCCAGGTCGGTCGAGCCGCTGCGGAGGATCAGCACCGGGATGTCGATCCCGGCAAAGGTCTCCGGAGTCATGCCCGGCACCGGTGAGGTGGTGGGCGGCGCATAGGCGGCGGCCCATTTCTGCATCTTCGCGACATAGTCATGCGGATCGAGCGCGAGCAGCTGGTCCTTCATCCGCGGGTTCTGCGAAAGCTGGTCGGCCCAGGCATAGGCCTTGAGCGCCGCTTCCATCTTGTAGCCCTCGGACACGACCAGGTTCGCAGACTCGCCGCAATAGATCATGCCCAGCTGGATCGTGCCGATCGGCCCGCCGCTGATCCACCACAACACCAGATGCGAGACGACGTCGGGATGGTGCGCGGCGGTGATCAGCGACACGCGCGAGCCGGCCGAGCCGGCCGCCAGCGCGCAGGGGCCGAGGCCGAGCGCGCGGATCAGCCCGGCGAGGGTATCGGCGTGAAGCCGGGATTCGGTGATGCCGTCGAACGAGATGTCGGACTGGCCGCAATTGGGGCGATCCCACAGCAGCACGCGCTTGCCGCCCGCCACCAGCTCGTCGGCCAGTTCGCTGAGGCCGGGCGTGGTCATCGAGAAGCGTCCGCCGGGGGTGAGCACGATCGGCGGTGCGCCTTCGGGCCCGCGCAGCTCATATTCGATCCCGATCCCGTTGATGTCGATCCGCGCCATGCGCCGTCCTCTCTGTTTTGTGCGGCGAGCGCCGCGGTCGGCAAGTTCTGGCCGCCCCGATGGAGCGGGTCCAATATGTATTTCATAGCAACACATTATGAGTTGCTAGTGACATGATATAGGCCAGCCAAAGAAAAGCGGCGCGAGGACCGGTGTCCGCGCGCCGCTTTTCAGACAGCCTGACGATCAGGAAGCCGGCACGGCCTCCCCGAGCGGGGGGCCGCCCCGATTGCGGCGGGCGAGCATCTGGCCGATCACGAGCAGCAGCAGGCCGAAGGCGAGCACGCCGCCGATCAGGATCGGAATGCGCGGGCCATAGAGCTGCGCCAGCCGCTCGGTTGCGAAGATGCAGATCGGGGTGGAGAGATAATTGGCCGACTTGACGAGGCCGGCCGCCCTGCCCTGCCGATAGTCGAGCACCCGCTCGCTGAGCAGCAGCATCAGGTTCGGCATGAACCAGCCGATCCCGAAGCCCATGATCGCCATGCCGATGAACACCTGGGCATAGCCATGCGCCGTACCGGTGACGATGCCGCCGATCGCGGTGGTGGCGAAGGCGAAGATGAAGGCGGTGTGGGCCGAGATGCGGCGACGCGCGCGGCCGAACAGGATCGCGGTGACCATGCCGGTGATCGTGTCGCCGAGGATGACGAGCGAGGCCATTTTCGGGCCGAAACCCATGTCCCGCAGCAGGAAGGGCATATAGATGATCGGCAGATAGACGATCGCGCCCATCACCAGCCCGAGCAGCGCGAAACGGAAGGGAAACCAGGACCAGAGCGGCTCGGCGTCGGCCTTCACCTCGGCCTCGCTCTTCACCGCGCGGGCCTCGGCCGGGAAGGACCGTAGCGCGAGCCAGGCCAGCGGCGCCCCGAACAGATACAGGCCGAACGGCAGGTGCCAGTTGATCTCCGCCAGATAGCCGGCGGCCGGGGTCAGCGCGAGACCGGCGACATAGTTCATCGCGATATAGGCGCCCATCCATTGCGCCCTCTGGCCCGGCGGAAGCACCTTGTTGATCACGATGATGCTCGCCGTGACCGCGCCCGACCCGGCGATGCCGAGCAGGAAACGGGCGGCGACCAGCACTTCCAGATTGGTCAGGTACAGGCCGGCGGAGCCCGCGAGGGTGAACAGCAGATAGTTGAGGAACAGCACGCGGCGCAGGCCCAGTCGATCGGCCAGGAAGCCGGTGAGCGGCGCGCCGATCACCATCGCCGCGCCCACCGCGCCCACGCCCATCATCTTGACGAGGAATTTGTCCCAGTCGTCATGCGCCAGCGCCGCCTCGATCTTGGGCATGACCACCGCCATGCCGCCGATGGCGAGGCCCACCGCGGGGCCGCCCATCACGATCAGCGTCTTCACGCCCAGGGTGAAGTCCGACCGAGCCGGGGCCTCGCCCACGCTGTCTTCGGATGCCATCAGGTCGCTCTCCTGAACCTATTTGGGGCCGTCAGGCCGATTTCGTGAAATCGAGGATCATCGGCGCAAGCTGCGGCCAGTTGACGAACAGCCCGGTCGCCTCGCCCTTCTGCAGCGCGCGAATGCGGTCGTTCCATTCCTCGTCGCCCCAGGGCGGATCGATGATCTGCGAATGGGGGATCATCTCGTGTACCCATTCGCTGGTCTGGCGGGTGTGGCTGACGTCGCTCTGCCCGCTGCGGAAGATCAGCACCGGCATCTGGAGCGCGGCGAAATCCTCAGGCGCCATGCCGGGGATCGGTGACACGTCCGACGGGCGATAGGCGAGCGCCCATTGCTGCATGCGGGCGATGAAATGCTCGACATCCTGCGCCAGCAGGGTCTCGCGCGCCTTGGGGTTGCGCTGGATCTGGTCGGCCCAGCCGGGCGAATTGGCGACACCCTCCATGCCGAACCAGCTGGCGATGTTCGCGGCTTCGCAGCAATAGGTATAGGCGAGCTGCATCAGCCCGATCGGCCCGCCGCTGAGCCACCACAGGACGAGATGCGAGATCTGCCCCGGCTCGGCCGCCGCCGCCGCGATCAGCGAGACGCGCGATCCGGCGGAGCCCGCCGCCAGGGTGGTCGGCCCCAGGTCGAGCGCCTTGATCAGGCCGGCAAGGGTGCGCCCCTGCAGGCCGGATTCGGTGTCCGCCTCGAAGGTGATGTCGGAGGCGCCGCAATTGGGCCGGTCCCACAGCAGCACCCGCTTGCCGCCCTGGACCAGGGCCTCGCCCAGTTCGCGCAGGCCGGGGGTCTCCTTGGGGAAACGACCGCCCGGGGTCAGCGCGACGGCGGGATCGCCCTCCTTGCCGAGCAGCTCATATTCGATGCCGAGGCCGTTGATCGTGATCCGGGCCATGCCAATCCTCTCCTCCTACTCTCTACGCTGGACGAGGGAGCGGCTTCGAACGAGCCGGAGTCCCGGAAATCCGCGCTTCCCCGCAGTAAGCCACGAATCGCGATCCGGCGCCAGACGCCGTCCCGGCGCCCGACAGCGGGCTGTTGAGCCCGTTTTTCCGGATCATCTTCCGTATCTCCTGGCAACATGAATATGCCGATATTTGACATGATAGAGCGGCGGCATCGGCGGTCAAGCCGCTCGCGTGGCGATCGCCGGCGGCCTGTCGGGCGCGATGCAACATCTGTCGCCCCCGTCGGGATTGGCAGCTTTCCGATTTCCCGCCATGCCGGTCGCACGAGCAGCGCGGACGCCCCGGCGATCCGTCCGGCCGTGGGGAGGATGTTCGATGATCGCGGGATTGCGCCATTTCCGCCTGACCGCCGGCCTGTTGGCGGCATTGCTGATCGCGGCTCCGATCGCCGGCACCAAGGTGCCCGCCGGCGACTGGCCGGGTTATGCCGGGCATGACGAGGCGCATTACAGCCCGCTCGACCAGATCAACGAAGCCAATGTCGATCGCCTCGGCCTCGCCTGGGCCACCGACATCACCGGCGTCACCAACATGTTCACCGCGCCGATCGCGGTCGACGGGGTGCTCTACCTCGCGCTCGGCCATGCCGTGGTCCATGCCGTCGACGGGCGGACCGGCAAGCTGCTGTGGCGCTACGATCCCGAGGTCGGGAAAGTCGCCGGAACCAAGCTGCGCGGCGGCTGGGGCAGCCGGGGCATGGCCTATGCGGGCGGGCGGCTGTTCGTCGGCACGGTGGATGGGCGGCTGATCGCCATCGACGCCAAATCCGGCCGGAAACTATGGAGCGTCGAGACCACCGAGCCGGGCGACGGGCGGATCATCACCGGCGCGCCCTGGGTGTTCGATGGCAAGGTGGTCATCGGCCATGGCGGCGCCGACATGAACCCGGTGCGCGGCTATGTGACCGCCTATGACCAGAAGACCGGCCGGCAGCTCTGGCGCTTCTTCACCGTGCCCGGCGATCCGGCGAAGGGCTTCGAGAACAAGGCCATGGCAATGGCCGCGAAGACCTGGACCGGCGAGTGGTGGAGATGGGGCGGCGGCGGCACCGTATGGAACGCGATGGCCTATGACGCCCGCTTCCACCGCCTCTATATCGGCGTGGGCAATGGCGCGCCCTGGAACCAGAAGATCCGCTCGCCCGGCGGCGGCGACAATCTGTTCCTCTGCTCGATCGTCGCGCTCGACGCCGACACCGGGGAGTATGTCTGGCATTACCAGCTCAACCCCGGCGAGACCTGGGATTACAACGCCTCGATGGATATCGAGCTGGCCGATCTCCCGATCGGGGGCAAGCTGCGTCCCGTCCTGCTCCACGCCCCGAAGAACGGCTTCTTCTATGTGATCGACCGCGAGACCGGAAAGCTCCTGTCGGCCGAGAAGTTCGCGACCAACGTCAGCTGGGCCGACCGCATCGACCTTGCCAGTGGCCGCCCGGTCGAGAACCCGAAGGCGCGCTTCCCGAACGGCGAGAGCTTCGGCCTCTTCCCCGACAATATGGGCGCGCACGGGCCCGAGGCGATGGCCTATAGCCCGAAGACGAAGCTGGTCTATCTGCCCATCGCCGAGGGCGGTTTCCTGATGCGCGATCCCAGCCCGCTGGCCGCCTGGCGCTATACGCCGGGCATGGGGATCAACCCCAGCGTCCAACTGGCCGACGATCCGTCGCGCGGGCCGCGCAGCAACCGGCTGACCGCCTGGGACCCGGTGGCGCAGAAACCGGTCTGGTCGGTGCCGCGCGCCGGCCTGCGCGCCGGCGGGGTGACCGCGACCGGCGGCAACCTGGTCATCCAGGGCGACGTCAGCGGCACCCTCGCCATCTATTCGGCGCGGACCGGCGCGAAGCTCTGGTCGTTCGACGCCCACACGGGGATCATGGCCCAACCGGTCTCCTTCCTGGCCGGCGGGCGCCAATATATCAGCGTCACCACCGGCTGGCGCGGCAATGCGCCGAGCGGCTGGACGCCCGAATGGGACTTTACCAGCCAGAAGCGCCGCATCCTCACCTTCGCGCTCGACGGCAAGGCCCGGCTGCCGAAGGACGACCTGACCCCGCCGCCCTTCGCCGACGATCCTGCCTTCAAGCTCGATCCGGCGAGGGTGGCGAGCGGGGCAGCGCTCTACGGCCTGCGCTGCGGCATCTGCCATGGGCCCGAGGCGGTCGCCGCCGCGCTCGCCCCCGATCTGCGCCGCTCGCAGCTTCCGCTGTCGGTCGAGGCGTTCGATGCCGTCGTCCGGCAGGGCGCGCTCACCGCCAACGGCATGCCGAGGTTCGAGGAGTTGAGCGCCGACGATCTGGAGGCGATCCGGCATTATCTCCGCTCGCGGGCGCGGCTGGCGATGGGCCGCAACTAACCTGCCCCAACTCGTCGCTCCGGCGGAGGCCGGAGCCGCCAGAGGCTCTTGCGGCCATATATGCACATTATACGTGGCGGCTCCGCCCTCCGCCGGAGCGACGCAAGGCTTGTGGTCAGCCCTTCGCCCTCGCTTCATCGCCCGCCGCGAAGAAGGCCATCTGGTCGGCATGCGCCTTGACGAAGGCCGGCCGCGCGATCGCCCTTTCCATATAGGCAGCGCAGGCCGGGCTGTCTTTCAGCCCGCCGAAGCGGTTCACGAGGCGCAGCACATCGGCCATCACGATGTCGGCGATCGAGAAATCGCTCGCCAGCCAGTCGCGCGACGCCACCACCGGCTCCAGCCGCTGGAGCCGGATCTCGAGGAAGCCCTGGAGGAACTGCCAACCCTTGCCGTCCTGGCTGTCGCCGCAGAAATGGAAGAAGGCCCAGGGCAGCCCCGCCATCTCGACCGAGTTGAGCGCGGCGAACAGCCATTCCTTCGCCTGGTTGCGGGCCTGCGCATCGGCCGGCAGCAGCGCCGGGCTGCGCTCGCCCAGATGGAGCAGGATCGCGCCGGTCTCGAAGATCGAGAGGTCGCCATCGGTGAGCCACGGCACCTGGCCGAAGGGTTGGTGGGAGAGATGATCGGCGCCGCGATCCTCGAAGGGCACGCCGACCACCCGATAGGGCAGCCCGGCCTCCTCCAGCGCCCAGCGTATCCTGAGGTCGCGGACATAGCCGCGCGGGGGCTCGGGTACCCAATCGAAGGTGGTCAGGACCAGTTCACCCATCGGGCCTCTCCTCATGGCATCCGGCAATAAAGCGAGGCATCCTTCTCAGTTCCCTGGAAAAACCTCACCCTTGCCCCAGTCGCGCCCTTCGAACGGTTGGATCTCGACCTTGAGATCCTGCCAGTCGTCGATGCAGCGGAGCGACAGGCTGATCCCCTCGGGATGCGAGCGCGGCCGGTAGAAACTCTTGATCCCGCACTGGCCGCAGAAGATGTGCCGCGCCTTGCCGCTGCCGAAGCGATAGGTGGTGGTCTCCCGCTGCCCTTCGAGCAGGCGGAAGCGGCTGTCGGGGATGATCAGGTGCAGATAGCCCGTCATCGAACAGATCGAGCAATTGCAGTCGAGCACCTGCAGCGGCTCGTCGCCGACCTCGGCCTCGTAGCGCACCAGCCCGCAATGGCAGCCGCCCTCGACCTTCATGCCGCCGCCTTGAACAGCTTCGACGTCACGAGATAGCCGCCGGTCGAACCCACGCCCGAGACGAAGCCGCCCCACAGCATGTCGGCCACGGTGATCTTCGACGACCAGATGATGAGGGTCGCCTGGTTGGTCAGGTCATAGGTCGCATAGGCGAAGAAGCCGAACAGCGCGCCTTTCACCGCGGTCGCCTGCCAGCGGCCCGCCGCCAGGCCGGGCAGCACCGCGAAATAGACCAGGCCGACCGCATAAAGCAGGTAGAACAGCACCGCCGCGTCGAGCCGGGGTTCGGGCGCCAGGATCGGCCCGAGGATCGGGTTGTAGAGCAATGGCCCCACCTGCGTCAGCCACGCGAAATCGACCGCCAGGAAGATGACGATCGTCGACAGATAGGCGGTGATGATGCGGGCCATGCGGTCCTCCCCGGTTGACGCGCCCTTCATGGACGAAGCGGGCGCTGCCGTCATCCTTGTCTTTTCCGCCTCGACCGACGATGAAGCTGGCGCGGCGCGACATCCGAAGGGCTGGGATTCGGCGCCGGGAATGGGGAGTGCATGTCGGTTTCTGAGCGTGGCCGGGGCAACGCTACCATCTTCATCGTCGCCACCATCCTGATCGACGCGATCGGCTTCGGCATCGTGATCCCGGTGCTGCCGCGCCTCGTGATGGAAGTCGGCGCGCTGAGCCTGGACGAAGCGATCCGGATGGGCGGCTGGCTGGCCACCATCTATGCACTGATGCAGTTTCTGTGCGGCCCCCTGGCCGGCAATCTGGGCGACCGCTTCGGGCGCCGCCGGGTGCTACTGCTATCGCTCGCGGGCCTCGCCATCGACTATGTGCTGATGGGCCTCGCTCCCACCCTCGCCTGGCTGTTCGCCGGCCGCCTGATCGCCGGCATCTTCGGCGCCTCGTTCAGCCCCGCCACCGCCGCCCTCGCCGACATCACCGCCCCGCAGGACCGCGCCAAACGCTTCGGGCTGGTCGGCGCGGCCTTCGGCATCGGCTTCATCGTCGGCCCGGCGATCGGCGGCGTGCTCGGCGAGTTCGGGCATCGCGTGCCCTTCTATGCCGCCGCCGCCTTTTCGGCCGCCAATTTCCTGTTCGGCCTGTTCTTCTTCCCGGAAACCCTGCCGGCCGAGCGGCGGCGCCCGTTCAGCCTGGCGCGTGCCAATCCGGTCGGCGCGCTGCTCCAGGCGCGCAAGCTGCGCGGCGTGCTGGGCCTCGCCGGTATATTGCTGCTCTGGAACATCGCCTCGATGGTCTACCCGGCGACCTGGTCCTATTTCGCGATCGCGCAATATGGCTGGTCGAACGGGATGATCGGCGTGTCCCTGGCACTGGCCGGGGTCGCGATGGTGACGGTGCAGGGCACGGTGCTCGGCCGCATGGTCAAGAAGCTGCGCGAGCGGCGCACCGCGATGATCGGCACCGCCGTCGCCGCGGTCGGCTATCTCGGCTATGCGCTGCTGCCCTATCCTTCGGTCGGGCTGGTGATCGTGGTGATCACGGGCCTGCAGGCACTGGTCCAGCCCACCATCACCGCCTTGATGTCGCAGCGGGCGCCCGCCGATGCGCAGGGCGAGATGCAGGGGTTCATCGGCAGCCTCAACGCGGTGGGCGCGATCGCCGCGCCGCTGCTGCTCAACCCAACGCTGGCCTATTTCACCGGGCCGCATGCTCCGGTCCATTTCCCGGGCGCGGCGTTCGTGATCGCTTCGGCTTTCGCCTTCGCGGCGCTGCTGTGCCTGGCCCTGACCCGGCGGGCCGGCGATCAGGACGCCGCCAGTTCGATCCCGTCCTCGACCGGAGCGTAGCCCAGCCGCACCAACCCTTCGCCGATCGCAACGATACAGGCGTCGATCACGCTGGCGTCGGTGGAGCGCACCACGAAATTGGCGCCCACCCGGCCACCGCGGAAGAAGGGATAGCTGCCGATCTGCGAGCCGGCATGCGCCGCCTCGGTCTCACGCAGTAGGTCGGCGATCTCGCTCTCGGGCACCCAGCAGCCGATCGTGCGCGACAGCACCGGGCGGCCGCCCTCCAGGGTGTTCGACAGCGCCTCCAGCATCAGCCCGGCGATGTGCGGGACGCCCGCCAGGATGAAGATGTTGCCGATGCGAATGCCGGGCGCACCCGACATGCGGTTCTCGATCAGCTCGGCGCCGTCGGGCACGCGGGCCATGCGCAGCCGTGCGTCGGTGAGCCCGCCGCGCGTGGCATAATAATCCTCCAGCACCGCGCGGGCGCGCGGATGGACGATCACGTCGACCCCAAGCGCCGCCGAGATCGCGTCGACGGTGATGTCGTCATGCGTCGGGCCGATGCCGCCGGTGGTGAACAGATAGTCGTTGCGCGCCTTCAGCTGGGTCACGGCTTCGCCGATCAGCTCCAGATGGTCGGCGACGACGCGGACCTCGGTGAGGCGAATGCCCTGGAGGTTCAGCCACAGCGCCACCTGGGCGACATTCTTGTCCTGGGTGCGGCCCGACAGGATCTCGTCGCCGATCACCAGCAGGGCGGCGGTCCAGATGCGATCTTCTTGTCCCGGCGCGGTCATGGCGCCTGCATAGTGCGAGAATATCCGGCGGGGAAGCGCCATGCTGCGACCGGTGCGATGCCCGGCGCTCGCAAATCGGCGGCATATCGACTATATGGCTGGGATGACCACCTATATCCAAGCCGACGAGGCCTCGACCAGCTATCCGCGCACCGGCGCGATCCGCCTGCATGGCGAAGAGGGATTCGCGGGGATGCGCGCGGCCGGCCGGCTGGCCGCCGAAATCCTCGACGCCCTCGTTCCCCATGTCGTCCCCGGGGTCGAGATGCAGGAGCTGGACCGGATCGTCCACGACATGACGATCGCCGGCGGCGCCGTGCCCGCGACGATGAACTATCGCGGCTATACCCACAGCTGCTGCATCAGCATCAACCATGTCGTCTGTCACGGTATTCCCAGCGAGCGGACGCTGAAGGACGGCGACATCGTCAATATCGACGTCACTCCGCTGCTCGACGGCTGGCACGGCGACAGCAGCCGCATGTTCCTGGTCGGCGACGTGCCGATCAAGGCGCGCCGGCTGGTCGACGTCACCTATGAATGCCTGATGCTCGGCATCGAGCAGGCCAAGCCCGGCAACCGGCTGGGCGACATCGGCCATGCCATCCAGCGCCATGCCGAGAAGCACCGCTATGGCGTGGTCCGCGATTTTTGCGGCCATGGCCTGGGCCGCGTCTTCCACGACGCGCCCGAAGTCGTCCATATCGGTCGCCCCGGCACCGGCCCCGAACTGCGCCCCGGCATGTTCTTCACGATCGAACCGATGATCAACATCGGCCGCCCCGACGTGAAGCTGCTCGACGACGGCTGGACCGCCGTGACGCGCGACCGTTCGCTGTCGGCCCAGTTCGAGCATTCGATCGGCATCACCGAGACCGGTTGCGAGATCTTCACCGCCAGTCCGAAGGGCCTTCACAACCCGCCCTACGCCTGATCGGCGACCGAATCGGAACCGCCGGCCAGAGGCCCGCGACCGTGCTCCAAGGGGGTTCGATCGCGGGCTTTTTTCTGCCCAAAATTCAGGCATAACGTCGATATTTGCCGCGTTTTGCGGCAATGCGGCAGAAACTGGCCTTGAACGGCGGCAGCCTCCTTGCGACTCGCGTTCCGGCACGCTTATTGAAGGCCCACAAAACTCACTGGCCGGGGAGGGCACAGGTGAAAAAAATCGAAGCCATCATCAAGCCGTTCAAGCTCGATGAAGTGAAGGAAGCCCTCCACGAAGTGGGCGTTTCCGGGATCACGGTGACCGAAGCCAAGGGCTTTGGCCGCCAAAAGGGGCATACCGAACTGTACCGCGGTGCAGAATATGTGGTCGATTTCCTGCCCAAGGTGAAGCTGGAGGTCGTCGTCGACGACGGTCTGGCCGACCGGGTGGTCGAAGCGATCGCATCCGCCGCGCAGACCGGTCGCATCGGCGACGGCAAGATCTTCATCCTGCCGGTCGAGGGCGCGGTCCGCATCAGGACTGGAGAGCGGGACGCGGACGCGATCTGATCGCGGCCCGGACCGGAACAATATGGGGCGCTTGAACGCCCTCAGGGATTCACGAATTTTCTACGGGGAAGGCAAGGCATATGGCGAACAAGCCCGCTGACGTTCTTAAGGTCATCAAGGACAAGGAGATCGAGTGGGTCGATCTTCGCTTCACCGATCCGAAGGGCAAGTGGCAGCATCTGACGATGTGCGCCGGCGTCGTCGGCGAGGATGAGCTGACCGACGGTTTCATGTTCGACGGTTCGTCAATCGAAGGCTGGAAGGCCATCAACGAGTCGGACATGATCCTGAAGCCGGATCTGGACGCGATCTGGGTCGATCCCTTCTCGGCGACCCCGATGCTGATCCTGGTGTGCGACATCGTCGAGCCGTCGACCGGCGAGCTCTATGCCCGCGACCCGCGCTCGACCGCGAAGCGCGCCGAGGCCTATGTGAAGTCGATCGGTATCGGCGACACCGTCTATGTCGGCCCCGAGGCCGAGTTCTTCATGTTCGACGACGTGCAGTTCGATACCACCTATAATTCGAGCTACTACAAGCTCGATGACATCGAGCTGCCGACCAACACCGGCAAGCCGCTCGAGGGTGGCAACCTGGGCCACCGTCCCCGCGCCAAGGGCGGCTATTTCCCGGTCGCCCCGGTGGACAGCGCCGTCGACATCCGCGCCGAGATGGTCTCGACCATGCTCGAAATGGGCCTCCCCTGCGACAAGCACCACCATGAGGTGGCGTCGGCGCAGCACGAGCTGGGCCTGACCTTCGGCACGCTCGTCACCACCGCCGACCGCATGCAGATCTACAAGTATGTCTGCTGGCAGGTCGCCCAGGCGTACGGCAAGACCGTCACCTTCATGCCGAAGCCGATCAAGGAAGATAACGGCTCGGGCATGCACACCCACATCTCGATCTGGGAAAAGGGCCAGCCCCTGTTCGCCGGCAACGGCTATGCGGGTCTGTCGGACACCTGCCTGTATTTCATCGGCGGCGTGATCAAGCATGCCAAGGCGCTCAACGCCTTCACCAACCCGACCACCAACAGCTACAAGCGTCTGGTGCCGGGTTATGAGGCGCCGGTGCTGCTCGCCTATTCGGCGCGCAACCGCTCGGCTTCGTGCCGCATCCCCTATGGCGCGGGCGCCAAGGCGAAGCGCGTCGAGTTCCGCTTCCCCGACGCGATGGCCAATCCGTATCTCTGCTATGCGGCGCTGCTGATGGCCGGCCTCGACGGTATCGAGAACAAGATCCATCCGGGCGAGGCGATGGACAAGAACCTCTATGATCTTCCGCCGGAAGAGCTGGCCCAGGTTCCGACCGTGTGCGGTTCGCTCCGCGAAGCGCTCAACAGCCTGCAGGCCGACCATGCCTTCCTCACCAAGGGCGGCGTGTTCACCGATGACCAGATCGAGTCCTACATCGAGCTCAAGTGGCCGGAAGTCGCCCGTTGGGAAATGACCCCGAGCCCGGTCGAATTCGACATGTACTTCTCGAGCTGATCTCGACAGCCCGACCTATCGAGGGGGCTCCGGAGCGCAGGCTCCGGGGCCCCTTCTCTTTTGGGGCTGTTTAGTTTTTTCAATTTGAACGCGGGGCGGGGACCGCTATGCGCCCTTTCCCAAAGGATTTCCGATGAACGCCCCCCTCGCCGCTCCCGAAGACACCGCCAAGCACGGCCTGCCCTTCCGCGAATTCGTCGCGATGATGGCGGCGATCATCGCGGTGAACGCCCTCGGCATCGACATCATGCTGCCCGGTCTGGGGCTGATCAGCCGCGAGCTGAACGTGACGATCGAGAACCACCAGCAGCTCGTCATCGCGGTCTACATCACCGGTTTCGGCGTGGGGCAGCTGCTCTGGGGGCCGATCTCCGATCGCTTCGGACGCCGGCAGGTGCTGCTCGGCTCACTGATCGCCTATGCGGTGACGAGCTTCATCGCGGCGCTGGCCGGAAGCTTCGAGCTGCTGCTGGCCGCGCGACTGCTCCAGGGGCTCAGCTCGGCCTCGACCCGGGTGCTCACCGTCTCGATCGTGCGCGACTGCTATTCGGGCCGACGCATGGCGCGGGTCGCCTCGCTCGCCTTCATGATCTTCCTGGCGGTGCCGATCCTCGCGCCGTCGCTGGGCCAGATGATCCTGCTGATCGCGCCGTGGCGCTGGATCTTCTACCTGCTCGGCGCCTACAGCCTCACCGTCGCCTTCTGGGCGTGGAAGCGCCTGCCCGAGACGCTCGATCCCGCCAATCGCCGGCCGATCCACCTCGGTTCGATCACCGCCTCGGCACGCTCGGTGCTCGTCCATCGCCAGTCGCTCGGCTACACCATGGCGCAGGGCTTCATCTATGGCGGGCTGCTGGGCTTCCTCAACAGCTCGCAGCAGATATTGAGCCATGTGTTCCACCGGCCCGAGCTGTTCGCGATGTGCTTCGGCCTGATCGCGGGCTTCATGGGCCTGGCGACCCTGCTCAACGCGCGCTTCGTCGAGCGTTTCGGCATGCGCGTCCTCTCGCACGCCGCGCTGGTCGCGCTGATCGCGATCGGCGTGGTGCGCCTCGGCGTCGTGCTGACCGGACAGGAGACGCTGCCGTCGTTCATCCTGCTCCAGGGGCTCAGCTTCTTCTGCTACGGCCTCGCCGGCTCCAATTTCGGTGCGCTGGCGATGGACCCGATGGGCCATATCGCCGGCACCGCGGCCTCGGTGCAGGGCTTCCTGTCGACGATCATCGGCACCGGCGTAGGCCTGGTCATCGGCCAGTCTTTCAGTGGCACGACCCTGCCGCTGACCCTGGGCTGGGAGATCAACGCCCTCGTCGCGCTGGCCATCGTCCTGACCGTCGAGCGCGGGCGGCTGTTCGGGCGTTAATAATCCTTCGACACCCGGACGCCGGCGCTCTGGCGGCCGATGGTGGAGATGCTCGACAGCAGCGATAGCCAGCGGGTGAGCTGGAACTCGATCCGGGTCGCCGAATAGCCTTGGCCGTCGCTGACCACCTCCACATAGGTACGGCGGCCGATATATTTACCCGCCGCGATCGAGGTGCCGGTGCCGATCGTCGGATCCGCGGGGATGATGCGCAGCCGGTCGAGCCCGGCGGCGCGGCGGACCACGTTGATCGGGTTGAGCCCCCCGCCCCCGCTGCGCAGCGAACCGACCGCCGCCGCCAGCTGGAGCGCCTCGGGCGCCGACAGGTTGGTGATCGAGGTACCGAACAGCAGGCGTGACAGCAGCTCGTCCTCGGGCAGCGCGGGGATGCTGGTGAAGTGGATCTCGGGACGCAGCCCGGTGCCGCTGACCGTGATCGTCGCGCTGACGCCGTTGAGCGAGGCCTTGGCGGTGATATCGAGCAGCGGATCGGGCGGCGTGTCCCCGGTGAAGCGGATTGCGCCGCGATCGAGATCGAAGCGGCGGCCCGAGAATTCATAGCCGCCGCGCACCAGATCGATCTTGCCGGTGATCGCCGGATTCTCGATCGTGCCGCCCAGCGCCAGCTTGCCGCGCCATTCGCTGTCGAGGCCGAGGCCCGAGACGGCGAGCTGGTTCGGGATGTTGAGCCGGATGTCGAGCCCCCAGGGGATGCGACGGCTCGCCTCGCCCTCGTCATTGGCGCGATTGAGCTCGACCGTATCGAATTGCGGGATGGTGGCGACGGTGGCGGCGCGGCCAAGGATGAAGCGCCCGCGATCGAGCCGCACGTCGCCGCCGATCGTTCCGCCATTGCCGGTCGAGCGGATCGTGATCGGGCCCGAGACGGTGGCGCCGATATCGTCGCGGTTGATCAGCCGAGCCTCCTTCGCCTCGACAGCCACGTCCATGCCGATCCCATCGTCCACCGACAGGTCGAAACTGGCCTTGCCGGCGATGGTGCCGCCGCCGGGCGTGCGCGCCGAGAGGCTGTCGATCAGCAGCCGGGATCCGTCGAAGCGGCCATTGGCGGCGAGATTGGTGATGACCGTGCCGGTGACCGCGCTTTCGAGACGCGCCTGGGTGGAGCGCAAGGTGCCCTTGATGATCGGGCGAGAGCCCGTACCGCTGATATCGGCGCCGATCGAAACCGGCCCGGAGATATCGATCGTCTCGACCCCGAACAGGCGCCACAGCGTGTCGGCCGGCCCGCCATAGCGCAGCTGGCCGAAGATGTTGCCCGACAGCAGCCGTGCCTGGAGATCGCCCGCAGGCGGCAGGCCGGTGATCCGCGCCTGGCCCCGCCCGATGACCTTGCCGCCGCTCGACACCACCGCGCGCGCCGCCGCGACATTCTCGGTCAGCACCGCCGCCAGCGCCACATCCGCCGGTCGCGAGGTGAGCACCAGGCCCGAGCGCGACATGCCCTTGATGGTCAGCTTCGCCCGACCGGTGGGAACGCGCCCGCCGCGCTCGATGCGGTAGTTGACCTCGCCGGTGGCGACGCCCGACAGCCCCAGTTCGGGCACCGCCAGATCGAGCACCGAGAGCGGCATCGCCCGCACGCTGGCCGACACCTCGTTCGCGCTGCCGCCGAAGCGGCCGCCCAAAGTCGCCTCGCCGCCGGCATAGTTCAGGGTCGCGGGATCGAGCCGCCAGGCATCGCCATCGCGGCGGAACACCGCCGGGCCGTCGAGCTTGATCGGGCGCTGGTCGATCGTGCCTTCGCCGGCGATCGCGATGCTGTCGGGCTTGAACGCGGCCGATGCCATGATCTCGAACCCGCGCCCGCGCGATCCGGCGAGACGCGCCGTGATCGTGCCGCTGTCGCCGGTCATGTCGATGCCCAGCCGCGCGCGGCCCAGGGTGGCGTTCATCGCCCGCGTGCCGAACAAAGCGGCATTGGCCTTGATCTGCGCGCCGGCGGGGTCGAGCAGCACCGTGCCGTCGATCCGGCCACGGCCGATCGTTACCGGGGTCGTCATCGCCAAGGTCGCACGCTCGGCGCGCAGATGCCCCTCGATCTTCTGCAGGCCGTTTTCGACCGAGAAGAGCAGCGGCCCGGTGATCGTGCCGCCGGCCAGATCGACCTTGCCGGTGAAGCCGCCCGGATCGGAGCGGACGCTGCCGCTGCCCTTCGCCCCGCTTACCGCCACCGCGGCGACCTGGATCAGCGCCGGCTGGCCGCTGGGCAACAGGATCGCGCCCCGGCTACCCCATGGACCGAGCCGCGAGCCGCCTTCGGCGCTATAGTCGAAGCCCTGCGCCGTCGGATCGAGCTTCACCGCCACATTGCGGAGGCCCAGCGCCTCGATCGGACTGGCAAGCAGCAGGTCGATCTTCGGCCGGCTGATATTGCCGTCGAGGGTTAGCTGGAGCGGACCATAGGTCTCCTGGGTCCCGCTGCCCTTGAAGTAGAAGCTGCCGTCGCGACGGCGATAGCCGCTGCCGGTGATGCGGATCTGCGGGCCGGTGAGAACCAGCCCGTCGAAATGGAGGATGCCGTCGGGCCCGCGCCGCATCCGGGTGTCGATCGCCGGCAGGCCGCCCGCCAGCGAGCGCAGGAAGGCATTGTCGAAGCGCCTCACCCAGGCCTTGCCGCGCCCGGCGACCACCGTGCCCTTGCCCCCGGTGCCGGGGACGACCTTCAGTTCCGAACTGACATCGACGATGCCGATGCCGGGAATGAAGTAGCGGAGCAATTTCCCAGACAAGGCAACATCATAGACACCAGTCCTGAGATCGAGCTGGAGCGACAGGCTGCCCGACAGCTTGTCCGAGGAGAGCTTCAGCTTGTCGCCCGTCACCTTCTGCGCGGTGACGAGGAGAACGCCGTCGACCTTCAGATTGCCGAGGATACCACCCGCGACATCGCCCACCCCGGTCACCCGCCGCGCGGTGAGCTTCACCGGCAACTTGACCGGCGCTGCCGAAAGATGGCCCTTGCCCTCGGCGCGGACGACATCGAAGCCGGTCTGGTCGAAGGCGACATGGTCGGCGGTGAGTGCATAGTCGAAGGCGGCAGTGGCGAAGGGCCCATCGAAATGGGCGAGCAGCCGGATCGTGCGCCCGGTCATGTTCGGGAAGAAGGCCGGCGGCTTGAGCAGCGCAGCGCGCAGCTCGACCTGGTCGAAGGCATTGCCGGCGAGATCGAGCGCGCCCTTGGTCGATATCTCGATCGACGGGGTCGCCAGGTCGAGCGAACCCTCCAGCCGGCGATCGGCCATCGTCGCGGCGCCCTTCACCCGGATGATCGGATCGGTGAGGCGGTGGAGCTTGCCCGACAGGAACTCGCTGGGCGCGAGGGTGCCGTCGAGCGCATAGCGGCCCTTGTCGGCGGCGAGCTTGAGCTCGACCAGGCGGATGTCGCCCGCATCCAGGGTCGCCCGGCCGCGCCAGACCGTCCAGCTCCCCTTCCCTGTGATCACGCCGTCGAACGGCCGCTTCCAGCCGGTCAGACCCGCGATCACGCCGTCGGCCGGGCCCTCGATCCGCCCGTCAAGGTCGAAGCGGTCGCGGTCGGGTTCGGAATCGAGCTGGAGCTGGAGCTTGTCGCGCGCGCCGGAGGCGGCATCGAGGCGGAACAGCACCCGGCCATCATGGATATCGGCCTCGGCGTGGAGCGAGACGATGTGCCGCCGCCCGGCCAGCGGCGGTTCGAGCCGCAGCTTCGCCACCCGCAGCTTGCCGACATGGATGTCGAAACCGGGCAGCAGCGGCCCCTTCTTCGTCGACGGCCTCAGCGCAGGCGCGCGGTGCAGGATCAGCAGCTCGGTCTCGGCCTTGTTGATCCACAGCTTGTTGGCGACCCAGGCGACCGGGCGCCAATCCAGATCGATCTCGGGCGCCTCGAGGAACAGGCCGCGCGTGTCGTAGAGCCGCAGGTCGCGCAACGAGACCTTGTTCCAGATAGAGCCGTCGATCCGGCCGATATGGATGCGCAGGCCCGACGATGGCCGCATAGACCCGATGCGATCGATGATGAAGCGGTGACCCGGGCCGCTGTCGAGCATCCAGATCGCCGCCGACAACAGCAGCAGGACCGACAGCAGACCGACCGCGACGAAGCGCAGGATCGGGTGCCGGCGCCGCCATTGCGCTACCTTTTCCTCGATCTGTTCGATCTCGTCGGCCATCAGAAGGCCTGCCCAAGCGAGACATAGACCGCGATCCGCGAATCCCCCGGCCGCCGATCGAGCGGGGTGCCGACATCGACGCGGATCGGCCCGAAGCTGGTATAATATCGAACGCCGAGACCCGCGCCGTAGCGCAGATTGCGGAAGGTCGGCAGCTTGGCCGAATAGAGATTACCGCCGTCGAGGAAGGGCACCACGCCGAAATCGCCGAAGCGCACCCGCGCCTCGATCGAGAATTCGGCCAAGCTGCGGCCACCGGCCGGATCGCCATTGACGTCGACCGGGCCGATCTTCTGATAGCCATAGCCGCGCACCGAGCCGCCGCCGCCGGCATAGAAGCGCCGGGTCGGCGCGATGCGCTCGGCCGAGGCGCCGATGATCGAGCCGAGCCGCACCCGCCCCGACATCACCACCCGGCTCGTCACCGGCTGATAGATGCTGCCGTCGAGCTGGGCTTTCGCATAGCCAAAGGCACTGCCCTGCAACGACAGCTCGGGCGAGATGCGCGCCGCGAGACGATAGCCGCGGCTGGGATTGAGCAGATCGTCCGAGCCGTCATAGGACAGGCCCGAGGGCAAGGCCCCGGTCAGATATTCGCGGCGGCGCGGTGCGCCGGTGGCCTTGACGGTATCGTCTTCCTTCGAGGCGACGAGCTCGACCCCGTAGAACCAGGTCCACTTCTTCTGCCAGATGATGTTGGTCTGGCGCTCCAGCCCCAGCGCGAGGGTGAGGCTTCGCGCCTCATAGGCATTCTGGTCGAGATGGCTGAGCGAGACCTGCCCGGTCAGCACCCGGTCGCGGTCCTTGTAGTTGTTGCGGCGGAGGATCGCGCCCAGCGACTGTTCCTGGGTACCGATCACGCTGCGGACGGTGACCGCGCCCTCGGGGCGGACGAGGTTGCGATGCTGCCAGCTCGCCTCGATCCGATAGCCTTCGCCGGTGCCATAGCCGAGCGAGCCGGAAATGGTGCGCGGCGGCGCCGGTTCGAGCTGGACCGACACGTCCACCACGCCCGGATCGGCGGTGGCCACCGGCTTGATCGTCACCGTCGAGACCAGGCTGGTCTGGATCAGCGCACGGCGGAAATCCTCCATCTTCGAAGCGTCGTAGAGATCGCCCGATCGGAAGCGCGCGATGCGGCCGAGATGCTTGGCGCTGAACAGCCTTTTGCCCTCGACCACGATCTTGCCGATATGCTGGGCCGATCCTGGCTCGACCTCGACCGCGACCGCGACCTCATGCGCGTCATGATCGACCGTCAGCTTCGGAGCACCGACCTTGGCGAAGACATAGCCCTCATGGCCCAGTTCGGTCTTCAGCGCTGTCAACGCCTGGTCGAGCTTGTCGGAATCGGCGGGCTGGCCACTTTTCAGCGCGAAGCCGTCGCGCACGCGGGCATTGGCATCGCCGGCCTGGTCGAGGCCGCCCAGATCGATCCTCGATATGGTGTAGATCTGGCCCGGACGGGCCCGCAAGGTCACCAGCAGCCGCGTGCGGTCGCCGGTGATGCGGGTGGCGATGTCGGCATCATAATAGCCCGCCGCGCGCAACAGCTGGTTGAGCAGCGCCTCATCCTGCCGGGCTCGCCGGTCGATCTGGGCGGTGTTGCCGGTGCCCTTGCCCGCGTCGAGAGCGGACAGGCTCTTGAAGCGCAGCCGCAGCGCGGCCTCGGCTTCCGGCGTCAGGCCGCCCTCGCCCGACAGCCCTTCGATCGACACGCCGTAGCGGCGCTCGCCCTGATTGTCGCCCAACCCCGTTTCGGCCGCGGCCGCTTGCCCTGCCGTCACGTCGGCGGGCGTCCCCGCGGCACCGGCCGGGGACGCCGCATCGGGCCAGTCGACTTCCATGTCGGGCAGCGGCGCCATGTCCGCCGTGGGATCGAGATCGGGCGCGTCGGCGGTATCCCCCGGCGCCACTGCACCGGGTTCAGGCTTCGGCTGGGCCTGTGCCTGGCCCGTCAGGCACAGGATCGCGCCCAAGATGACCGAAGGGCCGCACAGCGGCGAACGGGCAACACGCATCGGAAGACCCTAGCGGGAGGTTTATCGCCCCGCCAGTATCTACCGCTATATGGACGGCGCGATCTTACCGATCAGACGCCTCGGCCGGTCGCAGCCGAGCCGAATCCCCCCGCCGCTCAGTGAACCGTGCCGACCGGGAAGTCCTGAGCCAGCACCGAAAGGAAGCGCTCGATCTGGCGCCACTCGCAGAAACGGACGGCATTGCCGAGCTCGCGATAGTGGCGGCTGCGCGTGGCCGCCTCGTCGATCGCGAGCACCCCATAGTCGCGAAGGAGCTCTTCCGCTCGATCAACGCTGCTGCGATCCGCGATATAGAAAATCTCTTCCAAAGCTACGCACCCCTTACTCTACGGCACTCCATACTCAACTCTCGTGCCAGCCACGGAAAAGTGCGGTTTTTTGAGCGGTTTGATGGTCTACCGTAAATTTACCAATTCCCGATCCGGGACGAAGCGTCCCAATCTGGAGCAGCCGGGACGGTGCTGGCATCGTCCGGCCGGACGTGGCATGGGGCCCGCCATGGAGAAGCAAGATGGCAAGGCATCGCGCGCGGGCGGCGCGATCATCGCGTTCACGATCATCGCGGGCGCGCTCGTGGGCAATCATTATGGCCAGCCATCGCTGGGCATCGTGATCGGCATCGGCAGCGGCGTGGCGATCGCGCTGGGCCTCTATCTGCTCGACCTTCGCCGCGGCTGAACCGCGGCGATCCGCGCGGCCCTAAAGCCGGCGGCCACACCATAGAACGCGGCCGATGACGGCCAGCGTCGCCGGATCGAAGCCGGCGATATCGGCATAGCGGTCATTGTCGCTGCGGATCAGAAGTTCGCCGCGCTCGCGCACCAGCCGCTTGACCATCAGCATGCCGTCGAGCCGCAGCACATAGATGCTGCCCGATTTCACCGCCACGGCATCGCGATCGACCAGGATGTCGTCGCCGTCGCGCAGACTGGGCTCCATCGAATCGCCTGCGACCCGGATGATCGACAGCGCCGCCGGGCGGCGAGCGCCCAGCTCGCGCAGCCATTTTCCATCGAAGCCCAGCGGGCGCCCGCGCTCCTCGATCTCGGCCAGTCCGCCCGGCCCCGCCGAAGCGCCGATCTCGATCCGCGTCACCGGCACCAGTTCCTCGGGCGCCGGCCTCTCCTTCTCCACCGCCAGCCCGCCCAGCCGCGCCTCGGCTATGCGAAAATAGGCGGCAAGCCGGCGGCGATCCTCCTCGGCCAGGCGGCGCGGCGTGCCGCGCTTGATGAATTGCTGGATATAGGCGGCGTTGCGCCCCAGCAGCCGCGAGATGGCGCTGTAATCCTCTCCGCTGTCGCGGATCAGGGAATCGAGAGTGGCGCGAACGTCGTCGGACATTGCGCCATTATGATAGGAATTTTCCTATCGACAAGTAGGAAATGAAGAGGAACATACAAAGAACATTCGAATCGAGAGGGACGAGCGATGGAGTTGCTGTGGATGATCGAACGCTATTTGCGCGAAAGCGGCACCCCGCCCTCGCGCTTCGGCCGCGACGCCGTGGGAGATCCCGGCCTCGTCTCCACGCTGCGGCAAGGCCGGCAACCGCGTGACAGCACCGTGCGCCGCGTCAGCGCCTATCTGGCCTCGCTCCGGGAGGAGACGAAGCCATGAGCGATCCGGTCAAGGCGATCACGAACCGCCTCAAGCGAAGCTGCAAACCGTTCGCCGATCTGTCGCTGGAACGTGCCTCGACCAGCGACTGGCGCAGCCTGCTGTTCGACGGCGCCCGCCATCATATCGAGGTGGATCTTTCGGGCAGCGGGATCGATGCCGCGCTGACCGCGCTCCAGGAAACGGCCGCCTCTCCCGACTTCGCGATCGGCGGCCACCTGATCGCGGACATCCAGACGACCGTCACCGCCCGAAACGGCAAGACCGCTTCGGTGGTCGTCGACGTGCTGACGATCGAGAATTAGATCAGCGGCGGACCATGTTCCGCAGGATGTCGAGCGTCACATGCAGCGGCTGTTCGAGCATCGCGTCCCCATTGACCGGCGGCAGCGGGATGGATGGCCCGGCCGCCGGCAGCGGTGCCGCCTGGGGGACCGGAAGCGGCTGCATCACCGGGATGAGCGGCGGCGGGACGGCCGACATCGGCTCGGGAGCCGCAGGTTCCGGCGTCACGAACGCCGGCAGGGCCGGCTCCGGCGCGACGAAGGGCGGCGCCGAGAAGGCCGCCGGCGGATTCTGACGCGGCAGCCCCGGCAAGGGATCGACGGGCAGCGGCTCCGGCTCCGGGATGATCGGAAGCGGCTCGGGCGGCGCCGGGATCGGCGCCACCGCCTCGACCAGCGGCTGGGGCGGTTCGGGGGTCGGCGGCACCACCGGGGGTGGAGCCGGCACCGGCGCGGGAGCGGGCTGGGCTTGGCTTGCCTGCGCAGCCTGAGCCGCGACCGCAACGCGGCGGCGTTCCAGTCCGCGCTCCAGACGGCCGAGCAGATCCTCCAGCTGGCCCCGCTCGAAACCGGCGACGGTCGCCGGCGGCGCGGACGGCGCCGGAGCGGCCATAGGCTGAGCCACCGGCGCCGGCGCGACGGGGGCTGCCGGAGCGACCGGCGGCAAAGGCGCGGCGGGCGGCACCTCGATCGGCGGCACATAGGCGGCCGGCTCGGGGATCGGCGCCGGGAAGAAGGACGGCGGCGTGAACGGAGGCAGCGGAGCGGCAGGCTCCGGATCGTCCACGGCATAGAGCGGCTCGGCCGGATCGACCGGGCTGATCAGCGATTGACCCAGCGGCTGGGGGCTGAGCGGCGGCTCCGGCACGATCGGGCGCAGCGCCGGTGCCGGTTCGGCTTCGGCGGTATCCGGAATCGAAAAATCGATGGGGCCGGTTTCCGGCTCGGCTTCGGCGTTCAGTTCAAGCTCTGGCAGTTCAAGCTCTGGCAGTCCAAGCTCTGGCAGCTCAAGCTCCGGCCGTTCGGCCTCGGGCAATATCTCGGGCCGGGCGCCGGGCGCCGGCAGCCAGCTCGGCATCGCAGCGGGCTCGACCGACAGATCGATCGACGGGGCGGCCGGCGGCTGCGGAGCGCCACCGGTCCAGAAACTGGCGGGGTCAGGCTGCGGCGGCACGGCCGTGGGCTGCAGCGGCGGCGCCGGAAAGGCCGACTGCAGGGGCGGCGCCGACATGCCCGATCCCGGCGTCAGCGGGTTGAACGGCGAGCCCGGACGCAACAGATCGGGCGACGGCGGGCCGCCCTCCCCGAAGGGCGACATCACCGGCGGATCGCCGATGTCGGTGCGCGCGGATAGCGGCCGGCGGGCATCGCCGCCCGATGGCGGGCTCCAGTCGGTGGGCCGGCCGCCGGTGGGGCTGACCAGATCGAGCGGATCGGTGGGACGGAAGGCGTCTTCGTCCTCATCCTCATAATCATCGTCGCGGGCGCGGATCAGCGTGCTCATGCCGGCCCGACCGAACAGCAGCCAGTCCACCAGCACCCAGCCGATGCTGGCAACGAGGATGCCGGCGATAACCGCCAGCAGGGTCTGATCATTGGGCGAGATCGGCGGCTCGGCCTGCACCATCAGCTTCGACAGGCGGGTGAAGGTGGTCACCGCCTCGAGCATGCGGGGCGAGACGCCGAGGACGGTCAAGGCCGCAGCCACGCCCAGCAGCAAGGCCATGCCGATCCCCATGAGGATGCTGCTGCGCCGGCGCGCTTTCGTCTGAACCATCGGGACGCCCATGAAGTGCTACGATCCTATAGTAATACGGCAAAATTGGGATTCGGTTACGGCCCCATCGCTGGGATGCCGGAAGGGAGGCCGATGATTCAAGCCCCGGCGAGGCTCAGCAGGCGCTGATAGACCGGCGCATAGCGGGCCACGTTGACACCCCAGTTCCTCTCCCGTTCCACGAAAGCCCGGGCCACGGCGCGTCGCTCCTCCCAATGGGCACGATCCGCGAGAAGGCCGGTCACGGCGCGCGCGAGCGCCGCCGGATCGTCAGGCGCGAACAAGGTGCCGGTCACGCCATCCTCGATCAGTTCGCGATGCCCGCCCACGTCCGACGCGGCGACCAGGCGCAGCTGCGCCATCGCCTCCAGCGGCTTGAGCGGGGTGACCAGATCGGTGAGCCGCATCGACTTGCGCGGATAAGCGAGCACGTCGATCAGGCTGTAATAGCGTTCCACCTCCTGGTGCGGCACCCGGCCGACGAAGCGGATCCGCGCCGCGGCCGACGACGCCTCGGCCTGCGCGCGCAACGCCGCCTCCATCGGGCCGCCGCCGACGAGCAGCAGCACCGCCTTCGGCCGGGCCTCCACCAGCATCGGCATCGCCGCGATCAGATCGTCGAGCCCTTCATAATCGTAAAAGGAGCCGATGAAGCCGATCACCTCGGCATCCTCCTCCAGCCCCAGTTGCGCGGCGAGCGCGCGATCGGGCGGCGGCGGATCGCCGAACAGCTCCAAGTCGACACCGTTGGGCGAGACCATCACCTTGTCGGCAGCGATCCCGCGCCGGACGAGATCGGAGCGCAGTCCCTCGCAGATCACCGCCACCGCATCGGCGCGGCGGACGAGATGAGTCTCCAGCGCGCGGATCAGCTTATATTTGAGCGATCCCTCGGTGCCCGTGCCGTTGCCGACCGCGGCATCCTCCCAGAAGGCGCGAATCTCGTAGAGAAACGGCAGGTTCAGCCGGCGCGCGGCCCCCAGCCCCGCCAGCCCGATCATCGCGGGCGAATGGGCGTGGATCAGGTCGGGCTTCCATTCGGCCGCGACCTGCACCACCCGCTCGCGCAGCGCCTTCACCTCGCGCCACTCGCCGATCGGCGCGCGGGCGGGCACGATGGGCAGCGTGCGGCGGAAGCGCAGCCCCTCCTCCTCGGCCGGATCGGGCTCGGGCGCATTGTAGCGCGGACCGGTGACACCCAGCACCTCCCACCCCATCGCGATCTGGGATTTGAGGATGGCGCGTGTACGAAATGTATAGCCGCTGTGGATGGGCAGGCTATGATCGAGGACATGGAGGATCTTCATGTGGCGTCCAACGCGCATGAAGAGGCTCGACATGTCAATCGGAATCGGGTCGGGACCAGCATCATGATCGACACGCTATCGCTATTGCTGGCCCATTTCCTGCTCGGTTTCGTGGCGCTGAGGATGTTCAACCATCCCGATCTGAACCAGGAGCCGACCGGCACCGGCCGCAGCTTCAAGCCGATCCTGGCGAAGAAGCAGCAACCCGCGCGGCGTGCGGGCGTCGAAACCGGCGAGACGAGGCCCGGTTCGAACCGTGCGTGACATATTCCTGATCGGCTTTCTGTTCACACTCCTGCTGGCGGGGTTTCGGCGGCCGTTCCTGTTCGTCTGCGCTTATATCTATGTCGATATCGTCTCGCCGCAGCGCCTGTCCTATTATCTGCTGAGCTCGATCCCGGTCTCGCTGATCGTGTTCATCGCCGCCTTCGTCGGCTGGGGCATGGGCGACGACAAGAGCCACGCCCGGCCGACCCCGCGCCAGCTGATCCTGATCGTGCTGCTGCTCTATTGCGGCTACACCACCCTGACCGCCGACTTCCCCGATGCCGCCGCCGAGAAATGGGGCTGGGTGTGGAAGGCGATGGTCTTCTCGATCTTCATGCCGATGACGCTCTACACCCGCGTCCGCATCGAAGGCGTGCTGCTGTTCATGCTGATCTGCCTGTCGTCGATCGCGGTGGTGGGCGGCGCCAAGACGCTGGCCGGCGGTGGCGGCTATGGCACGCTCAACCTGATGGTCCGCAGCAACAGCGGCCTGTATGAGAGCAGCACCATCTCGGCCTTCGCGATCTGCTCGATCCCGCTGATCCTCTACATGGCGAAATATTCGACGATCGTGAAACCGTCGATTTTCGCCCGGATCTACTGGTATGCCTTCGCCTTCGCCTGCCTGCTGATCCCGATCGGCACCCAGACCCGCACCGGCCTGCTGTGTATCGTGCTGATGGCGGTGCTGGAGCTGCGCGCGGCCAAGCGGCGCATGCTGTATCTGTCGATCATGGCGGGCATCGTCATCGCCGGCATCCCGTTCCTGCCCAAGACCTACACCCAGCGCATGGACACCATTCAGGGCTATAAGGGCGACGCCTCGGCCTCGACCCGCCTGGCGGTGTGGCGCTGGACGATCGACTATGCCACCGACCATCCATTCGGCGGCGGCTTCGAAGCCTATCTTGGCAACAAGCTCGAAGTCGACATGAGCTACAGGACCGCCGACGGTGCGGTGGTTCGGGTGACCGGCTATGATTCCGGTCGCGCCTTCCACAACGCCTATTTCGAGATGCTCGGCGAGCAGGGCTATCCCGGCCTGTTCCTGTTCCTCATGCTTCACCTCATCGGCATCTTCCGCATGGAAGTGGTTCGACGAAGCTATCGCAAGGAACAAGGGCCGCATGTCTGGGTCGCCCCGCTGGCGAGCGCGCTCCAGCACGCCCATCTGATCTACATGCTGGGCTGTTCCTTCGTCGGCATCGCCTTCCAGCCCTATATCTATTTCATCATCGCGGTGGAGATCGGCTTCGACCGCTATGTGCAGACCTATGTGAAGAAAAAGGCGTGGAATCCGTTCCGCCGCCGGCGGCGCGAAATCGAGGCCAAGGAACTCGCGAGCGCCGCCGCCGAAGCCGAGGCGGAAGCCGCGATCGCCGAAGCCGAAGCCGCCGCGGAGGAAGAAGCCGCAGAGGCGGAGCGCGCCAAGGGCTTCGCCCGCGGCGGGGAACATCGCCGCAGCCAGCCTCGTTGGGGGTCGGTGAACGGCAAGTGATGGAAGGCCGAATGTCGAAAACGAGTAATGCCACCGACAGCACGAACGTGCCGCCGGCAATCGAGTCCTTCGCCGATCTCCGCACGATGTGGGACCAGATCCTCGCCTGGATCGAAATCCATTATGTGAGCATCACCATCGCCGCGGCCTTTGCCGCGGTGATCATCCTGACGCTCTACGGCCTGCGCATGCTGGGCACGCGGCTCTGCCGGCGCGAGCATCTGGGCCACTGGCCGCGCATCATCGGCCGCGCCATCTCGCGCACGAACCTCTTCTTCATCGTGATGCTCGCCGCACGGCTGGTCAGCGGCTATGCGCAGCCCCCCGCCGCCGTGGCCGGCACTGTGAGCTTCCTGTTCACCATCGCCGTCGCGATCCAGGCCGCACTCTGGGTGCGCGAAGTGGTGCTCGGCATCGTCGAATATCGCGCCGGCGAGGAGGATGCCTCGCGCACGCTGGGGTCGGCGATCGGCATCATCCGGCTGCTCGTCACCGCCGTCTGCTTCATCGTCGCGACCCTGGCGATCCTCGACAATGTGGGCGTCAACATCACCGGCCTGGTCGCCAGCCTCGGCATCGGCGGCATCGCCATCGGCTTGGCCGCGCAAGGCATTTTCGCCGACCTGTTCGCCAGCCTGGCGATCATCTTCGACCGCCCCTTCCGGCGCGGCGACACCGTCAAATGGGACACCACGACCGGCACCGTGGAGGCGATCGGGCTGAAGACGACCCGGCTGCGCTCCACCACCGGCGAGGAGATCGTAATCTCCAACACCAACCTGCTCAACAAGCAGCTCCACAACCTCAGCCACACGATGCGTCGCCGCTCGACCCAAATCCTCTCGGTGGTACGCAGCACCCCGCCCGAGACGTGCCGCCGCATCCCCGAGATCGCGAAGGACATCGTCGCCAGGCATCAAAAGGCGGCCTTCCTGCACTGCTGCATGGTCAACCTGACGCTTTCCAGCCTCGACTATGAGCTGCTGTTCGACGTGATCGACGAGGATGGCGAGGTGTTCAACGAAGCCCGCCACGAGATCTTCATTGAGGTGCTGGAGCGTTTCGCGGCCGAGGGAATCGAGTTCGCCAACGCCACCCAGACCGCCTTCACCGCGGCTCCGGACGGGCGGCTGATCATGCCTTATGCCGAACATGCCGAACCGCGACCCGAGCCTGCCCCGAAACCAAAATCGCCGCCGAAGCGGGCAGCCAAGCCGGCCTGACGCGAGTTTCTCCCCTTCCTCGCAGGGAGGAGAGAAGGTGGTGCTGCCTAGCCCAGAACCTTGCCCATACGGGCCAGCGGCACGGGCACGCCGCCGGGCGCCACCGCTTCGAACGGCTCGATCACCCTATAGCCGCACGCCTCGTAGAGCGGCACGCCTGCCATGGTCGCCGCCATCTCCGCACGCTGGAAGCCGGCGTCGCGCGCGGCTTCCTCGCACAGCCGGATGATCAGCTTGCCCACCCCGCGACGGACGAAGCCGGGATCGGTGTACATCGCGCGGATCCGCGCCGGATCGACCGCCGGGTCGAGCATGGCGGGGTCGCGCCCGCCGCTGGCGTCGCCGCCGAACAGGGTCGCGCGCCGGCTCCAGCCGCCGCAGCCCGCCAGCGCGCCGTCGACCTCCACCAGGAAATAGGTCGCGTCGCGGATCAGCTGGGTGTCGAGCCCCATATGGGCGCGGCTCGACAGGATCTGCTCGGGGGTCAGGAAGCCCTGCTGCAGCTCGCCGATCGCACGATCCATCAGCGCCGTAATGGCGGGAACATCGTCGAGCGTGGCGACGCGATGGGTCAGCACTCCGGCCACCGTCATTTCGCCGGCCCCGCCCCCTCGCCGCGCTCGCGCGCGCCTTCGGCCTGGGCGGCGGCCATCACCCGCAGCAGATTGCCGCTCCAGATCTTGGCGAGATCCGCCTCGCCATAGCCCGCCTTCAGCAGGGCGTCGGTGACGCGGGGCAGCGCGGTGATGTCCTCCATGCCGGGCACCCCGCCGCCGCCGTCCCAATCGAACCCCAGGCCGACATGATCGACCCCGGCCACCTTCAACGCGTGGAGCAGATGCGCCATGAAATCGTCGAAACTCGCCTGTTCCACCGGATGCGCCGCCTCGATCGCCTTCCGCTCGGCCAGCAGTTTCGCATAGGCCTCGGCGGTCAGCGGCCCGCCCTCCAGCTTGTCGCCCAGCGCGCCGAGCGCCTTGTCCCGCTCGGGATCGCGCTTCAGCGCCTTCAGATAATAGCCATAGCTGTTGATCTGGATCACCCCACCCGCCGCCGCCAGCTTCCGCAGCCGGTCGTCGTCGACGTTGCGGGGATGATCGAAGATCGCCTTGCAGCCACTGTGCGACAGGATGATCGGTGCCTTCGACAGCGCCAGCAATTGATCGAGCACCGCGTCGGACGAATGCGAGGCGTCCGCGACGATGCCGAGCCGGTTCACCTCGGCCAGCAGCACCCGTCCCTCGGGGCTGAGGCCGCCCCAGCGCGGGCCGGCGGGATCGGTGGAGCTGTCGGCGAACTGGTTGTTCAGGAAATGCGCAAAACCGGTAAGCCGCACGCCCATGGCGTGGAAGGTGCGGAGCAGGCTGATGTCGGTGCCGATCGGATAAGCATTCTCGATGCTCATATAGACGACGCGCTTGCCCTTCGCGGCGATCCGGGCGGCATCGTCGGCGGTGAGCGCCAGTTCGAAATTGCGCGGATCGGCCGCCACCATCTCGCGGATCGCGACGCCGCGCATGATCGCGAAGTCGCGCGCCGCCTGGAGGCCGGCGGGGTCGAGCGGCCCCTGTGGGGTGTAGATCGCCCAGAAGCCGCCATCGAGGCCGCCTTCCTTCATCCGGGGCACGTCGACCTGGGTGAAGTCGTCGGAGAAGCGATGCCGTTCGCCGATCTTCCAGCCCGGACGGACCAGCGAGGCGGGCGTGTCGAGATGGCTGTCGAGCGTCAGCAACCGCTGGTGCAGCGGTTCGGCCTGCGCCGGCAGGGCGGCACAGGCGAACGACAGCAGGGCAAGCCGGAGCCTATTGCTGGCTTTGTTCATCGGGGCGGGGCGGAGGACAGGTCGGTCGTCGGTCATCATGGTCGGGGGCCGGGGCGATGGTGCGCAGCGCGGCCGCGCGCTCCCAGGCTGCCTCCAGCCGGGCGAAGGCGACGGCGTTGCGCGGATCGGCGCTCAGCCAAGCCTCCAGTTCGGGATCATCACCGGGCCGGTCACCGAGCCGCCACGTCAAGAAGCGCGCGGCGCGCTCCTCGCGCTCCATCTCCTCGCTTCGGGACGTCCGGGGCTCGTTCAAAACTACCGTCCTCGATCTCGGCAATGGCACGGCCCAGTAGCAGCACCGCCTTGCCGAGATGTTTCTCGACCGTGGAAATGGATAGCTCCATCTCGGTCGCAATCTCGCCGATCGTGCGCTCGTGCACACGGCGCAGGACGAATACACGCCTGCACTGGGCCGGCATAGACTCGATCGCGCGCTCGACCTGGCGAAGTTCGTCGCGGGCGGAGATCGCCGCCTCGGTGCGGCGGTCGACCTGCTCATCGCCCTCGTCGGCGAGGCTGTCGAAACCGACCAGCGCGTTGCGCCGCGCATGGTCGATCAACACATTGCGGGCGATACGGAAAAGATAGTGGCGGCCATTGCCGATCGCGGTCCAGTCCTCGGTGCCATAAGCGCGGACGAGCGCTTCGGCGACGACGTCGTCGACATCGTCCTCAGCCGTCGCGGCACGCTTCAAACGCGCCCGCAACGCCCTTTCATGCGGCAAGATGCTCGCCTTGAACCAATCGATGCGCCCAGAAAGATCGACCACGCCAGTTCCCCAAAACTGTCGAACCGATCCTCTCCCTGATTGTGTTTGTTACAATCAGGAGATCATCTTTCTGGACACATGTCCAGCAGATTGCAGGCCGTGACGCGACGAACCGTGCGCCGGCCTCAGCGAGCCGATCGGATGCCGTCACCCTTCCCCAATTGCTCCATTTCCGCGCAGTTACGGAATCCGTGGGATTGCAACGATCGTGCGACATAATATCGTGGCGCGACTGGGGGATGATGATGCTCTTTTCACTGACGATCGCCATGCTGGCCTCTGCCGCCATGGCCCCGGAGGCCGCGCCTCCCATGAGTCCGCAGGCGATGTTCGACGCCGCCACCAGCGCCCATGTCGAAGGCCGACATGAAGAAGCGATCCGGCTCTTCTCATCCCTCGAACAGCTCAAGGGCGTCAAGAACAGCCCCAATGTCCTGGCGGCGGTTCTACTGCGGAAAGGGCTGAACCAGATCGAGCTCGACCGGGTCGACGACGGCGAGAAGACGCTTCGCGCCGCCCTGAAGATCGCCTCGCCCGATCACCCCGAACTGAACGGCGACCGCTTCTTTGCCGAGCGCGCGCTCGGGAATATCGAGCTCGATCGGCTCAACTATGCTGCAGCCACCCACCATTTCGGACGGGCCCTGGCAGTGGCGGAGACCGACCAGGCCCGCGCCAATGCCAGGGTGTCGCTCGCCTCGTCCACCATGTTCGACACCAATGACGACGCGCTGGGCCATATCGACGCCGCCCTCGCGGTGGCCACCGCGTCACCCTCCCCCTCCAAGGAGGAGAAGCGGGTCATCGCCCAGCTCCAGACCGTGCGCGCTCGCGCCCTGCTCAATCGCGGGCGGTTCACCGACGCCTATGCCGTGCTCAGACGGGCGATATCGGACCAAGGCGGCCTCGACCTCACCGTCCGCTTCGACGAGATCGCGACCCGGTCCGATCTCGCCATCACCGCGCTGCTGGCAGGACGGGAGGAGGATGCCCGCAAATATATGGCCTATACCGGCGCGGGGCGGATCGAGAATGCACCCTTCGCGCTGGCCGTCGCCATGCCGCTGCCAAGCTGCGGCGGCCCGGCCGACCTGAAGCCCGAGGACGTCGCGGTTGTCGAGTTCGCGATCCGTACCGACGGATCGGTCAGCGGCGCCCGCCCGATCTATTCCTCCGCGCGCGGCCCCGCCGCCGCAGCGGAATATGCCAAGGCCGTGCTGGGATGGTCGTGGCGGCCCGAGACGATCGCCAAGGTGCCCGACCTGTTCCGCGTTGCCACGCGGGTGGAACTGCGCTGTACCACCAC
>CAUTRN010000021.1:0-105539 GCA_963540925.1 uncultured Sphingomonadaceae bacterium
TGCCCGGCCACCGAGGTCTGCACCGTCAGGTTCTGCGAGATGGCCGCCGCCGAGGTGGAATCGATCGCCAGACCGCTGTCGGTCAGCGTGCCGCCATAGCTGATCAGCCGATAGAGGCCGTCGCCGAAGGCGCCCGTCGCCGTTATCTCCAGCGTGCCGTCCAGCGTGAGATCGCCGTTCACCGTGAAGATCTGGCTGGTGGTCGGCGCGCCCAACCGCACCCGCACAAAAGCCCCGCTGTCCAGCGTGAGCGAGTCCATCGTGAGCCCGGTGTTTTGCCCGGTAAGCCGGCCGCCCGAGGCGACCGTCACGTCGCCGACGCTACCGGCGCCCGCCACCGCCCCGCCCGATAGCACGTCGATGGCCCCGCCAAGCTGCCCGCTGACGGTCAGCGAGCCGGCGGATATCTCGGTCGTCCCGGCGAAGCCACTGCTGTCGCCGGTCAATACGGCGTTTCCGGTACCCTGTTTCTGGAGCGTTCCGGTTCCCGAAAGCACGCCCGACATGCTGGAGCTGCCGCTTTGGCTCAGGCGAAGCGTGGCGCCGCTGTCGATCTGGACATCGGCACCACCTATGGAGGTCGTCGCCCCGATCAGCGTGCCTGCCGACACGCGCCAGTCATAATCGCTCGTGCCGTTGCTGCCGCTGAGCGTCAGCGTGCCGCTGCCCGATTTCTCGATCGTCTCGAAACCGCGATATTGGGACGATGTCGCACCGATCAGCCCGACGTCGAAGCTGCTGCCGGTCGACAAGCCCAGTTCGAGGGTATCGTCGCCGGTGCCCGCCTCGACGATGCCCGTGATCGAATAGCCCGACTGCAGCAGCAGCCTGTCGTCGCCACTGCCAAAGGCGATCGCGGTCGTCACGGCGCTGACCGTGCCGCTGGTGGTGATGGTGGAATTGCCGTTGCCGGTCGACACCGCGGTGCCGGCGGTGGTCGAGATCGTGCCGCTGTTCGTCAGGCTGTTGGTGGCGCCGTTCAGATAGACGCCGCCCTGCTCGCCCTCGACCATGCCGCTATTGTCCAGCGACACCAGCGAGTCACTGCTGATGCCGGTGATCGCGAAGCGGCCATGGACGTCGGCATTGTTGGTCAGCGTCACCGAACCCGCCGGGGTCCTGGCGAAGATCGCCGCGTCGTTGGCGGCCGTGCCCGAGGTATCGAGCGCCGTGATCGAACCGCCGGTATCGTTGGTGACGACGATATCGCCCGATATGTCGGCGACGGCGCGGATACCCGAATAGCCGTCGCGAACGCCGCTGATGCCGGCGTCGTCGGCCGCCGTCACCATGCCGCTGTTGGTGACCTCGATGTCGCCATTGTCGGTCGCGGCATAGAGCGCGACATCGTCGTTCGACGTCGCGGTCCCGCTATTGACGATCGTCGCCTGGCCGTTCGCCGAATAGACGACGATCGCCTGGCGGATGGTCGATTCCACGGTGCCCTGGTTGTCGGCCTTGCCATGGCCCTGATAATCGATCACGCGGATGCCGGCGAGATAGCCGGTGACGTCGCCTGTGTTGGTGACGAACACGTCGACCGGACTGGTCGGCAGGTTGTTGAACCCGCCATCGGCATAGAGGCCCCGGCCATCGGCCGATATGACCGTGCCCGAATTGGTGAGCGTCACCGCGCCCAGATTGGTGGTAGCGGTGATGCCGTCGCCGCCGCCCGAAAAAGCGGTCACCGTGGCATCACTCTGGATCGAGATGTCGCCGCTGGTGTCGTTGCGCACCCAGACGGCGCCGATGCCACCGCCACGGCCGGAAATCTGCACGTCGCTGCCCAGGATCACCGTCGCATCGCGCCGGGCGCGATTGGTCTGCATGATCACCGCGCTATAGTCGGCACGGTCGAGGACGCTGGTGCCCGTGACCGTCAGGGTCTGGCTGAACGGCCCGTCGCCATCGACGACGGCGGGATCGAGCCGCAGTTCGACGCTGCCCGTGGTGGTGTCGGTAACCGTCAGGCTCGATGCGCCGCCGGTCCCATAGACCTGGACGAAAGTCGCGTCGCAGTTAATGAGCGTAGCGGTCCCGCCAACCGTGCACGTCACCGCCGCGCCGGCCGCCCCCGACCACAGGGCCCCCAAGGCCACGCCGCAGAGCAGAGACAAGCGGCGCGGGCCGACGGCCCTATCGATTTTCAGCATCATTCCACCCCCGAAATGCAGTCGGATCAATTGGATAGCCCGCGCCCGTCCTAGGTTGGCCGCCTCGACTGTCTATTGGGGAATTTACGTAACGGAATCTGGGATTTTTTGCACGGATGAGACACAGCCTTGCCGCTCGCCAGCTCTCTCGCATGACAAGACGTGGGGACACTGGCAGCGCCGATCGATTTTAGCGCATGATGGAGGCTGCCCGGCAGCCGCGGATCAGTGAATGCGGGCCGCAGCCGATCCGCTGGTCTCGCGCGAAGGCAGTTCGCCCAGCCGGTGGATGACCGGCGATTTGTCGTAAGAACGCTTCGATGCGTACATCAGCTTGTCGGCGGCGTTTAGCAACTGGACGAGGTCGACCGGCTGCTGGGGCTCGATCTCGATCGCACCAATGCTGATCCCCAGATCCCATGGCACCGAACCGCAATAGCCCGACACCGCCTCATGCAGCCGCGTCAGCACGCTCGCACCACCCTTGCGGCCGATATCGGGGAGGACGAGGACGAACTCGTCGCCCGCGATCCGGCAGAAACAGTCGCCGTCGCGCAGCAGGCGCCTTATCCGGTCGGACACGTCGACCAGGCAGCGATCGCCCTCGGCATGGCCGAAGCGGTCGTTGACCCCCTTGAACCCGTCGAGGTCGAGATAGGCGAAGATCGTCGAGCGACCGCCGCCGCGATCCAGATTGGGCCAATATTGCTCGATCAGCCAGCGGCGGTTGTGCAGCCCGGTCAGCGCATCCTGGAAGGCATGTTCCTCGGCCGCCTTGCGCGCCGAGATATCCTCGATCACGCTCACGAAGAAAGGCGGCCGTTCCCCGCTGCCCTTCACCATCGCCACGGTCAGGTTCACCCAGACCGTGCTCTGGTTGGCGCGGACGTAGCGCTTCTCCATCGTGTAATGATCGATCTTCCCCTCGATCAGATGGCCGAGCTTGACCAGGTCCTCGCCCAGATCGTCGGGATGGGTGATCTGGCTGAAGCCATGTTCGAGCAGCGCCGCGCGGCTGTGGCCGGCGATGGTGCAGAAACGGTCGTTCACGCGCAGGAAGGCCCCGTCCATCGCGACATGGGCGATGCCGACCGCGGCCTGGTCGAAAGTGGCGCGGAAATTGGCGGAAGCATCCTCCAGTTCATGGAAGGCCGTATCGCGCGACCGGGCGACGAGCCCCGCCGACAGCGCCCCGGCTAGGATCTGGAGCGCTAGCAGGTCGGACGGATCGAAGACGTCGGCGCGCGGCGCCAGCGCCTTCACCACACCCCAGGCCGCACCGTCATGGTGGACCGGCGCCAGCGCCAGCGAATGGATGCCGGCGGCGATGCACGCGTCCCGGTTCGCACTGTCGCTGGTGGTGATGTCGTCGCAGATATGCGCCTGGCTGGCGAGAATGCAGCGTTCGAACAAAGATCCGGCGATCGGCGCGCGCCGCCCCACCAGCCGCGCCGCGATTCCGCTGCCCGCGCCATAGACGGACTCGTCGTCCGCCAGCATCTCGACAATCATGCCATTGGCCTGCGGGAAGATCGCCATGCCGGCTTCGGCCACCGACGTCATCAGCCGATCGAGGCTCATGTCGGCCGCCAGCACCTCGGCCTGGATCCGCAGGAAGGCCTTCAGGCGCTGTTCGGAGGTGGTGCTATCCATGGACAGCCCCTTCCGATCGATCTGCAGAACCAGGTTGAGTCACAAGCGCCACCATCGGCATCCCAATAGAACCGGCTTAGAAAAGGGTGATGTAAATAACTGTTAACGATGCGACGGATGCAAGCCGCCACCTCCTTCCAACAGTTGGACCTTTGTCTAATTCAGGGCGCTATCCGGCGTTTTTCAGCCGCCGATCTCGGCCTTCGCCATCAATCCCGGCACCTCCACCGGCAAATCACGCGCAAGGAAACCGATCGGGCCCAGCCGCTGCGCGGCGGCCTGCCCCGCCTCGCCATGCAGCCAAACGCCCCAGGCCGCCGCCCGGAAGGGATCGGCGCCGCGCGCGGCGAGGCCCGCCATGATCCCGGCCAGCACGTCGCCCGAGCCGCCCGTCGCCAGGCCCACGCAGTCGCTGGTATAGAGCAAGGTCTCGCCACCCGGCGCCGCGATGACCGTCTCGCCCGCCTTCAGCACGATCACCGCATCGAAATGGCTGGCGGCGGCGCGCGCGCAGCCCACCGGATCGTCATCGACCGCGGCCTGGTCGACATCCACCAGCCGCGCCATCTCGCCGTGATGCGGGGTCAGGATCGCCCGGCCGCCCAGCGCCGCGATCACCGGTGCCAGCGCCCGCGCGCAGGAGATGGCGGCAGCGTCGAGGATCAGGGTCTGGTTGCTGCTCAAGGCCGGGCACAGCCCCTCCACCAGCGCACGGGCGGCGGGCAGGCTCATCATTCCCGGACCGATCAGCAGGGCGTCGCAATGCGCGGCCGCCGCCTCCAGCTTGGCCGTCGGCGGGATGGCGATCTCGCCCTCCTCGTCGGTCGGCAGGCCGATCATCGCGGCCTCGGGCACCAATACGCCCAGATGCATCGCCGCCGCGTCGACCGTGGCGACCTGCAGCTTGCCGGCGCCGCTACGCAGCACCGCCTCGCCCGTCAGGCTCAGCGCGCCGGGCACGAACATGCTGCCGCCCACCAGCAGCACGCGGCCCTTGGCATTCTTGTCGCTCTCATGCCCATGCACCGGCAACGGGTTCGCCGCGCGCCACTGGGCGTCGAGCGGCGACGGTGGCGCGGGGGGCGGCACGCTCATCCCCGCGCCGCCACGATCGGATCGGGCGCGCGGGTGACCGGCGCCTTTTCGGCCTCCATCGGCGCGGTGGCGTTGTAGCGGACCAGGGCGAGATGGCCGTTGCGCCCCGCCTTGGGATCGAAGCGATATTCGGTGACCGAGCAATTGGCGACGTCGCCCTGCTTGTCGATGTCGAGGATCTTCGCCTCGTCCATCGTCTCGATGATGTAGCGCAGGCACAGCACCACCACCTGATGCCCGAAGATCATCACCCGCCGCCCCGCATAATGGAGCGAGACGGTGTCGAGCAGCGAGCGCAGCCGCAGGATCACGTCGCACCAGCTCTCCCCGCCGGGCGGACGGTGATAGAATTTCCCCAGCACCTTCCGAAAGTCGGCCTGTTCGGGCAGCAGCCTGTGGATGCCATGGGTGGTCAGCCCGTCGAGGATGCCGAACTCCTTCTCGCGCAGCCGCTCGTCCATGCAGATCGGCTCGTCGGCCTCGCAGCCGCCCGCCTCGCGGAAGATCTGCGCGGTCTGCATCGCGCGCAGATAGGGCGAGGACAGGATCACCTCGGGCCGCTGCGCGCTCGTGCCCTCGGCAAACCAATGGCCCAGCGCGCGCGCCTGTTGTTCGCCCAGCGGGCTGAGCGGAACGTCGACGTCACGCCCGCTGATCGCGATCCGGTCGAGCGCCGCCTCGTCGGCGGCATCGCGCGCGACATTGCCCGCGCTCTGGCCGTGCCGGATGATCCACAGGCGGCTCGGCCAGCTCTGGTTCACGGGCCACCGCGGCCGAAAGTGTCGCAGCGCGCGGGATCGCCGCTGTCGAGGCCGATGCGCAGCCATTTCTGGCGCTCGGCGGCGCTGCCATGGGTGAAGCCCTCGGGCACGACATAGCCCTGGCTCGCCTTCTGGAGGGTATCGTCGCCCACCGCCGCAGCCGCCTGCAGGCCCGCCTCGGCGTCGCCGGGCTCCAGCAGGTTCACATCCTGCTTCGCCCAGACGCCGGCATAGCAATCGGCCTGCAATTCCACCTTCACCTGCAGCGCATTGGCCTCGCGCTCGCTCAGCCGCTGCTGCGCGGCGTGGACCTTATCGAGCGTGCCTTCCAGGTCCTGGACATGGTGGCCCACCTCATGCGCGATCACATAGGCCTGGGCAAACTCGCCCGGCGCGCCGAAGCGGCCCGACAGCTCGTCGAAGAAGCTGGTGTCGAGATAGATGCGCTTGTCGGCGGGGCAATAGAAGGGCCCGGCCGAGGAGCTCGCGGCGCCGCAGCCCGACTGGGTACCGCCCGGATAGAAAACCAGAGTGGTCGGCTGATAGGTGCCGCCGGCCTGCTGGAACAATGCGCCCCAGACCCGCTCGGTGGACCCCAGCACCTTGAGCGACCGGCTCATCACCGGGGTCTTCTCGCCGGGCGCGCCGCCGGGCTCGCTTTGCTGGACGACCGGTGCGCCGCCCTGCCCGCCAAGCAGGCTCAGCGGATTGATACCGAAGACGAAGGAGACGATCAGGATCAGGATGATCGACCCGCAGCCGAGACCGCCACGCCCCAGCGGTATGCCGATCGGGAGCCCGAAGCCCCCGCCGCCGCCCGAGCGGATTTCGTAGTTGCTGCTTTCCTGCTCGTCGTCCAGCCGCACCGCCGCCTCCTCCTGCGCGTGATCAATGCACCGGAAGCGTAATGGTTGCGCATGACGGGTGGAAGATTGGGGAGGCGCTATCGCCTTCCCCTCACCCCATCCTCCCCACTCCGTTCGTGTCGAGCGAAGTCGAGACACGTTCTCCCTCAGCCAACGTCCCTCGACTGCGCTCGGGACGAACGGAGGTGGGGAGATGAGAGCCTAGTCCATCCGTCCCTTGGCGGCCGCCACCCCATCCAGATCCCGTACCGTCGCCAGGTTGCGATCGAGCAGCGCGTCGATCAGCGCGATCGTGTCGGCCGACGGCACGATCACCGACACCGCCGCCACCGTGTAGATCAGCCCTGCCACCGCATTGGCCCGATAATCGGCCCAGGCGCGATCGGCCTCATAGGACGGATCGACCACGCGGATCGCCGCCGCATGCGCCGCCACCAGCTCGCGCTCGCAGGCGCGGCGGTCGGCGGGGGACAGGCTGCCGCTCAGGAAATAGGCGATGTCGCGCTGCGGATCGCCGATCCCCACCTGCTGCAGGTCGATCAGGCAGGCGCGTGTGGCGACCCCGCCCTCTTCCTCGAAGAAGATATTGTCGACCCTGGGCTCGCCATGGATCATCGCCAGCAGCGGCTCGGCCGCCAGCCAGCGCTCGACCAGCGGCGCCACCTCGTCCATCAGCGCGAAATCCTCGGCCGGGCGCACACCGAGCTTGCCGGCCCGCAGCGCCGCGATCCCCGCCGCATAAGCCCCCGCGATCAGCGCGGCATCCTTCTGGATGCGCAGCGGCCAGTCGAGCTTCGCCACCTCGTCCGATGTCCAGTGCGCCGCATGCAGCGCGCCAAGTTCGCGCACCACCAACCCGGCATCGGCGATGCTGCACCCGGCAACTTGGTCGCCGGGCCGCCCCTTGCCCGTCATATCCTCGAGGATCAGGTTGAAGGCGCCGCCCGGCTGGTACGCGGCATGGTAGCAATAGGGCGTGCGGAAAGCCGGCGTGTCGGCCAGGAAGCGATAGGCCGCCACCTCGCGCCCATAGTCGACATAGGTGCCGATCCGCGCGGCATGCTCGGGATCGGGCGAGGGCAGCTTGGCGACCAGCGTCTCGGGCGCCCCGCCGCTCCCCTCGACATTATAGGCGATGTGGAGACGATAGACCGCGCAGGAGGTGCCTTTGCCCACCGGCTCGACGCTCTGGACCAGCGCGACATGCGGCACCTTGATCCCGGCCGCGGCATACATCCGCTCCAGCCAGCCGGCGTCGATCTCGCCGACCTTGGAGACCAGCTCGGGCGGCGGCACATCGAGCACCGCCGCCTCCATCCCCTCATAGCCCCACAGCCCCTTGCCATAGGGCGCGTTCCAGCAGGCGACGAAGCGGCCATTCTCGACCTTGAAGGTTTCGATGCTGCAGATCTTCAGCTCGGGGTCGACCGCGCTCGTCATGTTCCAGACCGAGCTGGCATAAGTGTCGTCAGCGACCAGCACCTCATGGGTGAAATGCGGCTTCATCAGCTCATGGCCATGCTTGACCCGCGCGATCTGGTCCTCATGGCTCATATAGGTGACCCGGCCGACATCGTGCCGCACCATCGGATCGGCGCAGATCTCGCGGATCAGCTCGGCATTGCCCTTGTTCCAGACCTCGTTCCAGTAGAGGTCGATCACCTCGCGCGGCGTGCGCACCTTGCCCGCTCCGCTGCCGCCGTCCGCCGCCATCCCGCCTCTCCTCGATGCTTTTCGGGGAGGGAGGATGAGGTGCCGGAGACGCCTTGTCCAAGAGCGAAATCGAACAAGCCTATTCGTTTCTCCCATTCGACATCCCCTGCCCGCCCGTGCATGTCTGACATCAAAGGCGCCGCGCGACGGCCCGGATGGAGAGAGCCATGACCCGCATTCCCTATGCCACCGCCACCGGCAAGCCCGACAAGATCCGCGCGATCCTCGACGGGTCGCCGCTCAACGTCGTCCGCATGCTCGCCAATGCGACGCCCGAGGTGGTGGAGGGTTTCATGGCCTTCACTTTGCCCTTCTACACCGCCAGCCCGCTGCCCGCGCCGCTGCGCGAGATCGCGATCCTGCGCGCCGGCTATATCGCCGGGTCGGACTATGAGACCTGGCAGCATGAATCGATGGCACGCGACGTGGGGCTCAGCGACGCGCAGATCGCGGCGGTCCGCCAGGGCGGGCAGCATCCGGGCGTGCTCGACGAGGCCCAGCAGGCGGTGCTCGACTTCGCCGAGGAACTCGTGGTCGACGTCAAGGTCGGCGATGCCGCGCTCGCGGCGGTGCGCCGCCATCTCGACGACCAGCAGCTGACCGACCTGATGCTGGTGACCGGCATCTACATGACCGTCAGCCGCCTGCTCGAAACCACCGGCGTGGAGCGCGACGAAGCGCCGATCACCGCCGCTTTCATCGAGAATGTGCAGGCCTGACGTCGCGTCCATAAGAACCGACGGGCCTTCGGTTACCGAAGCTTAACCATATTGGGGCACACTCCCGCGCCGAAGGGAGAGAGCCTGATGGACATGGCGAGCACGCCCCAGCTGGCAGAGGAACGGGCGCTGTCCGACAGCGACTTCGCCGAGCGAATAGCCTTGTATAACGCGGACGGCGTGCTGCGCGATCAGCTGCAGCAAATCTGGGATCGCGCATCGGACATCGTGCTGAGCGCGGCACGTGACTATTGGGCGCCGTTCACCCGCGGCCTCGGCAATGTCTCGGCCAATCTCGACCAGGCAAACCGCGTCTCCTTCAACATCGAGGATCTCGTCGACCGCCGCCGCTACATCTATTCGCGGCCGATCGACCAGGAATGGATGCGCATCCTCAGCCAGAGCGGGGTGTTCATCTACCGGCTCAAAGTGCCCGCCCCGGCGGTGGTGCAGGGGCTGGCGCGCGAGGCCGATCTGATCGTCGATCGCATCGCCGAACGCTTCCCCGAGGACACCGCCTTCCTGCTGTTCGTCCAGCGGGCCGTCGACAAGCTCGGCTCGATCGAGCTGGAACTGGCGCTGTCCTATCACAACGCGATGCGTGGCAAGATGGTGCAGGAGCAGCGCCTGTCCTCCAGCGAGATGTTCCGCACCGACATCGGCGACATCCTCGCCTCGACCCGCCAGCGCTCCGCCACCCTGCGCGACCAGAGCATCCATGCCTCCAGCGCAGCGCGCGGCATGCTCGACAAGACCTCCGAAGTGGCGGCCGCCGCCGTCCAGTCGGCCACCGCGATGCGCGATGCGGCGCAGACCTCGGCCGGGTTGATCCGCGCGATCGAGGATGCCCGCCGCGAGGTGGACGTCGCCGCCGATGTCGCCACCCGCGCCGCCAGCCAGTCGACCGAGGCGCTCACCGTATCCGAAGCGCTGTCGGACCATGCGCATCAGATCGAATCGATCCTGAGCCTGATCCGCGACATTGCCGGACAGACCAACCTGCTCGCGCTCAACGCCACGATCGAGGCGGCGCGCGCCGGCGAGGCGGGGCGCGGCTTCGCGGTGGTGGCGCAGGAAGTTAAGAACCTGGCCAACCAGACCGCGCGCGCCACCGACGACATCGCCGGCAAGATCGCCACGATCCAGAGCGCGACCCGCAAGGCGGTGGACGCCAATGGCTCGATCCGCTCGACCGTGGCCGAGGTGGAGGCGCTTGCCGCCCGCATCCGCCAGGCGATGGACCTGCAGGCCCAGACCGTCACCATCATCACCGCCGCCGTCGACCAGACCGCGCTGGCCGCCGACTCCACCTCCACCACGATCACCGCGATCCGCGCCGACACCGAGGGCGTGGCGAACGACATCGACCGGCTCGAAGAAGGCTTCCGCCTGGTCGACGACCAGCTCGGCCGGCTGGAAAGCACCGCGCATGATTTCGCGGCGAGATATGTGGGGTGAGATTTCCCCTCTCCCGCCTGCGGGAGAGGGAGGGGCCCGCCGCGCAGCGGTGGGAGGGTGAGGGTCTTCTTCTTTTCTCTCTCGGAGGAGAAAGAAGAAGAAGAAGACCCTCACCCAACCCTCTCCCGCAGGCGGGAGAGGGCTATGCCTCAGCCCGCCCCCACTTCCGCCATCACCCGCGCGCGCGCTTCGCCGATGCGGTCCATCAGGCTCACCGAATCCCCCGCGCTGGCGCCGGCGTCGACCGGCATGATCAGCCCGGTGATCTGGCGCGATCGGTCGCTGCCCAGGAACACCGCGGCATGGGCGATGTCCTTGCCCTCGCCCTGGCTCTTGAGCGGCTGGCGGTCCATGCGGACATCCTTGATCGCGCTGCGGATCTTCTCCGCAACCTCCTCGCTCTGGCCCGGCGCGTTGTAGACGCCGATCTCCGACGGGATGTTGCCGGGGCAGATCACGTTGCAGCGGATCAGATATTCGCCCAGGTCGATCGCGATCGACTGGGTGAAGTTGCACACCCCCGCCTTGGCCGCACGGTAGGAGAGTACGCCATAGCTCGGCAGGGTCGCCGCGATCGAGGCGGTGTTGATGATCGATCCGCCGCCGTTCCTGGCCATGTGCCGCGCGGCGATCTGGCTGCCCAGGATCACGCCGAGCAGATTGACCTCGATCACCCGCTGGAAGCCCGAGAAATCATCATCCAGGAAGCGCGGCGGGCTCTTGTCGGTGATCCCGGCATTGTTGTTCATGATGTGGAGGCCGCCGAACTCCGCGACGGCATAGTCGACCAGCGCCTGCACCTCGTCGCGCTTCGAGACGTCGCAATGCCTGTAGCGGCAGTTCGGCCCCAGTTCGTCGGCCAGCGCCTGGCCCCGTGCATCCTGCACATCGGCGAGCACGACCTTCGCGCCTTCCTCGATGAACAGCCGCACCGTCGCCTCGCCGATGCCCGCGGCGCCGCCCGTGATGATCGCCACCTTGCCGGCCAGTTCGTTCGCCATGGATCCCCTCGCTGTCGTTGCTTGCCGCAGCCATAGGCGATGGGGGAAGCGCCACCTTGATCCCAGATGACAGCGCCGTTCTAGAGCCTGATCGTTTGAGGTGGAAGCGCTTCGCGCTTCCACCGAGAGCGTGAATCAGGCTCTAATCAAGGTCTAGCGCGCCGCGAGGCCGGGATTGCCCTTGATCAGGTGCGAGCGCAGCGAATTATAGAGATAGGCATTCTCATGATAGGTGCCGATGATGATGATCAGCTCGATGAGCTGCTTCTCGTCGAGCGTCTTCGCCAGGCTCGCCCAGGTTTCGTCGCCGATCATCGCGTCGTCGTGCAGTTCGTCCACCGCGCGGACGATCGCGCGGTCATGCTCGCTCCAGCCGGGCGCATCCGAGCCTTGGGTCAGCCGCTCGATCTCCTCCGCGCTGATCCCCGCACGCTTGCCCATCGCGACATGCTCGCCCCAGCTATAGGCGGCCTGACAGACCCAGGCGGTGCGCAGGATCGCCAGCTCCAGGTCGCGTTCGGCCAGCGCCGAAGCGCGCAGCCGCTTGCCGGTATAGTCGACCCGCGCGGTGTAAAGGTCGGGATGGCGCAGCATCGTAGCGACGACGGCGGGGATGCTCGCGGTCTCGGCCAGCTTGAAGTTGCGGCGGATCGTTGCCGCAAGTTCCAGCGCGTCCGGCCCCATCTCGGCCTCGCCAAGCGGGGCGATGCGCGGCTCCAGCGCATTGTCGGGGGTCTGGCGCGGCGTCTTGCTCGGCATGGTCGTCCTCTCCTCGGATCGCCCCGGGCTAGCCGCTGCCCGCCTCGCCTGCACGATCATGCGGGACATCGTCGTTCCAGCCCTGCGCCGGCATGGCCGTTTCAGGCCGGCGGCGGGGCGAAGCCCTCGACGAACATGATCCGATAGTCCGCCGAGCGGATGCGGTGGGGGGCCGCCTTCTGGTAGCCGGGGCTGTAATACCAGGCCTTGGCTTCTTCCATGTTCGGGAATTCGAGGATCACCGCGCCATCGGACGCCTTGCCCTCGATCGCCTCCAGCGCGCCGTAGAGGACCAGCGGCTTCATGTCGAAATTGCCGCGATTCTCCTGCCCGACCCGCAGATATTCGGCCATCGCCTCGGGATCGGTCACCGGGCCTTCGCGCAGGATGATCGCATAAACCGTCATAAAATCCCCTCCAGAAAATTATGACACCTTCTAGGGGCTTTTTGGCAACAGGCTCAAGCCCCTGGCGGCCCTGACGTAGCGTCCATGTCTTCCCGCACCTGAAACACCGGCATTATACCTTAGTCTATATCCCTCGGGCTTTTACCTAGTCTTCATTCCCATGGGCCCATGCGGGTCGGCAATCTCCCGATCGAGGCCCCCGCGCATGTTTTCCAACGTCCAGATTCGCAAGTTCGTCGTCGCCAGTGTGATGCTTCTCGCCGCCATCGGCATCGTCCAGGCCGGAGCGTCGCTGTGGATGTCGAAGACGCTGGGTGCCCGCATGGGCCAGGTCACCGAGAAGGCCATTCCCAGCCTCACCACGATCGGCCAGTTGCAGAATGCCGTCTCGGGCCTGCAGGCGATGGTCGGCCGGCACATCCTGTCGCCGCCCGAGGAGACCGCGCAGCTCGACGAGACGCTGAGCCAGCGGCTCGACAAGACCAAGGCCCAGATCGACGGCTACACGCCGGCCGATGCCGCCGAGGGCGAGAAGGTGGAAGCCGTCAAGGCCGCCTGGGCCCGCTGGCGCACCAGCCTCGACCCGGTTCGCATGGCCTCGCTTCAGGGCGACCAGGATGGCGCCCGCGAGCTGTTCAACGGCGAGCAGGAAAAGGCCGCCAAGGCGCTGAACGCCACACTGGCTGACGAACTCGCCTATAATGTCGAGCGCGCCAACGACGTGAACGTCCAGGCCGGCAAGGATATCGCCCTGGCCACCGCGCTGACGATCGCCATCGGCGCGATCGCCGCGCTGGTCACGCTGATCGTGTTCTTCGGCGTGCGCAGCAAGGTGACCCGCCCTATCGCCGAGCTGACCGAGGCGATGAAGCGCATGGCCGGCGGTAATCTCGACCTCGACGTGCCCGGCCGCAGCCGTGGCGACGAGGTGGGCGAGATCGCCAACGCGCTGGACGCGATCAAGGCGGCCACCGCCGAACGCGCCCGCGCCGAATCCGAGCGCCAGTTCGACGTGCAGCGCCGCATCGTCACCGCGCTGGGCGAAGGGCTCGATCGCCTGAAGAGCGGCAACCTCGCCTGCCACATCAACACCGCCTTCCCGACCGAGTTCGAGAAGCTGCGCACCGACTTCAACCTGGCCGTCGAGACGCTGAACGACGTGATGGGCCAGGTCGCCGTCGCCGCGAACAGCGTGCAGAACGGCGCTTCGGAAATCTCGCTCGCCTCCGACAATCTGTCGCAGCGCACGGAGCAGCAGGCCGCCTCGCTCGAAGAGACGGTGGCCGCGATGAACCAGGTCACCGGTTCGGTCGGCGCGACCGCCGAGAACGCCAATGCGGTGAACGTCGCCGTGATCGAGGCGCGCAAGGAAGCGCGCGGCGGCGGCGAGATCGTGAAGCACGCGGTCGAGGCGATGGACGAGATCGAGAAGAGCTCGCAGGAGATCACCCAGATCGTCAGCCTGATCGACGGCATCGCCTTCCAGACCAACCTGCTGGCGCTCAACGCCGGCGTCGAGGCGGCTCGTGCGGGCGAGGCCGGCAAGGGCTTCGCCGTGGTCGCCACCGAGGTGCGCGCGCTGGCGCAGCGTTCGGCCGAAGCCGCCGCCGACATCAAGAAGCTGATCGCCCAGAGCTCGAAGCAGGTCGAGAATGGCGTGCGCCTGGTGGCCGACACCGGCACCTCGCTTGACGCGATCATCAGCCGGATCGAAGCGACCACCGATCGCATCCAGCAGATCGCCGAAGCCGCGCAGGATCAGGCGAGCAGCATCGAACAGGTCAATTCGGCGATGTCCGACATGGACCGCATGACCCAGCAGAACGCCGCGATGGTCGAGGAATCCTCGGCCGCTGCCCGCTCGCTGGCCGGCGAGGCGCAGACCTTGGCGCACCTGATCGGCCGCTTCAACCTGACCGGCAACCGTGCCCCGACCCAGGCCCGCAGCGCCCCCGTCGCGATGCCCGCCATGCCCGCCCCCGTGAAAGTCGCGGCCTCGCCCGCGCGCTTCCAGGGCAACCTCGCGGTCGCCGTGCAGGAAGAGGACTGGACCGAGTTCTGATCCCGCCCCCTATTCCCAACCCGTCACTCCGGCGAAGGCCGGAGTCTCGGGAGGCTCTTGCGGCCAGCTCATCTCCCCTCTCCTGAGACTCCGGCCTTCGCCAGAGTGACGGAATTGGGGAGCATGAGTAGCCCCAATCAGCCCCGCGCCGGGATCGGCATCAGCGGAATCCCCAGATTCTCGCGCAAGGTGCTGCCCTCATAGTCCTCGCGGAACAGGCCGCGCCGGCGCAGTTCGGGCAGCACCAGCTGGATGAAGTCGTCGAGCGCTTCGGGCAGGCTCCAGCACAGCAGGTTGAAGCCGTCGGCCGCGCCATTGGCGAACCAGTGCTCGAGCTGGTCGACCACCTCGACCGGCGTCCCCTTCACCCGGAAATGGGCATTGCTCTCCGACGCGCGGATCATCGCCTGGCGGATGGTGAGCTTCTCTTTGCGCGCCATCTCGACATAATTGGCGCCGCGGCTGGTGGTCGCCGATGCGGGCAGGTCTGGGAAAGGGTCGTCGAGGTCGTAGGTCGACAGGTCGATACCGTGCAGCCACCAGTTGAGCTTGCGGATGCCGACCACCGGATCGATCAGCGCGCCGAGCGCAGCGTCCTTGGCATCGGCCTCCTCTGCGGTCTCGCCGACGACGATCATCACCCCCGGCATCACCTTCACATGATCGGGATTACGGCCGAAGGCGGCGGCGCGGCGCTTGATGTCGGCATAGAAGGCCTGGGCCAGCGCGAACTCGCTCTGCGCGGTGAACACCACCTCGGCGGTGCGCGCCGCCAGCGCGCGGCCCGGCTCGGACTGGCCCGCCTGGACCAGCACCGGGCGGCCCTGCTGTGAGCGCTGGACGCTGAGCGGGCCCTTCACCTTGTAATAATGACCCTCATAGTCGATCGCGTGGATCTTCGACGGATCGGCATAGAGGCCGCTCGCCTTGTCGCGCGGGAAAGCCCCCTCCTCCACGCTGTCCCACAGCGCGGTGACGACATCGACATATTCCTCGCCGCGCGCATAGCGCTCCTCGGGCGGCGGGAAGACCCCGCCGAACTGGACGGCATCCTCGGGGGTGGCGCCGGTGACGATGTTCCACGCCATCCGCCCCTCGCTGATCAGGTCGACCGAGCTGAGCTGGCGGGCGACCTCATAGGGTTCGGACCAGGAGGTGGCGATGGTGGCGGCGAGGCCGAGCTTCTCGGTCGACACCGCGAGCGCGGAGAGCAAAGGGATCGGGTGGAGCCGGTCGCCGCGCGGGCTGCGCGCAAACACGTCGGCATGGCCGAACTCGAGCGGACCGATCAGGTCGGCGATGAAGATCGCGTCGAGCTTGGCCGCCTCCATCTTCCGGGCCACCTCGATCCAGGGGCGGATGCTGTGGGTCAGGTCGGGATAGGCGCTGTCCACCCGCCAGCCGGCGTCATGATAGTTGGACGTGCCGATCACGAAGGCGCTGATCTTCATCTGCCGCGACATCGCGCTTCTCTCCCTGCCTGCGGCCTTGGTCTCGCCGCTTGGTCAGAGGTGATAGGCAGGGCGCAGCGCGGCGTCCACGATAAATGTTACAACTTCATATGATTTGTTACATCACTCCGCTGGCGGGAAGCTGTCCGGATAGCGGCCGAGGGAGAGGAACAGCGCGCTGGCGAACAGGCAGCCCGGGATCGCGATCCACAGGAAGGCGTCGTAGGAACGGGTGACGTCATAGACCATGTTCGCAATCAGCGGCCCCAGCCCGCTGATCATGTTCATCAGCCCGACGATCGCGCCGAACAGCGCGCCGAAGCTGAGCAGGCCGAAATGCCGGCTGGTCAGATAAGCCACTGAATCGATCTCCGCTCCCAGCGACAGGCCCAGCATCAGCGAGGCGGCGACCGCCGCGTGAAAGTTTCCGGGGAAGGCCAGCAGGAAAAAGGCGGTGCCGATCGGGAAGAGCACGCTGACGGCGGCGACCAGATTGGCGTTGATCCGGTCGAGGAACCAGCCACCGATCAGCCGGCCGACGACCACGCCGATCCCGCTGAGGCTGGCGATCGTCACCGCCGTCGCCTTGTCGAGCCCGTCGGAGACGATGATCGGCACCATGTTGACGATCAGCCCCGCCGAGATGGTGAGCAGCGAACAGGCGGCGATGGTGAGCCGCGCATATTTGAACGATCGGAACACCTGCCGCGCCGGCAGGCCGGTGAGCGGCGGCGCCGCCTCCAGCGCCGCATCCCGATCGCTCGCGCCCCGGAACCAGAGCCAGAGCAGCGGCAGCGCGACACAGGCCCACAGTAGCGAGATGGCGACATAGCCGCCGCGCCAGCCGAAGCGTTGGAGCGCCCAACTCGCCACCATCGGGACGACGACGATGCTGACCCCGCTGCCCGACAGCGCCACCGCGAGCGCCAACCCGCGCGACGCGCGGAACCGGCTGGTCACCGCCGCCGCCCAGACGGTGGGCGCGACGAAGGCGGTGGCGACCGCGAGCAACAGCCACAGCCCCCACCACGACCAGATGCTCGGCCCCGCCAGCGACAGCAGCGCGAAGGCGATCAGGAAGACGACCGCGCCGAACAGCCCGATCCGGCGCGGCCCGATCCGGTCGATCGCCGAGCCGACCAGCGGCCCCATCAACGCGCCGGTGCAGCCGACGATCAGCGCGCCGCCGGAAATCTGCGCGCGCGACCAGCCAAAGGCCTGTTCGAGCGGGAAGATCATCACACCCGTCGAATAGAGATGGATGCTGCACAGGGTCATGCCGACCATCGCCGACAGCGCGACGCTCCAGCCGGGGCGCCATTCGGCGAGCGCGGCGCCCTTCGAGGCTTCGATCATCTCCGCTCCTTTGCGGGCGACTTCGCCCCTCTCCTCGTCATTCCCGCGAAGGCGGGAATCCATAACCTCCAGGCCATGAAAATCTCCTGCTCCAGAGAATATGGATCCCCGCCTCCGCGGGGATGACGAAAGGGGCAAGATCAGCCCTGGCCATAAACATCGGGCACCTTCGCATGGAAACCGCCGTCCAGCGGCAGTTCCACCCCATTGAGATAGGCGGCCTCGTCGCTCGCGAGGAAGGCGATCAGCCGGGCGGTGTCCCAGCCGCTGCCCTGCTTGCCGGTCGGCGAGGCGCGGTCGCGCAGCGCGTTGAACTGCGGCGCCTTGTCACCGAAGGCCAGGGTCGACATCGGGCTCTCGATCATGCCGATCGCCACGCAATTGCAGGTGATCCCCTTGTCGGCGAACTCCAGCGCCAGCTGCCGGGTGAGCGCAGCCACCGCCGCCTTCGACGCGCCGTAGGACATCGAGACGCCCTTGCCGACATAGCGCAGGCCTACGATCGACGAGCAGGTGACGATGCGGCCCCAGCCGCGCTCGATCATTGGCGGCAGCGCGGCGCGCGCCGAGAGAAAGACGCTCTTCACGTTCACGTCCATGATCCGGTCCCACTCGGCCTCGCTCTCCTCGAACAAGCCGTGGCGGCCGCCGGTCCCGACGATCTGAGCGAGAATATCGAGCCGGCCCCAGCGGTCGAGCGTAGCCGCGACCATGCGGTCCATGTCGGCGGCGCTGGTGGCGTCGGCCTCGATCACGAAAGCGCCGCCACCTTCGCCCTCGATCAGCCGGACGGTCTCGGCCGCCGCTTCGCCATTGATGTCGACCACCGCAACCCGGGCGCCCTCGCGCGCCAGCTGGACCGCGGTGCAGCGGCCATTGCCCCAGCCGGGCCCGACGCTGCCACCGCCATTGACGATGGCGACCCTGCCCGCGTGTCGCGTCATCCCGCCCCTCTCCTTTTCGTTTCTACGCTAGGGCGTAAAGGCGCAGCCGGCGCCCCGCCAATGCGTAGGAGAAATGGAGCGCGTGCGATCCGCTATAGGTCAGCCCGCTTGCTGCGGCCCGATCAGCTCGACCAGATGGCCTTCGGGCCCGCGGAAGAAGGCGACCCGCCATTGGCCGAAATCATAGGGTGGGCGGTCGACCGCGCCGCCCAATGCGATCGCCCGCGCATAGGCGGCATCGACATCGGGCACCGCGAAGCCGATCGGCCCCCAGCGGTTGCCGGTGCTGAGAGCGCGTTCACGATGCTCCTTGTAAAGTACGAAGAAAGGGCCATTTTCCTGCCCTGGTCCCGCGAGGGTCCGCTCGACCAGCTCGGGCAATTCATAGGTGTCCAGCACCTTGAGCGAGAGAGCGCCGACGAAGAAATCGGTCGCGCGCTCGATATCGTCCACGGCGATCTTGATGAACAGCAGCGACGTGGCTGCCGGCGCGATCTCGGCCAAATAGCGTCTCCCCCTCTGATCGGCGTGGCGTAGCGCGGCGCTGGAGGCCCGGCCAATGCGAAGCAGCGATGGATCGGGTGGGATTGCCTATAGGAGTGCCCGTCAATCTCCCCTCCCTGAGAGGGAGGGGTGGAGAAAGGCCTCACATCCCCAATATTGCCCGCGCCTCGGCCGGGGTCGACACCTCGCGGCCGGACGCTCGCGCGGCATCGGCCACCGCACGGACGATCTCGGCGTTGGTGGGCGCGCCCAGCTCGCCATAGCCATGGTCGCCCAGGCCGATCGAGACATGGCCGCCCATCCGGGCGATGTCGGGCACGAAGGGCAGCAGGCTGGCGCCATGGGCAAGCACACTCCAGCGCATCCGCGCATCGACGCAGAGGTCGACAAAGGCTTCGATCCCCTTCAGCGACACCGGATGCCCGGCGACGATTGGATAGTCGGACAGCAGCATCGTTGCGAAGCCGGGCGCCTCGACCAGCCCCGCATCGAGGAAGGCCTGCGCCAGCCGGCCGTTGGGCACCGACCAGAGCACGAGCTGCGGCTTGATCCCCCAGGCTTTCAACTGCCCGGCCATGGCGCGCAGATCCTCGGTGCGGTTCTGGTAGATGAAGCCGCCGGGAGCGAAACTGCGGGTCCCGGGATCGAAGAAGTCGATGTTGAACGACCCCATGTCGAGCGGGGCGATGTCGGGCTTCAGCCCGTCCGCCGAGAGCTTCGCGACATGCGCGGTGCGCTGCTCGGGATCGCTGCTGTCGAACTGGCCGAAGGTGGTGTGGATCAGCATGTCCGAGCTGGCGCGTACCGCCCCGATCACCCGCGCATAGTCCTCGGGATCGTTCGACTCCCCGCCCTCGGCGGTGCGCGCGTGGAAATGGACGATCGACGCACCGGCCTCCGCGCAGGCGAGCGCATCGGCCGCGATCTCGTCAGGCAGATAGGGAATGTGCGGGTTCGATGACCGCCGTGCTACCTCGTTCAGGCGCACCTCGATGATCAGCTTGTCCAAGCCGCTTTCTCCTCTCCGTCGCGTGCGCGCTCGTTCGGACCCATCGTTCGTGAGAGGCACGATTACATAAGTTTATATCATACACAATGCAGCCAGAGATCCTCCCTATGCGAAGCATGGGGAGGGGGACCATGCCGCAGGCATGATGGAGGGGTTTTCCGAACTCCCGATCATCGCAGGTGGAGAGGCAGAAACCCCTCCACCATTCGCTTCGCGAACGGTCCCCCTCCCCATCGCCGTGCGACAGGGAGGATCTGAAGGTCACCGAAGCTCGCGAAAGAACGCCCGGATATCCTCGACCAGCACCTCGGGCGTCTCGGCGGGCGCGAAATGACCGCCCTCCGCCGACACGTTCCAGCGCTTGAGGTTGTAATAACGCTCGGCCCATTTGCGCGGCAGCGTCCACACATCCTGCTCGAACTGGAGGATCGCCGTCGGCGCCTCGACCACCGGCTCGCGATCGTGGACGAAGCTGCCTTCGGCCGGCAGCCCCGAATAATAATGATGGGCCGAGCTGACATAGGTTTCGGTCAGCCAGTAGAGCATCACCGTGGTGATCAGGTCGTCCTTGCTGAACACCGCCTCCAGCCCCCGGCGGATGTCGGCCCAGGCGTGGCGCTTGTCGACCAGCCATGCGGCCAGCCCCACCGGCGAGTCATGCATGGCGAAGGCGATCGTCTGCGGGCGGGTGCGCTGGATCTCCATATAGCCGCTGCCCTGCCCCCAGAATTTGGCGAAGCGCGCCGGCCATGCCTCCTCCCCCGGTCCATAATCGTCGGGCTGCACCTGCGGCGCCTTGGTCGGCAGGATCAGGTGGAGGTGCGCGCCGATGATCCGGTCGGCATATTTATGGCCCAGATGCGCGGAGACGAAGGCGCCGATGTCGCCGCCCTGGGTGGCGAAGCGATCATAGCCGAGGCGCGCCATCAGCTTCACCCACAGGTCGGCGGTGACGAAGCTGTTGACCCCGGGCACGGTGAGCGGGCTGGAGAAGGCGAAGCCCGGCAGCGACGGCGCGACGATATCGAAGCTGTCCTCCGCCCGGCCGCCATAAGCCACCGGATCGGTGAGCGGGCCGATGATCTTGCGCATGTCCCAGAAGGTCCAGGGCCAGCCATGGTTGATCACCAGCGGCATCGGGTTCGGCCCCTTGCCCTTCACATGGACGAAGTGGATCGGCATGCCGTCGATCGTCGTGCGAAACTGCGGCAGGGCGTTCATCGCCGCCTCGTGCACGCGCCAGTCGTAGCGATGCTGCCAATGGTCGACCAGCTCGCGCAGATAGGCCAGGTTGGTGCCCGCCTGCCATTCGCCATTGTCGCCGATCTCGTGCGGCCAGCGGGTCCGCCGCAACCGCGCCTGCACCTCGTCCAGCTCCGCATCGGCAATGTCGATGCGGAACGGCTCGATCGCCCCCTCGCTCATCCCATCCTCTCCGTTTCTTGTTGTTCTCAGGCCTGTTCGTGGACGAAGCGCTCGAACAGCTCCCCCGCCACCGTCAGCATCTCGGGGGCTAGGCCCCCGCCCTCCTCCTCGACATGGGTGCACAGCGCATAACCAAGCTCGCGCAGCACCGCGCGGGCGCGGACCAGCGCGAGCCGCCCCTCGGCATCAGGGCGCAACGCGGCGGCGAAGGCGGGAAGCTGGGCCGCGAAGGCCTCGATCAGCTTCACCCCGAAGGCGAGCAGCGCCTGCGGTATCTCACGCTCGGCGCTGCCATGGACGACCAGGATGGTGGGCGTCCGCTCGGCCACCACGAAGCGGGCGAAGCCGGCGATCCAGGCGTCGATCTCGGCGCGCGACGGGCGCGGCCCCTTCAGGCGGGCCACCTCGATTTCGACCATCGCCAGATAATCCTCGGCGATCACCGCCAGCACGTCATTCTTGTCGCGGAAATGATTGTAGAGGGTCGAGCGGCGCGTGCCCGCGGCCTGGGCGATGTCCTCCAAGGTGGCCGCCGCATAGCCCTTCACGAAGAACACCTCACGCGCCGCCGCGCAGATCCGCGCGCGGGTGAAATCGCGCCGCGCCACCCGCATCGGCCTGTCGTCCAGCTTCACCGCGTTGACGCTCATCCCAAACCCTCCGGTTCCACATTTGGACAAAATGTCCAAAATTTGACTCGACCGCCGCTTAGACATAGCCTCGTCTTCATAAGGACGGCAATGCCGCATTCGCCAAAGGCCATGAGTCGGGCGACAAGAGGGGATGGAGAGAGGCGATGAGCGACCTGAAGATCCGCAAGATCCCGTTCCGCTTCGACGATGTCGAGTTCATCTGGAATCCGGCCAATCCGGCCTTCTCGGTCTATATGAACAAGATCAGCTTCCTGGCGGTCTGCTTCGAGAAATATATCTGCCAGGTGATGCGCGACGCCGAGAAGGTGATCACCGATCCCGAGGCGCTGGACGAGGCGCGCGACTTCCGCGCGCAGGAAGGGCTGCACTCGCTGGTCCACCGCAACCATGTGAAGGCGCTGGTGGCGCGCCACCCCGGCCTGCAGCGCGCGGTCGACGTGGGGATCGAGCTGTACGACCAGCTCTATGAGGAGCGCGACCTCAAATATCACCTCGCCTATATCGGCGGGCTGGAAAGCACCTTCACCCCGATCTTCACCCTGTTCTTCGACAATATGGAGCGGCTCTACGCCCAGGGCGATGCGCAGGTCGCCTCGATGTTCCTCTGGCATTTCAGCGAGGAGGTGGAGCACCGCAATTCGGGGATGAAGGTCTACAAGGCGCTGCCCGGCCCCTGGTTCTACAAGGCACGGCGCTTCCCCGAATTCCTGATGCACTCGATGATGGTGGTCAACGCGATCACCGCCGAGTTCGCCAGGGTCTTCCCCGAGCTGAGCAAGGACGAGCTGACGAAGATCACCTCGGTCCCGTTGCCGGTGAGCGGCGTGGCGCGCACCATCTGGGGCATTTTGGAGTCCCAGCTGCCCTGGCACGACCATCGCCGCCAGAAGCTCCCCGCTTATTATTTCGAGTGGATGGACCGCTATGATCGCGGGGAAGACATGACCAATGTTTATGGTATACACAAATCCGTGACAGCCTGAGTCGGAACACCGGCGGGGCAGCAGAAGACAGAGATTTCGGGAGAGTCAGCGATGCACGATCTTCTCATCCGCGGCGGTTCGGTGATCGACGGAACGGGCGCCCCGGCGCGCACCGCCGACATCGCGGTGAAGGACGGCCGCATCGTCGAGATCGGCAAGATCGCCGCCCCCGCCCGCGAGACGATCGACGCCGACGGCGCGCTGGTGACGCCGGGCTTCATCGACGTCCACACCCATTATGACGGCCAGTTCCTGTGGGACGACCGGATCGATCCCAGCTTCTCGCACGGCGTCACCACCGCGATCGCGGGCAATTGCGGCGTCGGCTTCGCCCCCTGCCGCCACGAATATCGCCAGGAGCTGATCGAGCTGATGGAGGGGGTGGAGGACATCCCCGGCATCGTCATCGAGGATGGGCTCGACTGGAACTGGACCAGCTTCACCGACTATCTCGATCGCCTGGGCGAGCGTCAGTACACGATGGACGTGGCGAGCCACCTGCCCCACTCGCCGCTCCGCGTCGCGGTGATGGGCGAGCGCGCCTTCCGGCATGAGAATGCCACGGGCGAGGACATCGCCGAGATGGGCCGCCACATTCGCGAGGCGATGGCGGCGGGCGCGGTCGGTGTCTCGGCGGCGCGGCTGATCGAGCATGTGTCGAGCAAGGGCGCCGCGGTGCCCGGCACCTTCGCGCTCGACGACGAGTTGATCGGCCTGGCCCAGGCGATGGGATCGAGCGGCCATGGCACCTTCCAGATGGTGCCGCTGGGCGCGATCGGCGGGATGGTGACCCCCGGCATCGGCTGGGAAGCGCGCAAGGCCGAGCATGAGCGGCTCGCCCGTATCGCCCGCGCCTCGGGCCGCCCGGTCACCTATCTCGTCCTCCAGATGCCGGCCGATCCCGAGGACTGGAAGATGATGGTCGCCGAGTCCGAGCGCTGCGCCGCCGAGGGGCTGCGCATCCATCCTCAGATCGCCTCGCGCCCCGGCGGTTTCATGCTGGCGCTCGAATCCAACCACCCCTTCCGCTACCGCCCCTCCTATCTGGAGGTGGCCCACCTGCCGCTGGCCGAGCGCGCCGCCGCGCTGCGCGATCCCGCACGCCGCGCCCGCGTGCTGGCCGAGAAGGACGATGCCGCCGTGCTCGGCGCCACCCGCAAGCCCGAGCAGATGCTGATGGGCTATCTGGAGAACCACCTCGGCAATCTCTACGCGATGTCAATGCCGCTCGATTACGAGCCGACCGAGGAGAGCAAGGTCGCGCATCGCGCCGCCAAGGCCGGCGTCAGCCATGCCGACTATGTCTATGATCATCTGACCGCGGGCGACGGCACCCAGCTCCTCGCGGAACTGTCGCTCGGTTATCTCGACGGCAATGTCGACCGGATGGGCGAGTTGCTCGATCACCCGCTGACGATCAGCGGCCTCGGTGACGGCGGCGCGCATCTGGCGCTGATCTGCGACGCCTCGATGACGACCTCGCAGCTCACCTTCTGGGGCCGCGACCGCAAGCGCGGGCCGAAGCTGGCGCTCGAGAAGATCGTCGCCAAGATGACCGGCGCCAACGCCTCGCTCTACGGGCTTAACGATCGCGGCCTGATCGCCGAAGGGATGCGCGCCGACATCAACATCATCGACTTCGCCAATCTGGCGCTGGAGATGCCCGGCATCGTCAAGGATCTGCCTGCCGGCGGCCCGCGCATGCTGCAGAAGTCGCGCGGCTATCTGGCGACGATGGTCAACGGCACCGTCACCCGCCGCAACGATGCCGAGACCGGCACCCGCCCGGGCCGGCTGGTGCGCGCGGGACGCTGAACCCGCGCGCCCTCACGGGTGATGGGAAAGCCCGGTCCGATGCCGTAACCGCCAGTTGGAGATATGGGCGGCGGCCAGGATCAGGCTTCCGCCCACGGTGACCGGCGTTTCCCATCGCGTCTCGGCGAGCGCCAGAGCGGCAATGGCGAGAAACGACAGCCCCGCTATCCCCCAGAGCAGCGGGCGAGTGCCGCCATGACGGGCACGGCCGGCGACGAGGGCGATGCCGCTCGCCGGCACCGCGAAGAAAAGCAGCCCGACATGGAAGCCCTCGGGGATCGCGAGGAAGCGGCTCAACGCCGGAAGCGCAGCCAGCAGCAGCGGCAGGGCGAGGCAATGGACGAGGCAGAGCAGGGATGCTCCCACCGCCGCCCGTTCGAACCAGTCCTCGATCCGCCGGGATCGAGGATGGGCTTTGTCATGGGTTCTGGATATCATGATATTGATATGATACATCATCTCATTAATGACAATAGCAAGCTTCTCCCCAACCTCCTTCCGGCCCTTCCACTCCGCCGCGATTGCCGGGGATCCGGCGGTTCTCGAACGCATCCGCGACAGCCATATTCATCTCGCTTTATGGCACAGGCCCTGACCGGCAAGTCTGGCCTGGATCGACCTGCTCGCCTGGAACCGGATCGAGGATCTGGATTTCCGCACGGCCGTCGGCACGCTGGACGCGGACGTCTCCGACGGCCTCACCCAGGCCGGCTACCCGCGGGGCGGACGGGGCCTGGCGCTCCGCGACGAGATCGTCTCGCTCGCCAGGCGCTTCGCCGCGATCCTGCGATGCAGCCGGGTCAAGATCCGGCTGGAGGCGATCGATAACGACGCCTGCCGCAAATTCCATTCGGACGCCGTCACCGCGCGCCTGCTCGCAACGCTGTCCGGTGCCGGCACGCAATGGATCGAGGCGGACGAACCCGACCCTATCCACCAGCTCGCCACCGGTGACGTGGCGATCTTCAAGGGCCGGCGATGGGCCGAAAGCCCGGAGATCCTCCACCGCTCGCCGCCGATCGGCGCCAGGGGTCCGATGCGCCTGCTGCTGGTCGTCGATTCCGCGGATGACGGCGCGATGATGGCCGGGCCCGCCGTCACGGGCCCGGCCTCCCCTTTTATTTGAACAGCCCCATCGGCCGCAGGGTGAGCTTCACGAACACCTGCCGGCCGGCATTGGCGATGCACGACGCCTCGTCGACCTTGCCCGAGGGGTTGGTCGGCGCCCCCGTCACGCCGGCAAAGGCGGTGAGCACGGTGGTGTTCTTGAAGTCCGAGTTGGCGCCATAGCCGCAGCGCACCTTGTCGGTGATGTTGTTGCCGATCAGCGACAGCTCCCACCGGTCGTCGGCACCCTTCACCGTCACATAGGCATTGATCTTGGTGAAGCCCTGCTGGCGGAAATCGGGGCGGCTGCCGATCGGCGAGATCCAGCTTGACGAATATTGGAGCTGCGAGCCCAGCGAGAAGCCCAAGGTCTCGCTGAGCGTCCCTTCATAGTCGAAGCCACCGATGATCTGCCATTCGGGCGCCCGTTCCAGCGCGGTGCCGGTTTCGCTGCGCGCGGTGAACAGGCCGGTCTGCGGGTTCTGCGCCAGGTTGCAGCCCAGCGCGATCGTCTGGCCGCCATAGCAGGGCACGCCATCCAGATCGACGAACTCGGCCTTGTTCCAGTTGGCGGCCAGATTGAACGACACGCCGTCGAGCGACGGCGGGCGATAGGTGGCGTCGAAATCCACGCCGTAGGTGCGGCTCTTGCCGGCGTTGAGCGTGCGGGTGATCGGCACGCCGCCTGCCCCCGCCGGTTCCGACACGCCGACCTGCAGGCCGTTGAGCCGGTAATAATAGAAAGCCGCATTCACATTCAGCGTCCGCTCCAGCAGCCGGGCCTTGATGCCGGCCTCGCCGCCGCGGATCTTCTCGTCGCCGAAGGAGCGATCCTCGTTGGCGGGGTTCGGGGTGGTGATCTGGTAGGAGCCCGACTTGTAGCCCTGCTTCAGCGCGCCGAAGATCGTGAAGTCGTTGGTCGGCGTGTAGGTGATCGTCAGTTCGGGCGACCAGTTCTTCGAGCGGATCTTGGGCACCGGGATCGTCACCGGCGCGCCGAAGCGGGTCGGCTTGTTGCCGCGCTCCTCGTCGGTGTAGCGCACGCCCCCGGCGATCTCGACCGTGTCGACCGGCTTGAAGCGGAGCTGGCCGAACAGCGACTTGGACTCGATCGAGACGTTGTGCGTGCCGGCGTCGAGGATCGGCGGCAGCGCCAGCCCCGTCCCGCCCAGGATCGGCGCGGTGAACGCCTGGAGCGGACCGTTGATCGCCTGGTTCCAGCCGATCACGATGTCGTTCTTCATCCGGGCGTCCTGATAATAGCCGCCCGCCAGCCAGTTGATCGGCGCGTCGCCATAGTCCGACTGGATGCGGATCTCCTGGGTCACGTCGCGGCGGTAGAAGTCGTTGTCGGCCCACAGAGCGGCGGCGGCGCCCGCATAGGTGCCGTTGATCATGCCGTCGGTGACGTTGCGATAATAAGTGGTGGTCGAGCTGACGTTGACGTCGGGCGCCACGTCATAGCTCAGGTCGAGCATCGCGAAGCGCTGGCGGATGATGATGAAGGGGTGGCCGCCATTGGGCACGCCCGGATTGGACGCCGGATCGAACGAGCTGATCTCCACCTCGTCGTCCAGCCGGCAGGGCGTGCTGCCGCCGATGAAGGGCACGCCGATGATGCTGGGGCCGGTGCCCGACAGGCAGCTATAGGGCTGGATTCCGTTGGGTGCATCGCTCTTGTCGCGGGTCAGGTTGAGCTTCAGCCGCATCTTGAAATCGTCGGTCGGCTTCCACACCGCGGTGCCGCGGATGATGTAATTCTCGTTGGAATCGGCGCGGCTCTTGGCCGGTGCCAGGGTGCCCAGATTGGCGGGGATCGTCGCCCCGGCGGTGTTCTTGAAATAGCCCTTCCGATCGGACCAGGAGCCGGCCAAGCGCAGGCCCAGCGTATCGGACACGGGCCCCGACAGGATCAGCTCGGTGCGCGGCTCGCGCGCTTCGAACTCATAGCTCGCCCGCGCGATCACCTCCACCGAGTCCCCCGGATCGGCGGTGGTCAGCGCGATCACGCCGCCCGGACTGTTCTTGCCGAAGAACAGCGCCTGCGGCCCCTTCAGCACCTCGGCCTGGGCGAGGTCGAACATGCCGCTCTTGAACACCAGGCCCTGGCTGAACTGCTGGCCGTCGATGTTGAGCGAGATCGACTGGTCGATGCCCGCGTCGAGCGAACTGGTGCCGATACCGCGCAGCGAGATCAGCGTGCCGATCGTGTTGACGCCCGGCGACACGAACAGGCCGGGCACCTTCATGGTCACGCCGGTCAGATCGGTGATCTGCGATTTCACCAGGGTGTCGGCGCTCAGCACATTCTGCACCACCGGCACCTTCAGGATCGACTCCTGGCGCCGTCGCGCGGTGACGATGATGTCGCCCGGATCGACGACCTGCGCGAACAGCGGCGCTTCCGGCACCAGCAAAGCCAATGCCGTCGTGGCGAGCAACATCCTCGTTGAAATCATCGCACCCTCTCCCTTGTTAATATCATCGTTTAATTTTTCTGACTTACTAACGATGGCAAGGGAGACTGTCCAGCGGTGCGAAAGCGATAGAGAGCGAAAGGAACGCTACGAATTTCGTGGCCTCAAGAGCCACCCGAAAGAGCCACCCTCTCGGCACCGCGGCTCCTTCAAGGGTGTTTCTGAGCCAGCAGCGGCCCTACTGGATCAGAATTTAAGTCGATATATATAATTTAGCTCATTCTGTCAGGAAAACCACCCAACAAGACGAGCCGCAGAAGCGCGGAAAACCGCCGGGCGACCTAAGCCGCCCGGCGATGAGGCGATCAATAATCCCAGAAACCCGCGACCCAGCGGAAGGCATCGCCGTCGACCGCGATCCGGCCGACCGACGGGAACGGCAGATGGGTGGCGACCAGCAGTTCGCCGGTCGCGGCCGCGTCCTGCAGCAGGCGGACCCGGACGCGCACCGATTCCTCGGGATCATGCTCGAAGCCATTGTGCCATTCGGGATGATCGAAGCCGACCGGGAAGATCGCGTCGCCCGCGAAGGTCAGCCGCTCGCCGCCCGAGGTGAGGCGCACCACGCTATGGCCGGGGGTGTGCCCACCCGTGCGCCAGACGAGCACGCCCGGTGCCACTTCATAGTCCTCGCCGAACGTCACCAGGCTGCCGCGATAGGCGTCCAGGAACTGCCGGGCGGTCTCGCGCAGCACCGGCGGCACCGGGGCCGGCATCGAGGTGTGCGCGAAATCGGGCGTCGCCCAGAAGTCGACCTCGGTCGCCGACACATGGACCCGCACGTCGGCGCGCAGCCGCTGCTTCACGCTCTCGACGAGCAGCCCGCCGACATGATCCATATGCATATGGGTGATGATGATGTCGGTCACCGAAGCGAGGTCGATCCCGGCGGCCTCCAGGCGATGCGGAAACTGCCCGGCGCGGGGGAAGCCGGGGAACTGGCCGCCCAGGCCGGCATCGACCAGGATGACCTGATCGCCGCTGCGCACCACCAGCACGTTCAGCGGCCAGTCGAACGCCTCCGCCGGCAGGAACATATTCTCGAACCAGGCGGCCCGATCGGCCGGATCGGCATTGGTCGCCAGCGTGGCGGTCGGCAGCGGCAGCACGCCGTCGCTCACTACCAGCACGTCGAGATCCCCCACCCGCAGCGCATAGCGCGACGGAACCAGTTCTTCGGTGCCCGAACGACCGGGCTGCGCGATATTCTCCAGTTTCATCGATGTCCTCCTCATTACCGTCCAAATGCGGTACGAACGAGGTTAAGTGGACATCCTATTCCGGTCGATCAGGCTGAGGTCTTGCTGGAACCATACGCCAGTATAGGATCGATCATCCGCCAAATATTATACAAAATTTCAACGAGTCTATATTAGAAAAATTACCGAAATTTCCGGAATTACATCGCATTCTCACCGGGAATGGTGAACTGGAACTCGGCACCGCCTTCGGAATGATTGGCGGCAGTGATGACACCGCCATGGCCCATGATGATCGACTGGCATATTCCCAGGCCGATACCGAGCCCGCTTTCCTTCGTCGTGAAGAAGCCGTCGAAGACCCGCTCCAGATCGTCGGCGGCGATACCGGGGCCGGTATCGCGGATCGAGACGCTCAGCGCCCCGTGCTCGTCTCGCCCCGTCCGCAGGACGATCGCGTCTTCCGCGCCGCCGCCGATTTCCATCGCCTGGATGCTGTTGAGGAGCAGATTGACCACCACCTGCTGGAGCTGGATGCGGTCGCCGATCGCGCTCGGCAACCCCTTGGTGAAGGCCGTGGCGATCCGGATGTTCCGGCTCTCGATCTCGTGCCGCAGGAACAGCATCGATTCCTGCACCACCTCGTTGATGTCCAGCGCCGTCCGCTCGGGCTGGTGCTTGGCCGCCATCCCCCGGATGCGCTGGACGATATCATTGGCGCGATGCGCCCCGGACGCGATGCGCGTGGTCAGTTCCTTGACCTTGGCGATATTGGGCTCGTCGCGGGTCAGCCAGCGCAGGCTGGTCTCCGCATTGGTGAGGATCGCGGCGAGCGGCTGGTTCACCTCATGCGCGATCGAGGTCGTCAGCTCGCCCAGGGTGGAGACGCGGGCGGCATGGGTGAAGTCGGCCTGCAACTGGCGCAGCTGCGCTTCCATCTGCACGCGCGCGGTCACGTCCTGAAGGCTGAAGATCGTGACGTCGAGCTCGGCCGGCGGGATCGGATAGGTGACCGACATCTCCACGTCGAGGATCCGACCGTCGAAGGTTTGCACCCGGGTCAGTTCGCTATGGCTGGCCTGGCCGTTGAAGCGGCCGACCATCACGTTGCGCAGGCTCTCGCGATTGGCCAGGAACAGATAGCCCACCGGCCGGATCAGATCGAGCGCGCCATTGCCGCCGAACATCTCCACCGCCCGGCGGTTGGCATCGGTCACCGTCACGGTCGCCGCCGCTAGGTCGACCAGCTCGGGATGCTCATCCAGATAGCGGCCGAAATCCTCGATGCCCTCGGAGCGGAGCCCCGCATAGATCTTGCCCATATGGCTGGCGTCCACCTGCAACAGGGCGGTCGGCATATAGTGGATCAGCTTGCGGTACCGCGCCTCGCTGGCGCGCAGATAGAGATAGGAGCGGTCGTCGTCGGCGGTGCCGTTCACCGCCACGAAGATCCGGTCGGGCCGGTCGGCCAGCCACAGGGTCACCACCGGATCGCGCAAGATGCCATCGGATGCGAGCTGGCGCCGGTGCGTCATCCCCGGCAGGCCGGCGGTGACCGCCTCGACGATGAGCTGGCCCAGCGCCGCCCGGCTTTCGACGGGCCAGAAGGCGGCGACCGACTGGCCGATCATCACCGCCCGCCCCCGGTTCCCGCCCACCAGGCGCGCGGCGCGATCGTTCACCTCGATCACCCGGCTGGCCTGGACCAGCGCATGCAGCTGCGCTTGACGCTCGTCCTGCCCCTCATTTTCCTGCACGGCCCCGCCCGCCGCAAGCCGCTCGATCAGCGCTCGGCCCGCGGCGATGTCGATCTCCCAGCTCGCCGCCATCAGCCGATCGGGAATATGCCAGCCCGTTCCCGCCTGCTCGCCCTCGACCGGGGATCGCCGTCCATATTCCACGATCTCGCGCGGCGTGCCGTCGCTGTGGAAGCGCACATATTGGCGGATGTCGACAGCGATATAGCCGCCGGCCAGGGTGCGGCGGCTCACCTGCCCCTGCCACGTCCCCTCGCGCAGCAGCAGCCGGCGATGATCGTCCTCGTTGACCCGCTCCGACAGCTCGTCGATCCCGCGGCCGATCCTGCTGAGCGACGGCCAGCCATACAGCGCCTCGGAGGCCGGATTCCAATATTGGATCACGCCCGCGCTGTTGAAGATTACCACGCTTTCCGACGCCAGGTCGGCGATGGGCTGATCCGCCTTGATGGCTCCCACGTCCCAGGCCGTGCCCCTCATTCCGCATTTCCCCCAGGCAAGCTGCCGTGCCGGCCTTCGATCGCGAGCCACAGTTCGCCGAGCAGCACCTTGTCGGGCACGGGCTTGGCCAACCAGGCGCGCGCGCCGAGCGCGAGGGAGCGGGCGCGGCTCTGTTCGTCCACCACCGACGTCACGACGATGGCGGGCAGATCGGAGCCACGATCATGCAGGCGCTCCAGAAGCTCGAGCCCGCTCATGCCCGGCATCCGCATATCGGTGATCAGGCAGTCGAACGGTGCGTGTCCGATCTCAGCCAGGAACGCCGTGGCCTGCTCGAAGGAGCGGCAGGCAAAGCCCTCGAACATCAGCAGGTCCGACAGGGCCTCACGGATCGCCTCGTCATCATCCACGATCGCAACGATGGGAATTCTGGACAAGCGCCTCAATCCTCTGGTTGGGCGGCGATCGGCCGGCCGTTGGGATAGGTCTCGCTCAATCCGGGGATTTCCGTAACCATACCAAGGTCTAGGCCTGACTCTCGCGCACATCCTCGGGAAGGATTTCCCAGGCACGGATGAGCTCGCCCACCGACGCCGCGTGCATCTTGCGCATCACGCTGCTGCGATGGAGCTTCACGGTGATCTCGGCGATGCCCAGGTCGAACGCGATCTGCTTGTTCAGCCGTCCGCGCGCGACTTCGCGCATCACCTGGCTCTCGCGCGGCGTCAGCGTCGCGAAGCGATCGACATGCAGCTTCACCGCCTGCTCGTTCGCCCGTTGCCTGGCATCGCGCTCGACCCCGGCGACGACCGCGTCGATCAGCGTCTGGTCGCGCACCGGCTTGGTCAGGAAATCGATCGCACCGGCCTTCATCGCCTGCACCGACATCGGGATATCGCCATGCCCGGTCAGGAACACGATCGGCCGGGAGATGCCGGCGGCGGCCAGGCGCTGCTGCAGGTCGAGCCCACTGGAACCCGGCATGCGCACGTCGAGCACGAGGCAGGCCGCCTGCTGCAACAGCGGCGAGTCGATCAGGTCGCGCGTCGATCCGAAGCCCTGCGCCGCCATGCCCACAGACAGCATCAGCTCCTCTATCGCTGTCCGCACATCCTCATCGTCGTCCACGACGAGGACGAGGGGCGTTTCATCGGTCGTGACGCTGCTGCTCATCGGCCCGTCCCTTCGCTATCGTGTGCTTTCCCGGCTCGCTCGCGGCTCGGCGTGGGGAGGAAGGACCTTGTGATCCGCAACGTCAAGCCTCGCCGCACCGATCAGACCAGCGCCATTCCGCCATCGTCGGCATCGGCCGTCAGCGCCGGCGCCCCAGCGCGACGAGCCGACGCGCCTCCCGCACGGCCCGTTCGGAAAATCCGGCGGTGCGGATCCGCTCGTCCTCTTCGACGCCCGGCCCTCCGTTCGCCAGCCGGAGCAGGATGCAATAGCGCCGCAGCGCCTCCATCCGCCGGTCGGCGAGCTGGTTGGGCGGTCGCAGGCCAAACAGCCAGTCCAGGAAGCGCACGACCCCGCCGGGCGATGCCAGGCTGTTGGGATGATCGTATAGCGACAGCGCAACGACGCGTTGCTCCAGCCCGGTCAGCGGCGCCTCCTGCCGCGACGCCGCGACGAAGGGGCGAACGGGGCGAAGCACAAGGTCGTCGGCCGCCAGGGCCGGAAGGTCATCGCCGCTCGAAAAGATGATGTTTTCCAGAAGCATCGGACTCGTCCTTCGATCCGGCCCAGGGCGGCAGCGGAGCATATGCTTCGCCGCCGCCGGGCATCAGGGGGTCAGAAATCGATCGTGCGGGCCGCCAGCACATTCTCGTAGGCCGCCACGCGGCGGCCGGCGGATAGATCCACACCTCGTTGATCTCCTTCTTCACCGCCTTGGCCTCGGTGCCGCTGAGCTGGACCTGCGAGTCCCAGCCGCGCGTGAAGATGGCGGTGTCGGGCCCCAGATCGAGGCAGGTGACATAGGCCGGCTGATCATAGGGCAAGGTCGGCTCGCCCAGCAGATCGGCCGCGGCATTATGCCCGGCAAAGGCGCCCAGCCGGCGGGCGTGCTGGCACGACATGGCGGCATAGTTGCCGGCCGTGTCGGAGCGCGCCTTCGCGGTGTCCCCAGTCGCGAAGACCGACGGGGCCCCCGGCACGCGCAGATCGGGCTCCACCACGATACGGCCCAGATTGTCGCGTTCGGCGGGCAGTTGCGCGGTCAACGGCGAGGCGCGCATGCCGCCCGACCAGATCACCGTGGCACTCTCGATATGCCGGCCATCGCCCAGGGTGACGCCTTTCTCGTCGAGTCCGGCGATCCCGACGTTGAGAATGGTCTCGATGCCCAGCGCGCGCAGCCGCTCCTCGATGAAGGGCCGGGGATCGGCGCCCATCGCGGCGGCGACATGCTCCGACCGGTCGACGATGACGACGCGGATGTCGGCGTCCTCACCCAATATCCCGCGCAGACGCGCCGGCATTTCGGTGGCGACCTCCAGTCCGGTGAAGCCGGCGCCGCCGACGACCACGGTGTTGCGTGCCTTCGACGCCGGCTTCGCCGCCAGCGCATGAAGATGGCGATCGAGCGCGACCGCCTCCGCCAGTTGCGTCGCGGCGAAGCCATGCTCGGCGAGGCCCGGGATCGGCGGCGCGAAACCATCGCTGCCGGCCGCCAGCACCAGCCGATCATAACCCAGCGTCGTCCGTACCCCATCGGCGCCAACCAAAGTCACGGTCGACGCGGCATTGTCGATGCTCTCGACGCTGCCCTGGCGATGATCGATGTCGGTGGCGGCGAACAGTTCGCCCAGAGGGGCGACCATCTGCTCGGGATGCGGTTCATAGAGGCGCGGCCGGATGACCAGTTCCGGGGAGGGCGACACCACGGTGATCGCCAGATCCTCCGGGGAAATCCCCTTTTCGTGGCGCAGCCTGGAGGCACCGAGGGCCGCCATCATTCCTGCGAAGCCCGAACCCACGATCACGATATTCTTGGACATGACAATCCTCCTGGCTCTGGTTGCAAGCAATAGTGAAGAACAGTCGCCATTTTCATCGGCACGACCACCCAATGCCAGCAAGCAGGCACGTAAAGCTGGTCAGAAATTCCGGTTGAAAATCAGCGATACAATCGATCTTTGAACGCAGCCTGCGGATCCATTCGAGGCTTCATTCACCTGACTGGCAGATATTGCAGGGCTTCGTTGCCCCACCATCCGATCAATTCGATCGGCCGGCCAATCCCGTCGACACCTGTTGTATAATGACCATCGCGCACGGCTGTCGAGAATGAGGCACCCTATGCGAAGGTTCAGGGTGCCGTAGCGGGAGTATAGGCCCGCCATGGTCCGTCAGCGGACGGAACGCGCGAGAAATCTTGGAAAAAGGCTGTTCGACCCGAAGTCGTGACGAACATCACGGCGCAAGGCCCGCGCCTTCGCCATCAGGCTCCCTCCCCTCCCTCGGAAAGGACATCCGATGAACAGTGCCGACCTCGCCGACACGATTGCCACCGCCCATGGCCTGACCAAGGCCGACGCCAGGAAGCTGGTCGATACGATCTTCGCATCGATCGCCGATGCAGCCGCGCAGGGCGAGGAAGTCTCGCTGCCGGGCTTCGGCAAGTTCAAGGTGAAGGCCAGCGCCGCGCGCGAGGGCCGCAACCCGTCGACCGGTGCCGCGATCAAGATCGCCGCGTCGAAGAAGCTCGGCTTCACCCCCGCCAAGGCGGTGAAGGACAAGCTGAACGGCTGAGCCGCCACAAAAAACCGGGCCGGATTGCTCCGGCCCGGTGCATGGGCGGCGTGCGGGAAGAGTCACGCCGCCAATGAGGCTGGCGGCGGGCGCATGATCGTGCGCCCGCCAACCAGAGAATGTCAGAGACGGATGCGGACGCCCGTCGTGATGTAGCGGCCGGTCACGTCGTAGATCGACCGGAAGGTCGACACGGCCAGACCCGGGTTCGATCCGATCGCCGTGATCGGATAGCCGCGATCGAACAGGTTGTTGATCGTGGTGAAGATCTGGAAGGTGCCGAACGCCGCCTTCACGTCATAGCTGACGTTCAGGTCGGTATAGGCGACCGAACCGACGCGGTTGTCGCGATAGACGAACAGGTCCGACCGGTTATAACCGCCGATATAGCGCTCCTGCGCGCTGACCGTCAGGCCGCCATTGGTGTAGGTGACGTCCAGCGTCCCGCGCCACTTGGGCATCGGGAAGGGCTGGTTGCCCACATCGGCGAAGTCGGCATTGCCGGCATATTCGATCTTCGCCGCCGCCGCGTTGCTCTGCAGCGTGTAGCTGATCAGGCGGGTGGCCAGCAGTCGGCTCGACAGCGTGCCGCCGAACAGCGAGGTGCGATAGGACGCCTCGATATCGAGACCCTCGGTGCGAACGCTCGCCACGTTGGTCTGGAAGATGTTGACCTGCGACGGGAAGTTCCCCGCCGACGGGTTCGTCGGGCCGAGCGGACGAACGATCTGGCTGCAGACCGGGCTGGTGTAGTTGCTGTTCGCGCAGAGATCGAGGACCTGGACGCTGCCCAGACCGCTGGCGATCGCGTCGCGGATCTTGATGCGATAATAGTCCGCCGAGATCGCGAAGCCGCGCAGGAAGCTCGGCTGCAGCACCAGGCCACCGGTGAAGGTGGTGCCGATTTCGGGGGTCAGGTTCGGATTGCCCGAATTGACCTCGCTATACTGGCCCGCCTGGTTGGTCAGCTTGTCCGAATAGCCCTGGACGCGGATCGTGGGGCCGGCGAACAGTTCGTACAGGGTAGGCGCCCGGATATCGCGCGACAGCGTGGCGCGGGCGCGGATGCCGTCGGTCGGCTCGTAGGTGCCGCCCAGCTTCCAGGTCTTCACCGACCCCGAGGTCGAATAGTCGGTGTAGCGGAAGGCGCCGTTGAGCTCGAGCGACTTGCCGATCACCGAGTCCTTCGCCAGCGGCACCACGATCTCGCCAAAGGCTTCCTTGATCGAATAGCTGCCCTTGGCGAAGCTGACATTGGTGAAGGAGAACTGGTTGGTGTTCGCCGGCACGCCGCGGATGCCCGTGAAGGTGGGACGGGTCGCGGGGTTGCTGTTGCTCACCTGATCCAGCGTCTGGTGACGATATTCGCCGCCGACGACGATCGAGACCGGGCCGGCCCAGGTCGAGAAGGGCTCGCCCGAGATGCTGCCCTGGACGTCATGCATCTTGTTGATCGCGCGCCAGGTGGTGGGGCGCATCACATAGTTCATCCCCGCTTGCGAGGCATTGCCATAGCCGAGGATGTTGAGCGGAACGCAGCCGTCCTGCAGGCCCGGATTGGTGACGGTGATGCGGCAGACGACCTGACCGGCCGAGTTCCGCACCGCGTCGGTCGCCGCGTAATAGCGCTCCATGTCCAGGTCGAGCGCCTCGGAGTCGAGGCGGGTCCGGCCATAGGTGTAGTTCACGTCCCACTTGAAGCTGTCGCCGAACTTGCCTTCCAGCCCGGCATTGGCGACGAAGGCGTTCGTCTTCTGCTTCGCCTCGTAGAAGGGGAAGTCCGACAGGAAGCGGCTGACGGTGAAGCTGGGCGTGCTGCCGAGCAGCGCGCGATCGGCCGGGTTCAGGAAGGCGTTGTCGGCATAGATGGTGGTGCTGCCGGTGGCGCCGCTGCGGGTGACCGGCTGCGGGCGATCCTTGTTGACGGCGCGGTTGTAGGTACCCTGCACATAAGCGGTGATGTCGCTGCCGAAATCATAGGAGATACGGCCCAGATACTGCTCGGTCTTCGCCGCCGCGCTCAGGGTGCTGCGCGCCGACGGGAAAACCGCGCCGTCGCCGCCATAGGCGAGGCCGGCCCGGCCGGTCGGCGTGCCCGGATTGAAGGCGCCTGCCCGCCCGTCGGACAGGAACTGGCGCCCCGCCAGCGGGCCGCTGGTGATCAGGCCGCCATCCGAGGCGTTCGAGATATGCACGTTCGGCACGTTGACGAACGGGTCCGCCGCGGTGCCCGAGCCGATGACGGCGTAATTCTCGGTCACGCCCTTGCGCGACGCCTTGTTGCGGATGCCGTCCGACTGGTAGCGCTCGGCGCTCGCGATCACATGCAGGCGATCGTCGAGGAAGCTGCCACCCACGGCGGCGCCGAGACGGTTCGACCCATTGTCATGGCGCGACGAGATGCCGCCCTGCGCGAGCAGCTTCACGCCGGTGAACTTCTTGTCGAGCACGAAGTTGACCACGCCCGAAACCGCGTCCGAACCATAGGCCGCCGAGGCGCCGCCGGTGACGACGTCGATGCGCTCGATCAGCAGCTGAAGAATCATGTTGGCGTCGGTGCCGCCGGCATTGCCGGTCGGCGGCAGGCGCAGGCCGTCCTGCAGCACGAGCACGCGCTGCGGCCCGAGCGAGCGCAGGTTCAGATAATTGCCGGTGCGGACGCGGCCGGCGTTCGAGTTGCGATCCTGCGAGTTGCTGATCGAACCGGTGAAGACGGGAAGCTGGTTCAGCGCGTCCGACAGCGCGCCCGGTGCCTTGTTGGCCAGGCTCTCGGTCTGCAGCATCGTGACCGGGGTCGGGGCGGTGTAGCCGGCGCGGGCGACGCGCGATCCGGTGACGATGATATCCTGGGCGACCTCATCGCCCGCGCCATCGGTGGCGGGCTCCGCAACCACGGCGTCCTGCGCGACCGGCGCCTGGGCCTCGGCGGTCTGCGCGAACGCCGGCTGACACATGGCTACGCCTGCAATGACGGCGCTGCCGGTCAGCAAAGTCGCGACGAATTTTCTGGTCATCAATTGTCCTTCCCCAAATCCCGGCTTCGTCGGCCGGCGTTGTTGCGCGTCGCCATCCCGGCGGCACGCGTCCACCGCCGCCAAGGTGCGGTTGAGACCGCTCCCTGTCGGAAAATCCCGCTACGAAATGCTGGCATCGTGCAGAGAATCCTGCACGCTCAAGCGGCTGCTTTACACGTAGCACATGTAAAGTGAACTAACAGGTTGGAAACGTCAACCGTCTAATTATTGGTCGCGCTTACCGTCGGTGACCCGCTGTCGGACACGATCGAGATGGTAGCGCATCGCCAGTTCGGCGCCCTGCCCGTCGCGCCGCGCGATCGCCTCGTAAACGGCGCGATGCTCGTCCAGCACGCGCTGCGCTCGCTCGGGGCTACGCTCCTTCGTCAGGCCCAGCGCGATCACCATTCCACGGCGAATCGCCTCGTCGAGCGACTGCAGCACCTGCTCGAACAATATGTTGCCGCTGGCCGCCGCCACGGCCTGGTGAAAGGCGAAATCGGCCGCCGCCGTCACCCCGCCCTCGCGAGTCAGCTGCTCCTCCAGCACTTCCAGCGCGCGCTGGATTCGCTTGAGCTCCGGAGCCGTATGCCGCACCGCCGCCCACGCCGCCGCCTGCCCTTCCACCGCCAGCCGCAGCTCCAGGCAGCGCAGCATATGCGCCACGTCGCTAGGCTGCGAGAAGCGGGTCAGCCCTTCGGGCGGACTGTTCTGGACGATCGTGCCCAGCCCCTTGCGGGTGGCGACCAGACCGTCGGCTTGCAGCCGCACCAGCGCCTGGCGGATGACCGGGCGGGAAACATTGAACAGCCGCGACAGCTCATTTTCGGACGGCAGCTTGTCGCCCGGCTGCAGGGTACCCGACGCAATCTGCTCGAGAATCTGGCCATAAAGGCGATCCCCGAGACGTTCCTTTTTCTCCGGTACAAGGATCAGATTGCTCAATTCGACACACCTCGGTTCGCTTCAGCGACAAGCTAGCATGATCCGTCATGGTTGACAGCGTTGCCAACCTGTAAATAGATATAACAAGATTGATGCTACCCACATACGGAGAGACGAATGGCGACCCAGCCGCTCCATCGGCTTAGGAATGCCCTCAGCGGCGTGTCCGGAATTCTCGTGACGCCGTTCGACAGCGACGACCAGATCGTACCGTCGCGGCTGGCCCCGGTGGTCGACCGGGCGGTGGACGCGGGCGTCTCGGTGCTGGTGGCCAATGGCAATACCGGCGAATTCTATGCGCTGACCACGACCGAGGCCGAGGCGATGGTGCATGCCTCCGCCGAACTGGTCGCCGATCGCGTGCCGCTGATCGGCGGCATCGGCCGCGGCATCGGCGATGCGCTCGCCCTCACCCGCGCCTCGCGCGCCGCCGGCGTGTCGGCGCTGATGATCCACCAGCCGCCGGATCCGTTCGTCGCCCCGCGCGGCGTGGTCGGCTATGTCTCGCGGATCATCGAGGAAGCACAGGGCATCCCGGCGATCCTCTATCTGCGCGACGACGGCATCGGCATGGATGCGATCGCCGAGCTCTGCGCCATCCCCAATGTCGTGGGCGTGAAATGGGCCTGCCCGACGCCGATGCGCCTGGGCGAGGCGATCAAGGCCAATGATCCGGCGCTCGTCTGGAGCGGCGGCCTGGCCGAGACCTGGGCCCCGGCCTTCTACGCGGTCGGCGCGCGCGGCTTCACCTCGGGCCTGATCAACGTCTGGCCCGAGCGCTCGGTCGAGATCAGCCAGGCGCTGGAAAAGGGCGACTATGCCACCGCGCGCACCCTGATCGACGGCATCGCCAGCTTCGAGGCGCTGCGCGCCGAGGAGCGCAACGGCGCGAACGTCTCGGTGGTGAAGGCGGCGCTCCAATATCTGGGCGAGGATTGCGGCCCGCCGCGCCTGCCCGCGGCCTGGCCGCTGGCCGAGGAGAAGCACCGGGCGCTGGCCGATCTGCTGCAGGCCATTCCCGCAGCACAGAAGCGGCTCGCGCTCAGCAACGGCTGACGGCCGAACCACCACAGCATAAGATGCATGGCGCGCTTGTGTGCGCAGGACGAGGAACTGGAACGCCGATGAAGATTGATCGCCTCCGGGCTTATATGACGCGCGACGGCGGCCGGCCGCGCGTACTGGTCGCGATCGACACGGATGTCGGCATCACCGGTTGGGGCGAATGCTATAATCACGGGCCGGATCGCGCGCTGATCCCGATCCTGGAGTATCTGGCCGACTATATCGTCGGCCAGGACCCCCGGCGGATCGAGCATCTGATGCACCTGCTGGTCCAGCAAGCCCGCTTCCCACCGGGCGCGCTTGGCCTCGCGGCGATCTCGGCGATCGACCATTGCCTGTGGGACATCTCCGCCAAGGCACTCGCGGTTCCCGTCTACATGCTGCTGGGCGGCAATGTGCGCGACAAGGTGCGCGTCTATGCCGGCATCTACACCGCGCCCGATCGCGACGCCGCGGCCGATGCGATGGCGATGCTCAACGAGGATTGGGGCTTCAGCGCCTTCAAGCTCAGCCCCTATCGGATCGACATCCACGCCCATCGCTGGGGCGAGGTGGTCCGCACCAGCGCCGACTATTTCCGCAGCCTGCGCGAGCGGGTCGACCCCAGCTACGAGATCGCGTTCGACGCGCATGCGAAGATCTTCGAGCCGCGCCTGGCCGCGCAGCTCGGCAACGCGCTGGCGCCCTATGACCCGATGTTCTTCGAAGAGCCGCTGCGGCCCGAGAATATCGACGCCTGGGGCGAGTTGAACCGCAAGGTCGACTGCGTGCTTGCGACCGGCGAGTCGCTCTACAACCGCTTCGAATTCCTGCGCCTGCTCAAGGTCGGCGGCTGCGACATCATCCAGCCCGACATCTGCGTGGTGGGCGGCCTGCTGGAGATGCGCAAGATCGCCGCGATCGCCGAGGCGCATTATGTCACGGTCGCGCCGCACAACCCGATGGGGCCGCTGGCAACCGCGGTGAACCTGCATTTCTGCGCCGCGCAGACCAATTTCAAGATCCTCGAATATCGCCTGCCCAACCGCGAATCGCTGCCCGAGGGCCGCGCCGACATGGCCGGCGAGTCGGTGGGCGACGCGCATTATGTCGTCGATCCCTATCTGCCGCGCGACGGCTATCTCGAACTGCGGCCCGATCGTGCCGGCTGGGGCGTCGAGATCGACGAGGCCTATCTCGCGACCGACAATTATGTTCGTTGGGAACGGCGCCTGCCCCGCCGCCCCGACGGCTCGATCGCCTTCGCGTGATGCGCGATCCTCAGCCCAGAGATACGGCCACCCCGAAGGCGGAAGGCAGCCCGCGCGGCCGCCGGCGCCGGTTCCTCATCCTCGCGATGATCACCGCCGTGCTGGCGGTCAGCACCGGCGACCGCGCGACCCTCTCGGTCGCCGCGCCCGGCCTGTCGAAGGACCTCGGCATCGATCCGGTCGAGATGGGCTGGCTCTTCTCCGCCTTCTCGTGGAGCTATTTCCTCGCCCAGGTCCCGGCGGGCTATATCGTCGACCGGGTGGGCGCGCGGCTGGCCATCCTCGTCGCGATCGCCGGCTGGTCGATCGCCACCTTCCTGACCGCGGGTGTCGGCTATCTGGCGACGCCCGTCCTCGCCATCTATGTGCTGCGCGTCCTGCTCGGTTTCCTGGAATCGCCGGTGACGCCGGGCTGCGCGCGGGTGATGGCGGCCTGGTTCCCGTCGGACGAGCGCGGGGTGGCCGGCGCCATCTTCAATTCGGCGCAATATCTCTCGCTGGCGGTGTTCACGCCGCTGATGGGTTTCCTGTTCCATTATGCCGGCTGGCCGCACATCTTCACCGTGATGGGCGCGATCGGCCTGGCGCTCGCCGCCTTCTGGGCGATGGAATATCAGGCACCCCGGCGCGATCGCCGGCTCTCGACCGAGGAGCTGGACGAGATCACCGCGCGCGGCGCGCTCACCGAACTGGTCGAAGGCCCCGGACAGAAGCGCGAGCCAAGCCCGCCGGTCGGCCCCACCATCCGCAGCATCCTCACCAACCGGATGCTGGTGGGCATCTTCCTCGCGCAATATTGCGTGGCGTCGCTGTCGACCTTCTTCATCTCCTGGTTCCCCAGCTATCTGGTCGAGGCACGGCATTTCTCGATGCTCGAAGCGGGCTTCGTCGCGGCGCTGCCGGCGATCTGCGGCTGCATCGGCGGCATTTCGGCGGGCTTCTTCTCCGACTGGCTGCTGCGCCGCACCGGATCGCTGGCGATCGCCCGCAAGGCGCCGATCACGATCGGCCTGGGCCTCAGCTCGACGATCATCCTGTGCAACTATACCAGCGCCAATGCGATCGTGATCGCGATCATGTGCGCGGCCTTCTTCGGCAAGGGCTTCGGCGCGCTGGGCTGGACGGTGATCGCCGACACCGCCCCTAAGGAAGCGATCGGGATGACCGGGGCGCTGTTCAACGCCGCCGGCAGCGTGGGCGGCATCCTCACCCCCATCGCGATCGGCCTGATCGTCAGCCGCACCGGATCCTATGACGGGGCGCTGCTCTATGTCGGCGGGCATGTGCTGGCCGCGATCGCCGCCTATTGGCTGCTGGTCGGGCGGATCGAGCGCTACGTCCTCGTCGATCGCAGCGCGGCATCCGCCTGAGGCATCGCCGATATTTTGCTGACCTTCGCCACGGGCCGGGCTACAACCGGCCCGTGGCAAAATATCCTTTCGCGGCGGACTTCGGATTTTGACGGGATCGAAGCTCCCACGCCGCCAGCGCAGCGTGCCGACCATCGGCGATGTGGCCCTGCATGCCGGCGTCTCGCCGATGACGGTGTCGCGCGTGATCAACGGCGAACAGGTCGTCCGCGCCAGCACGCGCGAGAAGGTCGAGCAGTCGATCGCCGCGCTCAACTATGCCCCTAATGCCGCGGCGCGCAGCCTGGCCGGTGGGGACGACACGCGGATCGCCCTGCTCTACAGCAACCCTTCCGCTTCCTATCTCAGCGAATTCCTGGTCGGCAGCCTCGATCAGGCGCGGCGCAGCAACGTCCATCTCGTCGTCGAGAAGGTCGATGAGGATAGCGACGTCCGCGCCGCGCTCGACCAAGCCCTGCGCGGGCGGATCGACGGGATCATCCTGCCGCCGCCTTTGTGTGACCTGCCCGAGATGCGCGCCGCCCTGGCGGCGGCCGACATCCCCACCGTCGCGGTCGCCTCCGGCTCGGCGCCCGAGGGCATGTCGGCGGTCAGCATCGACGACGAGCGCGCCGCCTATGAGATGACGATGCATCTGCTGGCGCTCGGCCATCGGCGCATCGGCTTCATCCGCGGCAACCCCAATCAGGGGTCGAGCGGGCGGCGCTTCGACGGCTATGCCCGGGCGCTGGCCGAACAGGGGCTGGCGCTGGACGACGCGCTGGTGGCGCAGGGGCTATTCACCTATCGATCGGGCCTGGAAGCGGCCGACCATCTGCTCGACCTCACGCCCCAGCCCAGCGCGATCTTCGCCAGCAATGACGACATGGCCGCGGCCGCGGTGGCGGTGGCGCATCGCCGGGGGCTCGACGTGCCGGGCGACCTGACGGTGTGCGGCTTCGACGATACCGCGCTGGCGACGACGATCTGGCCCGAGCTGACCACGATCCGCCAGCCGATCAGCGAGATGTCGCGCGCCGCCGTGGAACTGCTGGTCCGCGACATCAAGGCGCGCAAATATGAGGGCGATCCCGCCCTCGCCCATCGCCTGCTCGATTACACGCTGGTCCAGCGCGCTTCCGACGCCAAGCCGCGCTGATCAGTCCGCCGGGCGGCTACGATCGAGGAGCGCGATCGTCATCGATATCGCCATCGTCTCGCCGGGGCCCAGCGCGCTCATGCCGACCGGTCGATGGATCGCATCGGGCATATGCGTCACCGGTTCGAGGCAGAGGAAATCGCGGCCGCCCGGACGATAAAGGTGGAGCCAATATCCATTATGGGCGCGCAGCCTGACGATGGTGCCGTCGCCGCGATCGATCTGGGCCACTCCGGTCCAGCCGGCATAGCAATTGTCGATCAGCCCCTCCCCGACCGCCGCTTGGCCCACGCCCCAATCGCCAAAGCTCTCCGCCGCCGCCTCGGTGGTCGGCAGCATGTCGCCATCGGCCAGCCATACGCCAGAAGCGCGGAAGCGGAGGCGGCTTTCGGGGGGCAGCGCGAAATAGGGATGGAAGCCCAATCCGGCGGGCATGACCCGGCTGGACCGGTTGCGGACCGACAGGCCCAGCCGGATCGATCCCGAAGCGTCCAGCGAGATGGCCTGGACCGCCTCATGCGCCCAGGGCCAGTCGGGGCCGCCATGATGGCGATAGGCGAGCAACGCCTTGTCCTCGCTCGCCTCGCGGACGTCCCATGGCGTCGTCCAGCCAAGGCCGTGGAGACTGTGCGGATGATCGCCGAAGTTGAGCGGCAGCTGGTGCGTCCGTCCGTCGAAATCGAACCGGCCATGCGCGATCCGGTTGGCATAGGGGACCAGCGGGAAGCAGGCCATGTCGAGCGGCGCGGTCGCGTCCGGATCGGCGGGGCGCAATATATCGACCCCGCCGATCCGCAACGACCGCAATGCGCCGCCATGGACGGGATCGACAACCGCCTCGGCCGTGCCGGCGCGGAGCCGCAGCGGGCTCACCCCTTCATCTGCTCCAGCTCGCGGCCGTTCGTCTCATGGACCAGCGCGCGCACGAAGAAGAAGGAGATCGCGGCGAAGACCGCATAGCCGACATAAGTGGGCGCCAGCCCCGGCGACACCGCGAGCGCGGGGAAACTCACCGCGATGGCGGCGTTGGCGATCCACTGGGCGAAGCCCGACACCGCCAGCGCCGACCCACGGATCTGGTTGGGGAACATCTCGCCCAGCATCACCCACATGATCGGCCCCCAGGAGAGGTTGAAGAAGATCACATAGAGGTTCGCGGCCACCAAGGCGATCAGGCCGTTGCTGCCCGGCAGCGCGATCGCGCCATCGGCGTCGGTGACCGCCGTCGAAAAGGCATAGGCGACCGTCGCAAGCGTCACCGCCATGCCGGCCGAGCCGACCAGCAGCAGCGGCTTGCGGCCGACCCGGTCGACCAGCGCCATCGTCGCCAGGCAGGCGCCGATCGACAGCGCCCCCGACAGGATGTTGGTCTGAAGCGCGTGATCCTCCGAGAAGCCCACCGCCTGCCACAGCGTCGCGCCATAATAGAAGACGACGTTGATGCCGACGAGCTGCTGGAAGATCGCCAGCCCGATGCCCGCCCACAGGATCGGGCGGATGCGGCCGGTGCTGCGATCGATCAGGTCAGACAGCCGGGGGCGATGCTGGTCGGCGGCCAGGCTGGCGCGGATCTCGACCACCTTGGCGGCGGCCTCGGTGGGGCCGAACAGCCGGGTGAGCACCGCTTCCGCCTCGACGTCGCGATGACGCGCGACCAGGTAGCGGGGGCTTTCCGGGATGGCGAGCAGCGCCACGAAATAGATCGCCGCCGGGATCGCCTGCAGCCAGAACATCCAGCGCCAGGCGGGGAAGCCCAGCCAGAGTTCGGCGGTCGATCCGCCAGCATAGCGCGCGAGGACGAAGTTCGCGGCGAAGGCCCCGGTCAGGCCGGTGATGATCATCACCTGCTGCATGCTCGACAGCCGCCCGCGGATCGAGGCCGGGGTGACTTCGGAGATATAGACCGGCGAGATCACGCTCGCCGCGCCGACGCCGAGCCCGCCGATGATGCGCGCGACGATGAAGATCGCCGACGATCCGGCGGCCCCCGCCATCAGCGCGCTGGCCAGGAACAGCACCGCCGACAGCAGCATCACGCCGCGCCGCCCGATGATGTCGGCCAGCCGCCCCGCGCCGAACGCGCCGAGCGACGAGCCGACCAGGATCGCGCCGACATTGATGCCGATACCCAGCTTGCCGAGCGCGAAAGCGCTTTCCAGCCCCTTCTGGGTGCCGTTGATCACGCCGGAATCATATCCGAACATGAACCCGCCGATCGTCGCCACCGCGACGATCGCGGCGATGAAGCCGATATTGACCTTTTCTTCGCCGCCCATCGGCCTCCGCTCCTCAATTATGATCTGGCTTCATGATCTTCGTCGTTATGATATCCGGGCAACCACGCCGGCCTGACCTTTGACACCGGCCTCGAAGGTGAAGAGATCGCCGGCCTGCGGCTGCTCCGCAAGCTCCCTTTCGTTCAGCCCCTTGCGCGCGGTGGTGGCATAGATGGTCGCCAGCTCCTCGCCCCCGAACGCGATCTTGGTGACGTTCGCGACCGGGAAGGTCACGGTCTGGATCAGCGTGCCGTCGGGATCGTAGCGCCGCACGCCCCAGCCGCCGAACAGCCCGATCCACAGGCAGCCCTCGGCATCGACGGTCGGCCCGTCGGGATAGCCGCGCCCTTGCTCGATCTCGGCGAACAACCGCGTATCGCTGAGCGCGCCCGCCGGCTCGATATTGCTGCGCCAGATGCTGCGCCCCAGCGTGTCGACATGATAGAGGTAACGCCCCTCGGGGCAGATCGCCGGGCCATTGGTGATCGACGCCGGCGGCAGCCTGCTTTCCTGCAGGACACCGCGATGCAGATGATAGATGCGGCCGCTGTCGGCTTCCTCGCTGTCGTCCATCGAGCCGAACCACAGACGCCCATCGCGGTCGACCACCGCGTCGTTCAGCCGGTTGCCGGGCAGATGCGTCTCAGGCGCCAGCAACAGGGTGAAGCCGCCGGTCTCCGGATCGAAGCTGTGGATGCCCTGCTGGGTGCCGACGGCGAACAGCCCGTCATCGGTGGGGACGATCCAGGCGGGCTGCACCGGCGCCTCCCAGCTCCGTGCCGCGCCGGTGGCGGGATCGAAGCGGTGGACGCGGTGGCCCTTGATGTCGACGAACCACAGGGCGGCGTCCCACGCCACCCAGTTCGGGCCTTCGCCCAGCATGGCCCCGACCCTCAATATGCTGCGCGGCGTGGGGATCATCGTTCAGCGCCAGCCGGCATCGATGAAATAGTCGTGCGAGGTGCACATGCGCGCATCGTCCGACGACAGGAACATCGCCAGCGCGGCGACGTCGGCGGGCAGGATACGGCCGTCCAGGCATTGCGCCGCGACGATCTCGGCCTCGCCCTCGGGGGTGTACCATTTCATCTGGCGCGGGGTCTTCACATTGCCGGGGATGATCGTGTTCACCCGGATATTATCACGCCCCAGGTCGCGCGCCAGGCTGCGAGTAAGCCCTTCGATCGCAGCCTTGGCGGTCTGGTAGACCACCAGTTCGGGCAGCGCGAGGTGCCAGCTGATCGATCCGAAGTTCAGGATCACCCCGCCCCCGGCGCGCCGCATCGCGGGCGCCACGGCCCGCGCCGCGAAGAATTTGTGGCGCAGGTTCACCGCCATGCCGTCTTCCCAATAGGCGGTGTCGACGTCGGCAATGGCGTGACGATCATCGCGCGCGGCATTGTTGATCAAGATGTCGATCCCGCCCAGTTCGGCTTCGACCCTGGCGATCACCGCCTCCAGCGCCGCGATGTCGCGCAGGTCGCAGGGGTGGAAGATCGGCGTGAAGGCGGCGGCGCCGGCCAGTTCGCCGATCAGCGCCCGACTTTCCTCTTCGAGGATATCGCAGAAGGCGACATGGGCGCCCTGCCCGACATAGGCCTCGACCAATCCGGCACCGATGCCGCTGCCGCCACCGGTGATGAGGACCCGCTTGCCGCGCAGGCTGGGATAGATGGCGCGATCGCTCATGCCAGCAGCCCGCGCTTGGCGAGATTGGTCATCAGCGAGGCGACGCCCTCGGTCCAGGGCGCGGCATCGCGCGAGGTGACCACCTTGTTCACCAGCCGGCCGAGGCGCGAGTTGGAGATCGCTACGACGTCGCCGACCTTGTGGGTGAAGCCGCGGCCGGGCTCGTCGCGATCCTGCACGGGCGCGAACAACGTGCCCAGGAACAGCGCGAAGCCGTCGGGATATTGGTGTTCGCTCAGCGTCTGGCGGACCAGGTCGAGCGGGTCACGGCTGATCTGCGCCATGTTGCTGACGCCTTCGAGCCGGTAATTCTCAGGGCCGTCGATGACGAGTTCGACATCGGCGGCGCGGACGTCGTCCATGCTGTAACCGTCGTCGAACAGCCGGATCAGCGGGCCGAGCGCGCAGGACGCATTATTGTCCTTCGCCTTGCCGAGCAGCAGCGCCGAGCGCCCCTCGAAGTCGCGCAGGTTGACGTCGTTGCCCAGGGTGGCGCCGACCGCCTGCCCGCTGGAATCGACGATCAGCACGATCTCGGGCTCGGGGTTGTTCCAGGTCGAATCCGATCGCACGCCGATCTCGGCGCCCAGACCCACCGTCGAGAGGATCGGCGCCTTGGTGAACACCTCGGCATCGGGGCCGATCGCGACCTCCAGATATTGCGACCACAGGCCGTCGTCGATCAGCGCCTGCTTGAGCGCGGCGGCCTCGGGCGAGCCCGGCACGACCGAACGGATCGACCCGCCGACCCGCTCTTCCAGCCGGCCGCGAATGCCGGCGGCAGCAGCGGAATCGCCACGGGCGCGTTCCTCGATCACCCGCTCGATCGCCGACAACGCGAAGGTGACGCCGCAAGCCTTCACGCATTGCAGGTCGACCGGGCTGAGCAGCGGCAGGTCGAGCGATTCGAGATCGCCGAGCAGAACGCCATCCCGCGGGTTGAGCGGCAGGCGATCGACCAGCAGCGACACCGTCGGCGCGACCTTCGCCATGTCATAGACCGCGCCGTCCACCACCAGGATCGGGCTCGGCCCGTCCTTGGTCATCACCCGGCCCAGGAAGCGCCCCGACTGCCAATCGGCCGGCAGATTGCCGCTCAGGGTAAAATCGCCCGACATCCTTCAACTCCCACTCGACACCTTCAATTGATAGCGCTACCAATAGAGATAAGGCCACGGTGTCAAGAGGGCCGAAATGCTCGATGGCGACAGGAGGGCGTGCGGAGGTTCCTGCGGCAGGGCCGCACCACCATCCCGATCGCCGGCAGAGGATTTTCGGCCTGCGCCGTCCCGGCGCTCCCCCTTTTAATTCGGATATAGGTGACGACATGATTAGCGGTGCAATGTTGATCGGCGCTTCGGAAGCCCAGGGTGCAGCGAGCTTCACGGCGATCGATCCGGCCACTGGCCAGGCGCTCGAACCGGCCTTCGCCAGCGCCGGTGCCGGCGACGTCGATCGCGCCTGCGCGCTGGCCGATGCGGCCTCCTATATCTTCGCCGATCTCGCCCCGGCCGATCGCGCCGCCTTCTTGGAAAGCATCGCTGACGAGATCATGGCGATCGGCGATCCGCTGATCGATCGCGCCGTGCGCGAAAGCGGGCTGCCGCGCGGCCGCATCGAGAATGAGCGTGGGCGCACCACCGGCCAGCTCCGCCTGTTCGCGCAGGTGCTGCGCGAGGGCAGCTGGGCCCAGCTTACGATCGACTCCGCCCTGCCCGATCGCGCCCCCGCCCCCCGCCCCGACCTGCGCCGCCGCCATGTCGCGGTCGGCCCGGTCGCGGTGTTCGGCGCCAGCAACTTCCCCCTCGCCTTCTCGGTCGGCGGCGGCGACACCGCCTCGGCGCTCGCTGCCGGCTGCCCGGTGGTGGTGAAGGGCCATCCGGCGCACCCCGGCACCGGCGAGCTGGTCGCCCGCGCCATCCAGCGCGCGGTGGCCAAGCATGGCCTGCCCGAAGGTGTCTTCTCCTATCTGCCGGGCCCCAGCAACGAGCTGGGCGGCGCGCTCGTCGCCGACAGCCGGATCAAGGCGGTCGGTTTCACCGGCTCGCGTGGCGGCGGCCTGGCGCTGATGCGGATCGCCGCGCAGCGCAGCGAGCCGATCCCGGTCTATGCCGAGATGAGCTCGATCAACCCGGTCATCCTCTTCCCCTCGGCGCTCAAGGAACGCGGCACCGCGCTGGCGCCGGCCTATGTCCAGTCGCTCACCATGGGCGCCGGCCAGTTCTGCACCAATCCGGGCATCGTGATCGCGATCGACGGCCCGGACCTCGACGCCTTCCTCGCGGCGGCAGCGGAAGCGCTGGGCACCAGCCCGGCGCAGACGATGTTGACCCCCGGCATCCACGCCGCCTTCGAAAGCGGCGTCGGCACGCTGGCCGCGCATGACGCGGTGGCGACGATCGGCCGTGGCGTCGCCGCGGCGGGCCCGAACCAGGCGCAGGGCGCGCTGTTCCGCGTCTCGGCCGAGGCCTTCCTCGCCGATCCGGTGCTGTCGCACGAGATCTTCGGTTCCACCTCGATCGTGATCACCGTCGCCGACATGGCCGAAGCCGGCCGCGTCATCGCCGCGCTCGAAGGCCAACTGACCGCCACCCTGATCCTCGATCCGGCCGACGAAGCCCTCGCCAAGCCGCTGATCCCGGTGCTGGAGCGCAAGGTGGGCCGCATCCTCGTCAATGGCTGGCCGACCGGCGTCGAGGTGTGCCACGCGATGGTCCATGGCGGCCCCTATCCGGCCACGTCGGACGGGCGCACCACGTCGGTCGGCACGCTCGCGATCGATCGCTTCCTGCGCCCGGTCTGCTATCAGGCGATGCCGGCCTCGCTGCTGCCCGAGGGGCTGGCCGACGCCAATCCGTGGGCCGCGCCGCAGCGGATCGACGGCGTGCTGAAGCTGCCGGCCTGACCGCGAAGCGCACGGGAGAGAGAGCATGAGTTCGCCGTCCGGCCGACGTTTTCGTTCGCAAGACTGGTTCGCCGATCCGGAGCGCTCCGACATGGTGGCGCTCTATCTCGAACGGTTTATGAATTACGGGATCACGCCGGCCGAGCTGCGCTCGGGCCGGCCGATCATCGGCATCGCCCAGACCGGCAGCGATCTCAGCCCGTGCAACCGCATCCATGTCGAGCTGGCGAAGCGGGTGCGCGACGGCATCCGCGACGCCGGCGGGATCGCCATGGAGTTTCCGGTCCATCCGATCTTCGAGAATTGCCGCCGCCCCACCGCCGCGCTCGATCGCAACCTGGCCTATCTGGGCCTGGTCGAGATCCTTTATGGCTATCCCATCGACGCGGTGGTGCTGACCACCGGCTGCGACAAGACCACGCCGTCGGGCGTGATGGCGGCGTGCACGGTCGACATCCCCTCGATCGTGCTGTCCGGCGGGCCAATGCTCGACGGCTGGCATGAGGGCGAACTGGTCGGCTCAGGCACGGTGATCTGGCGCAGCCGCCGCAAGCTGGCGGCGGGCGAGATCGACGAGGAGGAATTCCTGAAGCGCGCCTGCGACAGCGCGCCGTCGGCCGGCCATTGCAACACGATGGGCACCGCGTCGACGATGAACGCGGTGGCCGAGGCGCTGGGCCTGTCGCTGCCGGGCTGCGCCGCGATCCCCGCGCCCTATCGCGAGCGCGGCCAGATGGCCTACGAGACCGGGCGCCGCATCGTCGAGATGGCGCATGAAGACCTGCGCCCATCGAAGCTGCTCACCCGTGACAGCTTCCTCAACGCGATCCGCGTCGTCAGCGCGCTCGGCGGATCGAGCAACGCCCAGCCGCATGTGATGGCGATGGCGCGCCATGCCGGGGTGGAAATCCATGCGTCCGACTGGAACGAGCATGGCTATGACCTGCCGCTGCTCGTCGACATGCAGCCCGCGGGCCGCTTCCTGGGCGAGCGTTTCCATCGCGCCGGCGGCGTGCCCTCGGTGATGTGGGAATTGCTGGAGGCCGGCAAGCTGGCCGGCGACTGCCTGACCGTCACCGGTTCCAGTATCGCCGACAATCTCCAGGGCCGGAACGCGCGCGACCGAGAGGTGATCCGCCCCTTCGACGAGCCGCTGCGCACCCAGGCCGGCTTCAAGGTGCTGTCGGGCAATTTGTTCGACTTCGCGATCATGAAGACTGCGGTGATCAGCGAGGAATTCCGCAACCGCTATCTGTCGAAGCCCGGCGCCGAAGGCGTGTTCGAGGCGCGCGCGATCGTGTTCGAGGGCGGCGAGGATTATCATCACCGCATCAACGATCCCACGCTCGGCATCGACGAGAATTGCATCCTGGTGATGCGCGGCGCCGGCCCGATCGCCTGGCCGGGCTCGGCCGAGGTGGTGAACATGCAGCCGCCCGATGCGCTGATCCAGCGCGGCATCCAGTGGCTGCCGACCCTGGGCGACGGCCGCCAATCGGGCACGTCGGACAGCCCGTCGATCCTTAACGTCTCGCCGGAAAGCGCGGCGGGGGGCGGCCTCTCCTGGCTGCGCACGGGCGACACGCTGCGCATCGATGTGACCAACGGGCGCTGCGACGCGCTGGTCGACGAGGCCGAAATCGCACGCCGCAAGGCCGAGGGTCTACCGCCGATCCCGCCGAGCCACACCCCGTGGGAGGAAATCTTCCGCGAAAAGACCGGCCAGATGGCCGATGGCGCGGTGCTGGAGATGGCGGTCAAATATCGCCGGATCGCCGAGCGGACACCCCGACACAATCATTGACGATGGCGCGGCGGCACGCGCCCAACAGGTGTCGCCGCGTCGAAAATGTTAGCGATACCAGATCCGGTTCACGGGCCGGGCAGATGGGAGGATCTTCGGACAATGCGCGCAACCCCGATCTGGCTGGCGACCGCCCTGGCCTCCCCCACGCTGGTCGCTGCTGCCCCGCCGCCCGTCGTGGCTTCAGCCGATCAGCCGCGCTTCGAAGCGCGTGCGGCAGCGCTCGTCGGGCAGATGACGCTCGAAGAAAAGGCGGGCCAGCTGAAGCATGACGCGCCGGCCATCCCCCGTCTCGGCATCCCCGGCTATAATTGGTGGAGCGAAGGCCTGCACGGCGTCGCGCGGGCGGGCGAGGCGACCGTCTTCCCCCAGGCGATCGGCTTGGCCGCGACCTGGAACGTGCCGCTGACCCATCGGGTGGCCGACGTCATCGCCACCGAGTTCCGCGCCAAATATCGCGCCACCGTCCGCGCCGACGGCGGGTCCGAGCTGTATCGCGGCCTCACCATCTGGTCGCCGAACGTCAACATCTTCCGCGATCCGCGCTGGGGCCGCGGACAGGAGACCTTCGGCGAGGACCCCTATCTGACCTCGCAGTTCGGCAAGGCCTTCATCACCGGCCTCCAGGGCACCGACCCGCTCTATTACAAGACGCTCGCGGTGGTGAAGCATTTCGCCGTCCACAGCGGCCCCGAGGCCGACCGGCACAAGGAGGATGTCCACCCCTCCCGGCACGATCTGGAGGACACTTACCTCCCCGCCTTCCGCGTCGCCGTGACCGAGGCGCATGCGGGCGGATTGATGTGCGCCTATAACGCGATCGACGGCATCCCCGCCTGTGCCAGCCCGATGCTCGCCTCGCGGGTGCGGGGCGAATGGGGGCTGACCGGCCATGTCGTCACCGACTGCGCCGCGCTGGCCGACTTCTTCAAGTCCGATGCGCATGGCTATGTCCGCAACCCCGAAGAGGCCGCCGCGGCAGCGGTGAAGGCGGGGACCGACCTGATCTGTTCGGACATCGGCTATGACAAGAGCACCGATCCCGCGCCGATCATCAAGGCGGTGCGCAGCGGTCTGCTGCCCGAGGCCGATCTGAACCGGGCGGTCGAGCGGCTGATGCAGGCGCGGCTGCGGCTGGCCCTCATCGACCAGCCCGGCCAGAACTTCCCCTATGCCGGCATCGGCCCGGCCGACAACGACACGCCGGCCCATGCCGCGCTGAACGCGCAGGCCGCCCGGGAATCGCTGGTGCTGTTGAAGAATGACGGGCTGCTGCCGCTGAAGAGCGCCCCCGCCTCGATCGCGGTGATCGGCCCCAATGCCGACAGCGTCGATGCGCTGGTCGGCAATTATAACGGCACGCCCTCGCATCCGATCACCCTGGTGGCCGGGCTCAAGGCGCGCTTTCCCCAGGCGCGGGTCAGTTTCGTCGAGGGGACCGGCGTGGTCGGCGCTCCGCTGAAGGACGTGCCCGCCTCGGCGCTCTGCATCGACCGGGCCTGCACCGAAAAGGGGCTGAAGCTCGAGGAATATGCCGGTGATTCCCTGTTGGGCACGCCGGTGCGCACCGACAAGGTCGCCGAGGTCCGCTTCGCCTGGGGCCGTCCGTTGCGCGTCGAGCGGCGGTCGGCGATGCGGTGGAGCGGCTTCATCACCCCGCAGGAGACCGGCCCCTATCGCTTCCGGCTGGAAAGCGAGAGCGGCTATCGCGTGCTGGTCGATGGCAAGGAAGTGGTCGGCGCCTGGGATGCCGCCGATCCCACGACAATCGCCGATGGCGAGATCCGGCTGGAAGCGGGCCGCGCCTATGCGATCACGATCGAGGCGAAGCAGCAGGGCAATCGCGACGACCAGCATCTGATGTGGAGCAATTTCAGCCAGCGCGAGGAAGCGGCGCTCGCCGCCGCGCGTTCGGCCGACCTGATCGTCTTCGCGGCCGGCCTGAACGCGCGGGTGGAGGGCGAGGAGATGCGTGTCCATGCCGAGGGCTTCGCCGGCGGCGACCGCACCAGCCTGGACTTGCCAGCGCCGCAGCAGAAGCTGCTCGAAGCGCTCCAGGCGCTCGGCAAGCCGGTGATCCTCACGCTGATGAACGGCAGCGCGATGGGCGTGAACTGGGCCGACAACTCGGTCCCCGCGATCATCGAGGCCTGGTATCCGGGCGGCGAAGGCGGTCGCGCGATCGCGGACCTTATCGCCGGCGATTTCAGCCCGGCGGGGCGGCTTCCGGTCACCTTCTACACATCCGCCAGCCAGCTGCCGCCGTTCAAGGATTATGCGATGGCGGGCCGCACCTATCGCTATTTCAAGGGCGAGCCGCTCTACCCCTTCGGCTACGGCCTCAGCTACACCCGCTTCACCTATGCCCCGCTGAAGACGAGCGCAGCGCGCTTCCGCCCCGGCCGGCCGGTGACCGTGTCCACCACCGTCACCAATGCCGGTGACCGCGACGGCGACGAGGTGGTGCAGTTCTACATATCGCAATCCGCGCCGGGCGCTCCGCTCACCGCGCTGAAGGGTTTCCAGCGCATCCACCTGAAGCGCGGCGAGAGCCGCGCGATCCGCTTCACCCTCGATGACGAGGCCGCCGCCATCGTCGATCCGGAAGGGCGGCGGGGCATCGTCGCCGGCACCGCGCAGCTCTGGATCGGCGGCGGTCAGCCGGCCGTTACGGCGGGTGGCCGGCCGCTGCCCGGCAGCGCCCGGCAGATCGCCATCCAGAACCGATAATAAGAGATCAGGCCAGGCGGAACGACGCGACCGTCAGGCGGTCTTCCGCTTGGCGAGCCTGACGGCGCTCCGCTTCGGCCCGCTGCTCAGGCGACTCTGCGCGCCCGTGACGGGCACGGTCTTCGGCGTCTCTGCCGGCCGGGGATTTTCGATGCGATCCACAACGTCGATCCGCAGAGTCTGCCTCAGGCGATCCAGGCGGTTGAGTTTGCGAGTAGGCATGGAACGTCCTGGGTAACGGGAGAGGTGCGAAAGCGTTGTCCCGAACTTACCTCTCTCCGCGGACGGAGTCTGCGAATGCCAACCAATAGCTAAGATATTTCTTCAGCGCTCGAACCCCATGTCCCTCCCAGTGCCTGGATCAGCGCGACCGCCGACGTCTGGCGATCGACCGAAGCCTGGAGCAGCGATCGCCGCGCCGACAGCGCGGTCGCCTGGGTCGTGACGACATCGGTGAAGACGACGAGGCCCTCCTTATATTGGTTGAGCATGGCCGCCTCGCTGCGATCGGCCGCGGTCGAGGCGGTGCGCAGGAGGTTCTCCTGCCGCGCGAGGATCTGGGCCGCGGTCAGCTGGTCCTCGACGTCCTGGAAGGCTTCGAGTGTGGTCTGCCGATAGGCCGCCACCGCCACGTCATAGGCCGCCTTCGCCTGGTTCACCCGCGCGCTGCGGGCACCCGCGTCGAAGATCGTCTGCGCCAGCGACACGCCCAGCGACCACAGGCTGGACGCGGAGGTGAACAGCTCGCCGAGCGTGCTGCCCTGGGTGCCGCCATCGGCCGACAGCGATATGGTCGGGAAGAAGGCGGACTTCTCCACCCCGATGGTCGCGTTCGCGGCGGCGACGGCGCGCTCGGCCGAGGCGATGTCGGGACGGCGCTGGAGGATTTCCGACAGCACCCCCACCGGGACCTGCGGGACATAGGAGGACCATGGGCCGGCGGCCAAGGTGAAGCTGCTGGCGGGTTCGCCAACCAGCATGGCGATGGCATTCTCATAGGTGCGCCGGTCGCGGCGCAGCCCTTCCAGCTCGGATCGGGTGCTGGCGAGCTGCGATTCCGCCTGGAACACATCGGTGCGGGCGACGATGCCCGCGTCATAGCGGTTCTGCGCGATCTTGAGCGCCCGCTCATAGCCCGCGACGGTCTGCTCGACGAGAGCGATCGAAGCATCGGCACCGCGCAGGTTGAGATAGTTGGTGGCCAGCTCGCCGACGACCGAGAGCTGCGCCGAGGCGAGATCGGCCCGGCGTGCCTCGGCCGTCGCCTCAGCATTGCTGACGGTCTGGCGGATGCGGCCGAACAGATCGGGCTCCCAGCTCGCGCCGATCGAGACCTGATAGGAGGTCCGGCCGCTGTTGCTGACGACCGCGCCCGAACCGGTCGTCACCCCGGAACTCTGGCCGCGCCCGCCGCCTGAGCGCTGCGCCGATCCGCTGAGGTCGACGGTGGGGAACAGGCTCGCGCGCTGCTCGCGGGTGACGTAGCGCGCCTGGCGCCAGCTCGCCTCGGCCTGCGCGATCGTCTGGTTGGCAGCGAGCGCCTTTTCGGCCAGCCCGTTCAGCGTCTCGTCGCGGAACAGCTGCCACCATTTGCCGCGATCGACATGATCCGACGGCGCCGCCACGGCCCAGCCCGGCTCGGCCTTATAGGCCTGCGGCGTGTTCACCGCCGGGCGGACATAAGCCGGGCCGACGGTACAGCCCGCCGCCAGCAGCAGCGGCAGGAAGCCGAGAAAACGGACACGGATCACGAAGCAACTCCTGCGGGCTCGCCGGCCGACCCGGACGCGACGCGGTGTCGGCGGCGGGTGAAGCGGTCGAGATAGACATAGACGACGGGGGTGGTCAGCAAGGTCAGCAGCTGGCTGAGCAGCAGGCCGCCGATGATGGTGATGCCCAGCGGCTGGCGCAGTTCCGATCCTTCGCCGATGCCGATCGCCAGCGGCACCACGCCGAGCGCGGCGGCCAGCGTGGTCATCAGAATCGGGCGGAAGCGCAGCAGGCACGCCTCGCGCACGGCATCCTCCGCCGAAAGCCCGCGCTCGCGCTGGGCGTTGATCGCGAAGTCGATCACCAGGATGGCGTTCTTCTTCACGATGCCAAGCAGCAGGAACACGCCGATCAGCGCGATGATCGAGAATTCCATCCCGAACAGCAGCAGCGCCAGCACCGCACCAACGCCCGCGGCGGGCAAGGTGGACAGCACCGTGATCGGATGGACCAGGCTCTCATAGAGCATGCCGAGCACCAGATAGATCACCACCAGCGCGGCGGCGATCAGATAAGGTTGCTGGCCGAGCTGCTGCGAATAGCTCTGCGCGGTGCCGGCGAAGCTGCCGCGCACGCTGGACGGCATCGACAGCGCATCCTCCGCCGCGGCGATCGCCACCTTGGCATCGCTCAGCGAATAGCCCTCGGCGAGGTTGAACGAGATCGTGGCGGCGAGTTCGCCATTCTGGTGGTTCACCTCGGCCGGGGTCGCGCTCTGCGAGAAGCTGGCGATCGCCGAGAGCGGCACCATCTGCGACGCCGAGCTGCTGAGCGCCGAGCCGGTCGAGGGGTTACGCAGGCCGGGATTGGTGACGCTCCGGTTCGCGGTGGCGGCATCGGCGGTGTTGGCCGAAGGGTCGCTCGCCGCGGTGCCGGCGCCGGCGGTGAGGGTGGACGAATTGGCGCTGCTGGTCTCGCTGGTGGCGCTGTTCGCGGCCGATCCGGCGGGGACATAGACGTCGTTCAGCACGGTGGGATCGCCCGAATAGCGCGGATCCCATTCCATGATCACGCCATATTGGTTGATGTCCTCGTAGATCGTCGCGACCTGGCGCTGCCCGAAGGCATTGTAGAGCGTGTTGTCGATGTCGCGCGAACTGATCCCCAGGCGGCCGGCGGCATCGCGGTCGATCTTCACATAGGTCTCGCTGCCATTTTCGGACAGGTCGCTGTCGAGGTCGCTCAGTTCGGGGCGCTTCTTGAGGGCCTCGGTCAGCTTCGCGGTCCAGGTCTTCAGCGCGGCCGAATCGTCCGAGATCAGCGTGTATTGATAGCTCGAGTTCGACGATCGCCCGCCCATGCGCAGGTCCTGCATCGGGTTGAGGAACACCGAGATGCCGGTGATCGGCGCGAGCTTCTTGCGGAGCCGGGCGATGACCTGCTGGCCGCTTTCCTTGCGTTCCGACCGGGGCTTGAGCGACACCGACAGGAAGGCCCCGCCCGCGCGCGAGCCGCCGGTGAAGCCGATCGCGGTGTCGACCGCCGGGTCCTTGTGGATGACGCCGATCACCTCGCGCAGCTTCTGCTGCATCGTCACGAACGAGACGCTCTGGTCGGCGCGCACGCCCGCCATCAGATTGGGGCTGTCCTGCTGCGGGAAATAGCCCTTGGGCACGACGATGTAGAGATAGACCGTCAGCGCGATGACGATGCCCAGCACCAGCAGGACCAGCGGCTTCATCGCCAGCGCCCAGTCGAGCGAGATCGCATAGGTGCGATGGATCCGGTCGAACCCCCGCTCGAACAGGCGGCCGAGCCGGCCCTGCTTCTTGTGGAAATTGCGATCCGACAGCAGCCAGGCGCACATCATCGGCGTCGTCGTCAGCGACAGGACGAGGCTGATCAGCACCGCCACCGACAGGGTGATCGCGAACTCCTGGAACAGCCGCCCCACCTGCCCGCCCATGAACAGCAGCGGGATGAACACCGCGACGAGCGACACGCTGATCGACAGCACGGTGAAGCCCACCTCGCGCGCGCCGAGCAGCGCGGCTTCCATCCGCCCCATCCCCGCTTCGAGATGGCGGGCGGTGTTCTCCAGCACGACGATGGCGTCGTCGACGACGAAGCCGGTGGCGACGATGATCGCCATCAGCGACAGGTTGTTGAGCGAATAGCCGAGCAGCCACATCACCGCGAAGGTGCCGAGCAGCGACACGATCGTCGCGGCGGCCGGGATGAAGGTGGCGCGCACGTCGCGCAGGAAGGCGGCGACCACCAGCACCACCAGGATGATCGAGAGGATCAGGGTGATCTCGATCTCCTCCAGCGACGAGCGGATCGAGCTGGTCCGGTCGTTGGCGATGGCGATCCGGATATCCGAGGGAAGCTGGGCCTGCAGCGCGGGCAGCTCGGCCCGGATGCCGTCGACCAGCTTGATCAGGTTGGCGCCCGGCTGCTGGGTGATGAGCACCACCACCGACGGGGTGCCGTTGTAGAGGCCCAAAGTGCGCTTGTTCTCGACGCCATTCTGGACGCTGGCGACGTCCGACAGGCGGACGGGCGCGCCGTCGCGATAGCCCACGACCAGCCGGCCATAGGCCGCCGCGTCGCGGCCAAGGCGATCGGTATAGACCTGCCAGCGATGGGCGCCCGTGCCCTCCATCGTGCCCTTGGGGCGATTGGCGTTGCCCGCCTCGATCGCGGCGCGGACATCCTCGAGGCCGAGGCCCATCGCGTTGAGCTGGTGGGGGTTCACCTCGATCCGGACGGCGGGAAGCGAGCTGCCGCCGATCTCGACCTCGCCGACGCCCTCGATCTGGGCGAGGCGCTGCGAGACGATGTTCGACACCGCTTCATAGACCTCGCCGGGCGTCTTGGTGTCGGAACTGAGCGACAGCATCATCACCGGCATGCTCGACGGATTGACCTTGTTGTAGGTCGGGTTCGACTGGAGCGTCGCCGGCAGGTCCGCCCGCGCGGCGTTGATCGCCGCTTGCACCTCGCGCGCGGCACCGTCGATATCGCGGTCGAGCGCGAACTGGAGCGTCACGCGGGTCGATCCGGTCGAGCTGCTCGACGTCATCTCGGTGACGTCGGAAATGACGCCGAGGCGGCGTTCGAGCGGAGTCGCGATCGACGAAGCCATCGTCTCGGGGCTCGCGCCCGACAGGCTGGCCGATACCGAGATGGTCGGATAGTCGACCTGCGGCAGCGGAGCGACCGGCAGCTTGAAGAAGGCGAGCACGCCCACCAGCGCCAGGCCGATCGTCAGCAACACCGTGCCCGCCGGGCGGCGGATGAAGGGCGCCGAAAGATTCACTCGGCGGCCTCGGGACTCACGCCGTCACGGCGTTGCCGCCGCGCCGCGCGCCATTCGCGGACCCGCGTACCGGCCCGATCGAAATAGAGATAGACCACGGGGGTAGTGAAGATCGTCAGCAGCTGGCTCACCAGCAGGCCGCCGAAGATGGCGATGCCGAGCGGCCGGCGAAGCTCCGCGCCCGAGCCGAAGCCGATCATCAGCGGCACCGCGGCGAACAGCGCCGCCAAGGTCGTCATCAGGATCGGCCGGAAGCGCAGCACGGCGGCGCGGCGGATCGCATCGCGCGGCGCCATCCCCTCGTCGCGCTCGGCCGCGATCGCGAAGTCGATCATCATGATCGCGTTCTTCTTCACGATGCCGATCAGCAGGATGATGCCGATGATGCCGATCACGTCGAGATCATGCCCCGTCACCCACAGGCAGAAGATCGCCCCCACGCTCGCCGCCGGCAGGGTGGAGATGATCGTGAGCGGGTGGATGAAGCTTTCGTAGAGGACGCCCAGCACGATGTAGACGCACACCAGCGCGGCGAGGATCAGCAGGAGCTGGTTGTTGAGCGAGGTTTCGAACGCCCCCGCCGAGCCGAGATAGGTGACGGTCACGCCCGACGGCAGGCCGAGCCCCGCGATCACCTTGCGCGCAGAGGCGACGCCGCTGCCGAGCGATACGCCCGGCGCGGTATCGAAGCCCACCGTCGCCGCCGGGAATTGCGCGACATGCGTCACGGTGAGCGGCGAGGTGCTCTCGCGGATCGTCGCGATCGCGTTGAGCGGGGTGGCGCCGCCGTCCTGCGTCTGGAGGTTGAGCAGGCCCAGCGAGTCCGGCGTCACCAGCAGGCCCGGCTTCGCCTCCAGGATGACGCGATACTGGTTGGTCTCGGTGAAGATGGTCGAGACGATGCGCTGGCCGAACGCCGTGTAGAGCGCGTCGTCGACGTTGGAGGCGGTGATGCCCACCCGGCTCGCGGTGTCGCGATTGATGTCGACATAGGCGGCGGCCCCGGTCGCGTCGGCGTCGGTGGTGACGTTGCGCAGCTTGGGCGCGTCCGCCAGCGCGGTGGCGATCTGGCGCGCGGCCTTGGTGACGGTGGGCGTGTCCGGGCCTTCCACCGACAGGCGATATTGGGTCGGCCCGCTTTCGGAATCGATCGTCAGGTCCTGCACCGGCTGGACGAAGATGCGGATGCCGGCGACCTTGGCGACCCGTTCGCGCAGCCGCTCCATCACGTCGCTCTCGGACCCGGCATCGCTCTTCAGGTTGACGAGCATCTGCCCGCCGTTGAGCGCGGCGTTATTCGATCCGTCAACGCCGATGAACGAGCTGAGCGACTGGACGCCGGGATCGGCGAGGATCGCCTTGGCGGCCTGGAGCTGCAGCCCCGCCATGCGATCATAGGAGACGTTCGTCGCCGCCTCGGTGCGCACCTGGAGCTGGCCGGTCGCCTGGGTGGGGAACAGGCCCTTGGGGATCGCCAGGTAGAGCAGCAGGGTCACTGCGATCGTCGCGAAGGTGACCAGCAGGGTCAGCGGCTGGCGATCGAGGACGACGCCCAGGCCGCGCTCATAATGATGCTCGACCCGCTCGAACAGGCGCTGCGCCTTGAGGCCGATCCGGGTCGGGCGCTCCTCGCCATGGCCCTTCAGCCAGCGCGCCGACAGCATCGGCGTGAGCGTGAGCGAGACCACCGCGGAGATCAGGATGGTGATCGCCAGGGTCATAGCGAATTCGCGGAACAGCCGGCCGACCACATCGCCCATGAACAGCAGCGGGATCAGCACCGCGATCAGCGATATGGTGAGCGAGACGATGGTGAAGCCGATCTCGCTCGCGCCCTTCAGCGCCGCCTCGAACGGCTTCATCCCGTCCTCGATGTGGCGCTGGATATTCTCGATCATCACGATCGCGTCGTCGACGACGAAGCCGGTCGCGATCGTCAGCGCCATCAGGCTGAGATTGTTGAGGCTGTAGCCCAGCAGATACATCAGCGCGCAGGTGCCGATCAGCGAGACGGGCACCGCCAGCCCCGCGATCACCGTCGCGCGCACCGAGTGCAGGAAGAAGAAGATCACCAGCACGACGAAGACGACCGCCAGCACCAGTTCGATCTCGGTATGCTCGATCGAGGATTTGATGCTGATGGTGCGATCGGTCAGCACCTGCACGTCGAGGCCGGCCGGCAGCCCTTTCAGCAGCTCCGGCAGCCGCTCCTGGATCGAGGCCACGGTCTGGATGACGTTGGCGCCGGGCTGGCGCTGGACGTTCAGGATGATCGCCGGGGTCTGGTTCGCCAGCGCGCCCAGGCGACTATTCTCCGCGCCGTCCACCACGGTCGCCACGTCCTGCAGGCGGATCGGGGCATCGTCCGTATAGCTGACGATCAGGTCCTTATATTCGGCGGCGGTCAGCAGCTGGTCGTTGGCGTTGATCTGATAGGCGCGGGTCGGGCCGTCGAAGCTGCCCTTGGCGCTGTTGGCATTGGCGTTGTCGATCGCGGTGCGCAGCGTTTCCAGGCTGATCCCATAGGAGGCCAGCGCCTGCGTATCGGCCTGGATACGCACCGCCGGCCGCTGCCCGCCCGACAGCGAGACGAGGCCGACGCCCGAGGTCTGGGCGATCTTCTGCGCCAGCCGCGTGTTGACGAGATTCTGCACCTCGGTCAGCGGCATCGTCCGCGAGGTGATCGCCAGGGTCAGGATCGGCGTGTCGGCCGGGTTGATCTTCGCATAGGTCGGCGGCGCCGGCAGGTCGGCGGGCAGCAGCGCATCGGCGGCGTTGATCGCGGCCTGCACCTCCTGCTCGGCGACGTCGAGGCTTTCGCCCAGGTCGAACTGCAGGGTCACCACCGACGCGCCGGCCGAGCTCTTGGCCGACATGCGCGCCAGCCCCGACATCTCGCCGAACTGGCGTTCCAGCGGCGCGGTCACCGTCTGGCTCATCACCTCGGGCGAGGCGCCGGGATAGAGCGTCGTCACCTGGATGGTGGGATAATCGACCTCGGGCAGTGCAGAGAGCGGCAGCAGTTTGAAGCCGACCAGGCCGGCCAGCACGATCGCCACCATGAACAGGCTGGTGGCGACCGGGCGCAGGATGAAGGGGCGCGACGGGCTCATCGGCGAGCGGCCCTCAACGGCGTTTTTTGTCGGTGGAAGCCTTGGCGGCGGCCGCTGCGGTCTGCACCGTGCCGCCCTCGACGAGGCGATCGCCGCCTTCGGTCACCACCGTCTCGCCCAGCTTCAACCCGCTCGTGATGACCACGCGGTCATTATAGCGGGGGCCGGTGACAACCTTGCGCTGCTCCACCTTGCTGTCGGCCCCGACCAGCCAGACATAGGTGCCGCTCGTGCCTTCGCGCGTCGCGGTGCCGGGGACGGTGACGGCGTTCTGCAGCATGTCCACGTCGAGCGTCAGATTGACGAACTGGCTGGGATAGAGCGCATTGTCACCATTGGCGAAACGGGCCTTGGCGCTGACCGTGCCGGTCGCGGTCGAGACCGAATTGTTGAGAGTCAGGAAGGTGCCCTTCGCCAGAATGCTGGTGCGGGTCTGGTCCTTGGCGACCGCGGACAGGGTGGCGCCCCGGGCGATGCGCTTCTCGATCGCGGGGATCTGGTCCTGCGGGACGGTGAACTGCACGTCGATCGGCGCCAGGGTGGTGATGGTGACGATGCCGCCGCTTTCGCCCGCCGAGACATAATTGCCGACGTCGACCGTGCGCAGGCCGATGCGGCCGTTCACGGGCGAGACTATCCGGGTGAAGCCCAGATTGACCTGGGCCGCCTGCACCACGCCGCGATCGGCGGTGACGGTGCCTTCGAGCTGCCGAACGGTGGCTGCCTGGGTATCGACATCCTGCCGCGCGATCGAATCCTGCTCGAGCAGGACGCGGTAGCGCCGCAGAGTCAGCCGCGCGACCTCGAGCTGGGCCTGGTCGCGCTGGAGGGCGCCCTGCGCCTGCACCAGTTCCGCACGATAGGCGCGCGGGTCGATGGTGGCGATGACCTCGCCCTGGCGGACGAGCTGGCCTTCGCGGAACAGGATCTGCTGGAGCATGCCGGCGACCTGCGGCCGCACCGTCACCGTCGCGGCAGGGGTCACCGTGCCGAGCGCCTCGATCGTGACCGGCACGTCCATCGCGCTCGCCACCGCGGTGCCCACAGTACTCGCCGGGCCGCCACGGCGTCCACCGGGGCCTCCCGGACCACCCGGACCGCCGGGGCCATCGCCCGGCTTGCCCGACTTTCCCCCCAGCGCGAGACTGAAGATCAGGACGAGGGCGAGCCCGATCACGACCAGGGCCACGACCCAGCTGATTCGACGCGCGCGCGGCGACAAAGTGCGGCGATCGGGAACAGCGGCAGCTTCGGAAGCGGCGTCGTGCGCCGGCGGCAAATTCGTATCGGGCATCAATCTTCCGCGCTGTTGTACGAGACACCCCTATAAGAGGCTTAGCCGCACAATGTTTTGCAGGACATGTCGTTCCGGAACCATTATTGTCACAATGTGTCACGCCTGAAAGCCGCAGGCCTCCACACATCGCGAGCGATCCCCAAAGACAGGACGGCGTTGAGCGGCATTGGTGCCCATGCGGCAGCCTATCGAAGAAAGAATTCGACCGGCACCACCAGTTCCAGCGTCTCGCCCGGCTTGTCGTCCGGCGGCTTGGGCAATGGCGCTGCGCGCTTGGGCAGCCCGAGCGCCTCTTCGTCGAGCTGGCGGAAACCGGACGATCGTTCCAGCCGGACGGACAGCACCTTGCCTTCGCGGTTCATGACGAACCGGATATAGGGCACGCCCTGCTGCCGGCGGAAACCGGCCTCGCGCGGGTAGCGCTTCACCTTGTTGAGCGCGCCCAGCACCAGCCCCTCCCATGTCGGCTTGCCCGTGGACAGCTGCGGCGCGGGCGGCAGAGGCTTGTTCTCAGGCGCCGTCGTCTGCTCGACCGGAGGCCCAGGATCGGGCACGGGCTTGGCGGCCCGCACCGCCATTACGTTCATGCTCGGCACCTGCACTTCGGGCGGCTCGACGACCGGCGTATCCGGGTCGGGCTGCTGCCGTTCCTTCTGTACCTGTTCCGGGCCGGGCGGCGTCTCCTGCACGGGTTCGGCCGGGGCGGCCGGTGGTGCCACGTCGAAAACGCTCAGCGCCTTGGGAGCCTGCTGGGCCCGATAGGTCGTCCATGTGAACAGCGCCCCGCCCAGCACCAGCCCCGCGATCATCGCCGTGCCGCCCATTCCGAAAAGCCGGGTGCGCAGGCTCGTCGGCCGATCACTATATCGCATCGACGGCTGCGCATCGTCCCGATGGGGGTGCGAGGGCGGGCTGATCGGGCGCGTATTCGCATCGACGGGCAGGTCCTCCGGATCGCGCCGATGGTCGAGGGCGAGCTTCACGTGCGCCACCATCTGTCACCATAGCTTATCGAAAGCCCGACGAGCAGCGCCGCGGCCGTGAGCAAGGCCGTCCACAGGACGATACCGATGGCGAAGCCCTGCCCGGCGATCGCCCCCATCAAGGAAGCGGCGAGCAGCAGCCATCCCACGCCCCGAAACATCCTGCCGAGGGCCACGGGCAGGGTTTTGCCAAGCAGGTCCCGGTAGTGCTTCGCAAGCGAGAGGGCGAGCAACGCGAAGCCAAGCAACGCCAACAGGAAGGAAGACGCGACCATCATGCCCCGCCGCCTTCGCGCAGCAGGATCGCGAGCAGCACGGCGATCGGCACCGAGGCTCCGATCACCCATAGCCATGCGCGGGTCGCGCTGCGCGCATGGAACACCGCCATGACGATCCCCGCATAGATGACGAAGCTGACGAGGGTCGGTGCGAGCAGCGCCTCGTCTCTCGCCAAGCCCTGTCCGCGCAGCAGCAGGAACAGCGCGACGGCGATCAGGCTGGTGAGGACATAGCCGCCAAGCGCGCCCGCGATGATGCGCGACGTGACGGCCAGCCGGTGTTTTATATCCGCTTTCATGCGGCCTCCATCGCGCGGATCGACCGGATGCGGGTGGGCGCGGCGACCGCCTTGCCGCGCATTTTCAGCGCCGCGACGGCGAACGCCGCGCCGAGGGCCAGCATCGTTCCATCGAACCCGGCGAGCACCCAGTCCCCTGCCGCCATGGTCACACCCAGATGCCGATCGGTCGTGATCGCGTTGAGCAGCGGCAGCAGCAGGAAGGCCGCGGCAGCCGTCCAGAGCGCCCATTGCCACGCCCTGCGCGCCGGGCGGATCGTTGCCGCGCCCATGAGCGCCACCCCCATGGCGGCGAAGAGGCTGTGATATTCCCAGGCCGCGCGCTCCTCCATGCCCATGGGGAGCAGGCGATTGGCCCAGAAATAGGCCGCCACGCCCAGCGGCAGGCCCACCAGGGTGCCGATGTTGAGCGTCTCCACCAGGCGGAACGAGAAGCCGTCCCCCGCCCCCCGCTGCTTCTGCCGGCGCTTGACCGTCCACAGGATCAGCCCGGTCGCGATCATCGCGCAGCCGAGCAGGCCCGAGAGGAAGTAGAGCCAGCGCAGCAAAGGCCCGGCGAACAGGCCTTCATGCAGGGCGATGAAGATATTCTGCACCTTCCATGTCGCGCCCTGCCGGAACGGCGGCGGCGAGATGTCGACGCCGGTCACGCCATCGAAGATAATCCGCTTGCGGGTGCTGCGCACCACGCCATTGTCCAGGAAGACGATGGTGACGCGGGCATCGCTGCGGCCGGGATGCAGGATCGAGATGCCGCCGATGGCGCCCTTGCCCCATAGCCGCTCGGCTTCCGCCGCGAGCGGCGCCAGATCGGTCAGAGGGGCAGGCCCTGCCTCCGACGGCTCGTCCTTCCCCTGCCCTCGACGCCCACCGTCTTCCGCTTCCGCACCGTCGAAGCGATTGTTCGTCCGCGGATTCAACGGGTTGCTGTAGCCGTCATTCGGCCAGCCATGGTCCATGCCATAGGCCGCCTTCATCGTGGCCGGCATCGTCGCATACATGAAGAAGACGAGGCCGCTATAGGTGATCATCAGGAAGAAGGGCAGCGCCGCCACGCTGATGATGTTGTGCATGTCGAGCCAGCTGCGCTGGCCCTTGCCCGGCCGGAACGTGAAGAAGTCCTTGAATATCTTCTTGTGCGTCACGACGCCGCTCAGGATCGCGAGGAGCATCATCATGGTGCAGAAGCCCACGATCAGGATCGCACCATGTTCGGGCATGTAATGGAGCCGATAGTGCAGGCGGTAGAGGCCGAGCCCGCCGTCCGTCTCGCGAACGGCCGGCCTGTCGGCGGGCGAATGTACCGCCCCGGTTGCCGGATCGAAGATCAGCCGCTCGCGACGGTCCCGCCGCCTGTCGCCTTCCGAGGACGCCGGGCCTTTCGCTCCAGGCTCGGGCGGCGTCGTCCAGGAGAGCGTCCAATGGCGCTCGGTGCGCTCCCAGGACGGATCGATCGACCAGCGATCGGCGGCGGGCGCCCTCGCCGCGAGGATGGCCTGCGCCCTGGCGACGGCATCCGGACCGGAAGCAGGCGCCGCCCAGGTGGCGAGCGGCGCCTCCGGCTGCATCCAGCGGGTTATCTCCTCATCGAAATAGCCCGCCGTGCCGGTCATGAACACGAAGTAGAGAACCCATCCGACGACGAGCCCCGTCCATGTGTGCAGCCACGCCATCGATTGACGAAAATTCTCTTTCATCAATCCTGGCCTCAGCCTTGTCGCCCGGCGCGCATCATCAGTAGGTCATCCGGGCGACCAGCAGCACCGATCGCGGATCGCCATAGCGGTTGCCGCTGTTCCAGGCGCCAAGCCGCACATAATAGGTCTTGTCGAAGATGTTGTTCGCGTTGACGGCGAGCGACACATGCTCGTTCAGCTTGTAGCCGACGCGCGCGTTGAACAGCGCATAGGCCTTCTGCCGGACGATATCATAGCCGTTGTAATTGCTGGACGTGCGGCTTTGCGCGTTGACGCCGGCGCCGATCGACGCGCCATCGAGCGGACCCGACAGCTCGTAATTCGCCCACACCCGCACGAGATGCCGGGGCGTGATCGTGCTGAAATCCCGGCCCTGATTGGCACTGGGTGCCCCCGTCGCGGTGCGGTCGCGCAGATATGTGTTCTTGGTGTAGGTATAGCCGGCCGTCATCTGCAGCCCGGGCAGGAGCTCGCCGGAAAGTTCCGTTTCGAAGCCCTGCCCCCGCACCTTGCCTTCCGCGACATAGCAGGCCCCGCCCGTGGGCGATCCGGCGCAGGGCTGCGGATTTTCAGGGTCGACCTGGGACCGGTTGGTCTCCACCACGCGGAACAGGGCGAAGGAGAGGTTGAGCTTGCCGTCGTAGAACTCGCCCTTGGCGCCGACTTCGTAATTGGCGCCGGTTACCGGTGGCAGGATCGAGCCGTCGGCCTGGTACAGGCTGTTCTGCACGCGGAAGATCTCCGCATAGCTGACATAGGTCGACCAGTTGCTCGACAGATCGAGCGTGACGCCGCCATAGGGCGTGAACACGCCCTTCTGCTTGCGGTTCACGAAGGCCGCCGTCGAGCTGGCGCGCGTGCCGGATTCATAATTGCTCAGCCGTGCGCCGACGATCACCTTCAGCGGATCGGCGACGTTCATCCGCGCGACGCCCCAGACGCCCTCCTGAATGACGCGGCTATAATAGCCGGTCGGGATGAGGGGGCCGAAGGCGGGCTCGGGATAGGCCCATGGATCGGCCTCGGCATAGACTTGCGGCAGCGCGACGATGGACACTCTCGCTTCTCGCCGGCCATAGGAAATCTGGCGGGAATAGCTGGCCCCCATCACAATCTCATGGCTGCGGCCGAACAGATGCACGTCGCCGTTCGCCTGCACCTCGCCCGACTTGGTCTCCGTATCCACGACGATTCGGGTGATCGTCGCGATATTGGTGGTGGCGTTGCCCAGGCGCGATCCTATCCCCGTGACCACATCGATCGGCGCCACGACCGCCGAGTTCGGCGCGACATAATCCTGCAGCCAGTGCTGGAAGTTGAACTGCGCCTTCGCCTTCCAGCTGCCGCCCAGTTGCTGCTCGACGCTGCCGAACACATTGGTGGCGTTCACGTCGAAATAGTTCCAGCCCGGCGCGATGCCGCGCGACGACCTAGGCAGCTTGGAATCCCGGCCGTCGGAGTACCAGGGCAGGCCGCCACCGACGAAGCCGTCGACATTATTCTCCTCATAGCTGGCGCCGAAGGACAGCAATGTGGTCGGCGTCAGATCGACTTCCGCGATGCCGTACAGCAGCGGACGCTTGGCGTGGACCAGGTCGATATAGGATTCGCGGTCTTCATAGGCGGCGATGGCGCGCACCCTCAGCCAGTCCGTCACGGGCAGGCTGATATCCGCCTCGCCGCGAAACTGGTTCCAGTTTCCCGCATGGGCCACGGCGCCATAGCGCGCTTCCTCCAGCGGCCGCTTGCGCACGAGGTTGACGACGCCGCCGGGATTGCCCTGCCCCGCCACGAGGCCCGCCGCGCCGCGCATGATCTCGACACGATCGAACATGGCGACGTTCGGCGTGTAGCCGCCGGTGGCGCCGCCCGCGCCCATCACCCCATCGATCTGCGCCGAGCCCAGCGAGAAACCGCGCGAGTAGAAGGTGAGCGAGCCCAGATTGGCGGCCTGGGCGGTGATGCCGGTCGAGGATTCGATCGCCTCGTCGATGGTGATGAAATTGCGATCCTCGATCTGCTGACGGGTCACGACGGTGACCGACTGCGGCGTCTCGCGCAGCGTAAGCGGGAGCTTCGATGAGGTGACCGCGCCGCGCGGCGTATAGGAGCGCGTTCCTTCGGAGGCGAGCATGTCCGAATTGGCAGCGGCCACCAGTCCGCCCGAACCGCCAGCCCCCTCGACCCGCACGGGGCCGAGTTGCACCGCGCCGGCATCGGCGGAGGGTGCGGGTTCGAGAATGGCCGAGGTGGGGGCCGTGAAGCGATAGGTCAGCCCGGTGCCGGCGAGCAGCTGGCTCAGCGCGGCGGCCGGCGCGAAGCTGCCCCTGACCGCGCTCGTCCGAACATTGGCGCCATCGCCGCTCGCATAGGAAATCTGGATGCCCGACTGCTGCATGAACAGGCGCAGCGCCTCGTTGAGCGGAAGCGCCGGGATATCGAAACCGCGCTGGGTTGGCTTGCCGGCACTCTGGCCCGATGCCGGCGTGGGAGCGACGATGGCGAGCGCGGCCACGCTGGTGGACAGCAGGCAATGAAGACCGAAACCCGTAACGAACTGCGAGCGAAACATAAGTCCCCCGGACCAGGGCGCCGCCCCGCGCGACGCGTTATTGCCGTTGCGACGCAATTGCATCTCCCGACATTCCTATGACCGGCCTCGGCCCGAGTTGCCTAACCCCTCCCCTGCAATTTTTTTGGGATCAGCGAATGATGACGGTCCCGGCGGGGAGCTGGACCAGTTCCAGCCCTGCCCCGGTCATCAGCGCCGCGAGCGCGTCGTCGGGCCGATCGGTGCGGAAAACGCCGCTCACCCGCGGCTTGTCGGCCGTATCGGCCCACATCAGCGTCAGGCCGTTTCGATAGCTCGCGATCTTGGCGATCGCGTCGCCCAGCGGCATGTCGTCGATCAGCAGCTCGCCGTTGCGCCAGGCCGCGATCCGATCGGCCGCAGCACCGGCAAGGCGCTGCGTCGTACCCGCCCGATATCTGGCCTGCTCGCCCGCGCGGAGAAGCAACGGGGTCGCACCGGGCGCTGCGACCAGTTGAACGGCGCCATCGCTGACCGACACCGCGGCGGCATCATCCTCGCGCACGACCTCGAACGCGGTGCCGATGTCCTGCGTCACGCCGCCCAGCGCCGCCACGCGGAAGGGCCGGGGATCGCCATGGGCGACGTTGAACCAGGCCCGGCCCCGCAGCAGCTCGATCCGCCGCTCGCCACCGGCATAATGGACCGCGATCGCCGATCCGGTGTCGAGCACCGCGGTCGATCGGTCCGGCAGCGCGAAACTGCGGACCTCCCCCACCCCGGTCAGATGATCGGCGCGCAGATGCAGCAGCAGGGATGGCCCCGCCACGACAAGGACGAGCGACGCCGCGATGGCGGACAGCAGCACGCGCCTTGCGGCCGAGCGGCTCCAGCGCCGCCGTGTCGCGCGGCCCTCCACACGCGGCAGGGCCTGCACGCTTTGGGAAAACAGGGCGCGGTGCGGCGCCAGATCCTGCCAGAAGCCTCGCTCACGCTCGAAGGCCTGGGCATGTGCCGGATCGTCGGCGAGCCATGCCTTCAGCGCGTCGAGGTCGGCGGCGTCGATCTCGTCGGCGGCGAGCCGCCGCACCCACTCGCGCGCGCGCTCGGCGATGGCAGCCTCTCTTTTTTTGGACCGTTCCATCCGATCAGCAGCTCACCCGTCGCCGGCGTGATGGCCGGTGCATCTCTAAGACTGCCGAACTATCCGGTTGCCTAACCCCTGCGTAGTGCGAAATCATGAATCACCGTCACGCGCCTCCGCGAGCACCCGCATGGCGCGACGCATATGTTTCTCCACCGCCGTCGTCGAGATGCCGAGCCGATCGGCCAGGGCGCGTTGGGTCAGCCCTTCATAGCGGTGCAGTTCGAAGATGCGGCGCGTCTGTTCGGGCAAGGAACCGATCGCGGCCTCGATCCGCCGCAGCGTCTCGTTGGCGATGACGACGCGATCCGCAGCCAGCGCATGATCGGCCCCCCATAGCAGGGCCTGGGCTTCCTCATGCACCTCGGCGCGCCGCGCTTCGCCGCTCGCATGATCGACCGCCAGGTTGGTCGCCAGCCGGTAGAGATAGGCGCGTTTGTTGAGGATCGGCGGGTCATCCTCGATCCGCTGCACGCGTAGCCAGAGCGCCTGCGTCACATCCTCGGCCGCCGGTGCGGTGCCCACGATGCGCTGCGCCAGTCGCAGGAGCGACAGGCGTTCGGTCAGCAGCAGGCGCGTCAAGGCGGTCGCGTTGGTCGGCATTGCGGGGCCGCCTTAGCACATTGCGAATGACTCGCAACAATTGCGCCAGCCGATTCGCCCGATGTTCCGTTAGCGCTTCGGCAACCTCTCCTCGCCAAAGAGCGTTGCCGAGATTGCCATGTACGAGATCAGCTTTCGCCACGACCTGAATCTTCTGGATATCGTCTGGAAGGGCGCGTTCACGCCTGAACTCGTCCGCCGCTATGCGAGAGAGTTGATCCGGCAGTTCACGGACGAAGGGTTCCGCACGGGATATCTGCTCCGCATCGACATGAGCGAGAGCGCCACGCAGCCAAAGGAAGTCTTGCCCACCTTCGTCGAAGAACTGGGCAATTTCCCGAAGGCCACGCGCATCGCGATCATCACCCCCAGCGCCGTCGCTCGCCTGCAGGTGAGCCGGATCATGACCCAGCCCTATCTGCGGATCTTCTCGTCTGCGACCGAAAGCAACCGCTGGCTGCTCGATGGGGCTTAGCTTTTATCGGTTCCTACGCGTGGTGCGGTTCAGAGCAGCCATTGTGAGGAACAAGCCGAAGCACTTCCCGCGGGAAGTGCGCTGATCACATGGCTTAAGAAGATGGTGCCGCTTACAGGACCCTAATTCTCTCAGTAAGTAACTAACTTCAAATCACTTTACCTGACCTGCGCCATCCATGGCCCCAATGTGGCCCCATAAAAAAACAGGACTCAAACCCGTTCCCAAACCCGAAATTCACGTCGCTTCACCGGTGATTCGAAAACTATCATTTGCAACAAAATCTTGTAAGTGTGTCGCGGCAGGAGATCCCAGAGCCCGTCCCACCACCCAGCGGATATGCGGCGCGTTGCCCACACTTCGTCAACAGCGTACTTCCCTCACAAAACCTGTCTCGGATGCAATCTGCTCTGGCTTCGCAACCTATGTGGCGGCAGAAGCACCCCCTTCGTCAATTCTCCGACCCTCCACCGAAAGGAAACTCAATGAACAGCGCCGATCTCGTCGAAAAGATCGCAACCGCCCATGATCTCACGAAGGCCGATGCAAAGAAGCTCGTCGATGCGGTGTTCGGCTTGATCGCCGAGGCGGCAGCCAAGGGCGAGGAAATCTCGCTGCCGGGTTTCGGCAAATTCAAGGTTAAAGAAAGCGCCGCCCGCGAGGGCCGGAACCCGTCGACCGGCGAAACCATCACGATCGCGGCCTCAAAGAAGCTCGGCTTCACGCCTGCCAAGGCTATCAAGGACAAGCTGAACGCCTGACCGTGCGTGTTCTGACCGGGCCGGCTCGCTCGGCCCGGTCAAATTTGATTGCCGCAAGGTACAGATCGCCCCCATTCAGCTCGGTGACGCATCACTCCCGTTGAGCGCTGCCGATAACATCGCCGCCAGCGTCTCTTCAGCTCCGCCCCGCACCTTTGGATCTTTCGACATCAGATCCTGTCGCAGCCAGTCTGGGATAGCCCGAACTGCCTTGGCGATGATTTCATTCATATCTGGGGCCGTCATCGCGCCCTCCTACCGGATCATCTCGGCAGCACAAGCCAGTACGCCACGCCATTGCTGATGCGTAGGCTTCGCCAATGCCTGTCAGCGCGGCCGTCGCAACGTTTCCATGAAGCTCTTCAAGCTGTCGATTAGCACCAGCCTTGACGCACCAAGCTTGACGGTCTCGATCTCATTATCGCGGATAAGCTCATAAATTCGCGTGCGACCGATCCCCGTCATTCTGACGGCTGTCGGAATCCGCACGGCGATGGGGGTGAGCACTTCCGAAGCCTCCCCCTTCTGCGGGAGCCGCTCCAAACTGGATCTGGTGTCAGTCTTCATCAGTCGTCCTCCTATTGAGCCGGTGGTGGAGTGAGGGATTCGCGTGGAAAATCGCGGGGCCGAAGCGCTGCCGGAGCTTATCGGCGACGCTTGCCGCATAGCCCCTGGCGCGTTTCGGTGAGGGGCTGTGATAGGCTCCGACTGCTGACCAGTAATTGCCGGTTGCGTGAAGCGCGGTGAGGAATATCCAGCGGGCGGCGCCGACATTGTAGCAGATGTCCGATGTCAGCCAGCGCCGGACATCGGACGGCGCAGCCCCTGTCCTGTCGGCGAGCCGGGATACCCACCAACTGTTGATCTGCATGGGCCCGAGATCATGGCTGCCATTGCCGTTCAACACTTCGGCACCGGCCCATCCCCCCTCCTGGTCGCGGAGGCCCCACAAGGTAATCTCTAGCCAGGACCGGCCCTGAGCCGCGCCCCTGATGCATTTGGCGACCTGAGCTTCATGAGGGGCAGGCAGCGCCCCCGATACGGGCGAGGCGGAGAGCGCTGCCAGCAGGAGTCCTGACGGGATGCGGCGCGCGGGAGTCACCGGTCGATCCCCGGAGCCACACGATCGCGACTGGCATCGTGGGCTGGGCCGCTATCGCGGTCGGCCCCGAGAACGCGCGCAAGGCGCTCAGCGATCTCGCGAGCGCCCTCCGCGAGCCGTGAGGCGGGCGTCGGATTCTTGCGTCGCGATCGCTTCTCCTTGCGAGCCTCACGGGCGAGCCGGGTTTCCTCTCGCCACCGGTCGAGCGCGGGGCCCTCACGCGACGGCCGGGCCGGCGGGTCCTTGGCCGACACCCTCCCCAGTCCTTCGAGCGCCGAGCTCTTCTCGCCGCTATTGCGATCGAGGCGGTCAGCCAGCTTGTCGACATCCTCGGTCCACAGCTTCACCCCGAAGCGCGCGCGGGTGATCGCGGTGTAATAGTTCCGTCCGTTGACCAATGGCGAGGCGACCGGCGCCAGCACATAGACTCTGTCATAGGTCTTCGACTGGGCCGAATAGACGGTCTCGGCATAGCCATGGTCCCAGCTCTTGTGGACCGACAGGTCGACCGTCTGCCGGCGCCGGCCGCGGTCCCAGCGGATCGTGGCGATGACGCCGTCGAGCGCCTCGACGGTGCCACGTTCGGCGTTCTTGAGATCGAGCGCCTTGGTCACCAGCCGCCACTGGATGCGGTCGCCGACCGCCAGATCGCGCTCCTCAGCCTTGAAGACGGTGACGCTGCGCACGCGGGTGGTGCGCGGGTCCCAGTGGCGCTCCCGACCGGTGGCGTCCTTCAGCCGGACTGCCTGTCGGCCATCGCCGACGCTTCCCAGGCCGGTGACCTTATAGTCGGTGTCGCGCAGGAGGCCCGCGGCCGGAAGGTCGCGGGCAAAGCGGACGATATGCTCTGCCCGGTAGAAGCGAGCGAAGCGCTTCTCCTCGTCGGTCATGCCCGCCGGCGCCAGAATCTGCAGCCGGACCTCCTGGCCCCCCACCGTTCCCTCGCGCTGAAGCGCCTCGCGGACCTGGGCATTGACGATCAAACGGGTGGCATTTTCGAGCACGAGGATGTTGGTGCCGGCTCGGTTCCCGGACTTGAGCCGGGTCCATTCGGCGACCAGCTCCTTGGCCAGCTCGGCCGCGGGGCTACCACTCACCACCCTGTCGAGATTGGCTAGCGATCCGCGATAATCGCCGGTCCGGGCTAGCGCGACCGCCGCCCTCATCGTCCGGGTCTCCTGGCGGACGGCCTGTGGCAGCTGGGCGGTCGGAAGGCCCAGCCGCTGGAGCAGCCAGAAGGCCTTGCCCTGCTCGATCGCGCCGGTCTGCTTGTCGTCGCCGAGGAAGATCAGCCGGGCACCCGACAGCCGGCTGATCTCGAGCAAGCGCTCGGCCTGGCGGTTGCCGAGCTGGCCGGCCTCGTCGAGGACGAGGACATGGTTCGCTTCGATGTCGCGCCCGCCGTTCGCTATCAGGCTTGCAACGGTACGCGCCTCTATCCCCGCCCCTTCGCCGAGATTGGCCGCGGCCGAGGAGGTCGGCGCGAGCGCCAGGAAGCGTCGGTCGGGATCGGCGGCGGCGACCAGAGCCTTCACCAGAGTGGACTTGCCCGAGCCCGCGACGCCATCGACCCCGGCGAGCCGGTCGGTGCCGAGCGCGACCAGTCGCAGCGCATGCTCCTGGGCCGGGTTGAGGCCCGCCTCCACGAGCACCGCTGTAATCCGTTCGGCTGCAGCGATGGGGCAGGCATCGTCGATCGCGAGCGCGAGCTGCCAGGCGAATTTCAGCTCCAGCCGGGCGGTGCGCTTCGTGGTCCGGCCCCGGGTCAGGAGCAGGTCACCGGTCTGTTCGCGGGTGCGCAGCAGCTTGGTGCGCTGCTGATGATCGTCGGCAAGCGGCCGGATATCGTCGAGGCGGACCTCACCAACATGCGATGCCAGCCCCTGGCGGTAGATCAGTCCCAGATTGTTGACTGCCTCGCGGCCCTCGCTCTGGCGGATCCCGAATAGCAGGGCGCGCGCCGATACCCGCGGATCGGAGGCCAATAGCTGCTCGCCGCGCGCGGCCGCACCAGCCTGGACCCGGTCGAGGTCGGGGCGGTGTGCCTGCGACCGGGTGGTCCAGCGTTGGTGAAGCTCGTCGAGACCGACCTTCTCCTTGGGCCCGCGCGTCTCATAGAAGGATCGCCGCCGCGCGGCCTGGCCTTCAAGGCCATGTTCCCTGGCATGGGCGTCGATCTGCTCGGCACGCCGCGACATGTCGGCTGCCAGCGCCTGGGGGACACCGCTGATCTCGAACAGCCCGCTGCGCGGGTCCATCTCGATCGTGTAGCCGGCCTCGCGGACGAGATGGGCCAGCTCGTTGCGATAGACTTGCCCTGCGGTCATCTGCTCGACGAACATCGCTCGCGTCTCGAGGCTCGCCATCGGCAGCCCCGCCTCGACATTGGTCATGTTGAGGACGACGACATGGGTGTGGAGGTGCGGATCGAGTTCGCGCGAGGCATGTTCGGTGAAGCGCGCCCAGAGCAGCCGCCCAGTCGTCTCATGGACGATCTCGCCGCTGTCGCGGCGGCGCAGCTCGGCATGCTCCTCGAGATAGTCGAGGGCGACCGACACGGCCTTCTCGTGCGCCGCGAGGATCCGCTCGTCGCCCATCACCAGCGCCATGATCGACACTGATTTGGGCGCGTTGACCGCGAAGTCCCAGCCGGGATGATGCTGGACCGTGCCGTCCTCGCGGTGGCGTCCGAGCTGCTGGTCCCCGACCTTGCCGGCGAGCAGTTGCTCGAACAGCTTGGGATCGACCTGGCCCTCGAGACCGAGCTCGTCGGCGATGTTCCCGCCCCACTCGGAGGGCTCGTCGCGCCCCTTCGTGTAATAGTCGCCGACGCTGTAATAGCGGGCGATGTTACCGGCCTTGCCGGTCAGGCGGCGGGGATGGATCATGCCGGCCTCGCCGCGCCGCGATCGCCATCGGGGCGGCCATGCTGACGCAGACCGAAGGCGCTGGGACTGAACAGCGGCAGCGGAGCCAGGCCTTTGGATTCCGCGACGGGATCGGCAGGCGTCTGCGGATCCGCTTTGGGGACGGGATCCCCCCTCCCCGCCACCCTATCCAAGGGCAGCTCGGGCGACGCTGGCTGGGGCGGCTTCCTGCGGCGTGCGGGCGGCGCGGAGGCCGGCGCCGGCGGCGGAGTTGGTGGTCCGCCTTCGCCGATCCGAACCGGTGGCGTGGTCCGTTCGACGAAGGCCGCCTGCGGCGACGGCACCTCGTTGAACCGGTCCTGGAAGCGCACCACCGGCAGGCTTCGGCCGAAGCGCAGATAGCCGGCGAGATTGGGAAGATTGGTGACCTCGGTGTGCATCACCAGAGGTCGGGTCACCTGCATGCGCGACAGGTTCACGCCGTCACGCATGTCGTTCACGCCATAGGACATGCCCTCATTGGCCTCGACCTGCTCGACCTGGCCGAGATTCTCCGAGACATGCTTGGCGGTGGGGGTGTCGTTGGCCCTCAGCGCCACCCAGGTCGAGCAATAGCCGGTGATCGCGGCGGCATCCTGAAGGCCGTAGGTCGCCTCCAACTGCGGGTAGCTCTGATAGCCAAGGATGCCGCAGCCACCATATTTGCGGGCCCGGGCGAGGAAGTCGCTCAGCGACGGCAGCTTCTGGAGCGAGGGCAGCTCGTCGACCACCACATAGAGGCGCCGGGTGCGGTCGGGCGCCAGGCTCATGATCGCGCTGATCGCGATGTCGAGCCACACCGTGATCAGCGGCCTGAGCGACGGCAGCTGGTCGGCTTTGACCGTGATGAACAGCCAGCTGTCGTCGGCCTCGTGCGCCACCCAGTCTCGGATCGAAAGGCCATCGCGGGTGTCGTCGAGATAGGAAAAGCTGCGCATGACCGAAGCGAGCTCGGCCTGGATGCCGGCCGAGGTCCGCTCCCCTTCCATGCTCACGAAGGCGGCGGCGTCGGTACCCTTGGCGAAGGCGGCGAGATCCTTGAGCGGGGAGCGCAACAGGGTGTCGAGTAGTACCGACACCAGCATTCGTTCCTGTCGCGCGAGTTTGCGCATGACCGCGACCAGGGTGCCGCGCGCCGCCTTCGCCCAGAAGGGATCGCCCGCCTTGTCGGGGATCGTCGACTCCGCGATCTGGTCGTAATGATAATCGCGCGGGACATCGACCCAGGGCGACCAGAGGTCGGCGCGACCGTCGAGTGGGTTGAGCAAGATGTCGATGCCGGGCCGGTAGAACTTCTCCACGAAGGTGCCGGCGGTGTCGTAGACGATGGCCCTGCGGCCGGACCTTCGAATGCCGGCAAGCATCTTCACGATGATGTTGGTCTTGCCGGTTCCGGGTGCGCCGCAGATCAGGATATGCTCGGGTTCGAAGGCGTCGGGCACCGGCACGCCGCCGATCGAGAAGCTGCCCTTCTTCTGCCGCCACAGCGCCCGGCGAACCTGCCGCAGCGTGCCGAAATGAGCACCGCGCAGGAACTGGTTGGAGCCGAGCCCCCGTCCCGTCCGGGTGAAATACCACCAGGCCCAGCCGAGCATCAGGAGAGCGAAACCGCCTGCGAGCAGTGCCCCGCTGATGAGGTGCTTCTCGGCGACCGCGAGCGTCTTCTGGGCGACCCCGGATTCCATCAGGTCATGCGCCGAGGTCCAATATTGGCGACCGTCCGGCCCCTTGAACAGGACGGGCACCGGCGCTCCCGGAATGTCCGAAGAGAAGGAGGCCTGAATCAGCTTGGCGAGGACGAAGCGCTGATAGTCGCTGAGCTTTTCTAGGACATACCAGCAGGTGCCGCCGATCCAGATCACCAGCCCTGCGAGCAGGGTCTGGAAGAAGACCTGGGTGGTCATCCGGACATTGTGGACGATGGCCTGCCCGCCCCGGGTCCAGGAGCCGAGCGTGTCGTGGCGGAAGATGCTCATCGCCCCGCCTCCTGGCCCGTCGCGAGGCCGGTTTCGTCGACCGCCTGCGGGCTGGCCGCCGCCGCCATCAGTCCCCGGTGGCGGAGCATGTCGAGACCGTGCGCGGTCCCCCGGCGCAGGGTGTCGGGATGGCGATCGGCGAGCTCGGTCGCGATCAGCGCATAGACCTCGATGATGAGCGCGAGGATCTCGTCATGGGCGGTGTAGATATAGGTCCCGCCTGGGGCCGCGGCGTCTTCGAGGAGCGGGCGGACGAGGTCGGAGATGGACAGGCCCGCGCCGAGGGCACGCTGCTCGAGGCGCTCGTGAAGGCCATCGTCGATGCGGATATACAGCTTCGCCACCGAAGTCTCCTTGAGGGAGTTCGGCGCGGTCGAACCGTGATGAAGCGGTCCATTTATAGCCCATTTGAGAGCTGGCGTCACCACCGGACACTGGCCTCAAGCGACGGTCCGAAGGCTGTCCGGGATGAAGACATGTCTTCCGCAGGTGGAGGACATGTCTTCCATGGAAAGCCGGTTCTGGATCAGCGACTTGCGTGATTTCCCGCGCCTGCACCCGATCATGGACGGCGTCAGAGAGATGACATGTCCTCTAAAATTAAGGTGGTTAGGCCGTTGTAAAAACGTCCTTTCTTCTGCAGCACCCGTGCGTACGGTGCATTACAAATTACGCCTTTCAGGCGTGCGTCGACACCATTGCATGACCAAAGGTCATGCGCTCAGAACCGCTCCAGAAGGCGCGGCAAATGACTGAATCGATTGAGGGATTCTGAGAGACCTCAACGGTTCCGATCGGTGGAAGCGAGGTCGTTTGCACCGTCCGAAGAAGCCCTGCCCGTAAGTTCCCCGTGTGTCCTCGGGAACATCCTCGGGACGCCGCCTATCCGGCCCTCATCGGGCCGTATTCGTGGAGCGACGCCATGCGCAGCGCCAATCGTTTCGACCTTGCCGACTTCGACATTTCCGCCATCGATCCCCCCGCCAACGGGGAGCATCTGTTCCGAGACAGCGTGGCCATGGGGCTTGCGCTTCGCATACGGGCGTCGGGCGCCCGGACGTGGATCCTCTTCGGTCGCGAGCACCGCAGGACCGCCCGCGAAACTCTCGGCGAAGCCGGATCAATCCCCTTGGCGACCGCCCGCCGGATGGCGGTGGTGAAGCTCGCGCCCGTGCCAGACTGCCCCGCCACCGCCCCTCTATACAAGCCCAGCGCGACAGTCGCCGAGGTCTTCGTCGGCTTCCTCGCGCATGGGGCGAAAGGCCGATGGAAATCGAAGTCCGCAGTGAACACCGAGAGTATCGGCCGGCTCTACCTCCTCCCGACGCTCGGCCATCGCAAGGTCGCCGAGATCAGCCCGGAAGAAGTCGCGCGCTGGTATCTCGCGGTCTCCGCCGGCCGCAAGGCCGGCCGGAATTACCTGACGGTCCTGTCCCAGCTCATGGCCTATGCCGAGGACCATGGGCTGAGGCCCAGCGGTTCAAATCCGTGCCGAGGGCTGCGCAAGAAGCAGACCGTCCAGCGCGGCGCCTATCTCCCGGATGCGACCATCAAGCGGCTCTGGCGGGCGCTCGATCAATTCCAAACGGTAATGCCCACCGTCTGCGACGCGGTCCGCCTCCTGCTGCTGACGGGGGCCCGGAAGAGCGAAGTCCTCGGCCTGACATGGGACCGGATCATCGGCCCGCGTGCGGTGCTCGATGACTCGAAGACCGGCCCGCAAACGCTCTGGCTGAACGCCCCGGCCCGTGCCCTGATCGAGGCTCGTCGCCAGCAGGCCAACGGCCCCTTCCTGTTTCCCGCAAAGTCGGGCGAAGGCCCGCTCAAGGATATCTACGCACCGTGGCTAAGGATCGTGAAGGCGGCGGGCCTGGCCCGGCTTCGCATCCACGACCTGCGCCACCATTATGCGTCGACCGCGGTGTCGAACGGGATCGACCTGCGCCTCATCGGGCAGTTGCTCGGCCATGCCGATATCGAAAGTACCCTGTGCTACGCGCACCTCGCCACTGGCGCGCTGGTCAAGTCGGCCAGCCGTGTCTCGGACATCATCGACCGGTCGACCGGCGCCGCCCACATAGCCATGCCGCTTCCCAAGCGCAGGGCATCGCGGGTCCGGCCAAAGGTGTCGGCCTGGAAGGCGGTCGCGATCCGGAACGGGGAGAGCCAGCATGCCTAACATGCTCGTCTCGTTGACCCGGACGATATGCGACCGGGCGCGCCCGGAAGAGCGCGAATATGTCATCCGCGATATCCGCCAGCCGGGGCTGGGACTGCGCGTCCAACCAAGCGGCCTGCGCAGTTGGGTGGTGCGCCATCAGGTGCAGGGCCGCCATGTGCGCCAGCACATCGGCGGCTATCCCGAGGTCGACGTGAAGCAGGCGCGACAGGCGGCGAACGCGGTCCTCGCCGGCGGCATGCAGCCCCAGACCATCGCGCCAACCGCGCCGCTGTTCGAGACCTATCAGGTCGAGCATGAGACCGCCTGGGCGAGCCGGTTCAAGCCCGAAGGGCTTCGAACCTATCGCGCCTATGTCCAGTTGCAGTTGCTCCCCGCCTTCGCCGGAAAGAGGCTCGACGCGATCACCCGGCCCGACGTGGTGTCATGGTTCGAACGCTACAGCGCTACCAAGCCCGGCGGCGCCAATCGGGCGCTCGACATCTTGCGCCAGATGCTGCGGATCGCGCAGACATGGGGGCATCTCCCCAAGGACTGGATCAACCCCGCGGTCGGTATTCGGCAGAACCGGCGCAAGGTCGTCGGGACCTTCCTCACCCATGACCAGATGGCGCGCCTCGGCGCGGTGCTGGAACGGCGGATGGCGGAGGGATGCCAGTCGTCGGCGGTGCTCCACTTCCTCATGCTCACGGGACTTCGCGTGGGCGAGGCAATCGCGCTCGAATGGCGCGATGCGCGGCCCGATCGACTATGCCTGCGGGACAGCAAGACCGGCCCGCGCGAGGTTCCGATCGGGCGACCGGTGCAGAAGCTGATCAGCGCCCGCCGTGCCGCCTATCGCTACCGATACCACCGCGAGGACAGGATATTCCCGCTGCCCGAAGGCAACCGGTGCAGCTTCGTCCAGACGGTCTGGTACAAGGCCCGGGCAGAGGCAGAGCTTCCCCCGACACTGCGCATCCACGACCTGCGCCACAGCTTCGCCAGTCACTCGGTGATGTCGGGCGAGACGCTGTTCGCGACGATGCGCCTGATGGGCCATCGCCGCCCGCAGACGACGGCGCGCTACGCCCATCTGGCGGAGGAAAACCTGCTACAAACCGCCGAAACGATCGGGGCGCTGATCCTGCAGCAGATCGGCCAGCCGGCCAGACACCTTGTCACTTGATCGGCCGCGCAGCGGCCGATTTTTCCGGCGGTCAGACCTTCGTGCTGGCCGCCGCCTCAAGCTCGGCGATGCGCTCCGAGCAGACGATATGGACGACGCGGCCGAGTTCCTCGACCTGCGTGCCCAGCCACGACAGCTCTTCCTCGCCGATCCGATAATGCTTCGAATAGCGCGCCTTCACATAGGCGTCCTTGAGCTTCTCGAACATCGCCCGCTCGCGCTTGTTGCTCATCGGCCAGACATGGCGAAGCCGGGCATCGATCCGCTCGGCTTGCGTCCGCAGGAAGGCCAGATTGTGGACATGCGGCGTGTAGAAGGTGCTGACCAAAAGCACGGTATGATACAGCCGCTCGGTCGCCTGATGAAGGTCAAAGACAGCCTTTTTCAGCTTGCCGCGAGCTGCTGCATCTCGATAACCGTCAAAGAAATCGGAAGCGCTCGGAAGCCACTCCTCGAAATATTCCCGCGCCATCGCCAGCGCCTGAATCGGCGTCTTCGGCTTGGGCTGATGCAGTTCGCTGTCGTCGGCTTGATAGAGCGCGATCCCGTCCTTCGCGACATCCATGAAGAAGTAGCGGCCATGGGCGAGCCCGTCGTTCACCTCCTTCAGGGTGTGGACGATGAAGTTGACCGGCGTCCGCAGGGTCTCGGTCACGAGCAGCTCGCGGGTCAGCCGCTGGTCGGCCTTGGCCCAGTAATCGACCCGGTCGGTCAGTTCCTTCTGGTCGACGATGACGAGCAGGTCGAAGTCGGACTTGTAGCCCTTGGCGGTGTGCGGCTCGTCGACCCAGCCGCCGCGCGCGTGCGATCCGTAGAGGATGACCTTGAGGATGCGCCCGGCCTTGCGCTTGCCGGTCGCTTCGCCATGGGCGTCGGCGAACTCCTCGAACAATATCTGGACGACGCGCTCCAATTCGCGCTGCTTGGCCGCCGGCAGATGATCGATATCGGTGCGCATCTCCCCTTATCCTACCAAGAAGATTCCAGCGATGCACCGCCGATCGCGACGATGCATCGTGAAAATTGCCGCCAGATTGGCACTTACCCGCCCTCCTCCCCCTCCCGCGATGCCGCCTCAAGATGCACCAGCGCGTCGGCCAGAGCCCGCTCGACCTCCGCGATCGTGAGCCCAAGCCTCTCCCCGATCGCCACATGGCCGAGCCCCTGCCCAGCGCTGAGCCGATAGACCGCGCGCAGACGGTCGGGCATCGACCGATAGGCTCGATCGAACCATGCAGGCAGCGGCGCGGCCGTCATGCCGCCGCCTGGCGCGCATCGCACCGCACGTCGAGGCAGCGCAACAGCCAGTCCGCCGCCTCCCCCGCCGCCCGCGCAGCATCAAAGATGCTGCGGGCATCGCCCAGACCCCAGTCGCAACCGCCATCGCTGGCCTTGTCGCTCGGCACGATCCCCAATTCGGCACAGACGAACGCCTCCGCGATCTCGGCAACCAGCCCCTCCCGCCCTTCCTCCTTCCGCGCCATGCCACCCCGGTCGAGCCGATCGCGATGCCCGGTCCAGCGGGCCAATTGCCGGATCAACAGCCGGTACCAGTCGACCGGATCGGCACCGGCGCGCGGCTCGGGCATGAGGACGATATCCGCCGCCGGATCATAAGCGGCATGGTCGCCGATCCGCACATCGGCGCCGGTCGCGGCCATCAGCAGTTCGGCGCGCAGCCATGGCCGCACCGACCGACGATATTCGAGCGGATCGCGCAGGAAGCCGAGCGGTAGCGCCGCGCACTGCTCAATGTTGAAAACGGTCACCCGCCGAAAGCGCATGGCGTGGCCGCGCCCGCCCTCGTCGCCCAGGGGCAGTTCGCCCGCCCCGTCCCCCGTCGCCGCGATCGGCCGCAACAAGGCTACGCCTTCCGCGCCTCGGCGAACATGGCCACCCAGCTCGCGCGCCTGTGCGAAGGTCAGCCAGCGGTGCGTTCCATAGCCCTGCACGGCCAGCGCTTCCCACAGGATCAGGGCATCAGGCCCGGTCCAGCGCTCGCCGGTGATGGCATCGCGCGGCAGGCCCGGCGCCGCCGCTCCATCCCAAGGCTGCGCCCATGGCAGACGCCCTGCCGCCAGTTCGACCATGATCCCGGCCATCACCCCGGCGCAGATGCCGGTTGCCGAAGCGGACGTCGCCACCGATGCCATCTTCTCCACTCCCTTCCAGAGCCGCAACCGGCCCCGGAATGGCGGGGTGGGCGGCAAGGCGTGGACCGGCAGGCCCCGCGATCGAGGCGGGCGTCACCCGCAGGGCCGCAATGGAATGAAGGAGCAGGCCCGCCTGCTTGCCGCCCGCCGCGCCGGGCCTAGAGGGAGACGCCGCCCACCCCGCCGTGCCGGAGGCCGGACAACGACCTCAGCGCGCCCGAGCGCGATGGCCGACCTCGGATCAGCGATCCGATAGCGTCAGCGATCGTCGCCCGGATGGGACGAGACCAGCGCAGCGCAGGCTCGATGGAGCGTAGCGGAACAGAGCGCGGCCGCGCCGCGGGACGCCCAAATCTTTCGCTGGTCCAAACAGGGATCGACCCGACAGCCGCGCGTTCAGCCAAGTCATTTCCCAAAGCCGATACGCGCCCTTATAAGCTTCCTCCGAAATGGAGAAAATATGTCCGACAATGTTCTGCTCGAACTGACCGCCGACATCGTCGCTGCGCACCTCTCGTCGAACACGGTCGCCGCAGGTGACGTCCCCACGATGATCAAGAGCGTGCATGCCGCGCTGGCGGGACTTGGAACGCCGCCGGTCGAAGAACCGGTGGAGCAACAGCCTGCCGTGTCGATCCGAGCCTCGATCAAGCCTGACTATATTGTCTGCCTGGAGGACGGCAAAAAGCTGAAGATGCTCAAGCGGCACCTGATGACACATTATCAGATGACCCCCGAGGATTATCGCGCGAAGTGGAAGCTTCCGGCCGACTATCCGATGGTCGCGCCCAATTATGCGGCGCAGCGCAAGGAGCTTGCGCTCAAGATCGGGCTGGGCCGCAAGCCCGCGCCGGCGAAGGCACCTGCCAAGAGCCGCCCAAAGAAATAAGATAGCCAGACGCCGGCCGTTCAGCCCACGGTTGGCAGGAAGCTCGCTGAGGAATGACCACGTACAGGGCGCTATTTGAGATGCCCCGCACGGATCACCGTGCGAGGCGTCCGAGTCAGCGGGACCAGATCAACCTGTGCTCACCTCCGTCACCCTGGATGAGGGTAGCGTAGATCGGAGCGGGAAAGGACGGGTCATCGAGTTTGAGACTGAGATATTCGGCGCCCGTTTCACGCGCCGCCTTTGTCCAGCCAGCGCCAAATTCGACGCCGCCAGCGCTGACGCGATGGTCGGGAGCCCGGTCGTGATCGCGTTCGGTCGGACGGATGGTAGCCTTGACGCGAAGGGTAAGAGTCCGAATCTCACCGGTGTATGTTCCGCTTTCGTCGCGGGTAAAAATGCCAATCTGAGCCATGTCGAAGCTCCCTTGATCTTCGAAACCGCCCTATGCGGCCTCGATAGCGATCGACCGGCGCGAAACGGGCGTCTTGCACCTCCAAGGCCGCAGCGCAGCGGAGGACGGCAGAGCCGGGCATTTTGCTTCGCGAGGAAGCATGGCACATGCGGGGAAAAAGGCCGGTGGAGCCGTTGCGAGATGAGCCCGTACCGCGCCAGATCCGCGATGGGAGAGGCTGCGGGCGGTTTACGCGGAGCTGGGGCAGTTAATCAGATCGGTTCGGCATGCACATCAAGAGGTTCAAAGCTTTAGATTGGCAGGTGGGCGCGAAGACCGGACCGCGCTGAGGGCGCGCAGGTAGCTGCTCATCGAACTGGAATTGGCGGACGGCGAGCGATCCACATTTCGGTATCGCGATGGGGTAACTTCGAAAGCGGAAGATTTGCCGTCATCAAACGGTCGCACGATTTCACGTTGATGCCGTGGCGCAATGTGATGGATTTCAATATCGGCAAGACGGTGTCCAGGATCATGCGGGCCAAAGGGCATTTTCTGGCAGTTCTGGCGGGTCGGGCGGGGCGGCGGGTCGGGCGGGGCCGGTGCTCAGATAGGCTCGACTGCAGTTCCTCGCCGTCGGCATCGCGCGTGACGCGGCGAACAGATCGATGGCCGTCAAGACCATTTCGCAATAGTCATGTGCCGCGCTACACAGCGGGCACGGTACGATCATTTCTTCGTCACGCCGGTCCCACAACTAGGATGTGGAGCACAAAGGGGGATGCAATGCGGTTTGTGGTCAAGTTCCGCCAGGGTGAATCACCGACCACGAAACATTATCCCCATGCGGTCCTCGCACAGGATAATTGGGACGATTACGGCTACAAGACGACCTTCTACGTGAAGCTGCACCTCAGCTCGGACGAAGAGGTCGATCTTGGCAACGTCAAAATTATCGAGGCGGCGCGGACCGGCGGCTATACTGAAATGCCCAAGAGTGCCTTTCAGCAACTGCCGGAGGGCTTCGGGTCGCTCGGCGCTGAACTTGACTATTATGAAACGCTGCACCGCCTCGGCCGCGACATCTTCGCGCCCTTCCTAGAAGGGTTACGCGACGTCGCCTTCGACGACGAGGCCAAGGCGGCAGTCGAGGATTCGGAGGCCTATCGTGTCTCGCTGCTGCGGTTCGGTAACGCTGAACGCACCATATCCGATGCCGCCAAATTGCTGCGGGCGCGACGCCTGCCGATCAAGCGGCGTAGCGCCGGGTTCATCGTCAAGTTCAAGACCAAGGTCGCGCGCCGCGCGGCGTCGCTTCGCGCGGATTTCGATTTCCGCCGGGTTGGCCGTCTGCCAAACCGGATCATCGCGCTGATCGGCTATAATGGGACGGGCAAGACCCGGTTACTCTCTAACCTGGCGGTCGTCGCGAGCGGCTATGGCTATGACAGCAAGCAGGAGGCGCTGGAAAATGCCGCCGGGCGCTTCGTCGGCTCGCCGCCGCCATTCAAGACCGTCGTTGTGGTGTCGTACAGCGCCTTCGACACCTTCGTGATCCCCGGACAGACGGCGGTCGAGAAACAGCGGCTCCAGGAAAGCGGTGAGCTCTTCGGCTATGTCTATTGCGGCCTGCGCGAACGGGCCGATGACGATGATGATGGCGAGCCCGCCTATCGCCTGCGAACGCCCGCCGAGATCAAGGAGGAGTTTCTGGCAGCGCTGCGGCGCGTCGTCGCAGCCGACCGGCTTCCCGAGCTGATCGAAATCCTCACACCGCTGCTGCGCGATGCCTCGTTCCAGCGGATCGGCCTAACCCAGATTTTCGCCAACCGCGATGAGGATGATGTCGCGGACCTGTTTCGCGACCTGAGCAGCGGCCACAAGGTCGTTCTAAAAATCTTGACCGAGCTGACCGCGCATATCGCGCGGTCGGGCCCGACCCTGGTACTGATTGACGAGCCCGAAACCCACCTTCATCCACCGCTCCTCGCCGCCTTTCTCAAGAGCGTGCGCCTCTGCCTAGAGACCTTTAACGGCTTTGCGATAATCGCGACCCATTCTCCCGTCGTCTTGCAGGAGACGCCGGCGCGTTACGTCCGGGTGATGCGGCGGCAAGGCTCGGTAAACACGCTAGACGCCCCTACAATCGAAACCTTCGCGGAGAATATCGGTGTCATCACGCAGGAGGTGTTCAACCTCAGCGATGGCGCCACCGACTGGCACGAAACCCTTGGATCGCTCGCCACCCAGAGCAGCCTCGAAGAGATCGAAGAGATGTTCGAGTCGAGGCTGGGCTTCGCCGCCCGCTCCTATGTGCTGAGCATTCAGGACGAGCGCGAGGACTGATCCGATGCGCATGATCCCGCTTCTCGCCGTCGACGCGACGGCCACATTCGACGCGATTGCCAAGGCGAAGCACCGGAAAACTCGCACCCACATGCGCGCTGCTCGGCCCGAGGTCATCGACGCCTATGACAGCTATGCGCAGGCCGCGCCCGAGGTCGCAGCGCTGGCCGCGCTCGACCTCACCAATGATCAGAAGACCGCGATGCGACACGCCTTCACGGTTGAAACCGCGCCGATGCAGACCCTGCGCGGCGACCTGCTCGGCCGGCCGATCGTCTTTCGCTGTCCGTTCTGCGGGATCAGTGAATCCTCCACGCTCGATCATTATCTGCCCAAGGAGGATTATCCCGAGTTCGCGATCCTCCCGTTAAACCTGATCCCCAGCTGCGCTGTCTGCAACACGCTGAAACGCGATCGCATTCTCGTCGATGGCACCGACGTCCGCATGTTCCTGCACCCGTGTTACGACACGGTCCCGAACGAGGAATTTCTGTCCGTGCGCGCTCGGATCCAGGACGAGGCGCTCATCCTGTCCTACAGGATACGCCGCCCGGACGGCATGGCACAGCGCATCTTCCGTCACCTCCAGGCGCATTTCGACGTCCTCAACCTCGCCGACCGCTATCGCCGCATGGCGCTCGACCATCTGGGCGAATATTATCCGACGTTGAGGCGCACCTATGGCGAGGATGAGGATGCCGGCCGCGTCGCCAATCTGCTGATCGAGGCGGCCTGCGATGCCGAGGAGGCCTCAGGGCCCAATTTCTGGCGCGCCAAGCTCTACCGAGCGCTAGCCGCGGACAATGCCTTCTGCGATGGCGGCTTCAGATTGGCGCAGCTGCAATATCGTCCCCTTTAGCGCATCGGGCGAGGCGTCGGACGAAGCCCATGCGGTCAGCGCACATTGCGCAGCGGTGCGTCGAGCCGCCTGCGGATCGTACGCCGGGCCCGCTCCAGATTGGCAAGGATCTGGCGGATGCGGCCCTGGGAAAGGCCGAACTCGCCCGCAAGCGCCTTGACCGGCGTGCCTGCGGCATGGGCCGTTTCGATCCGCAGATTGCGCGCCGCCTTCGACAAGATGTCCATCGATCCTCCCATGCCTATGATCCATCCGGCGGGTCTAGCCCGCGAGCTGCACGGGCGCCGACGGCGTCAGGCCGAAGACTGCCGGGTACACGCGCTCCGCTCGTGCCAGCGACGCCATCAAGGTCAGATGCGCGCGCCAACCACGATACTCCGGGTCATCGTCGATGCCGAGCGAACGGTCGCCGACCGGCGCGAACTGCATCAGCTGATGACCGATCCCCTGCCGTCCGAAAATCCAGCATCCGATCCGGTGCCGCGACAGCATCACGCACAGCCGGCCGGCATCAAGATGAAAGGCGGTGGCATCCGCGCGCCCCGACAGCGGATGATGGACGAACATGAACGGCCGCTCGATCCCCTGAAACCGGTTGGCTGTCTCAACGAACACCTCCGCCAGATCCGGGCCCAGTCGTTCGCGCACGGCGTTGACCTGGCTGACATGTGCGCAGACCACGCCGATCATGTCGGGCGTGATCCATTCAGAGACGCCGTCATCGTGCATCCATGCGCTGCGCCCGAGCAGCCGCCTGATCGACGCCACCAGTTCCTGCGCGATCTCCCCATCGGCTTCGCCAGTGATCTGCGCCGGAAGTTCGACCATGACGATCGACGACCCCGAAGCGACGGCATCGAGCGCCGCATCAAAGGGCATGATACCGTCAACCTGGAAATGGAGCGAGCGGTTCTGGCTCATCGCTCGAAATGGCATCGCGGGGTAGAAGGCGGGCTGGACTAGCCCGACTGTGTCCGCATTAAGCCGGCGCGATACGGGCAGATCGAGCTGGAGGACCGTCGGATGGCGCTCGACCAAGGCGGCGGGACACGCGACCTGAGGCCCTGCCGGATTGCAGCGCCACCGCTCGATCTCACAATTGACGAACGGATCGATCTGGCCCGGGTCGCCGATCAGCACATGGCGCGGCGCAAGGTTGGAGATCAGCTGGAAGCGATAGTCGGGGAGCTGGAACGCCTCATCGACGATCTGGACGTCGAAGCACGGATATTCGCTTCGGATCCAAGACCATTTCGCGGCATTGCCGATTGTGATCGAGGGGTGCTGCGGCAGGCTTGCGACATCGTGAACCACCACTAGGTTCGCGAGGCCGGCGACATTGGCGGGAAGGTTGATCGTCTTCTTGGCGAACAAATAGATCGGCAGGCCGGCTGCGTTCGCGGCCAGACGGCGGGTCAGATCAAAGGCCTGTTCGTTGGTCTGCGTGACAACCATGCAGCGCTGGCCGAGCATCGTAGCGCTCTGCAGGGCGACGCGCTGGGCGACACCGGTCTTCCCCGCACCCGGCGGCGAGCGCAACACCAACGCAGGCTCGCCTTGCCACTGGCTAGCGAGAACCCGCTCGAGCGCGGCGTCGGCGACGGCCTGCGGATCGAAGGGCGCGGTCATGTCAGGCTTTCCACGGCGGCGAGCAGGTTGGCGGGCATCGGGCGCACGACAGGTGCCGCAGCCGGCATCGTGTCGCCATGCGTCCAGGGCTCGAACGTGAGCCGCTTCGCCATCTGCCCCAGCTCATTGCCGATGCCGCGCCAATCGGGGGCAGCCGGGCCGAAGTCGAGCGTCACGCCGCTCGTCATCTTCTTTATCGTATTTTTGCCCGTACCGATCATGGCGTTGATCCAGGTGAACGGCCCCCGCCGCTCGACCGACTCGATCCGGATCGACATTTTCGGATCGTCCAGCGTCCACAGAACATCGCCAGCGCGCAGGTGGAGGCTGTCCTGGTGGCTGGTCAGTTCGAGATGATATTCGAACAGCCGTGGCCGAACCCGCTCCTCAGCGATGACCGCGATTTGCGCGCGCAGTACGCTGCCGTTGACGACGCCCTTTTCGCGCGCCGCCCGATCGTGCCGAAGCATCCCGGCCTCGAAGTTCGTGACCGCATGTTCGCGCGCAACGATCTTCATCGCGGCGGCCTTAGGCTTGTCGTGATAAGGCAGAAAATGCCCTTCGTCCCGGCTCGCCATGAAGTTCTCGAATTCGTCTGCTTCCTGCTGCGCTAGGCCGTCGAGCGAAGGGTTGGCCTGCCACCTCGGCACCGTCAGCAAGGCGATCGCCCGCTGAGTATTGGCGTAAATTGGCCGAAGTATGCCTTCGAGTAGCTGCTGGATGCGCGATCGATGATAGGCGATCACCGCAGCTGGCTGACTTGCCTTGCGGGCCGCGTGAAAGTCCTCGATCGCGGGTTGCAGGGTGCTGCGATCGAAGCGCGGATCGGTCTTCACCCCCATGGGCTGCGCCTCGGCGGCGGCGACCGCAGCGAAGATATCGCGCCCCGCCGGCGGCTCGATCCAAGTGAGCACCGAGCCGAGATGCTCGTCCTCGGCTTCCTGCTGTCCGGTCGCATAATGCGCGCGCAGCGCGGCGGTTGCGCTGATCAGCGCCTGCTGGCCGGCGACCGGCGACCGCTCACCGGCATAGGTCCACAGCGTACCGAGGCGCTGGATATCGGGTTCGTCGGTGAACCTAAGGCGATCGGCCAGCGTGTCGAGATGCCCCAACGCCCCCGCCGAAGCGACCCAGATTTGGGGGAAGGTCGCAGCCGCGCGGCATTCCGCAAAATAGGCCTCGAACTGCGGAAGGAGCCAGCGCAGAAGGTCATATTGCTCATTGCGGTCGCGAGGGTCGGCGACGGTGTTGATCTGCGGCGCTTCGCCGAACCGGCCAATCGCAGCGGCATGGACCGATGTGTCCTCCCCGGCCATTGCGAGCAGGGTCAGGATGCGCGCGTGCGGTTGCACTATCACTTGGCGCTGCGAGACGATCGGGACCGCCTGGCCGGTTTGCAACGCGCGCACCCGCGCGACGACATGGACGAGGTCACCCATGCGCGATCCGATCCAGCAGGGCCGAGGCGGCACGAAGCTCGCTGGCGAGGCTCGCTTCGGCGGGATTGTCAGGGGGGCGCCCCTTGCCGTCGAGAAGATCGATCACGCGAGCGATCGAGCCCGCAGCCGCGAGTTGTTCAGCCGCCTGGTCGCCCAGAATGATCGGCAAACCCGCGCTGAGCGCTTGGGCACGGCAATGTTCCCAGAGCGCGCAATGCTCCTTGCACCCCGATCGGTAGTTGTTCGGCAGCTGATCGATGACGGCGCGGTCCGCGAAGCTCGCGTCGGCCGGCAGAAGCCGCTCGACATCGTCAAGGTCAGCGGGCGCTGCTGACAACGCCCGGGTCAGAGACGCCAGTTCAGACTCGGCTCGATTCCGCGGGAAGAGCCGGGGAATGAAGGACCCCGGCGCGCGCAAGACCATATCGACGCGATCGCCCGCGATCAGCGGATCGCCGTCTCGGCTGGCGATATGCTGCCCTAGGGCGAGCGTTCCGACAGCTGCCTGGCGCAGCGCGGCGCGGATATCCGACTTGTCGGTCTTTCCGCCACGATCGGCGAAGGATTTAATGACGCCGACCCGGTAAAAGGGGTCGTCATCGCTCGCGACGAGATAGTCGAGTTCAATCGGGTGGGTGACGCCGACCAGCATCAATGGCAGACGAGGGTTGAGGATCAGATTGGGCGCGAGCGGATCGCCGCGAAGCTTCAGGTCAATGAGCCGCTGCGTTTCAAGCACACGCTGATGCCGCGCAAAGCTGCTGTCGCCGGGCGCATGGTTCGCAACCGCCGAGATCTTGATTTCTAGCTGGGTCAGCAGATGCTTCTCGCGATAGGCCGTCAGCAGCGACGCCCCGCCATTGTCAAGCAGCCGGCGTTCATAGGCTTGGCTCAGCGTCATCGCGAAGGGCGACATGACATCGGGCTGCATCCCGAACACATGCTCAATGATCTCGGCTGGAGTCAGCCCGGCGATGACGATCGCGCGTAAACGCACGCACCCGGTATTGCGCGCCACGCTCTCGATGCCGCGCGCGCCGACCTCGACAGGCTTGATGCCGCCGCGAAGGCGGGCAAGGCGCGCATTCGCTGGGGTCACCGGATAGCTCTCTCGGCAATCTCGGTATCGATCATGAGCGGCCGGCCCCAGAGCCTGAACGCCGTGCTGCTGTTGCCGAGCCTCGCCACGGCCTCGCGGCGTTCGGCGAGATCGGCCTCGTCCAGCAGCGCGAGTTCTCCTTGCGCGGCCTCGATCACGCGCTTCGGATCAATCGGCTGGCCGGTGTCATTAGCGCCTGGAATGGAGCGGGCGAAGGCAAAGAGCAGGCGCTCGATATTCTTAGCCTCTACGGCACCCACCTCGCGCAGTTGCGCAAGACGGTTGGCGAGGCTGATCGCAACCCGCAGATTGTCGGTCCGCATACTACGCGATCCGACGATCCGGCGCTCCAAGCTCCAGGTCGAGCTCGTCAGCAATCGCGGGATAGCCGTCAGCTGGGCAGCACTGATCGCGGGCACGATCCAGGCTGGACGTGCCGCAAGATTGCGCCGAGCCGCATTCTCCTCATCGCGCTTCAAACTGGCGAAACGCGACGGAGACGGGCGGTCGCCGGTAAGTGCTGCGGTTAAATCGGCAATCAACGCCGGAACGGACGGGACGCCCAGATCGTCAAGCGCATCGAGCGCGACTTCGCGCAGCGGCTTGTTCGGCTTACGCGAACGCGGCGTTGCAATGTCCCGCGCTTCGAGCTCGCTGAACCGCAGCGCATCGGACAAGCGCTGATACTCGGCATGGAGCTCGGCGATCCTCGCCTGTGCGCGATCACGTCGCGCTTGGTCCCCGGATGCCAAAGACTTGGTGAGCTCGGCATAAGCATCCTGCTGGCGCTTGGCATTGCGTGCGAGCTGGTCGGCAAGGGGAAGGGCACGGGACATACCCGCTGTATAGCGTTCCACGCTTTTCCATGCAATACCATGCTTATCCTAGCCAAGATGCAGCTAAGTAGCTGTTTTTGGAGAGATCTCGCCTGTCACATCGTGCATGGCGTGGAGACTGCGGTTACTTGGCGAAGCAGAGTACCGATTCGGTCGCCCCAGACGGGCGGTCATAGGACAGCCGGCCGCGATGGATGTCGGACATCGAGCGGAGGTGGAAATCCTTGCGCTGCTTAAGGTGCAAGCCGTGCGCAGCGCCAATCTCCGAGATGATCCTCGGCAGATCATTATGCAGTTCCTTATAATAGGAATCCTGCACGACCAAGATCGCGCGCCCACGCGGCTTGAGCGCACCGGCGAGACGCTCGATCGAGCGGTTCATCTTGTCATAATAGTCGAGATGGGTTCGGTAATAATATCCTCCGGATGCTTTCGACGGATGGGCCTTCAGCTTCTCCAGAAAGGCAGCGCAGCTTTTGCCCCACGCCTGATCCACCTCAATCGTCTCGCTGGGCACCTGGGTCGTACCGATCATCTGCTTGCCCAGCGCCCGCGCGCCACTGCTCAGCAGCGGCCCGAGCACTGCCAGTTCGATACGGGTCGCGGCGGTATAGTCGATCCGCGTGCAGTAAGGCGGCGACGTCAGCGCGAGATCTATGCTCTCGTTGTCGAGCGTCATTGTAGCCGTATCGGAAAGCAGGATTTTTGAATCGCCAATGCGCGGCGCATTGACGAGCAGCCGGTCCGCCACGCGCTTCAGCGCGAGCGCTGCCGACATGCCGCGCACATTGTCGCCGAACGACCGTGCGACAAGGATCTGTGCCGCAGCCACGCGCGCCTCGTCCTTCTTGGGCTGGCGCAACCATGTCGGGTTCGAGGACTGGAAGCGCACGACGAGTTTACGACAGGCGGCGAAGAGCGCGACATAGAGCGTCGCGGCGGTGCCCGAGATCTTGTCGAGGTGCACACCGTCAGGGGACTTGGTCATACTGCCGACGAGACTGCGGCGGATATTCTGTTCGATGCCACGGATAAAACTGGCCGTCGGCGGATCGAACCATCCAAGCAGTGCATCGTCGGGCAACAACCTCGGGGGCGTCGAATGCGCATGCGACAGGATCGTCGCGGCGAGCGGGCGGAGATGGTCCGCTTCGCTTGGCGGAAGAAGGCGGGCACGCGCTACGATGATCATTACCGGATTGAGGTCAATGCCGACCGCGTTCAGGCCCAGGGTGTTCGCCGTATAGGTGGTCGTGCCGCTGCCATTCCAAGGATCGAGAATAGTTGCGCCGCGCGGTAGCTTAGCGCTCTGCAGCAATTCGCGCGCGAACAACTCCGGAAACCCGGCATAATAAGGGAAAAAACCCTCCCAGCCGGTCTGCAAGCGCTTGTTTCGTTTCGGCGAGTTTATGCGGAATCTGGCTGCCATCTGGCAAGTTCTACTCCAAAGGCCGGTCGCATGGCGAGCCCATCGTCAGGCGAACCCGCGCTTGCGACGGACGGTAATGGCCAGACGCGTGATTTCGGCCGGCAACATGGCGGATTGCACCAGCGCGATCGGCGGCGGGCTCGACAGGGTCGAGAATGCTCGATCATAGATGGCGACGCAGCCGCCCGTCGTCAGCCGTGAATCAAAGAGGATGCCGTCGATATCGGGCATCTGGTCGTGGACTGCTTCGGAGAAGGCCTGGCCCTGGCCATGATCGCGCGCGCGACTGGCATCGGTGTGGATCCCCAACTCATAGGCGGCCGCCCCGGTTAGATCGAGCAATGCCAGCTCCCGACCAGAACTAATCGACGCGACGCAGAGCTGTTCCAGGTGTGGCCGATACAGGAAGCGACGCTCGCGGCCTTCGAACCGATCGCGGACGACCGCTTCGGCGAAGGCGGTAGAAAAGCTGTCCGCGGTATAGAGCACGCGAAAGATGCGGGACGGGCTTGAGAAGCGGCTCGACCCAAAACCTGCGTCGGTAGGGGTGGCGCGATGCTGGCTCGGCATGATACGGGGCCAGTCTGCAATCCTTGCGCGGACTACCCGTTGGCCCAGATGGGACAGAACGATTTTCACGCGTAGTCAAACGCCCCTTCCGCAGCACCCGTGACCGCCGCCACCTCACCATCGCGCAAGGCGTCGATGGGCGGCTTGCCATGGGTCATCCGGTTCGGAGCGACGAGCCACTCCCAAAGCTCCTCGGCCGAGGGGAAGAAAGTCGCGACGACATCGAGGCCCGGCACCGGGCGGCGGCGATCAAATTGCCGGACGGGATAGACATAGTTGCGCAGCCCCTTGCGCAGCGCGACAATCCTGTGCGCCTTGCGCCAATTATCCAGCGTGCCACGCGAAATGCTGAGGCGCTCTACCAGATCGCCCGCACCGAGCAGCTCGCTCTCGACCCAATCGGCGGAATCGTCCGCAACGGTGATCGCGTCGAGGAGCCTGCTCCCTTCGCCAGCCGACACAACCGGCCCGACGCCTCCACCTTGCAGAACCTTCTCGGGCTGGGCCGGGATGCGCGCTGGCGCCTGCCGCTTGTGCGTGCGAACGGATTTCGCGGCGGCTGGTATCGGCACCTTCAGCGCCGTGGCAAGGTCAAGGAGCCCCGCCAAGTCCATGCGCTCGACTTTGCTTTCGATCGCCTTTGCCAAAGCGAGCCTAGCCGGATGCGCTTGCTTCATAGAAGTCATATCTTATCCTTCCTTAGGCAAAATAGGCAATTTATGCAAAATATGCAATAGCCCGGTGGACAAGGAACAGTTCGTCGCCAATTGCTGCGCTCACAAGGTCGCTTTGCTGTCTTAGGGATCGAGCAAAGTCACGGAAGCGCCAAACCCGAAGCTCTACCCCCGCCTCCTTGGCCGGACGTTCGACCAGAATATTAAAATGCGGCGGGTTTCCCCGCATTTCACGTTTTCCATCGTCATGTCATTGGCCGCCCGACGCGGTCCCGGCGCGAGCCGCCGGCCGACACATAACGATGGATTTGTCGACAAGATGCACTCGAACACCCGAACAAAATACCCCAACGCCGTTTCGAATTGCCAGAAAGCCACCATATCGACCGACGCAGGGCCAAGGCGTCGCGGTCGTAAGCCACACCCAATCATCGAGCATCCAGCGGCGATCGCCGGCCCATGGATCGATCCCCCATCCTTCGAAGCCGCTCTGCGGCTTCACATGCATCGCCACCGAGATAGCTGCCATCATCTCGCCAAAGCGATAGCCCGCACGGGCGAGAGGATCGAGAACGCCACCCTCAACTCCTGGACGTGCGGCCGTCGGGTTCCGCGAAGCGTTAGGAGCATGGAAATCCTGTTACGGATCGAGCGGCGCTACCAGCTTCCCGAAGGCTATTTCAAAACGAAGCTCCCGCATCAGGGGCGCGCGTCAACGGGCCATCATCTCCCCGGCATCGCCGCATCTGAACGCCGCCGCATTGCATGGCATCTTCCTGATGATTTCGACCAGCGCCCTCGCGCGGAACGCGATGCGATCGTCAAGTGGGTGCGGACAGTGGTAATCTCAGGAACTACCGATTACCGCCGGTTCCAGGCTGAAGCGCTCAAACACCGTTATGCTGTCCGCTTTCCTGATCTGAAGCAGGCGTTTCCCGCAGACGAAGAACTGATCGTCGAGAGCGATCCCGACCTGACATCCGGTACGATAGCTGCGCCCCGCCGACTGGCCTCAGAGATGGCAAGCCTGGTCTCCTTCAAATCGACGACGCTTGCCGCCATCGGTTACCAGCGGAATGGGGTCTGGAATGAGGAGACATCGGCGCAAAAGGTCGAACATCTTGGCCTGATGTTCGGAGCTCTCGCAGCCCAGCCCCGTGGGCCTATCGCCGGTTTCGGCGTACCGCTTGCCAAGCTTACTTTCGCAATCCTAGTCTTTCCCGCCGTCTGGGACTGGTATGTTCAGTGGCGCGAGCGTCGACGCGGCTTCTACACCTCCTGGGAAGCAGAGATGCTGAGGCTTGGCTTGGCGCTGACGCGTCGCGGGACCGGATGGCTCCGACAGCACCCTGCCCTGGCCGAGCGTCTCCAACCGATCCCGCCGCTGGTTTCCGCGAGCGACATTTCGGAAGCGCAAGCGGACTGGTCTGCGGCCTGCGATCGATTTTACGACCATGGCATCAGTCGCGCGCGCGAAATCGACCGAGTTGCGCGGGTCCACCGCGATCCCTTCGAACCGATCTTGCCCATCCTCGAGGCCGACAGCCCAGTCGGGGAGTACAGACGGATTACCGATGAGATCATCCGGCTCATGCCCGATGCGAGATATTACCCTCGCGACGCCGCCGAAGCGACGCGCTCCCTGCTGATGCTACGCCTCGGCCTGCATCTTGGCCTTCGACAACGCAATTTGCGTGAGTTGATGCTTTGCTTTCCCGGAGCCCAACCGCGCACCGAACGCCAACTGGAAGCCCAAAGGCGCGGCGAAATACGGTGGAGTGAACGACATTCAGCGTGGGAGGTTCTGATACCCTCAGCGGCATTCAAAAACGCCAGTTCATCCTTCTTCTCGGGAAAGCCCTTTCGCCTCCTTCTGCCAGACCTCGGCGATCTCAATCGTTATATCAGCCATTATGTGCAGCATCACAGAAAAAGGCTTATCGGTCGTGCGCGTGACCCTGGCACCTTCTTTGTGAAGACAATAAAGGCCAACAGCCAGAGCGCTGCCTATGATCAGACCACCTTCTATGAGGCGTGGCGGCTGACGATCCAACGCTATGGGATCTTCAATCCCTACACAGGCCGAGGCGCGATCAAGGGCCTGCTGCCCCATGGGCCACACAACGTGCGTGACGTCCTTGCGACGCACATCCTCAAACAGACGGGTTCCTATGAGCAGGCGAGCTATGCCATCCAAGACACGCCGGATATGGTCGCCAAGCATTATGGGCGGTTCCTGCCCCAGGATAAGTCGGCGCTCGCCGCAGAAATCTTGAACAAGGTATGGAAAGCAGCCTGATAGAAGGGCTGCGCCTAGGAGATCATCAACCTCCCGATCGGGAAGAATGCTGCGTTAGCCGGCGCGATTTCGTGCCGATCTTCCCGAGCGGGAAGATCGGCACGAGAAGGATGGCTGAAGCCAGACCAAACGTCGCGTAGAGAATGGCTTGCTTGTACAGACAGAAACGCAAAATCTGTCTGTACAAGGAGCCTCTCGCTCATAACTGATGCGGGCGTCAGCAGTTCATATCTGCTGACGGCAGTCACATTGCCGGTACAGGACTGAAAGTGCTCTTCGCCAGCGCATTCCTGGGATCGCGGGTATGCGGCAGCGAGCAGCCTGAGCACCCTGCCCTCCTCAGCTGCCCAGGGCGTTCAGCTCCGCGGTTGAATCGAATAAGCTGTGATGCCTCGTCATTTTCCCTCGTCGATTGTCGAGCGGCGATCGTCATTGACGACATGGGTTTTACTTCAACGATAACTCCATTTTGGATCGATCACTTCCAATCGTCCCGTTGACGCTCAGACTGATTCTCCTCCCTATGCCGCCGCTCGCAAACGGGGTTTGCGGGTTTAAGGGGGCCTTTCAATGATGATAAAATGGGTTGCCGGGTTCGCTCTGGCGGTATCGGCTGTCGCCGCAACAGCGCAGCAGGCGGAAATCACACTTCCTCCGGACACACTGGTGGAGGTCACACCTTCCGAGGAAATCACCTCGAAGGAAATGGAGGAAGGCACTACGCGGTCCTTCATGGTCGCACGCGATGTCGTGCAGCAGGGTGTCGTGGTCATCCCGCGCGGCGCGCCGGTAAAGGCCGAGGTCACGTGGCGGACCGGCAAAGGGATCGGCGGCAAGTCGGCCAAGTTCGAACTCACGTTCCGAACCGTGCGTGTCGGCGGCGCTGAGAAGCTTATTCGCGGTACCCATCGACAGGAAGGGCGCGGCAACACAGCTGGTGCCCTTCTTGGTTCAATGGTCATCACTGGTCGATCGGCGACGATGTCGCCCGGCCAACTCGTCAATGTTTTCACGGTCGATCCGATCACCGCTCCCGCGGTGAAATCGAACTGAGCATCGTGCGCCCCGTTGCGAAACCTTGCAACGGGGCCGAATGCAGCTATGGGGAACTGCTCCGGGCGGTTAGCTCAGTTGGTAGAGCATCTCGTTTACACCGAGAGGGTCGGCGGTTCGAGCCCGTCACCGCCCACCATTTCCCTGCGAGGACATCATGGCAGCCGGCATCCGCGCCGATCAGATGCTGGTGGATCGCGGCCTGGTCGAAAGCCGGTCGAAGGCCCAGGCGCTGATCCTTGCCGGCCTCATTTTCTCTGGCGAGAGGAAGATCGAGAAAGCGGGCCAGGCGCTGAAGGCCGACGCGCCGCTTGAGGTCCGCGGCCGCGACCATCCCTGGGTATCCCGTGGTGGCATCAAGCTCGCTCACGGGCTTGAGCATTTTGGCTGGGACGTGACTGGCGCGGTCGCGATCGACGTCGGCTCCTCGACCGGCGGCTTTACCGATGTCCTGCTCACCAAGGGGGCCACCAAGGTCTATGCGGTCGACTCCGGGACAAACCAACTGGCGTGGAAACTGCGCCAGGACGAACGGGTCATCGTCCTCGAGCAGACCAATGCCCGGCACCTGACCGCCGATCATATTCCCGAGACCGTCGATCTCATCGTCTGCGACGCGAGCTTCATCTCGCTCACCAAGGTTCTCGCCGCCCCCCTCGGCTTCGCCAAGCCGGGCGCCCGCCTCCTGGCGCTGATCAAGCCGCAATTCGAGGCTGGTCGCGAGGAAGTGGGCAAGGGTGGCGTCGTCAGGGATCCAGAAGTGCACCGCCGGGTTTGTGCAGAGGTCGCTGACTGGCTCGGAAGCCAAGGGTGGCACGTCGACGGGGTCACCGCGAGCCCAATCACGGGCCCCGAAGGCAATGTCGAGTTCCTCATCGCAGCGCTGAAGGGAGAGGCCAATGGCAACGGAAGCGCTGAAGGTGGTGAATAAGGGACCGGGGAGCGCACGACGGATTGTTCGCTGGTCGCTGATCACGGTTCCAGCCATTGTAATTCTTGGAATGATCTCGGGGCGCCTTGCCAATTCGGGCTATGGCAACCCGTGGTTCGATGGCCTCACGAAGCCAGCGATAATGCCGCCGGGCTGGGCCTTCCCGGTCGCCTGGACCCTGCTCTATGTGCTGATGGGGATCGCCCTCGCGATCATCCTCGCGCAGCCGGCGTCCAAGACCAGATCCATTGGCATCACCTTCTTCCTCATCCAACTCGCGCTCAATCTTGCCTGGTCGCCGGTTTTCTTTGCGATGCATCGGATCATGCTGGCGTTCGGTTTGATCCTGGCCATCCTGATCTGGGCTGCGGCAACGACTGTCACCTTCTGGAAAGTCCGCCCCGTCGCGGGCGCGCTTCTCCTACCTTATCTCGCTTGGTTAGCCTTTGCCGCCACGCTCAATTGGCAGATCCACCTGCTCAATCCCAACGGCGTGGTTGTCATTCCCCATAATGACGGTACGCGCATCGTCGTCCAGTAAACGGCTTTGACAAGGGAATAGCCATGCAGTCCGAGAACCGCCTTTTCGACGACTTCGCCAAGTTCATGAATGGTGCGGCTGGTACGCTTGCCGGCGTCGGCCGCGAGGCTGAGGCGGGGTTCAAGGAGCGGATGCGCGAATGGGTCGGCGGCCTCGACATGGTCAGTCGTGATGAGTTCGAGGCGGTCAAGGCGATGGCGGCCGCGGCCCGCGATGAAGCCGATACCCTCAAGGCTCGACTCGATGCGCTCGAGCAGGCGGCAAAATAGCCGTCCGCTAAAGCCGGAGCCGTTGTAGCACGGACCTGAGGCTGACGATGTCGGCCACGCGATAGGATTCGAAAGCCGGAGCATTCGCTGAAAAATGGACGGCACCACCCGGGGCTATGCGATCGGCGGGTAGCAGATAATAGCGCTCGGTATGGGCGCTGGTCGGACTCAGCAAACCCGCGAAGTAGCAGTCAGCGGCGATGTCTGGGTTTACCGACAGCTTCCAATAGCGTCGCGCACGGTTGCCGTGAAACCGCGAAATCGCGACGGCGAGTCTTATTGCCTTGTCGACTTCGAACAGGCCCATCGGTCCCAGTCTTCGCACATGGGCGCCAGCCGCCTTAAGGAGCCCCTCGACCTGGATGCAGAAAGCCCTGTTGCGATCGACGATCCAAGCAGGCCCAAAAGCCGGGCCACGATGGACCGGATGATAGCCTACCCGAGCGAAAGCCGCATGCAGGCTGCCGAAGCGCCGACGAACAGCCGTTGCAGAGGGCATGTCAGGTGCCTGATCGATCAGGCCAAGGGTCAGCCGTCCTTCCCGGGCGAGCAGCGCGCGCAACCCGCCCAGCAGTTGCTCCTCGCTGTAGATATACGACCGTCGTGTCTTTCGCGCTCGCTGGGCCTCTCGGAATACGCGTCGCGAGATGATCGGGGGAAAGGCGTTTTCCAGTCGCACCCAATCGGTTTCGGGGTTGGGTAGGTTTTTGCCCCCGAGTTTCTTCGATGTCCGGTTGAAGGTCACCAGACCCGTGTAGACCTCGCCGGTCAGAACCTCCTTCACCTGATATTGCGACCAGGGACGGCCATCGAGCGCGGGCACGCCGTCCGCATTGAGCCGTTGGGCGATCCGTCGGTCCGACAGGCCGCCGGTCGTGGACAGGCGGTAGATGCGCCGGACGATCGCCTGCTCCTCGGCAGGGCCCGGCACCAGGATGACCCGATCCTCTCGGATATTCTTATGCTCTCCGCGGTCGAGCAACATCTTCGGCGTGCCGCTGGCATCAATTAGCATCCGGCGCAAGCCAAAGCGAGCAGTTGCCCCCATCCGGAAACCGAGACGGGCTTGGTGGACCTGGGCGGTCCAGACCTTGCGCGACAGTTCCCGGCTATACTCGCCGGCCATGACGCGCTTGAGGCTCTTCATTATTGCCGAGGTGAGACTGCCGTCGTTCTCGAAGATCTCGCCGCAATAATGGACCGCGATCCCAGCCTTGCGGACGAGCCACTCATAATGAGCGCTTTCGTCGACATCCTGGAAGCGCCCCCAGCGGCTGATGTCGAGCACCAGCAGCGCCTCGAACGGTGCGGTACCGGACAGCACCATCGCCAGCAGGCGTTTCAGCTCATTACGGCCCTCAAGGGTCAACCCGCTGCGGCCAGCGTCGGCGAAGGTCTCGACGATGCTGAACCCATGGGCGAGCGCATAAGTCGCGATAGCCGCCGTCTGGTGCGCGAGCGAGTAGCGCTGGTGATCGGTCGACATGCGCAGATATTGGGCGGCCCTGATTGGCTGGGTGGATGCCATGGCTTGTCTCCTCGGTGGTGAGGCGCTCTCAGGCGGCGAGTCCCAGCTCCTCTACCCTGGCGAGGATCATAGCCTTGGCGATGGCCGCAATGGTCTCGACCGACCAACTCCCGATCTTGGTCGCCGCACGCTTCACCGATCGCCAGACCTTGGGATCGCGGATGGCGTCGAGAAAATCATAGCCCTCCCAGGTCAGCCGGATGCAGACCCATGGTTGCGTCCCCGTTCGATCGGGGAAGTACGTCTTGAGCAAGCCCTTCTCGACCAGAAGCCGAGCATGGAAATGGACCATCTCGTCATTATAGCCGGTGATCCTAGGCAGACATAAAATCTCACAGCGATCGTCTGCTTCAACAGCTAGAAGGATCGCGCGAAGTAGATCCGAGTCGCGTCGCATCTGATCCAGATTTCACATATTATCCTACATTTACAGAGGATTTCCGGTGATCGACGATCGAGAGATCTGGGCCTGTGCATATCAGCTCGTTCGGCAGTATGGCGAGGGCGCGGCCTTCCACGCGGCGCTACGCGCCGACGAACTTCTCGAAGCGAGCGACTTCGAAGGCCAGCGAATCTGGCTGCGCATTCTGGATCGGATCGAAGCTCTGGAAGGCGTCCAGCCCACGTCCACCATCCATTGATGCAGCCGAGAGAACGCCTCCTCTCCCCTACTGCACGAAACAATCTCCTGAGCAGATGCCAGCGACATCGCTGCACCTGCCTCTGGTCCGAAGTTGCCATACGTCCGCAACTCGAATTACGACAACGCCGGTTCGCATCGTCTCACGCCGGCCACAAATTCAACCGCAGAGGATATCCGAAGCCACTCCGACAGCGGCCGATTTAAGGGCGGTTCATCCGCGCCGATGCTGAAATATAAGTCTCGCCACGAACCAAGCGACGATATTTACTACACCGATGCCAAGCGCCACGAAAATTCTTAAGACGGCAGGGAAATGGAAAATCGCCCCAAATGTCATTGGCTCATTCCAGAGGAAAAAGGGAACCAATACCAGCAAAATCGCAGGGATAGAAAAAGCAATTACAGAAAAAATTAACAACTTTCTAACCCAGAACAAAACCAATGCCACAGTAACAAAATCGATTAATAGGAATATCATAGCTAATTGAGGAGCGCTCTGATCGTTCATCATCTTACACACCATGTATAGCAAATCTGGATTATGCGTGAGTACGTATCCGCGTTCCAAAGCCCTCTCGACAGAGAGCCGTAGGATTCGAACCAAGGAAACGGAAGAATATTTGAACCAATAATATGATTTGGTTCATGAGTAAGAGTGAGTAGCCCCTAGTTTTCTAGACGCCTTCCGCTTTCAAAATCCGCTGTCGTTCG
>CAUTRN010000022.1:0-103277 GCA_963540925.1 uncultured Sphingomonadaceae bacterium
ATCTACACGCGTAAGATCGTCGGCAGCGTCAGATGTGTATAAGAGACAGTCGCGGGGGCGGCGGGCTCGACCGGCACGGGCGGCGGCGCGGGCTTGCGCGGGACGGGGCGGTTGTCCTGCACCGTGTCGGCGGCGAGCTTGGCCAGGTCGCTCGCGTCGCCCTCGAAGCGCAGCAGCAGATAGCCCATGCCCAGCAGCAGCGCGACGCCCAGCGCGATCATCGCCAGCAGGCGCGAGGGCACCCGCGAGGCATCGACGGGCTCATAGGCCTCGGGCTCGAAATAGGCGCGGCGCTCGTCGCCGATCTCCTCACGGAAGGCGCGCGACAGCAGCTGCCCGTTCAGCCCCAGCATGTTCGCATAGCTTTTCACGAAGCCGGCCGAATAGGGCAGCGCCGGCAACCCGTTATGCTGGCCGGTCTCGATCGCTTCCAGATGGCGCAGCGGAATCCGCGTGCGCGCCGCGACATCGCTCAGCTCGAGATTCTGGCTCCGCCGCGCGGCCGCCAGTTGCTGGCCCACGGTGCGGGGAAAAAGGTCCTGATCGTCTCCAGCGCTTTCGCTCATCGCCTACTCCATGACGCGTCGACCCGCCTACACGAGCAAGCAGTCCCCACATTGACCCTGCCGGCGCGCCTTCGCGTCAATTTCCCCTGGCACTCACGATCTAGCCGCGCAAATCAGGAAACCGCAACCCCATTGCTCTCTGCCCAGGCAGAGAGTTCGGGGCGCAGCGTGCGCAGCGGCTTCGACAGAAATCCGTCCATTTCGGCGCGCAGCTTAGCCGCGTCGAGTGACCGGATCATGGCCTTGACCGGGCCGATCGCCGCCGGGGTGATCGACAGGCGCCCGATCCCCAGGCCAATCAGCGCCATCGCCTCCAGCGGCCTGCCGCCCATTTCGCCGCACACGCCGATCGGCACGCCCGCCGCGCGGGTCTGCTTCGATACGCGGCCCAGGAAGCGCAGGATCGCCGGGCTCAGCCAGTCATAGCGCTCGGCGAGCTTGGGATTGGCGCGATCGGCGGCGAACAGGAACTGGGTCAGGTCGTTGGTGCCGACCGACAGGAAGTCCAGCTTGGGCAGCAGCATGTCGAGGCTTTCGGCGAGCGCCGGCACCTCCAGCATCGTGCCAAAGCGGATCATGTTGGGCACGCCCCGACCATGATCGTGGATCCATTTGCGCTGCGCCTCGAACAGCTCGACCGCCTCGTCATATTCCCAGGGCTCGGAGACCATCGGGAACATCACGTTCAGGGTGCGCCCCGCCGCCGCCTCGATCAGCGCGCGCGCCTGCACCTTCATCAGCGCGTCGCGCTCCAGCCCCAGCCGGATCGCGCGCCAGCCCAGCGCCGGATTCTCCTCGCCGCCGTCATCCTCGGTCTTGAGGTAGGGCAGCGCCTTGTCGCCGCCGATGTCGACGGTGCGGAACACCACCGGCCGGTCGCCCGCCGCTTCCAGCACCTCGCGGTACAGGCGCTGCTGGCGCTCGCGCTGCGGCAGGGTGGCCGAGACGAGGAACTGGAACTCGGTGCGGAACAAGCCGACGCCGTCGGCACCGGTCACGTCGAGCGCGGCCATGTCGTCGCGCAGGCCGGCGTTCACCATCAGCTCGATGCGCAGCCCGTCCAGGGTCTGCGCGGGCAGGTCGCGCATCGCGGCGAATTCCGCGCGCTTCTTCTGCCCGACCATCATCTTGGCCTCGAACGCCTCCTCCATGGTGGCGTTGGGGCGGACGACCACGGCGCCCGCATTGCCGTCCAGCAGCAGCAGGTCGCCATCGGCGATGGTGCGGCGCACGTCCTTCACCCGGCCCAGCACCGGCACGCCCATGGCGCGCGCGACGATGGTGACATGGGCGGTGAGCGAGCCTTCCTCCAGCACCACGCCCTTCAGGCGGCGGCGGTCATATTCCAGAAGTTCGGCGGGCCCGAGATTGCGCGCGATCAGGATCGAGTCCTGACGAAGCCCGAGCTGCGCCGCGGTGCCGAGCTGGCCCGAGACGATCCGGAGCAGCCGGTTCGACAGGTCCTCCAGGTCGTGCATCCGGTCGGCGAGCAGCGGGTCGCCGATCTCGCGCATCCGCATCCGGGTGCGTTGCTGGACGCGCTCGATCGCGGCCTCGGCGGTGAGGCCGCTGTCGATCGCCTCGTTGATCCGCCGGATCCATCCCTCGTCATAGGCGAACATCTTGTACATCGCGAGGATGTCCTGATGCTCGCCGCCCGCGCCGAAATCGGCCTCGCGGGTCATGCGGTCGATCTGGTCGCGCATCTTGGCGAAGGCCGAGATGACGCGATGCCGCTCCACCTCGATATCCTCGGCGACGGTGTGCTCGATCTCGATGCGCGGCTGGTGATAGACGGCGCGGCCGCTGGCCATGCCCTCCACCAGCTTCAGGCCGGTCAGCCGCACCGGGCCGCTGTCGCGCGCGCCCTTGGCGCCGGGGCCGCCTTCGTCGATCAGGCCGGCGCCGGCGATCAGCTCGGCCAGCACCATCGCCACGGTCTGCAGCGCCTCGATCTCGACCTCGTCGAAGCGGCGCTGCTCGCGATGCTGCACGGCGACCACGCCCACCGCCTGCTCGCGCCGCACGATCGGTACGCCGGCGAAGCTGTGGAACAGTTCCTCGCCCGTCTCGGGCTTATAGGCGAAGTCGGGGTGGCTGGTCGCCTCGTCGAGGTTCAGGGTCTCGACATTCTGGGCGATCGTGCCGACCAGCCCCTCGCCCATCGCCATCTTGGTGACGTGGACGGCGGTCTGGTTGAGGCCGCGGGTCGCGAACAGCTCCAGCGCGCCATCGCGCAGCAGGTAGATCGAGCAGACCTCGGTATCGAGTTCCTCACCGATGATCTGGACGACCTGGTTGAGTTTCGACTGCGCGGCCGAGCGCGACGCCATCACGTCGTGCAGGCGCGTCAGGATGGTGCGCGCGGCGGAAGTGGCGGCGATGGGCGACATGTCCTTCGCCCGCTAACAGAAAGCGGACGCGGTTTCCAATGGTGGAATCCTTAAGGGTAACCCAGATCAATCGTTCCGGGGCCATATTGACAATGCTGCACCGCGAAACCTAGCCTGTCTTCCGGTCGATCTGGGCGCCCCTTCGGACGCCGCTCGACGGAAGGGAGCGTAGGATGCCGCTGCCGCCCTGCACCACTGTTCACCGCCGCCTGCGCGGTGTTGCCGCCGCTTCGCTCGCCCTGCTGCTCGCCACCCCGGCGCTGGCCCAGCCGCCTGCCGACATGGTGCTGCGGGGCGGAAATATCCTGACCGTCGACCCCAAGGATAATGTCGTCCAGGCGATGGCGATCAGCGGCGGTCGCATCGTCGCACTGGGCACCGATGCCGCGATCGCCGCCTATGTGGGCCCGAAGACCGAGGTGATCGAGCTGGCCGGGCGCACCGCGACCCCCGGCCTGATCGACGCCCACGCCCACGCCCTGCCCGGCGCGCTGTCGCAATTGCAGGACCTGTCGCTCGACAAGGTGACGAGCGTGGCGATGTTCCTCGATCTCGTCCGCGCGAAGGCGAAGACCCTCGCCCCCGGCGAGTGGCTGGTCGGGCGCGGCTGGAACGAGTCGGTGATCGCCGAGCATCGCGCGCCCACCCTGGCGCAGATCGACGAGGCGGCGGGCGACCATCCGGTCGCGCTGGGCAGCACCACCGGCCATTATACGCTGGTCAACAGCATCGTCCTGAAGCGCGCGGGGATCGACGCGAAGACGCCCGATCCCGAAAATGGCCGGATCGGCCGCGAAGCCGACGGCAGCTTGAGCGGCGTGGTCTACGAGCATGCCAAGGACCCGGTCATCGCGCTCATCCCGCCGCCCTCCCCCGAGATGGCGCGCAAGGCGCTTATCGGCTTCTTTGCCTCCGCCCATGCCGAGGGGACGACCGGCTTCAAGGACCCGCGCATCGAGCCGTTTTTCTGGAACGTCTACCGCGATCTCGCGCGCGAAGGCGCGCTGCCGATGCATGTCTGCACCCTGCTCGTCGTCGGCACGACGATGGACGGCGCCCGCGCCACCCTGGCCGACTATCGCAAGGACAAGGCCGAGGTCGCCGCCCTGCCCGGCCGCAACCTCGACGTCTGCGGGGTGAAGATCTTCCTCGATGGCTCGGCGATCGGCCGCACCGCGTGGATGAACCAGCCCTATGCCGCCCTGCCCAGCGATCCTCACCCCGATGGGCCTCACCCCGATGTCGGCCTGCCCGCCACCGACCCGGCCGCCTTCCGCGCGATGGTGGCGCTGTTCACCGCCGAGGGCGTGCCGATCGGCACGCATGCGATCGGCGACAAGGCGATCGACGCGACCGTCGACGCCTATGCCGCCGCGCTGAAGGCCACGCCGAAGACGGGCCTGCGCCACAGCATCATCCACGCCCATATCCCGACCCCGCATGCACTGGCGGTGATGGGCGACCTCCAGCGCCGCTACGACGCCGGCTATCCCGAAGCGCAGGCCGAGTTCCTGTGGATGCTGGGGGACAGCCTCGCCGCCAATTTCGGCCCCGACCGCAACCACCGGATGATGCCCTTCGCCACCTACAAGAAGGCGGGACTGATCTATGCCGACAGTTCGGACTATCCGGTGGTGCCCTTCCCGCCGCGCTACGCGCTGTGGGCGTCGGTCGAGCGCCGCGCCGAGGGTGGCCGCTTCGGCGCCCAGCCCTTCGGCACCGAGGAGGCGGTCGACATCCGGACGGCGCTGCGCAGCCACACGCTGTGGGCGGCACGCCAGCTGTTCCTCGACAAGCAGACCGGCTCGCTCGAACCCGGCAAGCTCGCCGACATCGCGATCTGGGACCGCAATCCCTACACCGTCCCGGCCGCCGATCTGAAGGACATGCGCTGCCTGATCACGCTGTTCGCCGGCAAGGTGGTGTACCGGGCGGAATAATATCGGTCAGAATAGCATAGGAAAGCATCCGACGGCGCGGTAAGCGCGGAGCGGTTTCGCGGCGGTTGGAAGCGCTTCATGGACAAGAGACTGATCGCCGCCAACGCCGCCTTCGAGCAGGGCCGCACCGCCGATGCGGCCGACCTGCTCGTCGAAGCGCTCCAGGGCGGTGTCGCGCCCGAGCCCGATATCCTGATCGCCCTGCTCCATGCGCTGTTCCAGCTGGGTCGCGACGAGGAGGGCCTAGCCTGGGCGCGCCGCGCGGTCGAGGCCCAGCCCGGCCATGGCTATCTGCGCAACCTGCTCGGCATCTTCCAGCGCCATGGCGGCGACTATGCCGGGGCCATCGCCAGCTTCGACCAGGCCGCGGCGCTCGATCCCGCCGACGGCACCGCGCTCGCCAACAAGGGCCATCTCCTTGCCGATCTGGGCGAGGCGGCCGCCGCCGAAGCGGTGTTCGCCGAGCTGGTCCGCATCGATCCCGCCTCGGCCGAGCATCACCGCGCCCTCGCCCGGACGCTGCTCGCGCAAGGCCGGCATGAACCCGCCATGGTGCACCTGGAGCAGGCGGTCGTGCTCCAGCCCGATCTCGTCCACGCCTGGCTCGACCTGGTCGGGATCGCCATCGACCGGGCCGACCTCGCCGAGGCGCACGCGATCCTTGATCGCGCGCTGCGGGCGATGCCGCAGGAGCCCGTCCTCCTGCAGGCCAAGGCGCGCACCTGGCGGCGCTTCGGCCATTTCCAGTCGGCCGAGATGTGGCTGGACGCGCTGCTCCCCGCCTTCGCCGAGGCCGGCTGGCTCCACCATGAGATCGCCGTCACCGTGCAGGACAGCGATCGACAGCGATCGATCCTCCACCATGCCAATGCGGTCGAGCTCGCCCCCGGCAACGCGGTCTACCGCATCGCACTGGCGGGCGCGCTCGAAAGCGCGCGGGGACCAGCCGAGGGCGCCAATCTCGACGCCGCCTATGAGCTGCTGTGCGGCACCGACTGGCCCGCCCAGCTCGGCACCGGCGACGCTAAGACCGCCTTCGACATCTTCACCCGCGCCGGCGACTATGGCGCCGCCGCGTCGCTTGGCAGCCTGGAGGAACTGGGCCGCGCCTGGGCGACCGGCGGCTATCACAGCTCGCTGCTCAAGCTGCTCCCCTGGGCGCGCACCGCCGAGGACCGGCACGAACTGGTCGCCCAGCATCGCCTGTGGGGTGACCTCGCCGTCGAGACCGCCCGGCGCGCGCCGATCACGATTCCCGCGCCGCGCCCGACCGGCAGCAAGATCCGCCTCGGCTTCCTGTCCTCGGACCTGCGCGAGCATCCGGTCGCCTATTTCGCGCTGCCGCTGTTCGAGCAGGTCGACCGCGAGCGCTTCGAGATCTTCGTCTATTCCTTCTATCGCGGCGAGACCGCCGATCCGGTGCAACAGCGCATCGCCGGGCTGGTCGACCATTTCCGCTGGCATCCCGACATCGCCGATCGCGATGCCGCGCAGATGATCGCCGACGACCGGCTCGACATGCTGGTCGAGCTGGGCGGCGCCACCCATATGAACAAGATCGAGGCGATGGCGTGGAAACCCGCCCGCCGTTCGGCGAGTTGGCTCGGCTATCCGCATTCGATCGGCCTCGACACGATCGACCATCTGCTGGTCGACCCTTATCTGGTTCCGCCCGACCCCGCCTTGCTGATCGAACGGCCGCTGGCGATGCCGCACAGCTGGATCGTGATGAGCCCGCACGCCTTTCCGGAGAGCCATCTGATCGATCCGGTCGTACCGGTCCGCCGCAACGGCTTCGTCACCTTCGGGACCGCGAACAATCCCTATAAATATGGGCCCGAGATGCTGGCCGCCTGGGCCCGGGTGATCGCGGCGGTGCCGGGCTCGCGCTTCCTGTTCGTCCGGCCCGAGGGCGGATCGCAGGCCTTCGTCCGCAACATCCGCGCCCATTTCGCGGCGCAGGGCGTCGCCCCCGAGCGTGTCGAGTTCCGCGCGGTCTCGGGCACGCACATGGCGCAGTATAACGAGATCGACATCGCCCTCGACACCTTCCCCCAGACCGGCGGGACGACCACCTGCGAGGCGGCGTGGATGGGGGTGCCCACCGTCACCGTGGCGGGCGCGGCGCTGTTCGAACGGCTGAGCCATTCGATCCTGCACAATGCCGGGCTGGGCGACCTCAGCACCGATAGCCCCGAGGCATTTCACGCGGTCGCCGTCGCGCTGGCCGCCGACACCGACCGGCTCCAGGCTTTGCGCAGCGGCCTGCGCGACCAGCTCAAGGCCGGGCCGCTCGGCCAGACCGAGCAATTCGCGCGCGACTTCTTCGACCTGATCGCGCGCGCCGTGGCAGCCTGATGCCGGCGGCGATCGCCACCGGCACCGGTTCGTTCATCAGAAGGCGAAGTTCAGACCAACCCGGCTGACATAGCCGCGCGTGTCGAAGCCCAGCGTATAGGCGCCCGGCCCCGCCGTGGTCGACGTCGCCTGGATGTGGCTGCGGCCCAGATCATAATAGAGCGTCTCGGCCTTGATCGAAGCGTTGCGCATGAAGCCCTCGCTGCCAAACGGGCGGAACTCGAGGCCGCCGCCCGCGGTCCAGCCGCTGGCGTTGTAGTTGTGCCCGCCAGCATAGGTGACGGCGGTGTCACCCGGCGCGTTGAACTCGGCCTGGCCCTTCACCTTGCCATAGGCATAGCCGCCGGTGAGGTAGAAATAGCCGTCGCCGAAGCTGTAGCCCGCCTTGGCGCGCACCGTGCCGAGCCAGTCGAGCTGGTGGTTCGTGAAGCTACGCTGGCCGGCGGGCTGCGCGCCCACCGCGGTGGGGTTACGGAAGGTGTCGGAGCCCTTGGCGCCGAGCCAGGAGAAATCAGCCTCGCCGCCATAGACGAAGCGGCCGCTCTGCATATTGTAGCCGACCTGCGCGCCGCCCAGGAAGCCGTTGCGGCTGGTGTTCAGCCGATCGGGACGGACACCCGCCCCCGGCGCCAGCGCGGCGCTCAGGTCAGTGCCTTCCAGTCGGACGCTGCGGTCGGCGTCGAAGCCATAGCCGCCATGCACGCCCACATAGGGGCCCGACCAGTTCTGGTCGGTGGAGGCGTCGGTCGCCGTCTGGGCCGAGACCGGGGCAGCCAGCATCGCTGCGCCCAGAAGGGCGATCGCATATCGGGACATGTGGGGGTTCCTTGGTAGATTATGGTGCCCCCTCGAACGCCCAGCGGCCGATCGGGTCCAATGCGGATAGCCGATGCGAGCCCTATTCGGGACGGATCGAGTTCACCGGATATTCAGATAAGCATTTGTTTCTCATGGAATATTTTCAAACCGACGATCACCGGCACCGGGGATCCACCAGAACAAAGCCTTCCCTGTGGCGCCTTCATTCCGATCACGCGGGCACCCGACGACAGCAACGCGACGCTGCGGAAAGTGCGCGATCCGCGCTATGCTCCGCCCCGGCTGAAGAATCGACGGGGGACGTAGCGACCATGACGAGCAGGCAACCGACACCGGGCAGATCGCTTTACCGGAGGGCTCCCATCAAGCGCGGCGTCGTCAAGACCGGCGCCGCCGCCACGGGCGCGGCCGCGACCGGTTCGATCGGCATCGGCACCATCGCGCTGATCTCGGCGGGCCTCGGCGCCCTGGCCGTCGGCGCGATCGCGGTGGGCGCCATCGCCATCGGCCGCCTCCGCATCGGCAAGGCTCGCATCCACAAGCTGCGCATCGACGAGTTGGAGGTGGGCCGGCTGGTGCGGCTGGATGAGGGGGATGTGGAAGCCCGCGACGGGGATCACCCGAACTAGAGTTTCTCCTACCCCATCTTCAAACGTCACCCTAGCGAAGGCTGGGGTCCATGTCTGTCATCACCCGCGATGGCATCTGGGAAGGCAACAGACATGGATGCCAGCCTTCGGCCCTTGGCCGAAGTTTATCCCGAGCGCCTGCCTTGCAGGCAGTCGAGGGGCTGGCATGACGCGATTTGGGAGAGGCACCCACCTTCCCCGGCACGCCGTAAGCCGCTACCCCTGCCCTCGAAACAAACAGGCAGGCGGATGATGACAAGGCTGGCAATCCTGCTCGCGACCCTCGCCACGACAACAGCGGCGGCGAACGCCCCCGACCACTCCTTCGGCACCTGGTCCAACCCGCAGAACAGCGTCCATGTCCGCGCCGAACCCTGCGGCCCACATATGTGTGGAGTGGTTGCCTGGGCGAATGAGAAAGCCAAGGCCGACGCCGCGCGCGGCGGCACGCCCGAACTGGTCGGCACCACCCTGTTCCGCGACTTCACGCGCACCAGGTCCGGCGCCTGGCGCGGCAAGGTGTTCGTGCCCGATATCGGCAAGACCTTCTCGGGCACGATCCGGCTGATCGACGAGACCCATGCCGAGGGCAAGGGCTGCCTGGTCGGCCGCATCGGCTGCCGCTCGCAGATCTGGACGCGGATGGCGGAATGAGCCCGAAACCCATCGGATAATCCCGATAGGTTTTGACACCGCCAATCCCATCGGATATTTCCGATGCATGGAAAGCGATTCTGCCCTGTCGATCCTCGCCGCGCTTGCCCATCCGACGCGGCTGGAAACCTTCCGCCAGCTGGTGCGGCATGAGCCCGAGGGCCTGTCAACCGGCCAACTGGTCGAGGCCAGCGGCCTTTCCCAGAGCACCTTCTCAACCCATCTCGCCGTGCTCGCCAAGGCTGGGCTGGTGACATCCGAGAAACGTGGCCGTCAGCATATCCAGCGCGTCGACATCGACTCTCTGCGCGGCCTGATCCTCTACCTCGCCAAGGATTGCTGTCAGGGCCGGGCCGACCTCTGCGAGCCGCTGCTGGCCGATCTCTCCTGCTGCTGAGGAACGAGCGTGACCACCATCGTCATCTACCACAATCCCGATTGCGGGACGTCGCGCAACACGCTGGCCCTGATCCGCAATTCGGGGGTCGAGCCGCATGTCGTCGAATATCTGAAGAGCCCGCCCGCACGGGCGCTGCTGGAAGAGATGATCCCCGCCGCCGGCCTGAAGCCGCGCGACCTGCTGCGCCAGAAAGGCACGCCCTATGCCGAGCTGGGCCTGGCGGACGAAAGCCTGAGCGACACGGCCCTGGTCGACGCGATGATGGCACATCCGATCCTTATCAACCGCCCGCTGGTGGTGACGCCGCTGGGCGTGCGGCTTTGTCGTCCCTCCGAAGCCGTGCTCGACATCCTGTCCGATCCGCAGCGCGGCGCCTTCGTCAAGGAGGATGGCGAGGCGGTGATCGACGACGCCGGTCAACGCATCCCAACCCAATGAGCCGGCGGGCGGTTCTCGCCGAAGCGCTCGGCAGCGCCTTTCTGTTCGCGACCGTGGTCGGCTCGGGGATCATGGCCGAGCGGCTGGCGGGCGGGAATGTCGCCCTTGCGCTGCTGGGAAACACGATGGCGACGGGCGCGATGCTGTTCGTCCTCATCTCCATGCTCGGCCCGGTTTCGGGCGCGCATCTCAACCCGGCGGTCACCCTTGTCATGCGGCTGCGCGGGCACATCCGTTCCGATCGGGCCATTGCCTATATCGCGGCCCAACTGGTCGGCGGGATATTGGGGGTATGGGCGGCCCATGCGATGTTCGAGCTTCCCGTCCTGCAGCTCTCCGGGAAGCTCCGCAGCGGCCCGGGCCAATGGATCAGCGAGGCGATCGCCACCTTCGGCCTGGTCCTGACGATCCTCGGAACCACCCGGATGCGCCCCGGCCATGTCCCGGCCTGTGTCGCGCTCTACATCGCCGCCGGCTATTGGTTCACCGCCTCCACCAGCTTCGCCAATCCCGCGATCACCATCGCCCGATCGCTGAGCGACAGTTTCGCCGGGATCGCGCCGGCCTGCGTGCCCGCCTTCGTGGCGGCGCAACTGGCGGGTGCACTGGCGGCCCATGCCGCGGCCGATATCCTCTTCACCGATGCCCCCAAGGAAGCCCTATGAGCCGGCTGCGCACCCTGCCCGATCCCCACCATCTGCCCGCGCTCGATCGCCGCTACCTGATCGAGCGCCCCGGCCTGGGGCTGGGCCCCGATCAGCCCCCGCCCCGCATCCTGCTGCTCTACGGCTCGCTGCGCGACCGCTCCTTCTCGCGCTTCGCGGTCGAGGAGGCGGCGCGCATCCTTCAGCTTTTAGGGGCCGAGACGCGCATCTTCGATCCGTCGGACCTGCCCCTGCCCGATCAGGTGGCCGGGGACGACCATCCGGCCGTCCATGACCTGCGCGACCTGTCGATGTGGTCGGAGGGGCAGGTCTGGTGCAGCCCCGAGCGGCATGGCGCCATCACCGGCATCATGAAAGCGCAGATCGACCACCTGCCGCTGGAAATGAAGGGGATGCGGCCCACCCAGGGGCGCACCCTGGCGGTGATGCAGGTATCGGGCGGATCGCAGTCCTTCAACGCGGTGAACGCGCTGCGCCTGCTGGGCCGCTGGATGCGGATGTTCACCATCCCCAACCAGTCCTCGGTTGCCATGGCCTATAAGGAGTTCGACGAGGCGGGCCGGATGCGGGCGTCGAGCTATTATGACCGGATCGTCGACGTGATGGAGGAACTGGTGCGGATCACCATCCTCATGCGCGGCCATGCCGACCAGCTGGTAGATCGCTATTCCGAGCGGAAGGCGTCGGGGACGATGATCGACCCGGCGGCGGAGCGGGCCGGCGCGGCGCTGACGGAATAATGAACTCTGCTACAGTTGAATGCACGCGCCGAGCGTTCGTCCGGAATCCGCGCCCATCTCCCTCGGGAACAACCCCGATCCCCCGAGCCCCGGAGCACCGTAGATTGCCACCGACAAGGCAATGGATCGGCAATGGAGGTCTGGGATGGCAAGGATTGCATTGGCCGCCGCACTCGCGATTGCACTGGCGCCTCCCTCGATAGCCGTCGCGAAGACCTCTTCCGATACGACACCGGGCGCCAATTTCGCCCAGTATCGGAGCTTCTATTTCGTCAATCCCATGGCGCCCGCGGGCATGAATCCCGTGACCTACGAGCGGATCCGGATGGGAATAGAACAGGGCCTGGCGGGCAAGGGCTATGCGATCGCCACCGGCTCCGGCGATCTCGCCGTGATCATCACCGTCGGCGCCCGGGACAGGACCGACATCAACACATGGGGCGCCTTCGGCCGTCAGGTCGACGTCCATCAATATACCGAAGGCCAATTGTCGGTGGACGCCTTTGACGCCGGAACGAAGCAGCCGCTCTGGCACGGCCAGATCACCCGGACCATCAGCTCGAAGATCGACCCGGCCAAGGTCGACAAGGAGGTCGGAAAGCTGATGGCGCAATTCCCGGCGCGCCCTGCGGGTTGAGCGCGGCGGCCCCATCCCTCTCCCGTGAACGGGAGAGGGAAAAAGGGTTTAGTGCGCCATCGCCTTGACGATTTCCTCGACCATCTTCTTGGCGTCGCCGAGCAGCATCATCGTGTTGTCCATGTAGAAGACGTCGTTGTCGACGCCGGCATAGCCGACACCGCCCATCGAGCGCTTCACGAACAGCACGGTCTTGGCCTTCTCGACGTCGAGGATCGGCATGCCGTAGATCGGCGAGGTCTTGTCGGTCTTGGCGGCCGGGTTGGTGACGTCGTTGGCGCCGATCACGAAGGCGACATCGGTCTGCGAGAATTCGCTGTTGATGTCCTCCAGCTCGAACACCTCGTCATAGGAGACGTTCGCCTCGGCGAGCAGCACGTTCATATGGCCGGGCATGCGGCCCGCCACCGGGTGGATGGCATATTTCACCTTCACGCCCTCGGCCTTCAGCAGGTCGCCCATCTCGCGCAGCACGTGCTGCGCCTGGCTGACCGCCATGCCATAACCGGGGACGATGATCACCTGCTCGGCCTGGCCCATCAGGAAGGCGGCGTCTTCGGCCGAGCCGCGCTTCCACGGGCGCTGCTCCTTGGGGGCGCCGTCGGCGGCGCCGCCGCTCTCGGCGCCGAAGCCGCCCGCGATCACCGAGATGAAGCTGCGGTTCATCGCCTTGCACATGATGTAGCTGAGGATCGCGCCCGAGCTGCCCACCAGGGCGCCGGTGATGATCATCGCGCTGTTGTGCAGGGTGAAGCCCATCGCCGCGGCGGCCCAGCCCGAATAGCTGTTGAGCATCGAGACGACCACCGGCATGTCCGCGCCGCCGATCGGGATGATCAGCAGGAAGCCGATCACGAAGCTGAGCGCGGTGATGGTGAAGAACACCCACTGCGAATCGTCGGTCACGAAATAGGCGACCAGGCCCAGGATCGCGGCCAGGGTGCCCAGGTTGATCACATGGCGCGCGGGCAGCATGATCGGGGCGCCCGACATGTTGCCGTTGAGCTTGAGGAAGGCGATGACCGACCCCGAGAAGGTGATCGCGCCGATCGCGACGCCCAGGCCCATCTCCACCCGGCTGACCGGCAGGATATGCCCGGTGACGGTGTCGAGGATGCCGAAGGCGGTGGGGTTCAGGAAGGCGGCGGCCGCCACCAGCACCGCGGCGAGGCCGACCAGCGAGTGGAAGGCGGCGACGAGCTGCGGCATGTCGGTCATCGCGATCTTGCGCGCGGTGACGATGCCGATGACCGCGCCGATCGCGATCGCGATGCCGATCTCGACCAGGCCGGTGCCGTGCAGGACCAGGGTGGTTCCCACCGCGATCAGCATGCCCGCCATGCCATAGCGGTTGCCACGGCGCGAGCTGGCCGGGCTGGAGAGCCCGCGCAGCGCGAGGATGAACAAGATGCCCGAGACAAGATAGGCGAGCGAGGCCCAGGCGGGCGTGGCGGTCAGTTCATGCATGTCGTCTTACCCCTGCCCGCGCCCTTAGGACTTGCGGTCCTTCTTCTTGTACATCGCCAGCATGCGTTCGGTGACCGCGAAGCCGCCGAAGATGTTGACGCTGGCGAAGACCACCGCGACGAGGCCCAGATATTTGGCGACGGTGCCGCCCCAACCCCCGTCAGCGCCGCCACCGGCCGTGGCGCTGGCGATCAGCGCGCCGACGATGATCACCGACGAGATCGCATTGGTCACCGCCATCAGCGGCGTGTGCAGCGCCGGGGTGACCGACCACACGACATAATAGCCGACGAAGCACGCCAGCACGAAGATCGACAGGATCGAGATGAAGTCCATTTTATCCCCCCCTTGGCCCCGCTCAGCCGAGCAGGCGTGGGTTGACGACCTTGCCGCCCTGGGTCAGCCGGATGGCGTTGCCGATCTCCTCGTCGAGGATCGGCTTGCCGGCATCCTTGTCCCAGAAGGCGCTCAGGAAGTTGAAGAGGTTGCGCGCGAACAGCGCCGAGGCGTCGGTCGCGAGGCTGCTCGCCATGTTCTTGGCGCCGATGATCTTGACGCCATGGCGGACGACGGTCTCGCCCGCGACGCAGCCCTCGACGTTGCCGCCGCTCTCGGCGGCCAGGTCGACGATCACCGATCCCGCCCGCATCGACGCGATCTGCACGTCGCTGATCAGGCGCGGCGCGGGCCGCCCCGGGATCAGCGCGGTGGTGATCACGATGTCCTGCTTGGCGAGATGGCTCGACACCAGCTCGGCCTGGGCCTGCCTATATTCCTCGGACATCTCGGTGGCGTAGCCGCCGCTGCCCTCGCCCTCGATGCCCTTCACCGCTTCGACGAAGATCGGCTTGGCACCCAGCGAGAGGATCTGCTCCTTGGTCGCCGAGCGGACGTCGGTGGCCGAGACCTGCGCGCCCAGGCGGCGCGCGGTGGCGATCGCCTGGAGGCCGGCCACGCCCACGCCCATGATGAAGGCGCGCGCGGCGGAGACGGTGCCCGCCGCGGTCATCATCATCGGGAAGGCCCGGCCATATTCGGCCGCCGCGAGCACGACCGACTTGTAGCCGGCCAGGTTCGACTGCGACGAGAGGATGTCCATCGACTGCGCACGGGTGATGCGCGGCATGAACTCCATCGCCAGCGCCTCATAGCCCTTGGCCGCATAGGCATCGATCCGGGCGCGATCCCCGAAGGGATTGAGGCCCGCCACGATCCACGCGCCGGGCCTGGCGCCGGTCAGCGCCTCCGGATCGGGGCCCTGGATGCCCAGGACGATGTCGGCGTCCTTCAGGGTCGCCGCGCGATCGCCCAGGCTGGCGCCTGCGGCTTCATAATCGGCATCGGCGAACGCGGCCGTGTCGCCCGCGCCGCGCTCCACTGCCAGGGTGGCGCCGAGACCGATGAATTTCTTGACGGTCTCGGGCGTGGCAGACACGCGGCCTTCATCGGCCGCGGCCTCCTTCAACACCGCAATTTTCAAGGCATCAGCCCTTGGGGGCGATCAGGAAGACGACCAGCAGACCAACGAGCGCGCTGGCGATCGTGCCCACCTTCAACAGCGTGATGAAGCCCGAATAGGTGTTGTTGTGAGCCTTGTAGTCCATCGGCGCACCATGATCGTCGGACATGCTTCTTTCCCCCTTCAAGCCGGCGTTTTCGAGCGCCCTTCTAGACGGAGGCCTGCCGCGCCTCAAGGCCAAATGGCCTAGCCAATATACCAAGTCGAACATGACTTATGCCGATTCAATTTTGCTTAGCTTTTCAATGCTAAGCCTCCTCGAGAAGGAGTTTCGGATGCGTAGCGACGGCCCGCCGGGCCTCTTGCTCATCGATGCGGAGCCGGCCCAGGCCGGCCTGATCAGCGCGCTGGCGCAGCGCGCCGGCTGGCGCGTCATGCGTGCGTCGGATGTGGCGTCGGCGATGCAGCTCACCCACCGTTCGGCCGCGCAGCACGACGCCGCGCTGATCGATCTCTGGTCCCCCGACGAGGATGCGCTCGGCTCGGTCGCCGAGCTGCGCCGCGAATTCCCCGACCTGCCGATCATCGTCGTCACCGCCCAGGATTCGGTCGACCTCGCCGTCCGCGCGGTGCGCGCCGGCGCGACCGACGTGGTGATCAAGCCGCTCGCCGCCCCGCGCCTGCTCAGCGCGCTCGACAATGTGGCGGGCACCCAGAAGGCCGCCGGCGAACTGCGCCCGCTGGCCGAGAAATGGTCCGAGCCGCTCGACTTCCCCGACATCGTCGGCGGCGCCCCGGCCTTCCGCCGCGCGGTCGACACCGCGATGCGCGCCGCCATCACCCCCGCCACGATCCTGATCGAAGGCGAGAGCGGCGTCGGCAAGGAAGTGCTCGCCCAGGCGATCCACCGGGCCTCGCTGCTGCGCGACGGGCCGCTGGTCACCGTCAATTGCGGCGCGATCCCCGCCAATCTCGTCGAATCCGAGCTGTTCGGCCATGAGCGCGGCGCCTTCACCGGCGCGTTCGAACGGCGCCGCGGCCTCTTCGCCCAGGCCGATGGCGGCACGATCTTCCTCGACGAGCTGGGCGAACTGCCCGCCGACGCCCAGTCGACCCTGCTGCGCGTGCTCCAGTCGGGCGAGATCCGCCCGATCGGCGCCACCAACACCCAGAAGGTCTCGGTGCGGGTGATCGCCGCCACCAACCGGCGCCTGTCCGACGACGTCGCCAAGGGCCGCTTCCGCGAGGACCTGTTCTACCGGCTCGCGGTGGTGCCCGTCACCCTGCCGCCGCTGCGCCAGCGGATCGAGGACATCCGTCCGCTCGCCGCGCATCTGCTCGACCGGATCGCCCGCCAGCTCGGCCTGGCCGTGCCGGTGATCGACGATGGCGCGATGCGGCTGCTCGAGGATTATGGCTGGCCCGGCAATGTCCGCCAGCTTCACAATGCGCTGTTCCGCGCCGCGATCTTCGCGCGCAACGGCCGGCTGTCGGTCGCCGATTTCCCGCAGGTCAGCCAGGCGCGCACCGCGCCCGTGGCGACGGCCGCCAATGACGATGCGCCCGCACCGGTGGCCGCAGCGGCCAGCGTCGCCGGCACCACCACCAGCGTCGCGCTGTTCGGCCCCGACGGCCATGTCCGCCCGATCGACGACATCGAGGCCGACCTGATCCGCCTGGCCATCGGCCATTATCGCGGCCGCATGACCGAAGTCGCCCGGCGGCTACGGATCGGTCGCTCGACGCTGTATCGGAAGCTGGGCGAGCTGGGGATCGAGCAAGCGGGGTAGCCCCTCCCCCAGGCGTCGCTCCGGCGGAGGCCGGAGCCGCCACGGGTTCTTGCGGCCTGCTCGTCTCCTCATCTCTGACGGCTCCGGCCTCCGCCGGAGCGACGCGGGTGGATAGCGCCGAATCTCATTGCTCCAGCCTCAAGGCCATGGGACAGTCTGGCCATGCGGAGCGTTGATCCCCGATGACCGCGCATATCCACGCCATCGGCACGGCCGTGCCCGAGCATGACGTCCACCGCCTGTTCATCGACTGGGCGGCCGAGCGGCTGGAGGGGCGCGACCGGGCGATCTTCCTGCGCATGGCGGGCCGATCGGGGATCGAGCATCGCTACAGCGTCATCCCGAACACCCCCGGCGGCGCCACCCCGATCGAGGCGGGCGGCTTCTATGGCGCGGCGATGCCGCCCACCTCGGCGCGGATGGAAAGCTATGCCCGCGAGGCGCCCGAGCTGGCGCTGGCGGCGATCGCCGATCTCGCCAAGCGCACCGATATCGGCGGCATCACCCATCTCGTCGTCGCCAGCTGCACCGGCTTCGTGGCGCCGGGGATCGACCAGATCATTGCCCGCCGCCTCGGCCTCGACGGATCGGTCGAGCGGACCCTGGTCGGCTTCATGGGCTGCTATGCGGCGGTCGCCGCGCTGCGGGTGGCGCACCACATCGCCCGATCGGATCCGCAGGCGCGCATCCTGGTCGTCACCGTCGAGCTCTGCTCGCTTCACCTGCAGGACACCCCGGCGATCGACTCGCTGCTCGCCCAGCTCCAGTTCGCCGACGGCGCCGCCGCCGCGCTGGTGAGTTCGGAAGCGCAGGGCATCGCGATCGACCGCTTCTTCGCCGCCACCCTGCCCGCCTCCGACGAGCTGATCCGCTGGGATATCGGCGACCATGGCTTCGTGATGCAGCTGTCGGGCGAGGTGCCTGCGCGGATCGCCCACGCCCTGGAGAGCCCCGAGCTGCGCCGCGCGATCCTGGGCAACCGCCAGGCGGGCGAGATACCCAGCTGGGCGGTCCATGCCGGCGGCCGATCGATCCTCGACGCGGTCGAGCATGGGCTGGGGCTCGGCGCCGACGCGCTGGCCGCCTCGCGCGCGGTGCTGCGCCGCCATGGCAACATGTCCTCCGCCACGCTCATGTTCGCGCTGTCGGCGCTGATGGCCGGCCCTGCCGCGATCGACGGGATCGCGGTCGCCTTCGGGCCGGGCCTCGCCGCCGAGGGCTTCGCGATCGCGAGCGTCTGATGCGCTCGCTCTCTCATCCCGCGCTCCAAGAGGAGCAGATGGACGCGGCCGATCTCGACCCCGCCGTCTATGCCCGCATCCTCACCGACCTCGCCCAGGTCAACCGCTGGACCTTCGCGCAGCGCCCGACGCTCGCCTTCGTCGCGCGGGCGGTGGCGGGGCGAGCGCATTTCTCCCTGCTCGACGTGGGCTATGGCGATGGCGACCTGCTCCGCCGCATCGCGCGCTGGGCGCAGCGCAAGGGCATCGACGCGCGCCTCACCGGCATCGACCTGAACGCGAACAGCGCGACGGTGGCGCGCGCCGCGACCGATGGCCGCCTCGCGATCGACTATCGCACCGGCGACTATGCCGAACTGGTCGAGGCGGCCGGCGGCTATGACCTGATCGTCAGCACGCTGGTCGCGCATCATATGAGCCATGACCAGCTCCTCGCCTTCCTGCGGATCATGGAAAAGCGGGCGCGGATCGGCTGGCATATCGGCGATCTCCACCGCCACCGCTTCGCCTATCTCGGCTATCCGCTGCTCGCGCGGCTGATGGGCTGGCATCGCATCGTCCGCGAGGATGGCCAGCTCTCGATCGCGCGCAGCTTCCGCCCCGAGGAATGGCGCCCCGTGCTCGACGAGGCCGGCCTGGGCGCCGAAGCGCGCGTCACCCGCCACTTCCCCTTCCGATTATGCGTCGAGCGGCTGCGCTGATCGCGGGCGGCGGGCCCGCCGGGGCCGCGGCGGCGCTGCTGCTCGCGCATGGCGGCGCGATGCCGGTGCTGATCGAACGCAACGCCGAGCCGCAGGACGTGGTGTGCGGCGGCTTCCTCGCCTCCGACGCGATCGTGATGCTGCGGCGGATCGGGATCGACGTGGCGGCGCTGGGTGCGCATCCGATCGGCCGGGTCCGGCTCGTCACCCGCCGCCGCACCGCCGAGACCGAGCTGCCCTTCCCCGCCGCCGGCCTGTCGCGTGCGAAGCTGGACGCCACCTTGCTGCGCGCCGCCGCCGACCAGGGTGCTGCGATCGAGCGCGGGCTGACGATCCGCCGGGTCGAGCCGGGCAGCCGCTGCCTGCACCTCGCCGATGGCGGGCAGATCGGCGCCGAGGCGCTGTTCCTGGCCACCGGCAAGCATGACGTGCGCGGCCAGGCCCGCACCGTCCTGCCCGACGACGACCCCGCGCTGGGCCTGCGGGTGCGGCTGGAGCCCAGCCCCGCGCTGCGCGCCGCGCTCGACGGCACGATCGAGCTGCACCTGTTCCGCGGCGGCTATGCCGGGCTGCTGGTGCAGGAGGACGGCGCGGTCAATCTCTGCCTGTCGGTCGCCCAGTCGCGGCTGAAGGAAGCCGGCGGCCAGCCCGATGCGCTGATCGCGGCGCTGGGGCATGAGATGCCGCGCCTCGGCGAGCGGTTCGGCGCGGCGGTGTCGACGGGCACCTGGGCGAGCGTCGCCCGCGTCCCCTATGGCTGGAGGGCCGCGCAGACCGATCCGGGCGTCTTCCGCCTGGGCGACCAGGCCGCGGTGATCGCCAGCCTTGCCGGGGACGGCATCGCCATCGCCGTCGCCAGCGCGATCCGCGCCAACCACGCCTTCCTGCGCGACGGGCCTGACGGCGCCCCCGCCTTCCAGGCCGACTTCGCCCAGCGCACCGGCCTGCCGCTCCGCCTCGCCAACCTGCTGCGCCACTGGAGTGAAACGCCGTGGATCGCCGGGCCGATGGTGGGGCTGCTCGGTCAGGCGCCGGGGCTGTTGCGGCAGGCAGCGGCGCTCACACGGAGCGGGGCGAGCTAAGCTCAACACCACAACACGTCACCCCAGCCTTCGCTGGGGTGACGTCTTTAGGGGGAAGAGCTCAGTTCGCAGCCAGGAAGGCGTCGAGCACCTCGAAATTGCCGGTCCAGCCGCCGACCATCGACGGCATCGCCGCCTGGAACTCGGCCTCTTCGGCGGCGGTCGCCTCGAAGGGGATCTGGCGAAGGCGGATCAGGGTTTCGGCGCCGGCCTCGATGAAATCCACCGTCGTCAGCAGGATCTTCGGCCAGTCGCCGCCGAAGGGCGAGCCGGCGATGTTGGCCTCGGGATCGGAGAAGCTGTGCTCCCACACCAGCCGCAACGGCGGGGTCACCTCGCGATAGACGAACTTCGCCCAGATGCGGGTGGTGCCGTCGGGCATCAGCATGTCGCTGTGGACGATACCGCCGGAGCGGATGTCGGCGCTGTGGATCGTCATCGTCGATCCCTTCGGGCCGAACCATCGGGCGAGCAGCTCGGGCGTCGTCCAGGCGCGCCAGACCTTGTCGCGTGGCGCGCGGCAGCGATGCGTGAAGACGAATTCCTCGGCGTTGCTCATGACTTTCCCTCTCCCGATGCGAGCAGCGCGTCGAGCCGCTCGAAACTGTCGCTCCAGAACGCCGCCATCTCGTCGAACCAGCGGCCCGTCTCGCGCAGCGCCTCGACCTTCAGCCGGCGCGGGCGCGACTGGGCCGAGCGGCCCGTCTCGATCAGGCCGGCCGCTTCGAGTATCTTCAGGTGGCGCGAGATCGCCGGTTGGCTGATGCCGAAGGGCTGCTGCAATTCGGCGACGCTCGCCTCCCCTCGCGCCAGCCGGGCGACGATCGCGCGGCGGGTGGGATCGGCCAGGGCCGAGAGGCGGAGGCTCAGCGAATCTTCCATAGCCATATTGTTATATAACTTATTAGCTATGTAAAGCGCCGCCTCCCAACTTCGTCATGCTGAACTTGTTTCAGCATCCACCGGGCCGCTCACCCCGATCAGGCGATGAAAGGCGGACGAACGAACAGGAGCCTCGGCGCTGGCGCCAAGGCATCCTGGTGGATGCTGAAACAAGTTCAGCATGACGATGATGAGGAGGAGGAGGACGGCGGCCCGCCCCCAACCTCAATAGCGGGCGCGGATGCTCGCAAAGAAGCTGCGGCCCGGCTCCGGGAAGCCGTCGGTCAGGACGTGATAGTCGTCGAACAGGTTCCTGGCGCCGACGGCGAGCTGGACATTGTCGATGACTTCATATTCCAGCCGCAGGTTCGCCTGGGCATAGGCGCCGGTCCGGTAATAGCGGACGAGCCCCGCCGCGCCCGGCACGAAGGTGTCGAGCGTGGTGCGCTTCGAGGCGATGTCGACGCTGGGGACGACCCGCAGCTTCTCGACCGGCGACCAGACCGCATAGGCGAAGGCCTTGTGGGTGGGCACGTCGGTGAGCGCGAACACCGGCACGGTGACCGCCGCCTGCGGGCTGATGTCGAACTCGCGGCGGATATAGGTGTAGTTGGCGCCCAGCTCGAGCGTCGTCAGCGGCTGCCACGTCGCCGAGATCTCGCCGCCATAATATTTGCCGTCGCCGAGGTTGCGGCGTTGGGTGGTGCCCGCCGGGAAACCGGCCGGGCGCACCGCGACGATCGCGTCCTGGACGTCGCTATAATAGACGGCGCCCTCCAGCTTCAGCTTGCCGCGGCTGATGCTGCCGCCGACTTCATAGTTCACCGCACGCTCGGGCTTGAGGCCCGGGTTCGAGGCGGCGGTGCCGAACTGGGTGCTGAACCGCTCGAAGATGGTGGGGAAGCGGGCGCGGCGCGAGACGCTGGCATAGGCGGTCAGGTCGCTGGTGGGCTTCCAGTCGAGCCGGCCCTGCCAGTTGAAGGCGGAAGCGTCGGCACGCGGATATTCGAAGATGCGCGCGGCGCCGCCGGTGGAGGGCACGCCGAACTCCTCGGCCTTGCGCAGCTCGCGCCAGTCATAGCTGATGCCGGCGGTCAGGCTGAGCTCAGGGCTGAACTCGGCATGATATTCGGCCGCGCCGCTGAAGGTCTCCTCCAGATTCTCCTGGGGCGGCTCGGTGGTGCCGGCCGGGAAGCTCTGCTGAAACTCGACATGCTTGTCGCGGCGGTAATGGACCGCGAGGCTCAGCCGGTTGGCGTCGGTGAAGTCGACGTCGAGCTGCGCGGACCCGCCATAGGCATTGTCCTCATAATAGCTGTTGAACGCGCGGCCGAGCGTCTGGGTGGTCTGGCTGGCGCTGTCGAAGGCGCTCAGCAGATTGTCGAACGTGTTGCGATAGATGCGGGTCTTGAAGGTCGCGCGGTCGCCGAGCTGGGTGGTCGAGAGGAAATAGACGCTCTCGATGTTCCAATAGGGCCAGGTCCAGAAGCGCGGCGTGGGCGCGCCGGCGGGCAGCGGGGTGGCGACCGGATCGGTCACGTGCAGCGGCGCGTTCTTCTGGCCTTCCTGCCGCGTGTAGCTGATCGAATATTCGTCGGTGTCGTTGGGGGTGAAGCCGAGCTTGGCGTTCACCCGCCAGTCGCGCATCCGTGAGAAATTGCGCGCGCCGCCATCCTCGGCCGAACCGGCGACGGGGCTATAGTCGCCCGGCAGGTCCCAATGATCGGTGAAGTTGCGGGCGTAGGACGCCTGCGCGTACCATTTGTCCTGCTTGGTGCCGAGCAGCGCGAAGACATTATAGCCGGCATAATCGGCGTCGCGATCGAGGTTGATCGTCGCGCGCGCCTCGGCCTCGATCTCCTTGGTCGGCTTGCGGGTGACGAGGTTGATCGCCCCGCCCATCGCGCCGGGGCCGTCGAGCACCGAGACATAGCCCTTGGCCACCTGCAGCTCGGCGATGTCGGGGGTGAGGAAGCGGCCATAATCGAGCCGGCCGTCGGCGGGCAGATAGACGCGGATGCCGTCGATCGACAGCGGCACCTGGAACCGGTCGAAGCCGCGCACGAAGATCAGCCGCTCGTTGCGCGAGCCGCCGCTGTTGCCCGACGAGATGCCCGGCATCAGGTTCACCGCATCGTCGAGCGTCGCCCGGTCGAAGGTGAAGATCGCCTCCGAGCCGAGGGTGACGTTGCCGATCTCCACGCCGCGCGGCCGCTGGCCGGTGACGATGATCTGGCCAAGGCTGAAAGCCGCGCTGTCGCCGGCATCCGCCTCCGCCGCAAAAGCCGGCGCACAGGCGCCGAACGCCGCCGTGGCCAGGAGCATGCTCCGAAGCATCATCGATTTTCCCCTTTTGGTTGCGGGCCGTTGCGCCCTGCCGAATCACTATATATGTCCGTATATAGTCAAAGTTCGAAAGGGGAAGCCGATGCGCGGAACGATGCTGGCAGCCGTAGCGGCCATCGCGGCGGCGTTTCCCGTGGCCGCCCAGATGGATCATCCGATGGAAGCTTCGACCTGCGCGCCCGGCCCCGCATCGCTGCCGGAGGAACTCAGCGGCTGGGCCAAGCGCGTGGCCTTCACCGCCGCGAAGGATGAGGCGGGCGCCCGCAAGGCCGCGCTTACCCCCGGCACGGCGGTCGATGCCGCGCTGCTCCAGACCAGCGAGTTGCGCTATGCCATCCGCCCAGAAAAGCCCGGTGGTTCCGTCAGTTATGGCGGACTGTTCCGCTTCAGCGTGAAGCAGGCGGGTGTCTATCGGGTGGCGCTGGGATCGGGCGCCTGGATCGATGTGCTGCGCGACGGCAAGGCCGTCGAGTCCAGCTCGCACGGCCATGGGCCCGATTGTTCGGGCATCCGCAAGATGGTCGACTTCCCGCTCGAGCCCGGCGACTATCTGCTCCAGATCGCCGCGAACGGATCGCCCAGCCTGCCGCTGCTCGTCGCCCGCCGCCCTTGAGGCCAGCCCGCCTGCCTGTGCTGGCGGGCCTCGCCTGCGCCCTCGTCGCGGCGGCCGCCAGCGCGGCGCCATGGCGCTGGACGCTGCCCGCCGGCGTCGCGCCGCCGCCCATTCCCGCCGACAATCCGATGACCGCCGCCAAGGTCGCGCTGGGCCGGCGGCTGTTCTACGATGCCGACCTGTCGGTCGACGGCACCATGGCCTGTTCGACCTGCCATGAGCAGAAGCGCGGCTTCGCCGACGGCAACCGCAGCCGCCCCGGCGTGCATGGCGATCCCGGCCGGCGCAACGTGCCCGGACTCGCCAATATCGGCTGGGTGACGCCGCTGACCTGGGCCGATCCGGGGCTGACCGGGCTGGAGACACAGGCGCTGGTGCCGATCGCCGGGCTTCATCCCGTCGAGATGGGCATGGCCGGCCATGAGGCCGAAATCCCCGCCCGGCTGGGCAAGGACCGCTGCTACCAGCGCATGTTCCGCACCGCCTTTCCCGAGACGAAGGGGCGGATCGATCTGCCCGGCGTCACCCATGCGCTCGCCGCTTTCCAGCGCAGCCTGGTCTCGTTCGACAGCCCCTATGACCGTGCCCGGCGTGGCGAGGCGCCCCTGCCCGCCCCCGCCGCGCGCGGGCTGGCGCTGTTCGAGGCGCGTTGCGCGAGCTGCCATGGCGGGCCGGCGTTCAGCGACGGCCGCTTCCATGATGTGGGCACGGGGAGCGAGAGCGACGCAGGGCTATCCGAGAAGAGCGGCGTCGACGGCGACAAGGGGCATTTCCGCACAGCGCCTCTGCGCAATGTCGCGCTGGCCCCGCCCTATCTCCACGACGGTTCGGCGCCGACCCTGGCCGACGCGATCGCGCGGCATCAGCCGGGAAGCCTGTCGGCGAGCGAGACGGAGGATGCCGTCGCGTTCATCGGGGCGCTAACGGATCGGACGTTCATCGCCGATCCGAAGCTGGCCTATCCGGATACAGCCTGCGGGAAGCGGCTATAGACAAAGTTCTTGCCGTCACCCCGGGCTCGACCCGGGGTCCCGCTTCTTGCTTCTCCAGATTAGCGCGTTTGCCACGTGCGGGACGAAGGCAGCGGGACCCCGGGTCAGGCCCGGGGTGACGATGTGGGGAGAGGAGGTTCGTAGCTAGCTGAGCGTCGTCGGATCACATATCATCCCCCTCATGCCACGCGCGGATCAGAAGACGGTCGACATGCGGATCGTGATCGAGCAGCCGGTTCCCGGCGTGCTCCACAGCCTGCAATCGGGGGACACCGACATCTTCGACCCAAAGGCCTCGCGCGACGGCGCGGCGCTGTCGTTCGACTTCCAGATCCGGGTCGGCCCCGGACCCAAATTCTTCGGGGACCAGGTGCGCCGCGAAGGGCCCGAGCGGCGCTTCGTCTATATCCGGATCGGCGAACTGGCGGGCGATGCCGCCTCACCCTGGTCGCGCCGGATGAAGATCGACATCCACGATATCCCGGCCGACCTGCTGGACCGCGCGGCCGATGGCGGCGGGGTGATCGAGACGGTCGTCAATGGGACGGGCAAGGATGGGACGCCGGCCTGTGCGACGATACGGCCGATCGGGCGGCGGTTGGTACAGGCCTGAAATCCCCGTCATGCTGAACTTGTTTCAGCATCCACCAAGCCGTTCAGGCTGGTTCAGAGATGAAAAGGACCTACCGCGCAGGAGCCTGAGCGCCACGACCAAGGCTCCTGGTGGATGCTGAAACAAGTTCAGCATGACGTGTAAGGATGGGCCTCCTATCCGAAAACGCATAGCCGCATGCCACCTTTGGCCAATAGCCCTTCATAATCGGAGAGCCCATATCGGAACCACACCGTAACGAGGCTTCCGATGCTGCCGTCCCTGTTCGTCTCCCATGGCGCCCCCACCTTTCCGCTGACCGACGCGCCCGCGCGCGGCTTTCTGGAGGGCTATGCGGCGCACTTGCCCGAGCGGCCCCGCGCGATCCTGGCGGTGTCGGCGCATTGGGAGACGCAAACGCCGACGGTGAACACGCCCGCGATCAACCCGACCATCCATGATTTCTACGGCTTCCCGCCCGAGCTTTATCAGATCCGATATGCCGCACCCGGTTCGCCCTGGCTGGTCGAGCGGGTCGCGGCGCTGATCGCGGCGGGCGGCGGCACCTTGCGCCGCGATGCCGAGCGCGGGCTCGACCATGGCGCCTGGGTGCCGCTGCGCCTGCTCTACCCGCAGGCCGACGTGCCCGTTGTCCAGCTGTCGGTGCAGACCGAGCTGGGCCCCGATCATCATTACCAGCTCGGCCGGCTGCTCGCGCCCCTGCGCGCCGAAGGCGTGCTGATCGTCGGCTCGGGCAGCTTCACCCACGACCTGTCGAGCTTCCGGCATTATTATCATGCGCTCCACGCGCCGGCTCCCGACTGGGTGGACGGCTTCGCCGACTGGATGACCCTGGCGATCGAGCAAGGCCGGATCGACGACCTGCTCGCCTATCGGGAGAAGGCACCCTTCGCGCGGCGCAACCATCCGAGCGAGGAGCATCTGCTGCCGCTGTTCGTCGCGCTGGGCGCGGGAGAAGGTCGCGCGCCGGAACATCTTCACGCCAGCACCACCTATGGCATATTGCGCATGGACGCCTTCGCCTTTGGAGAAGCGGCATGAACGGGGGGCTGATCGTGGCGCTGCACGGCGTCGGCTCCAGCGCGCAGGCGCTGGCGCTGACCTTGACAACGCTGTCGTCACGCGCCGAGATCATCGCGCTCGACGGCCCCGAGGCTTTCCCCAGCAGCGCGACCGGGCGGCAATGGTTCTCGCGCACCGGCATCACCGAGGCCAATCGTCCGGAGCGGGTGGCCGCCGCGCTGCCGCCGCTGCTCGACCGGCTCGATGCGATCGCGGCGGGCCATGGTGTCGATCGCCACGCGCTGATCCTGCTGGGCTTCAGCCAGGGCGCGATCGTCACCCTCGCGGCGGTCGCCGGCGGGCATTTCCACGGGCGCGCCATCGCGATCGCCGGGCGGCTGGCGGCTCCCGTCGTGCCCGACGTCGAGCCGGCGAGAGTGCTGCTCGTCCATGACCGCGACGATAGCATCATGCCGCTCGCCTATTCGATCGATGCGGGCGCCGCGCTGGGCAGGGCGGGCCATCGCATCGACGGCCTCTGGACCGCCGGCCTGGGCCACCGGATCGGCGGCCCCATGCTTCCCACCATCGACCGCTGGCTCTCCGGTCAATCCTTGAGCGCCTCCGCCTGACCATCCCCAAGAACAAGGACACCATCATGACCACTCAGACCAATGCCCTGCTCGACACCTGGACGCCCCGCATCCTGGCCCTCTTCCGCATCGTGACCGCCCTGCTCTTCCTGGCGCATGGCGTGGTGAAGCTGTGGGGCTTCCCGGCCGGGGCGATGCCGGGCCAGGTGCCGCTGGCCAGCCTGTTCGGGGTGGCCGCGGTGATGGAGCTGGTCGGCGGCATCGCGATCATCCTGGGGCTGTTCACCCGCCCGGTCGCCTTCATCCTGTCGGGCCAGATGGCGGTCGCCTATTTCATGATCCACGCGCCGCAGGGCTTCTACCCGGTGCTCAACATGGGCGAAGGCGCGATCCTGTTCTGCTTCAACTTCCTCTACCTGGCCTTCGCGGGCGCGGGCGCCTGGAGCCTCGACGGTCTGCGTAAGCGCTGAGCGCCCGATGCTCGACTGGGACGACATCCGGACCTTCCTGGCGATCGCGCGGCAGGGATCGCTGTCCGCCGCCGCGCGCGCCCTGAAGGTCAGCCAGTCGACGATGAGCCGCCGGCTCGATCATCTCCACGATCGGGCCGGCGTCTGCCTGCTGGAACGCACCCCCACCGGCTTCCGCATGACGATGGCAGGCGCCGCGATCCTCGACCAGGCCGGGCAGATGGAGACGGCGGCGCTGGCGCTGGAACGGACGATCGCGGGCGACGACCAGCGGCTCGCCGGGCTGGTGCGGGTGACGGCGGTGGAGACCTTCGCCGCGCAGGTGCTGACCGCCGGGATCGCCGCGCTCCACGCCCGCCACCCCGACATCGCGGTGGAGCTGATCACCGACACCCGCTCGCTGAGCCTCGCCCGGCGCGAGGCCGACATCGCGGTGCGGATGGGCCGCTTCGACGCGCATGAGACGGTGGTGCGCAAGATCGGCGAGATGGCGTTCCGCGCCTATGCGAGCGAGGCCTATCTGGCACGGCACGGCCAGCCCGACTGGTCGGCGGGCGCCGCCGGGCATCGCATCGTCCGGGTGCAGGACGACCTTATCGACACCCCCGACGCGCGCTGGTTCGCTGCCCATGCCGCGGCCGCCGAGGCGGCGCTGTTCGCCAACAGCCGTGAGGTGCAGATCCGCGCGGTGGAACAGGGCGTGGGGCTGGGCTTCTTGCCCTGCTACGCCGCCGACCCGCTGCCCGGCCTGATCCGCATCGCCACCCCCGAGCCGCTGGCGCGCGAGATCTGGATGGGCGTCCACCGCGACAGCCGCCACGCCCCGCGTATCCAGGCGGTGCAGGAGGCGATCGTGGAGGCCGTGCGCGAGGCGAAGGGGCGGTTGATGCCGGGGTAGGTGCGGGGGAGGCGATGTGGGAGAGGGCCTGGGCGGGCTATTCCTTGGTGATGGAAGGGCCGGTTTCGAGAGGCTTTTCAGGAGATTTGAACGGGAGAATTAGGGTGGAAAGAGGACTGTCGGGTTCCGGATGAGCAATAAGGAACGCGTCGTTTAACCGACAGGCTTAGCTTCATTCGGTCACTACGGCTTGGTTTCGATCGCGTAGACAACCATCTCATGACCACCGACCTCGAAAGAGGTTTTCCAAAGGTGGGTGCGGTTCGATACCGCGATCCACTGGCATGTATAAGCGTTACGCACCAAGTCGTTGCGTAAAGCTGGCGTAAGACCGGGAAGTGCTCCATCGGGCACCTTCCCAAGTAAGCCGGGAGCAAATCCCGTGTAGTTGCTGAAGCGCCCCTGCTCGGCGTGGATCGCCCCACGATAGCTTGCGACATATGTGTATAGCGGCATTCAGGCTTGATCGCGCACGCGCTGAATGGCCGCAAGGGGGTTGCTTCCAGATCCGCCGCTTATCGGCACAAATGGAAGAGCGCCCCCCCACTGCCATGTCATGCCAGCGAAGGCTGGCATCCATGTCTGTTGCCTTCTCAGATGCCGTCTCGGGTGATGACAGACATGGACCCCAGCCTTCGCTGGGGTGACGTGCTGGGGGAAGGGCTACATCGAAATCGCGCGGAGGCGATCGTGGAGGCAGATCGCTAGGCGCGTGGCCGGGTCGTGCCGAAGGTGCCGCTCTCCCCGTCGCTCCGGCGGAGGCCGGAGCCGCTGGAGTGACGCGCAACGCAAGAACCCGTGGCGGCTCCGGCCTCCGCCGGAGCGACGCTTGGGGTGAGGATCAAGCGACGTGTGGGGTGAGGATCAGTCGTCGCGGTGGCGGCGGGCTTCCTTTTCCGCCTCCTTGCGCTCCTTGCGCTCGCGTTCCTCTTGCTTACGCATCTCGCGGCCGCGGTTGCGGTCGGCTTCGTCCTGGCTCGTCGTCGCCCAGTCGACGCCCTGCCCCACCACCTTGAACGGGGCGGTCACGACGGTCTTGGCGGTGCTGACGCAGCCGCCGAGCAGCGGGAGGACGGCGAGGATCAGGAGCTGGCGCATGCCGCCCCTTCGCATGGCGGATATGTCCAGGCGATGAATCCCCCGAACGGCTCGTCGCAAATCCTCACGCCACGCTTTCCGCCGGCACGAAACGCTCGGCGATCTCCAGCATCGCGTCGGCCAGGTCCTCGGGGCAGTGGAAGAAGGGCGAGTGATCGGCGTCGAGGGTGATCACCGGATCGCAGGGCGCGCTCGCCTGCATGCGGCGCTGCTGGGTCTCCAGGTCGAGCGCCTTGTCGTCGCTGCATTCGATATAGGCGCGCGGCACCCGGCCCCAGCGGGCGGCGGTGATACCCGAGGGGGTCTGGTCAGGGGCGAAAGGCTCGGCGAACAGGCGGCTGTGCGCCTCGGCGGCGTCTTTCGCCGAGCAGCGATTGTAGAAGCGCGCGGTGGCGTCCTCGGGGGTGAATTTCTCGAGGCAGCCATCGGCGTCGACCGGGGGCACCACCGAGGGATCATAGCCGCTCGATTCGAGCAGATTCTTGCCCGGCTGGGGAATGATCGCGGTGACGTAGATCAGCCCGGCCAGCTCGTCGGGGACCAGTTCGGCCGCCTCGCTGATCACGAAGCCGCCGCGGCTGTGCCCGGCGAGCAGCACCGGCCTGGGCGCCGAACGGACGACGTCGGCGACATGGCCGGCCCAGGCGGCCAGGGTCGCGTCGCGCGGATGGATCGACATATTGGTGGCGGTGCCGGGCAGGTCGACGGTGATTACGTCGTGGCCCGCCGTTTCCAGCAGCGGCACCAGCTTGTGCCAGCACCAGGCGGGGTGGCAGGCCCCCGGAACCAGGACCAACGTCGCCATATCAACCTCTCCTCTCGACTGGCGGTCACGCGCCCCGCGCGCCGCCTTGGAGAGAGGCTTATATCGCCGTGAGCGTGGCGACCAGCGCCTTCACCTTCTTCTGGCGCCATTGCGGGGTCGGGGCGACGAGCCAATAGGCGGTCGACACCGGCACCGGATCGCCATGGACGCGCACCCGCCCCTCGGCGATGTCGCGCTCGACCAGCAAGGCGGGAACATGCGCGGTGCCGAAGCCGGCGGCGGCGGCGTCGAGCGCCAGGCCGGCATCGGCCACCGACAAAGCCGCCTCACGGTCTTCGGGCGGACAGCCCGGCCAGGCGATCGGCGCGCCATTGGCGAGGCCGACGGTGACGAGCGAGCCTTCGGCCAGCCGCACGCCCTCATGGTCGCCGGGACCCTCGGCATAGCAGATCGCCAGGTCGAGATTGGCCTGGGTGAAGTCCAACCCCTCGTCGGCCGAGAGCAGCACGAAGCGCAGCTCGGGATCGTCGCGGCCGAAATCGGCAAGGCGCGGCGCCAGCCACTTCGCGGTGAAGTCGCGCGGAGCGGCGATCGTCAAGGTCTTGGACGACTGGCCCGCCTGCATCGCGCGCACCGCTTCCTCGAACTGGAGGAAGCCGGCGCGCAGCGCGTCGAGCCCGGCCTCGCCCTCGGGCGTCAGTTCCAGCCCCTTGGCGGTGCGGCGGAACAGGACGACGCCCAGCGTGTCCTCCAGCGCGCGGATCTGCTGGCCGACGGCGGCCGGCGTCACCGCCAGCTCGTCGGCGGCGCGGGTGAAGGACAGATGGCGGGCGGCCGCGTCAAGGACGCGGAGGCCGTTCAGCGGAAGATGGGTACGCTTCATTCTCTTGCCGCCCCTTACAGCGCTACGGCCGGGCCGATCAGCGGGAAGCGTGGGATCGTCACCTCGAAGGTCGAGCCGTCCTCGGCGACCATATGATAGCTGCCTTCCATCGACCCGGTGGGGGTCTGGAGCGGGCAGCCCGAGACATAGTCGAACGACAGGCCCGGCTCGACAACCGGCTGTTCGCCCACCACGCCCTCGCCGCGCACGTCGTGCTTCACGCCGCGCCCGTCGGTGATCAGCCAGTGGCGAGTGAGGAGCTGCACGGCCTGGCGCCCCTCATTCTCGATGCGGATATGATAGGACCAGAACCAGCGGCCGCGCCCCGGTTCGGACTGTTCGGGCATGAAGGACACCGCCACCCGCACGATGACGCCGCGGGTCTCGGCGACATGCGGGAAGAGGGCCTTCACGATCACAGCCCGACGGCCTTCAATGCGCGGTCGAAATCCTCGATCAGGTCGAGCGGGTCCTCAAGACCGACATTCAGCCGCAGCATGCCTTCCTCGACCCCCATCTGCTCGCGCACCTCGGCCGACAACCCGGCATGGGTGGTCGAGCTCGGATGCGTCATCAGCGACCGAGAGTCGCCGATATTGTTCGAAATGTCGACCAGTTCGAGCGCATCGAGCAGACCATGGGCCTGGGTGCGTCCGCCGTCCAGATAGATCGAGACGATCGTGCCGCCCGCCGCCATCTGGCTCATCGCCAGATTATGCTGGGGGTGGCTCGGCAGGCCCGGATACAGGCAGCGCGGCACCCGGCCTTCCAGGAAACGCGCGACCTGCAGCGCATTCTCGCTCTGGCGGCGGATGCGCAGGTCCAGCGTCTCCAGCCCCTTCAGCACCACCCAGGCGTTGAACGCCGAAAGCGTCGGCCCGGTGTTGCGGGTGAAGGACAGCAGGGTGTTGTTGATGAACTCGTTCGTGCCGCACACGGCGCCCGCCAGCACGCGGCCCTGGCCGTCCATCATCTTGGTGGCCGAATAGGCGACGATGTCGGCGCCATAGTCCATCGGCCGCTGCAGCATCGGCGTGGCGAAGGCATTGTCGACCACGCTGAGCAGGCCGGCGTCCTTGGCGATGCGGCACACCGCCTCCAGGTCGACGATGTCGAGCGTGGGGTTGGCCGGCGTCTCGAAGAAGAACAGCTTGGTGTTGGGCTGGATCGCCGCCTTCCACGCATCATTGTCGCGACCGTCGACGATCGTCGTCGAGATGCCGAAGCGCGGCAGCAGGGTGTCGGTCAGCCAGCGGCACGAGCCGAAGGCGGCGCGGCCGGCGACGAGATGGTCGCCCGCCGAGAGCTGGCAGAGGAGCGCCGCGGTCATCGCCGCCATGCCCGAGGCCATGCAGCGCGCGGCCTCGGCGCCTTCCATCAGCGCGATCCGCTCCTCCAGCATCTCCACCGTGGGATTCTGGAGACGCGAATAGGTCATCCCCTGCTGCTCGCCCGCGAAGCGCGCGGCGGCGTCCCCGGCACAATCATAGGCATAGCCCGAGGTGAGGAAGAGCGCCTCGCTGGTCTCGCCGAAATGCGAGCGCGCGGTACCCGCGCGGACCGCCTGGGTAGCGGGCCGCCATTTGGATGTGATCGAACGATCCTGACCGGTCAGTTTCTTCATGGCGCCACGCTTTGCCGTGCCGCCCGAGTCCCGTCAATGTCGGCTCATGCCCCGGACGCCGAAGACTCGGCCGGCTATCATCAAACTGACCAATGGACGGGGCATGGCGATCGGAAAGACCGACTCCGGCCGCGTGCGATCGCACCGGCGGTGGCGGACAACGCATGATTTCCGAGGTGTACCATGGCCGCCATCCCAACCTTCGAGTCGGCCACTCAGCCGACCCGCTCCGCCCAGGAGGTGCAGAGGCTGCTGGCCGGCATCTTCGGCCCGCTCCGCTTCGAGGCGACCCAGAGCAAGCTGAACTTCTGCCACCAGCACCGCATCTTCGACGGCGGCGCCCTGCTGGTCGGCGAAGGCGTTCCCAACCTGACCCACAAGATGGACGAGCGGCGCCGGGAGCGGCGGCTTTCGATCTTCCTGGTGGAAAAGGGCCGCGCGCATATCCGCCATGCCGGCCAGCGCTACGACCTCGACGAGGGGCAGCTGGCGATCTTCGACCAGAGCCAGGAGATATTGATCGAGCATCTGACCCCCTATCGGATCAGGAGCCTCGTGATCCCGCGGCGCTACACGCCCTTCTTCGACGGCCGCCAGCATTCCAGCGTCAATCGCCCGATCGACACCGATCTGGGCGCGGCGCGCATCCTGCGCCTGCTGGCGTCCGACATGCCCGAACCGTCGGGCCCTGCCTCGACCACCGCCGAGATCGCGCACTGGAACCTGACCTGCACCATATTGTCGCAGGTGCTGCGCGAGCTGATGGAAAGCGACGCGGCGGTGCCCGAAGAACATTGGGCGCTGCCCCGCATCCGCGCCTTTCTGGAGAACAACTACCGCAACGAGGATCTCGAGCAGCAGCAGGTCGCCGACTTCGCGGGCGTCTCGCTGCGCACGATCAACCGGGTGCTTGCCGGCAACGGCCTGTCGCTGGCCCGGCTGATCCTCCAGGTCCGCCTTGCCCATGCCCAGCGGCTGCTGGGCGATCCGGGCTATGCCGCGATCCCGATCACGACGATCTCGCACGAGGTGGGCTTCCGCGACCCCGCGCATTTCGCCCGGGTGTTTCGCGAGCGGATCGGCATCGCCCCCGGCGAATGGCGCCAGGCGGCGCTGCTCAAGGGCTCGTCGCACTGATCGACGCCCTTGTGAAACTTATGTGACAGCCGCTGGCCAAAACGACATGGCCGCGTGGCGGGCACCGTCATAGGCGCCACCGGGGCGCGTCCCTATCCGCCCACCCAGACTTTGGATCTGGTTCGGGGAACATCATGCGATCGTCATTCACCATCAAGAGCATGGGCTGGCTTCTGGCCGCCGCTCCTTTGCTTGCGCTGCCCGGCGTGGCCCAGGCGCAGACGCTGTCGCCCGATGCGGGCGACGCCGCCATGGGCGACGAGATCATCGTCACCGCGCAGCGCACCAAGGAGAAGCTGCTCGACGTGCCGCTGTCGGTGGCCACGATCGGCGGGCAGAATCTGGAAAGCCGCTTCAGCGGCGGCGATACCATCCTGGCGCTCGGCGGCGCGGTGCCCGGCCTTTATATCGAGACCTCGGGTGGCCGGACGGCGCCGCGCCTCTACATGCGCGGCCTGGGCAATGCCGATTTCAACCAGGCCGCGTCGCAGCCGGTGTCGCTGGTCCTCGACGACGTGCCGATGGAGAAATCGGGGCTGCGCTCCTTCCCGATCTTCGACGTCGATCGCGTCGAGGTGGTGCGCGGGCCGCAGGGCACCTTGTTCGGCCGCAACACCACTGCCGGCATCGTCAAGGTCGACTCGCGCCGGCCGACCGCGGAGGCGGAAGGCTTCGTCCGCGCGTCGGTCGCCACCTATCGCAACGCCAATATCGAGGCCGCGATCGGCGGGCCGATCGCCGGCGAGACGCTGTCGGCGCGCCTCTCGATCCTGTCGCAGAACCGGCAGGACTGGATCGACAACGGCTTCACCGGCGAGAAGAATTCGATCGGCGGCTATAGCGACCTGGCGGGGCGGGCCCAATTGCTGTGGCGGCCGAGCGAAAGCTTCTCGGCGTTGCTGATGTATCAGGGCCGCCGGCTGCGCGGCAATTCCTCGACCGCGTTCCGCGCCAACATCCTGACCAAGGGCTCGCGCAAGCTGAACGCCAATTATGACCGCACCACGCTGTTCTACGACGGCGGCGGCAACCAGCGCTCCGAGGCCGACCAGGATGGCTATACCGCCAATCTGAACTGGACCTCCGACACGCTGAGCCTGACGTCGGTCACGTCGCTGCAGAAGCTGTGGCGCTATGGACGGGCCGATGTCGACGGCGGCTTCGGCCCCGGGCCGAAGGGTTCGGGCCCCGGCACCATCCCCTTCCCCACCGATACCGCGTCGGAATCCGATATCCGCCAATTCTCGCAGGAGGTTCGCCTGGCGAGCCAGTTCGGCGGGCCGTTCAACTTCCAGGTCGGCGCCTTCTATTTCTCGGACAAGCTGGACTTCAAGGACCGCAACTCCGCCGAAGCCGCGCCCTCGCCGGGCGAGATCGGCATCCGCTCGACCAGCCTGCTCAAGAACGACTCCTGGTCGCTCTTCGCCCATGGAAGCTACGACCTGCTCGACAAGCTCCGCCTGACGGTGGGCGCGCGCTATACCGACGACAGCAAGGACGCGAGCTTCGACGCGCCGATCACCTCGACCCGCTATGCGCTCGCGCAGAGCGCCCCGCCGATCCGTCTGGACGGGGACAATCTGAGCTGGGACGTCGCGCTGTCCTATCGGCCGACCGCGCAATCGCAGATCTATGGCCGCATCGCCACCGGCTTCCGGGCGCCGACGATCCAGACGACCTTGACCACCGACGCGAGCAGCACCACCGCCAAGTCCGAGACGATCACCTCCTATGAGGTTGGCTACAAGGCCAATCTGTTCCGGCGCCTTCAGTTCGACGCGGCCCTTTTCTACTACAAGATCAAGGATATGCAGCTGACCGCGGTGGGCGGTGACTCACCCGATGGCGCGATCAAGCTGCTCAACGCCGATGCCGGCACCGGCTATGGCGTCGAGGCCGACCTCAGCTATGCCATCACCGACCGGCTGCGCCTGACCGCGGGTTTCAGCTATGCGAAGACCGAGATCAAGGATGCAGGCCTGTCCACCGGCGTCTGCATCTCGTGCACGATCCTCGACCCGCTCAACAGCTTCGGGCGCGCGATCATCGACGGTAATCCCTTCCCCCAGGCGCCGCGCTGGACCGCGAACGCCGAGCTGGACTATCGCCATCCGATCTCGGCCGGTGCCGAGCTGTTCCTGTTCACCGACTGGAAGCTGAAGGGGAAGACCAGCTTCTTCCTCTATGACAGCGTGGAGTTCGTCACCGGTACCCAGGTCGAGGGCGGCGCGCGGATCGGCTACCGCAACACCCGCCACAACTATGAGGTCGCGCTGTTCGCGCGGAACATCACCAATGAGAGCAACCTGCTGGGCGGGATCGATTTCAACAATCTGGCCGGCTATGTGAACGAACCGCGGATCATCGGCGCCGAGCTGACAGTTCGTTTCTGACGGAAGCCCCTGGGCGGAAGCGCCGGTCGCTTCCGCCTTTCAAGCAGGTTGATCACGGATGTCGAAACCCTTTCCGGACCGTCGCGACATCCTGCGCGCCCTGGGGGCGGCAGCGGCCCTGACGGCGCTGCCGGCCCATGGGGCCGACGCCGCGACGACGGGATCGGCTTTTTCCCAATATCCCTTCCAGCTGGGGGTGGCCTCCGGATCGCCGACGTCCAGTGCCATCGTCCTGTGGACCCGGCTGGCGCCCTCCCCGCTCGCGGCCGGCGGCGGCATGCCGGCGAAGGCGATCGCGGTTCGCTGGGTGCTGTCGGCGCGGCCCGATCTCTCGCTGCCGGTGGCGAGCGGCACCGCGCTCGCCCGGCCCGATCGCGCGCACAGCGTCCATGTCGACGTCCGCCGGCTCGCGCCGGACACGCGCTATTGGTATCGCTTCTTCGTCGACGGCATCGCCTCGCCGATCGGCGCGACGCGGACCTTGCCCTCCGCCGACGCGACCGTGGCGGAGGCGCGCTTCGCGACCCTGTGCTGCCAGAATTACGCGCATGGCTATTTCACCGCCTATGACGCGATCGTCGAGGACGAGCCCGATTTCCTGATCCATCTGGGCGACTATATCTACGAGACCGATTTCGGCGTTCGCATCCGCGAGCATGAGACGCGCGGCCCGGTCGACAGCCTCGACGCCTTTCGCCGGCGCCATGCGCTCTACAAGATGGACCCGTCGCTGGCGCGGGCGCACGCGGCCATCCCCTTCTTCGTCATCCCCGACAATCATGACGCCACGATCGACGGCGCCCCGGAGATGCGCCAGCTGCGCGCGGCGGCCTATCGGGCGTGGCAGGAGCATATGCCGGTCCGCGATTTCCTGCGCGACGATGGCGGCGCCAACATCGCCCAGTCGATCGATATCGGCGACCTGCTCCATATCGAACTGCTCGACACCCGCCAGTTCCGCGACCGGCAGGACGTCTGCGCGGACGGCGCGCGGGTGGAGATGGGCTTCGGCAATTTCCGCCTGCCCTGCCCGCCGATGCTCGATCCCCGGCGGTCGATGCTGGGCCTGGCGCAGGAAGCTCGCCTGCGCAGCGCCTTCCTGCGCAAACCGCGCATCTGGAACGGGCTCGCCTCGACCGTGCCCTTCGCGCCCTATGTCATCGCCGACGGGCCGCAGCGCCGCGCCTATGTGGCGACCTGGGACGGCTATCCGGCGGCGCGGCAGCGGCTGATGGCCGACCTGGACCGCGCCGGCATCGGCAATCTCGTCGTCCTGAGCGGCGACGTCCATTCGTCGTGGGTGATGGACTTGCAGCGGCGCGCGGGCGATCCGGATTCGACCTATGGCACCGAGATCGTGGCGACCTCGGTCTCGGCCGACTGCCCGCCGCCGCTGGCCGCGCCGATGGTCGCCAGCCTTTCGCACAACCCGCATGTGCGCTTCCACGACGTCGAGAAGCGCGGCTATGTCCTCCACAAGGTCGACCGGGCCGGATGGCGATCGGACCTCAGGGCGGTGGACGATGTGAAGCGGCCGGGATCGAGCGTGAGCAGCCTGAAGCGTATCGCCATCCGCGCCGGTCGGCCGGGCGTGGCCGATATCGCCTGACCGGCGGACGGCGGCCCGCGCAAGGGTTGCGCGGATGTCACATGCGTCGGATAGGAGCAGGGCAAATTCAGAGGAGAGTCGATCATGGCCACCGCGATCCAGGAAGTTCCGCTCAAGACGCTCGACGGCAAGGATGCCTCGCTCGGCGATTATGCCGGCAAGGTGCTGCTGGCGGTCAACGTCGCCTCCAAGTGCGGCCTCACCCCGCAATATACCGCGCTCGAGGCGCTGTATGGCCAGTATAAGGACAAGGGCTTCGCGGTGCTGGGCTTCCCGGCGAACAATTTCGGCGCGCAGGAGCCGGGCACCGATGCCGAGATCAGCGATTTCTGCACCACCAATTTCGGCGTCGATTTCCCGATGTTCTCGAAGATCTCGGTGAAGGGCGACGACATCCACCCGCTCTACGCCAAGCTCACCGCCGAGCAGCCGACCAAGACCTACAAGGACAACAGCTTCAAGGAGCGCCTGCAGGGCTATGGCATCGACACCGGCCGCGAGGACGAGGTGACCTGGAATTTCGAGAAATTCCTGATCGCCAAGGACGGCAGCGTCGCCGGCCGCTTCGCCCCCGACATCGCCCCCGACGACGCGATCATCACCAGCGCGATCGAGGCCGAACTGGCGAAGTAAGACTCGCTCGAAATTACGTCGCTCCGGCGGAGGCCGGAGCCGCCACGGATTCTTGCGGCTGGTTGATCGCAACTATCGTGGCGGCCCCGGCCTCCGCCGGGGCGACGCATTTGGGGAGCACGACATCCCTCAGCCCTTTCCTTGTCAGGAGAGGGTTTTTATTTGTTTTCAGTAGGAAAGCGCGTTCCGCGCCGATTTCTACCACCCCCGATAGTTATTTTATCATCGCGTTGTCATCTCTTCGCGCTTGCAAAATATGTGACCGATCGGTACCTGCATCTGCAACGTACCGTTCAGTCACATTTTGCAAGCGCAGGGACACGCAACATGTACCTCTCCGAACTCAAGGGGGAGCCCGCGCGTCTGCCCGACTCCGAGCAGCCGACGCCCGCCCCCCGTTTCACCCGCAAGCGCGCCGCCTATGCGGCGCTGCCGCTCGCCGGGCTCCTTCTCTTCGGCGCCTGGGGCCTGATCGGCTCCGACAAGGCGCAGGCGGATACCCAGCCGCTGCCGATGGTCACCGTCAGCCAGCCGCTGAAGAAATCGATCGTCGAGTGGGACGACTATGTCGGCCGCTTCGAGGCGAGCCAGGCGGTCGAGATCCGTCCGCGGGTCTCGGGCGCGCTGGTCGCGATCCACTTCAAGGATGGCGAGATCGTCCGCAAGGGCCAGCTGCTCTTCACGATCGACCCCCGCCCCTTCGCCGCCAGCCTGGCCGAGGCCCGCGCCCGCGTCGCCAGCGCCCAGACCGCGCTGGCGCTGGCCCATGCCGACCTCGCCCGCGCCAACCGGCTGATCGCCGACCAGGCGGTGAGCGCCGAGGAGGTCGATGCGCTGAAGGCGCGGGTCCAGTCGTCCGAAGCGTCGCTCGCCGCGGCCCGCGCCCAGGTGCAGGCCCGCCGTCTCGACGTCGAGTTCACCCAGGTCCGCGCGCCGATCACCGGCCGCGTCTCCGATCGCCGGGTCGACATCGGCAACCTCGTCTCGGGCGACGCCGCCGCCAGCGCCACGGTGCTGACCACGGTCAACGCGCTCGACCCGATCTATTTCAGCTTCGACGGCTCCGAGGGCCTCTATCTGAAGCAGCGCCGCCAGCAGGCGGCGAGCGACCAGGTCGAGATCCGCCTGCAGGACGAGGCCGATTACAAGTGGAAGGGCAAGGTCGACTTCACCGACAATGCGATCGACAACGGATCGGGCACGATCCGCGGCCGCGCGGTGATCGCCAACCCCAAATATTTCCTGACCCCGGGCATGTTCGGCAACATGCGCCTGGCGGCGGGCGGCACGCGTGAAGCGCTGCTCGTCCCCGACGCGGCGGTGGTGACCGATCAGGCGCGCAAGATCGTCTTCGTCGTCAAGGACAAGGACGGTACCGTCGAGCCCCGCCCGGTCGAGGCCGGCGCGCTGGTCAACGGGCTGCGGGTGATCCGCTCGGGCCTGAAGCCGAACGACCGGGTCGTCATCTCGGGCATGCAGTTCGCCGCGACCTCCCCGAAGGTCCAGGCGATCAGCGGCAAGATCGAAGGCGTCACCACCGCGCCGACCCAGGCGGTGACCGCCCCCATAGCTTCGCAGGCGACCTTCGCGGCCGCCCGCTGAACGCATTGAACTGAACTGACTTCCGCCCCCTCGGCGGCTGGACGCCCCTCCACTCCGGAGGGGCGATTGGCCCCGTTCGGCCGGTCAACAGGGACCAAAGCCATGAACATCAGCCATGTCTTCATCAGGCGGCCGATCTTCGCCGGGGTGATCGCGGTTGTGATCACGATCGTCGGCGCACTCGCCTTCTTCGGCCTGCCCGTTTCGCAATATCCCGACGTGGTGCCGCCCACCGTCACGGTCAGCGCCACCTATCCCGGCGCCTCGGCCGAGACGATCGGCGACACCGTCGCCTCTCCGCTCGAGCAGGAGATCAACGGCGTCGACGACATGCTCTACATGGATAGCCAGGCGACCAGCGACGGCCGCCTGACCATCACCGTCACCTTCAAGCTGGGCACCGACCTCGACGAGGCACAGGTGCTGGTGCAGAACCGGGTCGCGCTCGCCGAGCCGCGCCTGCCCGAAGAGGTGCGGCGCCAGGGCGTGGTGACGCGCAAGACCTCGCCCGACTTCATCCTCGTCGCGAACCTGATCTCGCCCGATAACTCGCTCGATCGCGGCTATATCTCGAACTATGCGCTGACCCAGATGCGCGACCGCATCGCCCGTATCGAGGGCGTGGGCGAGGTGCGCCTGTTCGGCTCGCGCGACTATGCGATGCGGATCTGGATCGACCCGGGCCGCGCCGCCGCGCGCAACATGACCGCGGGCGAGATCGTCTCGGCGCTGCGCTCGCAGAATGTCCAGGTCGCCGCCGGCGGCATCGGCATGCCGCCCGAGGCCAATGGCAGCGCCTATCAGATCAACGTCGAGACCCAGGGCCGCCTGACCACCCCGCAGCAATTCGCCGACATCGTCATCAAGGCCGACGACCAGGGCCACCTGACCCGGCTGAAGGACGTCGCGCGGGTCGAGCTGGGCGCCGAGGATTACGGCATCAACATGTATCTGAGCGGCCAGCCGTCGCTGGGCATCGGCGTGTTCCAGCGTCCCGGCTCCAACGCGCTGGCGACCGCCGACGCGGTGCTGGCCGAACTCAAGGCGATGTCGGAGAAATTCCCGCGCGGCCTGGAATATAAGGTCATCTACAACCCCACCAGCTTCATCCGCGAGTCGGTGAACGCCGTGCAGCACACCCTGCTGGAAGCGGTGGTGCTGGTGGTGATCGTGATCCTGATCTTCCTGCAGAGCTGGCGCGCGGCGATCATCCCGGTGATCGCGATCCCGGTGTCGCTGATCGGCACCTTCGCGGTGCTGGCGGGCTTCGGCTATTCGCTCAACAACCTGTCGCTGTTCGGCCTGGTGCTGGCGATCGGCATCGTCGTCGACGACGCGATCGTCGTGGTCGAGAATGTCGAACGCAACCTGGAGCACGGCCTGACGCCGATGCAGGCCTCCTTCCGATCGATGGAGGAGGTGTCGACCGCGCTGATCGCGATCGTGCTGGTGCTGATCGCGGTGTTCGTGCCGACGATGTTCCTGACCGGGCTGACCGGCGAATTCTATCGCCAGTTCGCGGTCACCATCTCGGCCTCGACGATCATCTCGCTGATACTCTCGCTCACTTTGTCGCCGGCGCTCGCCGCCCGGCTGCTCCGTCCGAAGGTCGAGGAGGCTCCGGCCGGCGGCTGGCGGCGGATGGCCTGGGTGGGCGCGCAGCGCTTCAACACGGGCTTCGATCGCCTCAGCAACTTCTACGCCGACAGCACCCGCAAGATGCTGCACCGGCCGAAGCGGATGCTGTTCTCCTATGCCGGGCTGATCGCGCTCACCGTCGCGATCTTCGGCGCCACCCCCACCGGCTTCGTGCCCGCGCAGGACCAGGGCTATGTGCTGACGGCGATCTTCACGCCGCCGGGCACCTCGCTGGCCCAGACCGACGCGACGATGCAGTCGGTGGCCAAGAAGATGATGACGATCCCCGGCGTGAAGGGCGCGGTGATGCTGGCGGGCTATCATGGCCCGACGGGCACCAACGCCTCCAACGCGGCGGCCGCGTTCCTGGTGTTCGACAGCTTCGAGGAGCGCGCCAAGCATGGCGGGCAGAGCGAGGCCGAGATCATGGCGCAGGCCCAGAAGATGGCGATGGGCTATGACCAGGCGCGCATCTTCGTGCTGAAGCCGCCGCTGATCCGCGGCATCGGCACCGGCGGCGGCTTCAAGCTGGTGCTGGAAGATCGCTCGGGGATCGGGCTGGAGAAGCTCAACCAGATCGCCTGGGGCATGGTGGCCGAGGCGAGCAAGGATCCCGCGCTGCTCGGCATGCACACCAAGTTCGAATGGGGCGTGCCGCGCGCCTATGCCGATATCGACCGCGCCAAGGCCGACATGCTGGGCGTTCCGCCGAGCCGCGTATTCGAGGCGCTGCAGGTCTATCTCGGTTCGGCTTACGTCAACGACTTCAACCTGCTCGGCCGCACCTATCGCGTCACCGCGCAAGCCGACATGCCGTTCCGCGACGACGTCTCGGACATCGACCAGCTCAAGACCCGCTCCAATTCCGGCGGCATGGTGCCGGTGGGCGCGGTGGCGACGATCGAGAACAAGAGCGGTGCCTATCGCGTGCTGCGCTACAACCTCTACCCGTCGATCGACGTCGAGGGCGAGGCGGCACCGGGCCACAGCACCGGCCAGGCGCTCGACGCGATGGACAAGCTGGCGGCCAAGCTGCCGGCGGGCATCACCGCCGAATGGACCGAGATCGCCTTCCAGCAGAAGCTGGCCGGTAACGCCGCGATGATCGTCTTCGCCGCAGCGGTGCTGTTCGTCTTCCTGGTGCTGGCGGCGCAGTTCGAAAGCCTGATGCTGCCGCTCGCGATCATTCTGATCGTGCCGATGACCCTGCTGGCGGCAATGGCGGGCGTGAACCTGCGCGGGCTGGACAACAACATCCTGACGCAGATCGGTCTGGTCGTGCTGATCGGCCTGGCGGCGAAGAACGCGATCCTGATCGTCGAGTTCGCCAAGCAGGGCGAGGAGGAAGGCCTGTCGCCGGTCGACGCGGCGGTCCGCGCCGCCCAGGCCCGGCTCCGTCCGATCCTGATGACCAGCTTCGCCTTCATCCTGGGCGTGGTGCCGCTGGTGATCGCGACCGGCCCCGGCGCCGAGCTTCGCCAGGCGCTGGGCACGGCGGTCTTCTCGGGCATGCTTGGGGTGACCTTCTTCGGGCTGGTCTTCACGCCGACCTTCTACGTCGCCAGCCGCAGCCTGGCCGAGCGCTTCTCGAAGCGCTTCGGCAAGGATGACGGCAGCTCCGAAACCGCCATCGTCCCGGCCGAATGAGGCCGGGGGAAAGGGCAAAGATGATGATCCGCAAACTGCTCCTGGCCGCGACGAGCCTGATCACGGTCGCCGCCGCCGGCCCCAATTATGTGAAGCCTTCGGTGCCGGCCTCGGCCGAGCGCCCCTTCCTGAAGGCGCCCGACGCGCCGGTCAGCGCGGCCGAGGCCGAGCTGGCCTGGTGGCGGCTCTATCAGGATCCGGTGCTCGACCGGCTGATCGCCGACGCCTTCGCCGCGAACACCGACCTGCGCGTCGCGGTCGCCAATCTCGACAAGGCCCGCGCGTCGCTGCGCGAGGCCCGGTCGGACCGGCTGCCCTCCACCAATGTCAGCGCCGGCGCGAGCTATCGGCGCCTGCCCGAGGTGCAGAGCGGCCCGAACGTGAAGCGCGAGGACTGGAATTACGATGCCGGGCTCAGCGTCGCCTATGAGGTGGACCTGTTCGGCCGGGTCGGCCGATCGATCCAGGCCGCGCGCGGCGACGCGCAGGCGGCCGAGGCGGCGCGCGACGCGGTGAAGGTGGCGATCGCCGCCGAGACCGCGCGCGCCTATGCCGACGCCTCCTCGGCGGTCGAGCGGCTGGGCGTGGCCGAGCGCACCCTGGGCCTGCTCGACCAGGTAGTGAACCTGACGGGCAAGCGCTTCGAGGCGGGCCGCACCTCGCGGCTCGACCTGTCGCGCGCCACCGCGCTGCGCGAACAGCAGCGCGCCACCCTCTCGCCGCTGCGCGCCCAGCGCGACGCCGCGCTGTTCCGCCTGGCAACGCTGACGGGCCGCACGCCCGCCGACCTGCCGGCCGAGATCGGCGCCCGCAAGACCACCTTGCGGCTCGACCGGCCGATCCCGGTGGGCGACGGCCGCAGCCTGCTCGCACGCCGCCCCGACGTGCGCGAGGCCGAGCGCCGTCTGGCGGCCGAAACCGCGCGGATCGGCGTCGCCACCGCCGATCTCTATCCGCGCATCAGCCTGGGCGGATCGATCGGCTCGACCGGCCCGTCGCTGGGCGACATGTTCGGCGGCGGCCCGCTGCGCTGGCTGCTCGGCCCGCTGCTGAGCTGGAACTTCCCCAACCAGGAGGCCGGCCGCGCCCGCATCGCCCAGGCCAAGGCCTCGACCCAGGCCGCGCTGGCGGGCTTCGACGGCACCGTGCTGCGCGCGCTGGAGGAGACCGAGACCGCGCTGTCGGTCTACGGCCACGAACTGGAGCGGCGCGAGGCGCTGCGCGAGGCGGCGAGCGAGGCGCAGACCGCGGCGAACATCAGCCGCGCCCAGCTGCGCGAAGGCCGGGTCGACTTCCTGATCGTGCTCGACGCCGAGCGCACCTCGGCCAGCGCCGACGCCGACCTGGCCGAATCCGACGCCAGAGTCACCAACGCCCAGGTCGACCTGTTCCGCGCCCTCGGCGGCGGCTGGCAGGTCGAGGCGGCGCAGGTGGCGGCGCGGTAAAGGCATAAATCCCCCTCCCTGGAAGGGAGGGGCCAGGGGTGGGTCGACGGGACCAACGGGGTCGATCCCCCTTGCTCCCGTTCTACGTGACGACCGGGGAAGCTCGCTTCGCTCGCTACCCACCCCCTGCCCCTCCCTTCCAGGGAGGGGAGTCTGGCGTTGCGCCTCCGTCCGGGGCACAAGCCTCTCATGCGCCGCGCCCTTCTCCTCCCCCTCCTCATCCTCGCCGGCTGCAGCGCCGAGCCGCCGCCCGAGCCCGCGCTGAAGCCGGTTGCGGTGTTCGAGGGCCTGCCGCTCTCAGGCAATCTCGCCACCGCGCTGGCCGCCGGTTTCGGCAACTGCCTCGACGACGGGCGCAGCCTGCGGTGCAGCAAGGATGGCGTCCGGATCATGGGCGTGGGCCCGGTGAAGGCGGCGGTCGACCTGGTCGGCGCGCCCCAGCGCTTCGATCATGTCACCCTGTGGCACCCGACCGACCAGAGCGGGATGCTGGGCCTGCGCGACGTGCTCGCCAAGGCCGGCTGGCAGACCTGCCTCACCCCCGACGAGGAACGCTTCTGGCAACCGCCCTCACCCGTTCGCCTGGCGCTCGACACCAATTACTGGGGCAAGCGCCGGCTGGTGATCCGCGCGGCACCGGCCGGCGCCGGGCCCTATTGGTGATCGCCGGCCAAGCACCTGATCCACGTCAGGTTTTTGGTGCCCCCTCCGCAATATTACGGAAACGGCAGCGGCGCGCTGTCGTGATGTAATTGCGCACCGGAGAGTTGAGGTCGAACGAGGCACATGCGGATCGCGACGATCACCAACTGGGCCTATGGCCTGACCCTGCTTCTGACCTTCGGCTCCGGTGGCGCCTTCCTGGCTGCCGCCCATGCCGACCAGCAGGAACGCATCGCGGTCGAGCGGCGCTCGGCCTATACGCGGATCGCCGACGATATCGACATCGTCGTCGAGCGGATGACCGACCAGGCGCGGCTCTATGCGATGCGCGGCAATGCTGCGCACAAGCAGGCCTGGCTGCGCGATCGCGACGGCGTGTCGGTGATCGACCGGACGGTGCGCAAGCTGGGGGCGATGCCGATCCCGCGCTCCGAATATGCCGAACTGCTCGCCGCAGACCGTGACGCCGACCGGATCGAGGAGATCGAACGCCAGGCGATCGCCGCGGTCGATCGCGGGGATCGTGCCGGCGCGCAGGCGATGCTCTATGGCGACGCCTATGTCGAGCTGGAGGCGCAGCTCGACCGGTCGATCGACGCCTTCAAGGCCGACGTCGCCGCCTGGGCGGGACGCGACCTGGCCGTCGCGCGCCAGCGCGCCGACCGGTGGGACGACATCGCCCGCGCGCTGCTGGCGATCACGGCGGTGCTGTTCCTGGGCGTGCTCTATTTCATCCTCGCCCGCCGGGTCGCCCGGCCGCTGACCAAGATGAGTGGGGTGATCACCCGCTTCGCCGAACGCGACTATGACGCCGACCTGCCCGACGACCAGCATCGCGACGAGATCGGCGAGGTCACCCAGGCGTTGCGCCTGTTCCGCCGCAACAGCATCGAGCGCGAGAAGCTGGAGCGCGAGCGCGACGAGGATCGCCGCATCAAGGACCTGATCGCGCGGATGATGCACCGCATGCAGGGCTGCGACGTCGAGGCCGAGCTGGCCGACGTGGTCGCCTGCTACGCGCCGCAGATCTTCCCCGACCTGGCCGGCCATATCTTCGTCTTCGATCATGTGCGCGGCCGGATGACCTCGATCGGCCGCTGGCTGGAGCCGCGCCTGAGCCTCCCCGACTTCGGCCCCACTTATTGCTGGAGCGTGCGGCGCGGCCATCCCCATCGCAGCAATGCGCGCGGCGAGGATATCTGCTGCCAGCATATCAGCGACATCGACGGGCAGGATTGCCTGTGCGTCCCGCTGATGGCGCAGGGCGGCACGGTGGGCATGCTCTATTTCGAGGCGCAGCCCGAGGAGGGCCGGGCGGGCGATGGACGCTATGTCGAGCGCGACATCTATCTGGACCTGATGTCGGAGAATATCGGCCTGGCGCTCGCCAACATCCAGCTGCGCGCCACTTTGGGGGCGCTGGCGACCCGCGATCCGCTGACCGGCCTGTCGAACCGCCGCCATCTCGACGAGATGCTCAACATCGCCCGCGCCGCCGCCGAGGAGAAGGGCGAGGCGCTCGCCTGCCTGATGATCGACATCGACCATTTCAAGCGCTTCAACGACGAGTTCGGCCATGATGCGGGCGACCTGGTGATGCAGCATGTCTCCCAGGTGTTGAAGTCGCATTGCGGCCCGGAGGACCTGCCCTGCCGCTATGGCGGGGAGGAGTTCACCCTGATCATGCCCGGCCGCGACAGCGCGTCCGCCGCCGCCTGCGCCGAGGATATCCGCCAGACGATCCGCAAGGTCGCCCTCGCCTATCGCGGCCGGCCGCTGCCGCCCGTCACCGTCTCGATCGGGGTGGCTGCCTATCCGGCCGAATCCGACGCCGCCAGCCTCGTCAGCATCGCCGACGGCGCGCTGCTGCTGGCCAAGGAGACCGGTCGCGACAAGGTGGTGATCGCGGGGCGCGGTTCGCCGGGGCCGAGCAAGCGGATGCGGGCGGCGGGGTGATCATAATGCCGGCTTCGGTCGAGCCGCGCAGCATGGCTCTTGCCGGGTGTATTAGCCGACTATATGACTCGGTCATTGCCCACAGAGGGACTCCCCCATGAAGAAGCTTCTCGCCGCCGTTGCCCTGGCCGCGCTTTCCGTTTCGCTTTCCACTTCCGCCACCGCCGCGCCGGCCGCCTCCGCCGCCGGGCCGATCCCGCACGGCATCCTGTCCGATGCCGCCACCCCGTCGGCCTATCGGCTCGACCTCACCATATTGCCCGATCAGGAGCGTTTCTCGGGCCATGCCGAGATCGACGCGACACTGAAGGCGGCCACGCCTTCGCTCTACATGCACGGCCGTGGGCTGAAGGTGGCGAGCGTCACCGCCAAGGCCGGCGGCAAGACCGTCAAGGCGACCTATAGCGAAGTCGAGGACACCGGCGTCGCGCGGATCGATTTCGCTTCGCCGCTGCCCGCCGGCAAGGTGACCCTGGCGTTCGACTATGACGCCGCCTTCGCCGACGGCCCGGCCGGGCTCTACCGGGTCAAGGTGGGCGACCAATGGTATGCCTGGACCCAGTTCGAATCGATCGACGCCCGTGCCGCCTTCCCCGGCTTCGACCAGCCCGGCTACAAGACGCCCTTCACCGTCAGCCTGACCACGAAGCCCGGCTTCGTCGCGCTCAGCAACGCGCCGACCGCGAAGACCACCAAGGTGGGCGATCTCGTCCGCCACGACTTCGAGCCGACCAAGCCGCTGCCGACCTATCTGGTCGCCTTCGTCGTCGGCCCCTTCGCCACCGCCAGCGCGATGGCCGACGCCACCCCCGAGCGGAAGGAGCCGCTGCCCGTCCGCATCGTCGGCACCCAGCCCTATAAGGACAAGCTGGACTTCGCCCGCGAGAACACCGGGCCGATCGTGGCGCTGCTGGAGAAATATTTCGGTCGCCCCTTCCCCTTCCCCAAGCTCGACCAGATCGGTTCGCCGGTGATGCCCGGCGCGATGGAGAATGCCGGCGCCGACATCTATGGCGACAGCATCCTGCTGCTCGACAAGGGCGCGTCGACCGACCAGAAGAAGACCTTCGGCATGGTCGTGGCGCATGAGCTGTCGCACCAATGGTTCGGCGACCTCGTCACCCCCGCCTGGTGGGACGACCTGTGGCTGAACGAGAGCTTCGCCAACTGGATGGGCTATCGCATCGGCGACGAATGGCGCCCCGACCTCAAGATCGGCGCGGGCGCGCTGGACGAGGGCTTCGCGGCGATGAACGTCGACGCGCTGAAGGCCGGCCGGCCGATCCACCAGCCGATCAAGACCAACGGCGAGATCGACAGCGCCTTCGACCAGGTCACCTATGGCAAGGGCGGCCATGTCGTCGCGATGATCGCCGCCTATCTGGGCGACGAGAAATTCCGCGACGGCGTGCGCCTGCACATGGACCGCTATGCCTATGGCAATGCCTCGACCGACCAGTTCTTCGGATCGCTGGCCGACGCCGCGCATGACAAGCGGGTGCTGGGCGCGCTCAAGAGCTTCGTCGACCAGCAGGGCGTGCCCGTCGTCCGCATCGAGCGCGTGGCCAATGGCCTGACGGTCAGCCAGAAGCGCTATGCGCTGCTCGGCACCGACATGCCGCAGCAGAGCTGGACGATTCCGCTGTGCGTCCGCGTCGGCGATGCGCGCGACTGCTCGCTGCTCGATGCGCCTTCGACCACCGTCGCACTGACCGGCAAGGGCGCGATCATGCCCAATGCCGGCGGCACCGGCTATTATCGCTTCTCGCTGCCCGAGGCCGAGTGGAAGATGCTGATCGCCGAGGCGCCCAAGCTGCCCTCGGGCGAGGCCTCGGCGCTCACCGACAGCCTGTGGGCGGGCTTCCGTGCGGGCGAGGTCGCTCCGTCGCTGCTGCTCGACGCGGCGAAGGCAATGGTCGGCAACGACTATTCGGTCGCGGCCGTCGATGGCGGCCAGCGGCTGGCGGGGCTGCGCCAGCGCGGCATGATCGCGGGGGCGGCGCTGCCCGGCTATCGCCGCTTCATCAGCGAGACCTATGGCGCCAAGCTGGCCAAGCTCGGCTTCGATCTGCGCGCGGGCGCCCATACCTCCGACGATCCCGACACCCAGAAGCTGCGCAGCGACCTGGTGGGCCTGATCGCCAGCGAGGCCGAGGACAAGGCGCTCAACCAGAAGCTGGCGGCGGCGACCACCGCGTGGCTCGGCGGCAAGGCCGACGCGCTCGACCAGGCCTATTATGGCCCGGGCTTCGGCGCCTATGTGGCGCAGGGCGGGGAAGCCGCGGCGAAGACGCTGTTCGAGAAGGCGCTGACCACCGACGACACGCTGGTGCGCGACAACGCCATCGGCGCGCTGGCCGGCACCGGCAGGGCCGATCTTGGCCGCTGGCTGCTTGGCCAGCTGGGCGACAAGCGGCTGCGCAGCAGCGACCGCATCTCGATCGCGATCGGCATGGCGCTGGAGCCCGAGACCCGCGACATGACCTATGACTGGGCGGTCGCCAACTATGACGACCTCGTCAAGAACAGCGGCCTGTTCGCGGCGCTGCGCCTGCCCAGCCTGCCGATCCGCTTCTGTTCGGCGGAGAAGGCCGAGGCGATCGAGAAGGCGTTCCGCCCCAAGGTCGAGAAATATCAGCGCGGCGCGCTGGGGCTTGATCGGACGATCGAACAGGTCCGCAGCTGCGGTATCCTGGAGGCGAAGCGCGGCGCGGAGATCTTGGCGGCGTTCAAGTAAACTGTCTCGCCAATTTTTCATCGTCATCCCCGCGAAGGCGGGGATCCATATTCTCTGAAGCTCGAGCCTCTCGCGGTTCGGAGGTTATGGATTCCCGCATCCGCGGGAATGACGATGAAGAAAGTGCGGTCGCCTCTCTTCGATCAGGAAAACACCACCGTCGTCGCGCCGTTCATCAGCACGCGGTCTTCCAGGAAGGCGCGGACGGCGCTGGCGAGGACGCGGCGTTCGATGTCGCGGCCCTTGCGGATTAGGTCCTCGGGGGTGTCGCGGTGGCTGACCCGCTCGACGTCCTGCTCGATGATCGGGCCCTCGTCGAGGTCGGCGGTGACGAGGTGCGCGGTCGCGCCGATCAGCTTCACGCCGCGCGCATGCGCCTGGTGATAGGGCTTGGCGCCCTTGAAGCCGGGCAGGAAGCTGTGGTGGATGTTGATGCAGCGGCCCGAAACGAAGGCCGCCAGCTCGTCCGACAATATCTGCATGTAGCGCGCGAGCACGACGAGATCGGCGCCGGTCGCCTCGACGATGTCGCGGATCTGGCCTTCCTGCTCGGCCTTGGTCTCCCTGGTCACCGGCAGATGGTGGAAGGGAATGTCGCCGAAATCGAGATGGGCATAGGTTTCGCGCGGGTGGTTCGAGACGATCCCCACCGGCTCCATCACCAGCTCGCCGATCTTCCAGCGATAGAGCAGGTCGGCCAGGCAATGGTCGAACTTGCTGACGAGCAGCAGCACCTTCTTGCGCGCCGCGGCGGCGCGGAAGGCATAGTCGAGGCCATGGTCGGCACCGACCGGCGCGAAGCCGGCCTCGAGCTGGGCGATGCTGGCCCCGCCGACCAGCGCGAATTCGACCCGCATGAAGAAGCGGCCGGTCAGCAGATCGTCGAATTGCTGCGCCTCGAGGATGTTCGCGCCATGGCGCGCCAGCGAGGTGGAGACCGCGGCGACGATGCCGGGATGGTCGACGCAGGACAATGTGAGGATATAGGTCTCGGCCACGACAGCTCCCCGTGCGGCAAAAGGCCGCATCAGCGGCGGCGATTGGCCCTCCCGCCCCTGTCGGTCAACCCCGGATGTCAGCTCCCGAGTTCAGGCCCCGGCATATTGCGCCCGCGCCTCGACGGTCATCGCGCGCACCGTGGGCCAGACGCCCCGACTGTCCTGCAGCGCGAGCCAGCCGGCGCTGAGCGCGGAATAGCCCATCAGCCCGGCCAGCCCGCCGAGTCGGTGGCCGAAAGGCTCGGGGTCCTCGCCGCCGTCGATCGCCGCGATCGCCTCGGCGAAGCCGGTGTGGAGACGGTCGAACATGCCGGCCGCCGCCTCTTCGCCTAACAGTTCGGCGAGCTTCGCATCGCCGCCCACGGGTGGCACATTGATCTCCGGATGCCGCAGCAGATCCGCCACCAGTTCCAGCAATGTCGCCGCATCGAACGGGCGCGGCAGCCAGCCGTCGAAATTCTCCCCATCGCGGGACTTTTCCGCGGTAAAGGCGACGATCGGGCAGTCGACGAGAGTGCGAAGCGCGGGCAGCCGGCGCACCTCTTCCGCACCGGGATCGAGCAGGATCAGCCGGGGCTCGGTTTCCCTGATCAGGCGGATCGCATCGCCCAGGTCCGCGGCCCATTCGACCGCGATATCATGGGGCGCCAGCAGCGCCGCGATGATGGCCTTATGGCCCACTTCGTCATCAACCAGGAGAATCACGTAATTTTCCATTGTCCTAGGCAACGCCAGAACCCTATATTATCGTTTTATAAGCCGAACTTCCATCGGGGCAGGGGCTGCCCCGACAACAGCGTGAGGGATAAGCTGGCGGAGCAAGGTCCAACTGTCTCGATCGTGAGGATGTAGCGTGCCGAACGGGAGGATATTGGTAGCGGACGATCACCCCCTCATTCGCGAGGGGATCCAGCTCGCCATGGGCGCCCGCCACGCGGGTGTGACCGTCGACGCCGCCAGCAACATTGCCGAAGCCGAAGCGCTGATCCAGACGCACGGCCAGTATCGCCTGCTGCTGCTCGATTATGAGCTGCCCGACGCCAATGGCTTCGGCGGCTTCTTTCGCCTGCAGCATCTGCTGGGCCGCACCCCGATCGCGATCCTCTCGGCGCATGACAGCGAGCAGATGGTGTCGACCGCGCAGGCGGTGGGCGCCGCCGGCTTCCTGTCGAAGCGGCTGCCGCTGTCGACCACCGTCGCCAGCATCGAGATCATCCTGAACGGCGGCCGGGTCTTCCCGCCCTCGATCGCGTCGGACGCCAATGTCGATCTGCTGCGCGAACGGTTCAACAGCCTGTCGGGCGCGCAGCGCCGCGTGCTGCTGGCACTGGCGAGCGGCGACCTGAACAAGCAGATCGCCGCCGACCTGGGTGTGTCGGAAGCGACCATCAAGGCGCATCTCTCGGCGATCTTCCGCAAGCTCAAGGTCACCAATCGCACCCAGGCGATCCTTCTGATGCGTCCGCTCCTGAAACCCTCATGACCGATGGCAGACCACGGCCGGTCAAGTTGCGGCCGAGCTGGACGAGAATAGCCTTCTTCGCCGCGCTGGGGCCGATCATCCTGGCGATGATCGCGCTGTGGATCGATTCCGAATCCAAGCGCGGCGCGATGATGCGCACCGAATTCCGCCAGTCGATCGAATATCAGCGCGAACTGGCGCAGCTCTTCTCGCTGCTGAAGGACGCCGAGACGGGCGAGCGCGGCTATCTGCTCACCGGCGACCGCTCCTTCCTGGAACCCTATGAGCGCGGCACCCGCTACACCCCGGCGCAGCTGAGGGATGTCGAGGCGGTCGCCCGCAAGCCCGACGCCCCCGACCTCGCGCAGCTCAACCGGCTGATCGACGCGAAGTTCGATCATATGCGCCGCATGATCGAGATCTACGATCGCGCGGGCACCACCATGGCCAATGCCAAGGTCCGCGAGGGCCAGGGCAAGGATATCATGGACCAGATCCGCACCCTGATGGCGCAGATGGACCAGCGCAGCGAACAGCGCCTGGCCACCAGCCTGCGGCATGAGGAAGACCGGGTCTCCCGCGTCCGCCACTTCATCTGGGCGACGATCGCGATCGCGGCCTTCGCGGCCGGGCTGGTCGGCTTCATCGTCGGGCGCGACCGGCGGCTGCAGCATCTGCTGACGATCGAGCGACAGAATGCGGCGGCGCGCCAGCGCGCGATCTTCGAAAGCGCCACCGACGCGATCATCCTGATCAACCCCAGCGGCAGCATCGAGACGATCAACCCCGCCGCCGAGAAGATGTTTGGCTACAACGCCGCCGACCTGCTGCGCCGCGACATCTCCACCCTGGTCGACATCGCCCCCGGCGAAGGTAACTTCCTGTCGCGGCTGGGCGTGCGCGACGGGAGCTGCGCCGCCCCGAGATCATCGACGTCACCGGCCGCACCAGCCGGGGCGAGGCGGTGCCGGTGGACATCTCGCTGGGCACGATGCCGCTGCCCGACGGCATCCACATCGTCGCCGCGCTGCGCGACGCCACCGCGCGGCGCGAGGTGGAGCGACTGAAGGACGACTTCATCTCCACCGTCAGCCATGAGCTGCGCACCCCGCTCACCTCGGTGGTCGGTTCGCTCGGCCTGTTGCGCAGCGGCGCCGCCGGCCAGCTGCCCGACGACGCCCAGCGGCTGGCCGACATCGCCGAGAACAACAGCCAGCGCCTGATCCGGCTGATCAACGACATTCTGGACATGGACCAGATTCGCAAGGGCCGCATGGCGTTCGACTATGCCGTGGTCGACCTGCGCGACGTGGTCACCAAGACCGTCCAGACGATGCAGGGCCTGGCCGATCGCCGCTCGGTGAAGCTCGACGTCGTCCTGCCGAACCAGCCCGCCATGGCCTGCGCCGACCTCGACCGGCTGATCCAGGTGGCCGGCAACCTGGTGTCGAACGCGGTCAAATTCTCGCCCGAGGGCTCGGCCGTGCGGTTCGAACTGATCCGCGGCGAGGACGACCATGTCGTCCAGGTCACCGATAGCGGGCCCGGCATCTCGCCCGAATTCGCGCGCAACATCTTCAACCGCTTCTCACAGGCCGAGCGGCCGGCCGGTCAGAAGATCGGCGGCACCGGCCTGGGCCTCGCCATCTCGCGCGAGATCGTGCGCAACCATGGCGGCGACGTCTCGTTCGAGAACCGTCCGGAAGGCGGCGCCGTCTTCGCCTTCAGCATTCCGCGCGACACCGCGGTGGAAGCCGGCGACGATGCCTCGCGCCTGCTCGTCTGCCTGGAGGATGTGGAGACCGGCCAGGCGGTGCAGACGATCCTGACCGCCCATGGCTATGCCAGCGACCTGGTGATGACGGTGCGCGACGCGATCGCCCATGCGCGGACCCGCGACTATCATGCGATCCTGCTGGACGGCGCGATGGCAGCGCCCGAAAGCTACGAGCTGCTGCGCCGGCTGAACAAGGGCAAGACCGACAATCGCTCGCCGATCGTGGTGGTGGCCGACACGCTGGCGCCGGTCGACCTGGACGAGCATCTCTATGCCGCCTGGCTGCTCAAGCCGCTCGATCCGCCGCGCCTCGTCCAGCTCGTCCAGCGCGCGATCCGCCGCGCCGACCAGCGCAAGGCGGTGATCCTGCACGTCGACGATGACGACGACACGCGCGAGCTGTTCGCTACCGCCCTCGCCGGCCGCGGCCTGCTGCTCAACGCCCACAGCCTGGCCTCGGCGGCGCGTATCCTGGCCGAACGCCGGCCCGACGCGATCGTGCTCGACCTGGGCCTGCCCGATGGTTCGGGCCGCTCGCTGCTCAGCGACGTGAAGGGCTGGAACGAGCCGCTGCCGGTGATCGTCTATTCGGCGCAGGAGATCGACGACGATATCCGCCAGTCCGCCGACGCGGTGCTCGTCAAGTCGCGCCGCGCCCTTCCCAAACTCGCCATGACGGTGCTCGACATCGTCGATCGCAATGGAGGCCCGCAATGACGACGCGCATCCTGTACGTCGACGACGAGCCCGATATCCGGCTGATCGTCCAGATGGCGCTCAAGCTGCGCTCCGAGTTCGAGGTGAAAGCCGCGGGCTCGGGCGAAGCCGCGCTCAACATGCTCGATGACCCCTCGTGGCGACCCGACCTGCTGATGGTCGACGTGATGATGCCGGGGATCACCGGCCCCGAACTGCTCGCCGAGCTGCGCGAGGACCCCGAGTTCCAGGACATCCCCGTGGTGTTCGTCACCGCGCGGGCCCGGCCCGAGGATATCCGCGACTATGTCGCCCAGGGCGCGCATGGCGTGATCACCAAGCCGTTCGACCCGGTGACCCTGGCCGACCAGGTGAAGGCGCTGCTGGAATAGTCTCGCTAGAGGTCGATATGGTCGGGCGGCAGCCCGGCCAGCCAGCGATCATAAGCCCGTTCAAAGCCGCGTTCGAGATCGCCGACGAAGCGGGGCGTGTCGAACAGCGGTGAAGCCAGCCGCTGCGTGGCGAGCCGTTCGCGGATCGTCGCCAGCCGGCCGCGATCCCGCGCCAGTTCCAGTGCCAGCCGTTCATAGGCCTCGGCACTGTCGGTCGCCAGTTCGGGCAGGTCGAGCGCGTGGAGCAGGCTGCCGGCCACCCGTGAGGCAAAGCTTTCGCCTAGCCTGGTGACCAGCGGCACGCCCATCCACAGGGCATCGCTGGCGGTCGTGTGGGCGTTATAGGCGAAGCTGTCGAGGAACAGGTCGGCCTGCGCCTGGCGCGCGAGATGATCGGCGGCCGATACGCGATCGGCGAAGACGAGGCGAGCCGGATCGATCCCGTGCGCTTCGGCGGCGCGACGGAGGTTCGCGGCGGCCCAGTCATTGTCGCGGAGCAGCCAGAGCACGCTGCCCTCGCCCCGCCCCAGCAGCCGCATCCAGATAGCGAACGCCTCGGCCGAAATCTTGAAGCTGTTGTTGAAGCAGCAGAAGACGAAGCCGTCCTCGGGCAGGCCGAGCGCGGCGCGATCCGCCGGGGCCGCCGCCATCGGCCGCAGCCGGTCGTTGATCTGATAGCTCGCCGGCAGGCTGATCAGCTTCTCGCTAAAATGGCCGCGCTGCGACGGCGGGATCACCACCCGATCGGCGACGATATAGTCGATAAAGTCGGCGCCCGACGATCCCGGATAGCCGAGCCAGGCGATCCGGACCGGTGCGGGGCCGTGCGCGAAGATGCCGGGGCGGGCATCCTGGGTATAGCCCTTCAGGTCGACGGCGATATCGATCCCGGCTGCTCGGGCGAGCGCTGCGATCTCGCCGTCGCTGCGGGTGCGGACATCGTGGAAGGTGTCGGCGGTCTCGACCGCGCGGGCGCGCATCGGATCGCTCCTGTCGGGCCCGAAGGAGAAGGCGTGGACCTCGAAGCGGCTGCGGTCATGCGCGGCGAACAGCGAGCCGATCAGCGCCATCGTCGCGTGATCGTGGAAGTCGGCCGAAAAATAGCCGATGCGCAGCCGCTCGGGGCGCCCGGCTGGCCGCTCGTGGGTCGCCGACATCGACAGCGGATATTGCGCCCTCGCCCAGTTCCGCGCCCGGATCAGCTGGCGTTCGGCGCTGTCGTCGAGCGCGAGCAGGTTGAAGGGCCGCACGATCCCTGCCGCGATGCCCAAGGTCGCGGGATCGAGGCCAGGCTCGGGCTGCCAATCGGCCATCTGCGCCTTCAGGAAGAGCAGTCGGCTCGCCATCTCGCTATCGGTGGGAGCAAGCCGCAGCGCGGCGCGATAGCTGTCCACCGCGAGGTCGAGCCCGCCGAGCTGGTGGAGGGCATCGCCGCGATAGCCGAGCGCGGCCGCGAAGCCGGGGCGGATCGCCAGCGCGCGATCGAACTGCGCCACCGCTTCATCCGGACGGCCGAGTTCATAGAGGACGCAGCCCAGGCCGAAAGCGGCATCGGCATGATCGGGCCGGCGGGCCAGCACCGCCGCGAAGCTGTCGCGCGCTTCGTCCAGCCGCTGCAGGCGCTGGAGCGCCATCGCGCGATTATACCAGGCGGGGGTGAAGCCGGGCTGGTGGCGGATCGCCTGGTCCTGGCTGGCCAGCGCCTCCTCCCAGCGGCCCATATCCTTGAGCGCGATACCCCGGTTCGACCAGGCCTCGACGAAGTCCGGGCGATAGCGCAGCGCGCGATCGAAGCTGTCGAGCGCATCCTGCCATCGACCGAGCCGGAGCAGCGCGACCCCGCGATTGCCGTGCGCGTCGACGAAGGACGGTGCCCTTGCGATCGCCCGGTCGTAGCAGGCCAGCGCCGCCGCCAGATCGCCCCGCCCCGCCTCGACGGCGCCCGCGATATTGTGGAGCCCGGCATCGTAGGGATGCGCGGCGATCAGCGCCGCGATCGCCACTGCCGCATCCTCGATACGCCCCTGCCCGAGCAGCGCCAGGACATGCTCGACCTGTTGCGGCAGGCTCGACGTGGCCGCCATCAGCCGCGGTCGAGCGCCGGCACCTCGATATGATCGGGCGCGAGACCGGCGAACCAACGATCATAGGCCAGGGCATAGCCCCGTTCGAGGTGACGGGCGAACAGCGGTGTGTCGAACAGAGGCGCGGTCAACCGCTGGGCAGCGAGCTTCGCGCGGATGTCGGCCAGCCGATCGCGATCCCGCGCCAGCTCGAGCGCCAGCCGCTCATAGGCCTCGGCGCTGTCGGTCACCAGCTCGGGCAGGCCCACCGCATGGAGCAGGCTGCCCGCGACCCGCGCCGCGAAGCCGTCGCCCAGCCGGGTGACGACGGGCACGCCGGCCCATAGCGCATCGCTGGCGGTGGTGTGGGCATTATAGGCGAAGGTATCGAGGAACAGGTCGGCCTGGGCATGGCGCGCGAGATGATCGGGCACCGTCCGGCGATCGGCGAAGACCAGCCGGGCAGGATCGATCCCGCGTTCGCCGGCCTCGCGGCGGAGATGGGCCTCCACCCAGGCCGTATCGCGCAGCAGCCACAGCACACTGCCCTCGACCTGCGCCAGCAGCCGCATCCAGATGGCGAAGGCATCGGCCGAGATCTTGAAGCTGTTGTTGAAGCAACAGAACACGAAGCCATCCTCGGGCAGGCCCAGCGCCGCGCGGCCCGGCACCGGGGCCGCGATCGGCCGCAGCCGGTCGTTGATCTGGTAGCTGTGCGGCAGGCTCAGCTGCTTCTCGCTGTAATCGCCGCGCTTCTCCGGCGGGATCACCACCGGATCGGCGACGATATAGTCGATGAAGTCCGCTCCCGCCGATCCCGGATAGCCGATCCACGCCATCTGGATCAGCGCGGGGCCATAAGCGAAGATGCCGGGCCGGGCATCCTGGGTGTAGCCCTTCAGGTCGACCGCGATGTCGATGCCGAGGCTGCGGGCCCGTTCGGCGATGCCGGCGTCGCTGTGGTCGCGGACATCGTGGAAGGCGTCGACCGTCGCGATCGCGCGGGCGCGCATGGCATCGCGCTTCTCGGGGCCGAAGGAGAAGGCGTGGACCTCGAAGCGGCTGCGGTCATGCGCCGCGAACAGCGAGCCCATCAGCCACATCGTCGCATGATCGTGAAAGTCGGCCGAGAAATAGCCGATGCGCAGCCGATCGGGCCGCGACGCCGGCTGCGTTACGACGGGCCGCTGTCCCGGATAGCGCGCCTCCGCCCAGCGCGCCGAGCGGATCAGGTTGCGCGCGGCGCTGTCGTCGAGCGCGAGCAGGTTGAAGGGCGGCACCACGCCCTCCTCCACGCCCAGGGTTGCCAGGTCGATCCCCGGCTCGGGGGTCCAGTCGCCCATATGCGCCTTCAGGAAAGCGAGCCGGCTCTTCGTCTCGACATCACCGGGATCGAGCCGGATCGCGGCGCGATAGCTTTCCGCCGCCTGGTCGAGCCGCTTGAGCTGGTGGAGGCTGTTGCCGCGATTGCCATGCGCGGCGGCGAAGCCGGGCCGCAGCGCGATCGCGCGATCGAAGCTCGCCACGGCCTCCTCATAGCGGCCGAGGTCGTGGAGGACATTGCCCATGTTCGACCAGGCATCGGCATGATCGGGCTTCTGCGCGACCACGGTGGCGAAGCTGTCGAGCGCCTCGCCCAGCCGCTGCAGATGCTGGAGCGCATTGGCACGGTTATACCAGGCCGAGGGAAAGTCGGGCTTGAGCTGGATCGCCTGCTCATGGCTGAGCAGCGCTTCCTCCCACCGCCCGAGGTCCTTCAGCACGATGCCGCGGTTCGACCAGGCCTCGGCGAAATCGGGGCGATACTGGATCGCCTGCTCGAAGCTCTCCAGCGCCTCCTGCCGACGCCCCCGGCCGAGCAGCGCGACCCCGCGGTTCGAATGGGCGTCGACGAAGCTGGGATCGATCCCGATCGCGCGGTCATAGCAGGCGAGCGCCTCCTCCCCCTCGCCCAGACCGGCATGGGCGGCCCCGGCGATATTGTGGAGCGGCGCCTGGCCGGGCAGCGCGATGATCAGCGGCTGGATGGCGACCAGCACCTCCGCATGGCGCCCTTCCGAGAAGAGCGACAGAACCCGCTGGATCTGCTCCGGAATGTTGAGCGCCATGGCGTCCGTCTATGCCGGGATAAGCGGCGCGGATCACTCGAAATCTTGTCGGGATCGGAGGTTTGGAATCCCTCTCCCGCCTGCGGGAGAGGGAGGGGCCCGCCGCGCAGCGGTGGGAGGGTGAGGGTCTTCTTCTTCCTTTTACGGCGCTTGGAGAGAAGAAGAAGAAGAAGAAGAAGAAGAAGACCCTCACCCAACCCTCTCCCGCAGGCGGGAGAGGGCTAAGAAAGGGAGAGGGCTAGGTTAAGCGGTGCGCCCCGCCAGCAAATCCGTCATCTCGTTGAGCTTGAGTTTGCCGGTCGCGGTCAGGCGGATCTCGTCCTCGCCGATGAACAGGATGCGCTTGGGGATCTTGTAGCTGGAGATCAGCTCCTTGAGCCCGGCCTTCAGCGCCTCTTCGGTCAGCTCCGCTCCCTCGGCCGGCACGACGCAGGCGACGATGCGCTGGCCCAGTTCCTCGTCGGGCAGGCCCGCCACATAGGCCCATTTGACCCCTGGCAGCTTGAGCAGCCCCGCTTCGACCTCGCCGCGCGAGACATTGGCGGTGCCGGTCTTGATCATGTCGCCGCGCCGGCCGAGGAACCAGACCCAGTCCTCCTCGTCCATCTTCGCCAGGTCGCCGGTCGGGTAGAAGCCGTCGGCGGTGAACACTTCGTGGCGCGGCCGCTTGTAGAAGCCCGACATCCGCGCGCCGCCACGGATCTGCATCTCGCCCACCGTGCCGCGCGGCACCTCCAGCCCGGTCTCGGGATCGACCACGCGGCGTTCATAGCCGTTCACCGCGCGGCCGGCCGCGCCGAGCTTATGCTCGGGCAGCGGCACGTCCATCGGCTCGGCGCTGTGCGGGCTGAAGCTCTCGCTCATCCCCATCATGTTGACCATGTGGGTCGGCGGGATCGGCTGGCCGGTCTTGTCGACATTGGGGCCCATGCCCCTGACCTTGCGGACGTCCAGGCCACGGGCCGCGGCCAGCTCGCGCAGCTTCTGGTGGCGGATGCCCCAGCTGTGCAGCGCATTGGCCTTGAATTTGACGAGCGCGTCGAGCGTGTCGGCGGGGTCGGGCGTTCGGCCGTAGATCAGGGTACCGCCCACCGCGAGCACCTGCAAGGTGTTGGCGAGGCCACCCAGCCAGAAGGCGGGCAGCAGCGACATCATCCGGTCCTCGCTGGTGATCAGGAAATAGGGCGCCAGCGCCTGGGGGTGGAGGGTGACGTTGCGCTGGCTGTGGATCACCGCCTTGGGGATCGAGGTGCTGCCCGAGGTGTAGATGATCACCGCATCGTCGCCGGGGTGAACCTCCTTCTCCACCTCGGCCAGGATCGCCGCATCGGGCGCGTCAGGCGCCGAGGCGAGCGCGGTCAGTTCGGCCAGCGGGCGCGCCCAGCCGATCCCGTCGGCATCGTCGAGCCAGACGCCGCGCAGATAGGGCGCGGCGGCGAGCCGCAGCTTGCCGGCCCTGCCCTCGGCCAGCCCGGGCAGTGCTTTCTCCAAGGTCTCGGCATAGTCATGGCGCAGGAAACGGCGCGCCGAGATCAGATACTGAACGTCGCTGTTGCGCAGGATGTGCGCCAGTTCGGGCGCGGTGGCGAGGGTGCTGACCAGCGTCACCAGCGCGCCGATGCGCAGGCCGCCGAGCAAGATCGTCAGCCACATCGCCCCGTCGGGCGCCATCAGGCCGATCCGCGCGCCCTTCCCCGCCCCCAGCGCAAGCAGCGCGCGCGCCATCTCGGCCGAGCGGCGGTCGAGCTCGGCATAGCTGATCGCCTCCGCCTCGGTGACGATCGCCTCGTGGCTCCCCCGCGCCGCGACGGTCTTCGCCAACAGCGCGGGATAGGTGACGGGCAGCCCGGTCTCTTCGCTCATCCCCGCCCCGCTCAATTGGCCAGCTTGGCTTGCAGTTCGCGGATGATCTCCTGCTGCGCCTCAAGCTGGTCGCGGAGCAGCTCGACCTCGGACTTGTGGCTGTCCTTGGGCCGCGCGCCATAGCTCAGCCGCCAGTCGGCCGGGAAATTCTCGTCATTATCCTTGACGACGTTGGTCAGCCCCTTGTCGAACATCTCGTCGCCGACCTCGAGCCCGCCCTGCGGCAGGTCGTCATGCACCGAATAGAGCATGGATTCGAGCCAGGCGCTGAGGATCGACCCCATATATTCGCCCTGGTGCTGCTTATAGGCCTCGAAGAAGGTCTTCTGCATGAAGATGGTGTCGGTGGGCCGGGTGCGCGCGCAGGCGAGCGCATATTTGGCGGTCTCCGCCTCCAGCTGGTCGCGCGGCACCACGCTGTTGACGAACTGGCACTCGTACATGTCCTTCGCGGTGAAGGGCCGGCCGGTGAACACCATTTCCTGGAACTTGCGCAGCCCCATCATCTGGGTCCACTGCCACATCCGCGCCGCCCAGCCGACATAGCGGAACGAGGCATGACCGAAGAGCGCCTCCTCCGACGAGATCACGATGTCGGCGTCGCCGGCCAGGTAGAATTGCCAGCCATAGCAATAGCCCTTCACCTCGACGATGCTGATCTTCTTGAAGTCGTGCAGGTCGCGCATCCCCTCGCCCTGGCGATGGTAGAGGTGGCAGACCGAGGCGAGGTGGCGGAAGCTCTTCTTGGGCGGATATTTGACCCCGTCATCCTCGGGGATCTTGAAGTCGTGCAGCCACGACACATCCTCCTTGTCGGAGAACAGGTCCTGCATCTCGGGCAGGTCGTCGCCGGTACCGAAATGGTCGCCGACGCCGCGGATCACCAGCACCTTCACATCGTCGTCGATGTTGCAGCGGTGGACCAGCTCGGCGAAGCGCTGGCGCGAGGCGATGGTAATCGCGTTGCGCTTGTCGGGGCGGTTGATGGTGATCGTCGCGATCTTGGTCTTGGGGTCCTTCTCGAAGAGCATGATCTCTTCCGCCGAAGGGCGCTTCGCATCACCAGCCATTGATCCCGCTCCTCATCATCGTCGTTTCGCCCGAGCTTATGCGCTTCGCCGGGCCGGGCAAGGCCGCCGCGAATCGAATTTAAGTCATTCGCTATAGAAGCTTGCGCAAGCAAGCCGAAACGGTGCAGTCTGACGCCCGGCGCAAGTCGATCGCATCAGCGGTCAAACCGGGTTGCGCGAAGGGATTTGACCGGCCCAGGTACAGGCGCCGCAGAGGCAAGAGAGAGGACGTCCGATGATCGACGAGATCGCCATCCAGCAGCTCATCAACAAATATACCGAGGGCGCCAGCCGCGCCGATTATGAGCAGGTTGCCTCGGTCTACGCGCCCGACGGCGTGTGGCACCTGCCCGCCTTCCAGATGAGCTTCGAGGGGCGCGAGGCCATCAAGAAGGGCATGGCGGATTTCCTCGTGGCGATGGACTATCTGATCCAGATCAACGCCCCCGCCTGGATCCAGGTGGACGGCGACACCGCCACCGCACGCTCGACGATCCGCGAAGGCGCCAAGTTCAAGGGCAAGGACGAGGCGGTGGAGGTGCTCGGTTTCTACAATGACGAGCTGATCCGCACGCCCGAGGGCTGGCTGTTCAAGAGCCGCTCGTTCAACATGATCGCGATGAACAGCACCCCGCTGGTGCTCCAGCCGCAGGTGGAGCCGGCGTAAGGCGGGCCTTAACCCCCCTCCCTGGAAGGGAGGGGTTGGGGGTGGGTTCGTCGGCGCAGCCGACGGCGACTATCCGCCCCAGGCGTGGAAGCTCGCTTCGCTCGCGACCCACCCCCGGCCCCTCCCTTTCAGGGAGGGGAGAAGAAGAATAATCGATCGACTTAATTTCGGCGACAAAGCAGGAGAGACGGCATGGCCGAAGGCAAGATGGTGATCTTCTCGAACCCGGCCTCGCCCCAGCAGGAGGGCGAGTATAATCGCTGGTACAACGACACCCATCTGAAGGAGGTGACCGCCGCCGAGACGATGACGGGCGCGACCCGCTATCGCCTGGCCGACGAGCAGATCCCCGGCCAGAAGGTCGGCCCCTGGCGCTACATGGCGATGTACCATCTGGTGGAGCCAGGCCCGGCGATCGCCGACATGCTGGCCAATGCCGCCGGCTTCACCCCGAGCGATGCCGCCGGCCCCGGCGCGATCACGACGGCGGTGGTCTATGAGAAGATCTTCGAGAAGCGGAAGGATTGAGGGCTTGCTTATAGCCGTCGCTCCGGCGGAGGCCGGAGCCGCCACGGTGAGCAGGACCAGCTAGCCGCAGGAGCCTGTGGCGGCCCCGGCCTCCGCCGGGGCGACGCTTGGGACATGCCCCCCTGCCTCCAGCTGCACCCATAATGGTCCCGTCGCGACGTAGAGCGAATCCCAATTGGGCAAGCCCGGCGCTTCCGTCCACAACAGGCGAAACGACTTGCCAGGGAGAGGACCCCGCATGACCTATCGCCCGCAGCGTATGCGCTTCGGCATCTTCCTGGCCCCGTTCCACGGGCTCGGCGACAACCCCACCCTGGCGCTCGAGCGCGACATGGCGCTGATCGAGCATTGCGAGAAGCTCGATTATGACGAAGCCTGGATCGGCGAGCATCATTCGGGCGGCTCGGAGATCATCGGCTCGCCCGAGATCTTCATCGCCGGGGTCGCCGCGCGGACGAAGCGCATCCGGCTGGGCACCGGTGTGGTCTCGCTGAGCTATCACCATCCCTTCATCCTCGCCGACCGCATCGCCCAGCTCGACCACCAGACGCGCGGGCGGCTGATGTTCGGGATCGGGCCGGGCCAGCTGCCCGGCGACGCCTTCATGATGGGCATCCACCCATCGGCGCAGCGCGGGATGATGGCGGACTCGCTGGAGGCGCTGATCGAGCTGCTCGAAGGCCGCACGATCACCAAGGACTTCGGCTGGTGCAAGCTGGAGGAGGCGAGGCTCCAGTTGCTCCCCTATCAGGCCCCGCGCATGGAGATGGCGATCGCCTGCACGATGACGCCGAACGGCCCAGTCCTCGCGGGCAAGAACGGCCTGTCGATGCTGTCGGTCGCCGCCTCCACCGACGGCGGCTTCGCGGCGCTGCCCGACCATTGGCGCATCTGCGAGGAGGTGGCGAAGGAGAATGGCCGCACCGTCCATCGCGACAGCTGGCGGGTGGTCGCGCCGATGCACGTCGCGCCGACCCGCGAACAGGCCTGGGCCGAGGTGCGCGAAGGCGTGATGCGCAACGTGGTCGACTATCTGCGCGCGATCGGCGGCGACGTGATGCGCGAGGCCTTTGCCGGGATCGAGACCGCCGAGCAGGCGCTGAACCTGTGGACAACCAAGGGCATCAACCCGTTCGGCGTGCTCACCGTCGGCACCCCCGACGATGTGGCGGCGCAGGTGGAGGGGCTGCTCACCCAGTCGGGCGGCTATGGCTGTTTCCTGGCGCTCGCCCACAACGCCGCCGACTGGCAGGCCACCCAGCGCAGCTATGAGCTGTTCGCCCGCCACGTGATGCCCCGCTTCCAGCATAACGACCGGCGGCGGGAGTCGGCCGAGTTCTCCGACCAGAATAGCGGCCGCTTCATCGGCGCGATGGTGCAGGCGATCGGGCAGACGATGGAGGAGCATAAGGGGCGGTTGAAGTAGGGCCGCTGCCCTTCATAGCCGAACGCGTCGCCCCGGCGGAGGCCGGGGCCGCCACAGGCTCCTGCGGCTAGCTGGCCGCGAACATCGTGGCGGCTCCGGCCTCCGCCGGAGCGACGTGTGTGTGGAGGGATTACTTCCCGATCTGGCTGGGCGGCCTCACGCTGTAGGCGATGCCGCCCTTCGATTTCAGCTCGGCCTTCGCCTCGACGATCGTCACCGTCACCATGTCGGGGTCGACGCCGAAATTGCGGACCACCGCCTCGGTGATGTCCCTCAGCAGCGCCTGCTTGGACTCGAGCGAGCGGCCCTCGACGGCGTGGACGATGATCTCGGGCATGAGGCTCCCCTGTTTTGCGGTGGCCGCGAGCATAGGAAGCGTGGCGCACAGCGGCCAATATCGAAAGCGCATGGCCCTATCGCAGCATGGGCTTTCCCGCCGCCCGCCGGGCTGGTCTATGGCGGGACGACAACGAACGGGAGAGCTCTGATGAAAGCAGCCGTCTATCGCCATCGCGGCGGCCCCGAGGTGCTGAGCTACGAGACGGTGCCCGATCCGGTGCCGGGCGAGACCGAGCTGCTGGTGCGGGTCGAGGCGATCAGCATCGAGGGCGGTGACATGGTCTCGCGCGCGCAGCTCGATCCGGGCGGACAGCCGAAGATCGTCGGCTATGCCGCGGCGGGGGAGGTGATCGCGATCGGCGCGAAGGTGAGCGGTTTCAGCATCGGCCAGAAGGTGACGGGTTTCGCCTTCGACGGGTCGCATGCCGAGCTGCGGGCGATGCCGGCGGCGACCTGCTGGGCGATCCCCGACGGGCTCGACCTGGGCGTGGCGGCTGCGATCCCCTGCGGCCTCGGCACCTCGGCGCTCGCGCTGGAGCTTGGCGGGCTCGCCAAGGGGCAGACCGTGCTGGTGCTGGGCGCGGCGGGCGGGGTCGGGATCGGCGTGGTGCAGCTCGCCCATCTGGCCGGCGCGCGGGTGATCGGCACGGGGACCAGCGCGGAATCGCTGGCGCGGCTCAAGGACTATGGGCTCGACGATGCGATCGTCGCGGGCGATGGCCCGGTCGATAAGCAGGTGCGCGCGCTGCTGGGCGGCGGGGGCGTCGACATCGTCGTCGACAATATCGGCGGATCGGCGCTGAACGAGGGCATCCGCGCGCTTGCCGATGGCGGCCGGGCGGTGCTGGTGGGCGTGCTCGGCGGCGCCTATGAGCCGGTCGATCCCTTCCACCTGATGGTGAAGCGCAAGGCGGTGATCGGCTGCCTGCTCGGCGCGGTGATGCAAGAGCCGGCGCAGCAGCGGATGATTGCGGGGCTGATCGACCGGGTGGCGGCGGGCGAGATCGAGGTGCCGATCGATCGGACCTTCCCGCTGTCGGAAGCGGCGGCGGCGCATGCGCGGGGCCAGGAGCGCGGGCGGATCGGGCGGGTGATCATGGTGCCGTGATCCTGCTTTCCGTCATCCCGGGCTTGACCCGGGATCCCGCTTCTTCTTCGTTTCGCGAGGTGCGAGGTTGGAAAAGGCAGCGGGATCCCGGATCAAGTCCGGGATGACGTGTGGGGTGTGGGCCCCTCCCCCCTCACCTCAAATAATACTGTGCCCGCCGTCGACCACCATCGCATGACCCGCCATGTACGACGCGTCGTCCGAACAGAGGAACAGCGCCGCGCGGGCCTGTTCCTCGGGGTCGGCGATCCGGGCCATCGGGACGGTGGCGGCGGTCGCGGCCTCGGCGCCATCGATCGTGTCGAGGACGTTCATCAGCATGCGGGTGCGGGTGTAGCCGGGGCATAGCGCGTTCACCCGGATCCCCTCGGCGCTATGGTCGACCGCGGCCGACTTGGTGAGCCCGACCACACCATGTTTCGACGCGACATAGGAGCTGGCGCCCGGCGGCGCGACGAAACCCGCGCCCGAGGCGACGTTGACGATCGCCCCGCCCTTCCCCTTCATCGCCAGGATCTGCCGCTTGAGGCAGAGGAAGATGCCCTTGAGGTTGACCCCGATCACCCGGTCGAAATCGCTCTCGCTCATCTCGGCGAGGGGCAGCGGTTGCGCAGGGCCCACCCCGGCGGCGTTGACCGCGCAGTCGAGCCCGCCGAAGCGGTCGAGGATCGACTGGACGAAGCCATCGACCTGATCGGACTTCGTCACGTCGACGACGGTCGCGAAACCCTCCGCCCCCGCCCGCTCGGCCTCGCCCAGCGTCTCCAGCAACGCCGCCTCCGCCACGTCGCACAGCGCCAGCCGGGCGCCTTCGCGCGCGAAGGCGAGCGCGGTCGCGCGGCCAATCCCGGTGCCGGCCCCCGTCACCATCACCACCTTGCCGATGAAGCGATCCGCCATGTCCCTCTCCCCTCTTATCTCTCGTTTCAGCGCAGCGACCGGAAGCTGTCGCGCAGCTCGCGGACGAACAGCTCGGGCTGCTCGAAAGCCGCGAAATGGCCGCCCCGATCGAGCACATTCCAATGGATGATGTTGCTATATTTGCGATCGGCCCAGCGCCGCGACGGGCGCATCATCTCGACCGGGAAGATGCTGCAGCCGGTCGGCAGGTCGATCACATCGGGCGTGACGAAATCGGCCAGGCTCTCCCAATAGAGCCGCGCCGAGGAGGCGCCGCTGCCGGGCAACCAATAGAGCATGATATTGTCGAGCAGTTCGTCCCAGGACAGCACCGACAGCGGATCGCCGCCGCAATCCATATGGTCGATGAACTTCTCCAGAATCCAGCCGGCCTGCCCCATCGGACTGTCGGCCAGCCCATAGCCGATCGTCTGGGGCCGGGTGCTCTGGATCGCCGAATAGCCCGATCCCGTCCGGTTAAACGCGGCGAATTCGTCGATCGCAGACTGCTCCTCCGCCATCAGCGGCAGCATGTCCTCGCTTGGCGGGTTCACCACCACCGCGTTGAGATGGATCGCCGCGAGCCCCGGCGGCCGGCGCAGCGCCAGCCGGGTCGTCACCGCCGATCCCCAGTCGCCGCCCTGCGCGACCCAGCGCTCATAGCCCAGCCGCCGCATCAGCTCGATCCAGGCGTCCGCGGTGCGCCACGTCGTCCAGCCGGTGGCGGCGGGTTTTCCGGAGAAGCCATAGCCCGGCAGCGAAGGCGCCACGACGTGGAAGGCGTCACGCGGATCGCCGCCATGCGCGCGCGGATCGGTGAGCGGGCCGATGATCTTGTGGAACTCAACCACCGATCCCGGCCAGCCATGGGTGATGATCAGCGGCAGCGCCTCGGGCTCGGGCGAGCGGGCATGGAGGAAGTGGATGTCGAGCCCGTCGATCGCGGTGCGATACTGGCCGAAGCCGTTGAGCATCACCTCGCAGCGGCGCCAGTCATAGCGGTGGAGCCAATGGTCGTACAGCGCGCGGGCGGCGTCGAGCTTCAGGCCCTGGGAGCGATCGGCGACCGTTTCGGCCTCGGGCCAGCGGGTGCGGCGCAGGCGAGTGTGAAGGTCGTCGAGATCGGCCTGGGGGATGGCGAGGGTGAAGGGTTCGACCGGATTCGTCATGCTGAACTTGATTCAGCATCCAGACACGCAACGTGGCGTTTCTTGCCCCGACGTTGCGTATCTGGATCCCGGATCAAGTCCGGGATGACGAATTCCCTGGGACGAGCGCGCTCGACTCTCAAGCTGTGTCCCCCCTCAGCGCCCCGCGTCGCGGATCAGCTTGCCGGGGCGGGCGCCGGTGTCCCGGCCGTCGCGGCGGATCGCGGTGCCGGCGACATAGGTGGCGACATAGCCCTCGGCGTCCTGGGTGATGCGGCGGCCGCCCGCGGGCAGGTCATGGATCACATGCGGCGAGAACAGCCTGAGCCGGTCGAGATCGATGATGTTGAGGTCGGCGCGCAGGCCCGGGGCGATGCGGCCGCGATCGTGGAAGCGCTGCATCCGCGCGGGCGCGTCGGTCATCATCCGCACCGCTTCCGGGATGCTGAGCCGTCCCGCGCGCTGGCGGTCGCGCGCCCAGTGGCTGAGCATGAAGGTGGAATAGCTGCTGTCGCAGACCAGCCCATAATGGGCGCCGCCATCGCCCAGCGCGATCACGGCATGCTCGTGCTGCATCAGCTCCAAAGTGGTGTCGAGATGGCCGTCGTCGAAATTGGTGGCGGCGACCAGGATCTTGCCCTGCCCGTCCCGCGCCAGCAGCGCCTCATAGACGACTTCGAGCGGATCGACCCCGCGCGCCGCCGCCTGGGCCGCGACGCCGGTGGCCGGGTCGGGCTCATAATCGGCATATTCGCCCATCGGGTACATCTGCTCGAAACGGGTGAGGTTGAAGGCGAGCGGATGATCGATCGCGTTGCCCGGGGTCAGCAGCTTCGCCCGCACCTCAGGGTCGCGCATCCGGGCGGCCTGCTCGGCGGGCGGCAGCGGCGCGATATGCTCGGCGTAGAAAGGGTTCATGCTGAACGGGTTGAAGGTGGTGTCGAGCCCCAGGATCATGCCCACCGGGCGATTGAACACCTGCATGCGCACCTCGGTGCCCGCCGCGTTGCGCGCCTCGACAGTCTTGCCGACCCGGCGCCACAGATCCTTGTCCCACGGCACCTGCACCATCGTGTAGCTGAGCGGGCGTCCGCTCTCCGCCGCGATGTCGTGCAGCCGCTCGAACTCGTCGGTCTGCATGCCCTGGTTCATGATGATCGCCTGGATCACCCCGCGCCCGGCGTCCTTCATGCCCAGCGCGATCTCGCGCAGTTCCTCGTCCTCGGCGGTCAGGGTCGGCACGGCGCTGCCATCGCTCGCCTTGTGGAAGATGCTGCGCGAGGTGCTGAAGCCACCCGCGCCCGCCCGCATCGCCTCGGTCGCGATCGCGCGCATCGCGGCGCGGTCGGCCTCGGTCGAGGGTTCCAGCCGCGCGGCACGCTCGCCCATCGTCGCCACGCGCATCGCCGCGTGCGGCAGCAGCACGGTGAAGTCGATGTCGTGCGGGCGCGCCTCGACGGCGTCGAGATAGTCGGGGAAGCTCTCCCAGTCCCAGGGCAGGCCCTCGGCCATCACGATCTCGGGGATGTCCTCCACCCCCTCCATCAGCCGGACCAGCGCCTCGCGGTCCTCGGGCTTGCACGGGGCGAAGCCGACCCCGCAATTGCCGACGACGACGGTGGTGACGCCATGGCCCGACGAGGGATCGAGCGTGTCGGACCAGGTGAGCTGGCCGTCATAATGGGTGTGCGGATCGATGAAGCCGGGGGTGACGAGCAGGCCCCTGGCGTCGACCTCCTCGACGCCCGAGGCCGCGACCTTGCCGACCTCGACGATGCGGCCGCCCTGCACGGCGATATCCGCCTCGCGCAGTTCAGCCCCGGTGCCATCGGCGATGGTGCCGCCGCGAATGACCAGATCCACCTTCATGCCGTCCTCGCCTCTATCCTTGTGCGGCGATCGTAGCGGGGTCGGCGGGCCAGCGATAATTTCCATGTCCTATGCCCCCATAACCCGCCGGTATTTGCGGAGAGCCCCCGGCTGGGCGAAGCTTCCGGAAAGCGGAGAGGACAAGCATGGAAAAGCTGAGCGGACGGGTCGCCGTGGTCACCGGCGGCGCCAGCGGGATCGGGCTCGGCGTCGCGCGCCGACTGATCGACGAGGGCATGAAGCTGGTGATCGCCGACCGCGACGCCGCCGCGCTCGACCGGGCGGTGGCCGAGCTGTCGGCGAAGGGCGAGGCGATCGGCCATGTTACCGACGTCGCCGATCCGGCCTCGATCGAGGGCTTGGCGCAGGCGGCGCTACAGCGCTTCGGCGCGGTCCATCTGCTGATGAACAATGCCGGGGTCGGCGGATTCCAGCGCTTCGATACCACCAGCCGCGAGACATGGGACTGGGTGCTGGGCGTCAACCTGAACGGCGTTATCCACGGCTGCCGCATCTTCCTGCCGATCCTGGCCGCGCAGGAGGAGGCGCATATCGTCAACACCGCCTCGGTCGCGGGCTTCGTCTACACGCCCTATCTCCACCCCTATAATGTCTCGAAGGCCGGGGTCGTCGCGCTCAGCGAGGGCCTGTATCTGGAGCTGGCGCGCGAGACCCCGCATGTCGGCATATCGGTGCTCTGCCCGGGATCGACCGCCACCAATATCGACGACGACGAGCGCAACCTGCCCGCCGGCCAGGCGCGGCGCGGCGAGGCCGACCCGAGCCTGAGCAGCTTGCGCGACCTGGTGAACCAGACCAACGCGGCGGGGATGAGCCCCGAGGAGATGGCCGAGCATGTGGTGCGCGGCATCCGCGCCCGCGCGCTCCACATATTGAGCCATCCCGACTGGATCCGCCCCCTGCGCGACCGGATCGATGCGATCCTCGACGGCCGCCCGGTGGCCGATCCACTGGGCGCGGCCAACTGAGCCCGGCCGGATTCAGGTCGCTTCGAAGGCCAGGGTCACGCTGTAGCTGTAATAGGGCGCCTTGGCGCCGGTGGGCGCCGCATCGCGATGGCGGACGAGGAGCAGATAGCGCCCGGCATCGGGCGGGGTGATCGTCAGCTTGCCGTCGGCGCCGACCGGGAATTCGCCCACCACCTTCTTGCCGTCATAGAGCCCCGCCTCGCGGAACAGGGTGACGGTGACGCCGCCGAGCGGCTTGCCCTGGTAGAGCACCTCGAGCGGGAAGCCTTCCTTCGCGCCGATCGCGGTGGGATCGGCCAGCGGGTGGATCTCCAGCGCCGCGCCGCGCGGCTTCAGCGCGCCCGCATTGGTGGGCTTGCCGCGCACCACATAGGCATCGGCCAGGGTCGCGCTCTGCACCTCGCGCAGCTCGGCGCCGGCCGGTGGCTTCTGATCCTCGGGCACGAACTTCCAGGTGGTGCCGTCGCGAACCATATGGTTCATCCGGCCATAGCGCTGGCCCGACGACAGGCGATAGACGCCCTCGGCCGGCAGCGACGCCTCGGCCACCGCGCGATCGGAGAAGCGCGCCGGATCGGCGAGCTTCACGGTTGCGCCATCGGGGCCGGTGACCTCGAACGGAGCATCGTTCATCAGGATTTCGGGGCGGAAGGCATCCTCGGTGAAGCTCGCCTCCAGCACCACCTTCTGCCGCTGCCCCACGTCGAACACCGCCGGTGCAACATAGGGCATATGCGCCCACGCCACACCCGCCGCCATCAACAATGCCAACGCCGTAGCGGCGCGCCCCGTGCGCGCTGTCGCCCTGTTCCGATCGATCATCCTGCGTCCCTTTCGCCTCTTCAACGATCTTCTTGCTAACGAGAACGATTCGCATTAGCAAGCGCGACACGAAAGGGGATTTTGATGACCAGACATATCCTGCTGCGGGGGGCTGCCTCCGCGGCGCTGACCCTGTTCGCCCTGCCGGCCTATGCGGCTGCGGCCGATGCCGAGGCGAGCGACAACGAGACGATCACGGTGACCGCGCTGCGCATCGAGAAGGCCACCATCGAGGTGCCCGCCAGTGTGTCGGTGATCGACGCCACCCAGATCGCCGACCGCTTCGTCAGCGACGTGAAGGACCTCGTCCGCTACGAGCCCGGCGTCACCGTGCGCCGCGCCCCCGCCCGCTTCACCGCCGCAGGCTCGGCCACCGGCCGTGATCGCGACAGCGGCTTCAACATCCGCGGCCTCGAAGGCAATCGCGTGCTGATCACCGTCGACGGCGTGCGCGTGCCCGACGGCTTCGCCTTCGGCGCCCAGTCGGTGGGCCGTGGCGACTATGTCGACCTCGACCTGCTCCGTTCGGTCGAGATCCTGCGCGGCCCCGCCTCGGCGCTCTACGGCAGCGATGGCGTGGCCGGCGCGGTGAGCTTCATCACCAAGGATCCCGAGGATTTCCTGAAGGACGGCAAGACCGTCGGCGGCGGCGTGCGCGTGGGCTATGACTCGGCGGACGAAAACTGGACCAAGAGCTTCGTCGTGGCGGGCAAGGCCGGCCAGATCGAGGCGATGCTGGCCTTCACCCGGCGCGATTCCAAGGAGCTCGACAACAAGGGCACCAACGACGCCGCCAATGTCGACCGCACCACCCCGAACCCGCAGGACTCCGTATCCAACGCGCTGCTGAGCCGGCTGGTCTGGCGCCCCAACGAGGCGCAGCGGGTGCGACTGACCTATGAGCGGTTCAGCTCGGAACTCGACACCAATGTGCTGAGCGCGATCGCCAAGCCGCCGCTCGCTACCACTTCGGTGCTGGGCCTGACCGCCTATGACACCACCAAGCGCGACCGCGCGACCCTGGACTATGCCTATAGCGGCGAAGGCCTGTTCGCCGGCGCCCGTGCGGCGGTGTACTGGCAGAAGAGCCGGACCTCGCAGACCGCCGCCGAGGACCGCAACACCGCCGCCGACCGCACCCGCATCAACCTGTTCGACAACCGGGTCTATGGCGGCATGGTGCAGCTGGAGGCCGAGTTCGACACCGGGATGATCAGCCATCACCTGGTCTATGGCGGCGATGCGTCGTGGACCCGCCAGACCGGCGTGCGCGACGGCACCGTGCCGCCGGCGGGCGAGACCTATCCCACCCGCGCCTTCCCCAACACCGACTATGACCTGGCCGGCCTGTTCATCCAGGACGAGATCGCGATCGCGGGCGGGCTGGTGACGCTGTATCCGGCGCTGCGCTGGGATCATTACAAGCTGTCGCCCAAGGCCGATCCGCTGTTCAACGGCTTCGTGCCGCGCGGGCAGAGCGACTCGAAGTTCACCCCGCGCCTGGGCGTGGTGGTGAAGCCCGCCGAGTTCGTGCGGCTGTTCGCCAATTACAGCCGCGGCTTCAAGGCGCCCGAGCCGAACCAGATCAACAACAGCTTCGCCAATGTCGTCGCCAATTACCGGTCGATCCCCAACCCCGACCTGAAGCCCGAGAGCAGCAAGAGCATCGAGGGCGGCATCCGCCTGGTCGACCGGCTCGGCAATCTGGAGCTGACCGCGTTCAGCAGCCGCTTCCGCAACTTCATCGACCAGGTCCAGATCAGCGGCAATTTCACCGCGGCCAATCCGGCAGTGTACCAATATATCAACCTGGGCCGGGCCAAGATCCACGGCTTCGAGGCGAAGGGCGAATATGCCGTGGCCGCCGGCTTCGGCGTTCGCGCGGCGGCGAGCTGGGCCAAGGGCACGGTGGTGCAGACCGGCACCGCCGGCTCGCGCCCGCTGGACAGCGTCGAGCCGTTCAAGTTCGTGGGCGGCGTCTATTACCAGCCCGCCGAGGGCCCGTTCCGCGCCGAGCTGACCGCCACCCATTCGTCGGGCAAGAAACAGTCGCGCACCAACAACAGCTGCAACACCGCGACGACGGTGTGCTTCACCCCGCCGGGCTTCTGGGTGTTCGACGCGACCGCCTCGTTCAAGCTGCTCGACGACCATGCCACCTTGCGCGCCGGCATGTTCAACATCCTCGACAAGAAATATTTCTGGTGGAGCGACGTGCGCGGGCTGGCATCCACCAGCACGATCCGCGATGCCTTCAGCCAGCCGGGCCGCAACGTCGGCGTCTCGCTGTCGCTGAGCCTGTGAGGAGGACCAAGATGATCCGTACCAACCTGATGGCCCTCGCGCTCGCCTTCGCGATGGCCACCTCCCCCGCCCTCGCCGCCGCCGCGCCCGCGCCGGCCGGCCCTTCGTCGGTGGCCGCTCTTTATGGCGACAAGGCGCGCGACCGCGCCTCGATCCTCGCCATGGCGGGCACCTTCAAGGTCACCTTCGACATGCGCGAGACAGTGCCCTTCGTCGCCGGCTACGAGCCGCTGAAGCCCAAGCTGAGCGGCGGCCATGAAGTGGTCCGCGTCGTCATCGACACGCCCGACCGGATCGGCCTGCAGCATCTGCTGGTGGTCGAGATGGAAGACAAGAAGCCGATGGTGATCAAGCATTGGCGGCAGGACTGGGAATGGCAGCCGAAGACCGTGCTCACCTATAGCGGCCCCGGCCAGTGGAGCCTGGTGCCGGTGGCCGCCGCCGACGCCAAGGGCGCCTGGTCGCAGACCGTCTACCAGACCGACGACAGCCCGCGCTATGGCGGCATCGGCCGCTGGCGCTATGACGGCGGCGTTGCCCGCTGGCAGAGCGACGAGACGAGCCGCCCGCTCGCCCGCCGCGATGCCGTGCGCAAGCCGCCCTATGACCATTATATCGGTACCAACCGCCACGCCCTGACCCCGACCGGCTGGGTGCACGAGCAGGACAATGCCAAGATCGGCACGAAGGACGGCCAGAAGGTCACCTTCGTCCACGAAGTGCTGATCAACAGCTATGTGCCCGCCAGCGACTTCCCGGTCGCCGCCGCCGATGAGTATTGGGCCAAGACCAAGGACTATTGGGAAGCCGTGCGCGCCGATTGGGATCGCGTGATCGCGGCGAAGAAGGGCGTCAAGCTGGGCGAGGCCGCCGAAACCGGCTCCGCGACCGGGCATGAACTGATGCTGCTCGCCGACGATATCGTCAATGGCGAGCAGAAGACCGACGCCGCCAAGGTCGAGGCCGCCGAGCTGATCCAGCGCGAGACGAGCAAATAAGCGCGGGCCATCCTGCTCTTCCGGGAACTGGTCGGGCGGTCCTGCCGTCCGACCAGACCGGGCCCATCGCGCATGCTGCCTTGCGTCGCTTGCCCACCCGGACTAGCTAGGGCGCGATGACCATGCTGGCCGCCATCCGCCGACAAGGTGCCTTCACGATGCTTGCCGTCGTGCTCGCGCTCGTCTTCGCGGCGATGAGCCTGTCGAGCGTGGTCGACCGCATCCAGCATGCGCCGGGCGGATCGACCGAGCACCAGCATCTGCTGTTCAGCGAATATTCGGCCGACGCCGATGCCGATCATCATGCGCCGCAGCCCGACGACGACAGCCCCGGCAACCATCTGGGCAGCGGCCATCATCACCATGCCGAAGGCATGTCCGGCCTGCTCGCCCTCGCCGGCGGCAGCGCAACCACGATGCCCCTGGCCGGCATGGCCTATAATCTCGAGAACACGGCGCCGCCGCTGGGGGCCTATGTCCCCGGCCCCGAGCGCCCGCCCAGAGCCTCCGACACGCTCGCCTGAGCCTGCGCCGCCCCGCGGCGCGGGGATGATGACGCATGTTCGCGAGGCTGTTCCATGTCTTCCCGTTTTCCGCCGCGCATCGCGCGGCTGCTGCTCCATGGCGCGTTGCCATGGCTGCTTCTCTCGACGGCGGCCCCCGCCGCCAACCCGACCGCCGACCTGACCCTGGCCGATGCGCTGGCGCGGGCGGCCGCCAACGAACCCGCCCTGGCGGTGGGCATCGCCCAGAGCCGGATCGCCGAGGCCGGCATCGCCCAGGCCGACGTCCGCCCCCGCGACACGCTGGGCGTGGACGTCGAGGATTTCGCCGGCACCGGCGCCTATTCCCCGGCCGAGCGCGCCCAGACCACCGCCTGGTATGAACGCACCTGGGAACGCGGCGGCAAGCGCGCGGCGCGGATCGGCGCCGCACGCTCCGAGGCCGACGTCACCGGCCAGCGCAACCGGCTGCGCATGCTCGACCTGCTCGCGCAGGTGCAGACCGCGTGGGTCGACGCGCTGGCGGCCGAGGCGGCGATCCCGGTGGCCGAACAGAGGCTGGCGACGCTGCGCCGCTCCACGGCCGACGTGCAACGCCGGGTGTCGCGTGCGCTCGACCCGCAATTCGCTGCCGAACGCGCGCAAACGGCGGTGGCCCAGGCGGCGATCGCGCTCGACCAGGCGAAGCTCGAAGCGCGGATCGCGCGGGCGAGCCTGGCCGCCTATTGGAGCGGGTCGCCCGACTTCACCCTCGACCCCACCCCCTTCGCCCGGCCTCAGGTGCCGGTGGCCACGCCGAGCGCGAGCCCCGACCTCGACCTGCTGGCGGCGGAGAAGGACGCGGCCGGCGCCCGGCTGAAGCTGGCCGAGACCGGCGATGTCGCCAATCCCACCGCGAGGGTCGGCGTGCGCCATTTCGGACAGGGCAACGATGTCGCGCTGGTGGTGGGCGGATCGCTGCCGCTGGGCGCCCGCACCGCCAATCGCGGCAATGTCGCGCGCGCCAGCGCCGAACAGCAGGCCGCCGAAGCCGAGCTGGCACTGGCCCGGATCGACCGGATGCGCGAAAGCACGCGGCTGGCGGCCGAGCGCGGCGCCATCCTGTCCGAGCTCGATCGCATCGATCGCGAGGTGCTGCCCAGCGCCGAACGATCGGTGGCGCTGGTCGAGGCCGGCTATCGCCGCGGCGGCACCGCCTTCACCTTCCTCGAACTCAGCCAGGCCCAGCAGGCCGTGACCGACGCCCGTTCGCGCCGGATCGAGCTGCTGCGCCGCTACCACCTCGCCGGCGTCCGGCTCGACCGTCTGAACGGTCGCCACGCCGCCATCCTCGACAGCGCGGAGAACCGCTGATGACCCGACCCACTCTGATCTTAGGCGCGCTGATCGCGCTCGTCCCCCTCGCCGGCTGCGGCGACAAGCCTGCCGCCACCGAAACCGCGGAGCATGGCGCCGAGAGCGCCGATTATGAACGTGGCCCCCATCGCGGCCGGATGCTGCGCGACGGCGACTTCGCGATCGAGATGACGATCTTCGAAGACGGCGTCGAGCCCGAGTTCCGCGCCTATGCCTATCGCGACGACAAGCCGGTCGCCCCCGGCGACGTGAAGCTGGCGGTGGAGCTGAAGCGGCTCGGCGGCCGGGTCGATCGCTTCGCCTTCGCCCCGCGCGAGGATTTCCTGCGCGGTAATGGCGTGGTGCGCGAACCGCACAGCTTCGACGTGCAGGTGACCGCCGTGGAAGGCGGCCGGTCGCACAGCTGGAGCTACGCCTCCTATGAAGGGCGCACGACCTTCTCCGAAGCGGCCGCCAAGGCCGGCGGGGTACAGGCCGAGCGCGCCGGGCCTGCCGCGATCACCGAACGGATCGAGATGGCCGGCCGGGTGGAGATCACCCCCGAGGGCAAGGCCGACGTCCGCGCCCGCCTGCCCGGCCAGATCACCTGGCTGACGGGGCGGATCGGCGAGTCGGTGCGCAAGGGCCAGATCGTGGCGCGGGTGGAATCGAGCCACTCGCTCCAGACCTATGCGATCCCGGCGCCGATCAGCGGCATCATCGTCGAGAAGAACGCCAATGTCGGCGACGTCACTGGCGACCGCGCGATCATGGTGATCGCCGATCCGACCAAGCTGCACGCCGAATTCTTCGTCTATCCGCGCGACGCCGAGCGCGTGCGCATGGGCCAGAAGGTGGAAGTGCGCAGCCTGTCGGGCGCGGTGAAGCTGGAGGCCGAGGTGGAAGCGATCCTGCCGACCGCCGACATCGCCAGCCAGACGCTGCTGGCGCATGTCCACCTGCCCTCGTCGATGGCGGACGATTTCCGCCCCGGCATGGGCGTGGAAGGCAGCTTCGCGGTCTCCGAGATCCAGGTGCCGCTGGCGGTGCGCACCCGCGCGATCCAGCGCTTCCGCGATTTCGAGGTGGTCTACGCCAAGGTGGGCAACAGCTACGAAGTGCGGATGCTGGAGATCGGGCGGCGCACGCTCGAATGGACCGAGGTGCTGGGCGGACTCGAACCGGGCACCGCCTATGTCACCGACGGCGCCTTCCTGATCCGGGCCGACATCGAGAAGGCGGGGGCGAGCCATGACCATTGAGACCGCCCCCCAGCCCCAATCCTCGCCCCGACCCCGCCTGCTGGAGCGTATCGTCGGCCTGGCGATCCGCTATCGCTGGGGCGTGCTCGGCGCCGTCGCGCTGCTCTGTGCGCTCGGCGTGTGGAGCTTCCAGCGGCTGCCGATCGACGCCACCCCCGACATCACCAACGTCCAGGTGCAGATCAACAGTTCGGCGCCGGGCTTCTCCCCGCTCGAAGCCGAGCAGCGGGTGACCTTCCCGGTCGAGACCGCGATCGCCGGCCTGCCGGGCCTGCAATATACCCGTTCGATCTCGCGCTATGGGCTGAGCCAGGTGACGGCGGTGTTCGCCGACGGCACCGACATCTATTTCGCCCGCCAGCTGATCAACGAGCGGCTCCAGACCGCGCGCGATCAGCTTCCCGCCGGGGTCGCCCCCGAAATGGGGCCGATCGCGACCGGCCTGGGCGAGATCTTCATGTACACGCTCGAAGCCGAGCCGGGCGCGCGCAAGCCCGACGGCAAAGCCTATACCGCCGAGGACCTGCGCACCCTGCAGGACTGGGTGATCCGGCCGCAGCTGCGCAACACGCCCGGCGTCACCGAGGTCAACAGCATCGGCGGCTATGAACGCCAATATCATGTCACCCCGCTGCCCGACCGGCTCTCCGCTTATGGGCTGACGATGCGCGAGGTGGTGACGGCGATCGAGCGCAACAGCGCCAATGTCGGCGCCGGCTATGTCGAGCGCTATGGCGAGCAATATCTGGTCAGGGTGCCGGGCCAGGCGAGCGGCATCGAAGAGTTGAAGACGATCATCGTCACCAACCGCGGCGGGGTTCCGATCCGCATCGCCGACGTCGCCGATGTCGGCATGGGCCAGGAACTGCGCACCGGCGCCGCGACCGAGAATGGCCGCGAGGTGGTGCTCGGCACCGTCTTCATGCTGGCCGGCGAGAATAGCCGGGTCGTCGCCCGCGCGGCGGCGGCCAGGCTGGAGGAGGCCGCCAGAGCGCTGCCCGGCGGGGTGAAGGCGGTGGCGATCTACGACCGCACCAACCTGGTCGAACGCGCGATCTGGACGGTCGAGAAGAACCTGCTGGAAGGCGCGCTGCTGGTGATCGTGGTGCTGTTCCTGCTGCTGGGCAACATCCGCGCGGCGCTGATCACCGCCGCGGTCATCCCCGTCACCATGTTGATGACGATCAGCGGCATGGTGCGGACCGGCGTCTCGGGCAATCTCATGAGCCTGGGTGCGCTCGATTTCGGGCTGATCGTCGACGGCGCGGTGATCATCGTCGAGAATTGCCTGCGCCGCTATGGCGAGGCGCAGCACCGGCTGGGCCGGCTGCTGGAGCGGGACGAGCGTTTCGCGCTCGCCGCATCGGCGACGTCGGAGGTGATCCGGCCGTCGCTGTTCGGCGTGCTGATCATCGCGCTGGTCTATGTGCCGATCTTCGCCCTGACCGGGGTGGAGGGGAAGATGTTCCATCCGATGGCGATCACCGTCGTGATGGCGCTGACCGCGGCGCTGATCCTGTCGCTCAGCTTCGTGCCGGCGGCGATCGCGCTGTTCGTCACCGGCAAGGTGGAGGAGAAGGAGAGCCGGCTGATGGGCTGGGCGCGGCGCCTCTACCAGCCCTGGCTGGAGACCGCGCTGCGGCTGCGTATCGGCTTCGCGGTGGGCGCGGCGATCCTGGTCGCGATCGCGGGTGTCGCCGCGACGCGGATGGGGTCGGAGTTTGTGCCGAGCCTCGACGAGGGCGACATCGCCCTCCATGCGCTGCGCATTCCCGGCACCAGCCTGACCCAGGCCGTCGCGATGCAGACGACGCTGGAAGCCCGGCTCAAGCGCTTCCCCGAAGTCGAGCGGGTCGTCGCCAAGATCGGCACCGCCGAGGTGGCGACCGACCCGATGCCGCCTTCGGTGGCCGACACCTTCGTCATGCTCAAGGATCGCAAGCACTGGCCCGATCCGCGCAAGCCCAAGGCCGAACTCGTCCGCGAGATGGAGGCCGCCGCCGCCACCATCCCCGGCAATAATTACGAGTTCACCCAGCCGATCCAGATGCGGTTCAACGAACTGCTCTCGGGCGTGCGCGCCGACGTCGCGATCAAGATCTTCGGCGACGATCTGGACCAGCTCCAGACGATCGGCCAGGCGATCGAGGCGCAGGTCGAGACCGTGGCGGGCGCGCAGGACGTGGCGATCGAGCAGGTGACGGGGCTTCCCGTCCTGCAGATCACCCCCGATCGCGCAGCGCTGGCGCGGCTGGGCCTCAATGTCGGCGACGTGCAGGACGTGGTGTCGGTCTCGATCGGCGGCGCCACCGCCGGCCAGATCTTCGAGGGCGACCGGCGCTTCCCCGTCATCGTCCGCCTGCCCGAGGATGTCCGAAGCAAGGTGGACGAGATCGGGCGGCTGCGCATCCCACTGCGCAGCGGCGACGGCGGCGCGGCGGGTTTCGTGCCGCTGTCCGACGTCGCGAAGGTCGAGGTCGTGATCGGCCCCAACCAGATCAGCCGCGAGGACGGCAAGCGCCGCGTGGTCGTCACCGCCAATGTGCGCGGGCGCGACCTGGGCTCGTTCATCGAGGAGGTGCGAGCGAAGGTGGACGCCCAGGTCGAGCTGCCGCCCGGCACCTGGATCAGCTATGGCGGCACCTTCGAGCAGCTGATCTCGGCTGCCCAGCGGCTGCGGCTGGTCGTGCCGGCGGCGATGCTGCTGATCCTGGGGCTGCTCTACGCGCTGTTCCGGTCGACCAAGGATGCGCTGATCGTCTTCTCCGGCGTGCCCTTGGCGCTGACCGGGGGCGTCGCCGCGCTGCTGCTGCGCGGGCTGCCACTGTCGATCTCGGCCGGGGTGGGCTTCATCGCGCTGTCGGGCGTGGCGGTGCTCAACGGCGTGGTGATGCTCAGCTTCATCCGCCAGCTGCGCGCCGAGGGCAGTTCGCTCGACGCGGCGATCCGCGAGGGCGCGCTGACCCGCCTCCGCCCGGTGCTGATGACCGCGCTGGTCGCGAGCCTGGGCTTCGTGCCGATGGCGTTCAACGTCGGCGCGGGCGCGGAGATGCAGCGGCCGCTGGCGACGGTGGTGATCGGCGGGGTGATCTCCTCGACCCTGCTGACCCTGCTGGTGCTGCCGGCGCTCTACCGGCTGGTCCACGGGCGCAAGACGGAGGGCTGACGAACGACGGCTGGGCCGGCCTTCGGGTCGGCTCAGCCGAAGTCGTCGTCCAGCGTGTAGTCGGCCGGATCATAGACCGCATAGGCGACGACGGTCTTGGTCTTGCGGATATTGGGCAGGCGGAACATCCGGGCGATCACGTCCTGCGAGACGTCGCGGCGGTTGTCGATCTCGACCCGCAGCAGCAGATCCCATTTGCCGCTGATCGAGCTGATATCCTTGATATGCTCGATCTTGCTCTGCGCCAGGGCGATGCCCAGCTCATGCGCCTTGCCGGGATCGGCCTGGACGAAGACGAAGAAACGCTGCACCGGTCCGGCTCCTTGGACGATAGGGGACGTGGCGGCCGCCGGTCAGTTGATCCGGGTGCGGGCCGTGCGCTTGAGGCCGTTCGACGGGGTCTCGCCGAACCGCTCGCGATAGACCTGCGAGAAGCGGCCGAGATGGGTGAAGCCGGCTTCGAGCGCGGCCTCCGCAACCGTCGGCGCGCGGTCGCCGCCGGTCAGCCGGTCGCGGGCATGATCGAGCCGACGGTCGCGCAGATAGCGCATCGGGCTGACCGCGCGGAATTTCTCGAAGCTGTGCAGCAGGGTGCGCACCGGCACGCCCGCCGCCGCCGCGATCTCGCCCAGGGTCAGCGGGTCGGCGAGATGCGCATCGATGAAGGCTTCGGCCCGCTTCACCGCTGCCGGGGCGACCGAGGCGCGGCGCTCGTCGGTGACCACGCCCTGCCCTTCCAGCAGCGCGCTGACGAAGAGCTGGCCATAATGGGCGCCGATCCGCTCGTCGCGTCGAAGCATGTCGATCATCGAGGCGTCGTCGGTGATCAGCTTGGTCAGGCCCAGCCAGGGCTGGAGCGCCGGGTTGGTCAGGTCGATCTCGGGCTGGAGCACCGGATCGGCGATGCTGCTGTTGCGGCGCATCGTCGCGGCGTCGATGCGGACGACGAGCTGTTCGCAATCCTCGGAGAAATGGGCGCGCACCGGTTCGCCGGGGGCGATGCACACGCCGCGCGAGCCGCCGATGCTATATTCGCCCCGGCTCGATTTCAGCCGGGCGCTGCCCTGGATGCAGAAGATCAGGAGGTGATAATCCTCGACCCGATCGAGCCGCAGCGCCATCCGGCCGAAGCTGATCGTGCCGACGCCGACGCCGGGCAGGCGCAGGAAGCTCATCTGGCTGCGCACCCGCGAGACGGGGCCCAGCGGCTGCAATTCGTGCGGCTGCATCACCGCCGAGATCCGCGCCCGTGCATCGTCCAGGTCGTCCGACACGAACAACCGGCAACCGCTATGGGCGGAAAGCTGCTGGCCCATCATCATACGATATGCCCTCCTTCCTTACCCTGACGGCATCCCCGCCCCGAGTAAAGCACCGCTCCGAGCCCGAAGCGATAGGGGCACGGCCCTTATATTACGAATTTCTTGCCAGATTCGGATAGTCTTGTTGCGCTCAGCGCCATCGGGATTGCGGCCGATGGCGCCCTGCCCCTACGTCCGTCGGTTCCGGCACGCCCGGAAGAGGCTCAAAGCCCCATCTGGGTGCGGATCGCATTGGCCAGCACCCCGTCCGCCAGCCCCAGCTCGTAGAGCTCGGTCAGATGGTCATGGCCAGCCAGATGGATCGAGACCGGCGCGCCGCCCAGCTCGGTCCACCGCTCGATCAACTGCGACCATTGCAGGTGGAAGCCCTCGGGATCGGACTCGGCCACCGCGACGATCAGCGGGGTCTGCGCCCGGTCGATCCGCAGCAGCGGGCTCAGCCGCTCGGCATCCTCCTCGGTCAGCGCGATCTGCTCCTGGACATAGGAGGCGCGGATCGGGCGGAGATCGTAGAGCCCGCTGATCGCGGCAACGCCCTTCAATATATCGGCCGGCAGCCCGAAGTCCGCTGCCCAGTCGGTGAGCAGCAATTCCATCGCCAGATGGCCGCCCGCCGAATGGCCCGACACGAAGATCCGATCGCGATCGCCGCCATGCGCGCCGATATTTTCCCATATCCAGGCGAGCATGGTCCGCATCTGCTGGACGATATCGGCGATGCCGACCTTGGGGCAGAGCGCATAGCGCGGGACGACGACGATCGCGCCCGCCTCGGCCAGCGCCTCGGCGGTGAAGCTCCATTCGTCCTTGCCGAACTGGTACCAATAGCCGCCATGGATGAAGATGTGGACGGGCGCTCCCGCCCCACCCCCGCGCGGCAGGAAGATGTCGAGCGTCTGGTCGTCATCCGCGCCGTAGCGCAGCCCGAGGACGCCGGCATGGCCTTCCCGATCGGCGGTGCTGCGGGCGATGAAATCGGCCAGCAGCGCGCCGGGATCGGCGATCGGCCCGGTCGCGCGATAGCGCAGGTCCGCCTCTTCGCGGGTCAAGCGGGGCGGTTCCCCGGGCGCGATGCCCGGGGTTGAGGAGATGTCGGTCACGATTATCTTTCTTGTTGGAGACGACGGCCGCAGCCGCCGCCGGCCTCTCAGGCGATGTAGAAGGGCGGCGGCACCTCGGCCGCCAGGGCGATCGACTTGACCTGGCTGAAAGCCTTCAGGGTCTCATGGGAGAATTCGCGGCCCAGGCCGCTCTGCTTGTAGCCGCCGAACGGGGTGCCGCTGCCCAGGTTGAAATATTGGTTCACCCAGACGCTGCCAGCCTCCAGCCGCTTGGCGGTCTCCAGCGCCTTGCCGATCGCGCTGGTGTAGATGCCCGAGGCGAGGCCGTAGTCGCTGTCATTGGCCTGGGCGATCATCGTCTCATAGTCGTTCCAGCGGATCACCGAGAGGACCGGCCCGAAAATCTCCTCGCGGCTGATCCGCATGTCGTTGGTCGCCTCGAACACGGTCGGCTCGATGAACCAGCCATGGTCGTGGCCGGCCACCTGTCTGCGGCCACCGCCGTGGAGCAGCTTCGCCTCGGCCTTGCCCTGCTCGATATAATCCATCACGCGCTGGCCCTGCTTCTCGGAGACGAGGCAGGTGAGCGTCACATTCTCCTCGAACTGCCCGCCGATCCGCGCGGTCGACAGCTTGGCGGTCAGCCGATCGATGAAATCGTCGAAAATGGCGTCGTGCAGGAACAGCCGCGTGCCGGCGAGGCAGGACTGGCCGTTGCAATACATTGCGGCGAAGGCGGCATTGTCGACCACCGCGTCGATATTCTCGATGTCGGGGAAGACGATGTTCGGGCTCTTGCCGCCCAGTTCGAGCGTGACCGGCAGCAGCGCGTCGGCGCCCGCCTGCGCCATCAGCCGGCCGACTTCGGTGGAGCCGGTGAAGCTGATCTTGCGGACACCGGGATGGTGGATCAGCGCCTGCCCCGCCTCCGGCCCGGAGCCCGGCACGACGTTGACCACGCCGGGCGGGAAGATCGCGGCTATCTTCTTCGCCAGCTCCAGCGTCGACAGCGAGGCATTCTCGTCGGGCTTCAGGACGACGGTGTTGCCCGCCGCCAGCGCGGGGGCGATCTTGCAGGCGGCCATGATCGTCGGGACGTTCCACGGCACGACCAGCGCGCAGACGCCGAGCGGCTCGTGCCGGGTCGCGAACAGGCCGTTGGGCAGTGAGCGGCTGAGCCCCTCGAAGGTCAGGATCGCGCCGGCGAAATAGCGATATTGGCCGATCGCGACCATCTGGTCATAGGTCGTCTCATAGAGGCGGCGGCCGATGTCGTGCGCGTCGATGCGGGCGTGGCGGGGCATGTCCGCCTCCAGCGCATCGGCGAGCTTGTTGAGCAGCCGCGAGCGTTCCTCGGCGGTGGTCGCGGCCCAGGCCGGGAAGGCGCGACGGGCGGCCGTGACCGCCGCCTCGACATCCTCGGCGGTGCCGCGCACCAGATCGGCGAGATGCGCGCCGGTCGCCGGGTCGGTCGCCGCGAAGGTCTCCGCGCCGGGCCGGACCACGAACTGGTTGTCGATGAAGGCGCCGTAGACGGCGTCGAGGGCGAGATCCATTGCGCTACTCCGAACTCAGGCCGCCGCGAGGATGAGCTGCGCCGCCTTGGCGCCGATCATCTGCGAGGGGGCATTGGTGTTGCCGGTGGTGATGGTGGGCATGATCGAACTGTCACAGACCCTGAGCCCTTCGGCCCCGTGAACGCGAAGCTGGGGGTCGACGACGGCGAGCGCGTCGATCCCCATCTTGCAGGTGCCGACGGGGTGGAAATAGCTGGTCGCCGAATTGCGCGCGAAGTCGGCCAGATCGGCGGGGGACAGCTTGCGGCCGGGGATCAGTTCGCCCGAGCTGATCTCGGTGAAGGCCTTTTGCCGGCCCAGTTCCTGGCACAGCTCGATGCAGCGCATCGTCGCGGTCAGATCGGCCTCGGTCGACAGGAAGCCGGAGTCGATCAGCGGCTTGTCGCGATAATCGGCCGACGCCAGGCGTACCCAGCCCCGGCCCGACGGCCGCACCAGCCCCGGCGCGATGGTGAAACCCGGCACGCCGACCTCGCCATAGCTCTTCTTCAAGGCGGGGGTGACGACCGGCAGCTGGATCAGCACCGGCTGGAGATCGGGGCAGCTCACCGCCGAGGCGCTGCGCACGAAGCTGGTCGCCTCCACCGCGTTGCTGCCGGCCGCGCGCGGCGGCATCGGCCCCTTATAGCCGAAGATCACCCCTTCCAGCAGCGGATGATCCTGGAAATTCTCGCCGACGCCGGGCAGGTCGATCCGCGCCTTGATGTCGTGCTTCGCCAGCGCGGACGGATCGCCGAGGCCCGAGAGCATCAGCAGATGCGCGCTGCCGACCCCGCCCGCACAGACGATCACTTCCTTCGCGCCCACCGGGCGCAGCGCACCGTCGACGATTATGTCGACGCCGGTGCAGCGCGATCCTTCGAAGCGGAGCTGCGCCACCGTCGTGCCGGTCAGCAGCGTCAGGTTCGGGCGGCCGAGCGCGGGGCGCAGATAGGCCCGCGAGGCGCTGGCGCGCGATCCGTCGCGGTTGATGCTCATGTTCGTATAGGCCGCGCCCTCGCGCATCGGGGCGTTCATGTCCTCCAGGATGGGGATGCCCATCTGGCGCGAACCCTCGATCCAGGCCTGTGCGGTCGGGTGCGGGGTCTTGGGCAGGCAGACGTGCATCGGCCCGCCGGCGCCGCGCCACTGGTTGGCACCGCCCTCCCAATCCTCCAGCGCGCGATAGATCGGCAGGATGTCGGCATAGGACCAGCCCGCGCAGCCGTCATAGGCCCAATTGTCGAAATCCTGCTGGAAACCATGGACCCAGAGCGAGGCGTTGACGCTGGTGCCGCCGCCCAGCACCCGGCCCGCGCCGATCGGGATCGAGCGGCCGTTGAGCGCCGCCGTCGGTACAGTCGGGAAGGACCAGTCGAGCGGCCCGCCGATATTGGTGAACCAGATGCTGGGATCGTCGATCTGCTTGCCGCTGTCCTCGCCGCCGGCTTCGAGCAGCAGGACCTGGGCCCCCTCCTCCGCCAGCCGCGCAGCGATGATGCAGCCGGCGGCACCCGCCCCGACGATCACATAGTCATAGGCAGCCTTCAGCTTGGCGCGGTTGGCGCGCTGGTTGGCGCCCGCCGCCAGCGCCTCGCCCGCCATAGCGGCCGAGATCAGCGCCCCGACCCCGGCGGCACCCGCCATCTGCAGGAAGCCACGGCGACCGAGGCGGCCCCGCGCCGCCTGGTCGATCAGAAACTGGGCCCGTTCGTTCGCCGGATCGATCATGAAACCTCCCTGGGGAGCGGCGCCCCCGCGACGCCGCTCCACTCTTACGTCCGTCCTTTAGAACTTCATGCTGGCGCGAAGGCCATAGGTCCTCGGCACGCCATATTGGTTCAGGGTCCAGCCGAAGGAGAAGAGGTCGTTCACATAGGTCCGATAGCTCTTGTCGCCGAGGTTGCGGACGAAGCCGGTGAGGCTCCAGCGATCGTCGATCTCGGCGATCCCGACCGAGGCGTTGACCAACCAATAGCCGGGCTCGCGGGTCGAGGGGATGTTGCTCGCCTCCAGATATTGGCTGCTGCGCCAGTTCGCGTTGATGTTGGCGTTGAGCTTCAGCCCGTCGCTGACCGGGGTGGTGAAGTCGGCCGCCGCGTTGAAGGTGAAACGCGGCGAGTTCACCGGCCGGTTGTTGAGCAGTGAGACGCCCGCCGAGGTGAGGTCGCTCTTGATCTTCGCATTGGTATAGCCGCCGCCGGTGCTGAACTGGAGCCCCCGGATCGGCGCCCACACCGCGCCCAACTCGGCGCCATAGGCCTTGATCTTGGCGGCATTGACCGTGATCGGCACGATCGAGGTGGGCGTGTCGACGCTCAGATAGCCGTTGCGGAAGATATAGTGGAAGATCGCGCCGTTCAGGCGGAAGCGGCGATCGGCCAGCTCGGACTTGAAGCCCAGCTCGTAGGAGGTGATCTCCTCGGGCTTGAGCGAGGTGAAGGCGGCCTGGCTGTCGGCGAGGTCGGCGCTGAAGCCGCCGCTGCGGAAGCCGGTGGCGACGTTGCCGTACATCAGCAGCGAGTCGAACGCCTCGACCCGCGGGCGCCATTCATAGCCGAGCTTGAACGAGACATTGTCGTCCTTGCGGACATTGCCCTCGGGCACCAGCGCCGAGGTGGAGAGCACCGCCGCGCAGCCGGTGGTGGGGTTCTCCTCGCCCTTGTCGCGCCCGCCGGGGCCGACACCGGTCGAGCCGGCGCCGCCGCAATTGGTGCCGTTGATCTCGACCCGCTCGCGATTGTAGCGGCCGCCCGCCACCAGCTTCAGGGTCGGGGTCAGCTCGACATTGTTGTGGACGAAGAAGGCGATCGCATCGAGCTTCTGGTCGAAGCTGGTCTTCACCCCGCCCAGATGCGGGGTCGGGCCCGAGCCGAAGGTCAGATAGTCGCCATTGTAGAGCGAGTCATGCTCGTAGAAGGCACCGACCACATAGGTCCATGGGCCATTGCCGTTCGAGGTGAGGCGCAGTTCCTGGGTGAACTGCTTCATCGTGGCATACCAGTAGAGCAAGGTGCCGCTGTAATCGGGGCTGCCGTCGCCCACCTCGGACTGGTCGCGCTTGAAATATTCATAGGCCGACAGCGAGGTCAGCGTCGCGCCGCCGAAATCATGGTCGATGCGCGCATAGCCGCCGGTCGTCCGGTTGTTGGTATAATGTTTCTGGTTGCCGTTCGACGTGTAGGGATCGTTGTCGCCGGGGAAGCGCCCGTCATTGCCGCGCACGCAGCTCGCGTCGCCGGGGGAGACGGTGCCGATGCCATATTGGGCGCAGGGGGTGAGCAGGCCGATATTGGCGAAGCCGCCGGTGGGGTTGAGCGCGGCATAGCTTTGCGGCGTGTAGATGCCGGCGCCCTCATAGGGCGCGAGCGACGAGCGGTCCCGGCCGAAATGGCCACTCAGCAGCACCTTGGTGTCGCCGCCGTCATAGCGCAGCTGGCCGCGCACCGCCCATTTGCGCTCATAGCCCTCGTCAGTGCCGAGGGTGAGGTTGTCATAATAGCCCTTGCCCTGGCGCAGGACGTAGCCCGACACGCGGGCGCTGAGCTGCTCGGTCAGCGGCGTGTTGATATAGGCTTCGCCGCGCAGAGCCTGGTAATTGCCATATTCGAGGGTGCCGCCCGCGCCGAACTGATCGGTGGGCTTGCGGGTGTAGAAGTTCACCGCGCCGCCGGTGGTGTTGCGGCCGAACAAGGTGCCCTGCGGGCCGTTCGACACCTCGACCCGCTCGAGATCGAAGTTGAACAGGCCGGTCATGAAGGTCTTGCTGATGTAGACCTCGTCGACCTGGGTGGCGACCGGCGAGTCCAGGTTGATCGCGAACTCGTTGCTGCCGATGCCGCGGATGTTGAACGCGACGCTGGAGATGCCGAAGTTCACCGACATGTTGGGGACGAGCGCGGCGATGTCCTGGGTGTTGACGACGCCCGACTTGGCAAGGTCGGCGGCGCCGATCGAGGTGACCGCCAGGCCGACATTCTGAAGCGATTCCGTGCGGCGGGTGGCCGTCACGACGATCTCGGCGAGGCCGCCCGCATCGGCGTCGGTTTCAGCCGTCGACTGGGGCGTCGATTGGGCCTGGCCGGCGGTCGCGGCCAGCGATGAGATGAGGATGACGGCAGCCGCCGCCGACGCACGCAAAAAGCCCTTGGTCGTCATGAATACCCCCTTGTTTCGCGGTGTTTATCCGTCTGCTGCGGGGCAATATGCGGAGCGACCAAACTTTCTGTCCAATGCAATATTGAACGGGATTAATACTCGTGTAGCATAAATGTCATGATGGAGATCAAGCACCTCCGAAGCTTCGTGGCGGTCGCCGAGGAACGCAATTTCAGCCGCGCCGCGGCCCGGCTGAACATGACCCAGCCACCGCTGAGCCGACAGATCCAGGAACTGGAGATGCAGCTGGGCATCACCCTGTTCATCCGCTCGACCCGCCTGGTCGAGCTGACCCCGGCGGGCCGTGCGCTGCTGCCCAAGGCGCGCTCGATCCTGTTCGAGAGCCAGGCGGCGACCGACGAGCTGAAGCGCTGGGCGAGCGGCCTGAACGAGGTGCTGGCGGTGGGCTTCATGAGCGCGATCATGCTCACCAAGTTCAACGTCTTCCTGGAGCCGCTCCACGCGCTGCGGCCCGACCTGACCTTCAACTTCCTGCAGATGCGCTCCGACGAGCAGTTCGTGGCGCTGCTCGACGAGCGGATCGACGCGGGTTTCGTCGACCTGGGCGTGCGCCAGCTCGCCGACCGGCTGCACGACAACAAGGTATCGGTGGAACCCTTCCTGCGCGAGGAGCTGTGCGCGGTGCTGCCGCTCGACCATCCGCTGGCGGATCGCGACGAGATCTCGATCGAGGAGCTGAAGGACGAGACCTTCGCGATCCTGGAGCGCCACCTGTTCCCCGCGCACCACGACACGGTGATCGCCGAATGCCGCAAGGCCGGCTTCGCCCCGCGCATCAAGCATTATGGCGACCAGATCCCGACGGTGCTGACCTATGTGACCGCGCGGATGGGGGTGTGCATCTCGCCGCGCCTCGCCGAACTGTCCTGGGGCGGGCTGCTCTCCTTCGTCTCGATCCGCAGCCGGCCCTATATCGACATCCACCTGATCACCCGCGAGAGCGACGAGCGGCGGAGCATCCTGGCGCTGCGCGAGACCGTCCACGATCACCGGCCCGTCATCCGCTGATCCCGGCTCGACACCCGAATTACTTGCCAGATTCGGATAGTCGCCCACCGCCCCGCGCCATCCGGATTGCCGGAACGCCGAACAACTGCCCTGCTTGGCGGGTCATTCGACATACCAAGGGAGCATATTATGGCAACGGCACCGGCTATGGAGCCGCCTGGCGGCTTGACCTTCCCGCGCGACGACGGATCGCGCGTCCCCTATGCCGTTTTCAGCAGCCAGGAGGTCTACGACCGCGAGCAGGAGCGGATCTACCGCGGCCCGACGTGGAACTTCCTGGGCCTCGAGGACGAGGTCAAGAACCCCGGCGATTTCAAGAGCACCTTCGTGGGCGACACCCCCGTGGTGCTGACCCGCACCGAGGACGGCTCGCTCGCCGCCTGGGTGAACCGCTGCGCGCATCGCGGCGCGATGGTCTGCCGGATGGCGCGGGGCAACGCCACCAGCCACAACTGCGTCTACCACCAGTGGAGCTACGACACCCAGGGCAACCTGGTGGGCATCCCCTTCCGCCGCGGGCAGAAGGACGCCGAGGGCATGCCGCGCGAGTTCAGCCCGGCCGACCACGGCCTGCGCAAGCTGCGCGTGCAGAACTACCGGGGCCTGGTGTTCGGCACGTTCAGCGACACCGTCGAGGATTTCGCCGACTATGTGGGCGCCGACATGGCGGGCTTCATCGATCGCGTCTTCCACAAGCCGGTCGAATATCTCGGCTGCACGCGGCAGTTCTCCAACTCCAACTGGAAGCTGTACCTGGAGAATGTGAAGGACCCGTACCACGCGAGCCTGCTTCACCTGTTCCACACCACCTTCAACATCTTCCGCGTGGGCATGAAGGCGCATTGCCAGACCGACGGCAAGGACGGCCTGCACAGCATCATCATGGCGATCAAGGAGGCCGAGGACACCGGCGACGCCTATAAGCAGCAGGCGATCCGGTCCTATGACGAGGGCTTCAAGCTGGAGGATGACAGCATCCTCGCGCTGGTGCCGGAATATGATCTGGTGGCGACCAACCACATCCAGCCGATCTTCCCGCAGCTGGTGATCCAGCAGATCCACAACACGCTGGTGGCGCGCCAGCTGCTGCCCAAGGGCCCGAACAATTTCGAGCTGATCTTCCACTTCTTCGGCTACACCGACGACACGCCCGAGCTGCGCGCGCTGCGCATCAAGCAGGCCAATCTGGTCGGCCCGGCGGGCTATATCTCCATGGAGGACACCGAGGCGACCGAGCTGGTCCAGCGCGGCACGGTGCGCGACGGCCACGAGCATTCGGTGATCGAGATGGCGCGCAACGCCCCCGAGCAGCAGAACACGCTGATCACCGAGAATCTGATCCGCAGCTTCTGGAAGGGCTATCGCAAGCTGATGGACTATCCGGTCGACGCGCCGGTGGCCGGGGAGACCGTGGCATGAGCCCCGAGATCCTGCTTCGCCTCGAAATCCAGATGCTCCTCGACCAGTATATCGAGGTGATCGACAATGACCGGCTCGAGGAATGGCCCGCGCTGTTCACCGAGGACTGCCTGTACGAGATCATTCCGCGCGAGAATGAGGATGCGGGCCTGCCCGCGCCGGTGATGCGCTGCGACAACCAGAAGATGCTGCGCGATCGCGTCATCTCGCTGCGCAACGCGAACATCTTCTCGCCGCAGGCCTATCGCCACTTCCTCTCGGGGCTGGTGATCACCGCCAGCGACGAGGGCTCGGTCGAGTTCACCAGCAACTATCTCGTGATCAATTCGAACCAGATGGGCCAGTCGCTGGTCTACCAGACCGGTCGCTACATCAGCCGCGTGGTGAAGACCACCGAGGGCTGGCGCTTCGCCTCGAAGCGCTGCGTGTTCGAAACCTCGCGCGTGCAGACCCTGCTCGCGCTGCCGATCTGAGAGAATGACGATGACCGTTACATGGTTCGACGTGGGGGGCGAGGATCTCGTCCCCGAGGGCGAGGTCGTCGCGGTGACCGCGGGCGGCAAGCCGATCGCGCTGTTCCTGCACGAGGGCGCCCATTATGCGATGTACGACCTGTGCACGCACGGCCAGGCCCAGCTGTCCGACGGCTGGGTCGAGGATGGCTGCGTGGAATGCCCGCTTCATCAGGGCAAATTCTGCATCAAGACCGGCGACGCGATGACCGCGCCGGTCAGCGAGCCGGTCGAGATGTTCGAGACCCGGCTGGTCGATGGCCGCATCGAGGTGGCTGTCGCCGCCTGAATGACTATCCGGCCCCGTCGCGAGGCGGGGCCGGCCATTTGTTTTACAGGAAGGCGAGCAGCCCGCGCGACGGGTCCACCAGCCCTTCCCAGATCATCCGCACCGCGACGATCAGGATGACGAGCAGGCCGACATAGGCCAGCCAGCGAAAACGCTCGATCAGCCGGGCGAGCAGGTTCGCCGCCACGCCCATCAGCGCCACCGACAGGATGAGCCCCACCGCCAAAATGCCGGGGTGGTCGCGCGCCGCGCCGGCGACGGCCAGGACATTGTCGAGGCTCATGCTGATATCGGCGACCGCCACCGCCCAGGCCGCGTCCGCGAAGCTGCGCGGGGCGTGATCGGCGATGGCGGGGTCATCGCCCGGTTCGCCCAGGCCGCCGGCCTTCAGCTCGCGCCACATCTTGAACGCCACCCACAGCAGCAGCAGCCCGCCCGCGAAGACGAGGCCGACGATCTGCATCAGCTGCGACACGACCAGCGCGAAGGCAACGCGCAGGACGAGCGCGGCGGTGACGCCGATCAGGATCACGTTGCGCCGCATCGCCGGGGGCAGGCCCGCCGCCAGCGCGCCGACGACGATCGCATTGTCGGCCGCGAGCATCACGTCGATCAGCACGACCTGGAAGAAGGCCGCCATCGCGGAGGGCGAGCCGATGTTGGAGAAGTCGGCGACGATATGCTGCCAGAGTTCGGTCATGGTCAGGGGGCCTTGTTGGTCCAGGCGCAGCGCAGGCTGGCCATCAGGAAATCGGTGAAGGTCCAGTCGATCGCGGCGGCGGCGATCGTCATCAGGCTGGCCTGATCGTCGCGACCGGGGCGGCCGGGGCCGGTGTTGTTGGGCTTGGCGTTGACGTCGAACAGCACATAGCGGCCGCTCGCGTCCTGCCGGCAGTCGATCCGCATCGGCGCGCGGATGTCGAGCAGCCGGGCCGCCTCCTCGCACGCCACCATCGCGGCGGCCGCGTCGATCCGCCGATATTCCGCCAGGGTCATTGCGCGGCTGTTCTCGGTCACCGGCACGTCGCCATTATAGGGCGCGATATCGTCCTGCTGGTCGAAGCGGACGACGGGCGGCAGCGCCCAGGGGCGGCTGTCGCCGGGCCGGTCGCGCGGCGGCATGACGGGGACGGTGATCTCGATGCCCGGCAGGAACTGCTCGACCATCGCGGTGTCGCCGAAGCGGCCGCTGCCGATCAGCCCGGCCAGCTGTTCGAGCAGCGCGGCCTCGTCGCGCGCCACGGTCACGCCCTGGCTGCCGCGCCCGCGGATCGGCTTGACGCAGACCGGCAGCGCCAGCCCCAGTTCGCCAAGCCGGTCCATCGCATAGGGGATGTCCGCCTCGGTAACGGTGAAGGAGCGCGCGACGGGCAGGCCGGCGGCAGCGAGCAGCGCGTTTGTCGCCAGCTTGTCGTCGATCGCCTGTGCCTGGGCCGGCGCCGGGCCGACGATCCAGGCGCGGTGGCTGGCCGCCTCGATCGGGTGCCCATCGAACAGCACGGTGTTCGCCCAGAGCAGGGTCGCGCCGCCGGCCAGGGCCGCGTCGATCCCCTCGGGCGTGTCGGGAAACACCCAGTCGAGCGCGACGGCGGGATCGGGATCGGCCACGGGCGTCAGGATCGTGCAGCCCGCCTTGCGCAGCGCCACCGCCATGTCGGCGCCGCTGTCCGAATAGCCGCCGGGCTTGGCGTCCTTGCGCAGGCCGTCGATCAGCGGCGGGGGCAGCGCCTGGTAGAGGATGGCGATGGTCTGGCGGCGGGGGTCGGAGAGACTCATGGGACGGGCGAAGCTTTCGGCAGGCAAAGGGGGGCTGCGACGATGACGAGCACGACGCGGACGAGGTGGTGGATGACGACGAAGCCGGGTTCGAGCGCGAGCGACAGCGCGACCATGCTCATTTCCGCGACCCCGCCGGGCGAATAGGCCAGGGTCAGCTGCGCCGGATCGAGCCCGGTGAGCTTCCAGATCGCAACCGCCCAGGCGATCGTAACGACCAGCAGGATCGCCGTCGACCCGGCCGAAAGCAGGAGGAGCCGGCCCAGCGCCGGCAAGGTCAGCCCAACGAACCGACAGCCGATGGTGGCCCCCAGCCCGACCTGCGCCACCGCGATCACCCAGGCGGGGATGTGGAAATCGGTGATCCCGGTCATGTGCAGCCCAGCGCTGACCGCGAGCGGGCCGAGCAGATGCCAGGCGGGAAGCCGCAACACCTGCCCCACCGCGAAGCCCACCAGGATGCAGCCGCCGCCCCACAATAGCAGGATCCAGTCACCGACCACCGAAGCGCCCATCGGCACCGGCGGGGCGACGACAGGGTCGTGGACCAGCCGGATCAGGAAGGGCAGGATGAAGACGACCAGGAAGATGCGGGCGCCATGGATCAGCCCGATCGCGCGCTCGTCGGCGCCACGCTCGGCGCCCATCAGCACCATTTTGGCGATCCCGCCCGGCATGCCGCAGAAATAGGCGGTGGTGCGGTCGAGCTTCGCGACCCGGCGGAAATAGAGGATGCAGAGCAGCGCCGCGCTGGCGAGGAAGAAGGGCAAGGCGACCAGCGGCACCGCCCAGAGCCGTGCCTGATCGAGCAGCCCCGGATGGAAGCTGCTGCCCAGCACCACGCCGAGCACCGCCGACATCGGCCGACGGGTGCTGGCACCCGCCAGGATCGGCAGCCCTGCGACCGCGCCGGCCGCGCAGGCGACCATCGACCCCAGCACCCAGGGCAGCGGCGCGCCGATCGACCAGAACAGCGTGCCCCCTGCCCCGCCCACGACCAGCGCGGCGAGGAAGCGCAGGATCACGCGGGCGGCATCGCCGTCCGGCGGTAGCGTCGGTGCCCGCACCCGGTCAGCCGACGAAGGGGAAGGCGAGGACGAGCATGCCGGTGATCGTCATCACCAGGCAGACGAGCGTGGCGGGCAGCAGGGTGAAGCGCTGGTGATCGGCCAGGTCGATCCCGGCCAGGCTGACGAGCAGATAGGTGGACGGCACCAACGGGCTGAGCAAATGGACGGGCTGGCCCATCAGCGAGGCGCGGGCGATCGCGATCGGCTCCACCCCATAATGGGCGCCGGCCTCGGCCAGGATCGGCAGCATCCCGAAATAGAAGGCGTCGTTCGAGATGAAGAAGGTGAAGGGCAGGCTCAGCACCGCGGTGATCGGCGCCATATAGGGGCCCAGCACCGGCGGGATCACGCCCACCACCTGCCGGCTCATCGCCTCGACCATGCCGGTGCCCGACAGGATGCCGGTGAAGATGCCGGCCGCGAAGATCAGCGACACCACCGACAGCACGTTGCCGGCATGGGCGGCGATCCGGTCCTTCTGCTCGGACACCTTGGGATAGTTGACGATCATCGCCAGCGCGAAGGCCATCATCATCAGGATCGACAGCGGCAGCACGCCCCACACCAGCATCACCAGCAGGGTGACGACGAGGGTGGCGTTGAACCAGACGAGGTGCGGGCGGCGGGCCTCGGGGAATTGCGAGACGGCCATGCCGGTGAAGTCGGTGGGCTGGTTGGCGCGGACATGGCCGATGCGGCGGCGCTCCTTGCGGCCGAACCAATAGGCCATCAGCAGCAGGGCGGCGAGGCCCGCGATCATGCCGGGGATCAACGGCAGGAACAAAGTGGCCGGATCGAGCTTCAGCGCGCTGGCGGCACGGGCGGTGGGGCCGCCCCACGGCGTGAGGTTCATCACCCCGCTCGTCGTCATCAGCAGGCAGACCAGGTAGAGCCGGTTCATCTCGTAGCGCTGGTAGAGCGGCAGCAGCGCGGCGATGGTGATGATGTAGGTGGTCGACCCGTCGCCATCGAGGCTGACCAGCGCGCACAGCACCACCGTGCCGAGCAGGATCAGCAGCGGATCGCCATGGACGATCCGGATCAGCCGGTTGACCAGCGGATCGAACAGGCCGGTGTCGGTCATCGTGCTGAAGAACAGGATCGCGAACAGCAGCATCACGCCGGTGGGGGCGAGGTTCTTGATGCCGTCGATCATCATGTCGCCAAGGCCCGAGGCATGGCCGGCGATGATGCCGAACAGCACCGGCACCACGATCAGCGCCACCAGCGGGGTCATCCGCTTCGTCATGATCAGCGTCATGAACGCCGCGACCATCAGGAATCCGAGCAAAGCCAGGTTCATCATTCGTCCTCGAAGGGGCGTGAAAGGGAAAGGCGGATCAGAAGGTGACGCCGAGACGCGCGCTGAGCGTCTGGCCGTCGTCGCTGCCGGTGAAGGCGCCGGCACGATTGTCGGTGTGCCAGTGGATGCCGTTCACCATGATCCGGGTGAAGCTGTTGAGGTACCAGTTGACCCCGACGGTCGCGGCCCAGCCGTCGCCGCCCGTCAGCAGGTCGGTATAATCGAGATTTTCGTAGCGCGCGGTCAGCTCGATCGCGCCGGGCCCGCCGTCGAAGGTGGGGCGCTTGACCTGCGGCTGGGTGAGGTTGCCGGTGCGCGGATTATAGGGCGGCAGTTCGCCGGTAAGGAAATAGCCGCCCGACAGGCTCCACGCCTTGCTGACGAAATCGGACTGGTTGCGGATGCGCGCGTTGCGGCGCCCCCATTCGCCCATCACCCAGAGCGGACCGGCATAACCGCCCAGTTCGAGGCCATAGCCCCGGGTCCCAAGCCCACCGATCAGCGGACCGGTCGAGACACGCAGCGCGCTGTTGAAACGCCCGCCGATCACGGTGTTGCGGGTCAGCGTCTCGGCGGCCGAGGACAGCTTCTCGTCGAAACCCCAGGCCCCCAGGTGGAGCATGGAACGATCGCTCTTGAGCGGATTCCAGTGTGCGCGGCCGATGATCGTGCGGCTGTCGCTGGTCGACTGGTCGCCGTCGATCCGATCGCCCGACAGGGTTACCGAAGCGTGCCAGTTCGGCCCGAAGACGCGCGGCTGGATGCCGAGGCCATAGAAGCCGCGCTGCGGGATGATCGCGGTGGCGACCACGGTGCGCTCCAGGAAAGGCGTGGCGTCCGATCCGGTGCCGCCTTCGAAGCTGCGATCGTTGAACAGATGGCCGACGCGCACGTCAAAATCGAGCTTCGTGCCCTTGATCTTGCTGCGCCAGCCCATGAAGGCGGTGACGACATCGACCTGATTGTCCGAGAAATCGGTTTCGAACTGCCAGAAATAGCGGGAGCCGATGCTGCCCTCGATGCCGGCGCGCAGCGCGCGCATGCCGGTGGTGGTGAGGTTGCGGCCCTTGTAGCTCGACCCGCGCGTGTGGCTGACGTCGACGAGGATGCGGCCGCGCGGCTTGAAGGTGAACACGCCATCGGCCGAGTGGAACACCGGGAAACCCGATCCCCATTCCGACGTCAGCCCCGAAGGGTTGGCGGCCAGCACCTGGTCGATCGAGCGGTCGGCCGGGCCGGGCGGGATGATCTGCGGCGCGAAGGGGACGACGCCGGTGCGCCCCGAGGTTGCGGCCTGCACCACCGGAGCGGCGGCGACGGGCGCCGCCGCCGGCGGCACGATGGCCGTGGCCTGCGGAGCCCCTTCGAGCTTTTCGACGCGCGCCTTGAGCGCGGCGATTTCGGCGGCCTGCGCGCGGACGAGCGCGACGAGGTCGGCTTCGCTGGTCTGGGCGTGGGCCGGCAGGCTGATCAGAAGCGCGCCGAGCGAACAGCCGGCGCGGAGGGCGAAGGTCATCGGGCAGTGGCTCCGGTGGCAAGGGTCTCGCCCCATTCGCGCAGGAAACGCTGGCGCTTGAGGCGATCGAGATTGGCGAGAAGCTGGGGGCCGACCCGGATCGGGCGGGCCTGGTCGGCGGGAAGGCGATGGGCGTTGAGACCGATCCGCACCGGCCACAGGCTGTGCTGCGACAGCATCGACTGGCCAGTCCGCGACAGCAGGAAATCGAGGAACAGGCGGGCGGCGTTGGGATGCCGGGCCTCGCGCGCGATGAAGGCGATGCGCGAGGTGACGATCGTATAGTCGCGCGGCAGCACCACGCCGATGCGCGGATCGTGCCGCGCCCGCTCCAGCGCATAGGAGCCGATCACATTATAGGCGATCGCCTGCTGGCCGGTGGCGACCGCCTGCAGCATCGGCTCGGTGGCGGCGCGCAGCACCGGCTTCGTCGCGGCAATGGCGGACAGCAGCGATCGCGTGTCGCGGGTGATCGCCAGATCCTCGGACAGATAGAGATAGCCGACGTTCGACCGCGCGGGATCGAACAGCGTGACCTTTCCGGCGAAAGCCTTGCGCTTCGCGGTCAGCAGCTTTTCCAGCGCCTCATGGGTGCGCGGCACCTGCGACGCGGGCACGAGCTTGCGGTTATAGGCGATGCCGATCGGCTCGGCGGTGACGCCATAGCCCATATTCTTCCACACCGCCGACGACGGCAGCGCCGGCTTTTCCGGGCTGGCATAAGCCTGGGCATAGCCATCGTTGATCAGCTTGACCTGCAGGTCCATCGCCGACGACCAGACGATGTCGGCCGATGGCTTGCGCCCACGGGTCTCGCCGATGAAGCGGCGATACATCTCAAGCGATCCGATATCGGCATAGTCGACGCGGATGCCGGGATAGGCCTTCTCGAAGGCGGCGATCAGCGGGCGCAACTCGGCGGCGTCGGCATTGGCGTAGACCCGCACCGTCCGCTCGGCACGCGCCTCGGCGATCACCGCGTCATAGGATCGCGGATAGCCGGCGGGCCGATCGGCCTGTGCCGCGGTGGCGATCGCCAGCCCGAACAGGGTAAGAAGTTTTTTCATTCAGACTCCATCTCGCTTTCCGCCTCTTCGTTCGGATAAGCACAGGGAGTGACCTACGGACCCAAGCTGTCACCAGCCTTTCACGAAACGGAGGGGCGATGCGTATCCTGATCGTGGAGGACGATGCCCCGCTGGCGCGGAGCATCGCCACGCTGCTGCGCGGCGCCGGCCACGCCGTCGACCATGTCGCGATGGGCGAGGAAGCGCTCGAGATCGTCTCGGGCGAACCCTATGCGCTCGTCATCCTCGACGTCGGCCTGCCCGACATCGACGGCTTCACCGTGCTCGAACGGCTGCGCCGGCGCGGCGAGAAAGTGCCGGTGCTGATGCTCACCGCGCGCGACGCGCTCGACGACCGGGTGCGCGGGCTGGACCTTGGCGCCGACGATTATCTGCGCAAGCCGTTCGAGCCCGAGGAGCTGGAGGCACGGGTGCGCGCGCTGGGCCGGCGACGCGGCGGCGATCCGGGGCCCGAGCTGGTGGTCGGCCGCCTCAGCATCAACCGCTCGACCGGCCAGGCCGAGGTCGCCGGTCGCCCGGTGGAGCTGCGGCGACGCGAATGGGCGGTGCTGGAGGCGCTGGCGACGCGCGCGGGCCAGGTGGTGTCGCGCGACCTGCTGCTCTCCGAAGTCTATGGCTATGACGAGCCGGTGGGATCGAACGCGCTGGAGGTGAACGTCACCCGGCTGCGATCGAAGCTCGCCCCCGACGGGCCCGAGATCCGCACCATCCGGGGCGTGGGCTATATGCTCGATGCCGGCTGAGAAAAGGCGGCTGATCGGCCCCAGCGACCTGTCGCTGCGGTCGCGCCTGCTGGCCGCGATGCTGGTGCCGTTGCTGGTGGTGGCGGTGATCATCGGGGTGATCGGGACGACGGTGATCGCCGATGTCGTGCGGCGGACCAACGACCGCGTGCTGGGCGGCGCGCTCGGCGCGATCGCGGAGACGGTGCAGGTGGAGCGCGGCGAGGTGACGCTCGACCTGCCGCCCGCCGCCTTCGGCATGCTGGAGAATAGCGAGCGCGACAATGTCTATTACCGGATCGCGGTGGGCGACGAGCTGCTCACCGGCTATGCCGACCTGCCCGCGCCGCGGGTCGACGAACTGACCGTCGACCAGCCGCGTTTCCGCTTCGCCCGCTATCGCGACGCCGACATCCGCATCGCCGAGGTCAAGCGGCTGCTGCCGCGCATCGACAAGCCGGTGATCGTCCAGGTCGCCGAGACGCTCGACGGCCGCCGCGCGCTCAGCCGCAGCCTGATCATCGCGCTGCTGGTCGGCGAAGTCGTGCTGGTGGGAATCGCCGTCCTGCTGCTCCGCCCCGCCCTGGGCTGGAGCCTGCGCCCACTCGCGCGGCTGCGCGGGGCGGTGGAGGCACGCGACAGCGTGGCGGTGCCCGATCTGTCGCCGCTCGACACCGGCCCCTTGCCCGTCGAACTGCGCCCGCTGGCCGGCGCCTTCGACCATATGCTCGCCCGGCTCGACGCCGCGACCCAGGGCATGCGCCGCTTCACCGCCGACGCCTCGCACCAGATGCGCACCCCGCTGTCGGTGCTGAAGGTGCAGGTGGCGCTGGCGCGGCGCGGGTCGGACGACGCGCTCGACGAGATCGCCGATGCCGCGCACCGGCTCGAACGGCTCGTCACCCAATTGCTCGCGCTCGCGCGGGCCGACGAAGCCGGGCGATCGGCGCCGCTGGAGGCGGTCGACCTGCGCGAGGTGAGTTCGGCGGTGATCGCGCGCTGCTATGCCGAGGCGCGCGAGGCCAGGGTCGACCTGACGCTCGACGCCGAGCCGGGTGAGCGCTTCATCGTCGCCGGCTATCGCACGCTGATCTTCGAGATCACCGCCAACCTCGTCGACAATGGCATCCGCTACAACCGGCCAGGCGGACAGGTCTCGATCCTGCTGTCGCGGCGGGAAGGCCAGGTTGTGCTCGGCGTCTCCGACGACGGCCCCGGCATCCCGGCCGCCGAGCGCGACCGCGTGTTCGAGCGCTTCTTCCGCCTTCCCAACCAGAGCATCAGCGGCAGCGGCCTGGGCCTCTCGATCGTCCAGTCGGCCGCCGGCAAGCTCGGCGCCACCGTCCACCTGTCGGCCCCGGCGCAGGGCACGCTGATCGAGGTCCGCTTTCCCGACAGCGCGCCATGAGGGGTCAGGTTCCGGCCAGCATGTCGGGCAGTCGTTCGCGCAGGATCGCCACGAACTCGCGGATCTTGGGGCTCAGATGGCGGCGCTCGGGATAGACCACCCAGATCGGCTCGGAGGGCGGCCGCACCTCGTCGAGGATCGTCACCAGCCGGCCTTCGGCGATCGAGCGCAGCACATAGAAGTCGGGGAGCTGGCAGATGCCCATCCCCTCCTCGGCCGCCTGGAGCACCGCGGTGCCGCTGTTGCAGCGCCACCGCCCCTTCGGCCGGAAGGAGCGCCCGCCCCGCTCGTTGCGGAACGGCCAGGTGGTGGCGTTGCCGACCAGGCAGTCGTGGCGCGCCAGCTCCGCCACGGTGGTGGGGGTGCCGTGCCGGGCGAGATAGTCGGGCGAAGCGCAGGTGAAGAGCGTGCGCGAGGCGATCCGCGTGCCGATCAGCCCCGAATCCACCAGCCGGCCAGTGCGGATGGCGAGGTCATAGCCTTCCCCCACCAGGTCGACGATCCGGTTGGTCAGGTCGATCGACACGCTAAGCTGCGGGTAACGTTGGGCGAACAGCCGGGTGATCGGCGCAATGAAGCGCTCCCCCATCGCCGTCGAGCAGGTGATCCGCAGGTCGCCGATCGGCTCGCCGTCGCGGCTGACCAGCGCGATCGCCTCGTCTCGCTCGGCGATCAGCCGCTCGATATGGTCGAGGAAGGCCCGCCCGGTGTCGGTCAGCCGCACCGTCCGCGTGGTCCGGTGCAGCAACTGCGCCTGAAGACGAAGCTCCAGCGCCGCGACCGCGCGGCTCATATGGGTGGTCGACAGCCCCAGCGCCTTGGCCGCCTTGCTGAACGAGCCCCGGCTGGCGACCGCCGCGAACTCGTCAACGCCGTCCCACAACGACATAGATTATCCCACAACTGAAATAATGAATTGCGCAAACCACGCTTATCAGCGCGATCCTGCAACGGTATGCGGGCCTTTCACAAGGAGATTTGAGCATGAAGACTCGCGCCGCCGTGGCCTTTGAGGCGAAGAAGCCGCTGGAGATCG
>CAUTRN010000023.1:0-102352 GCA_963540925.1 uncultured Sphingomonadaceae bacterium
CCCCAACCCCTCCCCTGAAGGGGAGGGGCTTAGCTAGCTCCCCGCGCCTTCCCCAGTCCCAGGATCATCCCTGACGCCACCAGCGCCGCCCCGGCCAGCACGGTGAACGCCAGCTCATAGGAGCCGGTGGCGTCGAACGCCCGGCCGGTCAGCACCGGCGAGGCGCCGTAGCCCATCGCGAAGACGCCGAGCAGCAGGCCATAGAGCGTGCCGAAGCTCTGCGATCCGAAATAGCGGCTGACCAGATAGGCGAGCAGGTCGGACTCGGCGCCCGCCGCGATGCCGAGCAGCAGCACGCAGGCATAGGCCTGCCAGAGCGAGTTCACTCCGCCGAGCAGGATCATGTAGCTGATCGCGAGCAGGATCATCAGCGCCGCGGCCACCCGATTGGGCGGCAGCCGGTCGAGCAGCAGCCCCGAGATGAAGCGCCCGCCGATCGAGGCGGGGCCGAGCAGGATCACCACCGAGGCGGCGAGCATCGGCGAGAAGCCGCGGTCGATCAGCACCGGCTGGAAATGGACGAACAGGGTGGAGACGGTCGCCGCGCCGATCCCGAAGGCGAGCGCGATCTGCCAGAAATGCCGGTCGGCCAGGATCGCGTGCAGCGGCACTGGCGGCGCGGCGGCGGGCGGCGGGGCGTTGCCGCGTTGCGCCGCGATCCGCGCCAGGTCGCGCGCGCCGAAGAAGAAGCGCCAGGCGATCGGCCAGGCGACGAGCAGGGTGAAGGCGGCGAAGGTGAAGAAGGTCACCCGCCATTCGCCGCGCGCCACCATCCACACCGCGAAGCTCGGCAGCATCCCGTAGGACAGCGCCTGCGGCGACAGCAGCAGCGCGAGCGCGAGGCCACGATTGCGGTCGAAACGGCTGACGACGGCATTGGCCCAGATCACGTTGCCCGAGCAGGCCTGGACGAAGGCATAGATCGCCCACACCGCATACCAGCTCCACAGCGATGGGCCCGACAGCCCGATCATCCCCACCCCGAAGGCGAGCAGCACCAGCCCGACCAGCGCCACCCGGCGCGGGCCGATCCGGTCGACCAGATTGCCGGTGAAGGGGCCGACCAGCATCGTCCCCAGCGCGGTGAACAGGAAGGCCGAGGAAATGGCGGCGCGCGACCAGCCATATTCATCGCCCAGCGGCTTGATCAGCGCGCCGACCACCGCGATCGGCATCGACGAGCAGGCATAGCAGATCGCCGCCGCCGCCAGCATCACGCCGCCGGCCCGCCATTCGCCGGGCCGGGCGGCTGCGGACGATGCCATGCTCAGTGCGTCCGGCCGGGCAGCCTGGCCATCACCTCGGCCGCGAACCATTCGGCGGCGTCGGTGAAGGCGGCGCGGCTGCGGCCGGGCAGGATCACCCGGATCCAGTTGACCCCCACCTGGCGGAGATCGTCGACCGCCGCGATGTAGCGCTCGGCCTCCTCGGCGTTGAGATGCTTGAGCCGCGCTTGTGCGGCGTTGCAGATGTCGAAGGGGCCGGTCTTGCCCAGTTCGGCGCGCCGTTCGTGCAGCCGCTTCAGCTTCTCCTCGAACGCCTGGAAGCCGTGGACGGCCGATCGCTCGACTTCCTCATCCTTCGTCGGCACCGCGAAGAAGGGCGTCCAGCCGTCCCCCCAGCGCGCGGCACGCTCGACCGCGGCGTCGGTGCCGCCGCCCACCCAGATCGGCGGGGCGGGCTTCGGCACCGGGCGGGGTTCGTTGCCGGCGGCGTTGAAACCCATCCCCTTGTAGACCACCGGGCCGCCGGCCCAGGCGAGGCGGATCACCTCCAGCGCCTCATCGGTCAGCGCGCCGCGCTTGTTGAACGGCACGCCCAGCGCCTCGAACTCGCCCTTCTGGTAGCCGACACCCACCCCCAGGATCAGCCGCCCGCCCGAGACGACCTGCAGGGTCGCCGCGCTCTTCGCGATCAAGAAGGGGTTGCGATAGGGCAGGACGACGATGTTGGTGTTGAGCAGGAGCTTGCTCGTCACCGCGCCGATCGCCGCGAGCGCCACCAGCGGATCGAGCGCGTCATGCCCGGCCGGGTCGTTGTGCAGCCAGTCGGCATCGGGCGCGGGATGCTCGGTCAGATAGGTGCCGTCATAGCCCAGCCGCTCGGCCAACTGCGCCATCTCGGCGATCGCGGCGGGGGTCTGGAATTCGCCTTCGGGCTCGATCAGGTCGATGGGCAGGTGGACGCAGACTTTCATGGCGGTTCCTCTCTCCAGTTTTTAGCCCCTCCCCTTCAGGGGAGGGGTTGGGGTGGGGGCTCTCATCCCCACCAAGGCTGGTCTCGGTGAGACGCGTGCCCCCCACCCCCAAACCCCTCCCCTGAAGGGGAGGGACTTCACGTCATCTACTCCCTGTATCCCGGGTCGATCCGGTCCAGCTTCCGCCGGATCGCCAGCCAGTCGAGGCAGGGCGTGGCCCGGTAGAATGTCAGGAAGGCGGCGGCGGTCTTCGCGGCGATGTCGTGGGGGATGGTGCTGTAGGGCGCGTTGCACGACAGGGTGGCGACCTGCATCTCGCAGGCGCGCTGGAAATAGAAGGTCAGCAGGAAGGCCTCGGCCACGCTGCCGCCGATCGCCAGCATGCCATGGTTGCGCAGCAGCATCAGCGGTTTGTCGCCCAGATCGCGGGCGAGGCGCTCGCGCTCTTCCATGTTCACCGCGACCCCTTCGAATTCATGGGCGGCGACATGGCCGTAGAGCAGCGCGCTGGTCTGGTTGAGCGGCAGCAGCCCACAGTCGAGCGCGCTCACCGCATTGCCGGCGATCGTGTGGGTGTGGACGACGCAGGCGGCATCGGGCCGCGCCTCGTGGATCGCGCCATGGATCACATAGCCGGCCAGGTTGATCCCGTGGTCGGAGGGCGCCGCCAGCGAACCGTCATGGTGGATCTTCACCAGGTTAGACGCGGTCACCTCATCATAGCGCAGGCCGTGCGGGTTGATCAGGTAGCAGCCGGGCTGGTCGGGCACGCCCAGGGTGATGTGGTTCGAGGTGATCTCGCCCCATCCCATATGGTCGACCGCGCGATAGAGCGCGGCCAGCTCGACCCGCGCCTCCCATTCGGCGGGGCTGATCGCGGCGCTGGCATCGGCGGCCAGGCGCGGCTTCACGGTGATGCCGTTGTCCCCGTCGTGAACCGTCTCCAGCATCGCAGCCTCTCCTCTGCCGTCTCGCCCGGATCAGTTGATCTGGCGTTGGTATCCCGCCCAATAGCGCTCGCGCAGGACGTTCTTGGCGATCTTGCCGACCGAGGTGACCGGCATCTCGTCGATGAAATCGATCGACTTGGGCACCTTGTACTTCGCCAGCCGCGCCTGGCCGAAAGCGAGGATCGAGGGAGCGTCGGGCGCCAAACCCGGCTTGAGCAGGATCACCGCCTTCACCTCCTCGCCCCATTTGTCGGAGGGGACGCCGATCACCGCGATCCGCTCGATATCGGGATGCTCGCTCAGCGCGCTCTCGACCTCGGCCGAATAGACATTCTCGCCGCCGCTGATGATCATGTCCTTCTTGCGGTCGCGCAGGAACAGATAGCCCTCCGCGTCGACCAGCCCGATGTCGCCGGTGGCATACCAGCCATCCTCCAGCGGCACCGGCTTTGCCTGTCCGTCCTGGAGCAGGCCGACCGCGAGCGAGGGGGTGCGGATCAGCACCTCGCCGGGCTCGCCGGTCGCGGCCTCGGCGCCGTCCAGGCCGCGGATCAGGATTTGCGTGCCGGGCAAGGCGGGGCCGCAGGAGGTGAGGTGCGGGCCGCCGGCGCGGTGGGCGGACGGGGGCAGCAGGGTGGCGGAGCCGCTCACCTCGGTCATCCCGTAGCTCTGCATGAAGCGGCAGTCGAACACGCTCACCATGTCCGACAGCACGGCTTCGGGGATCGGCGACATGCCGTAGAGGATGGTGCGCAGGCTGGAGAGGTCGGTGCCGCCGCGCACCGCCGCCACCAGTGCCGGCATCAGCGCGGGGATGATCACCGCGCGGGTGATGCGGTGGCGCGCGATCGATCCGACGATGTCGTCCACCTTCGCCTCGGCGACCACCACCAGCGTGCCGCCGAAGCCGGTGGTGCCGAGCAGGATCAGCGGCCCGCCGATGTGGAAGATCGGCGGTGACAGCAGGGCGACGTCGCCCGCCGTCGCGCCCGCCTCGCCATGCGCCATGTGGAGCTGCGCCAGATTGTCGAGCAAGCCGTGATGGCTGATCAGCACGCCCTTGGCCTTGCCGGTGGTGCCGCTGGTGTAGAGGATCACCGCCGGCATGTCGGGCGTGACATCGGGCAGGGCGGTGCCGCTGCCCGAGGCGCGGAAACCTTCATAGGAGATGCCGATGCCGGCATCCTCCTCCAGCGCGACCAGCAGCAGATCGGGGTTGCGGCGCTGCAGGTTGCGGGCTTTCTCGGCGAAGGCAGTGTCGAAGAACAGCGCGCGGATGTTCGCTTCGTCGGCGATCGTCTCCAGCTCGGGCCGCGCGAGCCGCCAGTTGAAGGTGAGGGTGGCGCTGCCCGCCCGCCCGGCGCCGAACAGCAGCTCGCAATAGCGATCGCTGTTGCGCGCTAGCGCGCCGACGATGGTGCCGGGGCCGCAGCCATGGCGGACGAGCGCGCCGGCCAGCGCGGTGGCGTGCTCGTCGAGTTCGGCGAAGCTGGTGCGGCGATCGCCGAAGATCAGCGCCGTCTTGTCGCCCTGTTGCCAGGCCTGGTCTGCGAGCAGGGCGCCCATGGTCGAATAGGGAGGAAGCGGAGCGGGTGTCATCCCGCCGATCCATAGACCGCCACGGCATGCTTTGCAGCCATTGTCTGCATCATACACAATCGCGTTTCCAGCGCGTAGAGGCGCTGGACCGCGGGGCCGATGCTGAGCTCCTCGGTCACCCCCATGCCGCCGTGGAGCTGGATCGCCTCATGCCCCACAAAGCGGGCGCGGCTGGTGGCGATCGTCGCGGCCGACAGGGCGATGTCGCGCATCCGCGCATCCCAGCGGCCGTCGGTGGCGTGGAGGCCGGCTTTCGCCACCAGCGACACCGCCTGTTCATAGCCCAGCACCATGTCGGCGACCTTGTGCTGGAGCGCCTGGAAGCTCGACAGCGGCACGCCGAACTGCTTGCGCTGTTTGAGATAGTCGATCGTAGCGTTGATCAGATGCGCCATGATGCCGCCCTGTTCGGCGGCCTGCACCACGGCGGCGCGCAGCAGCGCTTCGGCCAGCGCCTCGTCCGCGCCGCCGGCCGGGCCGAGCCGCGCACCGGCATCGACCCTGATTCCGGCCAACTCGATCGTCGCGGCGGCCCGGCCGTCGACCATCTGGTAGCTCGCCGATCGGGGCAGGGCGCTTGCCTCGATCAGGAACAGCGACAGGCCGTCGCCCTCGCGGGCGTTGATCAGGATCAGGTCGGCGTCCTCGGCTTCGGCGACCGGGGCCTTGCTGCCGGTGAGGCGGAATCCGTCGGCAATGGTCTGTGGCGATAACGGATCAAGCCGCAGCCCTTCGGCAAAGGCGATCGCGATCTTCAGCGAACCGTCGGCGATGCCGGGGAGCCAGGCGGCGCGCTGCGCCTCGCTGCCGAGTGTCGCGACCAGGCCGCCCGCGAGGATCGCCGTCTCGACATAGGGCAGGCGGCTGCGCGCCCGGCCCAACGCCTCGGCGACGATCGTCGCTTCGGTCAGCCCGAAGCCGAGGCCGCCTGCTTCCTCGGGCAGGGTCGCGCCCCAGATGCCGAGTTCGGCGAGCTGGTCGCGGGTCGGTTCACCCTCCTCGACCAGACGGTGGAGCATGTCGCGCAGCTGCCGCTGCTCGTCGCTGAGCCAGACCGGCCTCACAGCAGCGGCCCCTGGCGCGAGAAGGCGACCTTGGCGACGATGTTGCGCTGGATCTCGTTGGAGCCCGCATAGATGCTGGCGGCGCGATAGAGCAGTGCGTCGGTCAGGAAGCTGCGCCCGCGCCCGCAGGCGGTGCCGGGCACGCCGGGGGCCGGCATGATCGCGCCGGCCGGGCCGAGCAGTTCACGGCCGAGCTGGAGCACCTCCTGCCGCAGGGTCGAGCCGGAGATCTTGAGCAGCGAGGCCTCATAGCCGTCCTCGGCCTGGTCTTCGACCGCCTGGAGGACCCTCAGTTCGAGCATCTCCAGCGCATCGAGCTGCCATTCCAGCGCCTGCACCCGCTGGGCGAAGGCGGGGTCGGCGAAGCGCTCCAGTTCGCGCGCCACCTCGATCACGTCGCCCATGATCACGCGGGTGGGGCGCAGGTCGGCGATCGCCTCGCGCTCGCGTGCGAGCATCAGGTTCGCATAGGTCCAGCCGGCATTCTCCTCGCCCAGCAGCCGCGCGGCGGGCACGCGGACATTGTCGAAGAACACCTCGTTAACGTGCCGGACCCCGTCGATCGTGCGGATCGGCCGGATGGTAAGGCCTGGCGTGTCGAGTTTGATCAGCAGCACGCTGAGCCCGAGCTGCTTCTTCGGTGCGTCCGGATTGGTGCGGACCATGCAGAACAGCTCGGTGGCGAGTTGGGCGTTGGTGGTCCAGATCTTCTGGCCGTTGACGACATAGTCGTCGCCGTCGCGCACCGCGCTGGTGCGCAGCGAGGCGAGGTCGGAGCCGGCCTCGGGCTCGGAGAAACCCTGGCTCCAGAAATCCTCGGCGTTCAGGATGCGCGGCAGGAAATGCGCGCGCTGCCACTCATTGCCGAACTCGCAGATCAGCGGGCCCACCATGTGCAGGTTGACGTGCGGGATCAGCGGCGCGCGGGCGATGCCGGTCTCGGTTGCGACGATATAGCGCTGCATCGGATCGAGCGGGCGGCCGCCATAGGCTTCGGGCCAGCTATAGGTGCACCAGCCCTGCGCCACGACCTCGCGGGTCCAGCCCGCCAGCGCCGCCATGTCGGTGCGCGACCAGAGTTCGCTTACCCCCACCCATTCGGGCCGGAGCTTGTCGGCGATGAAGGCGCGGACCTCGTCGCGAAAGGCCTGCAGCTCGGGCGACAGCGGGATGGCGTAGTCCATCGTCATGCGCCCTGAAAACCTTCTCCCGCTTGCGGGAGCACTGCGCAACCCACGTCATTCCCGCGAAGGCGGGAATCCATATTCTCCAACCCGCGAGAGTCTCCTGCCCTTGAGAATATGGATCCCCGCCTTCGCGGGGATGACAGTGTGGGAAGATCATCAGCCTTTCGCAGCAGTCCCGCATGCGGAAGAAGGTTGGATGAGAGTTTGCTCTCTTCTGGCGCCGTGCGCATCTTCATCGGACAACGCGGCGTTACGCCGCCGGCCTCCAGAAGGGCATATGGACCGTGCCGGCCTCGTCGAGCTTGCCGAAATAGACCTCGACCGGCATCCCGATCTTGATGTCCTCCATCGCGATGCCGGTGACGTTGCCCATCATGTGGACGCCTTCCTCCAGCTCGACCATCGCGATCGCATAGGGGACGAGCTTGCCGAAGGCGGGATCGGCCGGGTTCTTCCGGACGATGGTGAAGCTGTAGATGCTGCCCTTGCCGCTGGCCTCCACCCACTCGACCTCACCCATGGTGTGGATCGATCCGGCGCGCGGATACCATTGGTAGAGGCCGGTCTCCTTGCAGCGCTGGATGACGAGCCGGCCCTCGGCCGCCGCCTCGAAAAAGGCCTGGTTGTCGACATCGACGACGGGCATGACGCGGCCGGGCAGGATGCCGTCGACCGAAAGGCTGTCGCTGCTCATGGCTGTTCGCTCCCCAGGACGATTGAGCTGATATAGGAGGCCATCCCGCCCGAGCCGCAGGACACGCCGAGCCGGGCGTTCGGCACTTGCCGGGGCCCGGCCTGGCCGCGCAGCTGGAGGACATTCTCGATCAGCAGGAAGATGCCGCGCATGCCGGGGTGGCAGCTCGAAAGCCCGCCGCCATCGGTGTTGCAGGGCAGCGCGCCACCGGGGCGCAGCGCTCCCGACTGGACGAAGGGGCCGCCCTCGCCGGGTTTGCAGAAACCCAGCCCCTCCAGCAGCAGCATCACCGTGATGGTGAAGCTGTCATAGAGCTGGATCACGTCGATATCGTCGGGGGTGACGCCCGCGCGGCGCATCGATTCCGGCCCGGCCACGGCGGCGCCGGTGACGGTCAGGTCGTGCATCGGGATCATGTTCCAGTGGGTCGAGCTGGTCGCGCCGCCCAGCACCCAGATCGGCTTTTGCTTCAGGTCCCTCGCCCGCTCGGCGGTGGTCATGATCAGCGCGCCGCCGCCGTCGGTGACCAGGCAGCAATCATGGCGACCCAGCGGATCGGACATGCGCGGCGCGTTGACGACGTCGTCGATCGTCAGCGGGTCGCGGTTCATCGCATGGGGGTTGTTGCCCGCGTGCATGCGGGTCGACACCGCGATCTCGGCGAGCTGCTCGATCGTGGTGCCATATTGGTACATGTGGCGCTGGGCCATCAGCGCATAATTGCTGATGATCGAGGGACCATAGGGCTGCTCCCAGCCGCGCGGACCGTCGAGCGCCGGGTTCATCGCCATCGAGAGCATGCGGTGCTTGTTCGATCGCTGGTCGGAGCCGTAGCTGATCAGCACGGTGTCGGCGCGGCCGGCGCGGATCGCGTCGGCGGCATGGTCGACGAACACCTCCGGCGTGCTGCCGCCGACATGGGTGCCCTCGCACCAGCGGTGGCGGATGCCGAGATATTCGGCCATTGAGGCGAGGTCGTCGATCATGAAGCCGGCGTTTCCGCAGGTCATGAAGCCGTCGATGTCCTGCTTGCGCACCCCGCTGTCGTCGAGCGCGCGGCGGATCGCCTGGACATGGTGGCCGAAGCTGGTGAGGTGCGGCGCGACCGGATAGTCGCTGAGGCCGACGCCCACGATCACCGGTGTCCTGTCTGCCGCTGTTCCGTGTGCCCCTGTCCTATTTGCCACGCCGGCGAACCTCCCCTGCTGCGCGCTGTGCGCGTGCGGACGGGTCATGCGCCCGTCATGTTACAGGTGCAGGTTATCTGTCGCATCGGATAGGTCAAGCGGATATTGGGCGGGTAAGTAATTAAGGGTGGCCGGGACGCGGCCTCGGCCTCCCCTCCCCGGAAGGGAGGGGAGAAACATCACGCCTGGTGGGTCGGCCGCACCACCGTCGCCACATCGCCGGCATAGCCCACGATCACGCGGGTGCCGGGCTGGAACTCGTCGACGATCGCCTGGCCCCAGAGGCGCTGGTGGTGGGTGGTGCGGGCATAGGTGGAGGTGTCGATCCGGATCGTCTTCTCGCCGATCACATCGTCCTTCACCACGATCTTCTGGGGTTCGATCGCCACCACCTCGCCGACCAGCGGGCGATGGGTGCCGCGCCGCATCACCCGGTGGTCGAACGACAGGCGGAAGCGGTCGGAAATGTTGGTGAGGCCGCTGTGCGGGGTCCATTTGTTCATGAACAGCACGTCGCCGGGGCGATAGGTGGTGTGGCGCCACACACCCTCGGGCAGGGTCTCCGGCGGGATCGCCTTGTTGGTGCCGGTGGCGTCGATCACCATCCGGTTGAGCGGCTGGGTCAGGCCCTCGGCGAACAGGATTCCGCCCACCTCGCGGTCGACCTCGGCCACGGGCACCCACATGGTGATGAAGTCGACGCCGGGGGTCGGCGGGCCGTCCTGGTGATAGCCGGTGGTATATTGGGGCGAGGCGTCCTGCGCGGGCGGCGAGGCGCGATATTCGGTGACGGGCTTCCAGAAGGGCTCTTCGCCGAGCAGCTCGACCAGGAAGCCGTGGATCGCCTCCTCGGCGATGAAGCCCTGCATCGCCTCGCGGTCGGCCAGCGGCTCCATGTGGCGCGGCATGTTCACCAGGTCGCCATGGCCGTTATAGGTGACGCTCTTCTCGGTCGGCGCGTCGCCCACCGGGTCGATCACCCCCAGCTTTTCCAGCTCGTCGGTATAGACCTTGCGCAGGCGGGCGACCGCGTCCTTGTCGAACACGTCGCGGAAGAACCAGTAGCCGTCGCGCTCCATCGCCTCGTCGAGCGCGGCGAAGTCGCCCAGCAGATGGTTATGGGTCTTGGGCTCCAGCGCGGGCGGAGCCGGGTTGGTGCTGGTCATCGTCATCGCGTCTCTCCTGCGGCGCGTAGGCCGGAATCACATGATGCGCTGACATGATCCTGTGGCGTCTGGCGTGCTTGATACGTGGGGACAGCTCGTCGGTCGGGCGTCCTAGTGACCCAAGCTACGTCATCCCGGACTTGATCCGGGATCCCGCTGCCTTTTCCGAGCTTGTCGTCTGCGGGACGAAGAGAAGAAGAAGCGGGATCCCGGATCAAGTCCGGGATGACGAGGAAGGGGGCGTTCCGCTCCACGCCTCGATCTGCTCGGCCATCGTGCGGGCGACGCTGTCCACCGGGTCGCCCGGTGGGGTGGCACTGAAGCGGGGTTCGGGGGCGGGCTGGGGCAGGCCGTTGCGGGTGACGAAGGTCCGCCGCGCCTTCAGATGTTCATGCTCGGGCGCCTCGGCGAAGGTCAGCACCGGCGCGAAGCAGGCGTCGCTGCCCGCCAGCAGCGCCTCCCACTCGAGACTCGTCTTCGTCGCGAAGACCTCGGCGAACCGCTCGGACAAAGCGGGCCAATGGGCGGGGTCGCTCCGCGTCGCCTCGTCCACCTCGATCCCGATCGTCCGGCAGAGCAGCTGGAAGAATTGCGGCTCGAGCGGGCCGACCGAGATGTGGCGCCCGTCGGCGCAGGCATAGGTGCGATAATAGGGCGCGGCGCCGTCGAGGAAGTTGCTGGCCCGCTCGAAGGCCCATTCGCCGCGCGCCGCCAGGGTGGAATAGACCGCCATCATCGAGGCGGCGGCGTCGCACATCGCCGCGTCGACCACCTGGCCGGGCGCGCCATTCTTCACCGCGAGCAGCGCGGAGAGCATGCCCAGCGCGAGGTAGAGCGCGCCGCCATAATCGCCGATCAGGTTGAGCGGGGGGAGGGGCTGGTCGGCCGGGCCGATCGCGTGGAGCGCGCCGGTGATGCCGATATAGTTGATGTCGTGCCCGGCGACCTGCGCCCAGGGGCCATCCTGCCCCCAGCCGGTGACACGGCCGTAGACCAGCCTGGGGTTGCGTTCGAGCAGCGGCTTGGGGCCCAGGCCCAGCCGCTCCATCACCCCGGGGCGAAAACCCTCGATCAGGGCGTCGGCGCCGTCGACCAGCGCCAGCACCTGCGCCATGTCGTCGGGATTCTTGAGGTCGGCGCGCACCCGGATGCGGTTGCGGCTCAGGACGTCGGTTGGGGCGATCGGCGGGTCGGCGGGCCGGTCGATCCGCACCACCTCGGCGCCCAGATCGGCGAGCAGCATCGCCGCGAAGGGGCCGGGGCCGATCCCGGCAAACTCGACGATGCGGATGCCCGACAGCGGGCCGGACCGGCTCATCCGTTGCCGCTCTGGCCACCGTCGCTGTAACGGCGCCCCTCGGCGGCCATCGCGCGCAACTGGTCGGGGATGGCGAAGCGCGGGCCGTGCGCGGCCGCCAACTCGTCGGCCTCGGCGACGAAGCGCGGCAGGCCCAGCGCCTCGATATGCGCGACGGGCCCACCGATCGCCTTGGGGAAGCCCCAGCCGAGCAGCGCGCCGGTGTCGGCATGGGCGGGGGTGAGCACGCCCTCGGCGATGCAGCGCGCCGCCTCGACCGCCTGGCGGTGGATCAGCCGGCGGCGCATTTCCTCGACCAGCGCCTCGCCGCCCGCCTGCCTCACCGGCCAACGCTTGGCGAGCCCGGCCCAGAGGCTTTTCTCGCCGCCCTTGGGATAATCGTAGAAGCCCTGGCCATTCTTCCGGCCGAAGCGGGTCTCGGCGATCAGCGCGTCGATCACGTCGTCGGAGCGGCGCCGGTCGGCCTTGTCGCCGAGCAGCTTCACCCGCTGCCCGGCGATCCGGTCGAGCAGGTCGATCGCGACGTCGTCGCTCAGCTCCAGCGGCCCGCGCGGCATGCCAGTCGAGCGGCCGACCTCGTCGATCAGCAGCGGATCGATCCCGTCGACGAGCATCTCCATGCCCTCGCGGATATAGGTGTCGAACACCCGCGAGGTGTAGAAGAAGGGCGAGTCCTGCGCGAGGATCGCGACCTTTTCGATCTGCGTGACCAGCGCCAGCGCTTCGTCGATCGCGGCCTGGCCGGTGGCCTTGCCGATCACCACCTCGACCAGCGCCATCCGGTCGACCGGCGAGTGGAAGTGCATGCCGACGAAGCGCTCGGGGCGGGGATGCGCCTCGGCGAGCCGGGTGATCGGCAGGGTCGAGGTGTTGGACGCGAACAGCGCATCGGGGCCGAGGTGGGCGAGCGCCTTTGCGGTCGCCTCGGCCTTCACCGCGATATCCTCGAACACCGTCTCGATCACGACGTCGCTGCCGGCGACGGCGGCATAGTCGTCGCTCGGGGTGATGCGGGCGAGCAGCGCATCGGCGGTGGCGCGGTCGGTCCTGCCCTTGTCGACGAGCCTGTCGAGCACCGTGCGCGAATAGCTCTTGCCGCGCTCGGCGGCCTCGACGCTGACGTCGATCAATATCGTCTCGATCCCCGCCGCCGCCAGCACATGGGCGATCCCCGCGCCCATCATGCCGGCGCCGAGGACGGAGACTTTGGTAACGGGCGCGGGCATCGGTTCTTCTCCTCAACTTCTTAGCTTCGTCATCCCGGACTTGATCCGGGATCCCGCTTCTTCTTCGTCCTTATCCCACCGGCACGAAGGCAGCGGGATCCCGGGTCAAGCGCGGGATGACGGCTTGTTGGCCACTCACAACGACCGCGCGATGATCATCTTCATGATCTCGGACGCGCCGCCATGGACCCGGTCGATCCGGGCGTCGCGGAACAGGCGGGAGATCGGATATTCGTCCATATAGCCATAGCCGCCGAACAGCTGGACGCAGTCGTCGATCACCTTCCACTCGGTCTCGGTGACCCACAGCTTGAGCATTGCCGCCTCGACCGCGTCGAAGCGGCCGTCGAGATGCTTGACCACGCTGGCATCGATGAAGGCGCGGCCGGCGGCCACCTGCGCGCGCGCCTCGGCCAGCTTGAACTGGGTGTTCTGGAAATCGAACAGGCGCTGGCCGAAGACCTGGCGTTCCTTGGCATAGGCGATGGTCAGCTCCAGCGCGCGCTCCATCATCGCCTGGCCCATCGCCGCGATCACCAGCCGTTCCTGCGGCAGCATCGCATTGAGCTGGCCGAAACCCTGGCCTTCCTGCCCGCCCAGCAGGCGGTCGGCGGGGACGGGGACCTCGTCGAAGAACAGCTCGGAGGTGTCCTGCGCCTCGCGGCCCACCTTGTGGAGGTTGCGACCGCGCGCGAAGCCGGGGCTGTCGGCGTCGACCGCGAACAGCGAGATGCGGCCATCCTCGGTCTTGGCGGCGACGACGATCAGGTCGGCGGTCTGGCCGTTGGAGATGAAGGTCTTCTGCCCGCTGATCCGGTAGCTATCGCCGTCGCGCACTGCGCGGGTCCGCATGCCGCGCAGATCCGATCCCGCGCCGGGCTCGGTCATCGCGATGGCGAGGACGATCTCGCCCGACACCACTTTGGGTAGCCACTCGGCCTTCTGCGCCTCGGTGGCGAAATCGAGCAGATAGGGGGCGACGATGCCGCTGTGGACCGGCAGGCCGAAGCCTTCCAGCCCGCGCCTGCCCAGTTCCTCGATCACCACCAGCTCATAGCGGAAGTCGGCGCCCGCGCTGCCATAGGCTTCCGGAATCGAGGGTGCGAGCAGCCCGGCCTCGCCGGCCAGCCGCCACAGGTCGCGGTCGACCACACCCGCTTCGCGCCAGCGGTCGAGATGATCGGGGGAGGCGTGCCTGTCGAAGAAACGGCCGACCGAGTCGCGGAACTGTTCGAGGGTTTCGTCCGCCTGCCACATCGGTTTCCAGCCCCTCCCATCCCTGATTTGCGCGCGGTTTCGCGTCACCTTTGTCGCTGCGATGGTACAATATGGGCACTTCTGTCAATCGTCGCTCCGGCGGAGGCCGGAGCCGCCCCCGGCTCTTGCGAGCAGCTTTTCGCAAGCTTCGTGGCGGCCACGGCCTCCGCCGGGGCGACGATATCGAGAGGCGCCAAAGCCGATTGACCCTTTCGACTTAATGTTACAAGATTGGAAAAAATGTAAACCTGAGGAGAGTCGTGATGGCCGAGAATCTGGACTCCAAGAACCTGGATTGGGTGATCTCCGTCGACGATCACATCATCGAACCCGCCGACGTCTGGACCGACCGGATGCCGGCGAAGTTCAAGGACGACGCTCCCCGGCTGATCTCCAAGAACGGCAACGAGGCCTGGCTGTTCGGCGGCAAGCGCCGCTCGGTGTTCGGGCTCACCGCGGCGGCGGGCAAGGACAGCGAGGAATTCTCGATCGATCCGATCCCCTATTCGGAGATGCGCGAGAGCTGCTACAATTCGGTCGCGCGGCTGAAGGACATGGACCGCGACGGCTGCCTCGCCACCGGCACCTTCCCCTCCTTCCCCGGTCTCTGCGGCCAGGTCTTCTCCGAGCATCCGGACAAGGACCTCGCCCTGGCCTCGATCCGGGCCTATAACGACTTCATGCTCGACGAGTGGTGCGGGGCCGACAAGCGCCGCTTCATCGCCAAGGCGATCGTGCCGCTGTGGGACATGAAGCTGGCGGTCGAGGAGGCCGAGCGTTGCAAGCTCAAGGGCGCCCATGCCGTGCTGTTCCCCGAACGGCCCGCGAGCCTCACCGATGGCGCCGGCAAGCCGCTGCCCTCGCTCCACGACGTTAACGGCTATTGGGATCCGCTGCTCAGCTTCGTCAACGAGGCGGAGATGCCGCTGACCATCCATATCGGCGCTTCGGGCGATGTCGACACCACCTCGCCCGATGCGCCGCTGCATGTGGTCGCCAACGTCATTCGGCATATCTCGCCGCAGAAGGTGGCGCTCGACTGGCTGTTCAGCGGCTGGTTCAGCCGGCTGCCGAAGCTCAAGGTCTGCCTGTCGGAGGGCGGGGTGGGCTGGATCCAGTCGCTGCTCGACATGTGCGATTATCACAGCAAGGTCAGCTATGATTATATGAAGAAGGCCGGCTCGCTGCAGTTCAACCCGGACTTCAATGTCGACAAGGCGGTGGCCGCGCCGAAGACGAGCGGGTTCAAGCCCTTCAGCCTCGACGAGCAACTGCCGCGCGACATCACGCCCAGCGCCATGTTCCGCCGCAACATGTTCGGCTGCTTCTTCCAGGATTTCGGCGCCGGCGCGGTGCGCGACATCGGGGCTGACAACATCATGCTCGAATGCGATTTCCCGCATAGCGACTCGCCCTGGCCGAATACGGTGCCCAATGCGCGGCGGGTGCTGGGTCATTATTCGGAGGAGGAGCAGGTGAAGGTGTTTCGCGGGACCGCGATGAAGGTCTTCAATTTCGAGCCGATCTCGATCGCCGATGCCGAGAAGCATCGCGCCATGACCCAGGCGGTCGCTGCATGAGCGATGCGGTCGAGTGGGTCGATGCGTTCGCGGCCGACGACATTCCGGACGGCTACTCCACCGGCGTGGAGGTGAACGGCCACCCGGTGGCGCTGTTCAACCATGGCGGCAGCTTCTTCGCGGTTCGCAACCGCTGCCCCCATGCCGGCGCGTCGCTGGCCGGCTCGCCGATCAACGAGAAGGGTTTCTTCCGCTGCATGCTGCACGGCTGGCCGTTCAAGCTGGGCGGCTGCGAGGATGATGACGGGCTGCAGCGCTTCCCGGTGAAGGTGGAGGATGGCCGCCTGCTGGTCGGCTCCACGCCGTTGCCCGTCGACCAGGCCGCCTGAGCGGCCGGGCCGGGGCGATGGCGGGGCCGCTGCTGGTCGCCTTCGGCTCCGCGCCGCTGGGGGAGGAGGGCTGGACCCGGCTCGCCGTGGTCGAGAGCCGGGGCGTGGCGCGCTGGTCGCATGTCGCGATCCGCGCGCCGCTGGAGGGCGAACGGATCGTCCCCGCCGGCGCCGACCGGGCGATGCTGGCGATCCCCGAGGTCGAGGCGCGCAACGGCGGGCGCACCGCGCACCGCTTCCTGCTGCTCGGCAATCCGCCGCAGGCGATCGAGGAGGCGTTCAGCAAGGCGATGCGCCATCAGGACATGGCACGGGCGATGCGCCTGCCGGGCGCGGTGAGCGCCGAGCGCTTCACTCTGGAGACCCTGGCCGGGCGCGGCGACTGGGAGCTGCTGACGATCTACGGTTTCGAGGGCGACGACGTGGCGGCGATCACCGAGGCGCTCGTCGACAGCGCCGACATCTGGGACGGCGATCCGAGCTGCATCCTGATGCGGGTCGAGCGTATCAAGAGGGAGGGAGCATGAACGGTCATATCTTCGGGCTCGAACCCGTCTGCGCGCTCAACATGACGCTGGGTGGCCGGCTGCTGTTGGGCGAAACCGCCGCCGGCATAAGGCTGACCGGCTATATCGCCGAAGGCACGGTCGAGGGGCCGCGCCTGTCCGGCAAGCTGGCGCGAGGTGGCGAGGACTGGGCCTGCATCGATCGCGACGGCATCCTCGTGCCGGAGGTGAAGCTGCTGGTCGAAACCAGCGAGGGGCTGGTGCAGATCGCCTATCAAGGCGTGGTCGACATGGGACCCGAGGGCTTCGCCCGCATGCAGCGCGGCGAGCGGCCCGGCGAGATCTTCCATCCGCGCACCGCGATCCGCATGACCAGCGCCGCGCCGGCGCATGCCTGGGTCAACCGCTCGCTGTTCCTTGGCATCGGCCTGCTCGATTATTCGAAGGGCGGGCTGATCCACTACGACATCTACGAAGTCACCACGCCACCGGCGATCGCCTGAACGGCGCGGAAGAACAGAAGAAAAAGAGGAGAGAGACATGGTGCTGATGAGCCGGGCGATGGTGCAGACCGGAACGCGCCAGCTGGAGATGCGCGAGTTCCCGGTGCCGGAGATCGGCGATGACGATGGCCTGCTCAAGATCGAGGTGTGCGGCATCTGCGGCAGCGACTGGGCGCAATATCAGGGCGAGTATAACGGCTTCGTCACCTTCCCCGTCATTCCCGGCCACGAACCCGTCGGTATCATCGACCGGATCGGCAGGAACGCCGCGCGGCGCTGGGGCGTGAAGGAGGGCGACCGGGTCGTCGTCGAGCCGGTGCTGCCCTGCGGCTATTGCAAGCAATGCGTGGCGGGCCGCGCCAACACCTGCACCGGGCGTGGCGATGGCGGGGTGCTGCCCTATTATGCCTATATCCCGATCGACGTGGCCCCAACCTTGTGGGGCGGCTATGCCGATTATCTCTACCTCGCGCCGACCGCGCAGGTTCACAAGATCGACAGCTCGATCGAGCCCAATCTGGCGGCGATGTACAACCCGCTCGGCTCGGGGGTGCATTGGGCGATCCACAATCCGGGCACCCAGGTCAGCGACACGATCGTGATCCTCGGCTGCGGCCAGCGCGGGCTCTGCTCGGTGATCGCGGCACGCGACGCGGGCTGCTCGCTGATCGTCGTCACCGGCCTGCGCCGCGACCAGCACAAGATGGAGCTGGCGAAGCTCTATGGGGCGCATCACGTCGTCTATGCCGACGAGGTCGACGTCGTCGCCGAGATCAAGAAAATCCTGCCCGAGGGGGCCGACATCGTCCTCGACACGACGCCCAGCGCGCCGCAGTCGGTGGCGCATGCGATCGATATCGCCGCGCCCTATGGCACGATCAGCCTGGCGGGGATGAAGGGCTCCAACCTCGCCAACGGCGTCAACAGCGATACGATCATCCACAAGAGCCTGCGCCTGCTGGGCACCAAGGGCGTGCCGTGGCGCGCCAACGAGGCGGCGATCCGGATGATCGAAAGCCGCAAATATCCGCTGGAGAAGATGCACACCCACACGATCGGCCTCGAAGACGTCGACTATGCGCTGCGGCTGCTCGCGGGGGAAATCCCGGGCGAGCAGGCGATCCACATCACGATCAAACCGTAGCGCCGGGCGCCATGTGCCAGCTCTGCCCCGAGGTCATCCTGCGCTACCGCAAGGACGCGGCCGGCTTGCTGATCCCGATCTTCGAGGAGCTGGACCATGCGACGGGCGAGCTTGTCGAGCGCGAGGGCGAACCGGTCAGCCGCGACGTGCTGTTGATGCGGATGCGCGCGGCCGAGATATTGGGGCGGTGAGGTGAACGGCTCTTCCCAAAACCGTCATTCCCGCGAAGGCGGGAATCCATATTCTCCGAACCGCGAGAGTCTCCTGCCCTTGAGAATATGGATCCCCGCCTTCGCGGGGATGACGAAGGAAGGAAATGGCGACCCTCCACGAGCAAGCCCCCCGCCAAACCCCCGGCCTTGTCGCTCCCGGACGCATCGCATATGGGTCGCGGTTTCCCATTCCCCCTTGTGAAATGAGTTGATGTCGAGCGCGCAGCAGTCCCTGTCGGTATCGGATGCCCCCTCCAGCCGCCACCTCGGCACCCGCAAGCGCATCATCGAGGCGGCCGCGCAATGTTTCGAGCGCTACTCGCTGCGGCATACCAGCATGGAGGAGGTGGCGAAGCTGTCGGGCCTGTCGCGCCAGACCATCTATCGCCATTTCCAGAACAAGGACGATCTGGTCGCCGCGGTTTCCGAGCATAAGGCGCGCGGCATCACCGAGCAGGTCCGCGCCCGCATCCGCCGCGGCCAGACCTCGCGCGAGAAGATCATCACCGCGATCGTCACCTGCGCCGAGAATCTCGTCACCGACCGGCAGATGCGCGAGCTGGTGGAGGGCGATTATCGCGAACTGATGTCGCGCGCCGAAAGCGCCGGGGTGGTCGCCGCGACCACGGAGCGCTGGACCCCGATCTTGTGCGAGGCGATCGCCGACGGAACCCTGCCGGCCGACACCCATATCGACCAGCTCATCTCGTGGATCACCGACATCCAGCTGCTGCTGGCGATGCGGGTGATCGTGCTGGGCTCCGCGCTCGACGAGATCGAGCGCGAGGTGGAGCGCTATGTGATGGACGGTTTCTGCCGGCGATAGGCTGGCGGTCAAAATAAGCGCTTCTCAACCACACCGTTCGTCCCGAGCGAAGTCGAGGGACGTTGGCTGGCGAGAACGTGTCTCGACGTCGCTCGACACGAACGGCGCGGGGAGAATAGGATAGCCTAAGAATAAGAGGAGAGGGGACATGGGGATCGACGATTGGCGCTTGCCGCCCTTGCGCGCGGGCCAGCCGCCCAGCCCCGATCTGGAAGCCCGCCGCGCCGGCATGTCGGCGCTCGTCGCGCGCTCCGAGCCGCTCCATCCCGAGCGGCCGCATATCCCCCGCCGCGAGATCGAGCTGGGCGGCGTGCCCTGCCATGAGGTCGGCGACCCCGATGCCGGGACGGTCGTCCTCTATCTTCACGGCGGCGGCTTCATGCTCGGCCATCCCTCCTATTGGGTGCGCTATGCGGCGCGGCTGGCCGAGCAGTCGGGCGCGCGCTTCGTGCTGGCGCGCTATCGGCTGGCGCCCGAGCATCCCTTTCCGGCGGGGCTCCACGATGCGATCTCGGCCTATCTGGCGATCCTGGCCGAAGGGCGCGCGAAGAAGATCGTGGTGATGGGGGAGTCGGCCGGCGCCAACCTGTCCGCCGCGCTGATCGCCGCGGGTATCCGATCGGGGCAGGAACGGCTGCCCGATGCCGCCATCCTGCTCTCGCCGCTGCTCGACCTGACCCTCGCCTCCGACAGCTATGAAAGCCACGCCGCGCTCGACCCGATGGTATCGCGCGCCTCGTGCGAGCTGATCGCCGCCGCCTATCTGCAGGGCCATGCGCCCGACGATCCGCTCGCCTCGCCCAATTTCGGCGATCTCGCGCGCTTCCCGCCGACGCTCTATCTGTGCGGCGGGCATGAGGTGCTGATCGGCGATGCGCTCGACTTCGTCGGCCGGCTCGCCCGCGCCAACCGCCCGGTCGAGGCGATGTTCGTCGAGGATGCCGGCCATGGCTGGACCTTCGTGGATCCCGACAGCCCCGGCTCGCGCCGCAGCCTCGACCGGATCGTCGCCTATCTGCGCGCGCTGTGAACCCGCGACCCTGACGATTTTCCGCTTCCCCTCGTCCGCCACATGAGCGAGGGCGGAGCGAGAAAAGCGAAGGGGACGGGCATGGCGGATCGGGTCGACGCGGCGGAACAGGCGGAATCGGTGCGCCGCTTCCTCGACCTCGAACCGCTGGGCGACGACCGCTTCCTCGCGCGTTGGAGCCAGCGCAACTTCTACGGCGCGATCTTCGGGGGGCAGGTGATGGCGCATGCGCTCGCCGCCGCCTGCCGGACGGTGGGGGACTGGCCGCTCCATAGCTGCAACGGCTATTTCGTCCGCCGCGGCGACGCCACCGAGCCCGCCGAGTACCGCGTCACCACGATTGCCGACAGCCGCCGCTTCGCCACCCGCCGGGTGCAGGGTTTTCAGAAGGATCGCCAGTTCTTCGAGCTGAGTTGTTCCTTCCACGATCCCGAACCCGGCTTCGCGCATCGCCTGCCCGATATCACCGGCCTGCCCGACCCTGACGCGCTGCCCAATCTCGACGGTTTCGTCACCGAGGCGGCGGCCGAGATCACCGACACCTTCGTGCGCCATTTCACCGAGCATTTCCCGGTCGAGGTGCGGCCGTTCGACGCGCGCGAGATGTTCATGGAACGGCTCGATCCGCCGCAGCGCGACTTCTGGTTTCGGTTGCGCGGCGGCGATTGGCCAGCCGATCCGCAGGCGCATCAATGCCTGTTCGCGATGATGTCCGATTACTGGATGTCGATGGTGGCCCAGGCGCCGCACTTCGCGCTGGCCGAGCCGGCCCGCGCCAGCGTCAACAGCTATAGCCACCATGTCTGGTTCCACGGCGCGGCGCCCGCCGACCAGTGGTTCCTCTATCGCTCCGAAAGCCCCTGGGCGGGCGAGGGGCGGGGGATGGTGCGCGGGCTGATCCATGATCGCGCCGGTCGTCTCGTCGCGACGACGATGCAGGAAGTCGTCATGCGGCTGACGTAAAGTCCCATGGCGGGAAGCAGCACCTTGTGGGAATCGTAAGACGATTGGACGCGATGCGATGCCACCGGCGAGGCGCGCGCGCATTGTGTCCGCCAGAGCGAGCCGCTATGCGAAGGATGTAATGGGGAATAAAGAGACATCGATTGCGGGCGAGACGATCGACCGCGGAAGCGAGCAGCAGGCCGGCGCGGCGCACGCCAAGCTGGGCCTCGCCGAGATTGCCCCCAATATGCAGATCGTGGCCGAGGTCGGCGCCGTCACCCGCGCGTGGCAGGCGGCGATGGACGCCCAGCTGCGCGAGCATGGCCTCACCCATGTCCGCTGGATCACGCTCTGGCGGATCGCGGAATCGAAGACCGAGCTGAACCAGACCGATCTGGCCCGCCGGGTGGGCATCGAAAGCTCCACCCTGGTCCGCCAGCTCGACGCGCTCGAGGAGCGCGGGCTGATCGAGCGGGTCGTCGACAAGGACCGCCGCGCCCGGCTGATCCGCATGACCCCGGCCGCCGAGCCGGTGATCCAGCTGATCAAGGGAATCGCGCTCGACCTGGGGCAGGAGGTGATGGCGGGGGTCGACGAGGCGCTGGTCGCCCAGTGCGCCGAACTGCTCCACATGATGCGCGAGCGGCTGCGCGACCGCGCCACCTGCGTGCCCGAGAGCGGCGGAGACTGATTTTCCATGACGGTGCAGGCCAGTGCCGCGGCTCCCGCGCCGCGCCCGCGCAGCAAGCGGATGCGCCGCTCCGATCGTCGCGCCCAGCTGCTCGGCGTCGCGCGTGAGATCGTCCGCACCGGCGGCTTCGGCGCGCTCACCATGGCGGCGCTCGCCGAACAGTCGGGTGCCTCCAAGCCGGTGGTTTACGAGCATTTCGAGAATAGCGAGGCGGTGGCGATCGCCCTGCTGGGCGAGGATTTCGCGGCGAACATCCGTCATTCTGTCGGCCGCATCGGCAACCCCGACACCTTGTTCGACTATTTCGACCAGGTGATCGACGCGCTGTTCGAACATTATGGTGCCGAACATCCGCTGATCCGCAGCATCACCAACGGTTTTTCGGCGAGCAGCGAGGTCAACGCCTTCTATCTCGAGCAGCAGCATCGCGCGCTGGAGGTCTATCGCGAGCTGTTGCGCCAGCAGGGCATCGATGGCGAGGTCGGCCGAGTCACCGCCTATGCGCTGTCGACGATGATCCAGGCGACGGTGATCGAATATGCGCGCGGCGACGATGTCGAGCAGCAGCGCGCCACGCTCAAGCGGCTGGTGGAGGGCGTGCTGCGCAGCGTCATCCCCGGCGAGGGGCGCAAGCCGCAAATCCCCACCGCGATCCTCGACGAGATGGCCAACGCCGCCAATCTGCGCGAGCGGCTGCCGCGCGCCCTGCGCAACGGGGAAGGCGAGGGCGACTAACCTCGCTCGCTTGACCGCGGTCAATGCCGCGCCCGGCCCAAGTCCCCAAAGCTGCCCTCCTTGCCAGGATGGAGGACAATATGGCCGAAGCCGCGACGGCTGCGCGCAGCAGCGCCTATGATCTGATCGGCGGCGAGCCGGTCGTGCGCCGCATCGTCGATCGCTTCTACGACCTGATGGACAGCGAACCGCGCTTCGCCGAGCTGCGCGCGATGCACCAGGGCGACCTGGGGCCGATGCGTCATTCGCTCACCGGCTTCCTGATCGCCTGGCTCGGCGGCCCGCGCGACTGGTTCGCCGAGAATCCCGGCAAATGCGTGATGTCGGTGCACGGCCGCATCGCCGTCACCCGCGCCACCGCGCGGCAATGGACCGACGCGATGCACATGGCGATCGCCTATGCCGCGGTCGACCCCGACCTCGGCACCCGCATGGGCGACGTGCTGGAGGGCATGGCCGAGGCGATGGTGCGGAGCTGAGGGCTGGCGCCTATTGCTGGCGGGACGGTGCCCGGTGATAATCGTCGCATGATATTGGTCGTGGAAGGCATCAGCGCCAGCGGCAAAAGCTCATGGTGCAGGGCGCATGCACCTCGTCATGTCATCGCCGAGAATGGACGCCTGCAGGGCATACCGGATCGAGCGGAGGATCCTCTCGGCGCGGCCGGCTTCTGGGTCGACCGCAATGCGGACCGCTGGCAGGCCGCTCTCGCGATGGAAAGCGCGAGCGGCTATGCGGTGTGCGATACCGATCCGCTCAAGCTCCATTATGTCTGGAGCCTGTGGCAGATTGGGGAAGCGGCCGAACGCGACTGGCTGCTCGAACGCGCGGCGACCCGACGGGCGATGGCGGACGGCCGCATCGGCTTTGCCGACGGATATGTCGTGGCGAGCATCGACCCGGAAGAGGCCCGAGTGCGCGCCTTGGCCGATCCAAGCCGGCGCCGGCGAAATTTCGATCTGCATGTGCGCCTGCAGCCGGCCCTGTTGGCGTGGTACGCCGCGCTCGATACGATATGGCCCGGCCGCGTGCGGATCGGCCTGCCATCGAGCCTGCCGGCGCTAGAAGCCCCCGGCGAACGATATGATGTCGCCGCGTTCGACGCGATGATGGAATGCCTTCGGATAGCGTCCGCTCCGATGGTGTAGCGCAGAGCCCTCCACTTCGCCGATCCGCACGAAGATGATGCCGTCCCGCCCGGCCTCTGGCCTCGCGCGCGGGGATGCGGGAGAGCGGGGGGATGTCGCCGATCATGCCCTGCCGTGCCCATCTGCCCGCGCTTGCGGGGCGTGCCGCGCTGCCCGGCTATGACCCGTCCGACGTGCGGCCCGGCATCGTCCATCTCGGGCTCGGCAATTTCCACCGCGCGCATATGGCGCGCTACACCCATGAGCTGATGGCGATCGATCCCACCGCCTTGGGCTGGGGGATCGTCGGGGGCGGGTTGCTGGCCGCCGACAGCCGGCTCCACGCGGCGCTGGTGGCGCAGGACTGGCTCTATACCTTGGTCGAGCGCGGCGAGGGTAAGGAGCGGCTGGCGGTGATCGGGTCGCTCGCCGGCATGGTGCTGGGCGCGGGGGACAGCGGGAAGCTGCTCGACCGGATCGTGAACCGGGCCACCCGCATCGTCAGCCTCACCGTCACCGAACATGGCTATTGCCTCGATCCCGCGACCAGGCGGCTCGACCAGTATCATCCCGCGGTCGCCGACGACCTCGCCGATCCCGAGCATCCGCAGAGCGCGATCGGGCTGATCGTCGAGGCCTATCGCCGCCGGATGATCGCGGGCGCGCCGGCCTTCACCGCGATGAGCTGCGACAATATCCAGCATAATGGCGATGTGCTGGCGCAGGCCGTGCTCGACATGGCGGCGCTGCGCTCGGCCGAGCTGGCCGCCTGGATCGCCGCCGAGGGGCGCTTTCCGAACACGATGGTCGACCGGATCACCCCCGTCACCCGCGCCGAGGACCGTGCCGATCTCGTCGCGCGCCATGGCATCGACGATGCCGCGCCGGTCTTCTGCGAGCGTTTCAGCCAATGGGTGATCGAGGACCAGTTCGCCGACGGCCGCCCCGCCTGGGAGACGGTGGGCGCGCATTTCGTCGCCGATGTCGGCCCCTATGAGCGGATGAAGCTGCGCCTGCTCAACGCCAGCCATCTGGCTGTCTGCGCGCCCGCCCGGCTGATCGGTCATGAGTTCGTCCATGAGGCGATGGAGGACGGCCTGCTCCGCCGCTACATGCGCGTGCTGATGGATCGCGAGACCGGGCCGACCCTGCAGCCGGTGCCGGGGATCGACCTTGACGACTACAAGATGACCCTGGTCGAGCGCTTCGCCAATCCCGCGATCGAGGACCGGGTGGAGCGGGTGAACACCGACGCGCCGTTGAACTATCTGCTCGATCCGGTCCGCGACCGGCTGGCGGCGGGCGAGCCGGTCGACCTGCTCGGCTTCGCGGTCGCCGCCTGGATCCGCCGGATGCGTGGCGAAGACGAGTTCGGCGCGCCGATCGCGATCCACCACCCGCTGGCGGCGGCGATCCGCGCGCGTGCCGTGGCGGGTGGGTCCGATCCGCGGCCGGTGCTGGGGATCGAAAGTCTGTTCGGCGAGTTGGGCCGCGACGAGCGCTTCGTCGCGCCGGTGGCGCGCAGCCTGGCGGCGATCTACGATGAGGGCTGTGGCGCGGCGCTCGGCCGGCTGGCGCAGGAGAGGATCTTTTGACGGACGATCGGCGGCTGGTCGCGGGGATCGAACTGGGCGGCACCAAGGGTATCGCCCTGATCGCGCGCGGCCGCGAGATACTGGCCAGCGCACGCGTGCCGACCGGCGAGCCCGGCGCCACGCTCGCCGCGCTGGGCGACCATATCGAGCGCTGGCAGGCCGAGCATGGCCGCGCGGAGGCGTTGGGCATCGCCAGCTTCGGCCCGGTCGGGCTCGATGAGGCGCGGGCCGATTATGGCCACATCACCTCCACCCCCAAGCCGGGCTGGCGCGACGTTGATCTGGTCGGCCATTTCGCGCGGCGCCTCGGCCTGCCGATCGGCTTCGACACCGATGTCGCCGGCGCGGCGCTGGCCGAGCATCGCTGGGGCGCGGCGCAGGGCTGCGCCGTCGCGGTCTATCTGACGATCGGCACCGGGATCGGCGGCGGCGTGCTGGTCGATGGCCAGCCGGTTCATGGCAAGGTCCATCCCGAGATCGGCCATCTCCGCGTCCGCCGCGCCGCCGGGGACGATTTCGCCGGGGTCTGCCCCTATCATGGCGATTGCCTGGAAGGGCTCGCCTCGGGCCCGGCGATCGCCGCGCGCACCGGCATGGTGGGGGCCGATGTCGACGACGATCATCCGGTGTGGGATCAGCTGATCGGCGAACTGGCCGAGGCGATGGCGATGCTGATGCTCACCCTGTCGCCCCAACGCATCCTGATCGGCGGCGGGGTGTTCCAGCAGCGGCTGGCCCTGTTCGGTCGGCTCCACTCGAGGACCGCCGATTTGCTTGCCGGCTATGTTGCGGGGATCGGCGAGGCCGAACTGGCGACGATCATCGGCCCGCCCGGCCTCGGCGACATGGCCGGGCCGCTCGGCGCGATCGCGCTGGCCTATCGCTGCTGACGCCGCAGCCCTTCGGTCACCGCCTGATCGAAATGGCCGCCCATCGCGACCTTCGCGCCATAGGCGTCGCGCTCCAGGATCATCTGGGCGAGGGCGCGGTGGCGGGCGAGGACGGTGTTGCGCTCGTCCTCGGTGGTGCGGGTCTTCCAGGCGGCGGGCACCGCGGCGCGCATCAGCGGGCCGAAGGATCGGATGATCTGCAGGAACAGCGGATTGCCGCTCGCCTTCGCGATTGCCTCGTGCAGCGCCACGTCGCACGCCGTCACCTTCGCCATGTCGTCGCCGGCATCGGCCATGGCGTCGGCGATGGCGATGATCTCGGCCGCCTGCTCGTCGGTGCGGTTGGTGGCGGCGAGTTCGGCCATCCGCACCTCCAGGGTCTGGCGCACCTCCCACACATCGGCGATCGAAAGCTGCGAGGTCGCCACCGCATGGTCGATCGACGAGGCCATCACCGACCCGTCGATCGCGCCCACCTTGGCGCGGCGGCCATTGGCGACGTCGATCTGGCGGAGCGCGGCGAGCGCGCCGAACGCCTCGCGCATCACCGCGCGGCTGACGCCCAGATGCGCCGCGAACTGGCCCTCGCCGGGCAGGGTGTCGCCCACCTTCATGTCATTTTCGCGGATATGGTCGCGCACCGCCTGCATCGCCTGCTGGACCAGCGAGACCGGCTCGGGAGCGGTGCTGCTCATGCCGCCAGCCTCCCGGCGCGATATTGGGTGGGCGCGACGCCGAAACGCCGGGCGAAGGCGCGGGTGAAGCTGGCATTGTTGAGATAGCCGCAGCGATAGCCGATCGAGGCGATCGGCAGGTCGGTGGACAGCAGCATCCGCTTTGCTCCCTCCAGCCGGCGCTCGGCCAGCGCATCGGCGATCGAGCAGTCGAACATCTCGCGGAAGCCGCGGGTCAGCTTGGCGCGGTTGATGCCACAGGCACGGGCGAGGGCATCCAGCGTCAGCTTCTCGGCCCAGCGTTCCTCGATCATCGCGCGGGCGGCGAGGATGCGGCGGCTGTCCTCTTCCGACAGCGGGCTTTCGCCAAGCGCGGGGACCAGCGCGTCCTGGCCGATCAGGCGCAGCGTCTCGCACAGCAGCTCGATGCTCTTGGCGAGGCGATAGGGTTCGCGGGCACCCTCGGCAAAGGCGCAGTCGCGGATCGACAGGGCGATCTCGCGCAGCTCCTTGGTGATGTGGAAGCAGCTCTCGCGCCCCTCGGGCAGCGCACCGAACAGCCGCACCAGCGCCGAGGCTGAGACGATCAGCACGAGCTGGTCGGCGCCGAAGCTCACTGCGGTGGGGAAGGCGTGCCAGCGCACCATCGCGGGGGCACCGACGGAACCGAAGGTGAAGCTCAGCGCGACGGGTTCGGCGGGCCAGGGGCGCTGCGGCATCGCGCCGCCGCCCACAAGGGCGATCATCTCATGGGAGACCTGAACCCAGTCGCGCTCGTCTTGCGCCATATATCATCCCCTCGCCGGAGCCTGATTGACGCTCCGTTTTCGGACATGAGGCATAAACCTATCCGATAGGTTTTGGCAATCGCTATCGGATAGGTTTAGACTATCGGATGATGCTCGAGGTCGCGTCCTTCGGCGCATGGCGCATCGCCAGCGGGAAGGCCGCCGCCGCCAGCACGGTGACGACGACGCCGACCATCGCCAGCGCGGTGCCCAGATGCGCCTCGCCGCCCAGCAGGCCGCTGACGAAGGTGATCAGCACCGGTGCCACGCCGAAGCCGATGATCCCGGCCAGCGCGATGAACAGCCCGATCGAGACGCCGCGCAGTTCGTTGGGCAGCAACACCGCGATCGCGGTGCTCACGATCAGTCCGGCCATCGTCCCGCAGAACAGGAACAGCCCCAGCATCGCCGCGAAAGCGGGCACCGAGGGGGCGAGCGGGAACAGCGCCATCGGCACCGAAAAGAGGGTGGCCACCACCGCGCCGATCAGGATGCCGCCGCGCCGCTGCGAGCGATGCCCCCAGTCGGCGGCGAGCCCGCCCAGGATCGAGCCGGCGATCCCGGCCGAGAAGATGACGAGGCCCATCCACTGCGCGAATTGCTGCGGCTGCAGGCCATAGTTGCGCGAGAGGACCGGGGCCGCCCAGATGCCGGCGGCATTGTCGACCATCGCGACCGCGATCTGCCCGGCGAACAGTGGGACGATGAAGGCGCGCCGCTCCCACAATTCGCGCACCACCACCTTCAGAGGGGCGTTCTGGCCCGCCACGGTTTCGCGGCGGCGGGGTTCTTTCAGCAGGAACAGCGGCAGCAGCGCGGCGATGCCGGCCACCGCCATGACGAGGTGGACGCCGCGCCACGCCTCGGCAGCGCCGGTCCAGGCCGGCAACGCCTGATGCCCCAGCAGGCCGAACAGCCAGCCGCCCAGCGCGAAGGCGCCGGCGGTGCCGCCCCATTTGCCCAGGGTCAGGATCAGCATCGCGGTGCCGCGGCGCTGCGGTACGCAATGGTCGGCGGCGATCGAGATGGCGGCCGCGATCGAGCAATTGGCACCGATCGAGGTGAACATGCGGCCGATGAACAGCATCGACACGCCATGGGCGAAGCTGGTGATCAGCAGCCCTATCGTCGAGCAGGCGATCAGCAGGATCATCAGCCGGGTGCGGGTGTGGCTGTCGATCAGCCGGCCGATCGGCAGCGACAGCAGCACCAGCGGCAGGGCGGCACCCACCCCCTGGACCAGGCCGAGCTGGACGTCGGTCAGCGCCAGTTCGGCCTTGGCGGCCTCCTGGACGATGCTGAACAGGTTCAGGGAGAGGGTCGCCGCGAGCAGCGCCATGGCCAGCGCGATCAGGGCGGGGAGCGACCGGAGCAGACGAGCGTCGTCGCTCCGGCCGGTGGGCGTCGGGTCAGCTTTTGGGTTCAAGGAAACGTCTCATCGCGGCGAGGCTGATCGTGGCCGCCAGTTGCGCGATATGGCTGTCGGCCTGGAATTCGAAGGCGTGGAACACGCCCGGATAGATGTGGAACTCGATCGGCACGCCGGCGCGCGCGAGGCGCCGGGCATATTCGATATTCTCTTCGAGGAAGAGGTCGAGCGCGCCGACATAGATGAAGGTCGGCGGCAGGCCCGACAGGTCGGTCGCGCGCGCCGCCGCCGCATAAGGCGAGACATCGTCCCCGCCCGGCGCGCGGCCGAGCAGCGCTTCCCAGCCGAAGCGGTTGTTCGACACCGGCCACACATAGTCGCCGGTATAGGGATGCGGCTCCGAGGTGGTGCCGGTGCGGTCGTCGATCATCGGATAGGTGAGATGCTGGAAGCCGAGCGCATATTCGCCGCGATCGCGGACGAGCAACGCCAGCGCCGCGGCCAGGCCGCCGCCCGCGCTTTCGCCCTTCAGGCCCACCCGGCTCATGTCGAAGCCCTGTTCCTCGGCGTTGGCGAAGCACCAGGCGAGGCCGGCATAGCAATCCTCGACCGCGCCGGGGAATATCGTCTCGGGCGCGATGCGATATTCGACCGAGACGACCGCGCAGCCTAGCGTCTTCACCAGCGCAGCGCAGCGCGGGGCGAAGGCCTTGGCCTTGCCGGTGATGTAGCCGCCGCCATGGACATGGTAGACCAGCGGCAGCGGCCCGGTCGCGCCGGCGGGGCGCAATATGTAGAGGTCGATGTCGGGCGCGCCCTCCGGCCCCGGCACGGTCTGGACGTCGACGACGATCTCCGGATCGGGCTCGGGCGGTGGTCCCCACTGGATGTTGCGCTGTTCCAGCAGGTTGTCGGCGGTGAACAGCGGGGCGCCGAGCATGTCGGCGAGGTCGACCAGCTGGGGATCGACGAGGTGGCGGCTGTTGGTCATCGCGCGTTCCCCCTTCAGGCCTTGGGCGCCAGGAAGCGCGTGAGCGCGGCGACGTTGAGCATCGCCGCCTGCTGGGCGACCTGGCTGTCGGCGGCGACCTCGAAGCCGTGGAAGGCGCCGGGGAAGACGTGCAGCTCGACCGGCACCCCGGCACGGGCGAGGCGGCGGGCATATTCCAGATCCTCCTCGACGAAGAGGTCGAGCGCGCCGGTGTAGATGAAGGTCGGCGGCAGGCCGGCCAGGTCGGTCGCGCGCGCCGGGGCGGCATAGGGTGAGACGTCGTCGGCGCCGGGCGCGTGGCCGAGCAGCGATTCCCAGCCGAAGCGGTTGCCCTCGACCTGCCAGATGAACTCGCCGCTATAGTCGTGCGGTTCTGTGCTGGTGCCGGTGCGATCGTCGAGCATCGGGTAGATCAGATGCTGGAAGGCGAGCGGATAGTCGCCCCGGTCGCGCGCCAGCAGCGCCAGCGCGGCGGCCAGGCCGCCGCCCGCGCTCTCGCCCTTCACGCCGATGCGGCTGGTGTCGAAGCCCTCGGCCTCGGCGTTGGCGAACACCCAGGCGAGCCCGGCATAGCAATCCTCGATCGGGCCGGGATGCGCCGTCTCGGGCGCCAGCCGATAGTCGACCGAGACCACCGCGCAGCCCAGCACCGGCACGAGATGGCGGTTGAGCGGCTCATAATCCTTGGCGGTGCCCATCACATAGCCGCCGCCATGGATGTGGAAGATGACGGGCAGGGGGCCCTTGGCGCCCTCGGGCTTCAGGATGCGCAGCGAAATGTCGGGCGCGCCCTCGGGACCGGGAACCGTCTTCACTTCCAGCGACACGCCATCGTCGCCGGGCGGCGGGAACGGCATCTCCAGCGCCCGCACCTCGGCCAGATTATGCGCGCCGACCGGTGGCAGGGTGATGATGTCGAGCAGCGGCAGCAGTTCGGGATCGACGAGATGGCGGCTCTTCATGGGCGTTCTCTCCAGCGTTGTTGACCGGTGCGATCCTTATCCGCGCCCTTACGGAAGGGGATTGATCGCTGCGGCCTCAAAGCTGGAATATCTTGCCGGGATTGAACAGGTCTTTCGGATCGATCGCGCGCTTGATCAGCCGCATCAGGTCGATCGCGTCGCCCAGCTCGTCGACCAGGTGGCGCTGCTTGCCGATGCCGATGCCATGCTCGCCGGTGCAGGTGCCGTCCATGTCGAGCGCGCGGGCGACGAGCCGTTCGTTGATCGCCTCGACCTCGACCATCTCGTGCGGAGCGTTCGGGTCGATCGAGAAGATCACGTGGAAATTGCCGTCGCCGACATGGCCCAGGATCGTCGCGGGCACGGAGCAGGTGGCGAGGTCAGCCTTGGTCTCGACGATGCATTCGGCGAGCCGGCTGATCGGCACGCACACGTCGGTGGTCCAGCCGATCGCGCCGCTGCGCTGGTTGACCGCGGCATAATAGGCCTCGTGCCGCGCCTTCCACAGCCGCGAGCGCTCCTCGGGCAGGTTCGACCAGAGGAACTCGCTGCCGCCGTTCATCGTCGCCAGCTCGCGCACCGTCTCCACCTGCTCCTGCACATAGGTCGCCGATCCGTGGAACTCGAACAGCAGGGTGGTCTTCTCGGGATAGCTGAGCTTCGAATAGGCGTTGGACGCGCGCATTTGGGCATCGTCGAGGATCTCGATCCGCGCGACCGGCACGGCGAGCTGGATCGACTGGACGACGGTGTCGACCGCGCCCTTCAGGCTTTCGAACGAGCAGACCGCCGAGCTGATCGCCTCGGGGATGCCGTGCAGGCGCAGGGTGATCTCGGTGATGATGCCGAGCGTCCCCTCGGCGCCGATCATCAGCCGGGTCAGGTCATAGCCCGCCGCCGACTTCCGCGCGCGCCGCGCGGTGCGGATCACCTTGCCCTCGGGCGTCACCACCCGGAGCGAGAGGACCGCGTCCTTCATCGTGCCGTAGCGCACCGCATTGGTGCCCGAGGCGCGGGTGGAGGCCATGCCGCCGATCGTCGCGTTGGCGCCGGGGTCGATCGGGAAGAACAGCCCCTGGTCGCGCAGATGCTCGTTGAGCTGTTCGCGCCGCACGCCCGCCTGGACGGTGCAGTCGAAATCCTCCTGGTTCACTTCCAGGATCGCGTTCATCTCGCTCAGGTCGATCGTCAGCCCGCCATGGATGGGGGTGACATTGCCCTCCAGCGAGGTGCCGGCGCCGAAGGCGATGATCGGCACCCCGGCGGCGACGCACAGCTTGACCAGCGCCGCCACCTCCTCGGTCGAATGGGCGAAGACCACCGCGTCGGGCAGCATCGGTTCGAAATGGGTCTCGCTCGACCCATGCTGGAGGCGCATCGCCTCCCCGGTGTGGAGCCGGTCGCCCACCACCGTGCGGACCTCGTCGAGGAAGCCCGTCGGCAGCGGCTTGCGGTCGATGGTGATGGGCGCCGTCATGGTCAGAGGGCGAAGCTGGCGCGGACGCCGTAGCGGCGGCGATCGCCGATGATGCCCAGGTCGGAGGCCGGCAGGCCGGCGAGCTGCAGGGTCGTCTTCTCGATATAGCTCTCGAAATATTCCTTGTTGAAGATGTTGTTGGCGAACAGCGCCAGCTCGACCGGGCCGTGCTTCCAGCTGATCGATCCGTTGACCAGCGCATAGCCCTTCAGGAAGGTCGGGGTGGTCTGGTTCAGGGTCGCCGCCAGGCGCTTGCCCTTGCCCTGCACATTGCCGCTGAAGGTCAGCGTGTCGTCCCCGATCGGCACGACATAGTCGCTCGACAGGTTGAACATGATGTCGGGCTGGAAGGTCAGGCGATCGCTCGACAGGGTGCGGCCGGTGACGCGGGTATAGGGCGAACTGTCGGTGATGCGCGAGTGCTGGTAGGTCAGCCCGCCCGAGACCGTCCACTGGCTGGTCGGCTTCACCGCCGCCTCCAGTTCGATGCCATAGCTTTCGACATCGCCGGTGTTCAGGTCGACGGTGACCAGGCCGGCCGGCACGGCGGGCGCGATCGAGTTCAGGCCGATATAATTCTTATAGTCGTTGTAGAAGACCGCGCCCGACAGCGAGACGCCGCGCGTCGCATATTTGGTGCCGACTTCGTAGGTCCAGGTGGAGTCGCCCTTATAGGTGCGCGACGGCGCGTTCGGGGCGTTGAAGCCGCCGCCGCGATAGCCGCGGGCGACCGAGGCATAGGTCATCAGGCGCGAGTCCCAATGCCGGGTGATCGTCAGCTTAGGCTGAACCTGGTTCGACTTCAGGCTGGCATCGGGCAGGGCGACGCCGGCGGTGGTGCCCGACGCCTTGCGGCTCTCATGGTCGTAGCGCAGGCCGGCCGCGACTTCCCAGTCGGCGTTCGGCTTCCAGAACATCGTGCCGAAGGCGGCATAGGTGTCGCCCTCGCGGCGGTCGGTCGTCCGTACCAGCGCGTTGCCGGCGATCACGATCGTGCGGTTGAGCGCGGAGTTCAGCGTCTCGCGGCTGTAGAACAGGCCGAACAGGGTCGACAGCTGGTCGTTCAGGGTGGTGTCGAGGCGCAGCTCGGTGGTCAGGGTGCGCAGCCGGTCGCGGCCATTGTCGCGCACCGCGTTGAGCGGGCCGAAGTCGGCGTCGCTGTCGGGCGAGCTGGTGTTGCGCAGGTCATAGGCGGCCTGCAGGGTCAGCTTGGTGTTGAGCGCCTCCAGCGGCGCTTCGAACTTCGCGTTGATGCCGCGATATTTGTAGCTGGTGATGCCCAGCGCGTTGAACTGGTTGGTGCGCAGATAATTGGTCGGGCCGCTGACGCGGGCATAAGGAACGTTGGTGCCCTTGATCCAGTCATAATAGCCGTTGATCGTCAGCGTCACATCCTCGCTCGGGGTGGCGCGGATCGTGGCGTTGATCGAGTCGGTGTTGAGCGGGTTCGACTTGCCGCCGACGGTGACGTTGTTGATGAAGCCGTCCTGCTCGCGGTGCGAGGCGGCGACGCGGACCGCCAGCTTGTCCTGGATGATCGGGCCGGAGACCGAGCCCGACACCAGCCAGCTATTGTCGGGGCCGGCATAGCTCGCCTGGCCGCGCGCCTCGAAACTGTTGCCCGGCTGGCGGGTGATGACGTTGATCGCGCCGCCCAGCGTGTTCTTGCCGTAGAGCGTGCCCTGGGGCCCGCGCAGCACTTCGATCCGCTCGACGTCGAGCAGCGGGTTGTTCAGATAGGCGGTGTTGGGGCGGTAGATGCCGTCGACGAACAGGCCGACACCCGGCTGCACGGTGCCCACCAGCGTCACGCCGACGCCACGGATCGAGACGAAGGCACGGCCGGCGCCGTCGCTGGAGATGTTGAGGCCCGGCGAGAGCAAAGCGGCTTCGCGCACCGAGTTGATGTTGCGCTTGGCCAGCGTGTCGCCGGAGATGGCGCTGACCGCCACGGGAACGTCGAGGAGCGTTTCGTTGCGCTTGCGCGCCGTGACGATGATCTCCTGATCGCCACCGGCGTCGGCGGCATCGGCGGGGGCGGTGTCCTGCGCGAAGGCGGGGGACAGGCCCAGCACCGCGAGCGCGCAGCCGGAAGCAAGCAAGGTCGAAAAACGCATCTGGTAGTCCTCTCCTGATCGTCGGCCAGTGCGACCGTCCAATGGAAATGACCTATCAGATAGCCAACCTGTCAGAAAGGTCGGGAATACCCCCTATGCTGTGCCGATCGGCTCGAAGATTTGCCCGATCGGCACAGCGCGCGGGATCACTGGCCTTTGAGCGTCGCGACATGGCGGGCGAGCTTGTCGAGCGTCTGGCCGCCATATTCGACCGCACCGAAGCCGATCGCCCAGGCGCGGCGCTCGCGCGACGGGTGCATCTGGCGCAAGGTCAGGACGGTCTTGCCGTCATCCTGTTCGTCGAAGGTGACGAGCATGTTGAAGCGGTCGGGGTCGTTGTCGACGTCGGAGCCATGCTCGACCTCGATATAGGCCGGGCTCTCCATGCGCAGGAAGGCCATGCGGTTGGTGTAGCGGCTGCCATCGGGGGCAACCATGTCGAAGCGCCAGATCCCGCCGGGCGTCAGGTCGATCTCCTTGGTCTCGATCGCCAGCCCCTCGGGCCCGAACCACAGGCCGATCTGCTCGGGATCGGTCCAGGCGGCATAGACCAGCCGGCGCGGAGCATCGATCACGCGGGTCAGGACGATCTCGCGATCGAGCGACCAGTCCTTCCAGGGCGAGGCCGAGGCTTCGTAACGGTCACTCATGGTCCTGATCCTTCCTCTTCATGCGGTCGATATGCGCTTCCAGCCGGTCGAGGCGCTGCTCCCAGGCGGCGACATGCCGGTGCAGCCAGGCTTCGGTCGCCTGCAGCGCCTGGGGCTCGACCTTGCAGGTCCGCACCCGCCCGACCTTCTCGGAGCTGATCAGCCCGCTCTGTTCGAGCACGCGGACGTGTTTGAGCAGCGAGGGCAGCGCCATGTCGAACGGCGCGGCCAGCTCGCCCACCGATGTCGGCCCCTCGCACAACCGGCTGACGATCGCCCGCCGCGTGGGATCGGCGAGGGCAGCGAAGGCGCGGTCGAGATCGGTTGAAAACTTAGCCATATGGATAACTATTGATCGACGCGCGGGCGCCGGTCAAGAGAAACTTTCCCAAGTGGCTAAGTTTTGTCCGGCCTCAGGGCAGGAAGGGGGCGGCCGCCATCGGTTCCTCGCGCCGCGCCTTGCCCTCGGTCAGCGAATAGACGCAGCGGCTGTCGCGGTCGAAGGGCTGCCAGGGCAGGCTGCCGTCGCGCGCGAAATCCACCCAGATCTTGTGCGCGCGATCGGCCAGGTCCTGCGGCGGCGCCATACCGCACAGCCCTTCGGGGCCGGTGGCAGTGGCGAGCGTGTCGAACACGAAGGGCAGTTCCAGCCCATGGCAGGCGCCCAGTTCGCCGCCAAAGGCGGGGGAGCGCCAGTCGAACTGATAAATATGGGTGCGGCCGCGATGCTCCTCGGCGAAGCGGCGCGCGGGCCAGCGGAACACCAGGTCGTTCATCGCGTCGGTCAGCGCCTGACCGGGCTTCTTGCCGGTGCCCAGGCCATAGGCCTTGAGTACCTTGCGCGCGTGCGGCTGGGCCCGGCTCAGCGCGAAGGTGGCGAGCAGCCCGCCCACCTTGTCGCGCACCCCGGTGGGGACGAGGTAGAGGTTCATCTCCTCGCTGTTGGTGCCGATCAGCACGTCGACATCGGCGCCCGCGCCCTGGCGCAGCGCCTCCAGCGGCTGGAGCGGCAGCACATCGTCGCCATGGACGGGGACGAAGCGGCTGATCCCGAACACCGGCTCATGGCCCTTCGCGTCGCGCAGGTCGATCCGCGCCCGCGGCTGCGAGACCTTCTCGACCGCGTCCAGCGCTTCGCCCGCCGACACGCTGGAAAAGCCCGCTTTGTCGGGGCTGATCCGCAGCATCTTCGCCAGCTTCTTCACCAGCCGCTGCATCACCCCGATCTCGCGGGTCATCGCGGCGTGGCCGCTCTGGATGATCGCGCGGCGGAACAGTCCCTTGGCCAGCGGCGAGGCGACGAGGTCGGCGATCGCCATCGCGCCCGCCGATTCCCCGAACACCGTCACATTGGTGGGATCGCCGCCGAACGCCGCGGCGTTGACCTTCACCCAGCGCAGCGCCGCGATCATGTCGCGCAGGCCGAGGTTGGTGGGCACGCCGGGGATCGGCAGGAAGCCATCGATGCCCAGCCGATAGTTGATCGCGATGCAGACGATGCCGTCGCGCGCGAAGCCGCTCATGTCGTTGACCGGGCAATCCTTGCTGCCGATCACGAAGCCGCCGCCATGGATCCACACCATCACCGGCCGGCCCGCCAGGCCGTCATCGGGGGTCAGGATATTGGCGGTGAGGTAATTGTCGCCCTTCACCCAGCCATGGCCGATCAGCGGGGTGACATCGAGGCCGGGGAAGGGCTTGGTGCGGTGCGGGGCATTGGGGCCGGGATCGATCGCCTCGCGCACGCCGGCCCAGGGCTCCGGCGGCTGCGGCGCCAGGAAGCGGCGCTCGCCCGTTGGGGCGGCGGCATAGGGCACGCCATAGAAGCGGCGCACGCCACCCTCGACGATCCCGCCGATCCTGCCCGCGCTCGTCTCGACGATCATATCGCCCATCCCAAACTCCAACGCCTTGCCTACCCGGACTGTACAGATGGAAGATAGGGAGGCCGCGCCCCGGATGCGCGTCCGAAGACTATGCCGAGCCGCTTTTTCCGGATGCGCGGCGGGCGGGGCGGGGCTTCCGATACGGCTTCGCGGGGCAAGGAACGTTCTGCCTGCGTAAGGGGTTGGAGCGGCGGCATCTTGAAAACCGCCCCGGCCATTTCCTTATTAACAGGCATGGCGGCCCGAGCCATCGGGGCACATTCCTCAGGGGCCGCCGAGAGAGGAACACGCATGACATCTCGATCGCGGGACTGGATGTGGGCCGAAGCCGTCGACCTGATCGACAAGGTCCAGCGCCTGCAGCAGCAGGCCTTCGCGCCGATGCGCGGGGGCCAAGGCGCGCCCGTCTGGGAGCCGCCCGTCGACATGCTCGAAACCGCCACCGAGCTGCGCGTGCTCGTCGCCCTGCCGGGCGTCGATGCCGAGCGGACCGAGGCGTTCATCGAGGATGGCGTGCTCATCGTCCGCGGGTTTCGCGTGCTGCCGCCCGAGCTGCAGCACGCCAGGATTCACCGGCTGGAATTGCCGCAGGGCCGCTTCGAGCGGCGACTTGCACTGCCGGCGGGCCGCTATGACGGCGTCCGCCGCTCCGAAGCGCAGGGCTGCCTGCTGGTGACGCTCCACAAGGTGGGAGGGCAAAGATGATCAACGAAACGACTCCCGACGTCCGCGTGCTGGAAAGCGCGACGACCCCCAATCCCGCTTCGCAGCCGCAGGGCGGCGAGGCGCAGCCGGTGCTGCCCGAACTGCCCGAGGATGCGATCATCATCGTGCCGGTGCGCGACTTCGTGCTGTTCCCCGATGTGGTGATGCCGCTCAGCATCGGCCGCCCGGTGTCGGTCAACGCCGCGCAGGCGGCGATGCGGCTGAGCCGGCCGGTCGGCATCCTGGCGCAGCGCGACGGCGATACGCAGGAGCCGGGCCCGGTCGACATGCACCGCATGGGCACCGTCGCCAACGTCCTGCGCTACGTCACCGCGCCCGATGAGAGCCATCATCTGATCGTCCAGGGCGAGGCGCGCTTCCGCGTGCTCGAATATCTGAGCGGCTGGCCCTTCCTGGTCGCCCGCATCGAGCGGGTCGCCGAGCCCGAGGCGAGCGGCGCCGAGATCGAGGCGCGCTTCCTGAACCTGAAGACCCAGGCGCTGGAGACGGTCGAGCTGCTGCCGCAGGCTCCGCAGGGGCTGGCGGAGGCGATCCGCACCATCGCCTCGCCGGGCTCGTTGGCCGACATGACGGCGGCCTATCTCGACGTCCCCACCGCCGAGAAGCAGGGCATCCTCGAAACCGTGGCGCTGCAGCCGCGGCTCGACAAGGTGATCGCACTGCTCGCCCAGCGGCTGGAGGTGCTGCGCCTGTCGGCCGAGATCGGCAAGGGCGTGAAGGAGAAGATCGGCACCCGCCAGCGCGAGCATCTGCTGCGCGAACAGATGGCCGAGATCCAGCGCCAGCTGGGCGAGGACGAAGGCAATTCGGCCGAGGTCGCCGAGCTGCGCGAGGCGATCGCCAAGGCGGGCATGCCCGAGGATGTCGAGAAGGCGGCGACCAAGGAGCTGCGCCGCTACGAGAAGATGCCCGAGGGCGCCGCCGAACAGGGCATCATCCGCACCTATCTCGACTGGCTGGTCGAGCTGCCGTGGAAGCTGCCCGAGGCGAAGCCGATCGACATCGCCGAGGCGCGCGCGCAGCTCGACGCCGATCATTATGGGCTGGAGAAGATCAAGAAGCGGATCGTGGAGTATCTCGCGGTGCGCAAGCTCGCGCCCGAGGGCAAGGCGCCGATCCTGTGCTTCGCTGGCCCTCCCGGCGTGGGCAAGACCTCGCTCGGCCAGTCGATCGCCAAGGCGATGGGCCGCGAGTTCGTGCGCGTCAGCCTGGGCGGCGTCCATGACGAGGCCGAGATCCGCGGCCACCGGCGCACCTATATCGGCGCGCTGCCGGGCAACATCATCCAGGCGATCCGCAAGGCGGGCAGCCGGGACTGCGTGATGATGCTCGACGAGATCGACAAGCTGGGCCGTGGCGTCCAGGGCGATCCCTCGGCGGCGATGCTCGAGGTGCTCGACCCCGAGCAGAACGGCACGTTCCGCGACAATTATCTGGGCGTGCCCTTCGATCTCAGCCGCGTGGTGTTCATCGCCACCGCCAACATGCTCGACACCATCCCGGGGCCGCTGCGCGACCGCATGGAGGTGATCTCGCTGCCCGGCTATACGGAGGAGGAGAAGCTGCACATCGCCGAGCGCTATCTGGTCCGGCGCCAGCTGGAGGCCAATGGCGTGACCGAAGGCCAGGTCGAGATCGACCAGCCGTCGCTCCAGTCGATCATCAGCTACTACACGCGCGAGGCCGGCGTCCGGAATCTGGAGCGCGAGATCGGCAAGGTGATTCGCCATGCCGCCGTGAAGATCGCGGCGGGCGAGGAGACCCATGTCGACATCGGCGAGGAGGACGTCACCGAGGTGCTCGGCGGCCGCATCTTCGAGAATGAGGTAGCGCAGCGCACCAGCGTGCCGGGCGTGTCGACCGGGCTCGCCTGGACCCCGGTGGGCGGCGACATCCTGTTCATCGAGGCGACCAAGATGGCCGGCAACGGGCGGCTGATCCTCACCGGCCAGCTCGGCGACGTGATGAAGGAGAGCGTGCAGGCTGCGCTCAGCCTGGTGAAGAGCCGCGCCGACAGCCTGGGCGTCGATGCCGAGACCCTGGAGAAGAGCGACATCCACGTCCACGTCCCGGCGGGCGCGACCCCCAAGGATGGGCCGAGCGCGGGTGTGGCGATGTTTCTGGCGCTCACCTCACTGCTCACCGGCCGCACCGTGCGCAGCGACACCGCGATGACGGGCGAAATCTCGCTGCGCGGCCTCGTCCTGCCGGTCGGCGGGATCAAGGAGAAGGTGGTCGCCGCCGCGGGCGCGGGCATCAAGCGGGTGATGCTGCCCGCGCGCAACAAGCGGGATTATGACGACATCCCCGTCAATGCGCGCGAGAAGCTCGAGTTCGTCTGGCTGGAGAAGGTCGAGGACGCGCTGGAACATGGCCTCGACGACCCGATCGTGACGAAGGTCGACGAGGTGGCGGGAGACTGACCCCAGGAGACACCGTCATCCCGGACTTGATCCGGGATCCCGCTTCTTCTTCCGTCCCGCTTGCGAAAAGCGCGGTCAAGGCAGTGGGATCCCGGCTTTCGCCGGGATGACGGGTGGAAAGCTCCCGGCTTTACCTCATCCGTCAAAAGTCGCGTCACGCGCGATCATGGACCGGCTTGCCCCCGCTGCTATAGCTCGGCCGCTTTTGCGGGGAGCGCTGCGGGGGCGGCCGGGACGGAGAGGGCGTGCGATCGGATCGGCCGATCCGCTGCAACGAACGTTGCACCCTTCCCAAGCCGGCGCGAAGATGCTGTGCCTCCCCAAAACCCGAAGATGGAATGGACAGGATGGCCAATATCAGCGTGACCTTCGTCGAGGCCGACGGCACCGAGCGTGTCGTCAATGACGTGAATGTCGATCAGTCGCTGATGGAAGTGGGCCGCGGCGCCGGCGTCGAGGGCATCACCGCCGACTGCGGCGGCGCCTGCGCCTGCGCGACCTGCCATGTCTATATCGACGAAAGCTGGCGCGAGTTGGTCGGCGAGCCCGACGATGTCGAGGCGATGACCCTGGACATGGCCAACAACCCCAAGCCCGAAAGCCGCCTGTCCTGCCAGGTGCGGCTCAGTGACGCGCTGGATGGGTTGCGGGTGACGGTGGCTCCGGCTTTCTGATTCTTGGGCGGACGTCATCCCAGCGAAAGCTGGGATCTCGCTTTTCTCCGTGCCGCGGGCGACGACGCCGGCAAAGGCAGTGAGATCCCAGCTTTCGCTGGGATGACGCTTCGCCTTGCTCGTCAGCGCCCATAAGGCCGTACCCACATCTCCTCGCAGGTCCGGAACAAGGTCCCGCTGAACGTCACCGCGCGGTCGGGGATCAGCTCCATCTTCGGGAAGCGTTCGAGCAATACCCGCAGCGCCACCTCGATCTCGCGCATCGCGAGGTGGCGGCCCAGGCACATATGCTCGTGGCGGCCGAAGGTGATCAGGCTCTGGAGGTTACCGCGATTCGGGTCGAAGCGGCGCGGGTCGGGGAAGATGCTGGGGTCGTTGTTGGCGCTGGTCACCGCCAGATAGGTGGCGTCGTCGCGGGCGATGCGGATGCCGTGCAGCTCGGTCTCCTCGCCCATCAGCCGGGGGATGATGCCGAGCGCGGGTTCCCAGCGCAGCGCCTCCTGTACCACCGCCATCCGCTCCTTCTCGCCCGCCATCGCCATCGCGCGCGCCTCGGGGTTGGCGAGCACGCAATAGACCGCGCTGCCGGTGTTGAGCGAGGTACTGTGCCCGCCCGCCGGATAGAGGGTGCGCAGGAAGGCGAGGATCGGGTCTTCGTCGAGCTTCTCGCCGTCCACCTCCATCGAGACGATCTGGCTGATCAGGTCGTCCTTGGGGTTGCGGCGCCGCTCCTCGATGATCGGCCGGATATAGGCGACGAACTCGTCGTTCGCGGCCACCGCGACCTCGGGGGTGAACATGTAGCTCAGCATGTCGCCGGCCAGCTTGATGAGCCGCGCCTCTTCCGACACCGGGATGCCGAGCAGCTTGGTGATCACGGTGAAGGGGAAGGGCTTGCAGAAGGCCTCCTTCAGCTCGACCTCGTCCTGGCCCTCGATCCGGTCGAGCAGCTCGTTGACGGTCGGCTCGATGATCGCCTCGACATAGGAGCGGACCTTCACCGGCCGGAAGCTGGGGTCCATCAGCCCGCGGTTGAGCTTGTGCTCGTCCCCCTTCATCGCCAGCAGCGCGCGGCCGATATATTGCTCGGCCACCTCCACATTATAGCGGGTCACGTCGAAGAAGCGCTTGTCGCGGAAGGCGAAGTCGACATCGGCGAAGTCGAGCAGCATCCAGCCCGGCTCGCCGAAGCATTTGACCGGGACGATCGGCCCTTGCTTGCGCAGCTCCACCAGCCGCTCGTGGAAGTCGGGCACATAGTCGAGCATGAAATCGACATCGGCCATCAACGGCGCGGGCACGGCCATGAGCGGAAGGCATCCTCTGTTCTGCTGTCGTTCGGATGGACATCCCATCGATGGCGGCGGCGATCAATGGCGGGGGATGCGACAGGCGTTGTGTCGATCATTGCGGGGGGCAAGCCCTGTCATGCCGCTCTCCCCGTCGCCCCGGCGGAGGCCGGGGCCGCCACGGGCTCTTGCGGCTAGCTGGTCTCCATGACGTGGCGGCTCCGGCCTCCGCCGGAGCGACGATTATCTTGCCCACTTCTCCAGCAACACCGGCCCCGCATCGGTCATCGTCCTGGGGTCGAACAGCAGATGCGCGTTGGCGACCAGCATGTCGCGCGCACAGCGGCCCAGCGCATTGGGGTTGCGCACCGGCGTCGTCCCCGCCCAGCGGAAGGCGAGGTTGACGATCTCGCCCGCGCGGACGTGGGACCAGGTGGCGATCTGGCGCGCGGCGGCGAAGTCGCCGGCGTTCACCGGCTCGCCGGCGCGCACCCGCGCCTCGATCGCGCGGAAGGTCTCCAGCACCTGGCCGCGGATCGCCTGATAGTCGGCGTCGATCGTGGCGAACTGGTGCAGGAACACCGGGTCGTCGGCGATCTTGCCGGCATAGCCCGGCCGCGTCTTGGCGCGGACCAGCTTCACCAGTTCCTCGATCGCGCGCTTCATGATGCCGAGGACGCAGGCGCTGTGCCCCGCGACCCCGCCGATCAGCGATCCCATCCGCAGCATCGGCTGGCCGCGCCTGGCATGCTGGCCGGAATCGGGGTTGAGGAGGATGCCCTCCACCATCAGCGCGTCGGGTACGAAGCGTTCCTCGATCGCATAGTCGTAGCTCGCGGTGCCGACCATACCCATCACGTCCCAATTGCCGCGAAACTCGACGTCGGCTTTCGGCATCAGGGTGATCGTCATCACCGGGCTGCCGTCGGGCTTCAGCACGGGCTGGCCGTCCTCATGAAGGAACTGGGCCGAGCTGATCCAGTCGGCCGTCGCCGATCCGCTGGCAAAGCTGTGGAGCCCCGAGCAGACATAGCCGCCCTCCACCCGGCGCGAGCGGGCGTTGGGGGGCGGCACCAGCTGGCCCGCCATGATCGGGCGCTTGCCATCGGCGAACAGCAGCGCGATCGCCTCTTCGGTCATGAAGGGGACGACGCCGCAGGTGGTGACGAGATTGACGAAATAGGACCAGCCGGTGGAGCCGTCGGCGCGGGCGATCTCCTCGACCACCTCCATGCAAGTGACGATGTCGGCCTCGCTGCCGCCCAACTCGCGCGGCAGCCCGATCCAGTAGAGTTCCTGCTCGACCAGCGCGTCATGGATGCGCGGGGTGATCCGCGTCTCGGCCTCGACCCTGTCGGCCTCCGCCTCGATGATCGGGGCGACGGAGCGCGCGCGCTCGATCAGCCGGGCGCCTGTCGCGGACATCTTGTGCACGGTCTTCCTCTCCCGCTGCCTTGCCCGCAGTCTAGCGCAATCGCGGGCGGGGCTCTTGATGTCATCGGCCGTGCCGAAGAGTGGTACAAATGATCGAATTTGTTGCGGGCGGACATTCCTATGCTATCCCGCCCGCCAGCAAAGAGAGAGGGAGAGGGCCGTGAACGTCGACCTGAGGGACAAGACCGCATTGGTCACCGGCGCGTCGAGCGGTCTCGGCCGCCACTTCGCGCTGGTGCTGGCGGGGCAGGGCGCGCGGGTGGCGCTGGCGGCCCGGCGCGAGGGCGCGCTGGCCGAGCTGGCCGACGAAATCCGCGCCGGCGGCGGCGATGCCTTTCCGGTCGTGATGGACGTGCGCGACGAACAGTCGGTGATCGACGCGGTCGGCGATATCGAGGCCAAGTTCGGTGGGATCGACGTGCTGGTGAACAATTCGGGCGTGTCGGGGATCAAGCCCGCGCTGAAGGTGAGCGCCGCCGATTGGGACGAGGTGCTCGACGTCAACCTGCGCGGCGCCTTCCTGGTCGCGCGCGAGGTGGCGAAGGCGATGGTGGCGGACGAGCGGCCCGGCAGCATCATCAACATCGCCTCGATCGTCGGCCTCCGACCGGCCGGGCAGCTCGCGCCTTATGCCGCGTCGAAGGCGGGGCTGATCCACCTCACCGAGGCGCTGGGCCTCGAATGGGCGCGCTATGGCATCCGCGTGAACGCGCTCGCGCCCGGCTATTACAGCACCGATATCAACGAGGATTTCTGGGGCACCGAGCAGGGCAAGGCGATGATCGCGCGCATCCCCGCCAAGCGGCTCGGCGAGCTCGACAATCTCAACGGCCCGCTGCTGCTGCTCGCCTCCGACGCGAGCGTACACATGACGGGGACGACGATCCCCGTGGATGGCGGTCATCTGGTGAGCATGTTGTGATCTCATTCCTCCCCTGCTTTTGCAGGGGAGGAATTGGGCATTAGACCAGCGTCTCCCGCGCGCTCTCCACCCAGGGCTCGAACCTCTCCCCGGCCTTCAGCTTCCCGATCCACCCCGCATCCACCAGCTGCGCCCGGCCGACCCCGACCAGATCGAAATCCCCGCGCGCCAGCCCCTCGGCGACCCAGGGCAGCACCGTTTCATCGGCAGGCTTCGTTGCCACCCCGCCACGCACCTCACCCGGCCGCGTCCCAATCGTGCCCACCGTCATCGACGGCTTGCCCGTCACCCGCTTTGCCCAGCCCGCCAGGTTCAGCGGCGAGCCGTCGAATTCGGGCCGCTCCACATAGCGCTGGCTGCCGTCGAAGATGTCGACCCCGGCATCGGCCATCGGCCCCAGCACCTCGGCCAGCTCGTCCGGATCATGCGCGAGCTTCGCCTTCACGTCCTGCTGCTTCCATTGCGAGAAGCGGAAGACGATCGCCGGCTCGGCGCCGATCTCGGCGCGGATCGCCTTCACCAGCTCGGCGGCAAAGGTCGCGCGGGCGCCGCGGCTGCCGCCCCAGCGGTCGGTGCGGCGATTGGTCTCCTCCCACAGGAAGACGTCGGGCAGATAGCCATGCGCGCCGTGGATCGCGATGCCGTCGAACCCCACCGCCATCGCGTTGCGCGCGCTGCGGGCATAGGCCGCGACCACGTCGGCGATCTCCTCCTCGGTCATCGGCGCGGTCTCGGGGGCCGAGATCGCTTTGAAGGCGTCGCTCACCATGCTCAGCCGGTCGAGCGGACCCCATAGGCCAGAGGGCCGGCAGGAGGGGGCATCGGGAAAGGGGCCGCTTCCCGCGCGACGCATGCTGCCCTGGTGCCAGAGCTGCGGGAAGATATGGCCGCCCGCCGCATGGACCTCGTCGACCACATGTTTCCACGCGGCGAGGGCTGCGGCATCGTGGAGGTTGGGGACGTCGAGCCCGTCGACCCCGCTGTCGCCGAGCGCGGCGGGATGGTCGATCACCGTCCCCTCGGTGATGATCAGCCCCACGCCCGCCTCGGCGCGGCGCCGATAATAGGGAGCGACCCTGTCGCCGGGCACGCCGCCGGGGCTGAAGCAGCGCGTCATCGGCGCCATCACGATCCGGTTGGGGAGATGCAGCGAGCGCAGCGAAAATGGCTCGAAGAAGGGGCTATTATCCATGGCTTGCGTAGAGACAGACCGGGAGGGTGTGTCAAGCGAGCCCTCCAGTTCCTCCCTGCCCGAAGGGCGGGGAGGGGGACCACGCCGAAGGCGTGGTGGAGGGGTTTTCGACGCCATCTGGCTAGCTGAATCTGGAAAGCGTCGCAGACCCCTCCACCACTCGCTTCGCGAGCGGTCCCCCTCCCCATCGCTGTGCGATAGGGAGGATTTTAGAAGGTCAATGCCCGCCCATTGGGCCGACGCCCTTCTTGGGTTTCGGCGACAGCCAGACGAAGGCGGCGATCGCCCAGGTCATCAGGCCGGCGATCAGGAACACCTTGTCGGTCGCCAGGGTCAGCGCCTCGCGCTCGACGAGCTGGGCGATCAGCACCCGGCTCTGCTCGACCGAGAAGCCGCTGGCGGCCAGGGTGTCGGTGGTCATGCTGGGGTTGAGCTTGCCCGCCAGTTCGCTGCCCGCGACCCGCGCCTGATCGTTCCAATAGGTGATGACGAACGAGGTCGCCGCCGCCAGGCCGATGATGCGCATGAAGTTCTGCAGGCCCGCCGCGCCCGGCAGCTCCTTCGGCGGCACCGCGCTCAGCGACATCGTCGTCGCGGTGACGAAGAAGAAGGGCATGCCGAGACCCATGATCGCCTGCGGCAGGGCCAGCCGGAAGAAATCGGTGCCGCTCGTCCAGTCGGTGCGCAGGAAGGTGGCGCTGCCGACCCAGAACAGGCCCAGCGACAGCAGCAGCCGGGCGTCGTGCTTCTGCACCATCTTGGGCGGGAAGCGCGCCACCAGCAGGCCCGCCATCGCGGTGAAGGCGGTGGCCAGGCCGGCCTGGGTGGCGGTGTAGCCCAGCGACAGCTGCATCCATTGCGGGATCACGACGATGCCCGCGAAATAGGTGGAGAAGCCCAGCGCGAAGGTCAGCGCGCCGATGGTGAAGCCGCGATGCCGGAAGATGCGCAGGTCAACGATCGGGTGCTCCTCGGTCAGCTCCCAGATCACGAAGGCGATCAGGCCGACGACGGCGACGATCGCGAGCGCCACCACGGTGGTGTCGGCGAACCAGTCATGCTCGCGGCCGATGTCGAGCATGATCTGGAGCGCGCTGATCCACACCACCATCAGCACCAGCCCTACCTTGTCGATCGGCACCTGGATCGTCGGCGTCTCGATCGTGCGCAGCACCGAGATGGCGACGAGCGTGCAGAAGGCCGCGACCGGGATGTTGATGAAGAAGATCCAGTGCCACGACCAGTTGTCGGTGATCGTGCCGCCCAGGATCGGGCCCAGCACCGGCCCGATCAGCGATGTCATCGCCCATAGCCCCATCGCCTGCGCGCGTTTCTCGGGCGGGTAGATGCGCAGCATCAGCGTCTGGGTGAGCGGGATGATCGGGCCGCCGCACAGCCCCTGGCCGATGCGGCAGGCGACGAGCATGCCGAGCGTCACCGACAGGCCGCACAGGATCGAGAACAGGCCGAAGCCGGTGGCGCACCAGATGAAGGTCTTCACCGCGCCGAAGCGCTGGGCGAGCCAGCCGGTCAGCGGCACGCAGATCGCCTCGGCCACCGCGTAGGAGGTGATCACCCACGTCCCCTGCGTCGGCGAGATGCCGAGATTGCCGGAGATGTGCGGGACGGAGACGTTGGCGATCGTCAGGTCGAGCACCACCATCAGGTTCGCGACGCCAAGCGCGATCCCGGCCAGCGCGCGCTGGCGGCTGGTGAGCATGTCCCAGGGGTTCTGTTGTGCCATGGTCGACCTCAGCGGTCGGTCACGTCGACTTCGGCTTCCATCGACAGGCCCACCCGCAACGGATGCTCGGCGAGCTCCTTGGGGTCGAGCGCGATGCGGACGGGGACGCGCTGGACCACCTTGATCCAGTTGCCGGTGGCGTTCTGCGCCGGGATCAGCGCGAAGGCCGCGCCGGTGCCGCCCGAGAAGCCGACGACCTTGCCGTGATAGACCACGTCGCCGCCATAGAGATCGGCGGTCAGCTCCACCGGCTGGCCGGGGCGGACACGGCGGAGCTGGCGCTCCTTGAAATTGGCGTCGACATAGACCTGCGCCACGGGGACGATCATCATCACCGCGCTGCCGGCGGCGATGCGCTGGCCCACCTGCGCCTGGCGGCGGGTGACGACGCCGTCGATCGGCGCGCGGATCACGGTGCGGCTCAGCTCCAGCTTCGCGTCGTCGAGCTTCGCCTTGGCGGCGAGCACCGCCGGATCGGTCTCTACGGTCGAACCCTGGATGATCGCGTCGTTCGCGGCCAGCTGGCCGGCGGCGGCGCCCTGGTTCGAGCGCGCCTGGGCAAGCCCCGCCTGCGCGGCGGCAAAGGCCTTGCGCGCGGTGGTCAGCTCCTCGCCCGACACCGCGCCCGACGGCTGGAGCGCCAGTCGGCGCTGCAGGTCGATGCGGGCCTGTTCGAAATCGGCCTCGGCGCGGGTGATGTCGGCGCGGCGGGCGGCGACTTGGGCTTCCAGCGCGTTGCTGGTGGCGGAGGTCTGGCGGAACATGCGGCGGGCGCGGGCCAGCTCGGCCTCGGCCTGCGCGACCTCGATCTTGGCGTTGGCGTCGTCGAGGCGGACCAGCAGGTCACCCTTCTTCACCGCCTGGGTATCGCTCACCCGGATTTCGATCACCTGCCCGTTGATCAGCGGGGTCACCTGGGCGACCTCCGCGTTCACATAGGCATTGTCGGTGCTGACATAGTTGCGCCCGATCAGCAGATACCAGATGCCATAGATCAGCGCGACGACGCCGACGACCAGCGCCAGGCGGGTCATCCAGGTCTTGCGCTTCTGCTGCCGCTCTTCCTTCTGCGCGGCGGCTTCGGCGTCGGCCCGGCTGCTGTCGGCGCTGGCGGGGGCGGGGTCGGCGTCAGCCATTGGGCGAATCCTTGGCACTGGCGGTGTTTGTCGTGGTGAAGCCGCCGCCGAGCGCGCGGACCAGCGCGACGTCGATGGCGAATTTGCGGGCGTCGACATCGGCCACGGCGCGGCGCGCCTGCAGCAGGCTGTCTTCGGCGGACAGGACGTTCAGAAAGGTCGAAAGCCCGCCCTCATAGCGCTTGCGCGCGATCGCATAGGCTTCCTCGGATGCGGCCAGCGCCTCGCGCAGCTGGATGACGCGCTCGGCCACCGCGCGTCGGCTGGTCACCGCGTCGGCGACCTCGCGATAGGCGTTGAGCACGGTCTTGTCGTAATTGGCGACGGCCTCGTCATAGGTGCCGCGCGCGCCGCGCAGCTGGCCGCTCAGCGCACCGCCGCGGAACAGCGGCAGGCTGACCGCCGGGCCGACATTGCCCATCAGCGAGTCCTTCTCGACCAGCGAGCTGAGCCCCAGCGACTGGACGCCGATCAGCGCCCCCAGCCGGATCGCCGGATAGAAATCGGCGCGCGCCACTTTCACCCGGCTCGCGGCGGCCAGGGTGCGGGCGCGGGCGGCGGCGATGTCGGGGCGGCGGCCGACCAGTTCGGTCGTCACCTGGGCGGGCAAAGCGGGCTGCTGCAGCGCGCCCAGGCGGGGGCGGGCGATGGCCAGGCCGCGATCGGGCCCGGCGCCGAGCAGCGCCGCGATCTGGTTGCGGGTCAGCGCGATCGCCTCGTCGGCGGCGGCCAGGTCGGCGCGGGCGAGCGGGACGGCGGCATCGGCCTGCTTCAGCTCGGCGCGGGTGTCGAGCCCGTTGACGACCCGGTCGTTGACCAGCTTCTGGGTGGTGCTGCGCAGCTCCACCGCGGCGGCGGCCACGTCGCGCTCGTCATGATAGCGGGCGAGATCGGCATAGGCGGCGGCGATCGCGGTGGTGATCATCAGCGCGGCCTGCTGCTGCTCGATCCGCGCGGCCTCGGCCTCGGAGGTGGCGGCGGCCAGCGCGGCGCGGTTGCGGCCCCAAAGGTCGAGGTCCCAGGAGAATTGCAGCGAGGCCTGGCCATTGTCCTGCCAGCCCTTGGGCACGAACTCTTTGGGGAAGCCCATATTGTAGCTCTGCTTGTTCAGCCCCACCGTGCCATTGGCATCCAGCGAGGGCAGCAGCGGCGCACCGGCTGCCTGCGCCAGCCCGGTCGCCCGGCGGAAGCGCGCCGCGGCGGCGGCGGCATCGGGCGAACCCTTCAGCGCCTCGTCGATCAGCTGGTCGAGCTGCGGGTCGCCATAGCCGCGCCACCAGCCGTCGGCCGGCCAGTTGGCGGCTTCGGTGGCGGCCAGGCTCTGCGCCGAGGCGATGCTGTCAGGCGCGCGCATTTCGGGGCGCTGGCCCAGATCGGGCGCGGTCGCGCAGGCCGAAAGCCCGCTGACGAGCGCGAGCAGAGCGGTGCAGCGGAGCAGGGGAAGTCGACTCGATGCCATGGAAAAACCGTACCGAAGGGTATTGTTTTTTCGATCTGCGCCGCGCCCGCCCCCTTGTCAACGAAAATCTGTACCATATAGTACAGTTATGGAACTGGCCCAGGAAAAGCCGGCGCTCAGCCGCCGAGAGGCTCGCCGGAACGATCGTCGCGAGGCGATTCTGGCGGTGGCCTATGCCACCTTCCTCGAACATGGCTATGCCGATACCAGCATGTCGGCGATTGCCGCTACGGTCGGCGGGTCGAAGGCGACGCTGTGGAGCTATTTCCCATCGAAGGCCGAGCTGTTCGCGGCGGTGCTCGATCAGGCGACCACGATCTTCCGCCAGCAGCTCGTGCCGCTGCTCGATCCCGGCGCCGACCCCGAACAGACCTTTCGCCGCTTCTGCCTGCGCTTCCTGGAAAAGGTGACGCGGCCCGAAGCGATCGCGCTCCACCGCCTCGTCCATGCCCAGGCGGGCCGCTTCCCCGAAATGGGCGCGATCTTCTACGAGCGCGGGCCGCGCACCACCCAGCGGCTGCTCGGCACCTTCATCGAGTCGGCGATGGAGCGCGGGCTGTTGCGCCGCGCCGATCCCGTCCAGGCGGCCAAGCTGCTGACGACGATCTGCATGTCGGGCTGCCACAACCAGCTGCTGCTGGGCCGGATCGACGAGGCGACACCAGAGATGATCGAGGCGGATGCGGAAATGGCGGTCGACGCCATCATGCACGCTTATGCGCCGCCGCGGGATTGATCGCGGCTGAAGAGCTTCAGCGCTTGAAGCCGCTGCGGCTCCGTCGGGAAGGCGGGGTCTCGCGGTTGCGATCTCGATCGCGGGCGCGCTGCGCCGGGGATTTCATGCTGCGGAAGCCGCGCCGGCGCTTCTTCTTCTCCCAGCGGCTGAAGCCATAGGCCACCAGGGCGAGCACGATGAAGATGCCGCCGAGCAGCTCGATCGCGTACCATGTGAACTCTTCACTGGTCAGCAACTCATCTCTCCATGCACATAGGGCGGCGTTGCGCAGGTCTGCTCGGAACGGGGCATGTCGACCCTAATTGCTTATCCTTTCGTAAAAGGTAAAAACCGCCGGGTCATCCTTTTCTCGTTGGAGGCGATGGCCTGAACCCGCCTGCGCATGGTACCGATGTCGTGCGAACGATGGGCAAATGATTTGGTTCAATTTCGGACCCGGCCTGCTTCCGGTTAGGGACATCGGCCCCGATGTTCAGTATTGCACGGTGGAGTGGCTCACCGAGGCTTTCCCGATCGATGTGAATTCGTTACGGAATCCGTTGGTGGGTAACCGGCGGGGGCGTCGGGCGCGCCAAGGGTAGGGGGCGTGTTGATGGCGGCGCTAGATAATCCGGTTTCCGCGAACGAGGCTCCTCCCATCGAAGGCAAGCGGGATTTCCTGCGCTCGGTGCAAATGGCCCGCGCGGTGGCGATGATCTTCATCATAGGCACGCATTGCTGGCCGGGCATCCCCTGGACCCCGGCCGAAGAACATGTGCTGCCGATTTTCTTCCGCAGTTCCACGGTGTTGCTGGTGTTCCTCGCCGGCTTCCTGTTCAACTATACCAGCGGCCGCTTCAATTACCGGCGCTATGTCGGCCGGCGCCTCCAGGCGCTGATCATCCCCTATCTGATCATATCGGCGCCGATCATCTTCACGATCCTCTTCGTCCAGCATCGCGACGATGTCTGGCCCTGGGTCTATGAAATGCCGAAGATCGAACAGGCGCTGGTCCTGCTCGCCACCGGCAAGCACATGGCGCATTTCTGGTATATCCCGGTCGCGGTGATGTTCACCCTGGGGGCCGGCATCTTCCGCCTCGTCGACCGCTATAATCTCTATGTCCTGCTGATCCCGATCACCGGCTTCGCCGCCTCGGTGCTGGGGCGCGACAGCCTCTACGGCCTCTATTCGCCCTTCGGGAAGGCGCTGTTCGTGCTGCCGTCCTTCCTGTTCGGCATGTATTTCTGCAATATCTACCTCAGGGAACGGCGACCGTCGCGCTGGAGCGTCGGCATCTATATCGCGATCTTCGTCTTCCCGATGTATTTCTACCTCCAGTATAATGACTGGAACCTGCATTTCCTGTGGATGCAGAAGGTCGCCTTCGCCTCGCTCTGCATCTATTTCTTCGATTCGGTGAACCTCAACGAGACGATCTATTACGTCCTCGACAAGGTCTCCGAGTTCGCCCTGCCGCTCTATTTCCTGCACGGCTATGCGATCCATGCGCTCAGGGTGTTGTTCACCGACGCCGAGGCGGTGGCGCTGTTCGGCGGCGGGCTGGTCGCGAAAAGCGTCTGGCTGACGCTCAAGATCTTCATCGTGATGATGATCTGCCTGAGCGGGTCGGTCGCCGTCCGCCGGGTGCTCGGCCAGCGCAGCCGATATGTGATCGGCGCCTGAGGGCGGAGCCCGCGCGACCGAAAAGAGAAAGGACCGGAAACGGCCATCGCCGCTCCGGTCCTTTCCTTAGCTTGATGTCGTGACGGACGGGCGGGGCCCGTCCACCAACGCCTGGATCAGCGCGAGTAGAACTCGACGACCAGGTTCGGCTCCATCTTCACCGGATAGGGCACTTCGTCGAGGGTCGGCACGCGGACGAAGGTGACCTTCGCGCCGCCGTCCTGGGCGATATACTCGGGAACGTCACGCTCCGAGAGGCCCTGCGCCTCGAGCACCAGCGCCATTTCCTGCGCCTTCGAACCCAGGGTGATCTCGTCGCCCGGCTTCACCTGACGCGAGGCGATGTTGCACTTCACGCCGTTGACGCGGATGTGGCCATGGCTGACCAGCTGGCGGGCGGCGAAGATGGTCGGGGCGAACTTGGCGCGATAGACCACCGCGTCCAGGCGACGCTCGAGCAGACCGATCAGGTTCTGCGAGGTATCGCCCTTCATGCGCGACGCTTCGGTGTAGTTCTTCTTGAACTGCTTCTCGGTGACGTCGCCGTAATAGCCCTTCAGCTTCTGCTTCGCCTTGAGCTGGATGCCGTAGTCCGACAGCTTGCCCTTGCGGCGCTGACCGTGCTGGCCGGGGCCATATTCACGCTTGTTGACCGGGCTCTTCGGGCGACCCCAGATGTTCTCGCCCATGCGGCGGTCGAGCTTGTACTTGGCGCTGGTGCGCTTCGACATGATGTCTTCCTTCAATCGCTACAACATTACCCGCCATCGCTATAAGCGGGGCGGGATCGGTCCCGGTATTCCGCGCTGCCGATACCTCCCAAAGCCTTGGGGGTTCCGGCAGGGCCACCACTTCACCGGGGTGTGGGGCCGATTGCGAAGGCGGGCCTATGGCCGCGAAGAGGCGGATAGTCAAGCCCGCGCGGCTAGGCTAAGGCCGCGCGCATGACCGATACCACCGAGAACAAGATCGTCCCCGCGGCCGATTGCACCACCATGGCCGAAGTCCGTGCCGCGATCGACAGCCTCGACACGCTGATCGTCAGCCTGCTGGGCGAGCGGATGCGCTATATCGAGGCCGCCGGCCGCATCAAGCCCGACCGCGGCGCGGTGCGCGACGAGGTGCGCAAGGCCGAGGTGATCGCCCATGCGGTGAAGGTGGCGGACGATCGCGGCTTTCCGCCGAAGCTCGCCTACCGGCTCTACGATATGCTGGTCGAGGGCTCGATCGCCCATGAGTTCGACGTGTTCGACGCGCGGAGCGGCGACGCCGAATAAGCTCAGGCCGGGCCCTTGGCGTTGACCGGGGGCTCTTCGGCCGGCCGCTGCTCATAGTGCGCGGCGATCAGCCGTTCGGGATCATTCTCGTCGGAAATGCCATAGCTCGCCGGCCAGTCGCGCTTCGGCAGGTGGAGCGTGCCGAAGATCCGGTCGTAGATCGGCAGCATCGACGCATAATTATGGTTGGGATGGTCGTCCCGCGAATGATGCCAGTGGTGGAAGCGCGGGCTCGACAGCACATGCTCGAACCAGCCCAGCCGCAGCCGCAGGTTCGAATGGATCAGGAAGCCCCAGAAGACGCCGACGATCAGCACGATCACCGGGATCAGGCTGCCGGTGCCCGAGCCGGGCGAGCCTACTCCGGCGATGTTGACCAGGGTCAGCCCGAACATCCGGGTGAAGATGATGTCGATCGGGTGGGCGCGGGTGTTGACCAGCCAGTCCATCCGGCCCGGCTCATGATGGGTCGCGTGGAAGCGCCATAGCCAGGGCACCTGGTGCATGATCCGGTGGCCCCAGTAGAAGCCCAACTCGCCGATCACGAAAGCGATCGCGATCTGCGCGACGACCGGCAGGGTGGTGAGCCAGAAGAAATAGCCGGGCGGCAGCAGGGCGCGCGAGGTTGCCGCGATCGTGCCCAGCGGAAAGGCCAGCACGAAGCTGGGGATCAGCCCGGTCATGAAGAAATAGCCGATGTCGCGGCCCAGCTGCGGGCGGATCGCGCTCTGGCGGTTGAGCGCGAACAGGCGCTCGAGCGGCACGAAGATCGCGGTGAGCAGGAACAGCCAGAGGATCATCGAGATCCCCGTCATCACCAGTGGGCGCAGGCCCTCCGGCACGCTCTCCAGCAGTCCCATTACATCATGTCCGAAAACATTTTCCGTCTCGCGCTCCGCCGCCGTCCGGTCGATCCCATATAGGGCCTGTCGACCGCAACTGCAGCGGTGTCGCGAAAAAATCCGGTCAGCTCAGATGATCTGCCGGGCAAGCGCATGCTTGCCGTCGAAGCTGCGCTTGCGGGTACGCATCGCGCTGCCCACCAGGCCGAAGCCGATCAGCATCATCGCCCAGGTCGTCGGCTCGGGCACCGCCTGCAGCGACACGCCGTCGATCAGCGAGAAGGGCGGCTGGCCCAGCGGCGTGCCATAAGCGAGCAGCGACAGGGTCATCGAGCTCGAGGTGGCGGTGAAGGTGTAATATTCGAACTGCCACGGCTGGAAGCCATGGTTCGGATTGGACCGGTTCGCCGTCGACACGAGCTGGCTGCTCGGGATGTTGTCGAAGGTCGAATAGGCGTCGGCGACATTGGCCGGGAAAGTGTAGGTGCAGGTGCCGAAGCAGACCTTCCAGCCCTCGGTGGTCGCACCGTTGAAGCTGTACTGCTGCGCCGCCGCCCACCAGAAGGTCAGCTGATAGGTCTTGCCGACCTCCAGATTGTTGACCACCTGCGAGATCGGGCGGTTCCAGTAGGCGCCGTCGGCGGCCAGGAAGTTGCCACCGGTCGGGCTGTTGGTCAGGCCGTTCGCCGTCGAGGCGGTGCCGTAGCCGTCAGGGCCCCACAGCAGCAGCCGGGTGTTGGCCGGGTTGGCGGTGGTGTAGGCACCATCGAAGAAGTCGTCGGCGCCGGTCAGCGTCTTCGGCCCACCATTGTTCTGCAGATAGGTGGGGTTGTTCATCATGACGAAGTTATAGCCGCTGGTCGTCCAGCCCGTCAGCGTCGGCAGATTCGTCTGGAACGTGCCGAAGATGGTGGAGTGCTGGGCGTTGCCATTCGTCATGGTGACCGACTCGAAGTCACCATTGACGAGGAGGTTCGCCGCCTGGAGCGGAGCCCCAAACGAAAAACCCAGCCAAGCCGTCAGCAGAGCGAACAGCTTCATACGCATGAAACACGGCCCCCGATTACAAAACGCAGTGGCAGTTCAATACAACATAATGTTCGCAAGTGCAAGATTCGGCAGATTTTTGCGGTTTACAGAGAGTTTACATTGTACCAAATTAGGATAACGACTCTTAAAATCAGGCAATGCCGCCATTTTATCGTCGGCGAGGGCGGTCCAGGGCGCTCAGAACGCCTCTCAGGGTCCGCAGCTCCTGAGCATTCCAACTCGGCTTGGTAAGCACTCCGCGCAACGTGCGACGGCTCGCCGGCGCCCGATCGGGCGGGAAATAATAGCCTGATTCGTCGAGAAGCCGGTCAAGATGGCCGATCAGACCCTCCAGCTCCTCCTGCGGCGCGGGCGGATCGAGTTCGACGAAAGTCGGAGAAACCAGCGATTCTCCCTTCGACCACTCATAAGCGACCAGGATCACCGCCTGGGCGAGGTTCAGGCTGCCGAACTCGGGATTGATCGGCACGGTCAGGATCGTCCGTGCGATCGCGACGTCTTCGGTCTCCAGGCCCGATCGCTCGGGCCCGAACAGGATCGCCGAGCGGCCGGCCTCGGCGCGCATCATGTCGGCGGCCTTCTCGGGCGTGACGACCGGCTTGGTGACGCCGCGCTTGCGAACGGTGGTGGCATAGACATGGGAGCAGTCGGCGGTCGCCTCGGCGATGCTGTCATAGACCTGCGCGCGCTGCAGCACGATGTCGGCGCCCGAGGCGGCGGGGCCCGCCTGCGGATTGGGCCATCCGTCGCGCGGGGCGACGAGGCGCAGTTCGGTCAGCCCGAAATTGAGCATCGCGCGCGCCGCCTTGCCGATATTCTCGCCCAGCTGGGGACGGACAAGGACGATGACCGGGGACTTGCTTTCCATGAATGACTCGAACCGGCTTTGAGGGACGAAACCGGGACGTCAGCCGGCCCGGGGCGTCAGCGCGGCCAGCTGACGATCGAGCCGCGCATTCTCTTCCCGGGCATCCGCCGCGTCCCGCCGGCGGGCTTCCTCGTCACGCGCGAGCGTTTCGTCGAGAGTCGCACCGGTCAGGCGAAGGCCGAAGTCCGTGCCGCCATGATAGATCGTCTGCAACATCTTTTCGCCCAGTGGCCGCCGGAAATGATTGGGTTCCCAGAACCAGGCGAGCGGCCGCGTGTCGCCCGGCGCGCGCTGGGCTTCGGTCGAATAGCGGTCGAAACGCAGGAAATCCCACAGGGCGACCCGGCCCTGGCCTTCGCGCTCCACGGTTTCGGTCAGCGCCCGTTTGGCGATGGCGATGCGGGGCGATAGGCCCTTGCGATCGATCAGGCGCAGCAGGTCGGCGTGGACGGGCGCGATCGCGATGTCGAGCGTGATGCCATGCGCGCGGCTGAGGGCGATGAACTCGCGAATCCAGCTGAGGCTGGCGGTGCCGCCCGCCGGGTTCCGCCTGACCCGCTCGGCGATATGGTCGAGCGCGGCGATCTCGGTCGGCAGCTTCTGGTCGAACAGCGCGGCGGCGCCTTCGCGGGCGATGCCCCGCGTGAAGAAATCGTCGGCCAGCAGGCCATCATGGTCGAGGCCCGACGCGACCCCATGCTGGGCCAGCAAGGTGGTGACGCTGTCCTGCAAGGCATCCCGCGACAGCAGGGCCGCCAGCGTCTCCTTGGCCCGCTTGTGCGGGCCGGGCAGGAACGGGTCGGGCGTCTTCCGCTCGTCGGCCTTGGGTGGTGCCATCAGTTCGGTGATCTCGACGACCAGCAGGACATGGCGGAGCGGGGCCACGCGCTGGGCATCGCGCAGCACCGAATAGGCATGGCGGATGTCGGTGCCGGGAACCCCGCCGTTGAACACCGGCCCGCTCGCGCGCGGCAGAGCGGGGGAGGCGGGGTCGATCCCGCATTCGACCTTGGACGTGCCGAGCAGCAAGGTCGCGGGGCGGACGCGCGGCAGCATGTAGGATTTGGCCATGTCGGCGCGTTCGACCGTGGCGGGCTTGAAGCGGTTCACGCCGTCCATCGTCGGGGTGCCGAACAGCCCATAGGGATCGACCGCCAGCGTCAGCGCGGCGACCGTGACCGCAAGACCCAGAATGGCGGCAAGCCACCATCCGCAATAGCGGCGCATCCGGTTCGGCACCGGGGGGGCGGGGGGCGGAGTGGGGGGCGCTGGGTCGGCCATCAGAATTGCCAGTAGAGGAAGGCGCTGACCTGCCCGAACGACATCAGGCTAAGCAGGGCGATGACGGCGACGATGAAGGCCCAGCCGCGGGTCGGTGCCCAGCGCAGCTCGATCTTGCGGCGGTTGGCGACCGGCTGGAAATCGAGCGCCGGTTCATGCTCGACCAGCATCTCGTGCGTGTTGGGCATGGCCAGCGCGATCGCCCAGGCGGCGAGGATCCAGGCGATCATCTGCAGGAAGTCGAGCGCGCCCTGGCCGCTCGAACCGACGGTGACGCCGATCGGCGCCAGCATCGGCGCGGCCAGATGCCGGAGCGCCTGCGGCACGGCGATGCCCTGTCCGCCGAACATGCCTTCGAACATGCGCAGCGCGGTGGGCACGCTGTCGGCGCGGAAGAAGATCTCGACGAGGACGACGAAGCCGATCGCGAGCAGCCAGGCCAGGAAGGGCCACCAGCGCGGTTCGGGCTGGCCCTTCACCGGCTTGGGCTTCCACGTCCGCCAGGCATGGTTCACCACCAGCGCCAGGCCGTGCAGGACGCCGAACACCACGAACTGATAGCCGGCGCCGTGCCAGACGCCGGAGACGAACATGGTGGTGATCGTCGGAAAGGCAACCAGCGCGGCGAAGGTCGTCCGCCGGGTCTTGCGGCCCGCCATCGCCTGTTTCCCCCGCGCCAGCCGCGCGCGCGTCAGGGCCAGCGCCATCGGCGAATAGAGATAGGCGGTCAGGAAACGGGTCAGGGTGACGTGCCAGCGCGCCCAATAATCGATCACGCTCATCGCGCGCAGCGGCGAGTTGAAATTATGCGGCAGCTTGATGCCGAACAGGCGGGCCAGGCCGATCGCCATGTCCGAATAGCCGGAAAAGTCGAAATAGAGCTGGACCATATAGCCCAGCGCCCCCGCCCAGGCCTCGATCAGGGTCGGCGGGCGCCCGGCGGCCGCGGCGTTCCAGATCGGATCGATGTGGATGGCGATCGGATCGGCGATCAGCATCTTCTTGGCCAGGCCGAAGAAGAACAGGGTGCCGCCGACCGAGATGTCCTCCCAATGCAGCTTGCCGTCCAGCTTGGCGAATTGCGGCATCAATTCGCGGAAATGGACGATGGGGCCGGATATCAGCGGCGGGAAGAACAGGACGAACAGCACATAGTCGCGCAGGCCCACCCGGGCGACCCGCCCGGCGCGCGCGTCGATCAGCAGCGCGATCTTCTGGAAGGTGATGAACGAGACCCCCAGCGGCAGGATGATCTTCTGCATCGCGAAATGGGTGCCGGTCACGTCGTTCGAGAGCGTGGCCAGGAAATTGGTATATTTGAAATAGGCCAGGAAGCAGATGTTGAAGGCGATGCCGAACCAGAACAGCAGGGTGCTGGTCCGCGTCTGTTCCTCGCCCCGCGCGATCAGCGCCTGCGCGATCAGATAATTGATCGCGATCGACGGCGCGATCAGCAGCACGTTCAGCGGCCGCCACCAGCCATAGAAGAGCAGCGACGCGACGATCAGCAGCGCCAGCGCCCTGGCCAGGCTGCGGTTCGCCAGGACGTAGAACAGCCCGGCGGTCAGCGGCAGGAACAGGAAGATGAAGACGGGCGAGTTGAACAGCATGGCTAATCAACCCCTCCGGGGCGCGCCATGTGCGCTCAGTTCAGCTTGCCGGAGACGATCTGGACGAGATCGCCGACATTCTTCAGCGATTCGATCTCGGCGGTCTTGATCTTGATACCGAACATCTGCTCGACGGCGACGATCAGCGTGATGTGGCTGACCGAATCCCATTCCGCTACGTCGTTGGCGGTCGTTTCCAGCCCGATATCGAGATCGTCGTCGTCGAAGATGTCCTGGAACAGGCCAGTCAGCTTCGCCAGAATCTCGTCATGTGTCATCGAGCGGCTTCCCCCTTCGCCACAACCCCATCGCTTGGGTTAACCGGCGGACAGGGGGCAGGCAACAGCTTCGTCGCCGGAAGCCGTCAATCCTCGATCGTCTCGATATGGTGCGAGGGCGGTGCGAAGTCCGCCAGGTCCAGCCGCCACAGGCTGTCCTCGCCGTCCTGGCCGGCGGCGGCGAAGCCCAGCCGGGCATAATGGTCGGCGACCATCCCGTTCTTCGGCGTGGGGCTGTAGCGGCCGATCAGCGCCTCGGCGCCGGCCTTGCGCGCGGCCTCGACGAGCAGGGATAGCGCGGCGGCCTCGACGCCGCGGCCCAGCACCCGGCAGCTCATCAGCCAGCTGTCGATCTCGACCACCGCGCTGTCGCCCACGAACCGGCCGATCAGCAGGGCGATGATGCCATTGTCGCCGAACCGGTCGGCCAGGCGCAACTGCAGGGTCAGCACGCGCGGGTCCGCCATCGCCGCGCCCACCTCGGCATCGCTGTAGCGGCGGGTGGTCAGGTTGAACTGGTTGGTCTTGTTGATCAGCTGGACGACGCGGGCGCGATCCACCTCGCGGAACGCGCTCCACCGCGCCACCATCGCCAGCGAGCGGAGATAGCCGTCCATGTCGGACATGCTCTCCATCAGTTCCTGCCGGGCGATATTCTCCTGATATTGCCCACTGCGGGCGAGGTCGTCGGCGGTGATCCCGACCGTCTCGAAATAGCCGCCCCGCGCGATGGTGTCGGCGAACAGCGCCGCATCCTCGGGCAGTTCGGGCACGCCGACCATCGGCAGTTCCTGCCGGATGATCGCCCGTTCGGCGGGGTTGTCGTCCGCGAAGACCAGCGCGTCGAGGCCGATGTTCAGCTCGGCCGCGATCTGGCGCAGATTATGGGCCTTGTCCTGCCAGTTGGCGACGAAGCAGGCGATGTCGTCGCGCTTCAGCAGCATGTCGGGATGCTGCTGGAAGGGCTCCAGCGCATTGGCCATGTCGTTCTTCGAGCAGACGGCCAGGATGATGCCGCGCCGGGTGAGCGCCTTGGCATAGGCCTGGAAGGCGAGGTGTGCCTCGCCCAGCGCGCTGCCCTGGCCGATGACGATGCCGGCCAGCCCGTCGTCGCCGATCACGCCGCCCCACAGTGTATTGTCGAGATCGAGCACCAGGCATTTGCCTGAACGCCCCTGCCAGGCACCGAGCAATCGTCCGACCAGGTCGCCATAGACGGGCGCCGCGGCGGGATGCACGTCCTGCTTGGCGCGGTGCCACAGCACGGGATCATGCCACGCCGACAGCCCGTCCTGCGCCGCCCAGTCGTCCAGTGCCAGGATGGCCACCCCTTCCGCATCGGCGCGGGCCCGGATGCGCTGGTTGAACGCCGCGATCAGCCGGGCGGGCGCGGCGGGCAGCCGATGCTCATTCTGCCCCAGCAGCGCGGGCGCGCGGGGCAATATGGTCTGCTGGATCACCTGGCAGCCCATGTCCTGCCGCGCGATCCGCCACAGGACGGCGATGCTGTCGCAAAAACCGTCGACCCAGGCGTCGGCCGCGGCGGCATCGCTCGCCGGATCGAGATTGCCGACAAGGTGAACCGCATCGAAGGCGAAGATCAGCGTGTCCGGCCTGGCGCCGCGCAGCTCGCTCGCGGGGTTCATCAGCTCGGCGGCATATTGGCCGTAATCGGTCGCGATCGTCGTGACATGGAGGCCGCGCCGCAGTCCGCCGACGCGAATGCCGGGCAGGAGATGGTCGAGCGTCGACGACCCGATCACCGCCAGCCGGACCGGCCGGGTCGAGAGAGCCGGCGCCTCGGGAAACATCTTCCGGAGGGCGCGGTCGATCCGGATCGTCTGGGTCAGGTCCAGCCGGTGATGGGCCAGCCGGGCCAGGCGGGCAAAGCCGGCGGCGTCCGCCGCGTCCTGCTGGACGGCCTTCACCGCGACGTCGAACGCGTCGGGAACGGGCAGCCAGAACAGCTCCGGGGACGCGCTCATCGGGTCAGCGCGCCGTCGCGGTCACTCGCGGCCCGCCTCGGTCACCGCGCCGGCGAAATCCTCGAAGTCCTTGGCTTCGCGGAAGTCCTTATAGACGCTGGCGAAGCGGATATAGGCGACGCTGTCGAGCGCCTTCAGCCCGTCCATCACCATGCCGCCGACGGCGGTGGCCTGGATCTCGCTGTCGCCGCTCGTCTCGATCTGGCGCTGGATCGCGGTGGCGAGCCGTTCGATCCGGGCGGGATCGACTGGGCGCTTGCGGCAGGCGATCTGGATCGAGCGCTCGAGCTTCGAACGGTCGAACGGTTCGCGCCGGCCTTCGCTCTTCACCACCGTCATCTCGCGCAGCTGGATGCGCTCGAAGGTGGTGAAGCGCGCGCCGCAGCCTTCACACTGCCGGCGTCGCCGGATCGCCGCCCCATCGTCGGTGGGGCGGCTGTCCTTTACCTGGCTGTCGTCATGCGCGCAGAACGGGCACTTCATTCAGATCAGAGCTCCGGATAGATCGGGAAGCGGTCGCACAGCGTTTCGACGCGCGCCTTCACATGCGCCTCGGTCTGGCCATTGCCCTCCGGGCCGTTCTTGGCGAGGCCGTCGAGAACGTCGGCGATCATGTCGGCGATCTCGCGGAACTCGGCCGGGCCGAAACCGCGGGTGGTGCCGGCCGGCGAACCGACGCGGATGCCCGAGGTCTTGACCGGGGGCAGCGGATCGTTGGGCACGCCATTCTTGTTGCAGGTGATGCCGGCGCGCTCCAGCGCCTCGTCGGCGTCACGGCCGGTCACGCCGATCGGGCGCAGATCGACCAGCGCCAGATGGGTGTCGGTGCCGCCCGAGACGAGATCGGCGCCGCGCTCCTTGAGGCGGGCCGCCAGCACCTTGGCATTTTCCACCACGGCGGCGGCATAGGATTTGAACGACGGCTGCAGCGCCTCGCCGAACGCCACCGCCTTGGCGGCGATCACGTGCATCAGCGGGCCGCCCTGCAGGCCGGGGAACACCGCCGAGTTGATCTTCTTCGCGATTGCCTCGTCGTCGGTCATGATCATGCCGCCGCGCGGACCGCGCAGCGTCTTGTGGGTGGTCGTGGTCACGACATGGGCGTGGCCGAACGGGGTGGGGTGGACGCCACCCGCGACGAGGCCGGCGAAGTGCGCCATGTCGACCATGAACAGCGCGCCGACCTCGTCCGCGATCGCGCGGAAGCGGGCGAAGTCGATGTGGCGCGGATAGGCCGAGCCGCCGGTGATGATCAGGGTCGGCTTATGCTCGCGGGCCAGCGCCTCGACCTGGTCGAAGTCGATGCGGTGGTCGTCCTCGCGCACGCCGTACTGCACGGCATTATACCACTTGCCCGACAGCGCGGCCTTGGCGCCATGGGTCAGGTGGCCGCCGGCGTCGAGGCTGAGGCCCATGATGGTGTCGCCCGGCTTGGTCAGCGCGAGCATCACCGCGCCGTTCGCCTGCGCACCCGAGTGCGGCTGGACATTGACGAAGCCGCAGTTGAACAGAGCCTTGGCGCGGTCGATCGCCAGCTGCTCGACCACGTCCGACGGGTGGCAGCCCTGATAATAGCGCTTGCCCGGATACCCCTCGGCATATTTGTTGGTGAACACCGAACCCTGCGCCTCGAGCACCGCCTTCGAGACGATGTTCTCCGAAGCGATCAGCTCGATCTGCTTCTTCTCGCGCGTGATTTCCTGCGCGAGGCCGCCGAACACCGCCGGGTCGGCATCGGCGAGGCCGCGGGTGAAGAACCCGTCGGGCTGGACGTCAGACAGGGCGGCGGGGTTGCTGCTCATGCGTGTTCCTTGTGGAAGCGGGGGTGGGAGAGTTTGTCGACGCGGCGCTGGTGGCGATCACCCGCGAAATCGGTCGAGAGGAAGGCGGTGACGCAGGCCTTGGCCTGCTCGATGCCGATCAGCCGGGCGCCCAGCGCGATGATGTTGGCATCGTTATGCTCGCGGGCGAGCTTGGCCGACAACATCTCCGACACCAGCGCGCAGCGCGCGGCCGGGTGGCGGTTGACGGCGATCGAGATGCCGATGCCCGAGCCGCAGATGGCGATGCCCTTGGCGGCGTCGCCCGCGGCGATCGCCTCGGCGAGCTTGTATCCATAATCGGGGTAATCGACCGAATCCGCGGTCTCGGGGCCCAGGTCGCGGACATCGTGACCTTCGGCGCGAAGCCAGTCGACGAGGGCGGCCTTCAGGTCGAATGCGGCATGATCGGATGCGATGGCGATGGTCTCGGCCATATCCTGTCCAGTGCTGACGAGTCGGGTGCGCCACGCCTTTAGGGGGCAAAGCCCGTCGCTGCAATGCCGCGAAACCCGGCTGCGCCAAGCCGCTTGCCTCTTGGCCATGGACCGCCCATCATTTCCCGCAGGGAAAGCGATGCTGTCGGGAAGGTTTGGGGGGATGGCTACAAAGGATATCTTTCCGTCATTCCGGGGGGATGAGGAATGGCGCGGGCGCCGGGACGATCTGGCGAAGCGCTATCCCGGCGAGCCGGTGCATGCCGCGTTCGAGGCGCGGATCGCGGCCGAGCCCGGCCGGGTCTATCATCTGTCGCCGGCGGTGGTGGCGTCGCTCGACCCGATGTCGGACGAGGAGCGCCAGGCCTTTCTCTATGCGCTGCTGCTATGGGAAATGGACCTGTTCGACTCTCGGGCGGCCAAGATCGGCTTCCCTGAGGAGATCCATCTCCACTTTGCCGACAGCTTCCATCGCATCATGGACGGGATCGAAGCCGGCACTTTTCCGTTCGATCCGCATGGCGACCTGTTTCAGAAGGATCTCGCGGTGACCCGGCTGGAGCTGATCCCGGTGGTGGCGCAGCTCGTCCATTTCGGCTCGGGCGTGCCGCTGAAGCCGCTGCTCAAATGGGGGCCGTCGGGCTGGGCCTATGTCTGGGGGCGCTGCGGCGGCCGCCGGCCCTTCGCCGAGATCCACACCCATGATCCGATGGCGGGCACCTATTTCAACGCCGCCGGCTGGGAGGAGACCTATCGGCTGATCGCGCTGCTGATGGGGCGCTTCACCGAAATCCGCGGCATGGTGGGCTATGCCTGGTTCTACGACCCGCAGCTCGAGGCGCTGAGCCCGCGCCTCGGCTATCTGCGCCACAGCCCGGTGAACCAGGGGGCACGGCTGATGCCGATGGGGCCCGACGAGGATTCGGCCCGGCTCGCCACCGCCACCTCGCCCTCCCGGCGCGAAGCCTATGAGCAGGGCCGCTATATCCCCAACCGGCATGGGGTGATCTGGTCGCGCGCGGACATGCTGAAACATTACGCATGAAGGAGGAGATCCTCTCGCTGGCCCGCGCGGCGGGCCTGTTCGGCCTGTCGCGCACGCTGACGGCGGGATCGCTGCGCATCCTCTGCTATCATGGCCTGTGGACCCTGCCGGGCCGCCCCTTTGGCGAGAGCCTGTTCATGGGCGTCGACGCCTTTGCCGCGCGGATGCGCTGGCTCGCGCGCTCGGGCTATCCGGTGCTCGATCTCGACGAGGCGGTCGAGCGGCTGGCCGACGGCAGCCTGCCGCCGCGCGCCACGGTGATCACGATCGACGATGGCTGGCGCTCCACCCACAGCCATATGCTGCCGATCTTCGAGGAACTGGGCCTGCCCGCCACCCTCTATATGGCGAGTTGGTATGCCGACCGGCCCTTGCCGGTGCTCAATGTCGCGATCGCCTATATGATCGAGCGCTGCGCGCTGGCCGAGATCGACCTGGCGGGGATCGCGCCGGGGCTCGACGGTATGGCGCGACCGGAGGAGGGCAGGGGCACGCTCGCCAGCCGGCTGTTCGAGGCGATCGACTCTCTGCCCGTGGCCGAACGGCTGCCGGCTTTCGAGGCGCTCGCGCGCCGCACCGGCTATGATCCCGACGAGCTGGCCTCGCAATTCCGCTATATGACCGCCGACGAGGTCGCCGATGCCCGCGCGCGCGGCCTGCGCATCGAGCTCCACACCCATCGCCACAAGTCGGTCACCGGCCGGCTCGGCGAGGTGGCGCGGGAGATCGACGACAATCGCGCCGCGCTGCAGGCGCTGGGGGCGGGCGATCGCTTCGACCATTTCTGCTATCCCGGCGGCTATTACCAGCCCGAGGTCGAGCCGATCCTGGCCGAACGCGGCATCCGCTCGGCCACGCTCACCCGGCGTGGCTTCAACCCGCCGGGCAGCCACCCCCTCCAGCTGCGCCGTCTGCTCGACGGCCCACGGGTCGGCCAGATCACCTTCGAGGCCTGGATGGCCGGGCTGTTCGAGCCGATCGACCGGCGGCGCGGGCTCGTCTGATCGCGGGCCCGATCCGGAAAACCGACTTTGCGGGTTGACCTTGTCGGCGTTCAGGTCGTTGAAGGGGCGACCGTTCGGTACTGAGGAGTTGATCGATGACCATCCGTTCCACCGCCAGCCTGGCCGCCCTGCTGCTGCTCGCCGCCTGCGCCCGGGGCGAGGATGTCCAGCCGATCGACAACAATATGGCGGTCGAGAACGCCGCCGCCGAGTCGCTGGAGGATGCGAGCCCCGCCGGCAATGACAGCGCGCCGACCCTGCCGACCGACGCCTGGGTCGGCAAATGGGTGGGGGTGGAAGGGCTGGTGCTCGACATCCAGCCCGCCGGCGAGCGTGGCCATTATCTGCTCAGCGTCACCCTGCTCGACGGCACCAAGAGCTATGAGGGCACCGCCGAGGGCGACCTGATCCGCTTCATCCGCGACGGCCGGCCCGAGAGCATCCGCGCCGCCACTGGTGCGCAGACTGGCCTCAAATGGCTGGCCGACAAGCAGAACTGCCTGATGATCCAGCAGGGCGAAGGCTTCTGCCGCGACAATCCGACGGGCCCCGCCAGCGCGCCGGCGGTGCCCGCCACCGCGCCCGCCCCGGCCCCGGCTGCGCCGCCCGCCGCTGCCCCTGCGAAGGCGCCCGCACCCGCCCAGCCTTGAAATGGCCGGTTTTCGGGACTAGGTGCGCGGCCATGAGCAAGCCGAGTCCCCTGATCGGTCCCGAGGAGTTCGCCGCCCGGGCACGCCACATCGTCGAGACGATGCGGGGCCATGCCGCGCATCGCGCGATCGATCTGCTAAGCAACGACGTGTTGCGCGGCCTGGGTTTCGCCGAGGGCGTCGACATCTTCGAAAATGCCGTCGCGCATTGGCACGAGACCGACGCCACCTATCCGCATGTCGGCAGCTGCCCCGATTGCGAGCGCGCCGAGCGCGAGGACGCGGAGCGCCGCGCCGCCTGAGGGCGGGGCATCGCCTTCATTCCTCCCCGGAACGGGGGGAATTGAATATGGAAATTCCAGAGCAAGCGCCGGGAAGCATCGTCCGGCTGGCGTCGCCATAGTCTGTCCACCATATCGGCAAGGAGACTATGAGATGCTGATGGACTCGATCGTCAACGATCCGCGCTGGACCCGCATGGTCACCCGCGATGCGAGCGCGGATGGCAGCTTCGTCTATTCGGTGAAGTCGACCGGCGTCTATTGCCGGCCGAGCTGCGCCGCGCGCACCCCGCTGCCGCGCAACGTCGCCTTCCACGCCGATCCCGCGGCGGCCGAGGCGGCGGGCTTCCGCCCCTGCAAGCGCTGCAAGCCCGACCAGGCGCCGCGCGGCGAGCGCCATGCCGCGCTGGTCGCCGCCGCCTGCCGCCGCATCGAGGCGGCCGAGGAGCCGCTGTCGCTGGGCGAGCTGGCCGACGGCGCCGGGATCAGCCCCTATCATTTCCACCGCCTGTTCAAGGCGATCACCGGGCTGACGCCGAAGGGCTATGCCGACGCCCACCGCGCCGGCCGGGTCCGCGACGCGCTGGGCAAGGGCGCGCAGGTGACCGAGGCGCTCTACGACGCCGGTTTCGGCTCCAGCGGCCGCTTCTACGCGGCGGCGGACGGCGCGCTCGGCATGCTGCCCGCCACCTATCGCAAGGGCGGGGCGGCGGCCGAGATCCGCTATGGCATCGGCGACAGCTCGCTCGGCCGGGTGCTCGCGGCGGCCAGCGAGCGCGGCATCTGCTCGATCATGCTGGGCGACGATGACGGCGAACTGGTCGCCGATCTCGGCCGGCGCTTCCCCAATGCCCGCGCGATCGCGGCCGATGCCGATTTCCAGGCGACGGTCGCCCAGGTCGTCGCGCTGGTCGAGGAGCCTACCCGCAGCCTGGAGCTGCCGCTCGACATTCGCGGCACCGCTTTCCAGCAGCGGGTCTGGCAGGCGCTGCAGGCGATCCCGGCCGGCGAGACGCGCAGCTATGCCGGCCTGGCCCACGCCATCGGCGAGCCGAAGGCCGCCCGCGCGGTCGCTGCCGCCTGCGCCGCCAACAAGCTGGCGGTGGTGGTGCCGTGCCACCGCGTCGTCCATGGCGACGGCTCGATCTCGGGCTATCGCTGGGGCGTCGAGCGCAAGCGCGAACTGCTGAAGCGGGAAGGGCGGGGATAGGATTTCTTCCCCCTCCCTGCAAGGGAGGGGCCCGGGGGTGGGTGGCGAGCGAAGCGAGCCTCTCTGTTCGCGAGAATGCCATTTCAGGCATCGAGCTTTCAGTGGCACGACCCACCCCTTCCCCCTCCCTTGCAGGGAGGGGCTTATTTGGTTGGGATGACAAAATTCTCCCGATTGTCTGGATGGCCTTCGCCGCGGCCGCCCGATACTCCACGCCGATGGACAGCCAGGTCCCCCTTCGTCATCTGCTGCTGGCGCTCGCCGTGGTCGCGGTGTGGGGGACGAACTTCGTCGTCATCCGCTTCGGCCTGAACGAGCTGCCGCCGCTGCTGTTCGCTACCCTGCGCTTCTGCTTCGCGCTGCTGCCGGCCGCCTTCTTCATCCGCCGCCCGCAAGTGTCCTGGGCCTCGCTCGCGGGCTATGGCGCGCTGATCGGGGCAGGGCAGTTCGGCCTGCTCTATATCGCGATGACCCGCTTCATCTCGCCCGGCCTCGCCTCGCTGGTCGTGCAGAGCCAGGTCTTCTTCACCATCGGCCTCGCGATGGCGCTCAACCGCGAGCGGATGAGGCCCTATCAGATCCTCGCCTTGCTGGTGGCGACCGCCGGCATCCTCGTCATCATCCTCCATGGCGACGCCAGCGCCACCCCGCTGGGCCTGATCTCACCCTGATGGCCGCGATCTCCTGGGGCGCCGGCAACCATGTCGCGAAGATCAGCGGGACGCGCGACATGCTGGGCTTCGTCGTCTGGGCCAGCCTCTTCTCGATCCCGCCGCTGTTCGCCGCCTCGCTGCTGCTCGAAGGCTGGCCGGCGATCCGCGCCGCGGTGATCCATGCCGGGCCCACCGCCTGGGGCGCGGTGTTGTGGCAGGCGGTGGGCAACACCCTGTTCGGCTATGCCGCCTGGGGCTGGCTGCTCGCGCGCCATCCGGCGGCGACGATCGGGCCGATGGCGCTGCTCGTCCCGATCTTCGGCATGGGCGCCTCGCTGCTGATCCTGGGCGAGCCGCTGCCGGGCTGGAAGCTCGCCGCCGCCGCGCTGGTGATCGGCGGCCTGGCGATCAACGTGCTATGGCCGGTCGTCGTCCGGGCCGGACTGGCGCGGCGGACCTCCATCGTCTGATCCGGGCCTTGCCCGTCGCCGGCCCATCGGCCATGGACCGGGCAGCATTGGAGACGCCCGCATGATCCGTTCCGTCCTGTTCGCCCCCGCCATCGCTTTGGTGATGAGCGTCGCCGCCAGCGCGGCCACCGTCACCCTGCCGGGCGGCACCAAGGCGATCGACGGCAAGGTGGGCACCGGCGCCATCGCCGAGCCCGGCCGCCAGGTCACCGTCCACTACACCGGCTGGCTCTACCAGAGCGGGCTGCGCGGGACGAAGTTCGACTCCTCGCGCGATCGCGGCCAGCCCTTCTCCTTCCTGCTCGGCTCGGGCGAGGTGATTCTCGGCTGGGACGAGGGCGTCGCCGGCATGCGGGTGGGCGGCACCCGCACCCTGATCGTCCCGCCCGCCGCCGGCTATGGCGCCGACAGCGATGGCGACATCCCGCCCAACAGCACCCTGATGTTCGAGGTCGAGCTGCTCGGGGTCGACTGAGCGATGCCCGGGCGGATCGATCATCCGCCGGCCCGGTCAATCGCGGCAGACGCCCCTGCTGGAGGGATTGCAATGTCGCCGGGATTGCGTTGCGCGCCCGGCCGCGCATAACCTGCGCTTTTCGGGGGGAATCCATGCGGAAGATGCTGACTGGCCTTGCTGTGCTCCTGTCGCTGGGGGGACAGGCCGTCGCCGCCGAGCCCTCGCCGATCTCTTCGCCGATCCCCGCGTTGCGCCCCGACCAGGCGGCCTTCCGCAGCCTCTACAAGGAACTGGTCGAGACCAACACCACCCTCTCGTCGGGTAGCTGCACCCTCGCGGCCGAGCGGATGGCCGCGCGGCTCAAGGCGGCGGGCTTCGCCGACAGCCAGCTCACGCTCTTCTCCACCCTCGAGCATCCGAAGGACGGCGGCCTCGTCGCGGTCTATCCGGGCCGCTCGTCGTCGCTCAAGCCGCTGCTGCTGGTCGCGCATATCGACGTGGTCGAGGCGAAGGCCGCCGACTGGACCCGCGATCCCTTCACCCTGGTCGAGGAGGGCGGCTATTTCTACGCGCGCGGCGCCGCCGACGACAAGTCGATGGCCGCCGTCTGGGTCGACACGCTGATCCGCCTCCAGCTGGCCAAGGCGAAGCCCCGGCGCGGGATCAAGGTGGCGCTCACCTGCGGCGAGGAGACCAACGGTGCCTTCAACGGCGTCCAGTGGCTGACCGAGAACAAGCGCGACCTGATCGACGCGGCCTTCGCGCTCAACGAGGGCGGCGGCGGCTCCACCGATCGTCGCGGCGGCAAGGTCGTGTCGCAGGAAGTCCAGGTCGGCGAGAAGATCTTCGTCAACTTCCGGCTGGAGACTCGCAATGCCGGCGGCCACAGTTCGGTGCCGGTGCGCGACAATGCGATCTACCAGCTCGCACGCGCGCTCACCAAGATCGACGAGCATGAGTTCCCGCTGGAGCTGAACGAGATCACCCGCACCTTCTTCGCCAAGTCGGGCGCCGCGCGCGGCGATGCGATGGGCAAGGCGATGGTCGCGATCGCCGCCAATCCCCACGATGCCGAGGCGGAGAAGATGCTCAACGGCGACCGCGGCTTCCATTCTATGCTGCGGACGACCTGCGTCGCCACCATGCTCGATGCCGGCCACGCCCCCAACGCGCTGCCGCAGCGCGCCGCCGCCAACGTCAACTGCCGCATCTTCCCGGGCCACACGATCCACGACATCCGCACCGAGCTCGGCTATGTGATCGGCGACGGCGGCGTCACGATCGAGGCCGTCCAGCCCGCCCGCCCGGTGACGAGCCCGCCCGCGCTCGACCCCAGGATCATCGGCCCGATGGAGACCCTGGCGAAGCGCTATTTCCCCGGCGTTCCGGTGATCCCGTCGATGTCGACCGGCTATACCGACGCCACCTTCCTGATCGCCGCCGGCATCCCCACTTACGGCGTGCCCGGCATCTGGGGCGACCCCGACGGCAACGGCGTCCACGGCCTCAACGAGCGGATGGAGGTCAACGCGCTCTATGTCGGCCGCGACTATCTGTTCGATCTGGTGAAGGCGTACACCGACTAGCGCGCTCTCGGGGCAGATGGAGACATCTGCCGGGTCGGACATCTTGGTAGGTAAATGGCTGGGGCGGTCGTCCGTCCTTCCGGCGAAGGCGGGATCCCCGTCGGGTTATGACTTCGGCAGGGTGAAGCAGAATTCCGCGCCGCCGTCGCCTTGATTGCGGGCGGAGATCCTGCCTCCATGGGTTTCGACGATCATCTTGCAGAGCGACAGGCCGACCCCCATCCCATCCTCCTTCGTCGTTGCGAACGCGTCGAAGATCCGGTCGAGCACGTCTTCGGCAATGCCAGGGCCGTTGTCCCTCAGGCAGACCCTGACGAACCGTCCCTCATCCGTCGTCGAGAAACTCAGGCTCGGCGCATTTGCTTCCGCCGCTTCCAGGGCGTTGCGTATCAGGTTGAGGAGGACCTGCTGCAATTGGATGGTGTCGGCGCGCACCTTCGCATCCGCCTGCAGATCGTAGCGGATTTCCGCATCCCGATATCCTGCGCAGGCAATGGACACGGCTTCGCGCAGGGCGGTTTCCACGTCGACCGGTTTCTTGGCCAGGGAGCGTCGGACGGTCATGGCGCGCAGCCTCCGGACGATATCGCCCGCGCGCTGGGAGTTCGAACCGATGCCTTCGATGCATCGCGCCAACTCCGGCGACAGAGCTTCCTTCTCGGCATGCATTTCCGCTGCCGACAGGAAGTTCTGAATGGAGGCCAGGGGCTGTGCCAGCTCATGGGCCAGCGCGCCGGCCAGCAGCCCCATCGCATTCGTCCGAGCCAGATGGATCAGATCATTTTGCAGCTTGAGGACCTTGGCCTCCGCCGCCAGCCGATCGGTCAAGTCCTCGCCTTCGACGAATATGCCGCTGATCTCGCTCTGGAGATTGCGAACCGGCCGGTAGATGAGGTCGATATAGGCGGTCCTGCTTGCCGCTCCTTCATCTTCCATCCTGAACTCGATACCGTGCGCGACGAACTCTTCTCCCGTGGCGTAGACCCGCTTGAGGATGTCGACGAAGCCCTGGGCCTGCACTTCCGGAAAGGCCTCCAGCACCGTCCTGCCGACGACCTCGCGCCCGACCAATTCGACATAGGCTGCGTTTGCGAAGGTGAACCGATGCTCGCTGCCTTCGAGCAGCGCAATGAAACTGGGCGTCCGCAGGAAATGCTCCCGCAACGCCTCGGTCTCGTTCCCGATGACATGGGCGAGATGCATTCCGGCCAGGGCGGATGTCTGTAACTCGGATATCCCGCTCTGACGACGCCCACAGGATGCCAGAAAGCCTGCCGGTATGTCGGCGGCACTGCCTGAGGAGTTGATCAGCACGCTCCCCGGCACCCCGCGCTCGGCCCATTCGGTATGCCCGAGGGCAGACAGATACCCCACCGCAATGCGTGGATCGAGACGCCGGCCATGCCTTGCGACGTCCCACCCGTCAGAAGCGGGATCGCCGTCGACGGCGGATAATAGTCCGACGAGGGGGTGTTGCACCGTCTCCAGAATCGTCCGGGCGGCCTGAGCATCGTCGGTTCCGATCACGGAATAGCCGCGCTGCTCGAGCCGTTCGCTGGCGTCGCTGAGCAGATCCAGATTGGGACTGAAGACCAGTATGTCCATTCGTGCTCTCCTCACGAAGGATATGGTTAACGATCCTGGCGGCAGGATGGGCGCAACTCGTCGATGGCGCCTACGCCGGCAAAGGCCTCGGCCTCGCTCGTCCTGCCGGCATCGTCAAGTCCAGCCACACCGGCGGCCAGTCCCAAGGCCGCCGCTGTCGGAGGGTCAGCGCTGCTTCTTGACGATGGTCGCGGTGAAATCGGGGTCCTTGTTTGCCACCCAGTCGACGAATTTGCGGATATTGGGGTTGGCCAGCAGACTTTCCACATCCATTCCGTGGCGCTGCAGCTCGGAATTGGTGAAATTGGTGATCAGCGTCTTCTGGCAGATCGGGTGCATGGGAACGACATCGCGCCCGCCCCGGCTCTTCGGCACCGGATGATGCCACACGATCGTCTTGCCGGTGGGGCGACCGCAAAGCCAGCAGGGTGGCGGCGGCGGAGCCTCCTCCTCGTTCTGTGGCTCTTCCCAATTGTCATATTTCGAACGTTTACGGGCCATGTGCCTACCTGAACTGCCCTCGCCGGCGCGAAGGGTGGACAGGCCCAGCTAGTCCGAACCAGCCCGGTCCGCAACCGCCCGCACCGGGGCAGGCCGACCGCGGCCGATCCGTCCCCGGATGGCGCGATGCCTGCCCGATCGATGCGGCGCGGCTGCGAAGGGCGGCTCAGGCCTGGGCCAGAGGCGGTGCCGACAGCAGGGCATCGACCCGGTCGAGCGCTCGGTCGGCCTCATCCAGCGCGGCCAGCTTCTTAGCCGGGCTGTTGGCGATCACGATCGCATGGGTGGCGCTGTCGAGATCGTTGATCACGGGATCATAGCCTGGCGAATCCGCGGGAAGCGCGATCCACTCGGCCGAGCGATGCGCCGTCGCGGTCGTATGCGCCATAACCGCGAGCCAGCGGCCGGCCACGTCGGGCGGCAGGCTCGGGTCGAAGCGGAAGGCCAGCGTGTCCGACAGGCTGCCGAACGAGCCGGTGAGTTTGTCCTTGGAGGCCATTGGTTACGCTCCCTTGATCGAGAGGATGAGTTTGGTGAGGGTGTCGAAAGCGCGGACGAGGCGCTCGCGCGTGATCTGCGCGAGTTTCGCTTTTTCTTCGTCAGTCAGCTTCGGATTCTTCTCCAGCACGCGGCGCAGATCGGCGTCGGCATCCTTGATCTCGACGAGCGTCGCGTCGAGCGCCGGCTTGAGCTTCGCGCTGGTGATCCGGGCGGCGGCGCGGTCATAATAGGCTTTCGCGGCGTCGCGGCGCTGGCTCATCGGCAGCGGCGGGTCGACCTTCTGCACGGTGGAGATCATCACGCCGGCGAACACGAAGCGCAGATTTTCGTCGGATCGGCGGCTCAGCTCCCATGCGGAGAGGTGATTGCGCAGCGCCTCGATGACCGCGACCGTCTTGGCTTCGTTGGCCATGAACAGCCGCAGTCTCCGGACCTTGTCCTGTTCGGTCTGGAGCTCGCTGATGAAGGTGATCAGGTCGCCCACGGCGGTCAGGCGCTTGTCGTCGGCGGCAGGCACGACCGGCGTTCCGCCGGCCACCGATCTGAGCAGGCCCTCCGCCGATCGCGCCAGGTCGATTGCGGCGGTCAGGTCGCCGGCGGGATCGGGTCCCTTGTCGTCGACGATGCTGGTGATGCCGCTCGCATAGGCGCCCAGCGCATCGATCAGGACGAAGGTCGGTTCCAGATCGGCACCGAGCGGTGCCAGCGAGAAGGGCTGGCCATAGGTCACGCCGGAGATGGCCCCCGGGGCGCAGAGCCAGCCCCTGGGCGGCTTTGCCGGGTCCTTGACCAGCGAGATGTCGGGCCTGATGCGGACATAGGCGTCGTTGGGTACGCAGGCGGGGTCGTTGCCGATCAGGTCGAGGTTGGCGGCGACGCGCGCCTTGTCGACCTCGACCAGGAAATCGCGAGAGCCGGCGGCCGCGGCGCGCGCCGATGCCGCGACATTACCCGCATATTCCACGCGAAGGGCATTCGTCGCGCAGCCGCTGACGGACAATGCGACGATAAGTCCGAGGACAGGCCGAGGCGATCCGATGACCGATTTGCCCGTTCTCGTCTCGATGATGCTGCTGTCCGGTGGAGAATATCTTCTTGTGGAAGAGCATGATGTGTTCTTGGCGTTCATGATCAGGTCCCCTGTGGTGTCTGTCTGCGAAATACGCTGAAGCAACACGCGGGATTCGGCGGATCAGGCCGGCCTGTGAGTCATGATCCGATTCGATTTATTTTCATGTGACAGCCATCACGCCGAATCTTCCATCGCACTGAAGGGCCATTGCTTGTTCGACGGCGCTAGGCGGCGTTGGACGCGGTTCGCGAGTCTTCGAACGTCTTTCGATGTTCGAACGGTCAGCTCCGCCTATTCCGCCCGCCCGGCCCGCGGATAGCGCAACGCCTGCACGATCAGCGCGAAGGCCGGCGATTGCTGGCGGCGGCTGGGATAATAGAGGTGATAGCCGGGGAAGGGTGGGCACCAGTCGTCCAGGATCCACTCCAGCTTGCCCTCGGCGATCAGGTCGGCGACCCGATCGAGCTGGCAATAGGCGATGCCGAAGCCGTCGACCGCGGCCTGGATCACCATCGGCACGCTGTTGAACACCAGCCGCCCGTCCACCCGCACCCGCGTCTCGCGCCCGTCCTTCTCCAATTCCCAGGCATAGATGCCGCCCAGGGTGGGCAGGCGCATGTTGATGCACTGGTGGTGGGCCAGGTCGTTGGGCGTGCGCGGCCGGCCATGTTTCTCGAAATAGGTGGGGGAGGCGACCATCACGAAGCGGATGTCGGGGCCGATCCGCACCGCGATCATGTCCTTGGCGATCGAGTCCCCGAAGCGCACCCCCGCGTCGAAGCGCTCGGCGACGATGTCGACCAGCGCGGTGTCGACGCTGATCTCGATATTGATGTCCGGATAGTCGCGCATCAGCTTCGACAGGATCGGCCACAACACCTGTTCGGCGGCATGGTCGATCGCGGTGATCCGCACGGTGCCCGCGGGTTTGTCGCGCAGTTCGCTGAGCTGGCTCAGCCCCTCCTCGATCTCGCCCAGCGCCGGTTCGACGATCGCCATCAGCCGTTCGCCCGCCTCGGTCGGCACGACGCTGCGGGTGTTGCGGGTGAGCAGGCGCACGCCCAGCCCCGCCTCCAGCCGGCGGACGATGTGGCTCAGCGCCGATTGCGAGGTTCCGAGTTTCGAGGCCGCACGGGTGAAGCTGCGCTCCTGCGCCACCGCCAGGAACGCCGTCAGGTCGCCGAGATGGTCACGCCGCATATATGAAAATCCGATATAGGTGCATGCTCATCATGGTGTCTAATCGAATAATGGTCGGCGCGCTACATGGGGCTCCGGCAGCCGGCGGCTTTCCTTCGCCTGCGCCCCCCAAAATATCAGGAGATCATCATGCACAAGCGCAAGCTGGGCAGGAGTGGGCTCGAGGTTTCCGCGATCGGCCTCGGCTGCATGGGTCTGAACGCTTATTATGGCCCGCCCACCGACGAGCAGGAGGCGATCAAGCTGATCCGCGCCGCGGTGGAACAGGGCGTGAGCTTTTTCGACACCGCCGAAATCTATGGCCCCTTCACCAACGAGAAGGTGGTGGGCAAAGCGCTCGCGCCTTTCCGCGAACAGGTGGTGATCGCCACCAAGTTCGGTTTCGACATCGAGCATTCGACCGGCGCGCAGCGTGGGCTGGACAGCCGCCCGCGCCATATCCGCGAGGTGGCCGAAGCCTCGCTGCGCCGGCTGGGCACCGATGTGATCGACCTGTTCTACCAGCATCGCGTCGATCCCAGCGTCCCGATCGAGGATGTCGCCGGCGCGGTGAAGGAGCTGATCTGGGAAGGCAAGGTCCGCCATTTCGGCTTGTCCGAGGCAAGCCCCGCCACGATCCGCCGGGCCCATGCGGTCCATCCGGTCGCCGCGCTGCAGAGCGAATATTCGCTATGGTCGCGCGAGCCCGAGCAGGAAATCCTGCCCGTGCTCGAGGAACTGGGGATCGGCTTCGTCCCCTATAGCCCGCTCGGCCGGGGGTTCCTGACCGGCGCGATCGATCAGGACACCAGCTTCGACAGCAGCGACTTCCGCAACCTCGTGCCGCGTTTCTCGCCCGAGGCGCGGGCCGCCAACCGCGCGCTCGTCGACCGGATCGGGATCGTCGCGGCGCGGTTGCAGGCCAGCCCGGCGCAGGTCGCGATCGCCTGGTTGCTGGCGCAGAAGCCGTGGATCGTGCCGATCCCCGGAACGACCAAGCTGCATCGGCTCGAGGAGAATCTGGGCGCCGCCTATGTGACTCTCTCGGCCGAGGACCTTGCCGCGATCGATACCGCGCTGAGCGGCATCGCGGTCGAGGGCGAGCGCTATCCGCCGCAGATGGCCGCGCTGGTCAACGGCTGAGGACGCTGCCCGTGATGCGCATCGCCCTTCCCATCCTCACCGCCTTCGCCCTGGCCGCTCCCCTGGCCGGGGCGGGCGCCGAAACCCAGAAGGAGTCCGGCATGGAGATCATCCGCAACGGCTCGCAGAGCTTTTCCAAAGGCTCGGCCGATTATTTCACCGGCAATGTCCGTATCGACTGGCAGTTCAAGCGCGACGATCCGTCCCGCCTGGCTGGAGGCCTGGTCAATTTCGAGCCGGGTGCGCGCACCAACTGGCACACCCATCCGCTGGGCCAGACCCTGATCGTGACGAGCGGTCGCGGCTGGACCCAGTGCGAGGGCGGACCCAGAGTCGAGATCGCCGCGGGTGACATCATCCTGTGCCCGCCCGGGCATCGCCACTGGCACGGCGCCACCGCCACCACCGCGATGAGCCACATCGCCATCCAGGAAGCGCTGGACGGCAAGGTGGTCGATCGGATGGAGCCGGTCACCGACGAACAATATCTGGCCGGAATCAAGGGCGAATAAGCTTTCCGGACCCCATTTTCCCTGTTGGAGATACCCCCCACATGCATACCCATGGCTATGCCGCGAAGTCCGCGGATACCCCTCTCGCTCCCTTCTCCTTCGACCGCCGGGAGCCCGGCGCGAAGGACGTCTCGATCGACATCCTCTATTGCGGCGTCTGCCATTCGGACCTCCACGCCGCGCGCGGCGAGTGGGACGGCACCGCTTATCCGTGCGTCCCCGGCCATGAAATCGTCGGCAAGGTCAGCGCCGTCGGCGGCGAGGTGACGAAGTTCAAGGTCGGCGATACCGTCGGCGTCGGCTGCATGGTCGACAGCTGCGGCCATTGCCCGTCCTGCCATGACGGCGAGGAGCAATATTGCACCGGGCCGGAAAGCTTCACCGGCACCTATGGCGATGACGATCGCCATCTCGGCGGCCACACCTTCGGCGGCTATTCGGCGCATATCGTCGTCGACGAGGGCTTCGTGCTCAGCATCGGCCATGACGAGAAGGATCTCGCTGCGGTGGCGCCGCTGCTCTGCGCCGGCATCACCACCTATTCGCCGCTGCACCACTGGAAGGTGGGGCCGGGCCAGAAGGTGGGCGTGGTCGGCCTCGGCGGGCTTGGCCACATGGGCGTCAAGATCGCGGTCGCGATGGGCGCCGACGTCACCGTCTTCACCACCTCGCCGAACAAGCGCGACGATGCGCTGGCGCTGGGCGCCAAGGACGTGGTGGTCTCGCGCGATCCGGAGGCGATGGCGGCCCAGGCCGGCAGCTTCGACTTCATCCTGAACACGGTGGCGGCGTCGCTCGACCTCGACCCCTATATCGCCGCGCTCAAGCGCGACGGCGCGATGGTGCTGGTCGGCGTCCCCGCCGAGCCGCACAAGTCGCCCTCGGTCGGCAAGCTGATCTTCGGCCGCCGCGCGATCGCCGGCTCGCTGATCGGCGGCATCGCCGAGACGCAGGAGATGCTCGATTTCTGCCGCGACCATGGCCTGACCGCCGACATCGAGATCATCCCGATGCAGGCGATCGACGCCTCCTTCGATCGCATGGTGAAGAACGACGTGAAGTATCGCTTCGTCATCGACATGCAGTCGCTGAAGACCGAGGCGGTCGCCTGAGGTCCAAGATCCTCCCCATGCTGCGCATGGGGAGGATCTTTGCGTTCCCGCCCCAGCGATATGGTCCTTCGACCCCTCGCCAAGCCGCCCGATCTGATCTAGCCCAATGAAACGGATGAAGATCAATTAGGAGAGGCCGGTGGCGGGAGCATTGCAGGGCAGGGTGGCGCTGGTCACCGGCGCCTCGTCGGGGATCGGCGAGGCGGCGGCGCTGGCGCTTGCGGCCGAGGGGGCCTCGGTCGCCGTCTCGGGCCGCCGCGCCGAGCGGCTCGAAGCGCTGGTCGCACGGATCGCATCCGCCGGCGGCACGGCGCTGGCGCTGCCCGGCGACGTCACCGTCGAGGCGGTGGCGCGGGGCACCGTCGCGAAGACCGTCGAGGCGTTCGGGCGGATCGACATCCTCGTCAATTCGGCCGGCATGGTGCAGCCGGGCAATGTGGGCGAGGCCGACATCGCCGAATGGCGCCGGGTGATGGACCTGAACCTGTTCGCGATCCTGATCACCTGCAACGCGGCGCTGCCGCATATGCGCGCACAGGGCGGGGGCGACATCGTCAACATCGCCTCGCTCGCGGCGCGCAAGGTCAACGCCGCCTTCAACCTCTACAGCACCAGCAAGCATGCGCTGCGCGCGATGAACGACGGCCTGCGCCAGGAAGTGGGCGGGGAGGGGATTCGCGTCTGCCTGGTCCTGCCCGGCGCCACCGCCACCGAATGCGCCGAGGCAATCAGCGATCCCCAGGCGCGCGATGCGATGCGCCACCATGTCGGCAAGGAGGGCGTGCTGATGCCCGAGGATGTCGCCGAGACGATCCTGCTTGCCGTCAGCCTGCCGCGCCGCGCCAATGTCTCCGAACTGGCGGTGCGGCCGACGATCGACGTCACGGCCTGAACGAGGAAGGGGAGAGGAGCATGCGGCTTGCCGACAAGATCGCCGTCATCACCGGCGCGGGATCGGGCATGGGCAAGGCGATGGCCGAGCGCTTCGTCGCCGAGGGGGCGAAGGTGGTCTGCGCCGATCGCAGCGGCCGGCAGGCGGATGTGGCCGCCAGCTTGGGCAAGGCGGCCGTGGCGGTCCACGCCGACGTCTTGATCGCCGCCGACGTCGAGGGCATGATCGCCACTGCCGAGGATCGCTTCGGCCGGCTCGACATCCTCGTCAACAATGCCGGCTTCGGCGGCCAGATGATGCCGCTCCACGAGCAGGACGAGGCGAACTGGGACAATATCCACGCGGTCAATCTGAAGGGCGTGTTCCTCGGCCTGAAATATGGCGTGATCTCGATGCTGAAGAGCGGCGGCGGGTCGATCGTCAACATCGCCTCGGCGGCGGGGCTGGTCGGCTGGAAGGGGCATTCGGTCTATGCGGCGGCGAAGGGCGGGGTGGTCCAGCTCACCCGCTGCGCCGCGCTCGACTATGCCGGGGACAATATCCGGGTGAACGCGGTCTGCCCCGGCACCGTCTGGACCGGCCTCGTCAAGGAATCGGCGATCCATCCCGAGCCGCCCGCCGATGCCAGGGTGCTGCCCGGCATCCCGCTGAACCGCTGGGGCCTCGCCAGTGAGATCGCCAATGCCGCGCTCTATCTGGCGAGCGACGAGGCCGCCTACACGACCGGCGTGATGTTGCCAGTCGATGGCGGCTATGTGATCTAGGCCTCCGATTCATCACATCGAGGAATGATCATGACCAGGACCGGTGGATGCCTGTGCGGGCAGCTGCGCTATGCGATCGAGGGTGAGCCGAGCGCGATCGGCAAATGCTATTGCACCGATTGCCAGCGGGAATCGGGCACCGGGCACATGACCTTCGTCGGCTTCCCGGCCGACGCGATCACCCTGACCGGCGAGGCGAAGAGCTTCACCAAGCAGGGTGACAGCGGGATGGACGTGGTGCGCAAATTCTGCCCGTCCTGCGGCACGACGGTCGTGGGCTTTCCCAGCATCCTTGCCGGTGTCGGTGCGGTGCGTGCGGGCACGCTCGACGACAGCTCGGACCTCGTCTGCGCCTTCGGCGTCTATGGCGACAGCGTGGTGGGCTGGGACGCTCCGCCGGAGGGGCTGCACGTCTTCCCCAAGCTGCCGAGCTAGGCCGAGCCCCCGGAAAAGCGCGGAGGTAGGAAGGGGCTGCCGGTTCCGCTATACTCCTGCGCCGGGAGAGTGGGGGAAACCGGTCGCGCTGTGACGCGGCTGAGAAGATCGCGGCGGGCTTCCCATGGCATGGTTCGAGGGAGCTCTGCGATGGACGAACACCCCTTCACGCGACGCGATGCCCTGGCCGTTGGGGCTGCCGGACTGGCGGCTGGCCTGCTGGCCCGGCCGGATCCCGCCTCGGCGCAGCCCCATGGCGGCGAGACGATGACCTACCTCATCTGCCACGGCGCCTGGTCGGCCGGCTGGGTGTGGAAGAAGATGCGGCCGTTGCTCCACACGCCGCCCGCTTCCTTCCTCTACACGCCCACCTGCACCGGGATCGGCGAACGCGCCCATCTCGCCAGCCCGATGGTCGGTCTCGAAACCCATGTCCGCGACATGCTGGCGGTGATCGAGACCGAGGAGCTGCGCGACATCACCCTGATCGGCCACAGCTATGGCGGCAATGTCGCCACCCTGGTGGCGGATCGCGCGCGTGATCGCATCCGCCGGCTGATCTATCTCGACGCCTTCGTGCCCGAGGACGGCAAGAGCCAATATGAGTCGATCGGCCGGGCGGTCGCGCCTGATGCGCTCTGGCTGGTGCCCGCGCTGCCGGTTCCCCCCGACACGCCGGAGGCCGACCGCCGCTGGATGGAGGCGCATCGCTCGCCGCAGCCGATCGCCAGCTTCACCACGCCGGTGCGCCTGTCGGGCCGCGACCTGCCGCCGCGCGCCTATATCCGCTGCACCCGGCTCGCGCCCGGAGACTTCCTGAAGGCTTCGGCGATGCGCGCGCAGGCGGCCGGCTGGCCCTATGTCGAGATCGACACCAGCCACAACCCGCACGTCACCGCGCCCGATCTGCTCGCCGCGACGATCGCCAGGTTGGTGCGGATGACCTGATCCCGGGCGGGATCAGCGCAGCGCCATCCAGAGCGCCATCGCCACCATCATCACATTCTCAAGCAGCGAGACGAAGCCCAGCGGCACGTTGCTCGATCCGCCGACGCAGGCGCATTTCAGGGTGCGCTTCTCGACATAGACCGCCTTCACCACCGAAGCCGCGCCGATCGTGCCGATGAACAGGGCGATCGGCACCGACAGCCAGTGGAGGATGCCCGCCGCCATCAGCACGCCCGCCAGCCCCTCGGCGAAGGGATAGATCGTGCCATAGGGCACCCAGCGGCGGGCGAGCAGATCATAGTTCAGGAACATCGTCGCGAACCGGTCGATGTCCTGCAGCTTGAGCAGCGCCAGCACGATCATGCTGAAGGCGATGAACCACTCGCCCGCCTGCACCGTCAGCGGCGTGCCGAACGCGGCCTGGCTGGCGGCGAGCGCCATCAGCAGGGTCATCGCGAACAGCGCGGCGACCGGGCGGTAGCTGGTCTCGCCGGGCTCGGCGACCTTCAGGCCCAGGTGGTGGCGCAGATCGTCATGGCCGCCGATCCGCTCGCCATCGATGAAGATCTGCGGGGTGGTCTTCACGCCATGCGCGGCCTTGAAGGCATCGGTCTCCTCGCGGGTCCGCAACCAGCGGTCCTCGACCACATAGCCCCGGCTGCGCAGCAGGTGCAGCGCCTTCAGCCCATAGGGGCAGACATGGCCGGGCATCACCATGCGGTGGATCGTGGCGGTGGGCTTCGCGGCGCTGGACATGATCGGGTCTTTCGTTGCGGACATGACGGACCCACCCCATATGGATGCCGTACCATGGTACGGTTGCAAGAGGCTGTGATGCTCACGATTTCCGGGCTGGCGCGCGAAGGCGGGGTAGGGGTGGAGACGATCCGCTATTATCAGCGGCGCGGACTGCTGGAGCAGCCCGATCGCCCCGCCGGATCGGGCCTGAGCGGCGGCATCCGCCGCTATGGCGCCGAGGATGTCCGACGGCTCCGCTTCATCCGCTCGGCCCAGGCGGCGGGCTTCACTCTGGGCGAGATCGGCGAGTTGCTCGAACTGGACAGCGGCGAGGACCGCGCCCGTGTCCGCGCGATCGCCGCCGGCCGCATCGCCGCGCTCGATGCCGAGATCACGCGGCTGGCCGAGGCGCGCGATGCGCTCCAGCGGCTGGCCGGCCATTGCGCGTCGGCCGCAACGGGCCCATGCCCTATCCTCGCCGCGTTCGAACAGGGAGCCCCAGCATGACCGAGAAGACCCCGTCCGAGCTGATCGACGACCGCATCGCCGAGTTGGGCGACTGGCGCGGCGAGACCCTGGCCCGGGTCCGCGCGATCATCCACGAAGCCGAACCCGAGGTGGTCGAGACCTGGAAGTGGCGCGGCGTGCCGGTGTGGGAACATGGCGGCATCCTCTGCACCGGCGAGACCTACAAGGCGGTGGTGAAGCTCACCTTTGCTCGTGGGGCTGCACTCGCCGATCCGAACAAGCTGTTCAACTCCAGCCTCGAGGGCAATGCCCGCCGCGCGATCGACATCCGCGAAGGCGAGACGATCGACGCCGAGGGGCTGAAGGGCCTGATCCGCGGGGCGGCGGCGCAGAACGCGGCGAAGAAGAAGCGCTGAGAACTCTCGTCTCCTCACCCCGTTCGTCCCGAGCGTAGTCGAGGGACGTTCTCCAGCGCTTGCCGACGTGCCTCGACTTCGCTCGGCACGAACGGTGTGGGGAAGCAAGGGTAGAGGCATTTCCCGCGAATGCTAAGCGTTCGCAGCCCCATATTTCAGCGCTGAAAGACGATTTACAGGCGCGATATTCCCCGGAAAAAATCGGGGCTTAGGCGGTGATCATCCGATCGGGACTTCCGGTCGCAGGAGAAACGCCATGAAGCAGCTCAACATCTTCGCCGCCCAGACCGTCCTCGTCACCCTCGCCGTCGCCGACGCGCTGATCTTCCTCACCGTGCTGGTGCCGCAGGGCTGAGCGTGCGCCATATCCACGTCATCCCAGCGAAAGCTGGGATCTCACTGCCTTTCCGACGTTTCCGCCCGCGGGACGCAGAAAACTGAGATCCCAGCTTTCGCTGGGATGACGGAGGCACGCTTTACGCCGCCACGAACCCGGGGAAGCTCGTCTCCAGATAGGTCAGGAACGCCGGGCTCACCCCTTCGCCGGGCAGCCGGTCGCGGGGGACGGGCAAAGCGGGCATCGTGTAATCGGGCTCGCCGCGCAGCTTCTCGACGAAGTCATGGTTGATGATCGCCGCGCGGCCGATGATCGGGAAGTCGGCGCCCGCCTCCAGGCAGCGGCGCGCCGCCGCGCCCGAGCGGATCTGGCCGGCCACGCCGATGCGGGTGCCGTTGCGATCGAAATCGGTGAACCAGTCGACCAGCGGGCGGCCCTTGAAATCGGCCTCCTCGGGGGTCTTGAACACGTCCCACAGCGACAGGTCGATATAGTCGAGCTGCCCTTCGGCGCAGAGCTGGCGGGTGAACTCCCGCACCTCGCCCAGCTTCATCCCCATCGATTCCGCCGACAGGCGCAGGCCCAGCTGGAAGTCGCGGCCGGTGCGCTGGCGGATGCCGGCGATCACTTCGCGGATCACCCGCCCGCGATTCTCCAGCGAACCGCCATAAAGATCCTCGCGGCGGTTGAAGTCCGAGCTCAGGAATTCGCAGAGCAGATAGGTGTGGGCGCCGTGCAGCTCCACCCCGTCGAACCCCGCCTGCTCGGCACGCTCGGCGCCACGCACGAAGGCTTCGATCATTTCCTCGATCTCGCCCAGGGTCATCGCGCGCGCGCCGATCGCCTCGTCGGCGGAGGGGGCCACCGGTTGCAGCCCGGTCACCGCCGCCTCGCTGCGCAGGCCGGCATGGTGGAGCTGGACATGGGCGAGCGCGCCTTCGGCCTTCAGCGCCGCCGCCATCAGCTTCAGCCCATCCAGGCAGATATCGTCATGGATGCCGAGCTGGCCGGCAAAGCCCTTGCCGATCGTCTGGACATAGGCGGCGGCCGTCATCACCAGCCCGAAGCCGCCCTTGGCGCGCATCGCCAGCCAATGGCGCTCGGCGTCGGACAGGGTGCCGTCGGGGTTGCTCTGCTGGTTGGTCAGCGGCGCCAGCATCAGCCGGTTCTTCATCGCCGGCCCGCGCGTGAAGCTCAGCGGTGCAAACAGGTCGCTCATCCCGAAACCCTCCCTCTTTGCGCCGCTTCCACCATGGCGGCGGCCCCTCGTCAAATAGCGAAAGGCGGAATGGCGAGACGAGATCAATATTTGGCGCGCCGGGGTTATTTCGCGGCCGGCGCCTTCGCCTCGTCGGCCAGCTTGCCGTCGAGCAGCGCCTCATACTTGTCGGCATAGCCACGGCACGCCTGGGGATCGATGAAGGGATTGGGCGCCGGCGCCTTCAGGAAGGCCGCCAGCTTCGCGTCGCCGCCCGACTGGTCGGGGTGCGCGCTCAGCAGCAGGTCGCAGCGCAGCGCGCGCACCTTGGCCGCGGTCTGGCGGAAGCTCTTCACCCAGCCGCGATGCTCGGGCGCCGAGAAGCGATAGCCGGGCGCCGCCACCGGATTGAGGCTGGAGGCGAACACCACCGTCTTGCACGCCTGGCCCTCGCAGCTTTCCCACTGCCAGCTCATCGATCCGGCGGTGTGACCCGGCGTCGCCACGGCGGTGACGGTCACGTCGCCCAGGGTGATCGGCTCGCCGTCCTGCGCGATGCGCAGCGTCTTCACCGCCGGGAAGGGCGGCAACCAGGCGTGCTGCGGGTCCTCGGCGCTGGGCAGCCCGCTCTCGAACACCTTCGCGGCGGGCGCGCTTGCCACCACCGTGGCGCCGCTGTCACGGGTCAGCGCGGCGATGCCGCCGGCATGGTCATAATGGGGCTCGGTGCTCAGGATCAGCTTGACCTGTTTGATGTCGAAGCCGGCCGCGCGGATGTTGGCCTCCAGCGCCCGCACGCTCTGCGGCACCGCGCCGTCGATCAGGATCAGCCCTTCGCTCGTCTTGATCAGCGCGACGGTGAGCCCGCCAAAGCCGACCAGCCAGAGATTACCATGGACATGAGTGGCGGGCTGCGGGGTCAGCCAGCGCTGGGCGAATTCGGGCTCGATCGGGCGGGTCAGCGGATCGTCGGCGGCTTCCACCGCCGCCGCGATCGCGGTCCAGGCCAGAATCAGGCTCATGCCCACCAACGCCTTGCGCTTCATCCGAAAACCCTTCCGCTTTCGCTGCTCTCTCAAGCCTGATCGCGGAAAGGTGGCGCTCGCACAAAGCATCATTGCTCGACAGAGCCATGAATCCATTTCATGTCTATGCGCCATGGACCGCGCCCAGCTCCCCCTCAACGCCCTGCGCGCCTTCGAGGCGGCGGCGCGGCATCTGAACTTCACCCGCGCCGCGATCGAGCTGTGCGTCAGCCAGGGCGCGGTCAGCCACCAGGTCGCCCAGCTCGAACGGCGGCTCGGCACCCCGCTGTTCCGCCGCCTGCCGCGGGGGCTGGCGCTCACCGACGAGGGGCAGGCGCTGGTCCCCGTGGTCGCCGAGGCGTTCGACCGGATGGGATCGCTGCTCGATCGCTTCGCCGGTAGTGCCGTTCGTGAAGTGCTGACGGTGGGCGTGGTCGGCACCTTCGCGGGCGGCTGGCTGCTCGATCGGCTGCCGGGCTTCACCGCGGCGCACCCCCATGTCGACCTGCGCATCATGACCAACAACAACCGGGTCGACCTGGCCGGCGAGGGGCTCGACCTCGCGATCCGCTTCGGCGACGGCGCCTGGCACGGCATCCACGCCGATCCGATCCTCACCGCGCCGCTCACCCCGCTCTGCGCGCCCGAGCTGGCCGATCGGCTCGGCGGTGATCCGGCGTTGCTGGCGCGCGAGCCGCTGCTCCGCTCCTATCGCGCCGACGAATGGCCGCGCTGGTTCGCCGAGGCGGGCGCGGTCTGCCCGCCGCTGCGCGGGCCGGTGTTCGACAGCTCGGTGCTGATGGTCGCGGCCGCCGCCGCCGGCCATGGCGTCGCGATGGCCCCGCCGGCGATGTTCACCAAGGAGCTCGCGGCGGGCCAGATCGTCCGCCCCTTCGCCGCCGAGATCGTCACCGGCCGCTACTGGCTCACCCGCCTGATGTCGCGCCAGGACAGCGGCGCGATGCGCGCGTTCCGGCTGTGGCTGGCGGAGGCGGCGGACTAGGCATAGCTACGTAGCCATGTTCTTTGTCACCCCGGGCTTGACCCGGGGTGACGCAAAGGGGACGAGGCCGCTAACTACCCCAACCCGCCCCCCGCATCTCGAAATAGAACATCTTCGTCGCCTTGCGGTCGAGCCCGTCGAAGCGCGTCATCTCGCCCTCGACGGTGCGCCGCCTCAACTCGGCGGTGACCGCGCCGAAATCGTCGGTCTCCACCTCGTAGATGGCCAGGTTGGGGGAGCCCCACGGCACCGGCGAGTCCGGGGTGGGGGTGTAGCGGCGCGCGTTTTTCACGCCCGGAATCGCGCAGATCTCCGGGAAATGGACCTCGTCATACCAGCTACGCAGTTCCTCCTCGCGGCCCGGCAGCGCGGCGCCCTGCACCAGCATCAGATAATGGCCCATCGCGATCCTCCCATCCTGTCGCAGGCGGTTGTGAAACGGTCGGAGCGGGGTGGCCATGATCCTGCGGGCCTTGACTTCGCGCGAGGGGAGGGAGGATAAGAACAAAATAGGAACAAATATCATGAACGAGTCGCGGACGAATATGGCCGCCCTTCGCGCGCGTATTGGTGCGATCGAAGGGCCGAGGCCCGCCGAAGGCGCGCTGTTTGCCCTCGGGCATGCGGGCCTCGACGCGCGGCTGGGCGGCGGCCTGCCGCGCGGCCGGCTGCACGAACTCTACGCCGCTGAGCCCGACGATCGCGCCGCGCTGGCGGGCGCCGCGCTGATGCTGGCCATGAGGATGGGCGAGGGCCCCTTGCTCTGGCTGCGGCAGGACAGCGGGGTGAAGGCGGCGGGGGCGCTCTATGGTCCCGGCCTCGCCGATCTCGGCTTCGATCCCGCCCGGCTGGTGGAGATTATCGCTCCCGACGAAGCGGCGCTGCTGCGTGCGGCGGGGGATGTGGTGCGCTGCCGCCATGTCGGGGCGCTGCTGATCGAGCCGTGGAAGGCGGCGCGCGGCTTCGACCTGACGGTGAGCCGCCGGCTCGCGGTCGCGGCCGAGAAGTCGGGCGTCACCGTGCTGCTGCTGCGCGCCGAGGCCGAGCCGGGGCCGAGCGCCGCCTATAGCCGCTGGCGGGTGCGCGGGATCGCCTCGGCGCCGCTGGAGGCCAATGCGCCGGGCCATCCGGCGATTGAAGTGGAATTGTTGCGCCATCGCGGGGGCCTGGCCGGCTTCGGCGCCGGCTTGGAGTGGAAGCGTGATGAGTATAGCTTCGGGGAAGCGGCGCTATCTGGCGCTGGCCTTTCCCTTCCTGCCGACCGATCGGCTGGCGCGGGCGATGCGGACGGGGCGGGCGACGCCGCCGTCGCTGGCAGGCTATCCGCCTGACGGCCCCTTCGCGCTGGTCGAGAAGGTCCGGGGCGCGATGCGCCTCGCCGCGGTCAACCGCGCCGCGCTGGCGCTCGGACTGGTGCCGGGGCTCAGCCTTGCGGATGCCCGCGCGCAGATCCCCGACCTCGGCATCGCCGATCTCGACCTCAAGGCCGATGCCCGTTTCCTCGAACGCATCGCCGACGGCTGCGACCGCTACACGCCGATGGTGGCGCTCGACCCGCCCGACGGGCTGATCCTCGACATCAGCGGCTGTGCGCATCTGTTCGGCGGGGAAGGCGGGCTGCAGGCCGATCTCCTCGCCCGGCTTGGCCGACTGGGGCTGGCGGTGCGCAGCGCGCTGGGGGACACGCCCGACGCGGCGCATGCGCTGGCGCGCTACCGCAAAGATTTAAGCCCCTCCCCTTCAGGGGAGGGGTTGGGGTGGGGTCTCTCCTCCCCACCAACGTCGGTCTCGGTGAGACGCGGAGGCCCCACCCCCATCCCAGTGGCGGGTCGGTCAGGCTCCCAGCCTGACCTGAACCGTGCGGGGCACGGTTCACCCGCCGCTCCTGAAGGGGAGGGGCTTGTCGCTCTCCCCGTCGAGGCCCTCGAACTCGATGCGGACGACAGCGTCGCGCTTCGCCGCGCCGGCCTCAAGACCCTCGGCGATCTGGTCGCGCGGCCCTCGATGCTGCTCTCGGCGCGCTTCGGCGAGGACGCCGCCGACCGGCTCGCGCGGATCGCGGGTGGGCGCGACGTGCGTATCGTCGCGCGGCGGCCCGAGCCGGCGCTGATGCTCGAACGGCGCTTCGCTGATCCGATCGGGCGGACCGAGGATGCGCTCGCCGCGATCGAGGAGATCGCCGGGCAGGCCGCGCGGCGGATGGAGGAGGCGCATCGCGGCGGCCGCCGCTTCGAGGCGCAGCTGTTCCGCACCGACGGCCTCGTCCGCGCGCTCAGGATCGAGACCGGCCTGCCGGTGCGCGACGTGGCGGTCGTCATGCGGCTGTTCCGCGAGCGGCTGGAAGCGCTCACCGATCCGGTCGATCCGGGCTTCGGTTTCGATCTGGTGCGCCTGTCGGTCCCCGCCTTCGATCCGCTCGCCCCGCTCCAGCTCCCCCTGGAGGGCGGGGCGCTGGCCGAGGGCGAGCTGGCGCAACTGCTCGATCGGCTCTCGACCCGGCTGGGCCGCAACCGGGTCCGCCGCCTCGCCCCGCACGACAGCCATATCCCCGAACAGGCGGCCTTCACCTTCCCCGCGATCGAGGCGGGGCCGGCCGAGGGCTGGGCCGAACCCGAAGCCGGCGAGCCGCCGCTCCGCCCGACCCATTTGTTCGACCCCCCGCAACTGATCGAGGTGGTCGCCGACGTTCCCGATGGCCCGCCGATGCGCTTCCGCTGGCGGCGCGAGCTGCACCAGGTGACCCTGGCCGAGGGGCCCGAGCGGATCGGTGCGCTCTGGTGGCGCCGCGCCGACAATGCCGGCCTCAGCCGCGACTATTATCGGGTCGAGGACAGCAAGGGCCGGCGCTTCTGGCTGTTCCGGCTGGGCCTTTACGGGCGCGAGGCGAAGACCCCCGCCTGGTATATCCACGGCCTGTTCGCATGAGCGGCGCCGACATCCCCTTCGTCGAACTGGCGGCGGCGAGCCATTACAGCTTCCTGCGCGGCGCCTCGCCCGCCGAGGATATGGTCGCCACCGCGATCGCGCTCGGCCATCCCGGCATCGGCATCGCCGACCGCAACACGGTGGCCGGGGTGGTGCGCGCCTGGAAGGCGCTGCGCGATATCCGCGAGGGGCTGAAGGAGGAGGGGCTTGCCGACATCGACTTCCGGCTGGTGACGGGCGCCCGGCTGGTCTTCTGCGACGGCACGCCCGACATCATCGCCTATCCCGTCAGCCGCCATGGCTGGGGCCGGATGACCCGTCTCCTCACCATCGGCAATCGCCGGGCGCTGAAGGGCGACTGCATCCTCCGGATCGACGATCTGCTGGCCTATTGCGACGACCTGCTGCTGATCGTGATGCCGGGCAGCGACGGGCTGATCCTGGGCGAGGAAGGCGCGCGGCCGCATCCCAATTGGGATGGAGCGTGGGAGGAAAATAAAAAAACGGGCGAACAACCCCATGCACCCGGGGAAGAGGTGGCTCGAAGTGCCCCTCTCCCTTCTTCGTCATTCCCGCGAAGGCGGGAATCCATAACCTCCGAACCGCGAGAGTCTCCAGCTTCAGAGAATATGGATCCCCGCCTTCGCGGGGATGACGTGGAGGTAGGGAGTCTCGATGCTTCAAAGGCCTCGTCGAGGCCCAGGTCCATGTCTCTCGTCACCATCGATGGTGTTCGAGTGGATGAACTCCCCTCCGGATCACCGCGAGAGGCGGCAGACATGGACCCCAGCCTTCGCTGGGGTGACGCGGAGAGAAGGGCGCTCCAAATCCTCAAGGCCACCGCCCCCGATCGGGTCTGGCTCGGCCTCACCATGTCCTACTCCGGCCGCGACAAACGGCGGATCGCGAAGCTCGCCCGGATCGCGCGGGAGGAGGGGGTGTCGGTCCTCGCCACCAACGACGCGCTCTACGCCACGCCCGACCAGCGTCCGCTTCATGACGCCGTCACCTGCATCCGCCTGGGCCTCAAGCTCGCCGAGGCGGGAACCAAGGTCGCCGCCAATGCCGAGCGGCATCTGAAATCCGGAAAGGAGATGGCGCGGCTGTTCGCCGACTATCCGCAGGCGCTGAAGGAAGGGCTTCGCCTGTTCGACCGGATCGGCTTCGATCTCGCCCAGCTCAAATATGAATATCCGCACGAGCCCGTACCCGAGGGCTGGACCCCGCAAAGCTGGCTCGAGCATCTCGTCGCGAAGGGAATCATCTGGCGCTATGGCGAGACGCCGGCACAGGCGGTGTTCGACCTTGTCGAGACCGAGCTCAAGCTCGTCCGCCATCGGAAATATGCCTATTATTTCCTGACCGTCCACGATGTCGTCCAGGAAGCGCGCCGCCTGGAAATCCTCTGCCAGGGGCGAGGGTCGGCCGCCAATTCGATCATCTGCTATGTTCTGGGCATCACCGAGATCGATCCGGTCAAGCACAAGCTGCTCTTCTCCCGCTTCATCTCCGACGACCGCAATGAGCCGCCCGACATCGACGTCGATTTCGAGCACGAACGGCGCGAGGAGGTGATGCAATATGTGTATCGCCGCTATGGGCGCCACCGCGCCGGCATCGCCGCCACCGTCATCCATTATCGGCCGCGCAGCGCGCTGCGTGAGATCGGCAAGGTGCTGGGCTTCAGCGAGGACGTCACCAACAAGCTGACCTCGACGATCTGGGGCAGCTATGGCGGGATGGAGGAGAAGCGCTTCGGCGAGACCGGCTTCGACATCGGCAATGTCGAGATCGGCCGGCTCAACTGGCTGGTCGGGCAACTCCTCACCTTCCCGCGCCACTTGTCGCAGCATGTCGGCGGCTATGTGCTGACCGAGGATCGGCTGGACGAGACGGTGCCGATCCACAATGCCGCGATGGACGACCGCACCTTCATCGAATGGGACAAGGACGACATCGACGCGCTGGGCCTGATGAAGGTCGACATATTGGCGCTCGGCATGCTCACCTGCATCCGCAAGGCCTTCGCGCTGATCGAGACGCATATCGGCAAGCAATATACGCTGACCCGAATTCCGGAGGATCAGCCGGACGTCTACGACATGCTCTGCAAGGGCGACAGCATCGGCGTCTTCCAGGTCGAGAGTCGCGCCCAGATCAACATGCTGCCTCGCCTGCGGCCCCGGAAGCTCTACGATCTGGTGGTACAGGTCGCGATCGTTCGGCCGGGTCCGATCCAGGGCGGCATGGTTCACCCCTATCTCAAAAATCGGAAGGACGAGCGCGAGGGGCGGCTGGCGGTCCGATATCCGGGCCCTAAGGGGCTCGATGGCCGGCCCGAGCTGGAGGATGTGCTCCACAAGACGCTGGGCGTTCCCCTGTTTCAGGAACAGGCGATGAAGCTCGCGATCGTCGCGGCGAAGTTCACCGATGCCGAGGCCAACCAACTGCGCCGCGCGATGGCCACCTTCCGCAATGTCGGCACCATGCCGAAGTTCGAGCGCAAGATGATCGATGGCATGGTCGGGCGGGGCTATCCGCAGGATTTCGCCGAGGGCTGCTTTCGCCAGATCAAGGGCTTCGGCAGCTACGGCTTTCCCGAAAGCCACGCCCAGTCCTTCGCGCTGCTCGTCTACGCTTCCTCCTACATCAAGTGCCGTTATCCGGCGGTGTTCGCCTGCGCGCTGCTCAACTCGCAGCCGATGGGCTTCTACGCCCCCGCCCAGATCGTGCGCGACGCGCGCGAACATGGCGTCGAGATCCGGCCGGTCGATATCAATCACAGCGATTGGGACAATGGGTTGGAGGCTGCCTTTCATAGCCCCTCCCCCGAAGGGGAGGGGCTTGAGAGACAAAAGCTCGCCCTCCGCATCGGCCTGCGCCAGGTCGACGGTTTCCGCGAGGCCTGGGCCGAGGCGATCGTCGTGGCGCGGGGGGCAGGGCGCTTCACTGGGATCGAGGAACTGGCCCGCCGCGCCGCGCTGCCGCGCCGGGCGCTGCGACTGCTCGCCGATGCCGATGCCTTCCGTTCGATCGGGCTCGACCGGCGCACGGCGCTCTGGGAAGCGCGGCGGACCCCGGATGGTGAACTGCCGCTGTTCGCCGCCGCCAAAGCGCGCGAGCTGGGGGCTGAGCCCGATGCCGCTCTGCCCGTGATGCCGCTCAGCGAGCATGTCGCCGCCGACTATCAGATGACCCGCCTGTCGCTGAAGGGGCACCCGATGCAGTTCCTGCGCGAGAATTTCCGGCGGGAGGGCGTGCTGAGCTGCGGTGAGGTGACGAACGGCAGGAATGGCCGGCGGGTGAAAGTGGCCGGGGTCGTCCTCGTCCGCCAGCGGCCGGGCGAGGGCAAGGCGATCTTCGTTACCCTCGAGGACGAGACCGGCATCTGCAACGTCCTCCTCTGGGCGCGCACCTTCGAAGTGCAGCGCCGCCAGGTTATGGCCGCGCGGCTGATGCAGGTGGAGGGGGAGATCCAGCGCAGCGAGGAGGGCGTCGTCCATCTGATGGGCGCGATCGTCACCGACCGCACCGCCGAGCTCGACCGGCTGTCGGAGGACCATCGCGCCGAGATCGAGCTGCTGCGCGCCGACGTATTCGAACATCCCCAGATGCCCCGCGACCATGTCCCGCGCGGCAGCCACCCGCGCAATGTGCGCATCCTGCCGAAATCGAGGGACTTTCATTGATCTGGATCAGGGGCGGCGGGATCATCCCGCCGCCTGCCGCATTGATGCCGCTCCTGCGAGAGGAGAGCTGCGATGGTGAAGTTCGGCTACAAGCTGATGACCGAGGAACATGGGCCGAAGGCGCTGGTGGAGAATGCGGTGCGCGCCGAGGCGGGCGGCTTCGACTTCGTCTCGATCTCCGACCATTTCCACCCCTGGCTGGAATCGCAGGGCCATTCGCCCTTCGCCTGGAGCGTGCTGGGCGGGATTGCGCAGGCGACCAGCACGATCGGCATCGCCACCGGGCTGACCTGCCCGATCATCCGCTATCACCCCGCCATCATCGCCCAGGCGGCGGCGACCATCGCGCTGATGAGCGACAACCGCTTCACCCTGGCGGTGGGCGCGGGCGAACGGCTCAACGAGCATGTCACCGGCGCGCGCTGGCCGTCGCTGCCCGAGCGGCATGCGATGCTGGGCGAGGCGATCGATATCTTCCGCCTGCTCTGGCAGGGCGGCGTGCAGAACTGGAAGGGTGAGCATTATGTGGTCGACCACGCCCAGCTCTATGACTGCCCCGACCGGACCATCCCGATCGTCGTCGGCGTCAGCGGGCCGCATTCGGTGGCGCTGGCCGCCGGCAAGGGCGACGGGATCATGGCGACCTCGCCCGAGGCCGAACTGGTCGAGGGGTTCCGCAAGGATCATGGCGACGGCCCCTGCTATGCCGAGGCGCTGATCGCCTATGCGCGGACCGAGGAGGAGGGGCTGGCGCTGGCGCACAGCCAGTTCCGCTTCTCGGCCTTCGACTGGTCGGTGAACAGCGAACTGCCCTCGGTCGCGGGATTCGAGGCGGCCACCAAATATGTGACCCCCGACGACTTGGCGGGCTCCGCCGCGGCCGGTCCCGATCCGGAGAAGGCGGTGGCGGCGGTCCGAAAATATGTCGACGCCGGTTTCGACCATATCGTCCTGACCTGTCCGGGGCCGGACCAGGCCGCCTTCATCGATTTCTTCGCGAAGACGCTGAAGCCGAAGCTGGCCGAGCTGGGCTAGCGACGACGCGTGGTGCCAGATATTATAACGCGACTCAAAAACCGAGCTGGAGAGATCGGTGAACGATATCGCGACCTTGGCCAATCCGCTGCATCGGGATCTGCCCCTGCCGCAGTTCCGCACCGTCCGCCGCCAGGGGCTGGCGCTGCCGCCCGGCACCGTCATCGTCTCGGCCGACAATCATTGGGACATTTCGGAGAATATCTTCCGCGAGCGGCTGCCGGCCCGACTTGCGGCCAAGGCGCCCGAGATCTGGATCGACAGGTTCGTCCGCTTCTCGATGCCCGACGGCAAGGGCGGCTTCTTCGATCCGCAGACCGGAACGATGGAACCGATCGCCTCGGCCAGCACGATCGTCGAGGGGTTCCACGACATGGACGTGCGCGTGGCGCATATGGACGCCGAGGGCATCGCCAAGGAGATCAACTTCCCCGGCTTCGGCCTGGCCTTCTCGCACCTGCCCGACTTCGAACTGCGCGAGGCGATGTACCGGGTCTATAACGAGGCGCTGGCCGAGAAGCAGGCCAAGGCCCCCGGGCGTTCCTATGGCGTCGCGGTGATCTCCAACTGGTGGGATCCGGAGCGCGCCGAGGCGGCGGTGCGCCAGATCGTCGACCTGGGCTTCAAGACGATGATCCTGCCGATCCAGCCCGGCCTGAACCGCGACGGCAAGCCGATCGTCTATTCGGAACCCGAATATGACCCGCTGTGGAACGCGATCGAGCAGTCGGGCCTGCCGCTCTGCTTCCACATCGGCGAAGGCGCCTGGTTCTCGGGGCGCGGCGGCTGGGGGATCAAGGTGTGGACCCTGTTCTCGCCCTTCATCCCCACGCTCGCCCAGCTGATCTTCGGCGGTGTGTTCGATCGCAATCCCAAGCTGCAGGTGGTGTTCGCCGAGGCCGGGATCGGCTGGGTGCCCAATGCGCTCCAGGATGCCGAACTGGTCTACAACAGCTATCCGGGGCTGCATCAGCTCGTCCCCAGGCTCAGCCCGACCGAATATTGGGCCAAGCATTGCCACGCGACTTTCCAGAACGACGCGCTGGGGCTGAAGCTGATCGACCATATCGGCGTCGACAAGGTGATGTGGGCGGTCGACTATCCCCATGCCGAGGGCAGCTGGGGTGTCAGCGAGGCCTCGATCCAGGCGGTGCTCGACGCGGTCCCGCCCGAGGATGCGAAGAAGATTCTGGGCGGCAATGCGATGCGGGTGTTCGGGCTTTAGCGACCGATCTTATTTCGTCATCCCAGCGAAGGCTGGGATGTCCCTTCTCTTCGTGTCGCAAGCGAAGACGTTGAAAAGGCAGCGGTATCCTTGCTTTCGCTGGGATGAGGGGCTGAGGTCCCGCCGGCGGACCTCCCCGATCAAGCCGCTTGTCGACGAACGCCGATACGATAGACAGCGCCGTGGCATGTTGGGTGCCGCGGCAGGGGGAGATAGACGGGCATGAGCGGCTACCGCGCGATCGCAGTCACGGCGTCGGTCGCGGTGTTCATGCAGTTCCTCGACTCCACCGCGATCAACACCGCGATCCCGGCGATCGCGCACGACCTGAAGGTCCCGGCGATCGACCTGAACGTCGCGATCATCGCCAACACGCTGGCGATGGTGGTGTTCGTGCCGCTGGGCAGCGTGCTCGCCGGGCGGATCGGATCGCGCAACGCCTTCATGCTGGCGCTCAGCCTGTTCACGATCGGCTCGATCGCCTGCGCCTTCGCCACCGGGCTGCCGATGCTGATCGCGGCGCGGGCGCTGGAAGGGGCGGGGGGCGGGCTGATGATGCCGCTGTCCCGCCTGCTGGTGGTGCGATCGGCCAGCAAGAGCGAACTGATCAGCGCGATGAACTGGCTGCTGATCCCCGGCATCATCGGGCCGCTCATGGGGCCTGCGGTGGGCGGGCTGCTCGTCACCTATGCGAGCTGGCACGCGATCTTCCTGGTCAATATCCCGATCGCGCTGATCGGGATCGCCGCCACCGGGCTGCTCGTCCCCAATCATCGCGACGAGGTGCCCGAGCGGTTCGACCGCAAGGGAATGCTGCTGCTCTCGCCGATGGCGATCGGCCTCGTGCTGGGGCTGGGCGGGATCGTGGGGCCGCAGCCGGCCTGGCTGACCGTGCTGCTGCTCGGGTCCGCGATCGGTTTCGCGATCGCCTATTACCGCCATTATCGCACCGCGAACGCACCGCTGGTCGATCTGTCGCTCTACCGGGTCGATACCTTCCGCCACTCGATGATCTCGGGGAACCTGATCCGCGTGATCTTCGGCGCGGCGGGCTTCCTGATGCCGCTGTGGTTCCAGCTCGCGATGGGGATCAGCGCGGCGCAGACCGGCGCGCTGATGATGATGAGCACCTTCGGGGCGCTGGTCAGCCGGCTGTTCGGCGGGGCGATGCTGCGGCGCTGGCATCCGCGCCACATGGCGGTGAAGGGGGCGGCGGCGCTCGCGGTCGCGCTGCTTGGGCTCGCGCTGCTCCAGCCGGGCTGGCCGCTGCCGCTCTTCTACCTGCTCCTCGCCGCGCAGGGGCTGGCGCTGTCGGTGGCGCTGATGATCATCGTGCCCGCCGCCTATGTCGACATCGCCCCCGAGCGGATGGCGGCGGCATCGAGCTTCTATTCCACGGTGCAGCAGCTCACCTTCTCGCTGGGGGTGATCATCGGCGTCTGGACGATCACGGCGATGCGCTGGCTGACCTCGGCGACGCCGAACGATGGGCGCGCCTATTCGGGCAGTTTCGCGATCCTCAGCCTGTTCGCCGTTGGCGCGATGCTGGTCGCGCGCCGCTTCGATCCTGAAGCCACCGGCAGCCTGCGCCCGGCCGAGCCGGCGCGCGCCTGACCCGTCCGGTCAGCGCTTCTCGAAGCGGTCGGCCTCGTCGAGCACCGATCGCTCGACGAAGGGGCCCTGCAGCCAGTCGAACGCGGCCTGGTCGCCGTCGAGCATCGCCCGCCAATAGGCGACGGTGATCGCGATCACCGCCTGCCGGATATGCGGGGTGGGCTCGCCGTTTAATATGGTCGCCAGGCTCTGGCCGGCGAACATCTCATGCGTACCGCCCTGGAAGACGAGCAGATATTTGGCGCCCGGCGGCATCAGCTTGAACGGCTGCTGGCGCTGGAGCGCGGTGATCGGGGTGACATAGGGCACCGCGTCGGTGGTGCCGGTGATCGACAGGAAGGGGATGCGGATCGTCGCGAAGGCGGCCTCGGCCGAGCCGCGCAGCGGCGGCGATGGGCTGAAGCCGATCGCGGCGCGGATGCGCGGATCGTGGAGTGGGGGCGTATAGGTCTCGGCGAAGCGCTGGCCGGCTAGCGCCTGGACGGTCTGGGCGCCGAAGCTGTGCCCGGCCATGCCGATCCGGCGGCGGTCGATCCGGGCGAGATCGCACTCGCCCTCGATGGTGCGCTTCTCCATCTCGGTGATGACGAACTGGACGTCGCGGACGCGGGCGACGAGCTGTTCGGCGCTGAGCGCCGAGCGGAAGCCCGGCTTGCCGAAGATCGCGCTGTCGCTGCCATGATGCTGGACATTGATGACGGCATAGCCCGCCTCGGCCCAGGCATTGGCCCAGATCGACCCGGCGTCGAGCGAGCCGCCCAGCCCGTGGCTGAACAGGATCACGCCCACCTTGTTCTTGCCCACTGGCATGCGGACCCGGACGGGCACGTCGCGCGCCCGCGCAAGATCGGTCCAGACGGACTCGCACAGCGCGAAGGGCGCGGCTTCGGCGCGCGCGCCCGCCATGCCCGTCAGCATCGTCAGCAATGTTCCGATCAGCCTGGCCCAGCGCATCGTCCGCTAAGTGGCGCAAATCGGAGCGGCTGACCAGAGCCCAAAAGAAAGGGGCCCCGCTTTCGCGAGGCCCCCGAAGATAGTGATGCTGCTCTTTCGATCAGAAGGAGAAGCGAGCGCCGACGCGGATCTGGTAGAGCGACTGGCGCGCGTAGATCGTGTCGGTCGGTGCCACGAACGCACCGTTCGACGACGTGGTCGGCGTGTAGCGATACTGGGCGCAGGGCTGACCGGCATTGGCCGTTGCCGCGCCGCCCGGCGTCTGGAGGCAGGTCACGGTGACCGGCGAAACGGTGTACGGGAAGGCGTATTCGCGGATCTGGCCCCACTTCTTGTTCAGGAAATTGGTGAAGTTTTCGATGTCCGCGAACAGCGTCAGCTTCGAATTGCCCAGCCCGGTCGGCACTTCCTGCGAGAGATGCAGATCGATGCGGGTGAACCACTTCGAATTGAAGGCGTTACGCGGGGCCACCTTGCCGCGATACTTATCGAGCCCGGTCGAGTTGACATAGGCGTCGAATGCCGCGGCGTTGGCGGGGGTGTCCCACACAACCAGCGGATCGTTCACGCCGGTCGGCACGTAGAGCAGATAGCGGGTGCCGGTGCCGATCGTGCCGAACACGGTGCTGCGCGAGGCGGCATCACGGAAGGTGTAGCTGTACGGACGGCCGATACGGGTCTCGCCGAACAGGGCGATCGTCGTCTTGTTGTCGCCGAACAGTTCCTTCTCGAAGGCGAGGTTATACTTGAAGGCGTACTTCACCTCGTCGTTCGACGTGCCATAGGCCGGGCCGTTCGGATCGAGCGACACACCCGCCGCATAGTTGGAGCCAGCGGTCGACGAGGTCGCCGGGTTCTGGTCCTTGATGTTCTGCCAGGTGAAGCTGACGCCGCCCGTGATGCCGATGTCGAACGACTTTTCGACATGCGCCACCGCGACATAGCTGCGGCCCTTCTTCGAGTTGGTCAGGAAGATGTCCGAGTTGGTGTCGGTGAAGCCGGTGATGGGAGTGTAGCGAGTGCGGCCATCAGGCGTCAGCAGCCCATTGGCCTTGACGCGCAGGTCGGTAAACATCACCTGGTTGCGGACCTTCGAGTAGAAGAAGTCGGCCCCGAAGTCCCAGCCGTCGCCCAGCGGGCCGAGATCGGCCTTGTAGCTGGTCGACAGGGTGGCGCGCCACTGCGACGGGATCTTGAAGTTCGGGTCAACCGCGTTGGTGGTCGAGGTGCCCGAGACGGTGGCGTTGGTGAGGATGCCATTGGCCGCCGACGGGATGGTCGCGCCATTGACGTTGTTCAGGATCGCCGCACCGTTGGTGGCATTCACGCCGGTACCGGTGAAGCTGCCGTTGTTCGCGCGCTGCACCTCGATCGAGTTGGTGAGGACACCGGTGTTCGAGAAGCTGTTCGAGAAATAGACGTCCGGCGTACCGCCCGAGAAGATGCCCGCACCGCCGCGGATGTTGAGGCGGCTGGTCGGCTTGTAGTCGAAGCCGAAGCGCGGCTGCAGGATGTCGCGGCCCGAGAGATAGGCGTTGTTCGCGAAGCCGTAGCGATTGACGAAGTTGCTGTTCAGCGCGGCGCGGCTATGCCCACCATAGAGGTCGTAGCGCAGGCCGTAGGAGAAGTTGAACTCGGGCGAGATCTTCCAGGTGTCCATGATACCAAAGGCATAGGCCTGGTATTTGAACTGCGCGGCCGCATCGTCGGTGTTGAGCGAGACGGCGTTGCCATAGCGGAAGCGGGTGGCGATGCCGGCCTGGAAGTCGGCGATCGAGTCGAAATAATAGTCGCCCGACGAACGCTGCAAGAAGGCGTTGAACACCTTGGTCGACTGGATGTCGGTGAAGACGCGGATGTCATGCTGGCCCTTGGTCAGGCGAGCCTGCGCGAAGCCGCCCCAGGTCTTGCTGGTCAGCGCATTGGTCTGGCGCGAGATGTCCGGACCGAAGCTGACCGTGCTCTCGTTGCTCGGGCAGTTGATGTTGGCGCTGGCAGCCGCACCGGCGTCGGTGCGATCGGAGACCGCCGCGGTGCAGACCTGCATCTGGGCGAAACCGCGGCCCAGCAGCGGATCCTGGATACGCTTGTAGTTCTTGTAGAAACCGCGGACTTCGGTCGAGAAATCGTCCGACCATTCCGAGTTCAGCTGCGCCACGGTGGTCCACAGCTTGTTGCCCTGGATATAGGCGTTCGAGGCGAGGCCCAGACCGGTCGGCGCGTTGGTGAACACGTTGTTGGTCAGGTTGATCGAGTCCTTGGCGTAGGTCCCGGTCAGCGACAGACGCTGCGTGTCCGACAGGTTGGCGTCGAGCTTGGCGACGATGCGGTCGTCCTTGTCGCCGTCGGTCTTGAGCACGCCGCCGGTGTCATAGCCATAGCGGCTCTGGGCGATCTGCGAGACCAGATCGACATCGGCCTGGCTGAGGTTGCTGATCGAGGTGCCGGCGTTGTTGTCGGTCGGGCCCTCGGCCACCGGGCGCGGCGCGCGGAGGCGCTCGCCGGCGATCATGAAGAACAGCTTGTCCTTGATGATCGGACCCGAAAGCTCGAGGCCATAATTCTTGTACTTGAAGTCGGGGATCGAGACCCGGCCGCTCGGGATGCCCGGCCCCGGCTTGGTCTTCTTGCCGGTCAGGCTCTGGTCCGAATAGGCGAAGAAGCCGGTGCCCTGGAAATCATTGGTGCCCGAACGGAGCACGATGTTGATCGCGCCGCCCTGGAAATTGCCTTCGCGCACGTCATAGGGCGCGACCTTCGCCTGGAACTGGCCGATGGCGTCCAGCGGGATCGGCGAACGGCGGCTGGGCAGACCGTCGGGGTTGAGGCCGAAATTGTCGGTGATCGGCACGCCGTCGACCGAGAAGCGGTTGTAGCGGGCGTTCTGGCCCGCGAAGCTGATCGCGCGGCCGCCCGAGGGGGTGTCGTCGAGGCGGGCGAAGGGATCGCGGCGGCTGAGGTCGCGGATGTCGCGGTTGACGGTGGCGACCTTGGCGATGTCGGCGACGGTCAGCACGGTGGCCGGGCCCTGCGAGACGGTGCGGGCCGACTTGATGGTGCTGGCCGAGACGACGATTTCCTGCGCGCCCTGCTCACCCAGCTCGATCGGCAGGGTGAAGGACTGGCCGACAATCGTGTTGATGTCGGTCACCTGCGCGGTCGGATAGCCGGGCGCGTTGACGACAACGGTGAAGGGGCCGCCGACGCGAAGGCCGAGCGAGCTGAAGTTACCCGAGTCGTTCGTGGTCGCGTTCGAGCGCGTGCCCGACGGAACGTGGGTGATGGTGACGCTGGCGCCAGACACGGGCGCGCCGGCTGCGGTGACGGTGCCCTGGATCGACGAAGTGGTTTCCTGGGCCTGAGCAGGCGCGGTCGCCACAATGGCAACAGCAATTGCGCCCGCGGCGCAGCCGAACGAAAGATTACGCATGATTTTTGGTCCCCTTTATCGCAGCAGCGCGACGGACATTTGGTTGTGCGGCGCACAAGCGAACGCGCCGAATGAATGTCCATTCGTGCCCCGGTTCGTGCCCTCCGCGCTGCTGTTATGCCGCGATCATTACCGTTCTGTGGCGGTCGGAATCAATCCCCCGACCCCGCTTTCATCCGTGTAAGCCTGAAGGCGGGGGCTCGCTGCACTGCATATAACATTACGGTTTCGAAACAATATCGATGGTCGCGGGGTTATTTCGCCTTCGCGGCTGCGATATGGAGCGCTGCAGAGCAAAAGCGTGTCCTAAAAGCCACGCTTGCCAGCAATTTGCGGGCGGCTGAAAACGTTGCAAATTTGTGACAGTGGCCGGCCAAAATAACCGCTGCACGGACGGAAATCGGCGGGTAGTCGAGCCCGCGCGAAACGATTATGCATCCGCGCACGAGATTCCTCGTCCAACCGACCATCTGATCGCATCCCTGCGAAGCGGAGGAAAAGCATGAAGACTCGCGCCGCCGTGGCCTTTGAGGCGAAGAAGCCGCTGGAGATCG
>CAUTRN010000024.1:0-98488 GCA_963540925.1 uncultured Sphingomonadaceae bacterium
ACGTGGCTGGATTGGCCATCATGATCTCCCTCCCCATCGGGGAGGGATGTAAGGGAGGGGGACGGAACTGAGGGGCTCGATGCCCCTCAGTGGAGTTCCTCGGGACGGCCAGGGACGCTCGCTGCGCTCGCGCCCCTCTCCCCACCCTCTCCCCAATGGGGAGAGGGCTACCTTCGCCGAAACCGCAGCGGCAGGCTCTCCAGCGCATGATTGGCGACGTTGAGCCGCCAGGGCAGGTCCTCCAGCGGCACCGCCACCTCGATGTCCTTCAGCCGCCGCACCACCTCGCGCGCGACGACCTTCACCTCCATGCGGGCCAGCGCCAGGCCGACGCAGCGGTGGATCCCCGATCCGAAGGACAGATGCCGCGCCAGATTGGTGCGGCCGATATCGAAATCGCGCGGGCAGGCGAACTGAGTCTCGTCGTCATTCGCGGCGGCGAACATCGTCATCAGCAGCGAGCCGGCCGGGATCGGCGTGCCGCCCAGCACAACATCCTTCGTCACCATCCGCGCGGTGGCGCGCGCGGGCGGCGCCATGCGCAGCGACTCCTCGACGAAGCGCGCCATCACCCGGTCGTCGTCGACCGCGGCATGGAGCTGCTCGGCAAGCTCGGGCTTCGTCGCCAGGGTCAGGAGCATGTTGCTCAGCCCGGTCGAGATCGTCTCGTTGCCGCCGATCATGAAGGCGCGCGCCGAGGCGACGATCTCGCCGAAGCTCAGCACGTCCGACCCGTCCTCGGCGCGTGCGGTGACGAGGTCGGAGATCAGGTCCTCACCCGGCGCCTGCTGGCGCTGGCGGACGAGATCGATGATGAAATGCTGCGCCTCGCAGACGATGCGGGCGTTCTCGGCCATGCCCTCGGGCGACACCATCCGTCCGATCTGCTGGGTCAGCGCCATCGACCAGCGCTCGATCGCCGCCGGGTCGACATCCTTCATGCCCAGCTGCTCGGCCATGATCCGGATCGTCAGCGGGATCGCGAAGTCGGTGACGCCGTCGCACCGGCCCCGGTCGGCGAAACGCTCGATCATCTCCACGGTGCGCGCGGTGATCAGCGGTTCGAGCTGCTTGACCCGGTGGGTGGTGAAGGCCTTTTCCATCAGCCGGCGAACCCGCGTGTGGTTGGGCGGGTCGGTCATGATCGCATCGGGGAACCAGCCGCCGCCGTCCTTCTCCAGGATCGCCTTGAATTCGTCGGACCAGAGCGTCCCCCAGGCCTGCTCCAGCGAGAAGGTGATCGGGTCGGCCAGCACCGCCTGCAGGTCGTCATAGCGCGCGACCAGCCAGGCGCCGAGCTTGGCGTCGTAATGGACCGCCTCCTGCTCGCGCAGCGCCTTGTAGAAATCCTTGGGGTCGGCGAGCACGCCGATATCGGTGATCGTGGCGGCAGGCCCATGCGCCACCGGGCAGACCTCGGTCTTCTCCATGCTCATCGCCTCTCCTCTTCCTTCCGGGAGGCTAAGGGAGAGCAAGGGTGGGGCTCAACGATAAAACGCTTGTTTTCCGGGATTTTAGAACAACGGCCGTTGCAGACCTGCTCTCCCGCACACCGTTCGTGTCGAGCGAAGTCGAGACACGTTGGCCAGCGCTTGGGAACGTCCCTCGACTTCGCTCGGGACGAACGGATCGGGGAGGCGTGCTGGACGCTACCCCTTGGCCGGATAGCCCAGCCCCAGCCCTTCCATCAGCAGCGTATATTCGGAGACGAAGGTCTCGTGGACCACCTCCTCCTGCCAGCTGTCGGGATCGAACAATAGCTGCACCGATATCCCCGAGCAGAGCGCCAGCATGCGCCGCGCGACATAGGTGGCGTCGGCACATTCGGGGTAGCGCGCGCGGACGAAAGCGGCGATGCGGATCAGAGTGACGTCGGTCCAGCTATGGAGCTGGCTGGCGAATTCGGGATCGCGCAGCGACCGATCCCAGATCGCGATATAGGGGCGCCAATTGGCCTTATCGATCGCGCGCACCGCGGTCATCGACATCAGATAGCCGACCAGGTCGGTCGGATCGCGGGCGATCGCCTCCTCGAAGCGCTCGCGCGCCCATTCGTCGATGGTGCGATAGGCCCAGAGCAGCAGTTCCTGCTTGCCGCTGAAATAATGGGTGACGATGGTGGTGCTGAACCCCACCTCGGCAGCGATGCGGCGGACGGTGGCGGCCTCCAGCCCGTCGCGCGCGATCACGTCGATCGCGACATGCGCCAGCTTGCGCCGCCGTTCGTCATGATCGAGATCGAGCATCATCTCCAAATCCTCCCACCTCCCATTCTACGCCTTCGTCCTCGCGGGGGAAGCCGGCTTCTAGCCTGCATCTTCGCACGCTGCTTGATCCGCCATCCCCGGACATCGCCGCCCATATGAGATATTGAAACTCATGCGGTGCCAATATACAAGAGCCGCGACAGATAGAGAGGATGTTCGATGGGCGCAGCGGTCGACAGGTTGACGGGGCTGGTGGGGGCAGCGAACCGCCACGACATCCCGCTCGCCGATCTGCGCGCACTCCAGGCCGACGCGGCCAATGAGCGGATCGCCGAGCAGGGCGGCGCCGTGAAGCTGCTGGGCAACCGGATCGAGACCAGCGGCGTGGCGAAGGTCGGTGCGGTCGAGGAGCTGGTGCCGCTGCTGTTCGCTCACACCGCCTATAAGAGCTACCCCGAAAGCTGGCTGATGCAGGACCGGTGGGACCGGATGGCGAACTGGCTCGACACCGTCACCGCCACGCGGGTGCGCGACGTCGATACCGATGGCGTGCAGGGCATCGACGGCTGGATCGAGCGGCTGGCGGCGAAGGGCCATTATATCTGCTGCTCGTCGGGGACGACCGGCAAGGTCTCGATCATCCCGTCGATCATGGCCGACCGCGCCTTCGTGAAGCAAAGCTGCATCGCCAGCTATCAATGGGCGACCGGGCTGGTGCCCGACCATGATTACCGCATCTTCGCCTGCAACCCCGGCACCAACAATTTCCGTTTCCTCGACAGCTGGGCCGCCTTTTCCGAGACCTATGGCTCGGGCCAGAGCGAGTTCACCTTCCCCGGCGAGCCGATCACGGTGGGCCGGGTGCGCGAGATGGTGCTGCTCAGGAAGGCGATCGCCGAGGGCAGCGCGCGGCCCGGCGACATCGCCGATTTCGAGGCCGCGACCGCGCGCCGCGCGAAGGAGATGGAGGATGCCGCCGACGGGATCGTCGAGGCGATGCTGGCGGCGCGCGGGGACAAGCTGCTGATCGCGGGCATGCCGGCGCTGCTGTTCAAGGTGTCCGAGATGATCCGCGAGGCGGGCTACGACGCCAAGGATTTCCATCCGGCGAACACGCTGATGACCTCGGGCGGATTGAAGGGCGCGGTGCTGCCGCCCGACTGGCTGCAGCGGATGCAGGGGGTGTTCAACATCGCCGACCGGCACATCTTCGCCGCCTATCTGATGCAGGAGACCAACAGCTTCACCCCGCGCTGCACCGCGGGCCGCTATCATGTGCCGCCCTGGCTGATCCTGCTGCCGCTCGATCCCTCGGGCGAGCATATGGAGGCGGTGTCGGGCGGCGAGGTGGAGGGGCGCGCCGCCTTCCTCGACCTGTCGATCGCGGGCCGCTGGGGCGGGATCATCTCGGGCGACAAAATCCATGTCCGCTATGGCACATGCGATTGCGGCCATGAGGGGCCGACGATCGGCAATGACATCAGCCGCTATTCGGACCTGCCCGGCGGCGACAAAATCACCTGCTCGGGCACGATCGACGCCTATGTGCGCGGCGTGACGGCATGAGCACCGCCTTCGCTCCCGGCGAGGAGGCCTCGGGCGCGATCCGCGCCGCGCATGTCGTGCAGGGCCGGCTGGTCGAGGGCGACGCCGTCCACCACCGCTCGCGCGACCTGGGGATCGATTTCACCACCCCGGCGATCGACCTCGACGCGCTGATCCCGCCGCGCGGGGCGCCGGGCCCGATGAGCGAGACGAAGCTCGACGAGATCATCGACTTCCTGGCGGCGACCGGCGAGCGGCTGGTGCTCGACCGCAATCCGCATCTCCAGCAGGCGATCGAACTGACGGCGGCGACCAACGTGCTGCCGATGCACATCCTCCGCAACCTGGTCGACGACGCACGCGGCTACCTCACCAAACCCACTCTGAAGCGTCTCGTCGAGGCCAGCTTCGATCCCGCCTATCTCGATGGCTGGGTCGAGCAGATCGATCCCTATGGCGCGAAAAGCTGGGTGCGCGCCTGGCCGCCGCGGCTGATCCACATGATGGCGGGCAATTCGCCGATGGCGGCGGTCGCCTCGATCGCGCAGGGCTCGCTGGTCAAGGCGGTGAACCTGTTCAAGATGCCGTCGAGCGATCCCTTCACCACCGTCGCGGTGCTGCGCACGATGATGGACATCGACCCCGACCATCCCGTCGTCCGATCGATGTCTGCGGTCTATTGGCGCGGCGGCGACGAGAGCATCGAGCGGACGCTCTATCGCCCCCAATATTTCGACAAGATCGTCGCCTGGGGCGGCGGCGACGCGATCAACAACGTCATCCAATATCTGGGGCCGGGCTTCCAGCTCGTCTCCTTCGATCCCAAAAGCTCGATCTCGATGATCGGCCGCGAGGCCTTCGCCAGCGAGGCGAGCCTGGCCGAGGCGGCCGAGCGCGCCGCGATCGACGTGTCGGTGCTCGACCAGGAGGCCTGCCTGTCGAGCCGCTATCTGTTCGTCGAGGGGGACATCGCGCAGATCGACGGTTTCTGCGCGCGGCTGGCGGACGAACTGGCAAAGGAGCGTTCGCACAGCTCAGCCAGGGTGGCGCCGCTGCCGCTCGAGACCCGCGAGGAGATCGAGGTGATGAGCCTGATGGACGAGGGCTATCGGCTCTGGGGCAGCCCCGACGGCCGGGGCCTCGTCATCCGTTCGGCCGAGCCGGTCGAGTTCCACCCGACCAACAAGACCGCCAATGTCGTGCCGGTGGCAGCGCTGCGCGAGGCGCTACGCTTCGTCAACGTCGCCACCCAGACGGTGGGCGTCTATCCCGATGCCCGCAAGGCCGAGCTTCGCGACGGGCTCGCCGCTCAGGGCGCGCAGCGGGTGGTGCGGCTGGGGTCGGCGGGCGGCTATGTCGTCGGCGCGCCGCATGACGCGATGTACCCGCTCCACCGTTTCGTCCATTGGATGGTCGACGAGGACGGCTGAGGCCCACCCGCAAGCGACGGGGTGTTAGAAGCGCTCCAGTCGCGCTGCACTACGCCCCAGCCAGACCCGCATCAGCAGCGAGGCCGCGACGGTGGCGATCGCCGCCGCGACCGCGTCAAACGCCGGCAGCAGCGCCACCAGCAGCGCGCCGAACAGCAAGGCGCCGACGATGCGGATGCGCAGCACCTGGCCCGCCCTGCCATGGGCGACGAGCAGCGGCTCCAGTGCGAAGCCCGACAGGTCGAGCGCGACGCCGATGCTGAGGATCGCGAGCAACCCGCGCGCGAAACCGAAATCGCGGCCGGCAAGCGCCTGGATCAGCCAGGGGCCACCGAGGACGCCGACCAGGATCACCCCCACCGCGAGCAGCAGGCCGAGCCGGGCGACCCGGGTCGAGACATGGTCGAGCGTCGCCAGGTCGGCGCGGGCATGGAGACGCGCCATTTCGGGATAGACGATGCGCGCGGCGATCTGGATCGGCCGGGCGAGCGCGCGGGCGATCTTCGAGGCGATGCGGTAGCCGCCCGCCGCCGCCGCGCCCGCCGCGCCGCCCACCGCGAGGGTGGCGAGCTGGTCGGTCAGCAGGCCGATCGTCCCCGCCGCGTTGGTCGTCAGCATGAAGCGCCAGATGCCCTCATTCTCGCCGCGCGCCGCACGCAGGCCGGATCGGCTGACGGCGATCGGCAGGCCGGTGACGGTGAGCGCGGCGGTCCAGGTCGCGGCGTGCTGGGCCAGCGCGGCGGCGGCCCAGGCGATCAGGAAGCCCTCCACCCCGGCGCCGAAGGCCCAGGCGGCGAGCGCCCCGATCAGCCGTACCAGCGGCCCCACCGCCTGCACCCAGGTGATCATGTCGAACCGGTCGACGAGGCGAAGCATGCCGGTGGGGGTCGCGCCGATCGAGAGCAGCAGCGCCACCCCGAACCAGGCCGCCCGCGCCTGTTCGCCCGCGTCCCAGCCCAGCCAGCGTGCGACGAGCGGCACTGCGACGAGAGCGGCGAGCGCCCCGAGCGCGGCACCGGCACAATCGAGCAAAGTGGTGAAGCCGAGCAGCCGGCCGAGCCGGTCGCGCGCACCCGCCGTCAGGTGGATCATCCCGTAGCGGATCACCGTCTGCCACGACTGAATCTGCGCGACATTGGCGATCGCCTGGCCATAAGCGAGCACCAGCGAGAAATGGCCGAAGCCCTCTGGCCCCAGCGCGCGCGCGGCGACGCCCAGATAGACGAGGCTCGCCACCGCCTGGAAACCGCGCCCGCCCAGCAGCCAGGCCAGGTTGCGGCCCATCCGCGCGAACACGGCGCCGCTGTCATGCGCCATCGTTCCGGCGGTCATGCCGCGGCCCGTGCGTCCGGCCCCCGGGAATCCGGCCCCACAGAATCCGGCATCGCGGCCTCGATCAGCCGCACATAGGTTTCCGCCGGAAGCGCGAAGTCGCGCGCCCGCTCGCCCGGCGGCACCCGCGCGAAGGAGAGCTGCACCGCGATCGCCCGCGCCAGCTCACCCGCATCCTCGCCGCCGACGAGCAGGCCATAGCGCCCCTCGTCGAGCACCTGCGCGGCATCGCCGGCCAGCCGGGTCGCCACCACCGGGGTGCCCACCGCCATCGCCTCCAGCAGCGCCAGCGATGAGCCCTCCCAGCGCGACGGCAGCACGAACACGCCGGCACGCGCCGCCCAGGCGAAGACATTGGTGGTCTCGCCCGCCAGCAGGAAATCCTCGCCCAGCCCGGCCCTGGCGGCGCGATCGGCAAGCTCGGCACGCTCCTCGTCGCTGCCGCCGCCGACGATCGCGAGCCGCAGCCTTTTCTCGCGCCGCGCGAGCGAGACCGCGTCGATCAGCAGTCCGAAATTCTTCTGCGGCCGCAGCCGGCCGATGCCGAGCACCACCGGCACCGTCTCATCGAACCAGGGATGCGGCGCCGGCTCGGCCGCCATCGCACGGGCCTGCTCGACATCGACCCCGCTCGCCACCTCGACCGCCTGGCCGCGCGCCAGCGCCCGCGCGAGCATCGGCGCCCGGCCCACCGCCGCGCCCACCAGCGGCAGGCTGGCGGCATCGGCCACCAGCCGCTCCATCCAGTGCATGCGCAGCGCCCCGCGCAGGCCGTCGCCACGCGTCACCTCGTTGCTGATCCGGTAGATGCGGGCGACATGGCCGAGCCCGCGACACGCCAGATAAGGCGTCGCATGGCCCATATTGCCCATCGAGACGATCACCCCCGGCGGCTGTTTGCGCAGCCAGCGGCGCAGCGGCATCGCGGCGGTGATGCGCGACGCGGCCGGGCTCGCCGCCGCCTTCAGGGTGACGAAGCGATAGCGCCCCTGCCCCGCCAGCTCGCGGAAGAAGCCCTGGCCGTGGCCGGCGATCAGGGTGGTGTCGTGGCGGGCGGCGACATGCTCGGCCAGCATCATCGAATCGCGCACCACCCCGCTCGATCGCAGATCGTGCACATAGATGTAGATATGGCCCATTGCGCCCGCATCCGTCCCGAAAGCGTCACGCTAGCGGGCATATATGACGATCCCGCGAGCGAGATCGGGACAGCATGATGGCGGGATATGACAGGCTCTATTATTGGAAGAAGGCGTGGCCGCTCTTTCCGGGCGTGACCCGCCCGATCTCGGCTCCCTTCCTCGCCCCGCATTATGCCGCGCGCCGCGCGGGGCGCGGGCCGCTGCGCGCGCTGGCCGACGGGGTGGTGGGGCTGCTCTTCCACCTGTGGGTGCCGCGCCGCGCCCGGCTGGTGCAGCAGCGCTTCGGCTATGACGAGGCTTGGCGGCGCAAGGCGGTAGCGATCGCGCGGGCCCGCTTCGCCGACCCCAACGACATCGCGCTGTTCCGGATCGACCGGCCCGACGAGCTGGACGATTATATCCGCCGCTTCGAGGATGCCGCGATCAACAAGCGGATCAACCCGCTCGGCTGGACCCCCGACTGCGTGCTCGCCGACAAGCGCCGCTTCGCCAAGCGCTGCCGCGACGCGGGGCTGCCCCATGCCGAGACGATCGCCACCGTCGACGACGGCATCGTCACCATCCATGCCGACCCGGCCGATCGCACCCTGATCATGAAGCCGGTGCGTGGCGAGGGCGGCGACGGGGTGAAGATGATCGGCCCGGTCTCCGACCGTCCCTCATTGCAGGCGCGGCTGAGCGAGGTGAAGGTCGACACCGTCGTCCAACCCTTCATCCGCGTCCACCCCGCGCTGTCCGACGTGTCGCTGAGCGCGCTGCCGACGGTGCGGATCGTCACCATATTGAACGAGGCGAACGAACCCGAGGCGGTGAGCGCCACCTTCCGCTGCCCGTCCGACCCGCGCGCGCGAGTGGACAATATGAAGGCGGGCGGGCTGATCGTGCCGGTCGACCTGCGCGACGGCATGCTCGGCACCGCCTGCTTCGGCTATGGCGGACAGGACCATGAGATCCACCCCGCCTCGGGGGCGCCGATCACCGGCCGGCGGCTGCCCGACTGGGCCGGGGCGATGGCGCTGGTGCTCGGCGCGCACGCCACCGCCTTCGCCGATTATGTGCTGATCGGCTGGGACGTGGCGCTGACGCCGGAGGGCCCGCTGCTGATCGAGGGCAATGGCAAGCCCGGTGTGCTGATGCCCCAGCGGGCGGCGCGCCACGGCCTGGGCGCGGGGCGCTATGGTGCTCTGATCGCTCATCATCTCGCCACGAAAGCGTAGCCGGGACGTAACGTCGGGGCAGCCGAGCCGTCATCGCCGGGCCGTTGGGCCGTCACATCCGCCGCCTAGAATCGGCGAGGATCGAGCCGGACTCTTGATGGGGACAGTCCCGGGTTCGGCAAGGATCGGGAGACCCAGAATGACACGCAACGCGGCGCCTCGTGCGCTTTCCGCGGCGGCCAAGCGCGCCCTGAAGATCATGCTGATCGCCAAGCATGTGAACTGGGAAGGCGGGCTGCATCCGAGCGACGGCACCCACGCTACCTATCATCGCGAGATGCGCGCGGTGATGGAGGGGCTCGGCGTCGATCTGGTGCTGGCCGACAGCTATGAGGCGCTGTTCGCCGTGCCCGACGTCGACTTCGTCTTCCCGCTGCTCAACCGCGGCGGCTTCCTCAATTCGGAGATGCTGCTGCCGCTGCTGTGCGAGCGCGGCGCCATCCCCTATCTGGGCGCCAGCCCGATCCTGCGCGGCCTGTCCGACGACAAGCATCTCTCCAAGCGGGTCGCCGCCCAGCGCGGCCTGCCAACCGCGCCCTGGACGGTGTTCCGCCGGGGTGCCCCGATCGATCCCACGCTCTGCCCGCCGTCGCGCAAATGGGTGGTGAAGCCCAACGCCTCCTCGGCGAGCTGGGGGATCAGCGCCGCCTATGACCATGCCGACATCGCCGCCGCCGCCGATCGCCTCCACAAGGACGGCCATGACGTGATCGTCGAGCCCTTCATCCCCGGCCACGACATCGAGGTGTGCGTGATCACCCTGGACGGCGCGCCCTTCATCCTGCCGATCCAGATCGTCGAGCAGCACGACCCGCATTATCTGCGCACCTATCTGGAGAAGCGGAACCTGGTCGACGACCAGGCCTATGCGATCCGCCCGCTGACCGATGCGCGCATCATCCGCGAGGCCGAGCGCCAGGCGCTGGAGATGATGAAGGAATTCCTGCCCTTCGACTATGGCCGCTTCGAGTTCCGCCTGAACGAGGCGACCGGCGAGGTGAGCTTCATGGAGGTGAACCTCAACTGCAACCTCTGGTCGAAGAAGACGATCGCGATGGCCGCGGCGCAGATCGGCTGGAGCCATGCCGAGCTGATCGAGACGATCCTGGTCGAAAGCCTGGAGCGGCAGGGGCTCCTCGAACAGGCGCTCGAGCGTGTCGCGGCCTGAGGCCGAGTTCACCGCCGTCATCCTCGCCGCCCAGCGCGCGGGGACGGTCGATCCGCTCGCCGAGGCGGCGGGCCTGTCGCACAAATGCCTGGTGCCGATCGCCGGTGCGCCGCTGATCGGCCATGTCGCCGCCGCGCTGTCGGCGACGCCGGGCTGCCGGCGCATCGTGATCGTCGTCGAACCCGGCATGTTCGCCGAGCTGCGCGCTCTGCTGGGTGACGGGCCGCCACCGGTCGACTTCATCGCCGCCGCCGACAATCTGGCCGACAGCGTGTTCGCGGCGACCGACGGGATCGAGGGCGCGATCCTCGTCACCACCGCCGACAATGTGCTGCTGACCCCGGACGCCGCGCTGCGGATGATCGCGACACTGAAAGGTGGCGCAGATGTCGCGATCGCGATGGCGACCAAGGACGCGGTGCACGCCGCCCATCCCGAGGGGCAGCGCCGCTTCTACCGCTTCAGCGACGATGAATATTCGAACTGCAACCTCTACGCCTTCAGCGGCGGCCGCGCGACCGCGGCGGCCGAGAGCTTCCGCAGCGGCGGCCAGTTCGCCAAGAAGCCGCTGCGACTGCTCGGCGCGGTGGGGGTGATCAACGTGCTGCTGATGATGACCCACAAGCTGTCGCTGAAGGGCGCGCTCGCCCGGCTCGGCAAGCGGCTGAAGCTGCGCATCGAGCCGGTGGTGATTCCCGACGGCGCCCACGCGATCGACGTCGACAATGAGCGCACCTATCGCTGCGCCGAGCTTCTGCTGGTGCGGCGACGCGCGGCGATGGTGGCGGAGCCGGAGCGCGAGGAAGTCGCGGCGTAGGATCATTCCTCCCCGGAACGGGGAGGGGGACCATCCGAAGGATGGTGGAGGGGAAGCCGTCGCAGACGGCGCTATCGCGCCGCCCCTCCACCGCTTCGCGGTCCCCCTCCCCGTTCCGGGGAGGAACTTGTTAAGCCACGATCCCCAGCTCCACCCCGGCCTTCTTCCCCATCTCCACGAACAGCCGCTCGGCGTTGGCGCTGTCGAGCGCATAGGGCATCACCCCGCGCTTGTGGGTGGGCTCGTCGAGCAGCGGCGCGACGTGGCAATCCTCGAGATAGAGCATGCCCTGCCCGCGCAAGCCCGGCTCGGACGCCGCCCAGACCGTCGTCGCGGCGCCCTGTTCGGGACTCTTCACCTTGACGTCGGAGAAGTCGACCTGGAGCCGGTCGGCCAGTTCGGCGCCGATATCGGGCGACATATGCTTGAGCAGCCCGGTGAACACCCCGCCGGGATGGAGGCTGAACGCGCTGATCCGGTCGCCCAGCGCATCGGCCGCACGCACCGCGAGCAGCACCGATGCGGTCTTGGATTGGGCATAGCTGTCCCATGCATCATAGGGCCGCCGGTCGAAATTCATGTCGTCGAACATAATCGGCGACGCCTGGTGCGCGACCGAGCTGACCGACACCAGCCGGGGATCGTCGGCGCGCACCAGCGCGGGCGCGAGGCGGCTCGCGATCAGCGCATGGCCGAGGAAATTGGCCGCCATCTGCAGCTCCACCCCGTCGGGGGTCTGCTCGAACGGGGTCGCCATCACCCCGGCGTTGAGGATCAGCATGTCGAGCGGCCGGCCGAGCGCTGTAACCCGATCGGCGAAATCCACGCAGCTCTTCAGCGAGAGCAGATCGACCCGCTCGGGCATCAGCCGCCGCTTCGCGGTTGCCGCCAGCTCGGCCCGCACCGCTTCCAGCGCTTCGGCGGTCCGCCCCGCCAGCACCACATCGGCCCCGGCCTCAGCGAGTGCCCGCGCGGTCGCCTTGCCGATCCCCGCCCCCGCGCCGGTGACGACCGCGAGCTTGCCGCTCAGGTTCTTGCCCGCCAGCACTTCGGCCGCCGTCGATTCCGCGCCGAAAGGCGATTCCACCGGTTGTTGCATGCTGCTGGTCCTCTCCCTCGGCCGCGGAAGACCGATGGATAGAATGTCACCAGCCTGGTGTTAATATGGAATCATCGGTCGGCTTAACAAGCGTCGCCCCGGCGGACTGGGATTAGCCCGCCCGCACCCGCTTGCGCCGCGTATCGAAGCCGGCGGCGATCGCGTCCCAGGTCTCGGCCGTCACCCCTTCAGCGCGCAGCTCATGCTTCTGGACGCGGCCGATCGGGTTGGTCGGCAGGCGCGGACGGAACTCGATGAAGCGGGGGACCGCGAAATAGGGCAGATTGTCCTGCGCCCATTCGAACAGCGCCGTCGCCGAGCAATCGGCCCCCGCGCACAGCACCACCGTCGCCTTTATCTCCTCCTCGCGCCCCGCCTCGCCGGGCACGGTGTGGAAGGCGACCTCGGACACCGCGTCATGGCGGAGTAGCGCCGCCTCCACCTCGAAGCTGGAGATATTCTCGCCGCGCGAGCGGAGATAATCCTTCTTGCGGTCGACGAAATAGAGATAGCCGTTCGCGTCCATGCGGACGAAGTCGCCGGTGTGCCACCACAGGTTGCACATCGCCTTCAGGCTGTCTTCGGGCCGGTGCCAATAGCCCGAGAACATCATGCCGGGCTGGCGCGGGCGCACGCACAATTCGCCCGCCTCGCCGATCGGCACCGGGCGGCCGTCGTCGCCCGCCACCATCGCGTCGAAATCCTCCGAGGGCGGCCCCATCGATCCGAAAGGCGGCTCTGTCGCGCCCCAGGGCGACAGGGTGACGAGGTTCGCCTCGGTCTGGCCATAGGCATAGGTGTTGACGAAGCCGACCCCGAAGCGCTGCTGCCAGATCGCCTTGTCGGCGGCGCTGAGCGGCACCCCGGTGAGCACCTTCACCTGCCCCTTGCAGCGCTGCATCGCCGGCGTGTCGGGGGCATGGGCGACGAGCGGCAGCATCGAGGCGAGCAGCAGGATCGACGAGGCGCCCGACCGCTCGACCTCGTCCCAGAAGCCAGTGACCGAGAAGCGCGACGCGATCGCCACCCGCTCGCCCACCAGCAGGTTCGCGACCAGCACCGTCGCCAGCGCGGCGATGTGGAACAGCGGCAGGCACGACCAGGTGATCTCCCCGGGCTCCAGCCGCACCGAGACGTTGCGCCGCCGCGCGTTGCTGGCGACATAGGCGTGGCTGACCATGCAGCCCTTGGACGGGCCGGTGGTGCCCGATGTGTAGATTAGACAGGCGATGTCGTCGGGCGTCACCTCCACCGCGATCGGGCTGTCGTCGTCGCCGCGCAGGCTGTCGAGATCGGCAATCGCGATGCCGGCGCCCTGCCCGCGCCACTGGCGGACGATCAGCCGTTCGAGGCGCGGCAGCCGGTCGGCGATGCCGAGGAAGGCATCGAGATAATGATCCTCGCAGATCGCCAGCGCGGCGTCGGCATCGGCGACCTGGTGGCGCAGGAATTCGCCACGATAGGCGGTGTTGATCGGCACGAAGATCGCGCCCAGCCGGTTGATCGCGGCCATGATGACCACCAGCTCCTCGCTATTGTCGAGCAGCGCGACGACGGTGTCGCCCTTCGCCACCCCCAGCGCCGCCAGCCGGTGCGCCATGCGGGTCGCCCGCCGGTCGATCTCGGCGAAGCTGAAGGTCCGCCCCTCGACGTCCAGGAAGATCGCGTCAGGTTTTTCCGTCGCATGGCGGGCGAGCGCCTGAAGATAGGTCTCCGACGGCCGGTCGCCCCAGGCACGGTCGTCGTCCCACAGGAAATGCGACAGCCCCCCGCGGATGTGGCGGTGCAGGCCGCTGTCCCCTTCTTGCCCACTCATGCCGAGGCGGGGGCCTCGACATAGGGCGGCCGCCCCAGGATCGGCTTCCACAGCTCGGCCTCGTCGATATGAAGCGAGCCGTCGGCGGCGTCATAGGTCGGGGAGACGCCGCGGAAGTTGATGAAGCTCAGCCCCTCGGGACCGGTGGAGAAGCCGTAGAGCGTGTCGGCGGCGATCGCGAGCGCGGTGCCCGGGCCGTAGAGCCGTCCGCCGAGCCGGATCGCCCCGCCGATCACGACGATGATCTCGTCCTCCGAATGCGAATGGACCGCGGTCTCCTCGTCGGGATTGGGGAACTGGTTCTCGTGCAGCCAGATGCGGCAGGTGGGGCAGGCGCTGTCGGCGTGGAGGCCGGTGCCGATCGCATAGCCATTGGTGCCATAGGTGCGCGGCACCCGGTCCTCGGGCAACAGGTGGACATGGCCACCGGACCGGTCATCGGCCGCGCGCTCGCGGACGTGGAAGTCGAGCAGGGTCGCCCCCTCGGCGCCGGCCACCAGCTCCACCGTCGCGCCATATTCGGCGATCGCGGTCGAGCCCTTGGGCAATAAGACACCGTCCACCGTCACCGCTCCCGCGAAGACATGGATCGCCCGGTCCGCCGGATCGCCCACGATCCGGATCGCGTCGCCCGGCGCCAGGCTGTGGGCGTGGAGATGGATCGGATCCTTCGCGCCGTGGAACAGCGCCCGGCTCTCCGCCGCGCCCTCGGTGCCCACGGGCAGCGCGGCAACGGGCGCCATCTTCTCGATCTGCCGTACGGCGACCTTCGCCATCCTCTCTCTCCCGCTCTCAGGCCCGATATTGTTCGGGGATGTCGAACTTGAAGATCCGCGCGGCATTCAAGCCAAGCAGCTTGGCCCGCGTCTCCTCGCGCAGGTCCGCCGCGAAGGTACGCTCGATCGCCTCGGCCGAATAGGGCCAGCTGCCCTCATGATGCGGATAGTCGTTGGCCCACATCAGATTGTCGACCAGGTCGTACTTCTCGACCATGTCGATCGCCACCCGATCCTCGGCGAAAGAGGCGAAGCAGTTCTGGCGGAAATAGTCCGACGGCAGCGCCTTCAGCTTCGGCCGCACCCAGAAATGATGCTTGTGATAGCATTCGTCCATCTTCTGCAGGACGATCGGGATCCAGCCGGCATCGGCCTCGATCGTGCCCGCGCGCAGCCTGGGGAAGCGCTCGAACACGCCCGCCGCGCACATGTTGACGATCGGCTCGATCGTCGGCGCGAAACTGTGCACCACCTGGTTGATGATCGCCCCGCCATTGCCGCGCGCGGCGCGCGGGTCCTTGCTGGTGGAGACATGGTAGGTGATCGCCAGGTCATGGTCCTGGATCGCCGCCCAGAGCGGGTCGAACACTGGCAGGTTGTAGTTGATGTGGTTCACGTCATGCGCGCCGAACACCGGCTTGCACGGCAGGACGAGAACCCGATAGCCCAGCTTCGCGACCCGCTCGACCTCGCGCACCGCGATGTCGACCTCGCCGGTGGCGAGCGCGGCGGCGGGGTTGCAGACGTCCTTGTACGGGCCGCAGGTCTCCCACGCCCAGTCGTTCCACGCCTGGCATTGCGCGTTGACGAAGGCCGCGTCGGGCGAGCTCCACATCAGCAGCACCGGGCCGTTGGGGAAGACCAGCTCGGCATCGACCCCGTCGGCCGCCTGCTCGGCGATCCGCTCCAGCCCCACCGGATCTCCGGTGCCCTCGGCCATCATGCGATGATCGCCGCCCGCCTTCGAGCGGGCGAGGTCGTCGCCGGTGAAGGGGTGATCGATCAGCCGCTCGGGGCGCATCCCCTCCATGACGATATAGCGCTGGCCATCGTCGCGCTTCTCGATGCGCGGCAGCCGATCGTGCCATTTCGGATCGAGCCGGTCGCGGAACAGAGTGAGCGGCGGCATCAGATGCGAGTCGACCGAGACGATGAAATATTTGTCCGGGCCGGGGCGGACGCTCTTCGCCCAGCCCTGGCTGCCCGGCGAAGCCAGCCGCCAGCTATTGGCGGCGTTGGGCTCGACCCGTTCGACGATATTGGTCACGCATAATCTCCTGGAAACGCTCTTCGCGCCTCCTCCACGATCATTGTCACCGGCACCGCGGATCGCCGCGACCGGAAACGCTGGAACAAGCCAAAGGATCGTTCTCCGGCCCATCCGGGCAGCGTTTCGGCGCAGATATGCGCGCTTGCCGGACAGGCCGATGGACTTGGGGCCCGGGCTTCTTTATAGTGGTTACTTATATTGAGCGCGCGGAGGAGGGGCCTACCCTTCCCGCCGATGGCAAGAGGGGAATGCGGCCCCCGGTGGCCGCGAGGATCGGAGGGGACCATGGTCGGCGCGACGTCGGCATATCCTGGCCTGCAGGCCCAGCTTTCGGCGCTGGAAGCGGCGCAGTGCGACCCCTTCATTCCCATCCCCGTGGGCGCCGGCCGCCCGGCCGGCACGGTGGGCGGCACCCGCCAGATTCAGCGCCTGCGCCGTTCCGAAATCCTCGCCACGATCCGCCGCCTGCTCGCGGAATCGGGCTGCGACAATGTCACCGTGCGCAAGATCGCCGGGGTGTCGGGCTATGCGGTGCAGACGATCTACAATCTGGTCGGCCCGCGCAACGACGCGATCAGCGAGGCGATCAGCGAATATAGCATCTTCGTCGGCCGCACCGCGATCGCCAAGCCCGAGGACCCGACCGCGCTGCCCTCGATCGTCAATGGCTGGCTCCATGCCGTCAGCATCAAGCCCGAACTCGCCCGCCAGGCGAACCTGATCTACTTCACCGACGCGCGCGACATCTATTACAAGTTCCGCGACCGGCAACTGATCGGCATGCGCAAGCTGCTGATGAAGCAGAAGAATTGCGGCATCATCAAGCAGGATGTCGATATCAGCCGGCTGGCCGAGCATCTCGTCTTCTGCTCCAGCTCGCTCTGGCTCGAATGGTCCGATCGGCCCTTCCCGCTCGAGCTGCTCCACGAACGGCTCTGCTCGGGCTATGCGGCGCTGCTCTCCGACAAGCTCGACCCGCAATATGGCGGGGTGATCGCCGACTGGCTGAGCACGATCAGCCGCCCCGGCGGCTGGAGGGCCTCGCCCATCCACGCCTGAGGCCATGCCTTAGAGGCCCCGTTCGTCCCGAGCGAAGTCGAGGGACGTCGGCACGCGGAACGTGTCTCGACTTCGCTCGACACGAACGGATCGAGGAGGAGAGGGCTTCCCTTCAAACAATCCCCCCTCCCGTTCCATCCCCCACGCTTGCCCCCGGCCCGCGGCCCCGCCACCTTCCCGCCCGAGGGAGGAGCTGAATGATCGGACCCATGATCGGCCTGATGCTGCCGGCGGTCGCCAACCCGGAGGACGGAACGCTCGACACCGCCCGCCTGCTGGAAGGCGCGCGCCATGCCGAAGCGGCGGGCTATGACGGGGTCTATGTGGGGGACCATCTGCTCCACCCGCTGCCTTTGCTGGAGTCGGTCGTCACCCTGGCCGCGATCGCGGCCTCGACCCGCCGGATCGCGCTCGGCAGCTGCGTGATGCTCGCCGCGCTGCGCGATCCGCTGTGGCTGGCCAAGCAGATCGGCACGCTCGACGCCTTCGCGCCGGGGCGGCTGCGGCTGGGTTTCGGGGTGGGCGGCGAATATCCCGCCGAGTTCGAGGCTGCCGGGATCGACCTGACGGCGCGCGGGCGGCGGCTGGAGCAGGTGGTGCGCCGCCTGCGCGCGCTGCTGGCCGGCGAGGTCGATCCCGCCGCGGGCGGCAGCGGTCCACCGGTGCGCCTGGCCCCGTTGCCCAACCGACCGATCCCGCTGCTGTTCGCCGGCTACAAGGAGGTCGCGCTGCGCCGCGCCGCCGCGCTGGGCGATGGCTGGATCGGTTATCTGCTCGGCGTCGACAGCTTCGTGCGGCGCCGCGAACAGCTGCTCGCCTATCGCGCCGAGGCGGGCGGAGGCTCCTTCACCACCGGCATGTTGCTGCCGATCCATCCCTCCACCGCGCCCGACGGCCGCGCCGAGGCTGCCGCCGCCTGGAGCCGGATGACCAGCAACGGCGCCGCGCTGCCCGCCCGGCTGTTCGTCGCTGGGCGACCCGACGAGATCGTCGACCAGCTCCACGATTATTGGCGGGCCGGCTGTACCGAGATGGTGCTGGCCCTGGTCGACCAGGGCGCCGCGTGGCGCGACCAGTTGGTGATGCTGTCGGGCGAGGTGCTGCCGAAGCTGCGGGCGTTCGGCTGATCAACGATCGCGCCAGCCCTCCCCCGTCATGCCAGCGCAGGCTGGCATCTCAGGAGAATAGAGCACCACCTCACCTCCCGAGATGCCAGCCTTCGCTGGCATGACGCTGTTGGGGAGGCCCCCACCAAAGCTGGAACGAAGCCAGAGCCCGATCCAGCCTTAGGGACTGGCCCGCCGCGCCCGATCGGGTGAACTGGTCGCGAGATCGTGGAGGGGACATCACGCCTTGAGCGAAGCCATTGCGATTGCCGCGGTCCATGAGATCCGGCCGGGGCGCTACCCCGAGCTCGACAGCCGCGACCTGTTCCGCACCATCATGGAAGGTGCGATCCGCGAATGGGGGATCGGGCCGCGCGACATCGACGGGCTGATGACCACCCCGATGGGCGACGTGTCCGACCATGACACCTATGCCCATGACCGGCTGATCTCCGACCTCGCCCTGCGCGTCACCTTCTGCGAGACGATGAACCTGGGCGGCTGTTCGCATGTCGCGATGGTGAACCGCGCGGCGGCGGCGATCCGGTCGGGGCTGTGCAACAGCGTGCTGTGCGTCTCGGGCGGCATGTTCATGAAGCCGAGCGCGGGCGGCGGCGAACTGAGCGCCAGCTTCGTCAGCGATGTCAGCCTGGAATTCCCCTATGGCACCTTCATCCCCGCGCTCTACGGGCTCAGCGCCAGCCAATATATGGCCGAGCATGGCGTGACCGCCGAAGACCTTGCCCGGGTCGCCGTGTCGGCGCGCAAATGGGCGCAGCTCAATCCGATGGCGCGGATGCACGGCAAGGGCGAGCTGACGATCGAAGAAGTGCTCGCCTCGCGCATGATCTGCACCCCCTTCCACTTCCTCGACTGCTCCTTCCCGTCGAGCGGCGGCGGCGCGGTGCTGGTGACGCGAGCCGACCAGGCGCTGACGCTCACCGACCGGCCGGCCTGGGTGCTCGGCTATGGCGAAGCGCATCTGCGCGGGCTGGTGAGCGACGAGGGCAATCTGATCGAGACCGGCGCCACCATCTCGGGCCCGCGCGCCTTTGCCGAGGCGGGGCTGACCCCGGCCGACATCGACGTCGCCCAGATCTATGACGCTTTCTCCTCCACCCCGCTGATCCTGCTCGAAAATCTGGGTTTCTGCGCGCCGGGCGGCGCCCCGGCGCTGGTGAACAGCGGCGCCTGCGATCCGGGCGGGCACCTGCCGATGAACACCTATGGCGGGCTGATGTCGTTCGGCCACACCGGCGAGGCCTGCGGCATGTCGCTGCTGATCGAAGGCGCGCGGCAGGCGATGGGCATGGCCGGCGAGCGGCAGGTGCCGAACGTCCGCCACAGCCTGGTCCATGCCTATGGCGGGATGCTCTACGACCATGGCACGATGATCCTGGGAGCCCGGCCATGAGCGCAAAGCCGATCCCCAAGATCACCGAACTGAACCGCCTCTATTTCGAGGGGACGGCGGCGGGGGAACTCCGCATCCGGACCTGCGAGAGCTGCGGCCACCGCTTCCGCTTCGCCTATCGCTGGTGCCCGGCCTGCTGGTCGCTCGACCTGGGCTGGGAAAAGGCGAGCGGGCGCGGGCGGGTCTCCCATTTCTCGGTGGTCCACCAGGCACCCTATCCGGCCTGGGACGGCGACACGCCCTATGTGCTGGCGCTGGTCGAGCTGGAGGAGGGGGTGCGGATGATGACCAACATCACCGGCTGCGATCCCGCGACGGTGGCGATCGGCATGGCGGTGACGGTGGACTATGAGCGGCGCGGAGACGTCGCGCTGCCTATTTTCAGGCCTCTGAAAAGAGCCTGATTCACGTTCTCGGCGGAAGCGCGGAGCGCTTCCACTCAAACGATCAGGCTCTAGGCCGACAGCCTGAACTCGCCTTCGCCGGCGCGGCCGTCGAGCCAGGCGCGGGCATCGTCGATGGTGGCGAAGATCCGGAAGCTGCTGAACTGGGCGACCCGGTTCATCTGGAGGCGGAGCAGCGCCGCGGGGGCGGCGATCGCCACCAGGTCCGAGGGACGCCAGACCTGATGCGCGTTGGAGCGGATATCCTCGATCAGCGAGGGGCGCTGGACGGCGGAGCGGGTGAGGTCGATCAGCCCGCGCACCGCGCCGTTCAGCCGCCGTGCCCGTTCGACCACCAGGCGCAGCTGGGCGAAATGCTCCTGTACGCCGGCATCCTGCCAGAAACCCTCGCCGGTGACGGTGATCAGGCCGTCGGCGCCCGCCGCGATGCGCAGCGCGCCGCGATGCGCGACGACCTCATGCAAGCGGCCGCTCCTCCGCCGGCGCGGGCTGGGCGGCGATATAGGCGACATAATGATCGGGGGTGTTGCGGTCGTTGACGACCGAGGGCTCGGGGAGCGGCCGGGACAGGCGGCCGATCACCCCGAGCCAGATCGAAAGCGCGCGCTGGGCGCGCTCCTCAGCTTGACGACAGGACGTACCGATAACAATACAATTGGGGAAATCGACGAACTGGGCCTCGAACATCCGGCCTCTCGGGGAAATAATGGCTGGGTATAGATTCGGACCTCGAACGTAAATACCCATCACTACTTCCCCCTAACACTCAACGCTACTTACGCTGTGCATTTTGGGTAGCACGGAGATGCCAATCTGTCTTTTAGCAATGGGTCTTACGTATTAACCACATGATAACTAGTCGCTTTTGGACTGATCCAGAACCGGATCAAACCCATGCCCCTTTCCCATACGGCACCGCCGCCAACCGCACATATCGAAAGCCTATGCCCCTATCCGCCAGCCGACTTTCCCGGCCGTCGCGCACCGCGATAGACTTCGCCCAACTACACAAAAGGAGAGGGTCGGCCGATGGAAATGGGCATCCTGCATAGCTTCCAGAATTACCGCGATCTGGTCGAGGACGGGGAGCGGGTGCGCCAGGCGATGGCGCTGGCCGACCTTTACGATCCGCTGGGCTTCGACTTCTGCCTGGCCGCCGAACATCATTTCCACGGCTATACGATGAGCCCGGTGCCGTTCGACTTCCTGAGCTGGCTGGCGGGCCGCACCAAGCGGATCAAGCTGGGGCCGGGGGTGATCATCATTCCCTGGAATGATCCCTATCGCGCCGCCGCCCACCTGATCATGCTCGACCATCTCAGCGAAGGCCGTGCGATGATCGGCTTCGGCCGTGGCCTCGCCCAGCTCGAGATGGACCATTTCGGCATCGACATGAACGAGACCCGCGCGATGTTCGACGAGGGCTCGCGCAAGATCCTGGAGGCGCTCAAGACCGGCAGCTTCCCCGGCGGCGGCAGCTATCACAGCCAGCAGGACCGGTCGCCGATGCGTCCCGGCCCGCGCAGCACCGACTGGGACGATCGCTTCCTGTGCGTCGGCATGTCGCCGGCCTCGGTGGTCGAGGCCGGGCGGCTCGGCGCGCGGCTGATGTCCTTCGCGCAGGTGCCGTGGGACATCTACAAGGAGACCCACCTCGCCCCCTATCTCGCCGCCTTCCGCGAAAGCCATCCCGGCCGCGAACCCGGGCCGCTGGTGCTGGCCGAGAATGTTATCGTCCATGAGGATCGCGAGCGCGCCGAGGAGCTGGCCCACGAGTATATCGGCAATTATTTCGACTCGATGATGGATTTCTACGAGCTGGAAGGCGAGAATATCCACAAGGTGAAGGGCTATGAATCCTACGCCCAGGCCGCCGACGCGACGAAGCACATGGCTCGCGCCGAGAAGCGCCGGGGCTATGTCGGGATCAACCTCTACGGCACCCCCGCCGACGTGATCGAGCAGCTCCGCGAGCGCCGTCGCGTGCTCGACCATCCGTTCGACAGTTGCGCGCTGGTCGACGTCGGCGGCATCGCGCCGCAGGTGGCCGAGGACATGCTGCGCCTGATCAGCCGCGAGATTCTGCCGGTGGTGAAGAACTGGGATGCGGACTTCCGCGTCCGCCAGGCGGAGGCCGCCGAATGAACGGGGACAGCGTCACCGTCGATACGGACGGCACCGCCCATATCGTCCAGCGCCGCGTGCCGGTGCCCGACACGATCAGCGCCGAGGCGAAAGCCTATCTCGCCACCTCGCCCTTCGACGGCATGCCGCCGCTGGGGCCCGAGGATCCCTTCTGGACGCTGCGCCCGCAGCTCGACGCGATGATGCAGACCTTGGGCGACTATGCGATCGGCGCCTATGGCACCGGCGTCGAGAAGACCGAGATCGGCGGCGTGCCGGTGGCGATCGTCAGCCCGGCGGGCGAACTGCGCTCTTCCGCCAAGATTCTCGTCAACCTCCATGGCGGCGCCTTCGTCACCGGCCAGGGCTCGGTGATCGAGGCGGTGCCAGTGGCGGCGGCGATGGGGCTGAATGTGATCGCGGTCGACTATCGGCTGGCGCCCGAACATCCCTATCCCGCCGCGCTCGACGATGCGGTGGCGGTCTACAAGGCGCTGCTGGAGACCCACAAGCCCGAGGATATCGTCCTTTACGGCTCGTCGGCGGGCGGCATCCTCACCGGCCAGGCGATCGTGCGCTTTCGCAAGGAAGGGCTGCCGCTGCCCTGCTGCGTCGGCATGTTCACCGGCGCGGGCGACCTCACCGACCTGGGGGACTCGGTCAACATCTTCAACCTGATGGGCTTCTGGGGGAACAAGGTGCTCCCCACCGACCATCCGGCGAGCGAGGTGCGTGCCTTCCTGGCCGGGCATGACCCGGCCGATCCCGCCGTGTCGCCGATGCGCGGCGACCTCAGCTTCTTCCCGCCCTCGCTGATGCTGTCGGGGACACGCGATTCGCTGCTCAGCGCCACCTCCAGCTTCCACCGCGCGCTGCGCCGGGCGGGCGCGGAGTCCGACCTGTTCGTGTTCGACGCGATGCCCCACGCGCACTGGTATGCCTTCCACATGCCGGAATCGCAGGAGGCGGTGGCGATCATGGCGACGTTCTTCGGGAAGCATCTTCGCCTCTAATTCCTCCCCTGCCTTTGCAGGGGAGGGGGACCATGCGCAGCATGGTGGAGGGGCGGCGCGCCAGCGCCTCTTCGTTGCGCCGGCCCCTCCACCACCCTTCGGGCGGTCCCCCTCCCCGTTCCGGGGAGGAATTAAGAGGAATCATCCCTCCCGCACCTGTTCGCGCATCACCGCGCGCTGGATCTTGCCGGTCGGGGTCTTGGGGAGTTCGTCGAGCAGCACCACCTTGCGCGGCACCTTGTAGGCGGCCAGCGCCTCGCGGCAGTGGCCGACCAGTTCATCCTCGCAACAACGTCCGCCCGCCACCGTCGACACGAAGGCCACCACCGTCTCGCCGCGATAGGCGCAGGGCGCACCCACCACCGCCGCCTCGCGCACCGCCGGGTGGGAGAGCAGCACATCCTCCACCTCGCGCGGCCACACCTTGAAGCCCGAGGCGATGATCATGTCCTTCTGCCGATCGACGACATAGAACCAGCCGGCCTCGTCCATCACCCCGATGTCGCCCGAATGCATCCAGCCGCCGGCCAGGGTCCGCGCCGTCTCCTCGGGCTTGTTCCAATAGCCGACCATCACCTGCGGCCCGCGCATCCAGATCTCGCCCTGTGCGCCCGGCGGCAGCGGGTTGCCATGCTCGTCGGCGATCATCGCCTCGGTCGACGACACCGGCACGCCGATCGCCAGCGCCCCCGTCTCGGGGTGGACCGGCGGGGTCGCGCCGATCGGGGTCAGGTGGGTCTGGGCGCCGGTCTCGGTCATCCCATAGGCCGGCAGCAGCGACAGGCCGAGCCGCGCCTTCACGCTGTCGCGCAAGGCGGGGGCGACGGGCGCGCCGCCGGTGAAGGCGTTGGCGAAACAGGCGAAATCGGCATGGGTCACGCCGGGGGCGTTCATCAGCGCATTATAGGCGGTGATCGCCGCCACGCTGCTGGTGGGCCGATAGGCGCGGATCACGTCGAGCACCGCCTCGGCCTGGAAGCGATATTGCACCCCCATCGAGGCGCCGCCCGCAAAGGCCACGCACATGTGCAGCACGAAGCCGGTGATGTGGAAGAAGGGCGCCAGCGCGAGGATGCGGCTGTCGGGGCCGATCTCCATCCACTGCGCACCCTGCTCGCCGTTGAAGGCAAGGCTCGAATGGCGGATCACCGCGCCCTTGGGCACGCCGGTGGTCCCCGAGGTGTAGAGGATCAGGCCGATATCGTCGGCGCCGGGATCGAAGCGCGCCGGCGCACGGCCCTGCCGCTCGGTGCAGATCGCGAGCAGATCGGGCGCGTCGCCGATGGTGCCGCGCGGCGGCAGCAGGCGCGGATCGTCGAGCGTCTGGAAATCATGCGCGTCGACGCTCGCGACAGGAACCGCATCGAGCTTCGCCACGGCCAGCGCCTCGCGCATCCCGGCCAGCCCCTCGACATGGCCGATTGCCGCCGAGGGCTCGTAATCGGTGAAGATGCGCGCCAGTTCGGCGGCGGTGTACATCGGGTTGCCGGGCACTGGGATCGCCCCGATCTTCCACGCCGCGATCACCGCGAGGAGCAGATGCGGGACATTCTGGAGGATGATCGCGACCCGGTCGCCCTGCCCCACCCCCTGTTCCGCCAGCCATAGGGCGAGCCCGTCGCTCAGCGCATCGAGCCGGCCATAGCTGATCGAGGCATCGAAATAGCGCAGCGCCTCGCTATCGGGCGCGCGGGCGACGGCGGCGCGGACATGGGCGAGCGGGCTGACATGCAGGGGCTCGAGCAGCGCGGGCACGCCCTCGGCATAATGCTGCAGCCATGGCGCCGGCGCGCTCATCCTCTCTCCCTGACCTTAGGGCCTCCGCCCTTGCATAAGCGACGGACGCCGCCACGCAAATGCGGATCGGCTATGACCGGCTCGCAAACTGGTCTTGGCGTCGTTTCACCCCCGCCGATACCCAGGGGCAAAGCGAGAGGATCGGCCATGAGCGACACACCCTTCTTTCCGGGGTTCGAGAGCGGCGCCACCGCCGTCGACGGAATCAACATCCATTTCGTCACCGGCGGCAAGGGCCCGCCGCTGCTACTCGTCCATGGCGCGCCGCAGTCACACATCATGTGGCGCCGGGTGGCGCCCGCGCTGGCCGAGCATTTCACCCTGATCATCCCCGACCTGCGCGGCTATGGCCGCAGCGGCAAGCCGGCGCGCGGCGATTATTCGAAGCGGCGCATGGCGGCCGACTTGGTCGCGGTGATGGACGCGCTGGGCCATGACAGCTTCTTCATCGCCGGCCATGATCGCGGTGCGCGGGTCACCCGCCGGCTGATCAAGGACCATCCCGCCCGCATCGTGAAGGGCGCGATCCTCGACATCGTGCCGACCGCGCACATCTATGCGAACATGACCGGCAAGGTGGCGATCGCGCTGTGGAACTGGTGCGTCTGGCCCGCGCCCGAGCCGATCCCCGAGACGATCCTCGATCCGGTCGGCATCGTCACGATGATCTCGACATCGATCGACGCCGAGCCCGAGGCGGAGGCCGATTATCTGCTGACCAACGGCAACCGGGAGGCGCTCCACGCGATGTGCGAGGATTATCGCGCGGGCGCCTCGATCGACCTGGAGCATGACGCCGCCGATGCGGGCACGCCGATCGAGGGGCCGCTGCTCGTGGTGTGGGGGACGAACAGCTTCTCGACGGGGACGATCTTCGACGTGAAGGCCGCTTGGGCGGGAGAGGCGAAGGACATCATGTTCGACACGGTCGACTGCGGGCACTTCATTCCCGAGGAAAAGCCCGAGGAGACGGTGCGGCTGCTGCTGGGGTTTTTCGGAGACTGACCTCTGCACTCACCCCGTCATCCCAGCGAAAGCTGGGATCTCCGTTTTCTTCGTCCCGCCAGCGACAGGCTCAGAAAGGCAGTGAGATCCCAGCTTCCGCTGGGATGACGGGAGAGGTGGTGGTGGCTCACGCCACCACGCCGCGCTCCCGCAGCCCGGCGATCTCGCCCCCCGCCAACCCCAGTTCGGCCAACACCGCATCGCTGTCGCGGCCACGATGGGGCGGCAGGCTCGGCGCCACCTCGCCCGAGCGCGAGAAGCGCGGGGCGGGGGCGGGGTGGACCACCCCGTCGAGCCAGCGATAGGTGTCGCGCGCCTTGGCATGGTCGGCCGCCACCGCCTCCTCGACGGTCAGCACCGGGGCGAAGCAGGTGTCGCCATCGTCGAGCAGCGCGCACCATTCGTCGCGGGTCTTCCCCGCGAACAGCGTGGCGAAGCGCTCCTTCATCGCGGGCCAGTGGCGCGTGTCATTCTGCGCCGGCAGCTCGGCCATGTCCCAGCCGATGCGGCGAACCAGCTCGGCATAGAATTGCGGCTCGATCGCCGCGACCGAGACATATTGGCCGTCCGCCGTCTCATAGACCTCGTAGAAGGGCGCGCCGCTGTCGATCAGGTTGGTGCCGCGCTTCGGCGACCAGCCGCCCGCCGCCGCGATCGTCAGCACATTGGCGAAGACGGTGCCGACGCTGTCGACCATCGCCGCGTCGACCACCTGGCCCTTGCCCGAGGTCTTCGCCTCGAGCAGCCCGCAGACCATGCCGAACGCCATCAGCATCGCGCCGGTGCCGTCGGCCGCCAGGTTGAGCGGCGGCACCGGCACCTCGTTGGTGCGGCCCATCGCGTTGAGCGCGCCCGTCACCGCCAGATAGTTGAGGTCATGCCCCGCGCGCTTCGCCAGTGGCCCCTGCTGGCCCCAGCCGGTGATGCGGCCATAGACGAGCTTCGGATTGCGGGCGAGCAGCGCCTCCGGCCCGATCCCCATCCGCTCGGCCACGCCGGGGCGGAAGCCCTCGATCAGCCCGTCGACGCTATCGGCGAGGCGCAGCGCGAGCGCCACCCCGTCGGGTTGCGACAGGTCGATCGCGATCGAGCGGCGCGAACGGCCGGTGATGTCATATTTGCGATCGAACTGGTCCATCAGCATCGGCGTGGTGCGATCGATGCGGATCACGTCGGCGCCCATGTCGGCGAGCATCGTCGCCGCCATCGGGCCCGGGCCGATGCCGGCGAGTTCGAGGATGCGGATTCCGGCGAGCGGGCCTTTCGACATGGGCGAGCTTTCTCTGTCAGATCGGGGAAATGGAGCGGTATTTGGCGGGCATCGGGTTGTCACGCCGCGCGGGCGCCCGGTGCAAGATATCGATCAATTTTGGGCGTGTTTCGGCCGGATCGATGATGTCGTCGATCCCAAAGCCCGCCGCCGCGCGCAGCGGCGAGACCTGGGCGCGGATCTCGTCGATCAGCTCCTGGCGCCGCGCAGCCGGATCGGGCGCAGCCTCGTAATCGCGGCGATAGGCGACGTCGACCGAGCCCTCGATCGACATCGCGCAAATCTCGGCGGTGGGCCAGGCGAGCGAGGCGTCCGAACCGAAGCCGCGCCCGCCGCACATCGCGAAATAGCCGAGACCATAGCCCTTGCGCAGCACCAGCGAGATCCTCGGCACGGTGGCATGGCCCAGTTCGAACAGCAGCTTCGCGCTGCGCCGGCCGAGCTGCGACTTCTCCGCCGCGCTGCCGATCGAGAAGCCCGGCACGTCGATCAGATAGACCAGCGGCAGGCCGAAGGCGTCGCACACCGCGACGAAATGGGCGATCTTCTCGCAAGCCGGCGAGGTGAGCATCCCGCCCAGCCGCAGCGGCTGGTTGGCGACGAAGCCGACCGCGCGCCCATCCAGCCGCGCGAAGGCGGTGACGGCATTGCCGGCATAGCCTGGCTGAATCTCGAACAGGCTGCCGCGGTCGGCGATCTCGGCGATCACCTTGCGTACGTCATAGGGTTTTCGCGTGTCGACCGGCACGATCGCGTCGAGGCCGGCGCAGCGCCGGTCGCGCGGGTCGCTCGCCGGAAGCGCGGCGGGCGCGGCGCGCGCGTTGGACGGCAGGTAGGACAGATAGCGGCGGATAGCGGCGAGCGCCTCCTCCTCATCCTCGGCGCCGAGATGGGCGAGGCCGAAGCGGTCGACCTGCGCCTCGGCGCCGCCCAGTTCCTCCTTGTCGATCTCCTCGCCGGTCGCCGCCTTGACCAGGATCGGTCCCGCGATGCCCATCGTCGCGGTGCCGCGCACCATCACCACGAAGTCCGACAGGCCGGCGAAGTTGGTGCCGGCGGCAAAGCCGTCGCCCATCACCGCGGTGACGATCGGCGCCCAGCCCGACAGCCGCGCGAAATTGTGGAAGACGTCGCCGCCCTTGGCGAAATGCCAGCTGTCCTGCCCGCCCTGGATGCGGTGGCCGCCACCGTCGATCAGCATCACCAAGGGCACGCCGAGGCGCAGGCTCTGCTCGACCATGCGGATCATCTTGTCGGCGCCAAGATCGCCGATGCTGCCGCCGAACACGGTGAAGTCCTGCGCGATCAGCGCGACCCAGCGGCCATCGATCCGGCCAAGACCCGTGATCACGCCATCGGCGGGCGCCTCCTGCGGCGTGCCGTGCCGTTCGGCGACGAGCGCGCCCCATTCCTCGAAGCTGCCGTCGTCGAGCAGGATCGCGATCCGCTCGCGCGCGCTCTTCTTGCCGCGCTTGTGCTGGCGCGCGATCGCCTCGGCGCGGGCCGGATCGCGCAGCGCCGCCCTGGCGTCTTCCACCTCGGCCAGCCGGCTCGCGAAATCGTCGCTCATCACCCGCCCCTCAATAATCGATCGTGGCGAGGAGCTGGTCCTCGGCCACCACATCGCCCTCGGCGACCGATAGGCTCGCCACCGTGCCGGCGACCGGCGACAGCACGCCGATCTCCATCTTCATCGATTCCATCACCAGCACGGGCTCGTCGGCGCCGACCGGATCGCCCGGCCGGCGCTCGATCGCGATGATCGTACCCGCCATCTCGGCGCGAAGCGTGCGGCGGGGCATCAGGCGGCGCTCCCCCGCGCCGCTGCCGTTTCCAGCTTCTCGCGCTTGATGATCAGCCCGGCGGCCTCGCGGTCCCAGGTGCCGGGGGCGACGCCTTCGTTGCGCAGCACATATTTCTCGACCTTGTTGGTCGGCGTGGTCGGCAGTTTCTCCAGCACCCGGAAATAGCGCGGCACCATGAAATGGGCGAGCCGCCCCGCGAGGAAGCCCACCAGTTCGGGCAGGTCGATGTCCGCGCCCTCGACCAGGGTGAAGGCGGCGAGCACCTCGTCCTCGGAAAACTCGCTCGGCACCGGGATGACGGCGGCGTCACGGATCGCGGGATGGGCGAGCAGTTCCTTCTCGACCTCGAACGACGAGATATTCTCGCCGCGGCGGCGGATCGCATCCTTCATCCGGTCGACGAAGAAATAGTCGCCGTCGGCGCTGCGCATCATCGCGTCGCCGGTGTGGAACCAGCCGTTGCGCCACGCCTTCGCCGTCGCTTCCGGATTATTGTGATAGCCCGAGTTGAGCGTCCAGGGGATCGCGCTGCGCACGATCATCTCGCCGATCTCGCCATCGGCCACTTCGATGTCGTTGCCGTCGACCAGGCGGATCTCGACCTGCGGGCGGATCGTGCCGCAGGTGCCCTTCACCACCGGGTTGAAGGTGCTGACGATCGGGGTGTTGATCTCGGTCATGTTATAGGCGGTGATCACGTCGGCGCCGAAGCGCTCGGTGAAGGCGGGCGCGTCGTCGCTCAGCGGCACCATCATCACCCGGCGCAGGCTGTGCTCGCGATCCTCGGGCGAGGGCGGCGCCTTGAGCAGGAAGGTGGTCATCGCGCCGAGCAGCACGCCGTTGGTGATCCCGAAGGCGCGCACGTCGCGCCAGAAGCTCTGGGTGTTGAACGCCTCCAGCATCACGAAGGAGCAGCGGTAGAACAGCGAGAGATAGACGATCCCCGCCCCGCTCATGTGGAACATCGGCCCCACCAGCATGTTGCGCTCGCCCGGCTCCAGGGTGATCGACTGCACGCTGAACCAGTAATGGAGATAGGAGGAGATCACCCCCTTGGACGGGCCGGTGGTGCCCGAGGTGTAGATGATCGACTGGGTGTCCCACGGCTCGATCGGCCGCTCGGGCGGGGTCAGCGCGGCAGGATCACCGTCGAGCGCGCTTTCGGGGAGGATCGTCAGCCCCGCGATCGGATCGACCCGGCCGCCGATGGCGACGATGGTGTCAAGCTTCGCCAGAGCCACATCGGCGAGGCGCGGCGCCAGCCGGGCGTCGGCGATCATCAGCCGTGCGCCCGAATTGGCGACGACATGCTCCAGCACCCCGCCCCTGTAGGCGGTGTTGATCGGCACATAGACCGCGCCGAGCCAGGTGAGTCCCAGCCAGGCGAGCAGCGCATGCGGCCCGTTGGGCAGCCAGGAGAGGAGAAAATCGCCCTGCCCCACGCCGAGCGCCTGCAGCCCGGCGGCGACCCGCTCGACCCGGTCGCGCAGCTCGGCATGCGTCCATTGCTCGCCGGTCTGCTGGAAGATCACGAAGACCTCGTCGGGCGCCTCGGCGGCGCGCCGCTCCAGCATATAGCGCAGCACGCCCTCTTCGCGGCTCGGCATCGTCAGCAGGGGTCTGTCCATAGTCATCCTACCAGGTGTCGATGAAGCCGCCCGAGGCGGCGACGGGGGCCGTGGCGTCGAGCCCGGCGATGATCCAGCGGCGGGTGTCGGCGGGGTCGATCACCGCATCCAGCTCGAAATTGGCGGCGGCGCTCAGCGCCTTGCCCTGTTCGTAGAGTTCGGCGACCCTGGCATCGAACCAGGCCTGGCGCTCGGCCGGATCGGCGATCGCCTCGAGCTGGCGGCGATAACCCAGGCGCACCGCGCCCTCGAGCCCCATGCCGCCCACCTCCCCGCTCGGCCAGGCGATCGCGAAGAAGGGCTTGTGCATCGAGCCGGCGGCGGCCGCCATCGCGCCGAGGCCATAGGCCTTGCGCACCACCACCGCGAACACCGGCACCTGCAGCCGCGCCGCCGTGACGAACAACCGCGCGGCGTGGCGGACGAGCGCGGTCTTCTCCGCCTCGGGCCCCACCATGATGCCGGGGGTGTCGACCAGGCTGACGACCGGCAGGCCATGCGCGTCGCACAACCGCAGGAAGCGGGCCGCCTTGTCGGCGCCGTCCGCGTCGATCGCACCGGCGTTATACTGCGGGTTGTTGGCGATCAGACCGATCGGTCGCCCGTCGACCCGGATCAGCGCGGTGATCGTCCCCCGGCCGAAGCCGGCGCGCAGCTCCAGCACGCTGCCCGCATCGGCGATCAGCATGATCGCGTCGCGGATATCATAGGCGCGCAGCCGGTTCTCGGGGACGATGCTGCGCAGCAATCGCTGGTCGGCCGCCTCGCCGCCCGGCAGCGCGCCCTGGAAATAGGAGAGATAGGCCCTGGCCGCCTCGACCGCCGCCGCCTCGTCGGCCACGCGGATATCGACCACGCCGTTCGCCGACTGCACCGCGATAGGCCCGACCTGCTCGGCCGCGAAGACGCCGAGCCCCGCGCCGTCAATCATCGCCGGGCCGCCCATGCCGATCGTCGCATCCTCGGTGGCGATCACCACGTCGCAGCAGCCCAGCAGCGCGGCATTGCCGGCGAAGCAGCGACCCGAGACGATACCGACGACGGGCACCTTGCCGCTCAGCGCGCCCATCCGCGCGAAGGTGGGCACGTCGAGCCCGGCGACGACGATCGGGTCGTCGCTCGGCCGCCCGCCGCCACCCTCGGCGAACAGGACGAAGGGCAGCTTCCGTTCGGCCGCCAGCTCCATCATCCGGTCGAGCTTGCGGTGGTTGATATAGCCCTGGGTGCCGGCGAAGACGCTGCCGTCATAGGCGGCGAGCGCGACCCGCGAACGCTCGGGCCCGAAGGCCTCGGCGTGGACGGTGCCCAGGCCCATCACCAGCCCGTCGGCCGGGCTCAGCTGGCGCAACTCCTCGACCGTGCGGCTGCGGCGCTGGAAGGCGAGCGCGAGCCCGCCATATTCGACGAAGCTGCCCGGATCGATCAGATGCTCGACATTCTCGCGCGCGGTGCGCTGCCCCCGCTCGCGCCGCTTCGCCACCGCCGCTGGGCGGCGCTCGTCCCCAGTCTCGGCGATGCGATCGAGCACGGTGGCGAGGTCGGGGCGGATATGATCGAGGTCGGTGGCGGCCTCGGCGTCGCCCGCCTCGTCGCCATCGTCGACCGGCTCGATGTGGAGGATCGTGCCCCCCTCGGCGACCTGGTCGCCCGGCCCCACCGCCAGCGCACGCACGATCCCGCCGCGCTCGGCGCGGACCGGGTGCTCCATCTTCATCGCCTCGACGATCGCGAGTTGCTGGCCACGCCGCACCCGATCGCCGACCGCGACATCGACGCTCGTCACCACGCCGAGCAAGGGCGAGGCGATAGCCTCGGTGCCGGGCGGTGCGTCGGCCTGCGCGGTCGCCACGGCCTCTGCTTCGGTCGGCATCGCCGCCAACAGCTCGGCGACATGCTCCTCGATGAAACGCGTGTGGACGTCATTGGCGATCACCGCCGGATGGTCGAGCAGCGCGCGCAGGAAGGCGCGGTTGGTGACGGCGCCCTCGATCCGGAATTCGTCGAGCGCGCGCGCCGCGCGCTTCACCGCCTGGTCGAAGCCGCAGGGCGCCGAGACGACGAGCTTGGCGAGCAGCGAGTCGAAGCTGGCGACGGTGCGATAGCCCGGCTCGCCGAACGTATCGACGCGAACGCCAGGCCCGGTCGGCGGCGCGAAGGCCGTCAGGGTGCCGCCGCCCGGCCGGATGCCGCCGCGCGGATCGATCGCCTCCATGTTGATCCGCAGCTGGATCGCATGGCCACGCGGGCGGCCGATATCGGCCTGGCGCAGCGACAGATCGGCGAGGCTGCGGCCGGCGGCGAGATCGAGCTGGAGGCGGACAAGGTCGATCCCCATCACCTCCTCGGTGATCGTATGCTCCACCTGGATGCGCGGATTGGCCTCGATGAAGGCGAAGCCGCCCGCCTCGTCGACGAGGAATTCGAAGGTGCCGATGCTGGCATAGCCACAGGCCGCCGCCATGCGGCACGCCGCCTCGGTCAGTCGCTCGCGCAGTGGCTGGCTCAGGCTGGGGCTCGGCGCGATCTCGACCAGCTTCTGGTGGGCCCGCTGGAGCGAGCATTCGCGCTCCCACAGATGCGACACCTCCTGGCCGTCGCCAACGACCTGGATTTCGATATGGCGCGCGCGGTCCATGAAGCGTTCGACATAGACCGCATCCTGCCCGAAGGATCGCTTCGCCTCCGACTGGCAGCGCGCATAGGCGGCCTCCAGTTCTTGCGGAGCGCGCACCACCCGCATCCCCCGGCCGCCGCCGCCCGCCACCGCCTTGAGCATGATCGCCCCGCCCGGCCCGAGCGCGTCGAGAAAGGCGCGCGCCTCGTCCAGGCTGGTCGGCCCGGCCGTGCCGTCGAGGATCGGCACGCCGCACTCTCGTGCCAGCGCACGGGCGCGGGCCTTGTCGCCGAACAGGTCGAGCAGTTCGGGGAGCGGGCCGATGAAGGTCAGCCCCGCCTCGGCGCAGGCGCGGGCGAAACCGGCATTTTCGCTGAGGAAACCATAGCCGGGATGGGCGAGGGTACAGCCCTCGGCCTTCGCCACCGCGACCAGCTGACCGATGTCGAGATAGGCGGCGGCCCCACGCCCGGCGAGCGCATGGACCGCGTCGGCATGGCGCAGATGCGCGGACTCGCCATCCTCCTCCGAATGGACCGCGACGCAGGCGATGCCCATCTCAGCCGCCGTCCGGGCAATCCGGATCGCGATCTCCCCGCGATTGGCGATCAGCAGCCGCGCCATCAAATCCCCTCGTCGATTCTCGTTCGTGAGGGGATGAATATTACGGACTGAAACCGTCTGCAATTGATTCCTGACGAAAATCGTCCGATAAGCAATCGCTATGACGAATCCCGCCATCGCCCCGCGCAAAGCCGGCCGCCCGCGCAACGAGACCTTGACCCCGGCGATCCTCGACGCGGCGCTGGAGACCTATGTCGATCTGGGCTGGGCGGGGTTCAATCTGGACGGGGTCGCGCGGCGCGCGGGCTGCGGCAAGGCGGCGCTCTACGCGCGCTGGCCCGACCGCGAGGCGCTGCTCTACGAGGTGGTGGCGCGCACCTATGGCGAGTTCGTGGCGGCCGGCGAGGGGCTGTTCGACGATCTGGTCGCGCTCGGCCATCATCTGCTGGAAGCCCATGCCGATCATCTGCGCGGCGCGATCCTGTGGACGCGGCTGCGCGCCGACCAAGCCAGCCATGGCGGCGTGTTCGACCGGATCGACGCCGAATTGCTGCAGCAGCGCCAGCGCGCCTATCGCCAGATCGTCAAGCGCGCCACCGCGCGCGGCGAGATCGCCCCCGGCGGCGCGGCGATGCTGCTGCTCGACCTGTTCGCGGGCGGCCTGCTCCACCACCTGCTCTACTCGCCCACACTCGCCGAACGCGAATTGCGCGAGGACAAGGAGGCGCTGATCCGCCGCTTCGCGACGGGCGCGATCGCGGCGGTGAGGGGGATTTAAGACACGTCGCTCCGGCGGAGCCCGGAGCCGCCACCGGCTCCTGCGGCAAACTCGCCGCACATATCGTGGCGGCCCCGGCCTCCGCCGGGGCGACGCTTGTTCGATGGGCTCAGAACAACCCGTCGTCGTCGCTGAACAGGCCGTCGTCGTCACCGAACAGGCCATCGTCGCCGCCCGAGGCGGCCACCGGCGCCGGCTCGGGCGCGCCCGACAGACTCTGGTGGATCTGCCGCTCGCGCGCCATGGTGTAGAGCTTCGAGATCTGGCCCAGCAGCGCCTCGGCGCCCATCGGAACGTCGACGCCCTCGACATCGCCGCCGAACGGCGCGAGCTGGTTGATCGCGCTGTGGACCGCCTCGGCAACGTCCAGCTCGCCCTCGATCTCGCGGCTCGTTGTGCGCAGCATGTCGAGCACCTGGCGGGTGTCGTAGCCGGCGGCGCCCATGCTCGCATCGACCGAGCGGGTCGCCTCGCGGATCGTGCCCAGCGAGGTTTCGAGAACCCGGCTGGCGTCGGACTGCTCGTCATTCTCGCTGCGCTCGCGCATCGATCGGCTGGTGGCGGCGAGCGCATCGAGATGGTTCTCGACCTCGCCGATCACCTCGTCGAGCCGGCTGGCATGGCCACGCACCTCGACCGCGATCACCGCGACGCCGCGGCCGTTCGGCCCGGCGCGGTGACAGCGCAGCCGCACATTGACGGCGATCTGCTCGACATCGGCGCGGATCGCGCGGACGCTGCGCACCCGCTCGCTCAGTTCGTCGACCGAGGCGACGATGGTGCGGCCGGTGGTCGCCAGCTCGTCATTGGCCGAGCGCAGCTGGCGGGTCAGCTGGGCGACGTTCGAGATGCCCGCCTCCAGTCGGTGCAGCATGCCGCTGTCGCCCTCATTGGTCTCGAAGTCGGAGGCGAGTGCGGCCAGCTCGGCGGCATCGGTGCCCACGCCCTTGAGCGAACTGATCAGGGTGGTCGCGTCCTGGCGGAACTCGGCGGCGGTATCGGCGAGCTGGAGGATCAGCAGGGTGACGATGTGGCGGCGCACCGCCTCGGCATCGCCGGCGCCCTCGCCGCCTTGGGCGAGATGCGCCTTGAGCAGCTGGATCGTGGCATAGCCATGTTCGAGCCGCTGGCGGGTGCGGTCGCCCACCTGCAGCGCGCCAAGCACCGAGGCCGACTTGGCCTGGATCGAGCGGGCGACCCCGCTGACCCGCGCCGCTACTTCGCTGATCGCGACCTGATAGGCGTTGAGGCTGGCGGCATCGTCGAGCAGCTGGCGGGGTGCTGCCGGCAGCACCTTGCGCGCTTCCTCGGCGAGCAGCTTCTCGGCCTTGCTCGCGCCGCGCAAATTGGTCTGGATCCGGCCGGTCGACTGCAGCAGCGGAGTCAGCTCGCGCTCGGCGGCATCGAGCCGGTTGAAGATATGCTCGGCGAGATCGTCGAAGATCGGATCGTCGGCCGCGGCGATGCGGATGTTGACCGCGAAGATGCGCAGCACGCGCAAGATGTCGCGGATCGCGACGATGCTGCCCTGCAGCCCGGTGGTCGCGCGGCGGACGTCGCCCAGTTCGCGCTCGCGCACCGCGCCCAGGTCGGGCAGGCGCGACAGGCCCTGCGCCACTTCGGTCAGGTGCGACACCGCGGCGCCGGCCTCGTCGGGCCCCATCGCGCCGACCACGCCTTCGAGCGCGGAGATCAGGTGATCGATCGTGCCCAGCATCGCCGCCAGGGTCTCGCCGGCGTGCACGAAGCGCGCATCGAGGCCCGCGGCCAGCGCGACGAGCGCGTCCTGGACCACCGACATGGTGGCGATGGCCGGATCGGCCGGGCCGATCGCATCGATCGTTTCAGGGCTGGTGGACTGCAGCATATTTCTCTCCCTGATACTCAGCGTGCGGTGGCGTGAAGCAGTTCGCGGGCAATGTTGCCCAGCGGCACGACATGTTCGGCGCCGCCGCGGCCGATCGCTTCCTTCGGCATGCCGAAGACGATCGAGCTCGCCTCGTCCTGCGCGAAGGTGCGGGCGCCGGCCTGGCGCATCTCCAGCAGGCCGCGCGCGCCGTCGTCGCCCATGCCGGTCATGATGAAGCCCACCGCGTTCGATCCGGCGCAGCGCGCCGCCGAGCGGAACAGCACGTCGACCGAGGGGCGGTGGCGCGAGACGAGCGGCCCGTCGCGCACCGACACGGTGTAGCGCGCGCCCTGGCGCTCCAGCATCATGTGGCGGCCGCCGGGGGCGATCAGCACATGGCCGCGCAGCACCGGATCGCCATGCTCGGCCTCCTTGACGCTGACCTCGCAGATCGAGTCCAGCCGGCGCGCGAAGGCGCTGGTGAAGCCGGCGGGCATATGCTGGACGATGACGATACCGGGCGAATTGGCGGGCAGCGAGGTGAGCACCTGGCGCAGCGCCTCGGTCCCGCCGGTCGAGGCGCCCAGGCACACCACCATCTCGGTGGTGCGGCTCATCGCCTTGCCGCTGGGGGGCGGCAGCACCGCGTCGGCGGTCAATTTCTTCTCGACGCCCAGGTCGGTGCGCGGCTCGGCGCGGCGGCCACGCACGCGGGCCCGGGCGGCGCCCTTCACCACGTCGCGGATCTCCAGATGATGGTCGGCGAGATGATCGGCCACGTCCATGCGCGGCTTCAGGATCACGTCGACCGCACCGGCCTCCATCGCCTGCAGCAAGGTCTCCGACCCCTGCTCGGTGAGCGACGAGCACATCACCACCGGGATCGGGCACTGGTGCATCAGCTTGCGCAGGAAGGTGATGCCATCCATGCGCGGCATCTCGACGTCGAGGGTGATGACGTCGGGCAGCTGGTCCTGGATATAGCGGGCCGCGGCGAAGGGATCGGACGCGGTGCCGATCACCTCCAGCTCGGGGTCCTCGCCCAGGATGCGCGCCATGGTCTGGCGCACGCTGGCGCTGTCGTCGATGATCAGGACGCGCGAACGGGTCTTCGACATCAGGCTCTCCTGAACACGGTGTTGGCAACCTGGACGAGCGGCACGTCGAAGCCGGCGATCGTCTCGGAGTGGCCGAGGAAGAGATGGCCGCCCGGCGCCAGGCAGTCGGCGAGGCGCGCCACCACCTTCTCCTGGGTCGGCCGGTCGAAATAGATCAGCACGTTGCGGCAGAAGATCAGGTGCATCTTGCCCCCGATCGGATAGCGCGAATCCATCAGGTTGAGCCGCCCGAAGCCGACCGCCGAGCGCAATTCGGGCGCGATCCGCACCTCGGGCCGGCGCGGGTCGGAGGCGCGCATCACATATTTGCGGCGCAGCCGGTCGGGCACCGGGATCACCAGGTCGGTGGCATAGACGCCGCGCCGCGCGGTCTCGAGCACCTCGGTGTCGATGTCGGTCGCCAGGATGCCATAGGCCATGCCGGGGCGGCGCCCGATGAAGTCGTCGAGCAGCATTGCCAGCGTATAGGGTTCGGCGCCGGTCGAGCAGGCCGCGCTCCATACGCGCAGGCGGCGCAGCCCCTGGGTGTGCAGCTCGGGGAGAAGCTCGTCGCACAGATAGTCGAAATGCTTCGGCTCGCGGAAGAAGTCGGTCTTGTTGGTGGTGACCGCGTTGATCAGGTGCGGCCCCTCGATCGCCAGATTGCCGTTCGAGAAGATGAAGTCGCAATAGTCGTCGAAAGTCTCGACGCCGGTCGCGCGGAGCCGGCGGCGCAGCCGCCCTTCCAGCATCGTGCGCTTGCTCTCGGGCAGGCGGATGCCCGCCTGGTCGAGGATATAGCCCGTGATCCGCGTGAAATTACGCGAGCTGAGCATGTCTTCGGCTTCGGGCTGATAAGCCCGGGCAGCGGCTGCCGGCATTGGCGATTATCCCTGGGTCTTGAGATCGGGTGGTGTGCCGCGCCGCCGACGAGCGACGGCGCGGCACGGGATCAGGCGACGGCTTCCTTGCCGAAGTCGAGATCGTCCTCGTCGGGGCCACCGTTGGACAGGTCGAGCGCGAAGCCGCGCAGACGGGCCTGCTGGTCGCCGATCGAGTTCGGACGGACGGCCTGGGTCACCTTGCGCGGCTTGGCCGCGATCTTCGCCATCTTCGCGACCGGCTTCGCGCTCTTCACCGGAGCCTTGGCCACCTTGGTCGCGGTCTGCTCGATGTGGAAGAAGGCGATGCTGGTCTGCAGCTCGTCGGCGCGGCCGGCGAGGTCGACCGAGGTCGACGAGATCTGCTCGGAGGCCGAGGCATTCTGCTGGGTCACCTGGTCGAGCTGCTGGATCGCCTCGTTGATCTGCGAGGCGCCGATGTCCTGCTCGCGGCACGCGGCGCTGATCTCGGAGACCAGCTCGGCGGTGCGGCGGATGTCGGGCACCAGCCGGGTCAGCATGTCGCCGGCCTGGGTGGCGGCGCTCATCGTCTCACCCGAGACCGAGCTGATCTCGGCCGCGGCGACCTGGCTGCGCTCGGCGAGCTTGCGCACTTCCGAAGCGACCACCGCGAAGCCCTTGCCATGCTCGCCGGCACGGGCCGCCTCGACCGCCGCGTTCAGCGCGAGCAGGTCGGTCTGGCGGGCGATCTCCTGGACGATGCCGATCTTCTCGGCGATCGTGCGCATCGCGTCGACCGCACGGCCCACGGCCACGCCGCTCTCCTCGGCATCCTTGGCCGACTGGCGGGCGATCTTCTCGGTCGTCGCGGCGTTGTCGGCGTTCTGCTTGATGTTCGACGCCATTTCTTCCATCGACGCCGACGCCTGCTCGGCGGCCGAAGCCTGCTCGGTGGCACCCTGCGACACCTGCTCGGCGCTCGCCGACAGCTGCTCGCTGCCCGCCGAGACATTCTCGGCCGCGGTCAGCGCCTCGCCGACCACTTCGCGCAGCTTCTCGACCATCTGCACCAGCGCGATGCCAAGCTTGTCCTTGTCGGACAGCGGGCGATGCTGGACGGTCAGGTCGCCGCCGGCGATGCGGTTGGCCAGGGTCGCCGACAGGCGCAGATTGGCGGTCATGCCGTTGACGGTGGTGACGAGATCCTTGATCTCGTCATTGCTGCGCACCTCGATGTCATTGTCGAGATCGCCGATCGCAACCGCGCCGATCGCGTCGCCAACCCGGCGCAGGCCGGTGGTGACAAGGCGCGAGATCCAGAAGGCCCCGGCAAAGGCGACGAGCAGCGCCAGCGCGGCGACCGTCAGGACGATGCTGCGGGCATTGGCGTAGAGCGCATCGGTGCTCTCGTCGACATGCTCCATCTCGGCCTGGGCGAGGGTCACGAGGGTCTTCGCCTGGTTGGTGATGCTGTGCTGGAACGGACGCGCACGGCCCAGCAGCAGCGCCGACGAGTCCGCCGGACGGCCGGCATGGACGAGCTGGCGGGCCTCCTCGTCGAGCGGCTTATAGGCGTCGAGATCGGCCGCCATCTTCTGCCAGACCGCCTTGTTCTCGGGCGTGGCGAGTTCCTCGCCCTTGGCGATGTCCTTGTCGAGCTTGGCGATCGCCTCGACCGCGCTCTCCTCGAAATCCTTGAGCAGCGCCGGATCGGTGGTGATCGCCATGCTGCGCTCGTTGCGCGACAGGTCGCCGATCGTCATCTGCACATTCTGCGACAGCGCGAGGCGCGCGGCGGGGCCGTCGATCAGTTCGGTGATCGCGGTGTTGAGGGTCGACATCTTGGCGATCGCCATGCCGCCGAGGACGAGCAGCATGGCGATGACGACCGTGAAGGTCGCTGCCAGCTTCAATTTGATGGTTGCACGCATGTTCGGGGTTCCAGTTTCAGTCTGTGCGCAGCGGGAGGATCAGGCGGCAGCGGCAACGGACGGGAGCATCGCCCCGTCCTGAGCCGTGAAGATGCGGGCGACGTCGACCAGGACGACGAAGCCGCCCTCGGTGCGAACCACGCCCTCGATATAGTCGGAGGGCCAGCGCACGCCGATGTCGGGCGCGGGCTCGACCTCGGTGGCGGCGAAGGCGCGAACGTCGAACACCCGATCCACGACCAGCCCCAAGGTGAGCTCGCGATCGGCGAGGCCGATATCGAGCACCAGCACCCGGGTGGCCGGGGTAGGCTCCACCGGGGGCAGGCCGAGCCGCGATCGCATGTCGATCGTCGGCACGCCCTGCCCGCGCACGTCGGTCAGGCCGAGAAGCCAGGCCGGCGCGTTGGGGATGTGGAAGGGATCGCGATAGTCGAGGATCTCGCGCACCAGCGACACCGAGACCGCGAACACCTCATTGCCCAGGCCGAAGGTCACGACCTGCAGGGTGCGGCCCTCGGTCATGCCGCCTCCCTGCCGAAATCGGCGTCGTCGGCATCGGGGCCACCGCTGCTGAGGTCGAGCGCGAAGCCCTTGCCCGGCTTGGCGGCGCGGGCGGCCTGCGGCTTCGGCGCGGGCTTGGAGCGTGCCTTGGGGGCCGCCGCAGCCGGCTTGCGGACGGGCGCGCGGCGGGCCGGCGCGGCTTCCGAAGCCTCGGTGCGGAAGAAGGCGATCGAGTCCTTCAGTTCGATCGAGCGCTCGGCCAGGTTGGTCGAGGTCGACGAGATCTGCTCGGAGGCGGCGGCGTTCTGCTGGGTCACCTGGTCGAGCTGCTGGATCGCCTCGTTGATCTGCGAGGCGCCGATGTCCTGCTCGCGGCACGCGGCGCTGATCTCGGAGACCAGCTCGGCGGTGCGGCGGATGTCGGGCACCAGCCGGGTCAGCATGTCGCCGGCCTGGGTGGCGGCGCTCATCGTCTCACCCGAGACCGAGCTGATCTCGGCCGCGGCGACCTGGCTGCGCTCGGCGAGCTTGCGCACTTCCGAAGCGACCACCGCGAAGCCCTTGCCATGCTCGCCGGCACGGGCCGCCTCGACCGCCGCGTTCAGCGCGAGCAGGTCGGTCTGGCGGGCGATCTCCTGGACGATGCCGATCTTCTCGGCGATCGTGCGCATCGCGTCGACCGCACGGCCCACGGCCACGCCGCTCTCCTCGGCATCCTTGGCCGACTGGCGGGCGATCTTCTCGGTCGTCGCGGCGTTGTCGGCGTTCTGCTTGATGTTCGACGCCATTTCTTCCATCGACGCCGACGCCTGCTCGGCGGCCGAAGCCTGCTCGGTGGCACCCTGCGACACCTGCTCGGCGCTCGCCGACAGCTGCTCGCTGCCCGCCGAGACATTCTCGGACGCGGTCAGGGCTTCGCCGACGACGTCGCGCAGCTTGTCGACCATGCGGACCAGCGCGTGGCCCAGCTTGTCCTTGTCCGACAGCGGCTGGTGATCGACGGTCAGGTCGCCATCGGCGATGCGGTCGGCCAGGGTCGCCGACTGGCGCAGATTGGCGGTCATGCGGTTCACCGTGTCGACCAGATCCTTGATCTCGTCATTGCTGGTGACGTGCACGTCCTGGTCGAGATCGCCGATCGCGACGGCTTCCAGCGCGGTCGAGGCACGGCGCAGGCCGATCGAGACGAGGCGCGAGATCCAGATACCACCGGCCAGCGCGATCAGCAGCGCCACGGCGGCCATCGCCAGCACCATCGAGCGGGCTTCGGCGTAGAGGGCGTCGGTTTCGCCGTCGACGGCGTCCATCTCGGACTGGGCGGTCTTGACGATCTCGCCGGCGCCGTCGCTGATCGCGTTCATCAGCTTGCGCGACGTACCGAACGAGATCGCGGCGGCCTCGGCGCCCTTATGCTCGCGCGCCAGGCGCCGCATCTCTTCCTCATAAGGCTTGTAGGCCTGGAAGTCGTCGCGCAGCTTGCGCCACACGAACTTGCGCGACTCCGGAGCGATCTTCTCGCCCTTGTCGAACATCTCCTCGAGCGACTCGCGCGCCTTGATGGAGTCGGCGTCGAACTCCGCCATCAGCTTGGGATCGCTGATCAGCGCCATGCTGCGGCCGTAGCGCGTCAGGTCGCCGATCGTCTTCTGCACGTTCTGGGCGAGCGAGAGGCGCGCCGCGGGACCATAGATCACGTCGGTGATCGCGGTGTTGAGGGTCGACATCTTCAGGATCGCGATGGTGCTGACGAGGAGCAGCATGGCGACCACGACCGCGAAGGTCGCTCCCAGCTTCAGCTTGATGGTTGCACGCATGTTCGGGGTTCCACTTTCGGTCCGCGCCCTGGGGCGGGAGGGGTTGGAAAAGGATCGGAAGGATCAGGCCGGCTGGAGGTGGGGCACGGCGGCCCCGGTCTCGCTGCCGGCGGAAAGGATGGCGGTCAGGTCGGGCAGCACGGTCACGCCCTGCGGGCGACGCACCAGGCTGCGGATGAAGTTGCGGCGCCAGCTGAGCCCCACCGCGGGCGGGGCTTCGCTGCTGTCGCGGTCGAAGGTGGCGACCTCGTGCACCTTGTCGGTGCGGATGCCGATCAGGGTGGGCTCGTCGTCGAGCAGCAGCTCGATGACGATGATCCGGCTGTCGGGCGTCACCTCCGCCTTCGGCATGCCGAAGGCGAGCCGCAGGTCGGCGATCGGGATCACCTTGCCGCGGAAATTGGCGACACTGCCGACCAGGCGACGTGCACCGGGCACGCTCGTCTCGGGCAGCAGGTCGATGATCTCGCGGACGAGCATCGCCTCGATCGCGAAACTTTCCTCATGAAGGCTGAAGGTCAGCACTTCGAGATGGCCATTCTCGTCCCAGTCGATCCGGGCGCTGTCGGGAGTGGTGATGTCGGTCATGCTCATCCAGCGGCGCGAAGCCGCTCCTCCTGGTTCTGGCCGAGCGCCACGAGCTGGGCGACGTCGAGGATCAGCGCGACCCCGCCATCGCCGAGGATCGTCGCACCCGCGAAGGTGGTGACGTCGCTGTGGAGCGGCGACATCGACTTGATCACGGTCTGGTGGTTGCCGATGATCTGGTCGACGACGAGGCCGACCCGCTCGGCGCCGGTGCCGATCACGACGATCTTCTGATAGGCGTCGGGCCGGGTGCCGGTAGCGAACAGCTCGCGCAGCCGCAGGAACGGCACCAGCCGGTCGCGCAGGGTGATGAAGCAGCTGCCGCGCGAGCGGAGATCATCCTCCAGCGACAGCTCGATGCATTCGTCGACCGAGGCGAGCGGGAGCACATAGCGCTCGACGCCGACCCGGACGAGCAGCCCCTCGATGATCGCAAGGGTGAGCGGGATGCGCAGGGTGATGACCGAGCCTTCGCCCGGAGTGCTGCTGATGTCGATCGTGCCGCGCAGGCTTTCGATCGTCCGCTTCACCACGTCCATGCCGACGCCGCGACCCGACAGGTTGGTGACCTGTGCGGCGGTCGAGAAGCCCGGCTGGAAGATCAGCTGCAGCAAATCCTGGTCGGCGAGCGCCTGGCCCGGCTGGATCAGCCCCTGGCTCTCGGCCTTGGCGCGGATCCGGTCGCGGTTGAGCCCGCGGCCGTCGTCGGTGATGGTGATCACCACCTCGCCGCCGGCCTGGTGCGCCGCGAGGCGGACGGTGCCGGCCTCACCCTTGCCCGCCGCCATGCGGTCGTCCGGGGTCTCCAGCCCATGGTCGCACGCATTGCGGATCAGGTGGACCATCGGATCGAACAGCCGCTCGATCACGGTCTTGTCGAGTTCGGTGCTCTCGCCCTCGGTGACGAGCTCGATCAGCTTGCCGGTGTCGCGCGACAGGTCGTGGACGAGGCGGCGGAAGCGGCCGAACAGGGTGGAAACAGGCACCATGCGCAACACCATCATGGTGTCGCGCAGCTCGTTCGACAGCCGCTCGATTTCCTCGGAGACCGAGCGCAGCGCCAGGTCCCCACCCATATGGGCGAGCTGCGACAGGCGGCTCTGCGCGATCACGAGTTCGCCGACCCGGTCCATCAGCTCGTCGAGCCGCTCGGCGGGAACGCGGACATTCTCGACCGAACGCTGGGCGGCTTTCGAAGAGGGACCGCCGGCTGCCTGAGGAGACGCGGGAGCGGCGGCAGCCGGCGGCGTGACGACGGCGTCGGGAACGGGCAAGTCCACGGGAACGGACTCGGCCTCGCCGTCGTCGGAAAGAAGCGGTTCGATCGACAATTCCATGTCGTCCATCACGAAGATGAAGACATCCTCGACCGCGCTGCGGGGCACATCGGAAACCAGGGTCACGTCCCAGCCGATATGGCACTGGGCGGGATCGATGGTCTCGAAGCCGGGCAGCTTGTCGGTGCGCGCGACGATCCGCGCCTCGCCCAGCTCGCGCAGTTCGTCGAGCAGGAACAAGGGGTTGGTGCCGTTCGACATTGATTCGGGCGGAAGCCGGAAGGCGATCTGCCAGCCGGCCTGCGCCGGCTTGGCCGGGGCGGCGGCGGGCGCCACGCCCGACGCGGCGTCGACCGCGGCCTGAAGCCGGGCGAGGATAGCCTCGCCATCGGCTTCCACGCCGGTGCCGTCACCCTCGAGAAGCGCGCGCATATGGTCCTTGGCCGACAGAATCACGCCGACCAGGTCGGCCGTTGCCGGCACCTGGCCCTTGCGCACCATGTCGAACGCGGTCTCGCAATGATGGGTGAAGGCCGCGAGCGCGTCGAAGCCGAACATCGCGCCCGAGCCCTTCAGCGTGTGCAGCCCGCGGAACACGGCGTCGACCAGGCCACGATTGGCGAGGTCGGAACCGAGGTCCAGCAGGTCCTGCTCGACCTGATCGAGCAGTTCGCCACCCTCCACGCGGAAGGCGGCGACCAGATCGACGGCACTCACCGACCGAGCACCTTCTTGCAGACGCGGACGAGCTGGTCGGGGACGAACGGCTTCACCAGCCAACCGGTGGCGCCGGCGGCCTTGGCCTGCGCCTTCATCGAATCATCGGATTCGGTGGTGAGGAAGATGATCGGCACGCCGCTCTGGGCGGGCGACTTGCGGATCTCGCGGATCATCGTCAGCCCGTCCATGTTGGGCATGTTGAGATCGGTCACGATCAGGTCGAAGCGCTGCGCATTGGCGGCGTTCAGCCCTTCCTGGCCGTCGCCGGCCTCGGACACGGCATAGCCGGCCCCGGTCAGCGCCAGCTTGATCGCCATCCGAAGGCTCGGCGAGTCGTCGACGGTGAGAATGGAAGCGCTCATCGGGGCAGTTCTCCATGAAACCAGAAATCGATCGCGTCGGCGTCCGGCGCGGTGAGGAAGCCGGCCCGGTCGAGCACGGCGGCGAGGCAGGGATTGGCGGGGGCGGCGAGCGCCACCACACGGCCGGAGTCGCGGCGGAACGCCTCGAGCAGCTGCACGATGCTGAGGTCGGCTTCGGCGAGGTCGGATGCGTCGACCGTCACCGTTGCCCCGACGGGGGTTTCGCGAAGGCGGTCGGTCACCGCCGCAATCGATCGCGTCGTGGCGGAATCCCCGAGCGGGATCGTCAATTCGATCACTAGGCTTCTCCAGCGGAAATCAGAGTCGCGGCCGGGGTCGGGGATGTCCGGGTCCGTGAACCCACCCTTCACCGTTCGCGATTTCCTTGTGAACCTATTTGGTTAAAAATAGGTCAACCATCCGGAAAAACTTTTGATCTCGGGAAATATTGCGAAGATTATTGGCCAGGTCAGTGCAACCACATGCAACGTGCGGCCAGACCGCTCTCTCAATAGAGAGCGCCCTCTTCCAGCGGAGAATCCTACAGTAGAGATACTGTACTTATATAATTCTCGACTTCGGCAACAGAAGCACTGTCTTCACCTCGATATTCGAAGAATCGACGAATGACATTATTACTAACCGCGCCATCCCCCGGCACGAACGGAATCATTTTGTCGCGCCGCCATTACCGCATGGCGGCGGGCGACGGCACCGAGCCAGTCCGCCAGCACGCGGAAGTGGATCGGGGCCAGGAAGCGCAGCCCGACCATGCCGCGCCGCTGCCAACGGACCTCGCCCTTCATCGGCTCGAGCCCCTCGATCGACAGTTCGACGATGTCACCGGTGCTCAGCTCGACCGCGTCACCCAGCGTCACGGCCGCGCCGGCCAGCGAGATGTTGGCGAGTTGCGCCTCGAAGGGCCGGTCGTCGGCGACCAGCAGGATCGGCAACGCGGCATCGAAGCGCGGCGCCCGGCCGGGGGTAGCGCCCGGCGACCATTCGATCCCGGCGAGGATCTGGGGCAGGTCGACCCGGCGATCGAACTCGACCCCGGCAAAGCCGGCGGCGTTCCAGCGCACCGTGCCCTCGATGATCCGGTCGGACCGGAACTCGATCGCGGCGCGATCGCCCTGCTCCAGCGGATAGCCGGTCTCGATCTTGGCGCCTTCGGGCGAGACGTTCCGGATGATGCACAGCGACTCGCGACGGCCGACGACCAGCTTGGCGACCTTGAACACGGTCACCACCCGCTGATCGCGCCGGCGATTGGCATCAGACTGGAACGGCTGGAACATCTGGCGTCTTATCCCTCTGCGCGCATCGGCGCCGCTGCTTAGAATTCGGCCCAGTCATCCTCGGACGGCTGGATGGCGAGATTGCCGATCACCGCCGGCGCGGCGCGCATCGGAGCCGCGCGGACCGGAGCCGCAGGCGCGCGGGCGAAGCCGGCGCCGGACGCATCGAGGCGGAAGGCCCCGACCGCGGTGGCGAGCGAGCCCGCCTCCTGGGCGAGAGTGCGCGCCGCCGCGCTCGACTCTTCGACCATCGCGGCGTTCTGCTGGGTCATCCGGTCCATCGTCGTGACGGCGCCGCTGACCTGGACGAGCCGGTCGGCCTGCACTTCGGCGGCCTGCGAGATTTCGCGGGCCTGCTGGTTGATCTCGGCGATCTTGGCGACGATCCGCTCCAGCGCGGCACCGGTACGGCCGACCAGGTCGACGCCGCGCTCGACATGCCGCGACGAGGTCTCGATCAGCGCCTTGATGTCCTGCGAGGCTTCGCTGGAGCGCTGCGCGAGCGCGCGAACCTCATTGGCGACGACCGCGAAGCCCTTGCCCGATTCGCCCGCCCGCGCCGCTTCGACGCCGGCGTTGAGCGCCAGCAGGTTGGTCTGGAAGGCGATCCCGTCGATCAGTTCGAGGATGCTGCTGATCTGCTGCGACGAGACCTGGATGTCACCCATCGCGGCCACCGCCTCGCGCACGATCGCGCCGCCATCCTCGGCGTCGCGATGCGCTTCGCCGACGCTGCCGTCGACCCGCGAGGCGCCAGCTGCGGTGGCACGCACCGCGTCGGTCAGCTCGTTCATCGCCGCCGCGGTCTCCTCCAGGCTGGCCGCCTGCTGCTCGGTGCGGCGGGCGAGGTCGTCCGACGCCTGGCTGATCTCGGACGATCCGGTGCTGATACCGCCGGCCGAGCGCGCCACCTGGCCGATCGTCTCGGCAATGCCCGATCGCATCGCCTCGAAATCGTCGGCCAGCTTGGCATAGGCATCGGGCAGCCCTTCGAGCCGCGCGGTGAAGTCGCCACGCGCCAGCGCATCAAGCGCGGCGCCGACCCGGTCGATCACCGCGGTGCGGCGCTGACTCTCGACGTGGAAATAAGCGGAAAGGGCGATGTCCATGTCGACCATCGCGGCCTTGATCAGCGTGCCGATCTGGGCGCTGAGGCGGCCGCCGTTGAAGCGCGCGACCAGGCCTTCGTTGACGATGCCGTCGACGACCCGCTCCAGCAGCAGCGCATAGGAGCGGATGTACCAGGACGGCTCGAGGCCGATCTCGGCATGGATCTGGCCGATCCGGTTGGCGCGCTGGCGATACTGGTCGTCCAGCGGACGCGCGAAGAGTTCGCGCCAGTGATCGAGCTGCTTGGCCTTGGCATGGCTCGCCGCGGCCGGCGAAGCGAAGAAGCGGCGCGTCTCGGGGGTGGCGTCGATCTGGCGATAGAGGAGGTCGAGCGCGTCGGGCGCATGCTTCTCGACCGCCGAAAGCACCGCCGGAAAGGCCGCGTAGTTGGCATCGTCGAGGCCGGCGAAGTCATGACCCGCCCCCGCCTGCATCTTGCCGTTCGCGCCCATCGTCATTCCCCTTCAAAGAAACTGTAGAGAATGGGCGCTTATCGAAGTATTGGTTAACAACGCTCTAATCTCGATTTCGATGGGAAATAGAGATCAAATTTTCCTGCGCTTATAGATCGTATTATTACGCCAGTTAATTTACGCGCCATCGTTTGCACGCGCGACCATCACAACGAAAATCGTCGTTATTAAATGATATAGGCTGGCGAATTCTTCGGACACCTCCGAAGAATCATGAAATATATGTCCCGGACCTGGAATCCCGGATTTTCAACGACTCCGGGAAAGCACGTATGCCGTTACGTCCCCTCCTGTCGCGGAAAAGGGCCTGGTTTCAATAGGGCTCGGCTACTGTAGTAAAAACCCCTTAGACGAAAGTAGAAGCGCCAAACGGACCAGGAATCCGCTGCGGAAGCCTCCGTCCGAATATTTGCGACAGCTGTCCTACCGTATTTACACGGTAGTCCCGGACCCCGATTGTCCCTTGACCGAAGCTCTCTGATAGCAGCTTCTGAGCGCCATCTAAGACATTGAAGCGACCTTCGATTCCTCGTCCATGCAGCGCATCGCCGAACTCCTGTTCAACGCCAGCCCGATCCCCTCGTGGATCTGCGAGGGGGAGTCGCTCCGCTTCGTGGCCGCCAATGATTCGGCATGCCGCCAATATGGGCTGGAGGTCGCGGATTTCTGCGCGCTTCGGCCCGACGAGCTGGCCCCCGGAGTGGCCCCGCGGCTGGCCCATGCCGAGCCGGCGGGCAAGAATGGCGATGGCGGATGGCGCCATCATTTCCTCGACGAAACGACCCTGGATCTCCGCCTGCGCCCCGAAGTGCTGGAGCTGGAGGGCGAACGCTACCGGCTGCTGACCGCCGAGGCGGTGACGCCGGCCCCCACAGGCCGGTCACCGGCGCCGCGTGACCTGCGCCGGCTGGAGATGATCGGCCAGGTCGCCGCGCGGCTGGCGCGGATCGCCGGCTGGGAACTCGACGCCGCGACCCGGATGATGCGCTATACCGAGGAGATGAAGGCCATCCTCGCGGTGCAGGATGTCGGGCCGCTGCTGTTCGAACAGTCGCTGAAGAATGTCGACGAGGCGGACCAGGAGCGGATCGCCACCGTCATCGAAGCCTGCCTGACCGAGGGCCGCGCCTTCGACGAGCATATGGGCGTGACCGACGGCGACGGCGAGCATAAATGGCTGCGCACGATCGGCGAGCCCGAGCGGGCGCCGGACGGCACGATCATCGGCGTGATCGGCACCGTCCAGGACCTGACCGCGCGGCGCAGCGCCGAGACCGAGCGCCGCATCCTGCAGACCGCGGTGGGCTTCGCGCACCACTGCTTCATCATCCAGGACGCGCGGCGCGAGCACGACACGCGGCGCATCGTCTATGTCAACGACGCCTTCTGCCGGATGACGGGCTATGAGCCGGCCGAGGTGATCGGCGGCGTCCCCGCCCAATTCTTCGGCCCCGCCACCTCGTTCACCACGATCGAGGAAATCCGGACACATATGAGCGAGGGGCGCCCGTTCCGCGCCGAATATGCCGCCTATACCAAGCCGGGCGAAGAGATCTGGATCGAGCAGGAAGGCACCCCCGCCTACGCGCCCGACGGCAGCATCACCCACTGGATCTCGATCGTCCGCGACCTTGGCGCCGAGCGCCGCAGCCAGGAAGCGACCCGCGCGATGGAAGAGCGGCTGCGGCTGCTGTCGCAGGCGATCAACGACCTGGTCTGGGACTGGGACGTGCCGAGCGGCGCGATCTGGTGGAACGACAATATCGAGCGGATCATGGGCTTCCCCGCCGCCGAGCTGCCCGACATCGCCACCTGGCTGACCCACGTGCACGAGGCGGATCGCGAGCGGCTCCGCATCGAGCTCGAGGATCTGGTCGCGGGCAGCGAGAGCAGCTGGCAGTCCGAATATCGCTTCGTCCGCAAGGACGGCTGCGTCGCCACCCTGTTCGAGCGCGGCTTCGTCGTGCGCGACGACGAGGGCCGGGCGCGGCGGATCATCGGCAGCACCGTCGACCTGACCGAACAGCGCGCGCTGCAGGAGCAGCTGTTCCAGTCGCAGAAGCTGGAGGCGCTGGGCAAGCTGACCGGCGGCGTCGCGCATGACTTCAACAATCTGCTGACGATCATCATGGGCAATGCCGAGACGATCGCCAGCGACCTGCCGCGCGACAGCGAGCTGCGCCCGCTGGCCGAAATGACCCTGAAGGCCTCCGAACAGGCGGCCGAGCTGACCCGCCGGCTGCTGGCCTATTCGCGCCGCCAGACGCTGAGCCCCAGCTTCCTCGACGTCACCGCGCTGGTGCGGCAGATGATGCCGCTGTTCGAACGCACGCTGGGCGAAGGCGCGCGGATGCGCTTCCTGCCCGAGATCGGCACCCGGCTGGTGCGGGTCGATGCCGGCCAGCTGGAAGCGGCGCTGCTCAACCTGGTGGTCAACGCCCGCGACGCGCTGGTCAACGGCGAGGGCATGATCGAGATCGAGACCGCCAATGTCGTGGTCCGCGCCACCACCGAGCCGGACGATCTGGTCGCCGGCAATTATGTGATGCTGCTGGTCCGCGACAACGGCATCGGCATGACCAAGGCGATCGCCGAACAGGCCTTCGACCCCTTCTTCACCACCAAGCCGGTGGGCGAGGGCAGCGGGCTGGGCCTGTCGATGGTCTATGGCTTCGTCCGCCAGTCGGGCGGGCATGTCCGCATCGAATCCGATTCCGGCCGCGGCACCGCGGTGAAGCTGTTCCTGCCCGCCGCGATCGACCTGGCCGAATCCCAGGCCGCCGCCGCGCGCCGCGCCGCCACCTCGGGCGGCGGCGAGACCGTGCTGATCGCCGAGGACGAGGCGCTGGTGCGCAAATTCGTCGTCACCCAGATCGAGAGCCTGGGCTATCGGCCGATGGCGGTGCCCGACGGCCGCGCCGCGCTGGACCTGCTCGGCAAGAGCGGCGGGGTCGACCTGCTCGTCACCGACATCGCGATGGCGGGCGGGATGGACGGCTTCGAACTGGCCGCCCGCGCGCTGGAGCTGCAGCCCGACCTGCGCATCCTGTTCACCTCGGGCCATCCGGCGACGATCCCCGAGCAGCTCGCGGCGCGCGGCTTCCCGTTGCTGCGCAAGCCCTATCACCGCCAGGACCTGGCCACCGCGCTCAAACAGGCGATGCGCGTCTGAATGCAACCCTGAGGGTTCATTTTCTTGCCACCCCGCCCGGGGCTGGCTAACCTCTCCGTCCAGGAACCGGGCTGCCGAAGAGCGGACTAGGAGGGATGGCCATGAACTCGGGCGAGACGATCACGACGGCGGACGCCTGCCCGATGAGCGCCGCCGACAATGCCGCGCTGGCCGACCTCGCCTTCACCGATCCCAAGGTACAGGAAAAGCCGAATGGCTATTATCGCGCGCTGCGCGAGACGAGCCCGGTCCATTTCGACCCCGCGCTCGGCATGTACCTGGTCTCGCGCTACGAGGATCTGGAGACGGTGTTCCGCGACGCGGTCACCTATTCGCAGGAGCTCGGCTATTACAAGCAATGGGCCCATGGCCATATCGACGAGCTGAAGGCGATCCTGGCGCGCGATGGCGGCGGCTTCTTCCCCGACGTGGTCAACATCGATCCGCCCCGCCACGCGCGCGCCCGCGCGCTGACCCAGCAGGCCTTCACCGCGCGGCGGATGAAGATGCTCGAACCCGAATTCGAGGTGCTGGTGGGCGCGATGATCGACTCTCTGGCCGACCGCGAGGTGATCGACGGCCTCGGCGACCTCGCCATGCCGATGTCGATCCGCTTCATCACCAGCCAGCTCAAGATACCCGATCTCGACCCCGAGGCGATCAAGCGCTGGGCGCTCGCCTATAACGCCCAGTACAGCCTGATGCAGACCCGCGAGCAGATGCACGCCAATGCCGCGCAGATCTGCGAGCTGCAGAACTATATCATCGCGCTGGTGAAAGAGCGCACCGCCCATCGCGGCGAGGACATGCTGTCGGACCTGATCGACGCGCGGATCGACGACCCCGATCCGCAGCTCAGCTTCGGCGAGCTGGTGGCGACCGCGCGGGCGATGCTGATCGGCGCGCATGACTCGATCTCGACCGCGCTCAGCAACCTGCTGTTCCGGGTGGCGACCGACGAGCATATCGCCGCGCGCTTCTATGAATCGGCCGAGAGCGACCAGCGCATGGCGCGCTTCGTCGAGGAACTGGTGCGGCTGGAGCCGCCGGTGCGCGCGCTCTCCCGGATCACGACGAAGCCGGTCGAGCTGGGCGGGGTGGCGCTGCCCGAAGGCGCCCATCTGCTGGTGCTCTACGCCTCGGGCAATGACGACGAGAGCATCTTCCTATGCCCGCGCGCCTTTGACATGGATCGCCCGAACCTGGGCAAGCACATGTCGTTCGGCGCGGGCATCCACCTGTGCCTGGGCATCGCGCTCGCGCGCATGGAGCTGCGGGTGGCGGCCAAGCAGATCGCCCGGAAGCTCAAGAACTTCCGCCTCGCCATCCCGCTGGACGAGATCCGCTATGTGCCGACGGTAGCGACCTTGACGATGGAGCGGGTGCCGATCAGTTTCGACCGCGCCTGACCTGCCGAGACCTTCGAATGTCGCCCGACGAAATCAAACGCATCATCACCGAGAGCTTCACCCGCTACGCGACCGACCATCTCGACCCCGAGAAGGTGTTCGAGCATTTCGCCGAGGATTGCGACTGGGTGATCATGGGCGACACCGCGATGTCGGGCCGCCGCACCCGCGCCGAGATGGTGGCGATGCTCGCGGCGATGCCGAGCCTGGCCGAGGGCGGCATGGATTTCGACCTGACCGGCTGGGTGATCGAAGGCGATCGCGCCGCCGTGGAGGGCACGTCACGGCTGATGCTGAAGGACGGGCGCGAATATTCGAACAGCTATCACTGGCTGATCGAGCTGAAGGACGGGAAGATCATCCGCGGCCGCGAATATCTCGACACCGCGCGGATGGCCGCCTTCTTCGGGGCCGCTTGATGGCGATCGGCGGGATCGACCATGTCGCGATCACTTCGCGCGACCTGCCAGCCGCCTGCGCCTTCTACATGGAGCTGTTCGACGGCCGCGCGCTGGGCGAGCTGATCGAAGGCGATCAGATTCTGGTCCGTTCGCTCCAGATCGGCGGCGCGGTGATCAACATCCACCAGCTCGGCAACGGCATCGACCTGGTCGCCGCCCAGCCGGTGCCGGGATCGACCGATATCTGCTTTGGCTGGGACGGCCCGATCGACAGCGCCATCGCGCTGCTGGAGGCGCGCGGCATCCCCATCATCGAGGGCCCGGTGGCCCGCGCCAACCGGCTCGGCGAGGCCAGCCACTCGGTCTATTTCCGCGATCCCGACGGAAATCTGCTGGAGCTGATGGCGGCGGAGTGAGAGGCCTACGGGCGCCGTCATGCTGAACTTGTTTCAGCATGACGAGGAGGGTAGCCCCCAACTCTGGAACGACTGCGCCCACCCGCCCAAGGCTGGCACTTTCCATCAAGCCCGGCCCCGCCGATTATGCTCTTCCAGACCGGATCGGACCGACCGGCGCCCCAGCCGCGCGAGTCCCGTTCGTCGGAGAGGATATCCATGGCGCTCGAAACCGTTGACCTGACCCCGCGCATCGCCACCGAGGTGAAGCTGGACAAGGCCGCCCTGCTGAGCGGCCGCCACGTTCCAGAGCTGCGCGCCCTGCTGGAGCAGCGCGGCGTGCTGGTGTTCCGCGACATCCATCTCGACGATGAGGAGGAGATGAGCCTGGCCGACACGCTCGGCACGCTGCGCCAGGATTTCGGCCGCCCGATCATGCGGGTCACCTTCGACAAGAGCATGAACAAGGACCATGCCGACTATTTCCACGCCACCTTCCTGTGGCATGTCGACGGCACCTCGGACGATTATCCGCCGCTCGCCTCGATCCTGACCCCGCGCGTGCTCGCGCCCGAGGGCACCGGCCAGACCGAGTTCGCCAACACCTATGCCGCCTGGGACGACCTGCCCGAAGCGGACAAGGCGATGCTCGAAAATCTCCAGGTAGCCCACACCCAGAGCTTCGCGCTGCCGCTCTACACCGCCCCCAGCAAGGAGCAACTCGCCCGGATCGAGCGGCTGGGCATGAAGATCCAGCCGCTGGTGTGGAAGCACCGCACCGGCCGCAAGTCGCTGGTGCTCGGCGCCTCGGTCGAGCGGGTGATGGGGATGGACCGCGCCGAAAGCTGCGAACTGATCGAGAAATACCAGGCCTGGGCGACCCGGCCCGACTATGTCTACCAGCATCAGTGGCGGATGGGCGACGTGCTGATGTGGGACAATACCGGCACGATGCACCGGGTCCTGCCCTATGACAAGGAATGCGGCCGCCGCCTCCACCGCGTCACCCTGGTGGGCGAAGAGCCGCTGTCCGAGGCGGCGTGAGTTACAAGATCCTCCCCATGGCGCAGCCATGGGGAGGGGGACCATCTGCAAAGCAGATGGTGGAGGGGTTTTCCGACGACGAAACGCGCAATGGTGTCGAGGTGGGATACCCCCTCCACCATCCGCTGCGCGGACGGTCCCCCTCCCCACGCTCCGCGTAGGGAGGATCCGGGGATTACACCGCGGTCGAACCGACCAGCACGTGGCTGCCTTCCTCGCTCGGGTCGATCTTGCCGCCGAAGATCATCTTCAGCTTGCCGGCGAGCGACATGTCCGACTCCCACAGCTCGGCTTCGTCGATGTCGAAGCGGATCAGGGTGAGGTTGGGATCGCTCTTGCCGCCCGGAAACCAGGACTCGACCGGCTTCGACCAGAGCCTGTCGATCATCGCCGGATCATTATCCACCGTCACCGTGCCCGACAGGCAGGCGAAGAAGTCCTGCCCCTTGGACACGAACTGCGCCATCGCGCTGCCGCCGCGCACCAGCCGGTTGTCCTTGCCGACGAAGAAATAGAGCCGGTCGACAAGATCGGGATCGAGCTGCGCGGTCAGCGGCTCGGAATGGGTCGGCGGGTCGCTGAGCCCGACCATCATGAAGGGGCCCTTCTGAAGATTCTTCCAGAGGGCTTTCTTGAGTTCATGTGCCTGCGACATCGCTCATCCTTTCTTTTGGTGAGCGACGTAAACGAAAGCGGACGGCCGATGGTTGCTCGTCCTATCTTGGATCAAGTCCGTCAGGCGGCGACGAGGTCTCCCCGCCGCCCCTCGCGCAGGTCGCCGATCGCCACCGTCCGGGTGTCGCGGCCCGAGCGCAGCACCGTGCCCGGCATCGCCTGGGTATGGGCGCCGTCGCGGACGATCTGAACGCCGTTGACGAAGACATGGTCGACCCCGCGCGCATCGGCATAGGTGCGGAACTGATCGCCCGGCACGTCATAGCGCATATAGGTCGGGCCGCGCCCCACGGTCGCCTCGTCGAAGATGACGATATCGGCATGGTAGCCGGGCTTCAGCAGGCCGCGATCGACCAGCCCGACATAGCGGGCGCAGCGATCGGTGATCTGGTAGACCGCCTCCTCCAGGCTGATCACGCCGAATTTCCGCACCCCTTCCTCGAGCAGGGTCGTCGAGAAGGCGAAGGTATCGATCATGTCCATATGCGCGCCCGCGTCGGAGCCGCCGATCAGGGTGCGGTCGTCCTTCCACAGCTCGGCGCGGAAGGCGAAACTGTCGGGATCCATGCCGCCGAAGACGGGCTGGAAGCTGGTCTTCAGCCCATCCTCGATCGCGATGTCGAGCAGCGTGTCGACGACGGGTTTCCCCTCCTCGGCGGCGATGTCGCCGAGCAGCCGGCCGACATAGGCCTCATTGGCGGGCGACACCACGGTCGCCACCCGGAACCCCGCGAAATTGGCTGCGAACGACATCACGCTCGCGGTGTCGACCGACTCGATGTCGGCGCGGAGCTGCGCGCGCAGCCCGGGATCGCGCAGCACCTCGATCCGCTCGGCCACCGGCAGCTTGAAGATCTCGCGCCACTGGCCGGGATTGGCATCGAAGATGAAGCCACTGAACATGTTGACGAACATGTTCGCGGTGGCCGGGATGGTCAGCGCCAGGATCTCGCCGCCATTCTCGCGCGCCAGGTCGCTCGCCGACAGCTGGCGGATCGCGCGGGCCCTCTCGTTCGGAAAGCCCGAAATGCCGAGGACGTTCCAGTTGATCGGGCGGTTGCCGGCCTTCGAGATCTCGGTGACGAACTCGGCCATGCCGGGGCCCCAGTCGACATCGGGCAGGATTTCCAGCGCGGTGCCCTCATAATCCTTCACCACGCTGGCCAGCTCGACGATCTCGCTGCGATCGGCCCAGCGCGAGGGGACCGGGTTGCCGTCGCCGTCATTATGGGTGGCAAGGATCGTGGTCGAGAAGCCGAGCGCGCCTTCGGAAAGCGAGGTGGCGAGCAGCTGCTTCATCGTCTCCAGTTCCTCCGGGGTCGATTTCTCGCCCACCGCGCGCGTCCCCATCACCACCCGGCGGATCGCCGAATGGCCCGCGAAGAAGCCGGCGTTGAGGCCGACCTTGCCCTCGAAACTGTCGAGATATTCGCCGAAGCTGCGCCAGGTCCACGGCACCGCCTTCTGCAGGGTCTCGATCGGCATGCCCTCCACCCGGGCGAGCATCGGGATCAGATAGTCGGCCGCCTCGGGCGTCACCGGCGCGATCGAGAAACCGCAAAAGCCGCCGAGCACCGTCGTCACGCCATGGAAGCAGGACGGGCTGAGCTGCGGATCCCAGAACACCTGCGCGTCATAATGGGTGTGCACGTCGATGAAGCCGGGCGAGACGATACGGCCGGTGGCATCGACCGTTTCGCGCGCGTCCTCGCGCACCTCGCCGACCGCGACGATCCGCCCGTCCTTCACCCCGACATCGCCCTTGAAACGGGGGGCGCCGCTGCCGTCCACGATGGTGCCGCCGGTGATCTTGAGGTCGAGCATCTGTCTCTCCGCTTTTTCCGGGGCGCGTTCGAGGATGCGCCTCCGTGTGTATGTTATATACTTATCCAAAGCAGACGGAGTCCACAATGCGGCGATGCGAGGAGGATAATCCGTCATCCCCGCGAAGGCGGGGATCCATATTCTCAAGGGCAGGAGACTCTCACGGTTCGGAGGATATGGATTCCCGCCTTCGCGGGAATGACGAGCAAGGAAAGCTTCCGCCCTCCTCCAAAGACTCTACCGGGCGATGACATCGAAAGGCGGTCGGGCCATCTTGATCCCACCGGCCATTCGCGCGAGGGGTGCGCCGCGATGCTCTCGATCCTGCCGATCACCCTGCCCGTCTTCGCGCTGATCTTCGCCGGCTGGCTGGTGCGACGGATGGGTGTGCTCGGCGCGCAGGCGACGAGCGAGCTCAACCGCTTCGTCGTCACCCTGGCCCTGCCCGCCCTGCTGTTCGACGTGGTCGCCAAGGCCGACTGGCACGAGCTGTGGCAACCGGGTTTCGTCGGCGCCTTCACCCTGGCCACCGGACTGGTCTTCGCGCTGACGATCGGCCTGCGCCTCGCCGCGCGCCAGCCGCTCGCCGACGCCTCGATCGACGGGCTCAACGCCGCCTATGCCAATACCGGCTTCATCGGCGTACCGCTGGTGCTGGTGGCGCTGGGCCAGCCGGCGATGCCCTTCGTGATGATCGCGACGATCATCACCGTCTGCCTGTTGTTCGCCGCAGCGATCATCCTGATCGAGGTGGGGCTCCAGAAGGAGGGCCACCCCGCGCATATCGTGCTGGGCGTGCTCCGCTCGCTGGCGGTCAACCCGCTGCTGTTCGCGCCCGTGCTCGCCCTCCTCTTCCCGCTCAGCGGCACCGCCATGCCGGCGCCGGTCGACAGCTTCCTGAAGCTGCTCGGCGGGGCGGCCGCCCCGTGCGCGCTGGTCGCGCTGGGCCTGTTCCTTGGCGAGAAGCGCGAGGCCGGGGATGCCGGAGCCAGCGGGATCGGCACGGCGACCTGGCTGATCGGCTTCAAAATGCTGCTCCACCCGCTGCTGATGTGGGTGTTCGCGGCGCTGGTGTTCAAGTTGCCGCCACCCTCGGTGCGCGCTGCGGTGCTGCTGGCGACCCTGCCGACCGGCACCGGCTCTTTCATGCTCGCCCAATCCTATGGCCGCGAGGCGGCGACCACCGGGCGGGTGGTGCTGGTCACCACCCTAATCGCGATCGTCTCCGCTTCGGCCTGGCTCGCCGTCTCGGCCTGAATCCTACGCGATTCCTATGCCGGCGCCCCGGCGCCGATCTCGAATGCCTATGCGCCACCCCGTATCTCGGGTCCCGAAAGGACCCGATCATGGCTGCATCGGTTATCACTCGCATCCATCCGGCCTCCCCGGCGCTCGGCCGGGTCGTCGAAGACCTGCTCATCCGCCTCGGCGGGCTCGCCGCGATCCTGCTCGCGGGCGCCGCGCTCGACTGGCTCTACCGGCTGATCCACATCGCCGGCCCGCGCGAGGCGACGCCGGGCCAGCTGCTGCTCGCGGCGATCGGCTTTCTCGGCGCGAGCATCGGCACCGGCCTGCTCATCCTCGGCCGCCATATCCATGACGAAGTGGAATTGTCCGACCGCTGGCGGCCCCGGCGATAGACTCAGCCCTCCGCCCCAAGCAGCCGGTAGCCGACCCCCAGCTCGTTGACGATGATCGTCGGCCGGCTGGCATCGGCCTCCACCTTCTGGCGCAGGTTGCGGACCACGACCCGCAGATATTCGACATGGCGCTCATAATCGTTGGGCCACACGCTCTTGAGCAACTGGTCATGGGTGATCACCCGGCCGGGGAAGCGCGCCAGCTCGGCCAGCACGCCGAACTCCTTGGGGGTCAGGTGCAGTTCCTCGCCGTCGCGGCGGATCACGCGGTTGACCAGGTCGATCTCCAGCGGCCCCACCACCACCTTGAGCTGGGCGCCCTCGGCGCTCATCCGGTGGCGCAGCGCGGCGCGGATGCGGGCGAGCAGTTCCTCGGTGTCGAAGGGCTTGGTGACATAGTCGTCGGCGCCGAGATCTAGCGCCGCCACCTTCTGGTCGGTCGCGTCGCGCGCCGAGACGACGAGCAGGGTCGCCTTCGATCGCTGGCGGATCAGCGGCACCAGCTCCAGCCCGTCGCGATCGGGCAGGCCCAGGTCGAGCAGCACGATATCGGGCTGCGAGTTGGCGACCCGGTCGAGCGCCTCGCGCGCGCCGGCGGCCTCCCACACCTCATAATTGGTGCGCTCCAAGGTGGTTCGCAGCAGACGGCGGATGTGCGGCTCGTCATCGACGACCAGCACCGTGGGGCGGTTCACGTCACATTCTCCTGATCGATCTCGCGCACCAGCGCGACTTCGGGGAAGACGATGTCGAAGCGCGCGCCCCTCGGCTCGCCGCGATTGCCCGCGCTCACCGACAGGCCCATCGCCTCGGCGAACGCCTTGACGATGGCGAGGCCGAGGCCGGTGCCGCCCTTTACCCGATCCGACCCCTCGAAGCGCCGGAAGGTCTGGAAAACGTCGGCCTCGCGCCCCTCGGGCAGGCCCGGCCCCTGGTCGAGCACCGCGAGGACCAGCCCGTCGGGCCGGCGTTCGGCGGCGATGCGCAGCGGCGTGCCCTGATCGGCATAGCGGCCGGCATTGTCGAGCAGGTTGATCAGCACATGGTGGAAGAGCTGCGGATCGACCCGGACCAGCGGCAGGCCCGGCGATACGTCGAGGACGATCTCATGCCCCGCCAGCGCGCCGCGCGTGTCGTGGACGGCGCTCGCGATCGCGTCGGTCAGGTCGGTCGCCTCCAGGTTCAGCCGCATCACCCCGGCCTCGACCCGCGCCATGTCGAGCAGATTGGCGACGAAGCGGTTGAGCCGCTGCGCTTCGCCCTCGATCGTGTCGACGAGCCCGTCGGAGCTGTGGGTGCGCAGCTCGGCCGCGGCCGCGAGGATCGCGGTGAGCGGAGTCTTGAGGTCGTGGCTCACCGAGGAGAGCAGCGCACCGCGCAGCCGGTCGATCTCCTTGAGCTGCGCCACGTCGCGCATCTCGTCCTCCAGCCGCATCCGCTCGATCACCAGCGCCGCCTGGTCGGTGAGGCTGAGCAGCAGCGAGGTCTTGTTAGCCGGCACCGGCATGCCGCCATCGTCGCGCGCGAGCCCGGCGACCCCCACCACGCCGCGCGGCGTCTTGAGCGGGGTGAACAGCCAGTCCGATCCGGTGAGCGTGTCGGAGCCGCGCCCGGCCGGGCTGCCCTTGTCCATCGCCCATTGCGCGGCGGCGCGCTCCATATGGCCGAGCTTGTCCTCGGGCGGCCAGGCGGCGCGCAATTGCGGCCCGTCGCGCGACGCGGTGAGCACGCAGGCGCGGCTGTCGAACAGCCGGGCCAGCTCGACGCAGATCGCCTGCATCAGCTCCTCGTCATTGCCGATCGTGGTGAGCTGGCGCGAGAAGCCGGCCAGCGCCGCGTTCAGCCGCGCGCTGGTGGCGGCCAGATCGGCCTGGGAGCGGATGCGCGCGGCGAACTGGCTGGTCACCAGCGCCACCCCCAGGAAGACGACGATGGTGACGACATTCTCGGGATTGCTGATCGTCAGCGTGTGGGTGGGCGGCAGGAAGAAGAAATTATAGGCGAGCGACGAGGCCAGCCCCGCGAACACGCCCGCGCGCAGCCCATAGAGGCTGGCGGCGACCATCACCGGCAGCAGGTAGAGCAGCGCGATGTTGGTGATGTTGAGCCAGCTCCCCAGCATCAGCCCCAGCCCCGTCACCGCCGCGACGATGGCGAGCGAGATCGCATAGTCGAGCGGATCGCCCCAGCGGCCGGGAGCGGCCACGCGCCGCGCGACCGTGGCGCCATGCTCGTCGCCCGGCATCACATGCACCGCCACGTCGGTCAGCTCGCGGACGAGCTGGTCGACCACCGATCCATGGCGCAGCTCGAACCACCAGGGCCGCGCCGACTTGGCGACGACCAATTGGGTGGCGCGCGCCTCGCGGGCATAGGAGGTGAGCCCGTCGACCACCCGTGCCGCCGGAATCGTCGCGGTGGCGCCGCCGAGCTGGGCGGCTAGCGCCATCGCCTGGTTGAGCCGCTGTCGCTCCTCCTCGCCGAGCTGCGCCGTGCGCGGCGTCTCGACATGGAGCGCGGTCCACGGCGCGCCGAGCGCATCGGCCAGCCGCTTGGCGGCGCGGATCAGGCCGGGCGCGCTCGCCTGCTCGCTGACCGCGACGATCACCCGCTCGCCCGCCGCGAAGCTGCCCGCCAGCGCATGGGCGCGGACATAGTCGAGCATCTGCGAGTCGACCGCCTGGGCGGCGCGGCGCAGCGCCAGTTCGCGCAGCGCCGACAGGTTCGATTTGGAGAAGAAATGGTTGAGCGCGCGGCTGGCCTCGTCGGGGATGTAGACCTTGCCCTCGCGCAGCCGCTCGATCAGCTCATCGGGCGGGATGTCGACCACCTCGATCTCGGCCGCCTCGAGAATGCGGTCGGGCACCGTCTCGCGCACCCGCACCTTGGTGAAGGAGGCGACGACGTCGTTGAGGCTTTCGACATGCTGGATGTTGACGGTCGAATAGACGTCGATCCCGGCGGCGAGCAGTTCCTCGACATCCTGGTAGCGCTTGGGGTGGCGCGATCCAGGCGCGTTGCTGTGCGCCAGCTCGTCGACCAGCACGAGCTGCGGCCGCCGCGCGAGGATGCCGTCGATGTCCATCTCGGTCAGCGGGCGGCCCTGATGGTCGATGTCGAGACGCGGCATGATCTCATGCCCCCGGGTCAGCGCCTCGGTCTCGATCCGGCCATGGGTCTCGACCACGCCGACCACGACATCGATGCCCGCCTTCCGCCGCTGCATCCCTTCGCTCAGCATCTCATAGGTCTTGCCGACGCCAGGCGCGGCGCCGAGGAACAGCTTGAGACGGCCGATGCCCTCCCGCGCGGTGGCGCGCAGGAGGGCGTCGGGATCGGGTCTCTCGTCGCGGCTGCTCACCGTGCCTGATCTGAGCCAATCCGGTCGAGTTGTCGATTGAGCGCGAGCAGGTTCACATGCGGTTCGCCGAGGAAGCCGAGCAGCGGCCGCTCGACCGACGCCTCGACCAGCGCACGCACCCGCGCCTCAGGCAGGCCGCGCACATTGGCGACACGGCTCACCTGCGCCAGCGCGGCGGCGGGCGACAGATCGGGGTCGAGCCCCGAGCCCGAGGCGGTGACGAGATCGGCCGGGATCGGCCCGGTGACGCCAGCCGCGCGGGCCTTGTCGACATCGCCCTTCACCCGGTCGACCAGCGCCTGGCTCGTCGGGCCATAGTTGGAGCCCGAGGAAGCGAGGCCGTCATAGCCCTTGCCGGCGGCCGAGGGGCGCGACTGGAAATAGCGATCGCTGGCGAAGGCCTGACCGACCACGGTGGAGCCGATCACCTTGCCGCCGTCGCGCACCAGGCTGCCATTGGCCTGCCCGGGGAAGACCGCCTGGCCGATGCCGAGCACCGCGAGCGGATAGGCGAGGCCGAGCAGCAGCGCGAACAGGATCGTCATCACGATCGCCGGACGCAGGGAGGAAGTGAGGTCGTTGGTCATGGAAACAATCCTTCATCTTAGCCCCTCCCCTTCAGAGGAGGGGTTGGGGTGGGGCCTGCGAGTCTCACCGAGACCAAGGTCGCGAGGAGGAGAGGCCCCACCCCCGTCCCCTCCCCTGAAGGGGAGGGGTGATTAGCAAGGTCACGCCAGCCCGATCGCATTCACCGCGACGTCGATCAGCTTGATGCCGACGAACGGCGCGAGCAGGCCACCGAGGCCGTAGATGGCGAGGTTGCGGGCGAGCAGCGGGCCGGCGCCGATCGGCTTGTAGGCCACGCCCTTGAGCGCCAGCGGCACCAGCAGCGGGATGATCAGCGCGTTGAAGATGATCGCGGAGAGGATCGCCGATTCCGGCGTCGCCAGTCCCATCACGTTCAGCACGCCCAGCCCCGGATAGAGGACGACGAACATCGCCGGAATGATCGCGAAATATTTGGCGACGTCATTGGCCACCGAGAAGGTGGTGAGCGCGCCGCGCGTCATCAGCAGCTGCTTGCCGAGGCCGACCACCTCGATCAGCTTGGTCGGGTCGCTGTCGAGGTCGACCATGTTGCCGGCCTCGCGCGCGGCCTGGGTGCCGGTGTTCATCGCCACGCCGACATCGGCCTGGGCCAGGGCGGGCGCGTCGTTGGTGCCGTCGCCGCACATCGCCACCAGCTTGCCGCCGGCCTGTTCCTTGCGGATCAGCGCCAGCTTGTCCTCCGGCGTCGCCTGGGCGAGGAAGTCGTCGACCCCCGCCTCGGCCGCGATCGAGGCGGCGGTGAGCGGGTTGTCGCCAGTGATCATCACCGTGCGGATGCCCATCTTGCGCAGCTCGCCGAAGCGCTCGCGGATGCCGGCCTTGACGATGTCCTTCAGGAAGATCGCGCCGAGCAGCAGGCCATCGCGCGCCACCGCGAGCGGGGTGCCACCGGCGCGGGCGATCTCGTCGGTCATCCGGCGCAGCTCGGCCGCCGCCGCCCCCTCGCCCGAGCCGGGATGGGCGCGGAACACCGAATCGACCGCGCCCTTGATGATCGTCGCGCCGCCGGTCTTCACGCCCGAGATCCGGGTCTGGGCGGTGAAGGGGATGATCTCGGCATCGGCGGGCAGGTTGGTGGCCGAGACCTTGAAGCCCTCGCGCGCCAAGGTGACGATCGATCGCCCTTCCGGGGTCTCGTCGGCCAGGCTGGCGAGCAGCGCGGCTTCGGCAAGCTCGGCGGCGGTGACGCCGGGGAGCGGCTTGAACTCGGTCGCCTGGCGGTCGCCGATCGTGATCGTGCCAGTCTTGTCGAGCAGCAGCGTGTCGACGTCGCCGGCCGCCTCGACCGCGCGACCCGACTTGGCGAGGACGTTGAAGCGGACGAGCCGGTCCATGCCCGCGATGCCGATCGCCGACAGCAGCGCCGCGATCGTCGTCGGGATCAGGGTGATCAGCAGCGCGGCGAGGATCGCCACCGGAATCTCGCCCCCGGCATAGCTGGCGAAACCGGGGATGGTTCCGACCGCGATCAGGAAGATGATCGTCAGGCCCACCAGCAGGATCGTCAGCGCGATCTCGTTCGGGGTCTTCTGGCGCTCGGCGCCCTCGACCAGCGCGATCATGCGGTCGAGGAAGCCCTGGCCCGGCTCGGCGGTGACCTTCACCTTGATCTCATCGGAGATGACGCGCGTGCCGGCGGTGACCGCCGAACGGTCGCCGCCCGCCTCGCGGATCACCGGCGCGCTCTCGCCGGTGATCGCGGCCTCGTTGACCGAGGCGACGCCGGCGATCACCTCGCCGTCGGCGGGGATCAGCTCGCCGGTCTTCACGATCACGACGTCGCCGGCGTGGAGCTGGCTGGCCGCGACCTTGCTGCCATTTTCGCGCCGGGCGGTCAGCTCCGCCTTGGTCGCGCGCAGCGAGGCTGCCTGCGCCTTGCCACGCCCTTCGGCGAGGGCTTCGGCAAAAGTGCCGAACAGCACGGTCAGCCACAGCCAGATGACGAGCTGGAGCTTGAAGCCGGTGGCGAGGCCGTCATGGCCCACCACCAGCAGCACGGTCAGCAGGGTCGCGACGACGGCGGTGGTGAACATCACCGGGTTGCGGATCAGTTCCCGGGGGTTGAGCTTGCGGAAGGCATCGCCCACCGCGGGCCCGAGCAATTCGGGCGCGAAGATCGATTTGGTTGCGGTTCTGCTCATGGCGTGCCCGATCAGAAGAGTTGGCCGCGGATCATCGCGAGATGATCGGCGATGGGCCCCAGCGCGAGGCTGGGCAGGAAGGTGAGGCCGCCGACGATCAGCACGATGCCGACGAGCAGACCCACCCAGAGCGGGCCGGTGGTGGGGAAGGACCCCGCCGTCTCGGGCGTGTAGCGTTTCGCGGCGAGCGAGCCGGCGATCGCCAGCATCGGCACGATGATGAAGAAGCGGCCCACCCACATCGCGACACCGAGCATCGCGTTGTAATAGGGCGTGTTCGCGGTCAGGCCGGCAAAGGCCGAGCCGTTGTTCGCCACCGCGCTGGTGAAGGCGTAGAGGATCTCCGAAAAGCCGTGCGGCCCCTTGTTGAGCGGCCCGGCCAGGCCCGCCGCCAGCACCGAGCTGATCGCCGAGAAGCCGAGGATGATCAGCGGCAGCACCGCGATCGCCAGCACCGCGAGCTTCACCTCGCGCGCCTCGATCTTCTTGCCGACATATTCGGGGGTGCGGCCCACCATCAGCCCGGCGACGAACACAGCGAGGATGGCGAACAGCAGGAAGCCGTAGATGCCCGCGCCGACGCCGCCGATCACGACTTCGCCGAGCTGCATGTTGAACAGCGGGACGAGGCCGCCCAGCGCGGTGAAGCTGTCGTGCATCGCGTTGACCGCGCCGCACGAGGCCGCGGTGGTGACGACCGAGAACAAGGCCGAGGCGGCGAGGCCGAAGCGGACTTCCTTGCCCTCCATGTTTCCGCCGGGAACGCCGAGGCCATGGAGGATCGGGTTGCCCGCGGCTTCCTGCCAATAGGTGACGGTGACACCGGCGAGGAACAGCACGAGCATCGCGCCGAGGATCGCCCAGCCCTGGCGGGGGTTGCCCACCGCCTTGCCGAAGGTCCAGGTCAGGCCGAAGCCGATCAGGAAGATCGACAGCATCTGGACGAGGTTGGTCAGCGCGTCCGGATTCTCGAAGGGGTGCGCCGAATTGGCGTTGAAGAAGCCGCCACCATTGGTGCCGAGCATCTTGATCGCTTCCTGGCTGGCGACGGGGCCGAGCGCGAGCGTCTGCTTAGCGCCTTCCAGGGTGGTCAAGTCGACCGACCCGGCGAGCGTCTGCGGCACGCCGCTGGCGACCAGGAACGTCGCATAGACCATGCAGATCGGCAGCAGCAGATAGAGGGTGATCCGGGTCATGTCGGCCCAGAAATTGCCGATCGTCCCCGCCTGCCGGCGCGCGAAACCGCGGAAGAGGGCGAAGGCCAGCGCGATGCCGGTCGCCGCCGAGAGGAAGTTATGAATGGTCAGGCCGAGCATCTGGCTGAGGTTCGACATGGTCGATTCGCCGGCATAGCTCTGCCAGTTGGTGTTGGCGGTGAAGCTGACCGCGGTGTTGAAGGCAAGGTGCCCGCTGGTACCGGCAAACCCCTGCGGGTTGAGCGGCAACAGGCCCTGCAGCCGCAGCACCGCATAGGTGAACAGCAGCAGCACCGCGTTGAAGATCAGCATGTGGACCGCGTAGCGGCGCCAGCCCTGCTCGGCGGTGGGGTCGATGCCGGCCAGCTTGTAGAAGCCGGTCTCGACCGGGCCGAGGATGGCGTGCAGCGGCGTCCGCCGCCCTTCATAGAGCGCGAACAGCCACAGGCCGACCGGCTTGGTCAGCGCCAGCAGGATGCCGGTGAAGACGGCGATGAGGATCCAGCCCTGGATGGTCATGGGGCTCTCCGGTTCAGAAACGTTCGGGCCGGACGAGCGCGGCCACGAGATAGAGAAGCAGCCCGCCCGCGGTGATCGCGGCGAGCCAGAGATCGATGGTCATGCTGGAATCCTCACGCCTTTTCGCAGAGCCGGACATAGCCGAGCGTCACCGCCAGCAGCCCGAGGGTGAGGAGCAGCCACGGCAGGTCTTCCATGGGGTGCGTCCTTTCGGATCCGGCATGCGCCGATCGTTCAGGATCGCACCGGATGATCGCCCATTAGGCGGCCGCGGCGTTGGAATTCGAGACGAGGCCCGCAGGCCCCGCATTTGTTTTCCATATGGATCGGGCGACGGGGCGATGGACGTGCGCCGCCAAGCCGTGCGTCGGCGCCCGGCATTTGTTTTTCGCTATGCGGAGACGGCTTCCCAACCGTGGAGATCAAATGCGCGTCGGGGATAGAGGCCCGCCGCAGCAGCCGTCTTCGTTTCTCCCGGACTGCGACACCTGAACGGGCGGGGCGACACCCCCGCCCGTTCTTTTTGCGGCGGCCCCCAAACCACCGTCATCCCGGATCAAGTCCGGGATGACGGCAGGAGAGGTGGCGAATTCTACGCGGGGAAATTTCCCTGGAACGCATGCTCGTCCAGTTCCCGCCGCACGCTCGGCGCCTCACGCGCCTGCAGCGTTTCGGGCAGGATCGCCTTGTCGCCCCGGCGGCCGATCGCGACCGCGGTTTCGATGCGGAAACGCTCGGGCACGCCCAGCTCGGCGCGGGCCCTGGCGAAGTCGACCCCGGTCATGCCGTGCGCGACATAGCCGAGGCGGGTCGCCTGCAGCGCGAGCAGCGCCCAGGCGGCGCCAGCATCGAAGCTGTGGCTGTAGGAGGGCTTGGCCTCGTCGCTGCCCGGCGCCTGAATCAGGCTGTCGGACAGGATGAACACCAGCGCGCCGGCGCGCTCGGCCCAGGCCGCGTTGAACGGCAGCAGCAGGTCCAGGAAGCGCTGCCAGTCGGGCCCGTCGCGATGCGCGTAGAGGAAGCGCCAGGGCTGGGCGTTGAACGCCGAGGGCGCCCAGCCGGCCGCCTCGAAGATGGTGTTGAGATCGGCCTGCGCGATCGCGCTGCCGTCAAAGGCGCGCGACGACCAGCGATCGAGGAACAGCGGCTCGACGGGGCGTTCGGTGGAGCGGGTCACGGGATTGGTCGACATCAGATCCTCCGTCGATGCTGGGGAAGAAGGGATGCAGCCGGCGGGAACAGGAAAGGCAGCGCCCCCGCCGGCTGCACATCGGTGACTGTCAGAAGGTCACCGAAGCTCGCGCGTAGTAGAAGCCGCCGCTGAGGCCGAAGGGGGCGAAATTGCCGTAGGCGCCCGAACCATCGGAGGCGACGATGCCATTGCGGTCGGGGTAGCTGTCGAACAGGTTGTTCGCGCCCACCGACAGGGTGACATGGTCGCTGACGTCATAGCCGACGTCGAGATCGAAGATCCATTTCGCCCCGAAGCTGCGATCGCCCGAGGCGACGTTCGAGCTTTCGGTATAGCCGCCATAGCGGGTCGCGCGGCCCAGCGCGTGGACCCGGTCGAGCGACCAGTTGTTGGTCAGCACCACCTTGGTGCGCGGCGTGGCGATCATCAGGTCGCGCTGCGCCTGCCGCCCGAACAGGGTGACGTTCAGCGAGGCGAGCTGCGCGGGATTGTCGATCACATGGGTGATCTTGGTCTTGTTGTAGCTATAGGCCGCGCCGAGGATGAAAGTACCCAGGCCGCCGGTGCGCAGCGTATATTCGGCCACCACGTCGATGCCGCGAGTACGGGTGTCGATCGCGTTGGTGAAATATTGCGCGCTGTCCACGCCGGTGACGCCATTGGCGACCAGGATGTTGCGGATCGCGCTGCCGCCGTTCGCGGCGGTGCCCAGGAACTCGGTCTTCACGATGCGATCGTCGACCTTGATCTGGTAGCCGTCGACGGTGAGCCGGGCGGGGCCGCGCTCGAATGTGAAGCCGAGCGTATAGTTGAGCGACTTTTCCGGCTTCAGCGGCTTCGCGCCCAGCGCCTGCGCGGCGACGCTGGTGACCGGCAGGAATTTCGAGGTGGTGCTCACCCGGTTCGCACCGATCACGGTGACGGTGTTCTGCGTGGTCGAGAAAGCTGTCTGCGCCAGCGAAGGTGCGCGGAAGCCGGTGTTGACGCCGCCGCGGATCGCGAAGCCGCGCGCCAGTTCGTAGCGGGTCGAGATCTTGCCCGACACGGTGTTGCCGGCGCTGTCGTCATAATGTTCGAAGCGGCCCGCGACGCCGACGAACCAGGCCGGGGTGATCTTGGTCGACAGGTCGACATAGGCCGCCAGATTGTTGCGGCTGATCGAGCTGGCGTCGGCCGGCGAGGTGCCGGTGAAGGAGACGAGGCCCGGCGAGGGCGAGCGGCCGCCATAGGCATTCCCGAACGGCGTGCCGTCGCTGGGGATCACATAGCCGCCGTCGCGATAGCTGTCGGGCTCGCCGGCCTTGTTCTGGAATTTCTCCCAGCGATGCTCGGCGCCGATCGCCACGGTCAGCGGCTCGGCGAGGCCGATCTCATATTCGCGGTTAAGGTCCAGATTGTTGACCCACAGGGTCTGGATCTGGCGGCCCATGAAGAAGCTGGTCGGGCTCGACGGCCCGAGCGAGGGGTTGAGCGTGCCTTCGGCGCCCAGCTTCACATTGTCGCGGCCATAGCTCGACGACAGGTCGAAGTCCCAGCTGCCGAGCGCGCCCTTCAGGCCCACCGCGGACTGCCAGTCCCACTCCCAGATCCGCCGCCGCGCCTGGAAGCCCGAGGGGTAGAGCTGCGGCAGCGAGGTGAGGCCCTGGGTGTTGACCTGGCCGCCATAGCCGGTGGTGGCGGGGAAGACCGAGCCGCGCTTGTCGTCGATGTTGCGATAGCTGAGCGTCGAGAAGCTGTAGACGTCGAGGTCCTGGCCCACCGGCAGCTTCAGGTTGAGCGAGCCGTTGACGATCTTGTCACGGTTCGACCGGCCATAGCCGCCCGCGATCAGATGCTCGGTGGTCGCCTCCCGCGGGTCGGGCTGGCCGTTGACCAGCGGATAGATCAGCGGCACCGGCTCGGCCGAGCTGTCGGCGCGGTCGTGATATTTGCCCTCGACCGCGAAGCGGATGAAGCCGCCATCGCCGATCGGCGTGCCATAGCCGATCGTCTGCTGGAGCAGCTGGCCGCCCTTCTCATAATGCTGGCCGGCGGTGGTGCTGAACTCGCCGCCCTCGGGCTTGTCGTCGAGGATGATGTTGATCACCCCCGAGATCGCGTCGGAGCCATATTGGGCGGCGGCGCCGTCGCGCAGCACCTCGATCCGGCCCACCGCGTTGGTCGGGATCAGGTCGATGTCGACCGGGGTGGAGCCGCCCGAGATGCGCGAGAGATTGTTGATCAGCGAGGTGGTGTGGCGGCGCTTGCCGTTGACCAGCACCAGCAGATAATCGCCCGACAGGCCCCGGATCGAGATCGGCCGCACGCTGGCCGAGGTGCCGCCGCCGCCCAGCGCGGGCATCGTCAGCGACGGGATGATGTTGCCCAGCACCTCCTTCAGGCCGGTGCGGCCGGTGGCCTTCAGCTCCAGCGGGGTGATCACGTCGATCGGCACCGGGCTGTCGGCGACGGTGCGGACCGATCGGCTGCGGCTGCCGGTGACGATGATCGTGCCGGCATCGGCGGGGGCGATGGCGGCCGGAGCGGGCTCGGCGGCCCAGGCAGCCCCCGTCAGCGCGTGGGCCGCAATGGCGGCCACGCCGGCGTTCAGCAATGTCTTCATGTCCAGTCCCCAAATGCTCGTGGGTGCCGGCGCGTTGGCCGGCGGAACGGCTAGCCGGCCTTGGCGGGCTCGGCGGCCGTCGTTGTGAAAAGGCTGCGGTCGAAGGCCTTGCCGAGCGGGCGATCGCCCTTCACGGCGCCGGCCTTGCTGAAATCGTCGATCACCTGCTGCTGGTCGGCGACCACCGCGTCGTCGATCGACACCAGGGTGCGGGCATTCTTGGTGGCATAGTCGCGCGCCACCGCGACCGGCAGGCCGGTCTCCTTGGCGAGGAGCTGCGCATAGGTCTCGCGATTCTGCTGGGCCCAGGCCAGCGCCTTGGCCTCGCGGGCGAGGAAGTCGGCCAGGATCGCGCGCTTGTCGGCGATCGCGCCCTCATTGGCGACGTCGAAGCCATAGCCGCGCACCAGATCATGGCCGTCGACGACGATCCGGGCGCCGTCGTCGAGCGCGGGCTTCACATAGGGCGTCCACACAGACCAGGCGTCGATCGCGCCGGAATCGAAAGCGGCGCGCGCGTCGCCCGGCGGCAGGAAGGTGATCTGCACCCAGTCGGGCGGCAGCTTCGCCTGCTGGAGCGCGCGGATGATCAGATAATGGCCGATCGATCCGCGCGTGGTGGCGACCTTCTTGCCCTTCAGATCGGCGATCGAGCGGACCGGCGAGCCGCCCGGCACCAGCAGGGTGAGCGCGCCGGTGGGCCGCTCCTTGACGAACTGCGCGCCGACCGCCTTGATCGGGCTGCCGCTCTGATAGGCGAACATGAAGGGCGCATCGCCGGCCACGCCGACGTCCACCGCCCCCGCGCCGATCGCCTCCAGCAGCGGCTGGGCGGCGGCGAACTCGGACCATTCAACCTTATAGGGGGCGCCTTCCAGCGCACCGCTGGCGAGCATCACCGCCTTGGTGCCGCCGCGCTGGCTGCCGACATGGAGCACGGCACCCTGGTCCTGCGCGGCCGGCTTGCACGCGACGAGCGACGCGAGCGCGGCGATCGCGAGGGCGAGACGGTGGAGCTTGGCGGTCATGTCGGTCCCTTGGTGCAAAGTGATGGTCGCCAAGGGCCATTCAATCTCTATCTATTCAATAGACAATTTCTGTTAGGGGCTATGAGCGACGCTCAACATTGGCCCGCTTTTGCCCGGATTTCCTATGCTTGGCGCAAATAGGACGAGGGCCGCATAGAAAGTCTTGGGAGCTGCCAAAAAGCCCTTGAGGGGGCTGCCAGCCTCGGATTTCCGGGCCGATCGAGCGGCGCTCAACGGCGCTATCGCGCATTCTCATAAGACGACCCATCGGGGGCGGGCGTAGGGAGAGCGCCATGCGATCCCGCTTTTCGTCCAGGGCCCTGCCATGACCATTCCACGAAGCTGCGACGTGCTGATCATCGGCGGCGGCATGGCCGCGGGCTGGGCGGCGATCGCCGCGGCGCGCGGCGGCGGCGAGGTGGTGATCGTCGACAAGGGCTATATGGGGACGAGCGGCGTCACCGCGACGGCGGGACCGAACCATTGGTGGGTGCCGCCCGATCCGGCGATGCGCGAGGCGGCGGTCGCGAAGCGCCACGCCGCCGGGCTGGGGCTGGCCGACGCCGCCTGGATGGAGCGGGTGATCGACCTCACCTGGCGCAACCTGCCCACCCTCTCCCCGCATTATCGCTTCGACGTCGACGATCGCGGCGAGACCTTCTTCTCGGGCGTGCGCGGCCCCGAATATATGCGCGCGCTGCGCCATGCCGCCGCCGAGCTGGGCGTCCGTATCCTCGACCATCACCCCGCGCTCGAACTGCTCGGTCAGGCCGACGGCACGATCAGCGGCGCCGCCGGCTATGCCCGGCTCGAACGCCAGCCCTGGCGGATCGCGGCGGGGGCAGTGATCCTGGCGACGGGCGGCTGCGCCTTTCGCTCGGGGCTGATCGGCAGCCACACCAACACCGGCGACGGCTATCTGATGGGGGCCGAGGCAGGCGCCCGGCTGTCGGGCATGGAATTCTCCATCTCGCACAGCCTGTCGCCGGCCTGGTGCTCGACCCGGACGATGCCCTACACCGCCGCGCGCTTCTACGACGCCGCCGGCAACGAGCTGGACGTGCCCGCCTTCACCGACAAGACCCAGCATCTGCTGCTCGCCAAGGCGATGCTCGAAGGCCCGGTGTTCGCCGATCTGCGCGACGCCCCCGCGATCCTGCGCGAGCGGCTGCGCCGCATCCAGCCGGCTACCGTCACGCCGTTCGAGCGCAAGGGCGTGAAGCTGTTCGACGACCGTTTCGAGGTGAAGCTGTTCGGCGAAGGCACGATCCGCGGCACCGGCGGGCTCGACATCGTCGACGAGGATTGCCGCACCGGCGTGCCCGGCCTGTTCGCGGTCGGCGACGCCGCCACCCGTGAGCCGGTGGCGGGCGCGACCAGCGGCGGCGGCGCGCAGAACTCGGCCTGGGCGCTGAGCTCGGGCCTCGTCGCAGGTGCGGCGGCTGCTACCGAAGCGCGCGGGCGGGCGGATCGCTCGCCCGGCAGCGGGCTCGGCCAGGCCGGCCTGCGCCCGCATCGCGCCGCCCGCACGATCGACCGGGCCGATCTGCTCGATGCCGTGCAGGATGAGACCCTCGCGCATGACAAGGTCTTCTGGCGCACCCGGCGCAGCCTGTCGGACGGGCTCACCCGGCTCGACGGCCACTGGGAGGAATTGTCGGCGCACGGGGCGGCCGAGGGGCTGGACCAGGTGGCGCTGCGCGAACATGCCGCGATGCTCGCCACCGCGCGCTGGTGCGGCTCGGCTGCGCTGACCCGCGACGAGACCCGCGGCCTCCACCTGCGCGCCGACTGCCCCGCCCCGCGCGCGTCCATGGCGCGCCGGCTGAAGCTGTCGGGCGTCCACCGCATCGAGGCGCGCTTCGAGGACGAGCTGCGCGCGGAGCTGGCGGCATGATCGGCCATGTCTTCGAGGATCTCTGCAATGGCTGCGGCAGCTGCGTCGCCGCCTGCCCCACCCATGTGTTCGACGCCGGCGACGACGGCCGCCCGCTGATCGCGCGGCCCGACCAGTGCCAGACCTGCTTTATGTGCGAGCTCTATTGCGAGCGGGACGCCATCTATGTCGGCCCCGATCAGCGCTTCGTGGAGCCCGTCTACCTCGACGCGATCCGCGCTTCGGGCCACCTCGGCCAGATGCGCCGCGACCATCGCTGGGGCACCCGCGAGACCGACGGGCTGGCCGACGATTATTGGCGGCTGGGGATATTGCTGCGCGAGGGCGCGGAAACGGCGGCGCGGCGCCATGCGGCGCGGCATGGGGGCAAGGCTAGCTAGCCTCCACCACCTCCGTTCGTGTCGAGCGAAGCCCCTCTCCAGCGAACGTCCCTCGACTTCGCTCGGGACGAACGGCGTAGGAAGGGATGTCCGTGTCCTACTCCGCCGCGATCGCCTGCGCCTCTTCGCGCGCCACGGCATAGCGGTTCTCCGGCACCGGCAGGCCGAGATGGCCGCGCAGGGTGGCGTGCTCATAATCGGTGCGGAACAGACCGCGCGCCTGCAGGATCGGCACCACGTCGCGCAGGAAGCGATCGAAGTCGCGCGGGCGGGAGACGTGGAGGTTGAAGCCGTCGACCGCGCCGGCGCGGAACCAGCGCTCGATCTCGTTCGCCACCGTTTCGGCGGTGCCGACGAAGGCCGAGCGGCGGCCGATGAAGCGCTCCACCGTCTGGCGCAGGGTCAGCCCCTCGTCGCGCGCGGTCTTCACCACCCGCTCGGCACCGCCCTTGTAGCTGTTGAGGGTGAGGTTGCTGACATCGGGGAAGGGCGCGTCGGGGTCATAGGCGCGGAAGTCGTGATAGTTGAACAGCCGCCCCAGTTCGACCAGCGACTTGTCGAGGTCGAGCCGCCCGATCCGTTCGTCCTCCTGCGCCCGCGCCTCCTCGTCGCTGTCGGCGAGGAAGACGCTGAGCCCCGGCAGCACCAGCACGTGATCGGGGTCGCGGCCCAGCCGCGCAGCGCGCGCCTTGAGGTCGGTCGTATAGGCGAGCGCGGTCTCGAAATCGGGCGCGGCGGCGAAGGTGCCCTCGGCGATGTGGGCGCCAAGGGTGCGGCCCTCGTCGCTGTCGCCAGCCTGGAAGATCACCGGCTGGCCCTGCCCCGACCGGCTGAGCGCGAGCGGCCCCGCCACCGAGAAATGCGCGCCCTTGTGGTTCAGCGCATGCTGGCGGTCCTTGTGCAGGAAGACGCCGGCATCCTTGTCGCGCGGGAAGGCATCGTCCTCGTAAGAGTCCCACAGGCCCTGGACGACCTGGACGAACTCGAGCGCGCGGGCATAGCGGTCCTTGTGCGCGAAATGCTCGTCGCGCCCATAGTTGCGCGCGGCGCCCTCGAGCCCGGTGGTGACGACGTTCCAGCCGGCGCGGCCCCGGCTGATATGGTCGAGCGAGCCGAATTGGCGCGCGACGTTGTACGGCTCCCAATAGGAGGTGGTCAGCGTGCCGACGAGGCCGATCTTCGAGGTCGACACCGCTATCGCCGAGAGCAGGGTCAGCGGCTCGAGCCGGTTCAGATAATGCGGCGCGGTGTCGGGCGTGATGAACGGCGAGTCGACGATGAAGACGAGGTCGAACTTCGCCGCCTCGGCCTTGCGCGCCTGCTCGACATACCAGTCGATGTTCACGCTCGCGTCGCCCGGCAGGTCGGGATCGCGCCAGTCGGCATGGGTGGTGCCGACGCCGGCAAGGATGGCACCGAGCTTGAGCTGGCGGGGGGCGGCCTGGGTCATGGTCATGCTCCGGGAAAGGATGCGAAAGTCCCGGAAATGCTACGCCTTCGAAGGCTCGGCGAATAACGCGACCTGCTGATAGGTCTTATTGGCGGGGGTCATGCGGGCGGGCGCGATCAGACGGCGACGTTACGATAGGCCCCGTCGACAAGCAGCGGCACGGCATGGCTCGCATTGCAGGCGAGCGCCAATTCGACATCCTCGTCGAAGCCATCGTCGAGCAGTTCTCGCCCCGATATCGAGCTGCGGATCAGCGGGCCCAAGCGAGCGCCGGCGGAACGGAAAGCCTCTCGCGCGATCTCAGCCTCGGGCGTCACCGGCAGGTCGAGCGCGTCGACGATCGCCCCGGCGCCGAGCAAATCCTCGATCGCGGGGCGCAGGCTGCCGTCGGGCCAGGTCTCGCCCGCCGGAATCACCCCGATATCGCCCTGCACTGTCCGTCGTGCCCAGGCTGCGATGGCGGCGACGTTGCGCAGCGATCCCGCGACCGTGGACACGTCGCCGGTCGCCAGGCTGATCCGCGAGCCGTTGGGCGAGGGCAGCATCAGCCGAGTGCCGGGAGCGATTTCCGCCAGGGTGCGGGGGGACAGGCTGAGCTGTCCGCCCCCCGCCCTCCGCGGCGCGGCAAGCTGCGCGCCCAGCGCCGCCGCCGCTCGTTCGGCTGCGGCGCGATCCCCATAAGCGAAGGGATGGATGATCGCGCCACGGCCGGTAGCGATGTCCACCGCCGTCGAGAAGGACAGGATGTCGACGACGATCAGCAGCGCGACTTTGTCGCGCAGCCGCTCGGCACCGGCCCTGCCCCATTCGAGATCGACGACAGCCATCGGTCATGCCTGACCGATGACGGTCAATATTTCCAGCCGACCTTGAAGAAGATCGTGCGCGGCGGGTTCTGCGCGCCCTGCACCAGCTGGGTACCGGCAAAGGGGCCGACCCGGAACGGCGTGCCGACCGGGGTGAGGGTGGAGAAGTAGAATTTGTCGAGGATGTTGCGCGCGGTGAGGGTGAAGTCCCAGCGCCCGTCCGCCGTCTGGAAGCCGACATAGCCGTTGACGAAGGTCTTCCCGCCGACCCGATATTGCGCGTTGTTGAGGATGTCGGAGAAATAGCCGGTCTGCCAGTTCACGCTGCTGCCCAGCTTGATGGTACCGAGGCTGTCGACCGGCAGCGAATAGTCCGCCGAGACGAAATATTGCCATTTCGGTTGGCCCGCGAACTGCTTGCCGGTGTAGTTATAGGCCGGCACGGTGCCATAGGCCGGGGCCGAATAATCGTCGTAGCGCGTCTTCAGATAGGTGACGTTGAACGCCAGCGACAGGTTGGTGACCGGCTGGGCCGAGGTCTCCAGCTCGAAGCCCTCGGTGTGCGCCGAGGGGGCGTTGCCGCGGGTGCTGACATAGGTGCCCGAGATCGGGCTGAACGCCGACACCGCGGTCTGCAGATTGCTGTAATCATTGTAGAAGCCGGTGAGGTTCACCCGCAGGCGCCGGTCGAACCAGTCGGTCTTGATCCCGCCTTCATAGGTGTTCACCGTTTCCGGATCATAGGGCAGCGCGGTCGCGACGTTCAGCGCGCGGTTGTTGAAGCCGCCCGCGTCGAAGCCCTTCGAATAGCTGGCGAACAGGAAGGCGGTCGGTGCGATCTGCCACGACACGCCCAGCTTCGGCGTGAAGGAATTCCAGCGCTTCTTCCGGAGCACATTGGCATTGGTGAAATTGACCTGCGACGCGGCGACGCTGACGCCCAGCGCCGGGATCGCGCCGCCGGTCCGCACCTGCGGATAGAGCGCCGGATCGATCGGGTTGCCGTCGAGATCATAGTTCACGCCCTGGAAGTCGAAGGCGCGACGGATGATGATATAGCGGCCGCCCGCGGTGAAGGTGAGCTTCTCGGTCACCCGATAATTGGCCTGGAGATAGGCCGAGTAGTTGCGCGTGATCGTCTTGCCGATCTGGTCGAAGGGGGCTGCCGGCAGCGCGGTGTCCGACTGCGGCAGGCCGGTGACATAGCCGATCCGGTCGCTGCGGAAATTCTCGAACAGATAATAGAGGCCACCGGTGAAATCGAAGCGGTCCCAATTGCCCTGCAGCTGCAACTCCTGGGTGAAGCTGTGCTGCTTGTAGGTGATGTAATTGTCCGAGATGTCGATGGGCCGTGCCTGCGCCGCATTGTAGGGCAACTTGTTCTGGCCATCATTGTTGTAGTTCACCGGATCCTGGTCGAACGCCCGCAGCGCGGTGATCGAGTGGAGCGACAGATGATCGTCGAGATCATAGTCGATCCGGCCGGTGCCGCCGCCCGAATGCGAGCGGTTGATCGGGTAGCGCCCGGCATAGCTGACATTGTCCTTGTAGGCCGAGAAGGACGTCGGGTTGTACAGCGTGCCGCCGGTGATCGCGCCCAGGCCCGACAGCGCCGGGTTGGTCGCATGATAGGTGGTCGCGACATATTGGGCGGCCTGCGAATGATCGACCGTGCCGTCGGCCGACAGGGTGATCTTCAGGTTCGGGGCGGGCGTGAAGAGCAGCTTGATGCGGCCGCCGGTGGTGCTCTGGTTGTTCACATGGCGCTGGAGCGACGGGTTCCAAGTGTAGCCGTCATGCTGGTTGCGCGCGACCGCCAGGCTGGCGTTGAGCAGCCCCGGCAGCAGCCCGCCGGCGACATAGCCATGCGCGTTGATCGTGTCGTAATTGCCATAGCCGATATCGCCGCGCGCCTCGAACTTGTCGGTCGGCGTGCGGGTGACATAGCGGATCGCGCCGCCCGCCGAATTGGCGCCGAACAGCGTGCCCTGCGGCCCGCGCAGCACCTCGACTCGCTCGACGTCGGTCAGGTCGGACATGCCGTTGATCGCGCGCGGCAGATAGACGTCGTCGATATAGACGCCGACAGTGGGATCGAAGATCGGATCGCTGTTGCCGATGCCACGGATGAAGAAGGTGTTGGTCAGCGGGGTGATGCCCGAGGGCGGGGTGTAGAGCCCCGGAATCTGCCCGGCCAGGTCGCGCGTGGTGATCACGTTCTGGTTGCTGCGGAACGCCTCGCCGATCACGCTCACCGCGACCGGGGTCGACTGGAGCTTCGATTCCTTGCGGGTGGCGGTGACGACGATGTCGTCGAGGCTGCCCTCGCCACCTACATCGGGGGCGATCGACTGGCCCGCACCGAGATCGGCGGCCAGCGACGGCGTCGCGAGGACGAGCGCAAGGGTGGGCAGGCTGACGGCCGCAAGCCGTCGCCACGCCCGGTGGGATACCGGCATGTTGGAGTCCTTCCTGATATTGATTTTAGCCCCTCCCCTTCAGGGGAGGGGTTGGGGTGGGGCCTCCGAGTCTCACCGAGACCATCGTCGGCGGGGAGGAGAGGCCCCACCCCCTACCCCTCCCCTGAAGGGGAGGGGCTATCGATCGCTCACTCTAGAAAGTCGGGCTGCTCCCTCAGGATGCGGGCGTAGAGCGGCAGGAAGCCGAAGGCCCCCGGATCATTGCCGCGCATCTGGTTCGAGGTGTGCAGCGCCACTTCGTGCGAGATCGGTTTCACCGTTCCGGCCGCCTCGGCGAGCAGCTGGGTCTCGCAGGCATTCTCCAGCGAGATATAGCTGGCGACCGCGCTTTCGACGCTCTTGCCGACGGTGAGGATGCCGTGATTCTGCAGGATCATGGCGCGCTTGTCGCCCAGCGCCTCGGCAATACGAGCGCCTTCCGAACTGTCGAGCACGATGCCGCTGAACGTCTCGAACAGCGCGTGCTGCTGGTAGAAGAAGCAGCTGTCCTGGCTGATCGGGTCGAGCAGCCGGCCGAGCGCCGACCAGGCCTTGCCGTAGATCGAGTGCGAATGGGCGGCGGCGATCACGTCGGGCCGCGCCTTGTGCAGCTCCGAATGGATCGCGAAGCCGGCCTGGTTGATCGGCCCCTTGCCCTCCAGGATAGTGCCGTCATGGTCGACCAGCACCAGGTCCGACACGCGGATATGGCCGAACCAGGGGCCGAGCGGCCCCACCCAGAAACGGTCGGGATATTCGGGATCGCGCGCGGTGATGTGGCCTGCGAGGCCCAGGTCGAAGCCGCGCTGGGCGAAGATGCGGTAGGAGGCGGCGAGGCGGCGCTTGCGGTGCAGCCGCTCCTCCTCGATCGTGCGCGGCGCTTCCAGCTCGCGTGCGGCGAAATCCCGGCCTCGGACAATCTGGTTCATGGGTGCTCCCCTTTCGGATTCAGTAACCGGCGGTCTTATCGACCAGGTCGGCCAGGGTCTCGCCGCGCACGAAGCGGTCGAGATTGGCGGTAACCTTGTCGAAGAAGACCTCGCGGACGGCGGTGTAATTGGAGGATACATGCGGGGTCAGCCGCACCTTCGGATGGGTCCAGAGCACATGCCCGGCGGGCAGCGGCTCGGGTTCGGTGACGTCGAGCGTGGCGAAGCCGAGCCGGCCGGCATCGAGCGCCGCGACCAGCGCCTCCTGGTCGACCAGCGAGCCGCGCGCGATGTTGATCAGATGCGCGCCCGGCTTGGCATGGGCCAGCAACGCCTGGCCGATCAGTCCCCGGGTCGCCTCCGTCGCGGGGGCCGAGACGACGAGATGGTCGGCCGAGGCGACGACGTCCTCGATCCGGTCGAGCAGCTCGACGCCCTCGACCTCGCTGGGCAGCGAGCGGCGGCGCACCGCCGTCACCCGCGCCCCGAACGCCCGCGCGCGGCGCGCGACCGCGGTGCCGATCGCGCCGAGGCCGATGATCCCTACGGTGGTGCCGGCGACTCGGCCGAGCTGGGCGTAGCGCCACTGATCCAGGCTGCGCACCCGCACCGCCTCCAGATCCTTGGCCTGGAGGTAGATGGCGGCGATCACATAATCGGCGATCTCGTCGGAGGCGACGCCACGCCCGCAGGTGACGATCGGCGCGTCGAGCAGCCAAGGCGGGTAGAAGTCGATACCGGCCGAGGCCGAATAGACCCAGCGCAGCCGCCCCGGCCAGGCGGCCGGTCGTTCGAGATCGCGGTTGCCCTTCCAGGTCGGCGTCGGCCGCACGAGCAGGATGTCGGCGTCGTTCGCCGCGTCCCATGGGCGATCCTCGGGCACGCCGATCACGGTGGCACCCAGATGGGCGCGCAGGCCTTCGTTGAAGCCCTCCTCCATCTGGCTGGCGATGACGAGCCTGGTCGCGGCGCCGCTCACAGGCCGAACCCCGCGCGACCGGCGGCGACGAGGATGGTGTCGTCCTGCGGGCTGTGGATGCGGCTGCACAGCACATCGCGATAATGGCGCTCGAGCGGATTGTTGCGCGAAAGGCCGGGGTTGCCGGTCAGCTCCAGCCCGATCTGCACCGCGCGGATCGCGTTGGTGGTGACCGCCCATTTGATCGTGTTCGCCTCTACCGCGCTGGGGCCGGGGCCCGCGTCGGCAGACAGCGCGGCGGTCTCGATCAGGGTGCGGTTGACCTGGAGCAGCGCCTCGATCTCGCCGAACTTCTCCTGGACCCGCGGCAGCGTGGCGAGCGCCGCGCCCAGATTGGTCGGCACCCGCTCCCTCAGATAGTCGCGCAGCCAGTCGCGCGCGGCGCGGGCAACCCCGTCATAGATGGTGGAGATGGCCAGCGCGTTCCACAGCGCCATGCCGTTCTCGCCGGGCTTGGGCGCCCAGTCCGCCGGCGGGCGGATGTCGACGGCATGGTCGAACGGGGTGGGCGTGTCGCGGAACACCACCTCGTGGCTCACCGTCGCGCGCATGCCCAGATGATCCCAGGCGGGCTTGATGGTGATGCCGGGGCTGCCGGCGGCGACCAGGAAATTGCCGACCCGGGGCTCCTCCTCGTCGGTCTTCGCCCAGACCGAATACCAGGCGAGCCCGGTCGAGCCGGTCGAGTAGATCTTGGCGCCGCTGATCGCCCAGCCGTCGGCGGTGCGCCGCGCCACCGTCTTGGGCAGGCCGCCGCGCACCGGGGTGCCCAGCTCGGGCTCGACCCGAAGGCCGCCGATCAGGCCGCCGCCCGCCGCCGCCTCGGCCGCCAGCCGCTCGTAGATATGGGCCGGCCAACTCTGCGCGCGGGTCGGCTGGGCGTGGTAGCTATAGGTCATGAACAGGATCAGCGCGGTCGAGGGCTCGCCCTTCGCCACCGCGCCCAGCACGCGCAGCGCCTCGGCATAGCCGGCGCCGCGCCCGCCGAGCCGGGGCGAGACGGTGAGTCCGATCAGCCCGGCCTGCGACAATATCTCGAAATTGGCGCGCGGGAATTCGGCGCTGCGGTCATAGGCCTCCGCGGTGCCCGCCAGCCGGCGGGTGATGTCGTCGAGCAGGTCCTGCGGGACGGGTCCAAGGGCCTGATCCCCGGCCTGATCCTGGGGGCGCGTGATGGCTAGGGTCGCGGTCATGCCGACACCTTCTCTTCGATGATGCTGTTGTAGCGGTCGTCCCAGAGCGGACGGACGTCGACCGCCTTGGGGATGAGCTTCTGCTCGGCGAACAGATCGGCGACCCGTTGCTGCGAAGCGATCGCCTCCGGGGTCACGGGGCGCAGCGAATAGACCGCGCTCTTCCGCCGGAACTGGTCCTGCACATAGTCGAGCGGGACGCCGATATCCTTGGCGATCACCGCGGCCCATTGGCCCTGATGCGCGGCGGCCCAGGCATAAGCGCGGTTGATCAGCCGCAGATACTCGCCGATCAGCTTCGCCTTGGCCGGATCGGCGAGCGCATCGACATGCGCCGAGACCAGATAATTGCCCGACAGGAAGCCATAAGCGGTCTTCAGGATGCGCGCGCCCTCGGTGGCGATCGCGCGCTGGATCGGAAAGCCGTAGATCGCCCAGGCGTCGAGCGAACCGGCCGAGAAGGCCGCGGCGCCATCCGACACGTTGAGCGCGACCGGATGGATATCGCCCCAGCCGAGACCGACGGACTCCAGCATCCGGATCAGGAAATATTGCGAGGTGGTGGCGCGGACATAGCCGACCCGCTTGCCCTTCAATCCCTTCAGGTCCTGGATCGCCGACCCCTTGGGGAGCAACACCACCTGGTTGTTGACGTCGCCATGCGCGACCGCGATCTGCTTGAAGCTCTGGATCGTCGAGGCGGCGGCGAAGACCGGGGGGATCTCGCTCATCCCGCCATAGTCGAGCGAGCCACCATTGAGCGCCTCGATCACCAGATGGCCCGACTGGAAATCGCTGTAATCGACCTTGAACCCCTCGGGCGCGAGCCCGGCGGTGCGCAGCAACAGCCGCGTGTCGCCCTCGCCCTTGCCGGTCACCGAGGCGCGCAGCAGCGGCACGCCGCCGGACGCCTTGTCGCCGCCGGGCTTGCAGCCAGCCAGCGACAACCCGGCGAGCAGCGACAGCGCCCCGCCCGCTCCGAGCAGGCTGCGACGGTCGACCTCGAAACTCATTGCGTCACCCCCATGAATCACGTCCTGGCCATTGGCGCGGAATAATTTCTACTATTTCGATAGAGAAAATTCGAAGGGCCTTTGCTTGCCCCCGGAAAAGCTCAGCTAAATATTTGAGCAGCGGTCATAAGAGGATTGAGCACCGCTCATCGGTTTCCAAAAGACGGCGCCGGCCACCTCCTGTTGGCCGGCGCCGTCCTCGCGCGGGGAAGCTCGATCAGAGATCGGCGTAGAGCGGCTCGTCGGCGATCAGCACGCGCTCCAGATGGCGCGGGAAATCGCCGTAATTCTTGACCGCATAATGAACCGCGGCGCGGTTGTCCCAGAAGGCGACCGAGCCGGGACGCCACGAGAAGCGCGCCTGGAATTCGGGCCGCTTATACTGGCGCAGCACCTCGTCGAGGATCTCGCGGCTCTCGCTCAGTTCGACGCCGAGCACCTGCGGCCGCTGGGTGTAGTTGACCCACAGGATCTTCTGCCCGGTCTCGCGATGGGTGCGCACCAGCGGATGGGCGACGATCGGATAGTCATGGCCCGCGCCGACCAGCGCCTCGCGGAAATCATGGGTGACGTGGAGGCCCTCGATCCGCGCCTTCAGTTCGGCGGGCAGGCCTTCATAAGCGAGGTTGGCGTCCACCCAGATCGTGTCGCCGCCCACCTCGGGCAGGGTCACCGCGCGCAGCACAGCGCCCCAGGTCGGCACCAGCCGCCAGCTCGTGTCGCTGTGATAGGCGTCGCCCGCCTTCACGTCGCGATGGATGCGCTTCTCATATTTGGCGGCATCGACCGCGGCGATACGATGGATCGGCGCGACGTTGGTGTCGCGGGCCGAGCTGGGATGGGTGTAGAGCGGCCCGAACTGCTCAGCGAAGGCTGCGTGCTTGGCGTTGTCGAGGCTCTGGTCGCGGAAGAACACCACCTTATGCTTGATCACGGCGGCGCGGATCGCATCGCGCTGCTCGACGGTGAGCGGGCGGCTGAGGTCGATGCCCTCGATCTCGGCGCCGATCGTCGGCTGGACCGGGCGGATGGAGAAGCTGGCGCGTTCGAGCAGTTCGGCGGTGGCAGCGGTCATGAGACTTGTCCTCTCGAAGAGGGAGCCGTGGCTCCGAGGACTCACCACATAATCCCCGGCCACACCGAAAGATTATGAAAAGGACTCGATCTCAGTTTGCCATTTCCAATATCGATCGCATCACTGCATCAAGTTCCGCCAATGAAGCCTTGAGCAATTCGCATAAGACAGCCGCCATCCGCCACCTATGAGCCGCCTCGTTCCTGCCGCCTGATTTCCGGAGATCATCGATGCATTATCGCCCGCTCGGCCGTACCGACCTGTCGGTCAGCCTCATCTGCCTCGGCACCATGACCTGGGGGTCGCAGAACAGCGAGGCCGAGGCGCATGCGCAGCTCGATTTTGCCTGGGGCCAGGGCATCAACTTCCTCGACACCGCCGAAGCCTATCCGGTCACCCCGACCAGCCAGGAGACGCAAGGGAGGACCGAGGAATATATCGGCACCTGGCTGGCCAGCCGGCGCAACCGCGACAAGGTGATCCTCGCCACCAAGGTGGCCGGCCCCGTCCGCCCCGGCGACCCGCGCCGCTTCCGCGACGGCGCCAACCGGCTCGACCGGCGCAACATCACCCTCGCCGTCGAGGACAGCCTGAAGCGCCTCCAGACCGACTATATCGATCTCTACCAGGTCCACTGGCCCGACCGGCCCGGCCCGCGCTTCGGCCAGCGCGGCCTGGCCCAGCTCGGCGACGAGAGCGCGGCGACCCCGATCCTGGAAACGCTGGCCGCGCTCGACGAGCTCGTCCGCGCCGGCAAGGTCCGCCATGTCGGCATATCGAACGAGTCGCCCTGGGCCGTCGCCGAATATCTGCGCGTCTCGAAGGACGAAGGGCTGGCGCGGATCGTCTCGATCCAGAACGCCTATAATCTCCTCAACCGCGGCTTCGAGACCGGCCTGTCGGAATTCGCGCTGCGCGAGCAGGTGGGCCTGCTCGCTTACTCCCCGCTCGCCTCGGGCCATCTGACCGGCAAATATCTGGGCGGGGTGATTCCCACCGGCTCGCGGCTCGACGTCGCCCGCCAGTTCACCCGCTACAACACCCCCAACCAGCCCGCCGCGACCGCCGCCTATGTGGAGCTGGCGTCGAAGCACGGGCTCGACCCGGCGCAGATGGCGCTGGCCTTCGTCAACAGCCGCGCCTTCGTCACCGCCAACATCATCGGCGCGACGACGATCGAGCAGCTCAAGACCGACATCGCGAGCGTCGAACTGGAGCTGAGCGCCGAGATCCTGGAGGAGATCGAGGATATCCAGCGGCATTATCCCGACCCCTGCCCCTGAGGATATGACCGCGGGCAATGTCCTTATTGGACATTCTCATGCCGGTACGGCGATCGGGATCGATACATAGCAGGCCCCCAACCGGAGGCCCTTCATGCATCTTCTCACCCGCCTGCTGCTCGGAACCGCCGTCGCCGCCTCGATCGCGCTGGGCGGTGGAGCGCAGGCCGCGCCCGATCCCGGTGCCGTCCATGCCCGCATCCTGCCGTTCGACGCGCATCTCGACATCGGCACCGATTTCGACAGCGCCGCCGAACCGGCCAGCGTCGACGGCAAGACCCAGTTCGACCTGCCCAAGGCTGCGCGCGGCGGGGTGAAGGCGGTGGGCCTGGCGGTGTTCGCACCGCAGGAGGCCGAGAGCGACGAGAGCCTGGCCAAGGCCCGCGCGGTTGCCGATGCCAAGCACCGCATCATCACCGGCCTTGCCGAGCGCTATCCCGACCGGGTGGGCCGCGCCACCTCGCCCGAACAGGTGCGCAGCATCACCGCATCGGACCGGCTCGCGGTGGTCGAAACCGCGGTCAATGGCGGCGCTTTCGTCGCCACGCTCGACGATCTCGACGCCTGGGCGGCCAGGGGCGTCGCCATCTTCGGCTTCGTTCATGCCGGGCACAACCGGCTCGCCGACAGCTCGCGCCCCTCGCTGGCGCGCGGCGAGACCGCGGCCGGGCGCAGCGGCGGCCTCTCCCCGCTCGGCAAGCAGGCGGTGGCGCGGCTCAACCGGCTCGGCGTGCTGATCGACGTGTCGCAGCTCAGCGATGCCGCGTTCGAGCAGGTGCTGGCGCTGTCGAAGGCGCCGGTGATCGCCTCGCACAGCGACCTGCGCGCGCTGGTCGACAACAGCCGCAACCTCAGCGACGCCGAGCTCGACCGGCTCAAGGCCAATGGCGGGGTGATCGCGATCAACGCCTTCGGCGCCTATCTGCGCCCGCGCGATCCGGCCTTCGCGGCGAAGCTGGACGCGTTGAAGCGCGAGTTCGGCCTGTCCGACGGCGGCAACGCCCCGCTCAGCCCCGAGCGCGCCGCCGACTATGACAAGCGCTATCACGACCTGCGCGCGACCGAGCCCAAGCCGAGCGTCGCCGATCTCGTCGCGGTGGTCGATCATGCCGTGAAGCGGATCGGCATCGACCATGTCGCCCTGTCCTCCGACTTCAACCATGGCGGTGGCATCGTCGGCTGGCAGGACGAGGGCGAGGCCGGCAACGTCACCGCCGAACTGCTGAAGCATGGCTATGACGAGGCCGACATCGCGAAACTGTGGAGCGGTAACCTGCTGCGCGCGTGGCAGGAGGCGCGCGATCGCGGCCAGGCGCTGCGGACGGCGCGATGAGCGTGCTCGCCCGCCCTTGGGCCCGGCTGCGCGCCGCGCTGCTGCGGCCGCGCTCCACCACCCTGCTCCACATCGCCGAACCGACCCGCGACCAGCTCGCCGCTTTAGCGTCCGTCATCGATGATATGAGCAATCCCCGTTCGTCGCCGCGCGACGGGGGGGATATCTGGTCCGGGACCTTTTCATCGGGACCACGGACATGAGCGACACGCGCAAGATCAAGCTGGGCTTCATCCTCCACGGCGTCGGCCGCAGCTGGGGCGACTGGCGCCACCCCGATCGCGACGTGGGCGCGAGCACCAGCTTCTCCTTCTACAAGCGGCAGGCACAGCTCGCCGAGCGCGGCAAATTCCACTTCCTGTTCGTGGCTGACAGCCTTTCGATCAACGCCAAGTCGAGCCCGCATTATCTCAACCGCTTCGAACCGATCACGATCCTCTCGGCGCTCGCCGCCGCCACCTCGCATATCGGCCTCGTCGCCACGCTGACGGTCAGCTATTCGGAGCCGTTCAACGTCGCCCGGCAGTTCGCCTCGCTCGACCATATCAGCGAGGGCCGCGCCGGCTGGAACGTCGTCACCAGCTGGCTGGGCGACACCGCCGCCAATTTCAGCCGCACCGAGCATCCCGCGCATGACGTGCGCTACCGGATCGCCGCCGAATATCTCGACGTCGTCCAGGGGCTGTGGGACAGCTGGGAGGACGACGCCCATGTTGGCGACAAGGCGACCGGCCAGTTCGTCGACCCCGACAAGCTCCACCGGCTCGACCATGAGGGCGAATATTTCCAGGTGCGCGGACCGCTCAACATCAAGCGCTCGCGCCAGGGCCAGCCGGTGATCTTCCAGGCGGGCGCTTCCGAAGACGGCCGCGCCTTCGCGGCGGCGCGCGCCGACTGCATCTTCACGGGCGCCCAGACGCTGGAGGAATCGCAGGGCTATTATCGCGACGTGAAGACGCGCGCGAAGGGCTTCGGCCGCAAGACCGAGGAGCTGTCGGTGCTGCCCGGCGTCGGCCCGGTGATCGGGCTGACCGAGGCGGACGCCGAGGCGGCCTATGCCGAGCTGGCCGGCCTCAATTCGATCGAGAGCGGCCTCGGCCTGATCGCGCGCGCGTTCAACGACCATGATTTCAGCCGCTATGATCTCGACGCGCCCTTCCCCGACGTCGCCCATCTCGGCCTGAACAGCAACCAGAGCCAGTCGAACCGTATCCTCGAACAGGTTCGTGCCGAAGGGCTCACCCTGCGCCAGATCGCCCAGCGGGTGGCGACGCCGCGCGGCGCCTTTGTCGGCACGCCCGAGAAGGTCGCCGACGCGCTGCAGAGCTGGTTCGAGCAGGAGGGCGCCGACGGCTTCGTCATCTTCGAGACCTTGCCCGGCCAGCTCGACCTGTTCGTCGACCATGTCGTGCCGATCCTGCAGGCGCGTGGCCTCTACCACCTCGATTATGAGGGCGAGACCTTCCGCGACAATATCGGCCTGCCCTTCCCGGAAAACCGCCACACCGCAGCCAAACGCAACCGCGCCGCCGCCTGACGGCGCCCCTTTGCAAGCGGGACGGGGACGCGCATAGCGGGCGCATGGCCGACCATATTCCGCGCGTCCGCGACCGCCATGTCGCGATCATCGGCGCGGGCTTTTCGGGAACGCTGCAGGCGATCAACCTGCTGCGCCACGAAGGCCCGCGCGCGACCCTGATCGAACGCCGCCCGCATGCCGGGCGCGGCATCGCCTATTCGGCCGCGCATCCCGATCACCTCCTCAACGTGCGCGCCGGCAACATGTCGGCATTGCCCGACGATCCCGACCATTTCGTCCGCTGGCTCGCCGCGCGCCATCCCGAGCTGACCGGCTTCGTGCCGCGCATCGTCTATGGCGACTATCTGGCCGAGCAGTTGCGCGATGCGATGGCGCAGGCGCAGGGCCGGCTGACCCTGGTCGACGGCGAGGCGATCGACATCGAGCGCGCCGGCGGCACCAGTATCGTGGTACTGGCCGACGGGCGCCGCATCGCCGCCGACAGCGTCGTGCTGGCGCCGGGCAACCTGCCACCACACGAGCCGCCGGCCTTGGCGGATGCCGCGCTCGGCCATGATCTCTACGCCGCCGATCCCTGGGCCGGCGACGTCGCCGACGGGCTGACCGACGAGGACAGCGTGTTGATCGTCGGCACCGGGCTCACCATGGTCGACGTCGCGCTGCTGCTGAAGGCGCGCGGTTTCGGCGGCAAGATCATCGCCATGTCGCGGCGCGGGCTGCTGCCCCATCCTCATGGCGACCAGGCGATGGCGGCCCCGCTCGGCCAGCGCCCCTCGCTCATCCCCTCTGCTCTCCTCCACGAGGTCCGCGCGCGGGCGGCGGCGGTGGGCTGGCGCGCGGCGGTCGACGCGCTCAGGCCCTTCACCCAGGATCTGTGGCTCGCCGCCGTCCCCGCCGATCGCGGCCGCTTCCTGCGCCACCTGCGCCCTTGGTGGGACATCCACCGCCACCGCCTCGCCCCCAAGGTCGCCGAGCGGATCGCCGCGATGCAGGCCGACGGGCAGCTCCGGATCGTGGCGGGCAAGCTTCAGGGCGCCGAGGCCGACGGCGAGCGCATCGCCGTCCGCTGGCGCCCGCGCGGCGCAGACATATCCGAGACTCTGCGGGTCCGCCGCATCGTCAACGCCAGCGGCCCGCAGGGCGACCTCCACCGCACCAGCGAGCAGCTGCTCCGCCGCCTGTCCGACCGTGGCCTGATCCGCGCCGACGCCCAGCATCTCGGCATCGAGGTCAATCCCCAGTCCGAGGCGATCGGCGCCAGTGGCAAGGCCGACCCCAATCTGCTGGTGATCGGCCCGATGACCCGCGCCACCTTCTGGGAAATCGTCGCGGTCCCCGACATCCGCGTCCAGACCTGGTCGGTCGCGCGCCGCCTGTCGCTGGCGCATTGGGTGGAGGGCGAGGGGCTTTAGGGTCTTAAACCGCCAGTCGGCGCATGCGATCAACGAAGGCTTCATTGTCGAACGGGCGAGGCTCGCCAGATAGTTCGCCTTCCACCAAGGCTCGACGCAGCGGCTCTAAGCCGGAGGTCTGGCGCCCTGCGATCTCGTCGCCCTGTTCACGGGAGTTGGCTGGCAATCTCTTGCGCAAGTCTGGGGCCTCCAATGCTGCTCAGACTATGGCATCGAACTTCAGGCTAAGCCACACACGTCGCCCCGGCGGAGGCCGGGGCCGCCACGTCGGGCGCGGATAGGTTGTCGCAGGAGCCGCTGGCGGCCCCGGCCTCCGCCGGGGCGACGCTGGTTAGGAAGGAAGAGACGCCAGCGGATCATCCCCCGCGATCGCGTCGGCCAGGCTCGTGCGGTCGAGGATCTCGCCCACTTCGTGGCGGACGTCGGCCATGATCCGGCGCAGGGTGCAGGCGCCCTCGTCGGGGCAGTCGTCGCAGCGGCGGTAGAATTTCTGGCTGACGCAGGGCAGCAGGGCGAGCGGGCCATCGGTCACGCGCATGATCTCGCCGAAGGTGATGTGGGCGGGCTCGCGGGTCAGGCGATAGCCGCCATGCTTGCCGCGTCGGCTATCGACCAGCCCGGCCTGGCGCAGCTCGGACATGATCGATTCGAGGAATTTGCGCGGGATATTCTCTTCGGTGGCGATCGCGCTCACCTGCTTGGGGTGGTCGGCGATGCCCGATCGCGCGACGCTGAGCATCGCCTTCAGCGCATAACGTCCGCGCTGTGAAAGCATGTGGGGCCGTCCTCCGCCGTCGGTTCGCGGAGCGCCCTTAAAGCAAAGGCCCCGCCCCGCAAAGGGCGGGACGGGGCAGTCGGTGGGCAGGATAAGGCCGGGTCAGGCGGCAGCGACACCCCGCTGGGCGTCGCGCCGGGCGACCAGTTCGCGGGTCGCCGGGATCAGGTCGCGGCCATAGTCGATCGCGTCGCCGAGCGGGTCGAAGCCGCGGATCAGGAAATGGTCGATGCCGATGTCATAATAATCGAGCAGCGCCTCGGCGACCTGTTCGGGGGTGCCGACCAGCCCGGTCGAATTGCCGGCGGCGCCGCTGAGCGCGGCCACGCCGGTCCACAGGCGCTTGTCCTGGCGGAGCTGCGCGGCGGTGGCGAGCAGGCGGCGGGCGCCGTCGTTCGGCGGCTGGTGACCGCTGATCGGCAGGCCGGCGGCGAGGCGGTTGGCGCGAACCTTCTCGACGATCTCCTCGGCCTTCTTCCAGGCTTCCTCCTCGGTGCCGGCGATCACCGGGCGCAGCGACAGCGAGAAGCCGGGATCGCGGCCATAGCGCGCCGACGAGGCGCGGACCCGCTGCACGACCTCGCGGGTCGCCTCCAAGGTCTCGCCCCAGGTGGCGTAGACATCGGCATGACGGCCGGCGACGTCGATCGCCTCGGGCGAGGTGCCGCCGAAGAAGATCGGCAGATTGTCGGGCTTGATCGCACTGAAGCCCTGGCGGACCTCGTAGAAGCGGCCCTTGTGGTCGAAGGGCTGGGCGGCGGTGAATTCCTGCTTCAGCACGCCCAGATATTCGTCGGTGCGGGCATAGCGCTCGGCCTTGGTGGTGCCGACGTCACCATCGCGCGCCATCTCCTCATCGGCACCGCCGGTGATGATGTGGACCGCGACCCGGCCGCCGGAGAGCTGGTCGAGCGTGGCGAGCTGGCGCGCCGCCAAGGTCGGCTGGGTGAAGCCGGGGCGGTGCGCGACGAGGAAGCCGAGCTTCGTGGTGATCGCCGCCGCATGCGCCGCGACGATCTGGCTCTCGGGGCTGTTCGAGCCGAAGGGGATGAGGACGCGATCGAAATCGCCCGCTTCCTGCGCGCGCGCCGCCGCGTCGACATAGGCCTTGTCGAGCACCCGCGAGCGGACGCCTTCCTGGGTTTCGGAACCGTTGTTGAAGCCGATATAGCCGATGAATTTCACGCCCATGGGAGATCCTCCTATGTGGGTCAGGGTCAGGTCAGATGACGAAGAAGCCGTGGGTGCCGTCGCGCGCGAGCTGCTCGACCAGGCCATATTCCCAGTCGAGATAGGCCTGCATCGCGGCGGCCTTGTTGTCGGTGCCCTCATAGGGGCGCTTGTAGCGGCCCTCGGGCCCGCGCGGCGGCGGGGCCTCGCCGGGGCCCTGTTCGAGCGGGCCCTCGAACCCGCCGTCGAGGACGTAGACCTCCCAGCCGAGCTGGGCGAGCCAGGAGGCGCTCATGTCCGCGCGCACGCCGAGATCGTCGGCCAGCACGATGCGGGCACCGCGCACCGGCGCAAAATGGTCGGTCTCCTGGACGAGCTGGCCGCCCGCCGCGTTGAGGAAGCCGGGGAGATGGCCCTGCGCATAGATGTCGGGCTGGCGCACGTCGAAGCGATAGAGGGTGCGGCTGTCATCGGCCGCGAGCAGCTTCAGCCCCTCGGGATCGAGCCGCTTCACCCCGGCGCGATAGGCGACCGAACGGGCGCGCTGACGCGCTTCCTTCGTAGCGACACCGTCGGCCTCGGGCGCGCGGCGCTGCTGGCCGGTCTCGAGCGACTGGCCCGCCAGGGTCCAGCCGATCGTGCCGTTGCGCAATGCCACGATCTTGTTGGGCAGGCCGGCGTTGATCAGCGACTGGGTGCCGATGATGCTGCGGGTCCGCCCCGCGCAGTTGACGATGATCGTGGTGTCGGGATCGGGGGCGACCAACGGCGCGCGCAGCACCAGTTCGGCGCCAGGCGTGCTGGTGCCGCCGGGGATGCTCATCGTCGCATATTCCTCGAAGCGGCGGGCATCGAGAATGGCGATGTCGGCCTTCTCGTCGATCAGCGCCTGAACGTCCTCGGCGGGCAGCGAGGGGGTGTGGCGGCGATGCTCGACCAGTTCGCCGAACGCCTTCGAATAGCTGTTCACATCCTCGAACAGCTCATAGCCCGCCGCGCGCCAGCCCTGCAGGCCGCCGTCGAGCGCGGAGACCTGGCTGTAGCCAAGCGCCTCAAAGATCGCGCGAGCCGGGGCGACATGGCCCTCACCCGCATCATAGAGGACGATCGCCGCATCCTTGCGCGGGAAGCGCGTGGCGGCCTCGATGGCGATGCGGTCGACCGGCAACTGGGCGGCGAACAGCGGATGGCCCTGCGCGAAACTATGTTCGTCGCGCAGGTCGATCAGCGCGATTTCCTGGCGGGTCAGCAGTGCGTGACGCACCGCCTGCGGGGTCGTGATGGTCATGGTCTGGATCGGTCCCACATATTGGGCAGATGATGATTGGCGTAGCCGGAGACGAAGCGCTTCGGCCGTCCCGCCTCGTCATAGGTGGCGCGCTCGACCGCGCCGATATTGGCGCCATAGACGTGGATGCTGATCGAGACGCGGTCGTCATAGGCGTTGGCGACGCTGTGGATGTCGCCGATCGCCGGCCCGAAGATATCGACCTCGCCCGGCTCCAGCCGGTGTGGCGCCCCCCGCGGATGGAGCGAGCCGTCGATCGCCGGCGCATAGGGCTGGACGATCTCCGCCCCGCGCAGCACGCCCACCAGCCCCCAGACGCGATGGTCGTGGATCGGGGTGCGCTGGCCGGGGCCCCAGACGAAGCTCACCACCGAGAAGCGCTCGGCGCTGTCGCAGTGGAGCAGATATTGGCGATAGCGCTCGGGATCGGGCTGGGCGAACTCCTCGGGCAACCAGTCATCGTGCGCCACCAGCTCGCGCAGCAGCTCGGCGCGCGCCCGGGTAGCGCCGCCGCGCCGCGCGGCGAAGGCGCCGACGAAGTCGCGCAGCCGGGCGAGGCCGGGGCGGGTATCGAGGATCGGGACGGTCATGCTTCCGGGCCGTTCTTCCACACCGCATCGGCATAGGTGCCCTCGGGCGCGTCGACGCCGAGATGGCCGAGCAGCCGCGAGCGGAGCGGGCGGACGCTGGCGGTGCGCTCGCCGCGCGGGGCGACGATCACTTCCTCCGCGATCAGCCGGCCGGCGTCGAGGACGAGGACCCTGTCGGCCAGCGCGATCGCCTCGTCCACGTCATGCGTCACCATCATCACCGCGGGCTTGTGCTTGCGCCACAGCGAGAGGACGAGCTGGTGCATCTTGATGCGGGTGAGCGCGTCGACCGCGGCGAAGGGCTCGTCGAGCAGCAGCAGCTCGGGCTCGCGGATCAGCGCGCGGGCCAGCGCGGTGCGCTGCGCCTCGCCGCCCGACAAGGTGAGCGGCCAAGCGTCGATGCGATGCCCCAGCCCCACCTCGCGCAGCGCCTCCTCCGCGCGCTGGCGGACATGGCCGCCGCGCAGGCCGAGCGCGACGTTGCGCCACACCTTCTTCCACGGCAGCAGCCGGGCATCCTGGAACACCACGGCGCGCGATCCGGGGACGGTGACGTCCTGGTCGCCGACCTTGTCGAGCCCGGCCAGGGTGCGCAGCAGGGTGGTCTTGCCGCTGCCCGAGCGGCCGAGCAGGGCAACGAACTCACCCGGGGCGATGTCGAGGTCGAGCCCGTCGATGATGACATTGTCGCCGAAGGCGCGGGTGAAGCCGCGCAGGCGGACGACCGGGTCCACATCGACATCGTTCGGGGTTTCGATCGGTCCCACGGCGCGCGATATCAGCGCCAGTCCACGACGAGCATCCATGGTCAGGCCTCCACCAGGCTGGGCCGCCAGGCGAGCGCGCGATGCTCGATCAGGCGGACGAGATAGTCGGCGGCAAGGCCGAGCAGCGCATAGACCATCAGGCAGACGACGATGATGTCGGTGCGCATGAAGTCGCGCGCATTGTTGATCAGGAAGCCGAGCCCCGACGACGCGTTGATCTGCTCGGCGATGACCAGCAGGATGATCGCGATCGACAGCGAGTAGCGCAGGCCCACCAGCAGCGAGGGTAGCGCCCCCGGCAGGATGACGTGGAAGATCTGCTCGGCGCGCGACAGGCCGAAGCTGCGCGCGGCATCGAGCAGCCGCACGTCGACGCCGCGAATGCCGTTGTAGAGGTTGAGGTACACCGGGAAGAGCGTGGCAAAGGCGATCAGCGCGATCTTCGGCGTCTCGCCGATCCCGAACCAGACGATGAACAGCGGCGCCAGCGCCACGACCGGGATCGTCCGCTTGATCTGCATCACCGGATCGACAGCCGCCTCGCCGGCGCGCGACAGGCCCGCGATCAGCCCCAGCACCATGCCGATCGACACCCCGATCGCGAGGCCGAAGGCGGCGCGCCAGAAGGAGACGATCAGATTGTTGGGCAGTTCGCCCGACACGATCATCTCCACCATCGTCACGATCACCGCCGAGGGCGCGGCAAGCGTCCGTTCGGGGATCAGGCCGGTGCGCGAGCCCAGCTCCCACAGCAGCAGCAGGACCAGCGGCGACAGCGCGCGGGAGCGCAGCAGCCGTTTTCCCCATGGCAATGATGATGACGTCGACACGCGAATCTCCTCGGTCGGCAATTTATCTATTAAAATGATAGAGATTTTCGCCGCTGTCCTATTGGCTTTGCTCATAGGACCGATTGGAATCGCTCTAAAACGCCGCATTTCCGGGCTTTTTACCCCTGGAACGCCGCCGGGAAGAATAGCTTGCCGCGCCGAAAGACAAGCTGCATCGTCAATTCCTATCAGAAAAGTATGATTTGGATATGCCCGTGAACCTGCCGACCAATTTGCTGCGCAGCTTTGTTGCGATCGTCGATTCGGGCTCGATGCTGAGCGCGGCCGACAAGGTGTTCGTGACCCAGTCGGCGTTGAGCCTTCAGATCAAGCGGCTGGAGGAACTGCTCCAGCAATCGCTTTTCACCCGCGACGGCCGCAAGCTTGCACTCACCCGCCCCGGCGAGGTGCTGCTCGACTATGCGCGCCGCGTGCTGAGCCTGCACGACGAGGCGGTGGTGGCGATCACCACCGGCAGCTTCTCGGGGCCGATCCGGATCGGCATGGTCCAGGACTTCGCCGACACGCTGCTGTCGGGCCTGCTCGCGCGCTTCGCCGAACTGCACCCCCAGGCGCAGATCTACGCCAAGGTCGCCGGCACCGCCGAGCTGCAGACCCATCTGGAGCGCAACCAGCTCGACATCGTGCTGGGCTTCGCCGCCAGCGACGAGCCCAGCGCGATCCGGGTGGCGCCAATGAGCTGGTATGGCGATTCCACCCTCGCCGCGCAGCCCGTCATCCCGCTCGCAGTGCTGGAGAAGCCGTGCCGCTTCCGCGAGGCGGCGATCGCCAGCCTCGACGCGGCCGGCCTGCCCTATCGGCTGGCGATCGAATCCCCCAATCTCTCCACGCTGCGCGCGGCGGTGCAGGCCGGGCTCGGCATCACCTGCCGCACCCACTTGTTCACCCGCGACGGCGATCTCTCGCCGATCGACAGCCTGCCGGCACTGCCCAACATCGCCTGCATCGTCAGCCAGTCGGCCAATGGCGATCCCACCAAGGCCCGCCTGGCCGAACTCGCCACCGAGGTGGTGCGCGGCCTGTAAGCAGGCGCTTATAAGCAGTTCTCATCCTCGCTTGGGGAAGTCTCGTTGGTCGCGCGCCGGCGGGCCTCTTATGTCGCTGGGCGGACCATCGACCATGGAGGATATCATGTCGGACTCGCTCACCGCCCAATTCGAGGCGCTCCACGCCGAACGCGAGCGGAGCTGGGACCCCGACAAGCTCCAGCGCAACATCGACCAGCGCCAGGCGCTGGTGGCGGCTTTCGATCCCGCCAAGGTGGTGAAGGTCGGTGACCGGCTCGATCCCTTCGCCGTGGAGCTGTCGACCGGCGGCAGCGCCGATCTCGACACGCTCACCAGCGCGGGACCGGTGGCGCTCGTCTTCTTCCGCTTCGCCGGCTGCCCCGCGTGCAACATCGCGCTGCCCCATTATGACAAGGCGCTGCGCCCCGCGCTGGAAGCCGCCGGCATCCGGCTGGTCGGCGTCAGCCCGCATCTGCCCGAAAAGGGGCTCGACGAGATCCGCACCCGCCACGGCCTCGGCTTCGACATCGCGTCGGATCGCGACAACGCGCTGGCGCGCCGCTTCGGCATCGCTTTCGTGCCGCACGACAATCCAGCGATCCCCGCCAATGATGAGAGCTGGATCGGCGCGCTCACCGGCACCAACAGCTGGGAACTGCCCCAGCCGGCGATCGTGGTGATCGACAGCGACCATGTCGTCCGCTTCGTCGACGTCAGCCCCGACTGGCTGCGCCGCACCGAAGCCGGCGCGGTGATCGAGGCGCTCGCCGCCGCCGGCCTCGTCTCGCGTGAGTCGGCCACGATCTCGGGTTAATCCTCGCCGGTCTCGGCGCCGCGCAGATGCGCGACCAGCGCGGTCAGCCGCCGGTCGCGCCAGTCGCGGCGCTCGTCGAGCCGATCGGCGGGCAGCATCTTCCGGCGCAGGCCATCGACCTTGTCGACCGCCTGGGCCGGCCAGCCGGGCTCACCCCAGAAACCGGCGAAGGACGGCCCGAAGCGCCGGGCATAGTCGCGAAAGCCCCCCGGCGCGTTGAGGTCCATCGTCTCGAACGGCCCCATGAACGCCCAGCGCAGCCCCAGGCTGTGGCGCACGATCGCATCGACCGCCTCGGCATCGGCGATCCCGGCCTCGACCAGCGCGAGCGCCTCGCGGCCCAGCGCCGCCTGCAGCCGGTTCATCACGAAACCGTCGATCTCGCCGATCCGTACCGGCACCTGCCCGATGCCCTGCAGAATCTCGGTGGCCCGCTCGGTGACGTCCGGATCGGTGAAGGGCGCGGGCACCATCTCCACCGCGCGCAGCAGATGCGGCGGGTTCGCCGGATGGGCGATGATGCAGCGGGCGCGGCCGGGCAGCGCCGCGGCGATCTGGCTGCAGGTCAGGCTCGACGAGGAACTGGCGAGGATCGCATAGGGCGGGCACAGCCGGTCGAGCTCGGCGAACAGCGCCTGCTTCAAGTCCAGCCGCTCGGGCGCATTCTCCTGCACATAATCGGCATCCGCCACAGCGGTAGCGAGGTCGGGTTCGGTGCGGATGCGCGCGAGGATCGCGTCGACCGGATCGTCGAGCAGGTCGAGCGCCGCCATCTCGTCCAGCGCGCGCCGGGCGAGGCCGGGCAGTTCGGCGAGCGCGGCGGGATAGGGATCCTGCACCGTCACCTGATGACCGTGCGCGGCGAACAGCATCGCCCAGCTCCGGCCGACGAAGCCGCCGCCGACGATCGCGATCCGTGCCTTGGTCATTTTGTCTTGTCCCGTCATCTGAGCGTATCCGTCATCCCCGCGAAAGCGGGGATCCATATTCTCTGAAGCAGGAGACTCTCGAGGTCCGGAGAATATGGATTCCCGCCTTCGCGGGAATGACGAGGATTGGGTATGTCAGTCCGCGGTCCAGCCGCCGTCGACGACCAGCGAGGTGCCGGTGATCAGCGCCGAGGCGTCCGACGCGAGGAAGACCGCCGCGCCCATCAGGTCCTCGACCTGGCCCAGCCGTCCGAGCTTGATCTTGGCTAAAACGCTGTCCAGGAACGCCTTGTCCTCGAAATAGGGCCTGGTCAGCGGCGTCTCGATGAAGGTCGGCGCGATGATGTTCGAGCGGATGCCGTGCGGGGCAAGGTCGAGCGCCATCGCCTTGTTGAGCCCTTCGAGCCCCCATTTCGACGCGCAATAGAGGGTGCGGTTGGGGCCGCCGACATGGCCCATCTGCGAGCCGATGTGGATCAGGCTGCCGCGCACGCCGCCCGCGATCATCTTCGCCACGCAATGCTGCGCGACGAAGAAGGCGCTCTTCAGGTTGAGGTCGAGCACCGCATCATAATCGGCCTCGGTCACCGCGGTGATCGGCTTGGGCCGGTTGGTGCCGGCATTGTTGACGAGGATGTCGAACGCCGGCCGGTCGACGAAGAAGGCCTCGACCGCGCCGAGATCGGCGACGTCGAGCACCGCCGCCTCGGCCTGGCCGCCTGCTTCGCGGATCGCGGCGGCGCCCGCCTCGATCTCGCCGGCCGAACGCGCGACCAGCGTCACCGCCGCTCCCGCCTCGCCGAGCGCGGCGGCGAGCGCGAGCCCGATGCCGCGCCCCGCACCGGTGACGAGCGCGCGGCGGCCGTCGAGCCGGAAGCTGGGAGTTTTCGGCAGCATCGTCAGATCGCGCCGGCCGCCTTGAGCCGGGCAATCTCGGCCTCGTCGAGGCCGAGCAGGTCGCGATAGACCTCGTCATTATGCTGGCCGATGCTGGCGGGCGCGAGGCTGCGGATGCTGCCCGGCGTCTTCGACAGCTTGGGGAAGCTGTTCTGCATCTTGAACCTGCCCCAGCGCGGGC
>CAUTRN010000025.1:0-97986 GCA_963540925.1 uncultured Sphingomonadaceae bacterium
TGCAGCGTAGTCTCGTGGGCTCGGAGATGTGTATAAGAGACAGCCCCTCCCCTGAAGGGGAGGGGTGAACAAGCTCACCCCCGATGCGCGGCATAATAGCGATCGATCACCCGGTGGCGGTTGGCGATGCGCTGCTCCTGATAGCCCGCGAGGCGGACCGCCTTCATCGTGCGGGCGTGCAGCCCTTTCTGCACCCGTTCGAGGTTCGACTGGTCCTGCGCCATCACCACGCCCCAGTCGAAATCGGGATCGGTGACGGTCTCGCGCTTCGCGCTCTCCATCTCGCGGCCGCAGGGGTGCTGCAGGGTGATCACGTCGAAGATGCAGCTGTCGGGATCATTGCCGTTCGGCCGCGCCAGCAGCCCCACGAAGCTGCCCGCCATCTGGTTGAAGCAGATGTTGGGGAAGATCGTGTAATGATGGACCTGCAGGAACTGGTCGATCGGCAGGTCGGGCATGTGCGCGCCATTGGCGGCATGCGCCATCGAGCGGAACATGTCGCGCGTGGTGACGCCGTCGGGGAGCGGCGTGCGGCCCATCGCCTCCAGATGCTCGCGCTCGGCCTCGTCAGCCAGGCCGAAGTCGAGCAGGCCGGCGATCGAGACCTCGAGCACCTCCTGCTCCTTCACCCGGCCGCGATAGCGCGCGCTGGGGATGGCGTTGACCACCACCATCCGCGAATGCTCGCCGAGCGTCTCGTAGCTTGTGCCGACATCGTCCATCCCCTTCATGATCTGGGGGTGGGTGCCGAGCGTGTGATAGGTCTCCTCGAAGGCCTCCAGCGCGGCCTTCCAGTTGCACTTCATGATCGTCGAGCGCCACGACCGGATGCGGTAATCCTGCAGCCGATAGAGATCGAGCGCGCCGGAGATCGGCGCCAGATAGTCCTCCAGCGAGGGGCCCTCCTGGGTCTGGCGCACGAAGACGAAGCCGCCCCATGTGCCGACCGCCGCCTGGGGCAGGCGCAGCTCTTCCTGGGTGATGCCGGGGAAGTCGGCCTTGTCGAGGACATGGCGGTTTTCGCCGTCGAGCGACCAGCGCCAGCCATGGAAGGGGCAGGTGAACTGGGTGAGGTTCCCGCAGCCCTTGGCGAGCTGGGTGCCGCGATGGAGGCAGGCGTTGAAATAGGCCTTGATCGCGCCCGAGGGGGTGCGCGTCACCAGGATCGACTGGTCGCCCACCTCATATTCGAAATAGTCGCCGGCATTGGGGATCTCCTCCTCGCGGCAGGCGACCTGCCAGGTGAAGGGCCAGAGCCGCTCGGCTTCGAGGGCGACATGCTCGGGGCTGATGTAGCGGGCGGTGTCGACCCGGTGGATCGGCACTTTTCCCCATTCGGGATTCGCCACCGCTTCGAGCTTGTCCTGTTTCATCGCGCCTCTCCCAACGCTTTTGCCAAGCTTGGTAGATCGTCCCGCCATCCACGGCGCGACCCAGCGTGACAGCCGATGCGAATTTGTAAGGAGGGGCTTGGCCGTTCCACATCTTACCGCCTATCGGCAGGAGACGAGACCAAACAGGGAGCCGACCATGACCAAGCGCTACAGCATCGCCCTGATCCCCGGCGACGGCATCGGCAAGGAAGTGGTGCCCGAAGGCGTCCGCGCGATCGACGCGGCGGCGGCCGCCTGCGGCTTCGCGGTCGACTACACCCCCTATGACTGGTCGTGCGAGACCTACAAGGCGACCGGGGCGATGATGCCCGACGACGGGATCGCCCGCCTCTCGCAGAGCGACGCGGTGTTCCTGGGCGCGGTGGGCTTTCCCGGCGTGCCCGACCATATCTCGCTGTGGGGCCTGCTGATCCCGATCCGCCGCGAGTTCGAGCAATATGTGAACCTGCGGCCCGTCAGGCTGCTGCCGGGCGTGCCCTGCCCGCTGGCGAACAAGCGGCCCGGCGACATCGATTTCTGGGTGGTGCGCGAGAATAGCGAGGGCGAATATTCGAAGCTCGGCGGCATCCACAAGGCCGGCACCGACGAGGAATATGTCGTCCAGGAGGCGATCTTCACGAAGAAGGGCACCGACCGCATCCTGCGCTATGCGTTCGAACTGGCCAGGAAGCTCGGCCGTCCGCACGTCACCTCGGCGACCAAGTCGAACGGCATCTATCATTCGATGCCCTGGTGGGACGGGCGCTTCGAGGTGATCGCGAAGGACTATCCCGAAATCGCGATCGACCAGTACCATATCGACATCCTCGCGGCCCGCTTCGTGATGAGCCCCGAGCGCTTCGACGTGGTGGTGGGATCGAACCTGTTCGGCGACATCCTGTCGGACCTCGGCCCCGGCGTGACCGGAACGATCGCGGTCGCCCCCTCGGCCAACATCAATCCCGAGCGCCAATATCCCTCGATGTTCGAGCCCGTCCATGGCTCGGCGCCCGACATCGCCGGGCGCAACATCTCCAACCCGATCGGCCAGATCTGGTCGGCGGCGATGATGCTCGAACATCTCGGCCAGCCCGAGGCGGCCGCGCTGATCATGCAGGGCATGGAGACGGTGCTGTCCGACCCCGCCGGCCCGCGCACGCCCGACCTGGGTGGCAAGGCGAGCACCGCCGAGCTGGGTGGCGCGATCGCGGCGGCGATCGGCTAGGGGGCCTCAATGCCGTCATGCCAGCGAAGGCTGGCATCTCGGGAGAGAGGAGAAGAGGGCGAGGCAGGAGCCGCCCGAGACTCCAGCCTTCGCTGGGGTGACGACTGAGGACTTGGGATAATGAAACTCGTCTTCCTCTACGGCCAGGCGGCGGCCGGCAAGCTGACGGTGGCGCGCGAGCTGGAGGCGATCGCCGGGCTGCCGGTGTTCCACAACCATCTCGTCGTCGACGCGGTGATGGCGGTGTTCCCGTTCGGCAGCGAGGGCTTCGTGAAGCTGCGCGAGCGTTTCTGGCTCGACCTGATCGGCGAGGCGGTGGCCGAGGGGCGCTCGCTGGTCTTCACCTTCGCGCCCGAGCCGTCGGTGGCGCCGGACTTCCCCGCCCGGCTGAAGGCGCTGGTCGAGGACCGCGGCGGCACGGTGCTGACGGTGGCGCTGGAGATCGAACTGTCCGAGCAGCGCCGCCGGCTGGTCGCCGAAAGCCGCGCCGCCTTCGGCAAGCTCCGCTCGCTGGAGCTGTTCGACGCCAACCACACCGCCTTCGCGCGCTGCATGGCCGCGATGCCGGTGGCCGACCTGGTGATCGACGCGACCGTCACGCCGCCGGACGAGGCGGCGCGGCGGATCGCGGCTTTGCTCTGATCCGACCGGACCTGAGCCTCAGCGAACCTTGACCAGCGCTTCGACCCTGGCCCGCCAGCCGGTGGCCGCCCGCAGGTCGGCGGCCATGGCGCGCCATTCGGCCAGCGCGAGGCGGATCGGGTTGTCCTCGCGCGCTCGGCCCTTCACGCCATAGAGCTTCGGCGTGTCGCTCTCGGGCGCGATCGTGCCGAACAGCCGATCCCAGACGATCAGCATCCCGCCGAAATTGCGGTCGATATATTCTGGGTTGCTCGCATGGTGCGCGCGGTGGTGGTGCGGCGTGTTGAACAGCCATTCGAGCGGGCCGAGGCGCGGGATCGCCTCGCTGTGCAGGAAGAACTGATAGTTGAGGTTGATCGCCAGCAGGATCACGATCACCCGCGGATCGAGGCCCAGTGCCACCAGCGGCACATAGAAGATCCAGCCGAACGACAGGCCGTTGGTCCAGCCCAGCCGCAAGGACGACAGGAAGGTGATCTGCTCGGCGCTGTGATGGACGCTGTGGGTCGCCCACATCCAGCGGACATGGTGGCTGGCGCGGTGGAACCAGTAGTAAGCGATCTCGACCGCGACGAAGCCGATCGCCCAGGCCTGCCACATGTCGGCGGTCAGCCGGTGCGGGGCGTGCGCCCAGACCGTCGTCAGTACCGTGGCGAGCGCGGTGCCACCGATCGTCGCGAGCAGGATGTTGCCCGCGACGATGCCGGCGGTGGTGAGCGCGGCGCGTCCGTCATAGCCGCGCCCCGAGCGCAGTCGCCACAGCGCTTCGGCCAGGATCGCGGTCAGCGCGACCGCCAGGAACAGGGGGTGGTGATGGCCTTCCATGTCATTTGCGCCGATCGCGCAGCGTCTGGCGGGCCGCATCATATTCGGCGCGGGTCACGCGGCCGTCCTGGTCGGCATCGGCCAAAGTGAACATCAGCGGCGGGGTCTCGGCCATCTCGGCGCGCGAGACCGCGCCGTCGCCATTGCGGTCGGCCTGGTCGAGCATAGCGGTGAGGCGCTGATAGGCCTCGGGCTTCAGCTTGGCGAGGCGCGGATAGTCCGCCGGGCTCACCACCCCGTCATGGTTGCGGTCGAGCTTGTCGAAATTGCCGGCGCGATGGCGCAGGAATTCCTCGCGGGTGACCACGCCGTCGCCATTGGCATCGGCGGGTTCGAACCAGTCGCCCCCGCCCGCCATCGCGGCGGGGCGGGCGAGCGCGGGAACGGCGAGGCCGGGCAGCATGACACAGAGCGGGGCGGCGCAGAGCAGGATCGTCGAAAAGCGGGTCATTCTCTTGGGTCTCCGGTGGCGGCGTTGCCGGCCCGGCGGAAGCGCTCCGCCGGGCCGGGTTTCGCCGGGGGCCGTGGCGAAAGGATCAATAGGGGTTGCCGGTGCGGGTCACGCTGCCGGTCGAGCCGTCGGGGCGGGTGCGCGTGGTGGTGGCGCTGTAGCCACCGTCGGCGGTGCGGGTCGCGCTGGTCGAGCGGCCCCAGCTGGTGCCGTCGGCGGTGACGTGGCTGGCGCCGCCCGAATAGCTGCCATTGCCCCAGGCGGCGCTGCGCGAGGAATTGATCCCCCGGCCGTCATTGGTGTGCAGGCTGCGGCTGGCGGCGACCGAGCCGGGCTGGCGGCTGATGCTGCGCGCCCGGTCATAGCCGCGACCGTTCGCGCCCTGGACGCTGACCGATCGGCTGCGGGCGTCGGCGGGAATGGCGATGGTACCGGCCAGGGTCAGGCCGATCGCGGCGGCGGTGAGCAGGGTCTTCATAACGGGTCTCCTCGACATCATTGGGGTCGTCCCCCATGGCCAAGGAGCTAGGCGCCGCATGTAAGCGGCTGGCGACGCTGCGGAATCATAGGGTGACAAAATGTAACCGCGCTTGCGCCGCCGGGCGCGATTGGCATGCTGGGGCGATGGACGTTCCGGACCGGCCCCAGATCGCGCTCGTCGAGGATGACGACGAGATCCGCGATCTCGTCGCGGCGTTGCTCGCGCGCGAGGGGATGGCGGTCCATCCCTGCCGCACCGCCGCCGAGTTCGACGCGCTGCTGGTCGAGCGGCCGGTCGACCTGGCCTTGGTCGACATCATGCTGCCGGGCGAGGACGGGCTGTCGCTGTGCCGGCGGATCCGCGCGGCGGGATCGCTGCCGCTGATGATCGTCTCGGCGCGCAGCGACGATGTCGATCGTATCGTCGGGCTGGAGATCGGCGCCGACGATTATCTGCCCAAGCCGTTCAATCCGCGCGAGCTGGTCGCCCGCGTGCGCGCGCTGATCCGGCGTTCGCGGACGCGCGAGGAGACCGTCGCCGCGCCGAGCGGGCAGCGCTACACCTTCGAGGGCTGGCTGTGGGACGTCGACGCCCGCCGGCTGGCCGCGCCCGACGGCACCGCCGTCGAGCTGACCGGGGGCGAGCATGACCTGCTGCTCTGCCTCGTCCAGCGGCCCCAGCGCGTCCTCTCGCGCGACCAGCTGCTCGACTGGACGCGCGGGCGCGAGCTTTCTCCCTTCGATCGCACGATCGACGTCCAGCTCGGCCGGCTGCGGCGCAAGCTGGCGGCGCTTCCCGGCGGCGAGGGGCTGATCAAGACGGTCCGGGGTGGCGGCTATGTGCTGGTCGCCTCCGTGCGGCGCCTGTGAACGGGGGGCTCCGATCGTGACCGGCACGCTGTCCTTCCGGCTGGGGGTGATCCTGATCGTCGGCTTCGTGCTGCTCCAGCTCGGGCTGGTGGTGGCGCTGCAATGGCCGGGCGATGTGCGCGACCGGCCCGACAATGGCCTGCCGCCGCCGCCGGCGCTGGCGGCGATGGTGCGCGCGCTCGACCGTGCCGATCCCGGCGAGGCGCGGCTGCTCGCCGATTCCTATGGCAGCGCGCTGTTCACGATCGAGATCGACGACCGCGCGCCCGATCGCTTCCAGGAGATTCCCGCCGCGGTCGCGCCGCTCGCCCAGGCCTATCGGCGCGCGCTGGCCGATCATAATATCGTCGTCGACGGCGGGCCGGGCCGGCTCGCCCAGTGGCTGCGGCTGCGCGACCGGCCGATGCGCTGGGTGGTGCCCATCCGGCTGACGATCTGGCTGCGCAATGGCGAGGTGGCGATCGTCACCGGCCGGCCTTCGCCGGGGCTGCGCGCCTATCTGCTGCGGCGGAGCATGCTCGCCTTCCTCGGCGGGGTGGGACTGCTGGCGCTGCTGTGGTTCGCGCTGCGCCAGGCGACGCGCCCGCTGATCCGGCTGACCCGATCGGTCGAGGCGTTCGGTCAGGATCTGCGCGCGCCCGACGCGCCAGTCGCCGGCAGCCGCGAGATGCGGATGCTCGCCGACCGCTTCAACGCGATGAAGCGGCGCATCGCCGGGCTGGTCGAGGAGCGCAGCTTCCTGCTCGCCGGGGTGGCGCACGACCTGCGCACCTATCTCACCCGGTTGCGGCTGCGCGCCGAGTTTATCGAGGATGAGGCGCAGCGCGAGCGGGCGGCGCGCGACCTGGACCAGATGGCGGCGCTGCTCGAGGATAATCTGCTGTTCGCCGGAATCGACCATCAGGGCGCGCAGGCGCTCCATCCGGTCGAGCTCGGCGCACTGGCGCGCGAACTGGCGGCCGGCCGGCCCGATGCCGAGCGGATCGCGATCGCCATCGACGGCGAGCCTTGGGCGGCGGGCGAGGAGACCGCGCTCGAACGCATCTTCCACAATCTCGTCGACAACGGCCTGCGCCATGGCGAGCGGGTGACGGTCTCCGCCGCGCGCGACGGCGAGCATGTCCTGTGGCGCTTCGCCGATGACGGGCCCGGCGTGCAGCCGGCGCAGCTCGGCGAGCTGGGCCAGCCCTATCGCCGGCTCGATCCCTCGCGCGACCGGCGCACCGGCGGCGCCGGCCTAGGTCTCGCGATCGTCCGCGCGCTCGCCGAATCGATGGGCGGCCAGGCCCGCTTCGCCAATGGGGGTGGCGGCGGGCTGGAGGTGGAGGTCGCGCTGGCCGCCGCCGCCGATCCGTCGATCAGCTGATCTTCGCCACCTCATAGGTGACGATGCCGGTCGGGACCTGGTTCGCCGCCAGCGTCTGGTCGAACGCCTCGGCGACGCTGTCGAGGGTCCATTCGTCGCGCTCGAGCACGGGCGAGCGGATCGCCGGATGGGTGAGGATCGACAGGCCCTTGCCGGCGATGCGGATGATCTGGCCGTTGATCCCCTTCGACCGGTCCGAGATCAGGAACAGCACCGGCGGCACATTGACCTCGGGCGGCGGCAGATGCGGAAGGTGCGCCGCCATCGGCGTGAAGGCGAGCGGCGAGATGGCGTTCACCCGCACGCCGCTCTCGGCCAGGTCGACCGCCCAATTATAGGTGAAGGAGGCGACCGCGCCCTTGCTGGCGCCGTAATTGCCGTGCTCGGGCATGCCCATATGCGCGCCCGAGGTGATGTTGATGATCGACCCCGACTTCTGCGCCATCATCGGGCCGACGGCGGCGCGCGCGCAGTTGAAGCTGCCGATCACGTTGACGTCGAGCGCGAGGCGCAGCTTGTCGAGGCTCGCTTCCCAGATCGGCTCGGTCGAGAAGACCCCGGCATTGTTCACCAGGCAGGTGATCGAGCCATATTCGTCGATGCAGCGCCGGATCAGCGCCTCGGCATCGACCGGGTCGACGATGTTGCCGATCTCGGCCACCGCGCTGCCGCCCGCCGCGACGATCTCGTCGACCACGCCCTGCGCCGCCGCCGCGTTGATGTCGTTGATCACGATCTTCGCGTCCAGCGCCGCCGCCGCCCGCGCATAGGCGGCCCCCAGCCCGCTGCCGGCGCCGGTGATCACCACATTCTGGCCGCTGAGATTGGTCGTCATCATCCACTCCTGTCCGCGTCTTGGCGCGCGTTTAAGCATGGCGTCCGGGCGGCGCCAAAGTCCTATCGCCTATAGGTTGATAGGCGGGTGTTTCCCCACACGTCGCTCCGGCGGAGGCCGGAGCCGCCACGATGTTCGCTGCCAGCTAGCCGCAAGAGCCGGTGGCGGCCCCGGCCTCCGCCGGGGCGACGTTCATGGGAAGGAGGACGGCCTCACCCGTGGAAGTGGACCACCTCGTCCACCGGTGCGCGGCCGATGCGGTAGGTGCCGGCGGGCGACGACAGGTCGGGCGTGCCGAAGCTGATGCCGAACAGCAGTTTCAGATCGGCCGGCACGCCCAGTTCGGCGCGCACCGTGTCGGCGAAGAAGCCCAGCATCGTCTGCGGCACGCTGCCCAGCCCATGGGCCGAGCAGGCGAGCATCAGGGTCTGCGCATAGAGGCCAACGTCGGAGGCGACGCGGACATTGTCCCCCACCGACGGCATGAACAGGAAGGCGACATGCGGCGCGCCGAAGAAGCTAAGATTGTTGCGGGTCAGCGCGTCGCGCTCGGAAGCATCGCCGCGCGCGACCCCGATCGCGTCGAGATAGCAGGCGCCCTGCTCCTTGCGGCGCTCGTCCCACACCCCGGTGAAGTCGGCGGTGTCGAAGCTGAAGTCGAGCGAGATGCGCTTCGCGTCCCACGCCGCTTCGAGCGCCGACTGCATCCGGTCCCGCGCCGCGCCCGAGACGACATGCACCACCCAGGGCTGGGTGTTGCAATTGGACGGCGCCATCTGCGCTTCCTCGAACAGGGTGGCGAGCAGCGGCGCCGGCACCGGATCGGGCAGGAAGCGGCGCACCGAGCGGCGATCGCGCACCGTCTCGGCGAAGCTCAGGGTCGGGCGGAGCGGGGCGGGATCGGCTTCGGACATGGGCGGGAGAGTGGCCTGTGGTGGCGTTGGTGGCAAGCGGGGCGCGCACCGCCCCGCCGATGCCGTCATCCTTTCTGCTTTTCGTCATCCCGGGCTTGACCCGGGATCCCGCTTTTCTTCGTCCCGCCAGCGATGAGCTGGGAAAAGGCAGCGGGATCCCGGATCAAGTCCGGGATGACGGTGTGGGGAGATCAGGCTGGGGCAGGAGCCGCCTCTCCCTCTCCCCGCCGCTTGAACGTCAGCGGCAGCGCCTCCAGGGTCTGGGTCGCCAGGGTCGGCAGATAGCGCAGCTCCTCGACGGGAATCGCCAGGCGGATGTCGTCGAGGCGGCGGATGATCTCCTGCGCGGCCACCTTGATCTCCATCCGGGCGAGCGCGATGCCGATGCAGCGGTGGATGCCCGCGCCGAAGGTGAGGTTCTGGCCGATGTTCGGCCGGTCGAGGTCGATCGCCTCGGGGCAGGGGAATTCGGCCGGATCGGCATTGCCCGAGGCGAACAATATGCAGACCTGCGCGTCGGCGGGGATCGCCACCCCGCCCAGTTCCACCGCGCGGGTGGTGGTGCGGAACAGGCCGTGGCTGGGCGGCTGGAGGCGCAGCACCTCCTCGACCAGCCGGCCGAGCCTGCGGTCGTCGTCGCGGCAGTCGTAAAGCTGCCCGGCGAAGCCCGGCCGGGTCGCCAGCATCAGCATCAGATTGGTGATCGCCGCGGCGGTGGTGTCGTTGCCCGCGATCAGCAGCGCGCGGATGCTCGCGACCAGTTCGGGGAAGCTGAGCTTGGGATGGGCCTCGTCCTCGATCTCGGCATGGACGAGGTCGGAGGTCATGTCCTCGCTCGGCGCCGCCTCGCGCTCGCGGATGCGGGGGATGATGTAATTCTGCAGGTCGCAGATCAGGCGGGCGTTCTGCTCCACCTCCTCCTCGGTCTGCATCCGGCCGATCTGCGCCAGGATCGCGGTGGTCCAGTCGGCGATCTTCTGGGTGCCGACCTCGTCGAAGTCGAAGCCGAGCTGCTCGCAGATCAGCCGCGCGGTGAGCGGCGCGGCGATGTCGCGCATCCCGTCGCCCTGGCCGCGTTCGGCCAGCGGCTCGATCAGGTCGATCACGATCTGGCGGATGCGCGGCTCCAGCTCCTTCACCCGATGCGCGGTGAAGGCCTTGCCGAGCAGGCCGCGCAGCCGCGTGTGCTGTGGCGGGTCGCAGGCGACGATGTCGCGGACGAAGCCGCCGCCCTCGCGATCGACGATCTCGGCCAGCCGGTCGACATGGCCATTGGCGTAACGTTCCTGATAGCCGCGCTCAAGCGAGTAATTCTCGTTGTCGCGGAGCACCGCCATCACGTCGTCGTACTTGGTGACCAGCCACACATCGAGGCCGGGGTCATAATAGACCGGCGCCTGCTCTCGCAGCGCGGCGTAGAAGGGATAGGGGTTGTGGCGGATGTCGGGGTCGAGCCGCGATTCGCCGCCCTTCAACGTCCGATGATCGCCCGCCATCGGGCAGGCGCCCGCGCGCGCATCCTTCAGCTCCGCCAGATCGCCCATCTCCGTCCTCTCCCCAATTTAAGCCGATCCTATTAAAATCAGCGAGAGAGGGCAAATGGCTATTCGGCGGCGCCTATTCGGAATCCGGCTGGATCGCGGGGTGGGCGCGCTGGAAGGCTTCGAGCGCGCCGCAATGCGCGTCGATCTTGAGCAGGGTGGGGAAGGCCTCGATCCGGCAGTTCAGCCGGCGCGCGTTGAACAGCTGCGGCACCAGGCAGCAATCGGCCATGCCGGGCGCATCGCCATGGATGAAGCGGCCGCTACGACCGCTCTGCGCGACGAAGGCCTCGAGCCGGCCGAGCCCGTCTTCCACCCAATGGCGATACCAGTCGTCGATCGCGGCCTGCTCCTGGCCCAGCGCATGTTTCAGGTGGCGCAGCACGCGCAGATTGGCGAGCGGGTGGATGTCGCAGGCGATCAGCTGGGCGGCGGCGCGCACATAGGCGCGGTCGCCGGCGCCCGCCGGCAGCAGCGCCGGTTCGGGATGGACCTCGTCGAGATATTCGATGATCGCCATCGACTGGACGATCAGCCCGTCCTCCTCGCTCTCCAGCGCGGGGATCAGCCCCTGCGGATTATGGTCGCGGCGATAAGCGGGGAGGGGATCGCTCTTCAGCAGGTGGACCGCGGCATAATCCGTCTCGATCTCCTTGAGGTTGAGCGCGATGCGCACCCGATAGGCGGCCGAGGAACGGAAATAGCTGTAAAGTTTCATGTACGCTCCCCAACCGCGCCCTTGCGGGCGAGCAGCTTCACCCTTCCCGCTGTCCATCCGCGGAAAGGCCAAGGCCCATATTAACCATGCCCTTCGCCGGCCCGGCCGTATAGCCAGGAATCGACATTGGACGCCTGGCCAGTTGCCTTGTTGCGCCGCATCATCCATGCTCCAATGCCGCGATGCGCCTGATCCTGCTCCTCGCCCTGCTGTTCCTCCCCATGGCCGCGCGGGCGGCGCCCACCGAACCCAAGGTGATCGCGATCGTCTCGGCCTTCGCGCCCGAGATGGAGCTGCTGGAGGGCGCGCTCACCGACAGGCGCGAGCAGCGCATCGGCGGGGTCCGCTTCGTGCGCGGCACGCTCGACGGGCGTCCGGTGCTGCTGTTCCTGTCGGGGATGAGCATGGTCAACGCGGCGATGACGACCCAGCTCGCGCTCGACCATTTCCCGATCGGGCGGATCGTCTTCTCGGGGATCGCGGGCGGCATCGATCCCGCGCTCGACGTGGGCGACGTCGTCGTGCCCGAGGCCTGGGCGAACTATATGGAATCGACCTTCGCGCGCGCCGACGGGCAGGGCGGCTATGCGCTGCCTCCGGCCTTTTCGGAGCATGCGACCCTGCCCAACTGGGCGATGATCTTCCCGCGCGCCGGCACCGTCCAGCGCGCCGACGGTTCGGCGATCGAGGCGAAGCTGTGGTTCCAGGCCGATCCCGCGCTGCTCGCCGCCGCGCGCCGCGCCGCCGCCAAGGTGGCGCTCCAACGCTGCGTCGAGGCGCTATGCCTGGCCGCGCAACCCCAGGTGGTGGTGGGCGGCCATGGCGTCTCGGCGTCGGTGTTCATGGACAATGCCGAGATCCGCGCCTGGCTGTTCAAGACCTTCGATGCCAAGGCGACCGACATGGAGAGCGCGGCGGTGGCGCAGGTCGCCTATGTCCACGCCACCCCCTTCATCGCCTTCCGCTCGCTCAGCGACCTCGCTGGTGCCGACCCGGCCCACAACCAGGCCCGCACCTTCTTCCGCCTCGCCTCGACCAACGCCGCCACGGTGGTGCGTGCTTTCCTGGCCGAACTGGACAGGTGATTGCGGCCGGCCGGGCTTCTGCCTATAGGGCCTCCCAGTCGGGGAGTGGCGCAGCCTGGTAGCGCATCTGGTTTGGGACCAGAGGGTCGCAGGTTCGAATCCTGTCTCCCCGACCATCCGCCCGCCCTCCTTCAGTCCTTCGGCTTCAGCGACGCCAGCAGATTGTCCCGGAGCCGGGCCACGTCCTTCTGGACCTTCACCCAATCCTCGCCCAGGCCGATCGCGTCGTGGAGGCAGGCGCCCAGGTCCTTGTCGATCAGCGCGCGGCCCTGCGCGGTCAGGCCGATGCGGACCTGGCGTTCGTCGGCGGGGTCGCGGTGGCGGCTGACATGGCCCATCGCCTCCAGCTTCTTCAGGATCGGGGTGAGCGTGTTCGATTCGAGGAACAGCTTCTCGCCCAGCGCGCCCACTGTCTGGTCGTCCTCGTCGGCCAGCGCGATCAGCACGATATATTGGGTATAGGTCAGCCCCACCGCGTCGAGCAGCGGCTTGTAGGCGCGGCCGAAGGCGAGGTTCGCGGAATAGACCGCGAAGCAGAGGAAGTTGGGGAGCCGGGGGCTCTCGCCCTCGGGCGCCGCGGGCGCAGGCTGGGAATCGGTCATGGCGGGTCTCCGGAAGCGGTTCGGTCGCACCCTATATAAATCGCATACGATTAAATCGGAAGAGGGTTGACTCGGCTTTGGGGCAGGCCTATCTGCGGTTCATCAGATTAGATCGGATACGATTTAATCGCACATGAAACGGAAAGGATCACATGATGACCGCCAAGACCCTGTTCACCGGCAAGAGCCACATCACCTCGGGCCCCGGCGCGCGCGCCATCAGCGCCGATGGCTTCCTCGACATCGGCCTGGCCCAGCCGCACCCGGCCGCGGAAAATCTGTTCGGTGCGGCCTGGTCGACCTGTTTCATCGCCGCGCTCGGCGTCGCCGCCGGCCAGCGCAAGGTGAAGCTGCCGACCCCGCCGTCGGTCGACGCGCAGATCGACCTGATCCAGGATGCGAGCGGTTTCTTCCTGAAGGCGAAGCTCGACGTCAGCGTCCCCGGCATCGACGCTGGCCTCGCCCGCGAACTGGTGGATGCCGCGCATGAGATCTGCCCCTACTCGAAGGCCACCCGCGGCAATATCGAGGTCGAGATCAATCTCGCCTGAGCCGCCGGCCCAAAGTTCCTCCCGGTCGGCCCGGTCCTCCTTCGCGGAGGGCCGGGCCGATCGCGTTTCAAGCCCGAACGAGGGGAGGAGGGGTGTGAAATGCCCCAAAAGCAAATGGCCCCCGCTCCGGGGGCGAGGAGCGAGGGCCGACCTGCTGTTCGTCACGCAGGCGGGGTACGATGGGCAGTTTCGAGCAACAGGGGGGAATCTCGAAACAATCGTACCCGCTGATGAAGTGATAGACCCGCCTACCTGTCGCTCAAATGAACGGAGGCGTTATCCGCGCGGGCCTTTGGGGCGTGGGTCGTCCCATTTGAACGTCTTGTCGGAAATCGGCACCCCGAACTGCTGATTCGACAGCCGCACCGAGGCGCGGCCATTCTGCGCGTCGAGCACGGTCCAGCCGAGCAGGCTGAGCCCGCCCGGGCCGCCGCCCTTGCCGAACAGGATCGTGATCGTGCCGAACTCGGGGTGCTTGGGGTCGCGTGCCTCCAGCGCGGTGGTGCCGGGGATCGTCGCGGGCACGATCTTCGCGAAGCGGCTGATGTCCTTGCTCGGGTTGATCAGCACCGACAGCGGCGAATTGCCGACCGGCCAGCGCGACACCTGCCGCACCGAATAGTCGATCATGGTCAGCGCGCTGCCGTCGCCGACGATGAGGAGGGGGACCCCCTTCTGATATTCGAAGCGCACCTTGCCCGGCTGGCGCAGGCTGAGCTTGCCCGACACCGGCTTGCCGTTGCGATCGGTCTGGACGAAGTCGGCCGTCATCGTGGTGATGCCGCGCAGATGCGCCTGGACGTCGGCCAGAGTGGCGGCGGAGGCGGCCTGCAACGGGGCCGCCGCGACGATCGCGGCGGGGATCAGGGCGATGAAGGTGGGGCGCATGGGCATCCTGTCGTTGGTCTCGTCGTCTTTGCTTGGCCGCGGCTTATGCTCCAGCCGCGCTGAATTGGGAATGAAGCGCCGCCAACGCGGGGAAGGGCTTCCTGTTTCCATGGCCCGTGCCTGGTAACACTGCATCCATTTCCTCGACCTATAAGGTAGCTGGCCACGCGACCGAGCCCGTTCGTCGCAGCGCCGGGGCCAAGGGGCTATCGCCTCTGCTCCGTCTTTCCTAGCGGGCAGCGAAATGACAGGCGCCAGGCGAGGGATGATGGAAGGACGAGTGTTGACCGTGGCCGAGCGCGCGCTCGTTGGCGCGCTGTTCGGATCGGCGGTCGATCCCGATCCGGTCCGCATCCACCATCGGACCTGGTGGCGCTTCCAGCCGGTCGACACGGTGATGGCCCCCGACGGCGCGATCTGGTGCCATCCGGAGGGCGGCCTGTTCCGCGACTGCTACGCCACGTCGCCGGTGGCGATGCAGGCGCTGTTCGTCCACGAGATGGTGCATGTCTGGCAGGCCCAGCGCAAAGGCCGCTGGTATCTGCCGCTGATGCGCCACCCCTTCTGCCGCTATGATTATGCGCTGAAGCCCGGCCGCCCCTTTACGCGCTACGGGATCGAGCAGCAGGCCGAGATCGTGTCCGACGCCTTCCTGGTCGCGCATGGCCTGGCCCGCGCGAACGGCTATGGCCTGGCCGACTATCGCGCGGTGATCCCCTTCCCGATGGACGTGCTCGTCGCCGAGGGGTGAGGGGCCGTACCTCTGCTGCGGCTCCGGCCTCCGCCGGGGCGATGGGGAGAGGAGGCTTCCGGAAATCGCGCCCACCCGCTAGAGCGCGGCGATGATCCCCACCGGCCTGCTCGGCGGCAGCTTCAATCCGGCGCATTACAGCCACCGGCATATCAGCCTGTTCGCGATCCGCGCGCTGGGCCTGGCGGAGATGTGGTGGATGGTCTCGCCCGGCAATCCGCTGAAGCCCAGGAAGGGCATGGCGCCCTTGTCGGCGCGCTATGCCTCGGCCCGGCGGATGGCGCGGCGCGCGCCGATCCGGCCGACCGCGATCGAGGCGAAACTGGGCACCCGCTACACCGCCGATACGCTGCGCGCGCTGGTCCGCCGCTACCCGAATCGGCGCTTCGTCTGGATCATGGGAGCCGACAATCTGGAGCAGTTCGACCGGTGGCAGGATTGGCGCGGCATAGCGCGCAGGGTCGCCATTGCCGTAATCGCCCGTCCGGGTTATGATGGAGCCGCTCGCGCTTCCAGGGCGATGGGCTGGCTGCGGCACTTCGTCCGGCCCGCAGCCAAGGTAAAAGATTGGACGAGATGGAGACCGCCGGCCCTCGTGCTGCTGCACCACTATCCTGATCGCGGTTCCGCTACGCGGCTCCGGGCCAAGGACCCAGGCTGGCATCTTTCCTATAGCAACAAGGGCCTGCGCGACCGCGTGACGCGTCGGCCGCTCCCCAAGGAGGTACATTGACCGCCACCCAAAGCATCGGGCCCAGCGACAGCGCTGCCGCCAAGGATGCCGACCCTTCAGACCGGCTGCACCAGCTCGTGCTGAAATCGCTCGACGACGATCAGGCCGTCGAAACCGTGACCATTCCGCTCGCGGGCAAAAGCTCCATCGCCGATCATATGGTGATCGCCTCGGGTCGTTCGACCCGCCAGGTGGCATCGATGGCGACCAAGCTGGCCGAACGCATCAAGAGCGAGATGGGCCGCACCGTCCGCATCGAGGGTCTGCCCACCGCGGACTGGGTGCTGATCGACGCTGGCGACGTGATCGTCCACCTGTTCCGTCCCGAGGTGCGTAGCTTCTACAATCTCGAGCGGATGTGGAATTTCGGCGACGCGCCGGCGCCCGTGCTGGCGCAGGGTTGATCCTTTAGCAGCAGCCGGGGGGTAGAATGCTGCTGCATATCGTCGCGCGGGGCAGGATCGGCCGTGGCCCCGAGGCCGAGCTTGTCGATCGCTATCTGAAGCGGATCGCCTGGCCCACGCGCATCACCGAATTGCCCGACCAGGGCGGCAAGCTGCCGGCCCGCGACCCCGGCACCGTCCTGATCATGCTCGACGAGAAGGGCGAACAGCTCGGCTCGATGGCCTTTGCGGAGAAGCTTGGCCGCTGGCGCGACGACGGGCGGCGCGAGGCGCGCTTCCTGATCGGCGCCGCCGACGGCTTCGACGAGGCGCAGCGCCGCGAGGCCGACCTGCTCTTCGCCTTCGGCAAGGCGACCTGGCCCCACCTCCTCGCCCGCGCGATGCTGGCGGAACAGCTGTTCCGCGCGACGAGCATCCTGGCGAATCATCCTTATCATCGGGAAGGGTGATGGGGCTTTTTCTCATTCCTCCCCGGAACGGGGAGGGGGACCATCCGAAGGATAGTGGAGGGGGCGACGGCGTAGCCGGCGCTGACGCGCCGCCCCTCCACCGCCTGCGGCGGTCCCCCTCCCCGTTCCGGGGAGGAATTATAGCCCTCCTCCTCGCCGCCCCGCTGCTGTCCGCCGCGATCGACCCGACCGTCGCCGAGCAGCAGCGCTCGCTCGGCATCGCCAAGCGCCAGGCTGCGGCGGCCGAGCACCGCGCCGACCGACTCGAGCGGCAGGCGCGGGCGATGGGCCGCGCCGCCGATCGCTCGCGCGCCGAGCAGGCCGCCGCCGCCGCCGCGATCCAGGCGGCCGAGGCGCGGATCGCGGCCGCCGAGGCGCAGGTCGCGATCGTCGACCGGCTGCGCGCCCGCCAGCGCGCCCGGCTCGCCGAACGGCAGGGGCCGATCGTGCGCCTGTCGGCCGCGCTCCAGACGATGGCGCGCCGCCCGGCCGCGCTCGCGCTGGTCCAGCCCGGCTCGGTCGACGACATGATCCATGTCCGCGCGCTGCTCGGCACCGCGCTGCCCGAGATCCACGCCCGCACCGCCGGCCTGCGCGCCGAGGTGGCGCGCGGCGACGCGCTGCGCCGCCAGGCCGACCAGGCCGTCGCCGACCTCCGCCATGAGCGCCAGCAGGGTGAGGTCCGCCGCCAGGCGCTCGCCCGATTGGAGGCCGACCAGCGTCGCCGCTCGCAGGGGCTGGTCGACGACGCGATGGCCGAGCAGGATCGCATGATCGCGATGGGCGAGAAGGCGAAGGATATCGCCGGGCTGATCGACGAGATGGCCGGCCAGGCCGATATCCGCTCCCGCCTCGCCAGCCTGTCGGGCCCGATCCTGCGCCCGCCGATCCCCGGCCAGGCCGGGCTGCCGCTGGTGCCGCCGCCCAGCGAGATGGAGCGGCTGGCGGCCGAGGCGAACACCCCGCCGCCCTATCGCCTGCCGGTGCTCGGCCGGATCGTCGCCGGCATGGGCGAGCTGCTGCCCTCGGGCGTGCGCGCCAAGGGGATCACCCTGGCGGCGCGGCGCGGCGCGCAGGTCGTGTCGCCCGCGGCCGGGCGGGTGGCGTTCGCCGGCCCGTTCCGCAGCTATGCCGGCATCGTCATCATCGAGCATGACAATGGCTGGTCCACCCTGATCACGGGGCTGGGGCGGCTGGGGGTCAAGCCGGGCACCGAGTTGATCCAGGGCAGCCCGCTGGGCGCGGCGGGCGGCGGCGATCCGCGAATCACCGTGGAACTGCGCCATCTGGGCCAGCCCATCGACATATTGCCGATCGTGATCCGTGGTTGAGACGCGACGGGCCGATCCGACCAATGACCTAGGGTCCTCGACAGCCTAAGCATTGACCCGCAATGCTTTGCTAACCATCTTGGGTTTAGAATGGCGGCCAGGTGGCCCCTATTTCCCGGGCCGGCAAAAGCCTGTACCATCGGCACCTCTGCAAAGCGGGCGAGATTGATGAAGACATCCCTGTTGCGTTCGGTTGGAATTTTTGGCGCCGGTGTAGTGGCGGCCACCATCGCTCCCGCCATCGGCGCGGTCGACGTCAGCACCTACAAGGAACTCGATCAGTTCATGAGCGTGTTCGAGCGGGTGCGCGCGGACTATGTCGACAAGGTCGACGACCGCACCCTGATCAAGGGCGCGATCGACGGCATGCTCGCCAGCCTCGACCCCCACAGCTCCTATCTCGACGCGCGCGACCGCCAGAACATGCGCACCCAGACCCAGGGCGCCTATGGCGGCCTCGGCCTGTCGGTCACCATGGAGGACGGCGCGGTCAAGATCATGACCGCCCAGGAAGACACCCCCGCCCAGAAGGCCGGGCTGAAGACCGGCGACTATATCACCCATCTCGACGGCAAGCTGCTCTATGGCGGCACGCTCGACGAGGCGGTCGATCAGATGCGCGGCAAGCCGGGCACCAAGATCCTGATCACCGTCGTGCGCCCCGGCCGCGACAAGCCGTTCGACGTCAGCCTGACCCGCGAGCTGATCCAGCTCAAGCCGGTCAAGTGGGAGGTCAAGGACGGCGTCGGTGTCATCAACATCAACACCTTCGTCAATTCGAACACCGGCGATGCGGTGCGCGCGGCGATCGCGGGGGTCCAGAAGTCGCTCGGCCATGATCCGCTCGGCTATATCATCGACCTGCGCTCGAACCCGGGCGGCCTGCTCGATCAGGCGATCGACGTGTCCGACATCTTCCTCGACCGCGGCGAGATCGTCTCGCAGCGCGGCCGCGAGAAGAACGACATCGAGCGTCGCTATGCCACCTCCAGCCCGGCCGACCTGGCCCATGGCCTGCCGATCATCGTCCTCGTCGACGCCGGCTCGGCCTCGGCGGCGGAGATCGTCGCGGGCGCGCTGCAGGACCAGAAGCGCGCGCTGGTGATGGGCGAGCGGACCTTCGGCAAGGGATCGGTGCAGACCGTGATCGAGCTGTCGGACGACACCGCGCTCAAGCTCACCACGGCACGCTATTTCACCCCGTCGGGCCGTTCGGTGCAGGAAGGCGGCATCCGCCCCGACATCATCGTGCCGCAGCTCAGCGACCCCGACTACAAGGATCGCCCGCGCCTGCGCGAGGCCGACCTGCGCCGCCACCTGATCAACGAGGCCAAGGTCGACGACAAGGTGCTTGAGGACGACGGCAAGCCCGATCCGCGCTTCCAGCTGACCTCGGACGCGCTGAAGAAGCAGGGCATCGAGGACTTCCAGCTCGACTATGCGGTGAAGACCATCTCGCGCATGAGCCAGCCCGCGCTGCGCACCGCGCTCGCCGGCGCCAAGCGCGGGGCGAAGTAAGGCACAATCAGACGGCCCCCTAAGACCCCCCTCCCTTTCAAGGGAGGGGCAGGGGGTGGGTGACGAAGACGAGGGGCTCGACGCCCCTCGACGGAGTTCTACGGCACGACCGAGGACGCTCGCTTCGCTCGCGACCCACCCCAACCCCTCCCTGTCAGGGAGGGGCTTAAGTTTCGATCGCTACCCCGCTATATCCACCCCATGACCCGTTTCGCTCAGGCCCGGTTGGCCGCCCTGCTCCTCCCCGCGGCGCTGATGGCGGGGGCGCTGGGCTCGCAATATATCGGCGGGCTCTTCCCCTGCGAGATGTGCCACTGGCAGCGCTGGCCGCATTACACCGCGATCGTGCTGGCGCTGCTCGCCTTCGTCGTGCCGCCGAAGATCGGCCGCCTGCTGGTCGGGCTGGCGATCGCCGCGATCCTCGTCAGCGGCGCGATCGGGGTGTTCCACGCCGGGGTCGAATATCGCTGGTGGGAAGGCATCACCCGCTGCTCGGCCCCGATCCAGGGCGGCTCGACCGCCGACATCATGGCCCAGATCATGGCCACCCCGATGATCCAGTGCGACGTGCCGCAATGGACCCTGTTCGGCATCTCGCTGGCGGGGTTCAACGCGATCGTCTCGATCCTCGGCGGACTCGGCATCATCGCCCTCTGGAGGCGCAAATGACTGCGGAAACGAAACCCCAGGCTCCCGCCAACCCGCAACAGCGGGCGGCGTCTTCGGCTGTCGCCAACCCGCAACAGCGGGCGGCGATGCTCCGCGTCGATCAGGCCGGCGAGTTCGGCGCCACCCGCATCTATGCGGGGCAGCTCGCGGTGATGGGGCAGCGCTCCAGCGAGGCGCGCACCGTCGCGCGCATGGCCGAGCAGGAAGCGCGCCACCGCGCGATCTTCGATGCGATGGTGGCCCGGCGCGGGGTACGCCCCACCGCGCTGCAGCCGATCTGGAACGTCGCCGGCTTCGCGCTGGGCGCCGCCACCGCGCTGATCGGGCCCAAGGCGGCGATGGCGTGCACCGCCGCGGTCGAGACCGAGATCGACGCCCATTATAGCGAGCAGCTGAAGGAGATCGGCGACGGCGATCCCGAACTGGCGGGGCTGATCGAGGAATTCCGCGCCGAAGAGCGCGAGCATCGCGACACCGCGATCGCGGCCGGTGCCGAACAGGCCCCTGCCTATCCGCTTCTTTCCGGGGCGATCCGGCTCGGTTGCCGGATTGCCATCGGCCTTTCACGCCACATATAAGCAGCGTCCAACAGCACAGGATCAGCGCCGATGACCATCACCCGTTTCATCCTTCCGGCGCTGGGGGCCATCGCGGCCATGGCCGCGGCGCTGCCGCTGGCGGCGCCCGCGGAGGCCCAGCGCACCCAGCGGGTGCTGACCATCTTCGGTGAGGACAAGTGCCCCACTAGCGACGGCGACGAGATCGTGATCTGTCAGCGCAAGCCCGAGGGCGACCGCTATCGCATCCCCGAGGAGCTGCGCCGCACCGAGCCGACCACCGACACCTGGGGCGATCGCGCCTCCAGCCTCGAATATGTCGGTCGCAGCGGCACGCAGAGCTGCTCGGCGAGCGGCGCCAGCGGCGCCTCGGGCTGCTTCAAGGAACTCGCCCGCAAGGCTTGTGACGAGGACAAGGCCAACGGCAAGAAGTGCGGGATCAAGTTCTGACGCGAGGGTGAACTGACGGCCTTCCATTCCTCCCCGGAACGGGGAGGGGGACCGCCGAAGGCGGTGGAGGGGCAGCCCGACGCTGGTAGAGGCCCCTCCACCATCCGCTAGCGCGGACGGTCCCCCTCCCCTGCAAAGGCAGGGGAGGAATTGAACATATTCAGCCCCAGGAAAGGCATTTGCGCGTTAGCTGACCCGATGAAACGCCTCTCCGCCGCTCTCCTCCTGCTCGTCGCCACCGCGCCGCTCCACGCCGCCGAGCCCCAGGCCGTTCCGGTCGACACGCCCCCGCGCTTCAGCACGATGGTAGTGTTCGGCGACGATCCCTGCCCGCGCAGCCGCGATGACGAGATCGTCGTCTGCGCGCGCCAGCCCGAGAGCGAGCGCTATCGCATCCCCAAGGAGCTGCGGAAGAAGCAGCAGGACGCCCAGGCGGCGACCCAGAGCTGGGTCGAGCGCGCCCGCACGCTCGACATGGTGAGCAAGAAGGGCCTGCCCAACAGCTGCTCGCCGCATGGCAGCGGCGGCCAGACCGGCTGCATGCGCCAGTTCCTCGAAGCCGCGCGCGCCGAGCGCGAGGCCGACAAGGCCGCCGAATAAAGGGGATTTCGCGGCAGGCGATTCCCTCCGCCGCGAAATCGCTCTATAGTCGGTCCCGGAGTGTTGCGGCGATGAAGGCGATCGATCCCGACCTGTTGCTCAGGGCTTATTCGATCGGGGTCTTCCCGATGGCCGACAGCCGTGCCGCCGACGACGTCTATTGGGTCGAGCCCAAGAAGCGCGGCATCCTGCCCCTCGACGGTTTCCGCCTGTCGCGCTCGCTGGCCAAGACGATCCGCTCCGATCGCTTCACCGTCACCGTCGACCGCGATTTCGCGGGCGTGGTCGCGCAATGCGCGGAGTCGACCGAGGAACGCCCCGACACCTGGATCAACCCCGCGATCGAGATCGCCTATGCCGATCTCCACCGCCGCGGCCATGCCCATTCGGTCGAATGCTGGCGCGAGGGGCGGCTGGTGGGCGGCCTTTACGGCGTGCGGCTGGGCGGGGCCTTTTTCGGCGAGAGCATGTTCAGCCGCGAGAGCAACGCGTCGAAGGTCGCGCTCGCCTGGCTCGTCGCGCGGCTGATCGCCGGCGGCTTCCGCCTGCTCGACTGCCAGTTCATCACCGATCACCTCCAGTCGCTGGGCGCGATCGAGGTGAGCCGCGACGATTATGTCGCGCTGTTGGACGCGGCGCTGGGCTTGGGGCCCGGCGGCGTGGTGGCCGGCGGCGGCGGCGGGGTCACCACCGGCGGGGTGCCGGGCGCGGGCGCCGCGGGCTGGTCGCCGGCCGACTTCTTCGCGCTCGAATCGTTTGGTGCGCGCGCCACCGATCCCGAGATGCGGGTCGTCTCGGGTCCGATATCGGGATGCACCATCGTGCAGCTCTTGGGCCAGACGTCGTAGACGGGGTGCTCGACCGCGTTGAGCGACGGCGATTCCTTGTACAGCCAGCCCGAGAAGACCCGCCGCCAGGCGCCGTCGCGGCCGCGCACGTCGACCTGGGTGAAGGCGCCGGTCAGCTGCTGATCCTCCCAGGGGGCGGTCGTCTCGCAGGCGCGCAGGCGCACGACGACGTCGCCCACCCGGATCGCCTGGCCGGGGCGCATCTTCAGGTCGCGCGATTCGCCGTTGCGCTTGTTGAGCAGCCCCAGCACCGCGACCCGCTCGCCCATCGGCGTGCCTTCGGTGGTCAGCGGCTTGTCGGGAATCTTCTCGGTGACGACCGGCGCGGGGGCGGCTTCGCTGCTGTTGCCGCTCGCCGCTTCGCTCTCGGCGGCGCCCAGCGACATCGCCGGTGGCGCGGTCACCTGCTCGTCGGACTGGACCGCCTCGATCGGGGCTTGTTCCTGGCTGGTCGCCTGCCAGGCGACGATGCCGCCGCCCAACACCGCGAGCGCAACAGCGCTCAGCAGCAGGCGCTTCACGGCTGGGCCGCTTCCTTGGACGCGGGGGCGGAGCTGTCCGACTTGTTGATGAACTGGCCGACCATGCCCATCAGGTCCATCGCGCCCTGGGTGTCGGCGATGGTGTCGCCTTCCTTGAGCGACACGGTTTCGCCGCCCGGGATCAGCGCGATGAAGGTGGCGCCGAGGAAGCCTTCGGAGGTGATCGCGGCGCTGCTGTCGGCGGGGAGCTTGACCTTGGGGTCGAGCGCCAGCTTCACCTTGACCTGGAAGCTCTGCGGATCGAGTTCCTGCGAGGTGACGGTGCCGACCTTCATGCCGGCGACGCGGACGTCGCTGCCGACGTTGATGCCGGTGGAATTGGGGAAGAGCGCCACGACATGGACCGCGCCGGGCTTGTCGCCGCCGCCGGTCTTGCCCCAGGCGAACCAGACGAACCAGATCGCGAAGACGATGACGAACAGGCCGACCAGCGCCTCGCCGATATTCTCACGCAGCAGCGACTTCATGGCTCAGTTCGGGCTCCATGCCTCATAATCGCCGGTCGCGGCGGCACGGACGCCGCCCTTCTCCAGCGCGCCCGACGGCCGATAGGCCGATTCGGTACCCGTCAGATTGGGAAGCGCGGGCTTCTGCCAGGTGCGCGGGCTCGGCATCTGGTCGGGGGTGAGGTCGGTGCTGTGGTGCAGCCAGCCATGCCATTCGGCGGGCACCCGGCTGGCGTCGTTCGGGCCGGAATAGATCACCCAGCGGCGCTCGCGGCCGTCGGCCATCTGGCTGCCCTGGAAATAGACGTTGCCGAGCGCATCCTCGCCGACCCGCGTCCCGTTCCGCTTGCTGAACAGGAGGGTGCCGATCGTGGCGCCGTCCCACCAGGTGAAGATCTTCTTGAGCATGGAGTTTCGCTTAGCGTGTGCGCTGGGGAGGGGCAACCGTTTAGCGTCTGACCCATATACTCTGTCATGCTGAACTTGTTTCAGCATCCACCCAGCCGCACGACCTGTCCAAGAGAGTGCAATGACGGCCTCGTGCTGTCTTCGACCACCAGCGCTCCCGGCCTGGTGGATGCTGAAACAAGTTCAGCATGACGAAGAAGGTCTTACTTATCCTTCCACGCCACCTTGTCGCCCTCGGCGATGCCATATTGCTCGGCGCCGCCACCGACGATCTCAAGCACCGCGGCGACCGGCTCGCCCGAGGAGACGGGGCTCAGGTCCTGCGGCACGGTGTTGGCGGCGATGCGCGCGATCGTGCCGTCGGCGCGGATGAAGATCATGTCGAGCGGGATCAGCGTGTTCTTCATCCAGAAGCTCGCCTCGCGCGGGGGGCGCATCGGGAAGATCATGCCGCCATGATCGGGCAGGCTGGTGCGGTACATCAGCCCGCGCGCCTGCTCGTCCTGGGTGCGCGCCACCTCGACCTGGAAGCGAACCGGACCCTTGGCGGTTTCGATCGACAGCGGAGCGAGCGCCGCGCCGGGCTCGGCGGCGGCGCTGTTGGCTGCCGCATTGGCCGGGGTCGAAGCGCCGGGGGCACAGGCCGCCAGCGCGAGGGCGAGGGGCGCGATCGCGCCCAGCAACCGGAATGTCGGGGTCATGGTCAGTCGGTGATCAGTTCCACGGCGAGCGGGCCCTTGCGCCCCTCGGCGATCCGCGCCTTCATCCGCATCTCGGGCAGCAGGTCGGACAGGCCGGCGCGGCGCACCGTTTCCATATGGACGAAGATGTCCTGCACGTCGCCGTCGCGGACGACGAAGCCATAGCCCTTCAGCCGGTTGAACCATTTCACGGTCACCGCCTCGGGGGCGCCCGCCTCGTCGACCAGCTGGATCGGGTCGACCCGGTCGGCGTTGCGCTTGGCGATCAGGTCGGGATCGGGGCCGGTGGCGGTCGACAGGTCGATGGCGAGGATGCGACGGGCCTGCAGGCCGCGATCACGCGCCACCACCTCGCACGCCACGCGCGCGCCCTCGGGCAGCGTGCGACGACCATGGTCGCGCAGCACCGAGAAGTGAACGAGAACATCCCCCTTGTCGCCATCGCTGGCGATGAAACCGAAACCCCGGGTGGCGTCGAACCATTTGACCGCCCCCACCACGGTCTCGGCAGGCTCGCCTGTAGACATCGTTACGCGTTCCTGTTCGCTATCCAGGCTAACGTCGCGCAACGTTACAGACGCAACAGACTTGTCATTCATTGCCGATACACCCGCTGCCTCCGACAGGTTCTACCACAGCGTTTCGCTGAAACGAAGCGCTTACGAGTCAGGGCTGTCAACACCGATTGTTCCATAATCGACCGAATTTTCCAACATGTCGATGTCCATGTCGAGCACGCGCAGCGCCACGTCCATCGCATGGCCCGCGCGCGCCATCGCGGCCACCCAGCGGCTCCTCATGGCGCGGTCGACGGTCGTTTCGGGGGCGGCGTAGGGCCCGATCCGCTTGCGCCGGGCATAGCGCATCGCCGCGGCCTCGGCCTCGCCGTCGATCCGCTCGGTCATCGCCCCCGCGACATCGGCGTCGATCCCGGCGGCGCGCAGCGCGCTGTCGATCCGCCGCCCGCCATAGCCGCGCCGCAGCAGCGCGTCGGTTCGGGCCGCGGCGAAGCCCCGGTCGTCAACATAGCCGCGCTCGGCGAAGCGCGCGACCAGCGCCTCGACCGGCGGCGCGCCGTCCCCGTCCCAGCCCCGCTCGCGCAGCTTGCGGCGCAGATAGGCGGTCAACTTCGCGCGCGTAGTCGCGTAGCGCGCAGCATAATCGAGCGCGGCGCGCTCCAGCGTGGCGGAGTCATAGGGCGGCGGCGCCCTGCGGGACGAGGGGGGGCGGGAGGAAGAGGGGCGGGGGGATCGTGGCATGCGCCATGATTGTGCCACAGTCGGGCCGGATTTTGAACGCGGGGGTGCGAGAAGGCTGGTCGAATGAGCCGGCTTGCCCGCCGGGTATCGTTGTGCGACGGGCCATCCGCATCGCAAAGGACAAGGGATAAAGACGAGAATGGCATTGGTGCCGACGCCGACAGTGGATGCGCTGCCGCGCCGCTTCGCCGATTTCGAGACGCTGGGTGCGGCGCTGGACTATGCCGCCACGGGTACTCGCGGCCTCAATTTCCATGACGCCCGCGGGACGCTGACCACGCCCTATCCCTATGCCGAGCTGCGTCGCGACGCGCTCGCCAATGCGCATCGTCTGATCGCCGCCGGCATCCTGCCCGGCGATCGCATCGCCCTGATCGCCGAGACCGGCGTCCATTTCGCGGCGCTGTTCTTCGGCGCGGTCTATGCCGGCGCCTGGCCGGTGCCGTTGCCGCTGCCCACCTCGTTCGGCGGCAAGGACAGCTATATCGACCAGCTCGCCGTCCAGCTCGGCAGCTCGGATCCGAAGCTGCTCTTCTTCCCCGAGGAACTGGCCGAGATGGCGACCGCCGCGGCGAAGCTGCGCGGTGTCGAGCCGCTGAGCTACGAGGCGTTCGAGACGCGCGCCGCGCCCGCCGGCCCGCTGCCCCAGGCCTCGCCCGACGACGTCGCCTATCTGCAATATTCGAGCGGCTCGACCCGCTTCCCGCATGGCGTGGCGGTCACCCACCACGCGCTGCTCAACAATCTCGCCGCGCATTCGCACGGCATGCTGCTCGAACCGGGCGACCGCTGCATCAGCTGGCTGCCCTGGTATCATGACATGGGGCTGGTCGGCTGCTTCCTGTCGCCGGTCGCCAACCAGGTCTCGACCGACTATCTGAAGACCGAGGACTTCGCCCGCCGTCCGCTCGCCTGGCTCGACCTGATCAGCCGCAACGAAGGCACCTCGATCAGCTATTCGCCGACCTTCGGCTACGACATCTGCGCGCGTCGCATGTCGAGCCAGACCAAGGCCTCGGACCGCTTCGACCTGTCGCGCTGGCGGCTCGCCGGCAACGGCGCCGACATGATCCGCCCCGACGTGATGCAGGCCTTCGTCGACGCCTTTGCCGAGGCCGGCTTCAAGGCCAGCGCCTTCCTGCCCAGCTACGGCCTGGCCGAGGCAACCCTGGCGGTGTCGATCATGCCCCCGGGCGAGGGCATCGTCGTCGAGCTGGTCGAGGAGACCCAGCTGTCGGGCGGCGACCATAATCAGGATCGCCCGCGCCGTTTCCGCGCGATCGTCAATTGCGGCAAGCCGGTGCGCGACATGACCGTCGAGATCCGCGACGAGGACGGCTCGGTGCTGCCCGAGAAGATGATCGGCAAGCTGTGGTGCAAGGGCCCGTCGATCATGACCGGCTATTTCCGCGACCAGGAGGCGACCGACGCCTGCATGGCCGATGGCTGGCTCGATACCGGCGACATGGCCTATATATCGGGCGGCTACATCTACATCGTCGGCCGCGCCAAGGACATGATCATCATCAACGGCAAGAACCACTGGCCCCAGGACATCGAATGGGCCGTGGAGCAGCTGCCGGGCTTCAAGGCGGGCGACATCGCCGCCTTCGCGATCACCACCCCGGGCGGGGAGGAGACTCCCGCCGTGCTCGTCCAGTGCCGCACCTCGGACCCCGAGGAGCGCGCCCGGCTGCGCGACCAGATCCGCGAGAAGGTCCGCGCGATCACTGGCATGCACTGCGTCGTCGAGCTGGTGCCGCCGCGCACCCTGCCCAAGACCAGCTCGGGCAAGCTGAGCCGCGCCAAGGCCCGCAACCTCTATCTCTCGGGTGAGATCCAGGGCTACGACATCGCCGCCTGAGGCAATATGCCTTATGCGTTCAGCATGACGCTGTTTTTCTGGCGAGGTGGGGCATGATCGGGCGGTTGCAGGCTTTCCTGGCGGTGGGGCTGGCGCTTTTCGCCACCGCCGCCCACGCCATCGACCCGCTCGGCGATCCCGCGCAGTTCCAGCGCGATGTCGAGGAGATCAACCGCAAGCCGCTGCCCGACGGCGAGCCGCTGGCTCGTGCGGTGGGCAGCGCGGTGGCGATCGACGTCAAGATGCGCGGGCGCTGCCAGCCCACCAAGATCAGCCTCGGCAAGCTCGAGCCGGTCACGCTCGACGGGATGGTCATGGCGATGATCGTCAACGGCCAGATCGAGAATGGCTGGCTGGTCTCGGTCACGCTTGCGGACTGCCCGCCGGCCGACCCCACCCGGGTGCTGCTGCTGCGCACCCCCGACAACCAACTGAAGGGCATCTTCGCGGGGCAGGGCGAGACCCTGGCCTGGCCCACCTTGTCGCGCGAGGCGCTGCGCTCGACCGTGTCGGCCACCGCCGAGAAGCTGCGCAGCGCCGACCCGCAATGCCAGCCGCGCGACCTGACCCCGGTCTCGGTGAAGGTGACCGACACCAGCGCCGATCTGTCGCCCAGCCAATATGGCCTGCGGTTGAAGGGCTCGTGGAGCGAGCTGTGGGTGTTCGAGCCGTGTGGCCACAAGGTGCGCGTGCCGATCGCCTTCCGCACCAATGGCGCGGGCGGCGCCTATTGGGACGTCGACCCCGACAAGGTCGAGTTTGAAAAATAGGGCGGGTGGCGATTCGGCCTTCGCGCCGCATCTTTTGCCCCCTGGGCGCGCCGATTCGGCGGCGTGGCACCCGAAAGCCCCGAAAGACCAGTGATCTAAGCGCCCGCCTACCCCTTGCGCTCCCCCGTCACCACCGCTATGTGCCGCCGTCTCGGACCCGGAGGAGTGTAGCTCAGTTGGTAGAGCATCGGTCTCCAAAACCGAGGGCCGTGGGTTCGAGTCCCTCCACTCCTGCCATCTCAAGGGATGGTCGGTACGGCCGATGGGTTCGAGAAACGAGACGAGGTCAGGTCCGCCGGCCGTAAGGCCGAAACAGCGGGCCGAGGCCTCGTGTCGTTGTTTGAAGTGGTTTTTCCGGGATGGCGAATCCCGGCAGGATAGGCTGAACAGGTGGCGAAGACTTCACCCGGTGAGTTCATCAACCAGGTCAAGGCCGAGACCAAGAAAGTGGTCTGGCCGACCCGCAGGGAAACGATCACGACCACGATCATGGTCGGAATCATGACCCTGCTGCTGGGCGTGTTCTTCTTCGGCATCGATCAGCTCTTCGCGTCGATCGTGAAGTTCCTGCTCTCGCTGCTCGGCTAAAAAACGGAGACGTTGGCGTTCATGTCGCGCTGGTACATCATTCACGCCTATTCGGGCTTCGAGAACAAGGTGAAGGAAGCCATCCTCGCCGACGCCGCGCGTCTTGGCCTCGAGCAGCTCGTCGAGGCGGTCGAGGTGCCGACCGAGAAGGTCACCGAGGTGCGCCGCGGCAAGAAGATCACGTCGGACCGGAAATTCTTCCCGGGCTATGTGCTGGCCAAGCTCAGCATGAACGACGATGTCTATCACCTGGTGAAGAACACGCCGAAGGTGACGGGCTTCCTCGGGTCCTCGGGCAAGCCGCAGCCGATCAGCGAGGCGGAAGCCGCGCGCATCCTCAACACCAAGGAGGAAGCCGCCGCCGCCGCGCCGAAGACCAGGCTCAAGGTCGATTACGAGATCGGCGACCAGGTCAAGGTGCTCGACGGTCCGTTCGCCAGCTTCAACGGCGTCGTCGAGGAACTCGACTTCGACCGCAGCCGGGTCAAGGTGTCGGTGTCGATCTTCGGCCGCGCGACCCCGGTCGAGCTCGAGTTCGAGCAGGTCGAGCGGGTCAAGTAAGGGCCTGAAAAGGGCCGTCATCCTGACGGAAGTCAGGATCCAGAGACGTTACGTTGCGGTTCTGGATGCTGGATCAAGTCCAGCATGACGATTTTAAGAGGTTCCGGTTGAAACCGGGATAGGTGCCTTCGAGGCACCAAGCTTGCGGGAGGCAAACTCGAAAGAGGGCGCCGCATGGACCGCTAAACTTGAAAGAGAGTGAAACATGGCAAAGAAGATTACGGGCTATATCAAGCTCCAGGTGCCCGCTGGAAAGGCGAATCCGTCGCCGCCGATCGGCCCCGCGCTCGGTCAGCGTGGCGTGAACATCATGGACTTCTGCAAGGCGTTCAACGCCCAGACCGGTGACCAGGAAGTCGGCACGCCGCTTCCCACGATCATCACCGTCTATGCGGACCGTTCGTTCAGCTTCGTCACCAAGACGCCGCCGGCCACCTACCTCATCAAGAAGGCCGTCAACCTGAAGTCGGGCTCGAAGGAGCCGGGCAAGGTCGTCGCTGGCAAGATCAAGCGCTCGCAGCTGAGCCAGATCGCCGAAATGAAGATGAAGGATCTCAACGCCAACGACATCGAGGCGGCGACCCGCATCATCGAAGGCAGCGCCCGCGCGATGGGCCTCGAAGTGGTGGAGGGCTGATATCATGGCCAAGCTCAGCAAGAAGCAGAAGAACCAGGCCTCGTCGGTCGACGCCAACAAGCTGTATGACGTCGATGCCGCGATCGCGCTCGCCAAGGCGAACGCCACCTCGAAGTTCGACGAGACGATCGAGCTCGCGCTGAACCTGGGTGTCGATCCGCGCCACGCCGACCAGATGGTCCGCGGCGTCGTGACCCTGCCCAAGGGCACCGGCAAGGACGTCCGCGTCGGCGTGTTCGCCCGCGGCGCCAAGGCCGACGAAGCCAAGGCCGCTGGTGCCGAGGTTGTCGGTGCGGAAGACCTGCTGGAGACGATCCAGGGCGGCACCGTCGATTTCGACCGCTGCATCGCGACCCCGGACATGATGGGCCTCGTCGGCCGCCTGGGTAAGATCCTGGGTCCGAAGGGCCTGATGCCGAACCCGAAGCTCGGCACCGTCACCATGAACGTCGCCGAAGCCGTCAAGGCGGCCAAGGGCGGCCAGGTGGAGTTCCGCGTCGAGAAGGCCGGCATCATCCACTCGGGCATCGGCAAGGCGAGCTTCCCGGCCGAAGACCTTCGCGCCAATTTCGACGCTTTCGTCGACGCGATCGTCAAGGCGAAGCCGACCGGCGCCAAGGGCAAGTATCTGCGCAAGGCCGCGGTCAGCTCGACCATGGGCCCGGGCGTCAAGATCGACCTCGCCGAGGTTGCCGGCGCCTGATCGCCGCATCATCGAACAGAGAAGGGGGCCGGAAGCAATTCCGGCCCCTTTTTCGTGGGCGTTCGACTTTAGTCTAAGACCCTCGGGAAACCCCTTATCGTTAGCGCGTCTTTAACCGGATTCGCCTCACCCCGGCAGGCTGTAGCCAGTTGGGAGAATCCATTCGTGTCGCAAGCTTCCGGTCGTATCGAACGCTGGGTGAGCCATCGCTCGCTCGATGCCCGACTGTCGCTGCAGACGCGCGCGACGCTGGTCTCCGGCCTGCTGATCGCGGTCGCCATCGTCGGCGGCTCGCTGCTCAGCCTCGACATGATCAAGGAAGACAATCGCATCGGCGACCAGGCGCTCACCGCCGCGCTGCTCGAAAAGGACTTCGCTTCGCTGGAGCGCGACGTGTTCCGCCACGCGCTGATGGCGACCGACGAGACCAAGGCCGATGTCGAGGGCAATATCGGCGACATGGCGAAGTCGATCTCGGCCGCCCAGGCCAGCTTCGACGCCACCGACAAGGCGCGGCTCGACAAGGTCGCCGCCGCCCAGGCCGCCTATGTCGAGGCGGTCCACGCCGTCACCGACGGCGCCAGCCCGCCGGCCGAGCAGCTGGTGAAGATCATGGCCGCCGGCAACGACGTCGACAATTCGATCGAGGATGTCCGCACCCCGATCATCGAGCGCTCGAAGGCGATGGCCGAGAAGCAGATGCTCGTCGCCTTCATCACCATGGCCGTGACCGCGCTGATCGCGCTGCTCGGCGGCCTGCTCGCTTATCTGATCTCGCGGTCGATCCGCTCCACCGTCAGCCAGGAGCTGGGCGAGGTGAGCGGCATGATGACCGGCATCACCCATGGCCGCTACGACGTCTCGATCGAGCATGCCGGCCGCGACGACGCGATCGGCGACCTGTCGCGCGCGGCGGTGAAGCTGCGCGACGCCAGCCTCGAACGCGAACAGGCCGAACAGTCGCTGCGCCACATGCTCGACGTGGTCGGCGGCAGCCTGCAGCGCCTGGCCGATGGCGACCTGAAGGTGGCGCTGCCGCCGCTGGGCGCCGGCTATGAGAAGCTGCGCGACGATTTCAACCGCACCATCGGCGCGCTCCACGACGCGATGGCGGGGGTCGCCCGCTCGGCCGGCACCATCCATGCCGGCGCGTCGGAGATCAGCCGCGCCACCACCGACCTCGCCCAGCGCTCGGAGCACCACGCGGTCGAGCTGGCGGCGACGGTCGAGACGATCGCCGACGTCACCGCCGCGGTCGATTCGACCTCGGCGCGCACCGCCCAGGCCAATGAATTCGTCCGCGCCGCGGTCACCCAGGCCGATTCGGGCGGCGAGACCGTGCAGCGCGCGGTCGACGCGATGGCGCGGATCGAGAAGGTGAGCGCCGAGATCGGCCAGATCATCTCGGCGATCGACGCGCTGACCTTCCAGACCAACCTGCTTGCGCTCAACGCCGGTGTCGAGGCGGCGCGCGCCGGCGAGGCCGGCAAGGGCTTCGCGGTGGTCGCCTCCGAAGTCCGCGCGCTCGCCCAGCGGTCGGCTGAATCGGCCGCCGACATCCGCCGCCTGATCGATGCCAGCACCACCGAGATCGTCTCGGGCGTGGAGCTGGTGCGCGAAGCGGGCGAGGCCTTCGCCAATATCGGCACCCGCATCCGCGAGATCACCGACATCGTCTCGGGGATCAGCGAGAGCTCCAGCCAGCAGGCGATCAAGCTGTCGGGCACCAACCAGATCATGTCGGGCATGGACGGCGTGACCCAGCAGAACGCCGCGATGGTGGAGGAGAGCACCGCCTCGGTCCGCCAGCTCGCCGACGAGGCCGACAATCTCGCCGCTTTGGTCGCCCGCTTCCAGCTGCGCGGTGCCCCGCGTCCCGCTGCCCACGCGCCCCAGCCCACGGCCTTTCGCAAGGTTGCGCCGGCCGCCAGCCGCCCGGCGGTGATGGGCAATCTGGCGCTGCGCAACGACGACGACTGGGCCGAGTTCTGATCCTCGGCCATTGGTGCCAACCTATTGAAAGGCCTCGATCCATTCCCCGGATCGGGGTCTTTCCCGCGTCATAAGCGTCGGCTATCTTTACACATTCTGCCGGGGTGCTGCCGCGATCGGGCAGCCGGAGCCCGGAAAATGGGGCCGGATCGAGTCTGGCACGCTTCTCGCATAGTTAATTGTGAAACCGCGTTTCAGCTCGCCATTCGGGGGGCGGGTGGAAAGGATCGATCCATGGTGCGTGCCGCAATCCGGGGGGTAACTGCGATTATCGCCGCCGTTGCGATCTCCTCTCCCGCCTGGGCGCAGCTGGACGTGGTTTCGCAGTGGCTGCGGGATGTCCCCCAGCCGAGTGCTTTGGTGCTCTTCCTTGTGGCGATCGTGGGCGTGCTGGTGGGGCGCCTGGCGAGCCGGAAGCGCCGTGAACCCTAGGTTGCGTATATTGTTTGGTTTGCGTCCCAGTTCGTAGCGTTTTGGTTGTTCATTCCCCTGTAGCGTTGCTCTGCGTAATCGGCCCCGCGCGCCCTCCATCGCACCCTTCGATGGATGGCGCGCGGGGTCTTGTTTTTGGGAATTGACCTGTCCGCCCCGGCAGGCTTCAAGCGCGGCATGACCGGCACCCTCGACCAGCTCGAATCGACCATCGCCGCCCGCCGTGGCGCCGATGCCTCCACCTCCTATGTCGCCTCGCTGTTCGCGAAGGGCATGCCCAAGATCGCCCAGAAGCTGGGCGAGGAGGCGGTGGAGACGGTGATCGCCGCGATGGCGGGCGACCCGAAGGGCGTCACCGGCGAGGCCGCCGACCTGATCTTCCACCTGTTCGTGCTGCTCGCCGAAGCCGGTGTGCCCTTCGCCGACGTGCTCGCCGAGCTCGACCGGCGCGAGGGGACTTCGGGCCTGGCGGAGAAGGCGGCGCGGCCGAAGGTCTGATTCCGTCATCCCGGCGAAAGCCGGGATCTCCCTGCCTTTGGCCCGGTGGCGGGGAATAGAAGAAGCGAGATTCCAGCTTTCGCTGGAATGACGTTCCGGGTGTTGGAGACGAGCATGCCGATCGACGCGACCCAGCCCTATGACGACGGCAATATCTTCGCGCGCATCCTGCGCGGCGAACTGCCGTCGAAGACCGTCTATGAGGACGAGTGGGCGCTCGCCTTCCACGACATCAACCCGCAGGCGCCGGTGCATCTGCTGGTGATCCCCAAGGGGCGCTATGTCTCGTGGGACGATTTCAGCGCCAAGGCGTCGGATGCCGAGGTGGCGGGTTTCATCCGCGCGGTCGGCCATGTCGCGCGCGAGGCGGGGCTGGTCGAGCCCGGCTATCGCCTGCTCGCGAACATCGGCGGCCATGGCCACCAGGAGGTGCCGCACCTCCACGTCCACATCTTCGGCGGCCGCCAGTTCCGCGAGATGATCCCGGCGCCGCGCGGATAGGGCGGCATGCTGCTGCTCTTTCTTGCGGGGATGCTCGCTTTTCTGGTCTTCAAGATACACAGCGGACGAATTCCGGATCACTCCCCGTTCGCCGAGGATATCACCCATCGACACAACCCGGTTCGCTATTGGGTGGATATCGCATCCACGGTGATGGTCATCGCCGTAATGCTCTTCGTGGTGACTTTCACGGAGGGATGGTGATGGAGCGTCGGTCCAAGTTTACCCGGCCCAAGCAATTCTATTGCGCGCCGCGAATTAGCGGCTAGGCTCCCACCCCCATGATCGGCCGAGAGCATAGCGCCCGGCCGGAAAAGGGAATTCCGCATGATCTTCGGGCGTGTAAAGCCACTCGACGCCATTCTCGCCACCGCAGCCAAGAAGTCGCTGCACCGCTCCTTGGGCCCCTTCCAGCTGACCATGCTGGGCATTGGCGGCATCATCGGCACCGGTATCTTCGTCCTCACCGCCGAGGCCGCCCAGAAGGCGGGCCCCGGCATGATGCTCGCCTTCGTCATCGCCGGCTTCGTCTGCGCGGTGGCGGCGCTCTGCTATGCCGAGATGGCGGCGATGGTGCCGGTCTCGGGCTCGGCCTACACCTATAGCTATGCCGTGATGGGCGAGCTGATCGCCTGGATGGTCGGCTGGGCGCTCGTCCTCGAATATGCGATCGCGGCGGGCGCCGTCTCGGTCGGATGGTCGGGCTATGTCGTCGGCCTGTTCCAATCCCTGACGGGCATAACCGTGCCCAAGGCGCTGATCCTCGGCCCGATCGACGGCGGGATCATCAACATCCCGGCGATGATCGTCGCGCTGCTCGTCACCTGGCTGCTGGTGCTCGGCACCAAGGAGAGCGCCACCGTCAACGCGATCCTCGTCGCGATCAAGATCGGTGCGCTCAGCCTGTTCGTCGTGCTGGCGCTGCCGGTGATGAACATGAACAATTTCGATCCCTTCGCCCCGCTCGGCTTTGCCGGCATCTCGGCGGCGGCGGCGTCGATCTTCTTCGCCTATGTCGGCTTCGACGCGGTCTCGACCGCGGCCGAGGAGACCAAGGATCCCCAGCGCAACATGCCGATCGGCCTGATCGGCTCGCTCGCCATCTGCACGATCTTCTACATGCTCGTCGCCGCCGGCGTGATCGGCGGGGTCGGCGCCCAGCCGATGCTCGACGCCTCGGGCGCCGCCATCCCCACCGGCTCGCCCCAGCTCGCCGCCGCCTGCTCGGCGATCGGCGATGCCAAGGTGGTCTGCTCGAAGGAGGCGCTGGCCTGGACGCTGCGCGAGATCGGCTACAAGGAGATCGGCAACCTGCTGGGTCTTGCCGCCGGCCTGGCGCTGCCCTCGGTCATCCTGATGATGATGTTCGGCCAGACCCGCATCTTCTTCGTGATGAGCCGCGACGGCCTGCTGCCCGCGGCCTTCGCCAAGGTCCATCCGCGCTACAAGACGCCGCATGTGGTGACGATCATGACCGGCATCTTCGTCTCGCTGTTCGCGGCGCTGTTCCCGGTGGGCGCGCTCGCCGACATCTCGAACTCGGGCACGCTGTTCGCCTTCGCGGCGGTGTCGATCGCGGTGCTGGTGCTGCGCAAGACCGATCCGGGCCGCAACCGTCCCTTCCGCACCCCGGCGGTGGCGCTGGTCGCTCCGATCGCGGTGATCGGCTGCGTCTACCTGTTCTTCAGCCTGTCCTTCTACACGATCAGCCTGTTCTTCGGCTGGGCGGTGGTCGGCCTGGTGGTCTATTATCTCTACGGCTACCGGAAGAGCAATCTCGGCCGCGGCATCGTCGAGGTCCACGAGACCGACGAGGACGTGCCCCCGCCAGCGGTTCCGCCGGTCCAGTAATCCAGGAAGCAGCATCGCCCCGGCCCAAAACCGGGGCGATCGCTTATCTGGCCAGCCGGCCCTCGATCAGCGCGGCGAGATCCTCGCCCTTCTGCAGGCGCGGGCCCATCTCGCTGATGATGCGGCCCGCCGCGATCGATCCCATCCGGAGAGCGGTGGGGAGGTCGCGGCCCTGCGCGATGCCGGCGAGCAGCCCGGCGGCGAACAGGTCGCCCGCGCCGGTGGTGTCGATGATCGGGCCCTGCGGCTCGGCCGGGCTCTCGTAACGGCGTCCATCCTCGATCGCGATCGCGCCCGAGGGGCCCCGGGTCGGCACCAGCAGCTTCACCCGCGCGGCGGCCCAGGCGACCCCGTCCTCGAAATCGGGCAGCCCGCTCAGCTCGGCGATCTCGCCCTCATTGGCGAGGAGGATGTCGATCAGTCCGCGATCGAGCATGTCGACGAACTCGTCGCGAAACTGGCGCACGCAATATTCGGACGACAGGGTGAAGGCGGTGCGCCGCCCGGCGGCGCGAGCCACCTCCAGCGCGCGCAGCGATGCGGCGCGCGGCTCGGGCGTGCGCCACATATAGCCTTCGAGATAGAGGATCGCGGTCTCGGCCGCGATCGAGGCGTCGAAGGCGTCGGCGGGCAGATATTCGGATGCGCCGATCGCGGTGTTCATCGTGCGGTGGCCATCGGGGCTGACGATGATCAGGCAGCGGCCGGTGGGGGTGTCGATCGGCGCCAGCGGGAAATCGATCCCGCTCGCCGCCATGTCGCTCGCGAACAGCCGCCCCAGCCGGTCGTCGCCGACCTGGCCGACGAAGGCGAGCCTGAGGCCCAGCCGTGCCATCGCCGCCAGGCTGTTAGCCGAGGAGCCGCCGCACACCTCCTCGCACTGGCCCATCGCCTCATGCAGCAGCACCGCGCGATCGGGCTCGATCGGCTGCATCATGCCGCGCGCCAGGCCCTGGGCGGCGATGAAGTCGTCATCCTTGTGGCAGAGCACGTCGACCAGCGCATTGCCGATCGCGACCACGTCGTAGCGGGGAGGGGAATCCATGGGCGCGCTCCTAGCCGAAGACGGGCGCTCTCGCAAAGCCGGCTGGCGCAGACGGGCTTGCGCTTTGGTCTACACAATGCTGTGCGGGCGGGCATGATCAAGCTTCGCCTGTCTCCGCTGGCCCTCCTCGCGCTGCTGCCCGCCTGCGCGCCGACCGGACAGGTGCCGGTGGTCTCCACGCCCGCCCCGCCCAGCCGCAGCGAGGCGGGGCTCGACCGGGTGCTGGGGCGCGACGCCCGCGCGCTGATCAGCCTGTTCGGCACCCCCGACCAGGATGTGCGCGAGGAGCCGGCGCGCAAGCTGCAATATGCCAGCGGCGTCTGCGTGCTCGATGCCTATCTCTATCCGCCCGCGGCGGGGCGCGAGCCGGTCGTCACCCATGTCGACGCGCGCCTGCCCAGCGGCGAGGATATCGACCGTGCCTCGTGCATCGCCGCGCTCAGCCGGCGCAAGGAAGCGCGCTGACCGCCCGCGCTTGTCGATCCTCAGGACTGCTTGTAATCTGCAACCGGCGATGACGACGATCCGTTCCGGCTGCCCGATCAACCTGACGCTCGAAGTGCTGGGCGATCGCTGGAGCCTGATCGTCATCCGCGATATCATCTTCGGCAACCGCCGCCATTTCCGCGAACTGCTCGGCGGGTCGGAGGAGGGGATCGCCTCGAACATCCTCGCCGACCGGCTCAAGCGCCTCGTCCAGAAGGGCGTGCTCACCCGCAGCGAGGTGCCCGGCCACAAGCAGAAGGCGCTCTACAGTCTCACCGAGGCGGGGATCGAGCTGTTGCCGCTGCTTGTCGCGATGGGAACGTGGGGGCGCAAGCACCTGCCCACCACCCCCGACCTCGCGATCCGCCAGCAACTGATGGAGGAGGGCGGCGCGACGCTAATCGCCGACTTCATGGCCGAGCTGCGCCACGCCCATCTGGGGGCGCCGCTGCCCGAGGGGCATGAGAGCGTGCTGGCGCGGCTGACGGCGGCCTATGAGGCGGTGGTGGGGGGGAATTCCTAATTCCTCCCCTGCCTTTGCAGGGGAGGGGGACCGCGCAAAGCGCGGTGGAGGGGCTTCTCCCCTCCTCCCCTCCACCGCCTACGGCGGTCCCCCTCCCCGTTCCGGGGAGGAATTAGGCGGTCAACCGCTCGCTCAACCCCCATAGCCGCTCGGCCGCGACCGGATCGATCGCATAGGGGCGCACCCCGTTCAGGCTGTCCTGCTCGACCAGCGCGGCGATGTCGCCATTCTCGCAATAGACCCCGCCCTGGCCGTCGAGCTGCGGGCTGGTGGCGGCCCACAGCGTGGTGGCGGCGCCCTGCTCCAGGGTTTTCAGGTTGCGCGAGGGATCGATCACCGGGGTGCCGTCGGCGGTGATCGCGCCCATCTGGAGCTGGGCTTCCTTTGACATATGCTTGGCGAGGTTGGTGATGATCCCGCCGGGGTGGACCGCGAAGGCGCGGATGCCGTCGCCCTGGCCGATCCGGTCGAGATGGACCGCGAACAGGACGTTTGCGGTCTTCGACTGGCCATAAGCGGTCCAGGGCTCATAAGCGCGCCGCTCGAAATTCCAGTCGTCGAAGTCGATGTTGGCGCGCTGGTGGCCGCGCGACGACAGCGCCACCACGCGCGCGCCCTGTGCCCGTTCCAGCGCGGGGCGCAGCCGCTGCGCCAGCTGGAAATGGCCGAGATGGTTGGTCGAGAATTGCGCCTCAAAGCCGCGCGCGTCGCGGGTCAGCGGGCAGGCCATGATCCCGGCATTGGCGATCAGCAGGTGGAGCGGCCGGCCCGAGGCCAGGAAGGTCTCGGCAAAGGCGTCGATCGAGCCGGGGTCCATCAGGTCCATCGGCGCGGTGGCGATGCCGAGCCCGGTGGGGATCGTCGCGGCGGCCTTTTCGGGGCTGCGCACCGGCACGATCACCTGCGCCCCCGCTTCGGCCAGTGCGCGGGCGGTGACGAGGCCGAGCCCGTCATAGCCGCCGGTGACGATCGCGACCTGGCCGCTCAAGTCGCGCCCCGCCATCACCTCGGCGGCGGTGCTTTCCACCCCGAAGCCCGAACCGATCGGGGCCTGTTGGGTCGTCATGCGATGGTCTCCTTGGCGGAAGCGGCGGCGAAGCTGTCGAGCCCGTCCGAAATGGTGAAGCTGGCCGGGAAGTTCGGCAACAGGTCGAGCCCCAGCCAGGCGCGCATCGCCGCGTCCATGCCTGCCTTCACCGGCTCGGACAGCGCGACGTTCCAGTTGACCTGCGCGCGCAGGAAGCTGGCCGAATAATAGCCGAACAGGCAGCAGCGCTCCTCGTCGGCGGTGATGTTGGCGCCCGAGGTGTGCCACACCCGCCCCTCCATCACCACGATCGACCCGGCCTTCGCCTCGAACGGGATCAGCCGCGCCCTGGCGTCGGCGGGCACCTCGCTGCGGTGGCGCCACTTGTGGCTGCCGGGAATGAACAGGGTGGCGCCATTGTCGGCATGGACGTCGCTCAGGCACCAGATGATGTTGACCGACCAGGGTTGCGCCCAGGGCTCGGGCGCGACGAAGCTCTGGTCCGAATGGACCGGCATCGATCCCGATCCGGGCAGCGCGATGTTCGCGGTGAAGTTGGAGATGCAGAAATCGGGTCCCACCGTGCGCGCCACCCAGTCGAGCGCGGTGGGATGACGCACCAGCTCGCGGAAGAAGGCGTCGGCCTCGATCAGGTTGAGCGCGCGGACATTGCGGTCATTGGGGTCGATCCCGGTCAGGTCGGTGGCGATGCCGGCTTTGCGGTTCGCTTCGATCACCCCCCAGACATGGGCGAGCGCCTCGGCCGCCTCGTCCGGCGTCAGCACGTCGGGCAGCACGCACCAGCCTTCCTCGGCCAGCTGGTGGCGCCGCCGGTCGAGTTCGGCCCCCGCTGAACTATCCCCGCTCAATGCCATGAGGTTCCTCCGTCCACCGCGATGTCCTGCCCGGTGATCCACGCGCCCATGTCGCTGCACAGGAAGGTGCAGAGCCAGGCGATGTCGACCGATTCGCCGGGCACGCCCAGCGGCACGAAGGCCTTCACCGTCTGCTGCCAGGCATCGCTCTCGCTCAGCCGCCAGATGCGCGAGGTGTCGATCAGCCCCGGCAGGATCGAGTTCACCCGGATGCGATCGCCGGTCAGCTCCATCGCCATCACGCGCGACAAGGTGTTGAGCCCGGCCTTGGAGATCGCATAGGCGCCGGTGTTCGCGGCGCCGAGCCGGCTGGCGACCGAGGAGATGTTGAGGATGGCGCCGCCCTGGCCGCGCGCGATCATCGCCCGCGCTACCGCCTGCGACATCAGGAAGGCGCCGCGCAAATTGGTGTCGATCACCCGGTCCCATTCGTCGAGCGGCAGGTCGACCATCGGCACGCGATCCTCGCCCACCGCGGTGCTGGCATTGTTGACCAATATGTCGATGCCGCCGAAATGCTCCACGGCCTGGGCGACGAGCCGGTCGATCGCGGCGGGGTCGGCGACGCTCGAGACGAGCGGCAGCGCCTGCGCGCCGGCGGCGGCTACCTCCTCGGCGACGCTGTCGATGTCGCGCCAGCCGATCCGGCGCTCGGCCTCGGGGAAGCTGGCGGGGTCGCGGCCGGTGCCGGTGAGCACCAGGTTCATCCCCTGCCGCGCCAGTTCCAGCGCGATGCCATGGCCGATGCTGCCGTGGCGCCCGGCTCCGGTGACGATCGCGGTCCGGCCCTTCAGTTCGGGCGCCCAGCATCCGCGATCGGCTATTCTCTCCATCGGCCCGGCCTCGCTTTCGGTGTCGGCTGTCCGCCGATCGATAGCGGAGCGCGAACGCACTGGTCCAATAGCTCCTCCCTATTGGCCCATCGCCACGGCGACTGGCTATGACGGCGGCAAATAGAGGAGGATGCGATGACCGAACGGGTCGAGTTCATGAGCGACGGCTGGCTGCAGGCGCTGGGTGAGGAGGCGCAGCGCCTGCTCGATGCCGGGCCGCGCGATGGGAGCGCCCCGGCCTTCACCTATGTCGAGCGGTTCACCGATCCGCCGCTGGCACGCGCCGATGGCCGCGAGCAGGGCTATCGTATGGAGGTGAAGGACGGCCGGGTCTGGATTCGTGCGGGGGTGGATGCCGGCGAGACCGCCGACGGCGTGGTGGTGATGGACTATGCGGCGGCCCGCTCGACGATGCGCTTCCGCTCGGGGCCCGAGCTCGACGCCCTGACCGCGCAGGCCTTCGCGGCGGGGCAGGTGAGCCTCGCCGGCTCGCTCGATTCGATGCCGGTCGATCTCGGCGCGCTCCATGATGCGCTGTTCGATCGCACGGTGACGCCGGCGGCCTAGTTTTCCCTCGGGGCGAACGGTGTAATGGAAGAGAAGTGGAGGGAGCCCACCCCTGTCACGGTGACGCCGATGACAGAAATATGACCGTTGCCGTCGCGCGCCGGGCCGATCCGTGGCTATGACGCGAAGATGAACGAGAGCCGCGCATGACCGACCTGATCACCCCCGTCGCCGATCATCTGAAGGCCCGCGGTGCACAAAAAATTCCATCGGCAAAGGCCGACATGTTCATCGTCCGCGATTTCCTGCCGGCCGAGCTGTGCGCCGGGCTGGTGGCGCTGATCGATCGCGACAACCGCCCCTCGACGATCGTCGACGACCAGGGCGAGGCGCTGTTTCGCACCAGCACCACCTGCGACCTCGATCCGCAGGGGGCACTGGCCTGCGCGGTGGAGGCGGCGCTGGCGCAGTGGATGGGAATCGATCCCGCGCTGGGCGAGCCGATCCAGGGCCAGAAATATGATGTGGGCCAGGAATTTCGGGACCACACCGATTATTTCGAGCCCAATGGCTATGATTATCTCACCCATTGTGGAGAGACCGGCCAACGCAGCTGGACCGCGATGATCTACCTCAACGAGCCCGCCGCGGGCGGGGCCACCCGCTTCAAGCGGCTCGACAAGATCGTCCAGCCAGAGCGCGGAAAACTGGTGGTCTGGGCGAATATGGACCGTCAGGGCCGGCCCAACAGCTGGACGTTGCACAGCGGCATGAAGGTTCGCAGCGGCACAAAATATGTGATCACCAAATGGTATCGCGAACGCCCCTGGTCGGTACGAAGCTGAACCGAGGCGGCTGTAGCAAAACTGTCATGCATGCGTAATCGAGCCGCCATTCACCCCTTCTAGAGCGACCTCGTCGGGCGTGGCCGGAGTCGGTGGCGCCCCCCGGTCCAAGAAGAGGGGCAACCATGAAGAAGTTTCGCACCATCCTGATGCTCAGCTGCGCGATGGCGGTCTCGGCCTGCGGCGGCGCCGACGACGTCGCTTCGCCCGGCGATGGCGTCATCATCACGCCGACCCCGACGCCCACTCCGACCCCGACGCCCACGCCGACCCCGACGCCCACTCCGGGCCAGGCCGCCGCTAACTGCCCGGCCGGCACCGTCGATCGTGGCACCATCACCACCGCCTATCGCACCTGCGAGCTGTCGGGCCGCATCACGGCCGACTACACCGTGCAGAAGCTGCCGGGCGTGATCTACTCGCTCTCGGGCCCGGTCAACGTCGGCACCGACGTGGGCGGCGACGGCGCGGCCGCGGGCGGCCAGCGCGTCACCCTCACTGTTCAGCCGGGCGTCACCGTCTTCGCTTCGTCGGGCAACGACTATCTGGTCGTGAACCGCGGTTCGCGCCTCAACGCGATCGGCACCGCTTCGCAGCCGATCGTCTTCACCGCGCGCGACAACGTCCTCGGCACCACCACCGACAGCAGCCAGGGCCTGTGGGGCGGCATCATCCTGCTCGGCCGTGCGCCGATCTCGGATTGTAACACGGCGGTCGCCGGCGGCACCGCGCAGTGCCAGCAGGTCATCGAAGGCACCACCAGCTCGCTCTATGGCGGCGCCACCGCCGAAGACAACAGCGGCACCATGCAGTATGTCCAGATCCGCTATTCGGGCTTCGCGATCGCGCCGGGCAACGAGCTGCAGGGCCTCACCCTGGGCGGCGTCGGCAGCGGCACCACGCTGGACCACATCCAGATTCACAACAGCTCGGACGACGGCATCGAGATTTTCGGCGGCCGTGCCAACCTGAAGTATCTGGTCCTCACCGGTTCGGACGACGACGCGCTCGACACCGACCTCGGCTACAAGGGCTTCATCCAGTTCGTGATCGGCGTGCAGCGCGACGCGAACAACGGTGACTCGATGATCGAGGCCGACTCGAACGGCAACGAGGACGCTCTGCCCCGCCAGAACACCCGCCTCGCCAACTTCACCTTCGTGCAGCGCTCGACCGTCCAGGGCGGCAACGTGATGCTGCTCCGCGGCGGCACCGACTACACGATGGTCAACGGTGTGGTCACCGGCACCGGCGCCTGCCTCGACATCGACGAGACCGGCGGCACCACCACCCGCGCCGCCAACGCCGCGCTCGACGATGTCGGCCCGCCGGTGTTCAACTCGGTCGTGTTCGCCTGCTCGGGTTCGGCCTATCGCGCCGACGGTAACGAGGCTGCGGTGCAGACCATCTTCACCAGCGGCACCAACAACAACGCCGCCTTCACCTCGTCGCTGACCGGCACCTTCATCAACGGTGCCAATGAGCGCGCGGTGACGCCGTTCAACGCCTCGACGCTGAGCAGCTTCATGGTCGCCACCACCTATATCGGTGCGGTCCGTGACTCGACCGACACCTGGTATGCGGGCTGGACCTGCAACTCCTCGACCGCGTCGTTCGGCACCACCAGCGGATCGTGCACCGCGATCCCGAACTGACCGGCGCTCGCACGATGATACGGGCGGCGGTCGCGAAAGCGCTCGCCGCCCGTTCGCTCATTCCGAACGGGGACACCATATGAAGACTCCACTCGCCTTCGGGCGCCTCCTTTTTGCCACGACGGCGCTGATGTCGTCGGCGGCCGCGCTCGCCCAGGCGGCGCCGGCCCCCGCCACCGCCGACAACGTGACGCCGCCCGCCGCCCAGGCCGACGATCCCGAAGAGCAGGTCGAGATCTCGACCCTCGGCGCCGGCCGCCCCTCGGGTGACATCGTCGTCACCGGCCGCCGCATCCCGAACACGATCCGCGCGACTCCGCAGGTCGTTTCGGTCCTCTCGGCGGCTGACATCGCCCGCACCGGCGAAGGCGACATCGCCGGCGCGCTGGGCCGCGTCACCGGCCTGTCGGTGGTCGGCAACGGCTTCGTCTATGTCCGCGGCCTCGGTGACCGCTACTCGCTCGCGCTGCTCAACGGTTCGCCGCTGCCCAGCCCCGAGCCGCTCAAGCGCGTCGTTCCGCTCGACCTGTTCCCGACCAGCATCCTTGCCTCGTCGCTGGTGCAGAAGAGCTACTCGGCCAATTATCCGGGCGAGTTCGGCGGCGGCGTGATCAACCTGACCACCAAGGCGATCCCGAAGGAGCCGTTCCTGTCGATCGGCGGCTCGATCGGCGCCGACACCGTCACCACGGGCAAGCTGGGCTATACCTATTATGGCTCGGACTATGACTGGATGGGCTTCGACGACGGCACCCGCGACATCCCCAAGGGGCTGAAGTCGGCGATCAAGCAGTCGGGCACCGTGCCGATCGTCCAGGGCAGCACCTACAGCGCCCAGGACCTTCAGAATTTCGCGGCCAGCCTGAACAATGCCAGCACCTCGCTGCTCCAGCGCAACCGCAACATCCCGGCCAATTTCGGCCTGGACCTGAGCGCGGGCACCGCCAAGGACACGTCGAACGGCCGCATCGGCGTGCTCGCCGCGGCCGGCTTCAGCAACAGCTGGCGCACCCGCGACGTGCTGCAGGAATCGTCGATCGATCCCGATCTGGCCGGCATTCCGCAGAGCCAGTTCCAGACCGTCATCACCGAGAATCACGTCACGGTGAACGGCCTGCTCGGCCTGGGCGCCGAGGTGGACGACCACAAGTTACGCTGGACCAACCTCTACATCCGCGACACCGTCAAGCAGGGCCGCCTGTCGGCGGGCTACAACCGCAGCGTCGCCGACCAGGTGGAGGGCCAGCCGGCCTCGCTGATCAAGCAGAACACCTACTGGTTCGAGCGCCAGCTGATCGACACCCAGGGCGTCGCCGAGCTGCGCTTCGACAAGATCAGCCTCGACCTGCGTGGCACCTATGCCAATTCGCAGCGCGAGAGCCCGTATGAGCGTGGGTTCAGCTATTTCTACAGCGACCAGGCCAAGGACTATGTGAACAACCTCACCTCGGGCGGCCAGTCGGCCGACATCGCGTTCAGCGACCTGAACGAGGATGTCTATGCCGGCAGTGCCGACCTGTCCTACCGTCTCGAAGGCGCGCTGAAGGGTTCGCTGAGCGCCGGTGGTGCCTACAACAAGACCAAGCGCCAGTCGGAGCGCTACCAGTTCCAGTATTTCCGCCCGGCGGGCGCGCTGAACCTGGCCGTGGCGCAGGAGCGTCCCGACTATCTGATCTCGGACTACAACATCTACACTTACGGCATTCAGCTCCGTGACGTGTCGGGTGCCGAAGGGTCGCGCGCTTATGAGGCGGACCTGGAGATCAAGGCCGGCTACGTCCAGGGTGAGCTCGAGTTCGACAACGGCCTGCGCGTGCAGGGCGGTGTCCGCTACGAGGACGCCAAGCAGACGGTGACGCCGGATGCGGGCCCGGGCACGGCCATCGCCAAGGATTATTTCCTGCCGGCGTTGACCCTGACCTATAATTTCCAGGACGACATGCAGTTCCGCGTGGCGGCCTCGAAGACGGTCGCGCGTCCCCAGTTCCGCGAGCTGGCCCGCCAGATCTACCAGGATTTCGACAGCGACCGCCAGTTTACGGGTAACCCGTTCCTGACGGACAGCACGCTGAAGAACGCCGAAGCGCGCTTCGAATGGTATTTCGATCGCGCCCAGCGCCTGTCGATCGCCGGCTTCTACAAGAAGATCAGCAACCCGATCGAGGCCGCGGCCTTCTTCGCCGGCGGCGGCGTGCTGCGCACCGGCTTCGCCAACGCTCCCGAAGCGCAGCTCTACGGCGCCGAGATCGATATCGAGAAGCATTTCCCGCTCGAAGGTCTGGGCGGCGAGTTCTTCGCGACCAAGCGGATCGTGGCGATCGCCAACTACACCTACACCAAGTCGAAGCTGAAGGTGGACGACTCGACCGTGATCGGTCCGGACCTGTCGCCGGTGGCCGCCAACACGCTGTTCCGTGATGGCGCCCCGCTGACCGGCCAGTCGGATCACATCGCCAACCTCCAGCTCAGCTTCGAGGACACCGAGACGCTGTCGCAGATCACCGCTCTCCTCAACTATGCGAGCGAGCGCGTGACCAACCGTGGCCCGATCCAGGGCACGTCGCGCCAGCCCGACATCAAGGAAAAGCCGGGCTTCCGGCTCGACCTGGTCGGCCGCCAGGGCTTCAAGCTGCTGAACACCGAGATGGAACTGAAGATCGAGGCCCGTAACCTCACGGGCACGAAATATCAGGAGTTCCAGCAGGCCGGATCGAACAAGATCTACCTGAACCGCTATGATGTGGGCCGGACCTTCTCGCTGGGTCTGACCGCCAACTTCTGATCCCGCTGGTTTCAGCGACGGACGATGACAGGGAAGGGCGCGGGGCGAGAGCTCCGCGCCCTTTCTCTTTATCCCCTCTCCCGCTTGCGGGATCACCGGAAAACTCGCCGTCATTCCCGCGAAGGCGGGAATCCATATTCTCCGAACCGCGAGAGTCTCCTGCTTCAGAGGATATGGATCCCCGCCTTCGCGGGGATGACGATAGCGGATGACTGTCGCAGCGGTCCCGCAAGCGGGAGAGGGATAGGATCAGGGAAGCGCCGGTGCCTGCAGCGGGGCCGAGGCGCCGATCCAGCGGCCGACCACGACCGCCACCTTGCCCGTCGCCACATCGTCCTTGCGCGCGATCAGGCTGGTGAGCTGCTGGCTGGTGTCGCCGATCCGCACCCTCGTCCGGACCCAGAACAGGCTGGAGGTCAGCCCGCAGCCCGGCGGCATCGACACGTTGAGCGTCGCGAGATCGGCGGCGGTGACATAGCCTTGGCGCTCGCGCAGCGAGACGATCTGGCGCGCCGCCGCGGGGTTGTCGCTCAGCACCGCGATCAGCTCCTCGCTCGCGCTGTTGAGGTTGATCTTGCTGGCGACGGGCAGCGCGGTGATCAGCCGCGAGAGGCGCGCCACCTGATCGGGGGCGAGGCCGAGCGCGCCGAGCGGGCGCAGGTCGGTGACGGGCCCCAGGGTGCGGATCGCGACCGAGGCCTTGTCGACCTGCTCGGCGGTCATCCCCACAGCGGCGGCGATCTTGCCCAGGGTCGCCTGCGCGGCCGGATCGGGCTGGGTCAGCGCGTTGATGTTGAAGCGCCCCTGCGCGTCGGCGATGGCGAGATCGAAAGTGCCGCCCTCGATCGGCGCACCGCGCTCGGCCAATGTGCCCCAGGGCTCGGCGGCATAATCGGCATCGGGCGCCGCCACCGCGTCGCGGCGCAGCGCCACCACCGCCGAGGTCTCGGCACCGCGCGCGATCGCCAGCGCCCGCGCCGCCTCGCGCATCCTCAGGCCGCGTTCGAGCGCCGAATCCTCGGAGGTGATCATCAGCAGCAGGATGCCGCTCGCGATCGCCACGAACAGCAGCACGTTGACGAGGACCATGCCCTCCTCGTCCCCTTCCCGTCGCGCGCGCCTCATGGCCGCACCGGCAGCGGCACCACCCGGCGCACCGTGCCACGCACCGGGCCGCCCGGCAGCATCGCGATGTCGGCGGCGACGGCGGCGGGCCATTGGTTGGCGAGGTCGGGGGCGGGGGGCCAATGGTCGACCCAGCCCGAGCCCGGCTGATAATAGCTCCAGCGCACCGCACCCACGCCCTGCAGCACCCGCTGCGCGCCCTGCGGCAGGCCGGGTCCGCGGAAACTGCGCAGCAGAGTGTTGGCGCCGAGCTGATAGGTGACCTGCACCGGCAGCCCGCCCTCCGCCGCGAGCGGGCGGGTGAAGCTGACGGTGCTGGCATCGCCCTCCAGCCGGCCGGCGGTCACCTGGGTCAGGTCGTTGTCGACCACGTACATCGCGCGCTGCACTTCGGCGAGCCGGTCGAGCCGGCCCTCGGTGCGCTCCTGGATGCCCATCAGCCCCTCGACCAGCGCGAGGCCGGCCATCGCGATCAGCCCGAACAGGGCGAGCGAGATGATCAGTTCGATCAGGGTGAAGCCGGCTTCGGCATCAATGGTTGATGCGGTGCCTCTCCCCTGACCGTCATTCCCGCGAAAGCGGGAATCCATAACCTCCGAACCGCGAGAGTCGCCTGCTCCAGAGAATATGGATCCCCGCCTTCGCGGGGATGACGGGGTTGTTCTGGGGAAATGACGCCTTGGCCGGCTGTCGCCCGGAATCACAGCGAGCCGCTCTTGTCCGCCACCGTATAGCCGTCAGGGGCGGCGACCAGGATCGCCAGTTCGCGCAGCGCGCTGCCATCGGCGGCGAAGCGGATCGCGCCGGCGGTGCCCTTGAACGAGGGCACCGACACCAGCGCCGAGCGATCGACCACGCCGCTGCCGCGCAGCGTCTCGGCCACCGTCATCGCGTCATAGGCGAGCGCCGCGATCAGCCCGGGGCCGGCTGCCCCGGCGCCGCGATAGCGCTCGGCGAAATCGGACAGGCCCTCCGGGTCGGGCCCCGACAGCCAGGCGCCCGAAATATCCTGCGACGGCAGGTCCATCGCCTGCTGGGTGCCGATCAGCTGCAGGTCGCTGCCCAGGGTCGCGCGCGCCGCCAGCCGCAGCGCCTCGCCGCCCTCGGTGACGAGCAGCGCGTCGGGCTGGCCGGCCTGGCGCAGCGCGGCGGGGAGCGCGGCGGGCGCCACCTCGTTGCCCAGCATGATCACCTCGAGGCCGGCGGCGCCGCGCAGCCGCTCGGCGGCGGCATTGCCCTGCGCGGCCCAGCGCGACGGGCCGCCGAGCACCGCGACCCGCTTCACCCCGCGCCGACGCGCATAGCGCAGCACGGCGGTGACGCTCTGGCCGGCGGTGATCCCCATCAGGAAGGCGCCGCTGCCGATCAGCCCCTCGTCATTGCTCAGGCTCAGCACCGGCACGATGCCGGCGGCCTGGGCCGCGGCGCGGCTCTCCTCGGCCATCAGCGGGCCGACGATCAGCCGCGCGCCGCCGCGCACCGCCTGGGCGGCGCCCGCCGCGGCTCCGGCCGCGGTACCGCCGCTGTCGATCAGCAGCACATCGTCATTTTTCGACAATGGAGATCGGGCAAGCATCGCCGCACGCTGCATGCTAACCCCCAGCATCGCCGAGGAGCCGGACAGCGGCAGCAGCAGGGCAATGCGCGGACGCGGGGGGATTTTCTTCTTCGGCGCGGCAGACAGTGGAGACCAGAGCGACGATGTCGACCCCAGCAGCAGCGCCGACGGCAACAGCCGCAGCAGATGACGCCTATCTCGATTCATCGGTCACTCCCCGGCGCTTCGACCGCCGCACATTGATCTTCGCGGGCCTCGGCGTCGCCGTCTATCTGCTGATGCTGCTGGTGACGATCCCGGCCGCGCTCGTCGTGCCGCTGGCGGGCGCCGCCGGCACGATCTGGCATGGCACCGCGCCGGTGGGCGCGGGCCAGGCCGAATGGCACTGGTCGCCGCTGCGCAGCCTGCTCGGTCTTGGCTTTGCGGTCGACTTCACCGTCGACGGCCCCGCCACCGCGCTGAAGGGCCAGGCGCTGGTCGGCCCGCGCCGCACCCTGCTCGAAAATATCCGTGGCGAGGCCGATGGCGCGCTGCTCGCCGCGCTCGTCGAGCCGCCCTTCGCCTGCACCGTGCAGATGCGGCTCGATATCGACCGGGTCGCGATCGGTGGCGGCGCGCAGGGCGGCGCGGGCCGGGTGCGCGGCGAGCCGGGAAGCTGCCAGGCGCCGGGCAACGCGCCGGTGGCCACCCCGCCGCTGCTGTTCGACGTGCGCCAGACCCCGGGCCTGGCGGTGATCAACCTCGCCCCCGCCGGCGACCTGCGCCGGCCCTTCCTGGTCGGCGGCCTGGCCGAGGACGGCAAGCTGCGGCTGATCGTGACGCCCGAGGGCGCGGCGGCGCTGCCTTTCCTCTCCCCGCCTGGGGGCATGAAGATCGAGACGGAGCTCTAAGCGAGCCGCAAACGCGCCGTTCGTCCCGAGCGAAGTCGAGGGACGTTCGCGTGCGCCGACGTGTCTCGACTTCGCTCGACACGAACGGGGGTGGGGAGACGAGGGCGTAAACCCCACCCTCACATCCCCACGATATTGTTGAGGTTGATGATCGGCAGCAGGATCGCCATCACCATCAGCATCACCAGCCCGCCCATCATCAGCAGCACCAGCGGCTCGACCAGCGAGACCATCACCGCGGCGGCGGCTTCCAGCTCGCGTTCCAGTTCGGCGGCGGCGCGGGCGAGGGCAGGGCCGAGCTGGCCGCCATTCTCGCCGCTGGCGACGATCGCCACCAGCATCGACGGGAAGATGCCCGAATCGGTCATCGCATTCTGCAGGGTCGCGCCCTCGCGGACCCGTTCGGCCACGCCGATCGCGGCGAGGCGGAAATGGCGGTTGGGCACCACCGCGGCGGCGGCGTTGAGCGCCTCGACCAGCGGCACCGAGCTCTGCACCAGGGTGGCGAGACTCGCGGCGAAGCGGGCGGCGTTATATTGGCGGCTGAACTTGGCGGTAGGCCAGCGGGTGGCAAGGCCCCGGTCGAAGCGCGCGCGATTGGCGGGCGTCTTGATCCAGCGCGAGAAGCCGACGCCGGCGAGCAGCGCCACGATCAGCATCGCCAGCCCGTAATTCTGCAGGAAGCTCGATATCGCGATCAGCGCGCGGGTGAGGAAGGGCAGGGCGGCCCCGCGCGAGATGAAGACGCGGACGATGTCGGGGACGACATAGACCATCAGCATCGTCATCATCCCGAAGGAGACGACCGCGAGCAGCGCCGGATAGAGCAAGGCCAGCTGGATCTTCTGCTGGTTGCGCTGCCGCGTCTCGACGAAGTCGGCGAGATGGGCGAGCACTTCGGACAGCTTGCCCGCCTGTTCGCCCGCCGCCACCGAGGCGGTGAAGAATTCCGGGAAGGTCGCCGGGTGGAGCTTCAGCGCGGCGGCGAAGCTGTAGCCGTCGAGGATCGCCCCGCGCACGTCGAGCAGCAGCGAGCGCAGCGCGGCATTGTCGGCCGATTCGGCGACCAGCTTCAGCGCCTGCTCGACATTGACCTCGCTCGACACCAGGGTGGAGATCTGGCGGGTGACGGTGGACAGGCTGCGCGCGCTGATCCGCTTGCGGAAGCGCGCCATCAGCCCCGGCTGGGCGCTCGTCGCGGTCGCCGCCTCCACCGAGGTGGGCAGAAGCTCGCGGTCGCGCAGCAGCTGGCGCGCGGCGGCGGCGCTCGACGCCTCGATCACCCCGGCCTTGGACGAGCCCCGGTTGTCGACCGCCTTATAGGCAAAGGCCGGCATTATTCGTCCTGCACCACGCGCGCGACCTCATCGACGGTGGTGAGCCCCGCGCGCATCTTGGCGATGCCGTCGTCGAGCAGGCTCGGCCCCTGGCGGCGCGCGGCCTCGGTCAGCTCGGCTTCGGAGGCGCCGTCGTGGATCATGCGGCGCAGCTCGTCGTCGGCGGCGACGATCTCGTAGAGCGCGAGCCGGCCCTTGTATCCCTCGCCATTGCAATGCTCGCAGCCCTGGGCGCGCCAGATCTTCTTGCCCGCTTTCAGCGCCTTGCCGAGCAGGATCGATTCGGCCTCGGTCGCGCGATCCTGCCAGCGGCAATGCTCGCAGAGACGCCGCACGAGCCGCTGCGCGATCAGCCCCACCACCATCGGCGCGAGCAGATAGCGCTCGACGCCCATGTCGATCAGCCGGGTGATCGATCCGATCGCGCTGTTGGTGTGGAGCGTCGACAGTACGAAATGGCCCGTCATCGACGATCGCACGGCGACCTCGGCGGTCTCCTGGTCGCGGATTTCGCCGACCATGATCACGTCGGGGTCCTGGCGCAGGATCGCGCGCAGCCCGCGCGCGAAGCTCATCCCCGTCTTGGCGTTGACCTGGGTCTGGGCGATGCCGGGCAGCTCATATTCGATCGGGTCCTCGACCGTCATGATGTTGCGCTTGCGATCGTTGAGATGGGTGAGCGCGGTGTAGAGCGTCGTCGTCTTGCCCGATCCGGTGGGGCCGGTGACGAGCATCACGCCGTGCGGCCGATCGAGCAGGCGGGTGAAGGTGGCGGTCTGTTCCTCGGTCATGCCGAGGCCGGCCATCTCCAGCCCGGTCGATCCGCGGTCGAGCAGGCGCATCACCACCCGCTCGCCATGCTGGGTCGGGATGGTCGAGACGCGGACGTCGATGTCATAGCCGCCGACCCTGAGGGTGACGCGCCCGTCCTGCGGAATGCGCTTCTCGGCGATGTCGAGCCGCGCCATCACCTTGATACGGCTGACGAGCAGCGGCGCCAGCGCGCGCTTGGGCTCCACCACGTCGCGCAGCACGCCGTCGACACGGAAGCGGATGATCAGCCGGCGTTCCTGCGTCTCGACATGGATGTCCGACGCGCCGTCGCGCACCGACTGGAGCAGCAGCGCGTTGATCAGGCGGATGACGGGGCTGTCGTCGCGGCTGTCGAGCAGGTCGTCGACCGCGGCGGCGCTGTCGGCCAACGCGGCAAGGTCGTCGGTCTCGCTCAGGTCCATCGTGCCGGCGGCGGTGTCGCGATAGGCGGCGGCGATGGCGCCTTCGAACGCCTCCTCGGCGACCGGCTCGAAGACCAGCGCGCCGCCATATTTGCGCTGCAGCTCGAGCAGCGCGGCGGGTTCGGCGCCGGTGCGGTAGAGGCAGCGCGCTTCGTCCTGCAGGACGATGCCGTGGCGACGGGCGAAGCTGTAGGGCAGCGCGCTCATGGCCGCACCACCAGCTCGGCCGATACGAAGCCGCTGGTCGGCCGCTTGTCGAGCCGCAGGGTCGAGACCCTGAGCCGGCTGGTCGATTCGAAGGCGGCGATCCAGCGCATCACCTGCTCATAGGGGGCGTCGGCGACGATCACGCGAAAATTGGCCCCTTCCGAATTGACGACCGGCACGAAGCCGAAGGGCGAGGCGCTCGCCGACAATATCTGCGCGGGCGGGCCGCTCGTCGCCGGCTGGGCCGGAGCGTTGCCGAGCGGGCCGGCGCTGCGCAGCCGGGCGTTCAGGCTCTCATAGGTCCGGATGTCGGACAGCGCCTGCGCGCGGGCGCGCTGCACCGGCAGGATCACTTGGGCGATCAGCAGCCACAGCGCGGACAGCCCGCCGAGGACGCCCAGCAACAGCTGCTCGCGCCCGCTGCGCGCCTGCCAGAAGGCGATCGCCTTCTGCCGTGCCGGTTCGAGCGTGGGGAAGGCGGTGGCGAAATCGGGAAGCTTCATGCCGCACCTCCGCTGACGGTCAGGCTGGCGCCGTCGAACTTGCCCGACAGGCCCGCCGAGCGCAGCGCCTGTTCGATATTCCCGCGCGCGGCCGGGTCGGCGAGGTCGAGTTCGTAGCGGATCGTCTTGCGACCCTCGTCGAACACCAGGCTGCGCACCGTCACCGTGCCGCCGAAGGGTGCCAGCGCCTGCGAGGCGCGGGTGAACAGCGGCAGCAAGGTGCCCGGCGCGGCGGTGCCGCCGACGGGGAGCAGGTCGCTCGCCACCAGCGCGGCCTCGCGCGGGTCGGTGCCGCTGTAGCGGCCCGGCGCGGCGGTCGCGAGCAGCGCGGTCAGTTCGGCGCCGCGCTTGGCGGCCATCGAGCGGAGCGCCACCGTGTCGGCGGCGGCGATCGCGCCATGGGCGAGCAGGCCCGCCGCCGCGACGATCGCCACCCGCCGGCCGGTCGCCGACAGGCCCTGGCGCGGTGGCGCGAAGCTGCCCTGGCGCAGGTCGAGCGTGATCGGGGTGGCGGCCTCGAAACCCGCCACTTCGTCGCACTGCGGTTTGCCGGCGGCGGTCCACAGCGGGACGAACAGCGCCTCCTCGGCGGCGAAGCCGGCGCCGTCGGGGGTGCGGACCAGGATGCGCCCGCGCGAATCGCGGCGCACGTTCCAATGGCCCGAATCGGGGACGGGCAAGGCGAGCGAATCGGGCATGATCGCCACCGATCCGAGCCCGGCCTCCTCGGCGGCATCGATCCAGGCGGTCATCAGCGCGGGATCGACCACGGCGGCGAGACAGATATTGCCCGCGACCGGGGCGCTCAGCGCCAGATGGACATGATCGGGGCGATCGATGATCCGCTCCTCGATCGCAAAGGGCAGCGCCGCCAGCCTTTTCGCGTGCGACGGCAGCGGCAATGCGACAGCCAGCAACAATATCCGCTCGCTCGGCACCAGCAGCACATCGCGGGCTGCCAGCCCGTCGCTTGCGCGAATCGCGCCGTCATGCAGGGTCCAGACCGCCCCATCCGCCGGTCCGGACAGCATTTTTTTCAGACGCGGCAAAAAGGGCGCTGTGCTAGGCGACTGTAACATGAGTTTCATCGATGTATCTCATAGCGCGGCCATGATCATAGTTTCGCAACAATTTGATGACGAGCGCCAGTGTCGCTCGCGCCGGGCGATTTCCGACAGGGAAGCCGGGCTCACCCTGATCGAGATGATCGTCGTGCTGGCGATCATCGCGCTGGTTGCCGCATTGATCGTGCCGAACGTCATAGGCCGGCCGGATGAAGCGCGCGTGACGGTCGCCAAGACCGACATCCGCACCATCTCGGCCGCGCTGAAGATGTATCGCCTCGATAATGGCGATTATCCCACCACCGAGCAGGGCCTCGCCGCGCTCTCGAAGAAGCCCACCACCGCGCCCGAGCCGCGCAACTGGTCGGCCGAGGGCTATCTGGCGCAGGTGCCGGTCGATCCCTGGGGCCGCCCCTATGTCTACACCCACAATGGTGCCACCTTCGACCTCGTCAGCCTTGGCAAGGACGGCAAGCCGGGTGGCGAGGGACTCGACGCCGATCTGAGTGATAAGACGCCCTGACGTGATTCGGCGGGGGGATCAGGCGGGAATGACCCTGGTGGAGATGCTGGCGGTGCTCGCGATCATCGCGGTGGCCGCGGGGGCGACCGTGCTCGGCATCGGCGCCGCCACGCGCGCGCCCAGCGTCGAGGCCGAGGCGCGCCGCTTGTCGGTCCGTCTCCAGTCGGTCGCCGACGAGGCGATGGTCTCCGATCGCCCCGTCGCCTTCACCTGGGACGAGAAGGGCTATGCCTTCCAGAGCCAGGTCGGCGGCGGCTGGCAGACCGGCAGCGACGATGCCCACGCCCGCCATCGCCTGCCCGCCGGGATCAGCATCGACATGGGCCGGCGCAAGCCACCGCTGCTGCTCGGCGTCGACGGCACCGGCGTGCCGGCCGCGATCGGCCTGAAGACCGGCGAGGACCGTTGGCTCGTCGTCTATGACGGGCTCACCGCCACCCCGATCCCGGCGCCCGCCGCATGACGATGGCGGTGGGGGCACCATCCTCAAGCGAAGCCGGCTTCTCGCTGCCCGCCGGCGAAGCCGGTTTCTCGCTGATCGAGGCGCTGGTCGCGCTGCTCGTGCTGGCGATCGCCGCCGCCGGGCTGGTGCGCGCGGCCGAGGCGCATGTCGATTCGATTCGCGGGCTCGAACGCCGCGCCGCCGCCCAGCTCGTCGCGCAGAACCAGCTCGCCGAACTGGCGCTGCCGGGCGCCGTCGCCGGCTCCTCCACCGTCGAGATGCTCGGCGAGCGCTGGACAATTCGGGTCGCCGAAAGCGCCACCGACGATCCCGACCTCGCCAAGCTGACCGTCGCCGTGGCGGCTGCCCGCGACACCAATCCCATCGTCACCCTCGACGGCTTCCGCGACAAGGGCACGACCACCACCGAAGGAATGGCCCGATGACGCCGCGTCAGGCTTCGCGCGCCGCCGACATCTTCACCGGCCTCGTCATCGCCTCGGTGGCGGTGGCGCTGGCGGGTTTCACCTGGCACCTCGTCGGCCAGCGCTCGGGCGGCGGCTCGACCGCACCCACCGCGGCCCAGCCGGCGCCGCCCGCCGACATCAATCCCGCGCTCGCCTTCGCCCCCTTCGGCCGGCCCGACGCTTCCTCGGCGCAGCCGACCGGGCTGGCGCTGCAGCTGCGCGGGGTGATCCTTGCCATTCCGGGCTCGGCCTCGACCGCGCTGATCGCGCCCACCGGCGGCCAGCCGGTCGCCTATCGCATCGGCCAGTCGGTCGGCGGGGCGACGATCGAGGAGATCGCGTTCAACCGGGTGCTGCTGCGGGTCAACGGCCGGCTCGAGCGGCTAGACCTGCCGCGCCTGTCGGGTCTGGCCGAGGCCGCCCCCCCGCCGCCGCCCGCGCCGGGCGCGTCGCCGCCCAACGCCGTCCCCGCCACCGGTCCATCCGACGGTTCGGGCCCGCAGCCGCTGCAGAGCTTCGCGCCCGCCGCGCCGCCGCCCGGCGTCGGCACCAGCGGCCCCCTGTCGCTGCTCGACAAGCTGGGCGCTGCCCCGATCGACGGTGCCTACAAGATCGGCAGCCAGCCCTCGGCCGAAGCGCGCCAGGCCGGCCTGCTGCCCGGTGACGTGATCGAGCGGATCAACGGCATGCCCGCCACCGCCGTCGCCGCCGATCGCCAGATCATCGCCCAGATCGTCGCCGCCGGGCCCGCCCAGGTGGAAGTGATGCGGGGCGGCAAGCGCTTCTCCTTCTCCTTTGCCCTCCGTTGAGGAACTGATCCCGTGCACCTGTTCGCCCGCACTGCCCTGACCGCCCTGATCGCCGCCTCGCTGGCGGGCGGACCGGTCCTGGCGCAAAGCTCCGGCCAGGCCGCCGACGTGGTGGTCAACATGCGCGCGGTGGAGATCGCCGATGTCGCCGAGCAGATCTCGCGGATCACCGGCCGCACCCTGATCCTCGATCCGGCGGTGAAGGGGGTGGTCAACGTCACCTCCGCCGAGCCGCTGACGGTCGACGGGGTGTGGGACCTGTTCCAGTCGGTGCTCCGCGTCCATGGCTTCGCGGCGGTCAAGTCGGGCCGGGCGTGGCGGATCGTGCCGCAGGCCACCGCGGTGCGCGACGGCGGCTCGGGCGGGCGCCTGTCGGGCCAGGACGTCACCACCCGGATGATCCGGCTCCACAATGTCTCGGGCGAGCAGGCGGCGCGCGTGTTCCGCCCGATCGTCGCCCAGTTCGGCAGCATCGAGGCGATGAACAGCCCCAATGCGATCGTCGTCACCGACTATGCCGAGAATGTCCGCCGCATCGAATCGCTCGCCCGCGCGCTCGACAGCGGCGGTGGCGGCCGTTTCGACAGCATCACCCTGCGCCATGCCAATGCCAAGGACGTCGCCGCCGCCATCCAGGGCGTGTTCGGTGACGGCACTTCGGCGGGTGGCCCCCGCGTGGTGGCCGACGAGCGTAGCAACATCGTGCTGGTGCGCGGCGAGCCGGCGATGGTCGCCGAGGCGCGGCGGCTGGCGCAGACGATCGACAAGCCCGGCGCCGGCGTTCCCGTCACCCGCATGATCCGCCTCAACAATGGCGATGCCGAAGCGGTGACCGAGGTGCTGCGCGGCGTGCTGGGCGAACAGGGCACCGTCACCAATCCGGTCGCCAAGGCGGTGGCCGGCGGCCGCGCGCGGATCACCAAGTCCGAGACCAACGCCCAGGCGCTGGCCTCGTCGATGAGCACCGGCTCGACCCCGCAGACCCTGGGCAGCGCGCTGTCGTCGGCGTCGGGGGGCAGCGACGGCGATGCGTCGAGCAAGGGCTTCGCCACCCCCGACCTGACCGTCCAGCCCGCGCCCGAACTCAACGCGATCGTGCTGCGCGGCACGCCGGCGGCGATCGCCGAGGTCGAGCCGCTGATCGCCCAGCTCGACGTGCGCCGACCGCAGGTGCTGATCGAGGCGGCGATCGTCGAGATCAGCGGCGACGAGGCCGAACAGCTCGCCTTCCAGATGGGCTTCGGCGCGGCGGCGCTCACCCAGGGCGACGGTGGCGGCAGCTCCTTCACCAGCCCGGGGCCCTCGCTACAGACGATCCTGTCGGCGCTCGGCAATCCGGCGGCGGTGGCGGTGCTGCCCAATGGCGGCTCGGCGAACATCAGCATCGGCAATAATTTCAGCGTGCTGGTGCAGGCGCTCGGCGCCTCGACCCGCGCCAACCTGCTCTCGACGCCGAGCCTCACCACGCTCGACAATGAGCCGGCCGAGATCGTCGTCGGCCAGAACGTTCCCTTCCGCACCGGCAGCTTCGCTACCGACGGCAACACCACCAACCCTTTCACCACGATCGAGCGCCAGGATGTCGGCCTGACCCTGAAGGTGGTGCCGCGCATCCACCAGGGCAATGTCGTCCGGCTGGAAGTGGCGCAGGAGGTGTCGTCGCTGGTGCCCGCGATCACCGGCGCCGCCGACCTGATCACCAACCGCCGCAGCATCCAGACGACGGTGCTCGCCGATGACGGGCAGACGATCGTGCTGGGCGGCCTGATCAACGACGACCGCACGATGAGCAAGAGCCAGGTGCCGATCCTGGGTGACGTGCCGATCGTCGGCGAGCTGTTCAAGTCGCGCAAGGAAGCGCAGGTGAAGCGCACGCTGTTCGTCTTCCTGAAGCCGACGATCCTGCGCGATCAGGCCGCCGCCACCGCGGTGACCCAGGCCAAATATGCCCGCACCCGCTATGACGAGGCGATGCTCGGCAAACAGGCGCCGCTGCTGCTGGAACCACCGCGCGCGCGCCTGCCGGTCGAGATCAACGGGGTGTATTGAGGCGAGGCTATCCTCCTCCTCGGCGTCATGCTGAACTTGTTTCAGCATCCACCGGGAGGCTTGGCTGTGTCCTCAGGATTCCTGCGGCCAGCGCCCGCTACATGTCCGGCATCAGCCTGAGCGGCTTGGTGGATGCTGAAACAAGTTCAGCATGACGATGGATGTCATCAATATCCCCCGCCCTCGGGCGCCTCACTCTCTTCATCCACCATCGGCTCGGGCTCCGGCGCCGGCAGGAAGGAGCGCACCCGCCGCGCGCCCTTGGTGAACAGCGCGGCGTCGGGGGACAGGGTGGTCAGGGTCCAGCCGTCATGGCTCTGGCCGGGGGACAGCGTGTGGGTGGTGCCATCGGCGGCGCGGACCATCGCCACCGCCTTGTCGGGCAGCCGGCCGATGATGCCGACGAGGCGCGGCGCATCGGCCGCCTCGGGCGCGCGGGCGGGGTCGCTCGGCGCCAGGAACAGCGAGCGCATCGCCGGATCGGCGACGGGCAGGCGCGACGCGGCGACGGTGGTGCCGGGGCGCACGACATCGGGCGCGGCCGGCCGGGTCGACCAGACGAAGGCGGCGGGCAGTGCCACCGCGAGCAAGCTTGCCCCGCCGATCCAGAGCCGATCGATCCGCATCAGCGCGGCTCCCAATAGCCGACCGCGCGGGCTTCGAGCCGGATCGCGGTTTCGGCGCGGCCGGTGCGGGCGAGCCGCCACTGGCTGAAGCGGACGAGCGGGCGGCCGCCCTCGACCGCGCGGGCGAAGGCGAGGATGTCGGTTTCGGGGCCCGACAGGATGAGCGCGGCGGCCAGTTCAGCGGGATGCTCGCCCGATTCGGGCTCGACCATGATCCGCTCGACCAGCAGATGCCGCTGGAGCGCGGCGGCGCCCAGTCGCGCGAGCAAAGCGGTGGCGGCATCGGCGCGGGCTGCCTCGCGATGGCTCAGTCCCTCGGCGAGCAGCGGCTGCGGCGGGCGGGCGCCGGCCTGGGCCCTCGCTGTCGTCTCAGCCAGATCGGCGCGGGCGTGGCGCAAGGCACCGAGCCCCGCCCAGGCGAGCGCAGTCGCGACCAGCAGCGCGACGGCGAGCGCGGGCAGCGCCCAGCGCCGGTCGAGCCAGCCGATCATCGCAGCCGTCCCTTCAAGGTGACCCGCATCGTCCCCTCGTCGGTCATCACCTGGCCGACTTCTTCGAGCCGCCCCAACAGCGGATCGGCGGCGAGCGCGGGACGCAGCCGGTCGGGGTCCGGCGTCTCGACCTCGACGACCAGGCCACCTCGCTCGTCCAGCGAGAGGCCGGCGAGACCGGCATCGGCGGGCAGTGCCGCCGCCAGCCGCGCGACCAGCTGACTGATCGCGGGCGCCTGCATCGCCGCTTCGGCGCGCGGGCGGACCCGCTCGACCGCCGCGACCTTGGCATAGCGCGCGAGCGCGGGCGCTTCGCTGGCCTCCAGCCGGTGGAGCTGCCAGCGGCTGAGCGCGGTGAGCCCCCAGGCGCCGAGCGCGGTGCTCGCCGGGATCGTCGCCAGGATCAGCCCGGCAGAGACCAGCGTCGCGCGCGGCGGCAGCGCCAGCCAGCCCGGCCGAGTCGGGCGCCAGCGTGGCAGGGACAGCGACGGGGTGGGCGAGCCCGCCGCCGGCAGCTTCTCCCTGAGCGCATCGACCAGGCTGGGGCCGATCGCTTCGATCTGGACGGGGACGAGCCCGGCGGCTTCGAGCTGGGCGCGCGCCGCCGCCTCATCGACCGCGCGGACGATCCGGATTTCGGACGCGCCGCTGCGGCGGAGCATCACGCAGCGGAAGCGAGGCAGCGGGCCGCCGGACATGGGGTGCGGGTCGCCCGTTCAGCCGTCCACGCCGTCGAGCGCGGCGGCGAGTTCGTCGAGCCACGCCTTGGCCTGCCCGTCCGACGGCGCGCGCCAATCGCCGCGCGGGGAGAGGGCGCCGCCGCCCGAGACCTTGGGGCCGTTGGGGATCGCCGAGCGCTTGAACTGGCTGATCGTGAAGAAGCGGAACAGGAATTTCTCCAGCCAGCTCCGGATCGTGGCGAGATCGTAGCTGTTGCGCAGATCGTCGGGGAAGCCCGCCGGCCACAGCCCGCCCTCGGCATCGCGCCAGGCATGCCAGGCGAGGAAGGCCACGGTGGAGGGTTTCAGTCCGAGCCGGGCGATGTGATGGACGAAGAAGTCGTTGAGCTCATAGGGCCCCACCTTCGATTCGGTGCTCTGGATCGCGCCCGAGGCGTCGGCGGGGATCAGCTCGGGCGAAATCTCGGTGCCGAGGATCGCGGTGAGGATGTGGTCGGTTTCCGGATCGAACTGGTCGGTCGAGACGCACCAGCGGATCAGATATTGGATCAGCGTCTTCGGCACGCCGGCGTTGACGCCATAATGGCTCATATGGTCGCCGACGCCATAGGTGCACCAGCCCAGCGCCAGCTCGGAAAGGTCGCCGGTGCCGACGACGAAGCCATTGTGCTGGTTGGCGAGGCGGAACAGATAATCGGTGCGCAAGCCGGCCTGCACATTTTCGAAGGCGATGTCGTAGACCGGCTCGCCCTTGGCGAAGGGGTGTCCCATGTCGCCCAGCATCTGGGTGGCGGCCGGGCGGATGTCGATCTCCTCGGCGGTGATGCCCAGCGCCTTCATCAGCGCCCAGGCATTGGCCTTGGTCTCGTCGCCGGTCGCGAAGCCCGGCATGGTGTAGCCGCGGATCGTGGTGCGCGGCAGGCCGAGCCGGTCGCAGACCTTGGCGGCGACGATCAGCGCATGGGTCGAATCGAGCCCGCCCGACACGCCGATCACCATCGCCTGGCCCCGGGTCGATTCGAAGCGCTTGAGCAGTCCCTCGACCTGGATGTTGAAGGCCTCGTAGCAGTCGGCGTCCAGCTCGCGCGGGTCGGCGGGGACGAAGGGGAAGCGCGCCACCGGGCGGCGCAGGCCGATGTCGGCGAAGCTCGGCAGATGGCGGAAGCCGACGGTGCGGAAGCGCGTCTCGGGATGGCCGCTGGCCGCCGCGCAGTCGTTGAACGTGCCCACCCGCATCCGCTCCAGCCGCAGCCGGGCGACATGGACGTCGGCGGTGATCAGCTCGGGGTCGAGCCCGAAGCGAGTCGATTCGGCCAGGGTCGCGCCCAACTCGTGGATCATGGCCTGCCCGTCCCAGGCGAGGTCGGTGGTGCTCTCGCCGGGGCCGCTCGCCGAATAGCAATAGGCGGCGATCGCGCGCATCGACTGCGACGCCGCGAGCAGCGCCCGGTCGCGCGCCTTGCCGATGATGATGTTGGAGGCGGACAGGTTGCACAGGATCAGCGCCCCGGCCATCGCGCCGGCGGTGGAGGGGGGCAGCGGCGCCCAATAATCCTCGCAAATCTCCACATGGAAGCGGAAGTCGGCCAGGTCCTCGGCGGCGAAGATCAGGTCGGGGCCGAACGGCACCTTGTGGCCGCCCAGCTCGATGTCGAGCCCGCTGAGCCCGGCGCCGGCCGCGAACCAGCGCTTCTCATAATATTCGCGGTAATTGGGCAGGAAGCTCTTGGGCGCCACGCCGAGGATATGGCCGCGCGAGATCACCACCGCGGCATTGTAGAGCCGTCCGTTGCGGCGGATCGCCGCGCCCACCAGCAGCACCGGCTTCAGCTCGGCGCTGGCGGCGACGATGGCGGCCAGTTCGGCCTCGACCCGGTCGAGTTGCGCGTCCTGGAGATGGAGATCGTCGATCGCGTAGGAGGAAAGCGCCAGCTCGGGCAGGACGAGCAGGTCCACCCCCTCGTCATGCGCTTCGCGCGCCAGGTCGAGGATCGCGGCGGCATTGGCGGCGACGTCGCCCACCGTCGCCTTCGGCGTGCCCGCGCCGACGCGGACGAAGCCGTGGCTGTGGATCGATCGGAAAGGGGCGGCACCGGCCATGTCGTCGTCGCTCGCGTTCAGGGACTATGGCGATGCCATAGAGCCTGATCGTTGGAGGTGGAAGCGCTGGCGCTACCCTTATGGGCGTGGAAATCCGCCGTCGCCCCGGCGGAGGCCGGGGCCGCCACGAAATGGCGAACGCTGGCGGCAAGAGCCTCTGGCGGCTCCGGCCTCCGCCGGAGCGACGCAAGCCGTGCTAGTCCGACGTGACGATGCGGTTCCGGCCGTCCTGCTTGGCGCGATAGAGCGCGGCGTCGGCGCGCTTGAGCAGCGAGCCCGGCGAATCCTGGATGTTGAGCGTCGCGAGGCCGCCCGAGAAGCTGAGCCGGCCGAGCGACTGGCCGGTGTTGGTGATTTTCAGCTCGCGCGCGGCGATGGCCGAGCGGATCTTGTCGAGCGTCGCGATCGCGGTGGCGGCGGCGCCGCGTTCGAACAGCATCACGAATTCCTCGCCGCCATAGCGCGCGACGAACACGTCGTTATTGGCCGAGCGGCCCAGCGACGAGCCGACGAACTTGATCACCTCGTCGCCGATCTGGTGGCCATGGGTGTCGTTGAACTGCTTGAAATGGTCGATGTCGCAGATCGCCAGCGCCAGCGGCGTATCGGCGCGGCGGGCATTCTCGCAGGCGGCGCGCAGCTGCTGGTCGAGCGCGCGGCGGTTGGGCAGGCTGGTCAGCGGATCGCTGTTGGCCTTGCGGTGCGCGGCAGCCAGGTCCTTGCGCATCGCGGTCATCTGCGCCTCGGTGCGGCGCAGATCGTCCTCGGCGGCCTGCGCCTTGTCGATCATCGAACGGGTCAGGTCGACGAGGGTGCGGACGGTGATCGCGGGAGACGCATTGGCTTCGGCGTCGGCGGCCTCGAGCCCGGCGGCCTCATGCGCCAGTGCCTCGCCATAGTCGCGCGCATCGTCGCCCGATCGCGACAGGATCGAGCTCATCTCTTCCAGATAGCCCTGCGCCTCGAACGCGATTCGCGACAGCTCGTCGGTCGACAGGCCGGTGTCGAGCTTGGAGGAAATCGCCGAGGCCACGGCCTCGTTGAGCCCGCCATCCTTGGTGATCGCCTTGTCGATCGCGGCGTTGAGTTCGCCGTCGCGGCCCGACAGATAGCGGTGGCACAGTTCGAAATTGCTGGGCGACGGCTCAAGCCCCTGATCGAACAGCAATTTGCCGATCATGTCATACAGCCGCCGCCATTCCGCGCGCTCTGCTGATTTTTCGGCTATCCGTTCTTCGCGCACCGTTGCACCCCTGATCTCGGGAGCCGGGATAGCGCCTCAAACGATTATATCTCGTTAATGCGCACCGTAATTCTACGCATTCACGGACGCCATTTGCCGGTTTCCATCCAGGCCAGAAGCGGCTTCAGCGGCAGGATCCAGACCAGGCCTGCCGCAACGTAAATCACCACCTGCAACAGCCTCGGCAAGCCCCCGATCCAGGGGGATGCGCTGGTGACGATCACCGCCCAGACCAGGATGATCAGCAAGATCAGGAAGATACCGGTGGGCTTGCGCCAGCTGGGTTCGCTCATTCGGTCGTCTTTCCCTCGATCGTTCCGGCTTCGGTGACCACCGCGTCGAGCGGCTCGTCCCACGGGTCGAGGGCTATGGCGGGGCTTTGCTGGATCGACCAGCCAAAACCGATTCGCCGGGCGCCGGGGTGGCGCGCGAAGGCCGAATCGTAAAAGCCCGCGCCCTGCCCGAGTCGTGCCAGCCGCGAATCGAATCCGAGCAGCGGCGCGACGATCAGGTCGGGGATGATCTCGGGCGAATCGGCGGCCGGCTGGAGCAGCCCACACCACCCCTCGACCAGCGGCTCGCCGGGCGCCCAGCGCAGGAAACGCATCGGTTTTCCGCGCGCCTCGACATGGGGCAGCGCGATCGCGATTCGCCTGTCGGCCGCGACGTCGATCGCCGGCCCGCAGCCCAGCTCGCTGCCCATCGCGATATAGAAGGACACGCAGCGCGCGCGGCCGATCCACGGGGCCAGCCGGTCGGCGGCGGCGGCCTCCAGCCGGGCGCGCTCGCCAGCTGCCATCGCGGCCACGAAAGCGTCGCGCGCGGTGCGCAGGTCGGCGCGTTGCCGGCGCTTGTCGGGGTTGGGGTTCATGCCCCTGAAATTAGGCGGAAGGTGGCGGGACCGCCATGGTCGTTTGCTGGAATATCCTCTGACGCCAGTAGCATCAGGTGGGGACCATATGCACCGGACCAGGATCCGGACAGGGACAGCCCCCTAGGAATGTGAATCGCCTCAGGGATGTTCTCTGCAGCTCGTGCGAGGCAGTACCCGCCGTGGACCTATGTAAGGTGGATGGGGGCGGGGCTCAAGGGCGGGGGGCTTTCTTCTCTCGTCATGCTGAACTTGTTTCAGCATCCACCGGGAGGCAGGGGCCGTGCTATCGATGGAGGATGGACCGCCAGCCCTGCGTCTATCTTCTCGCGAGCGATCGTAACGGCACGATCTACATCGGCGTCACGTCCAACTTAATGAAGCGCCTTTACGAGCATCGGGAGGGAACGATTCCCGGATTCACATCGCGTTATGGCGTGGCGAAGCTGGTTCGTTACGAGATATTCGAGGACATGCTCTCAGCCATAGCGCGCGAAAAACAGCTGAAGCGTTGGCACCGCAGTTGGAAGCTCAACCTGATCGAACAGGATAATCCGGACTGGCACGATCTCGCCGTCGGCCTGGGATTCGAACCACTTTAGTTTCGATAACCCGGCCCGGTGGATGCTGAAACAAGTTCAGCATGACGGGGTTTGGGATAGACCTCAGCTCCCCGTCCGGTCGAGCTGGTCGGCCAGGCGCTCGACCCGTTCGGCGATCCGCTCGATCGCGATCGCGAAGGCGGGGTCGGGCTCGGCGGCGGCGATCGCCGGGGCGGCGGCGGCCTGGCTGGCGGCGAGGGCGGCGGTGCCGCGGGCGTCGTTCAGCTCGTCGGCGATCAGCAGCGCCGACAGCAGCAGGGTGCGCGACTCGGTCATCTCGCCCAGCGCGCCGGTGATCTGGTCGGCCTTGTTGTTGACCATCTGGACGAGCGCGCGGAGATGGTCCTCCTCGCCGTCACGGCAGCTCAGGCGGTGGCGACGGCCCGCCACGTCGACGTCGACATCGGCCATCAATCCGCTCCCAGCAGCCGGTCGATCCGCTCGATCGCCGATTCGGTGGCTTCGCGCAGGGTGCGATGGCGCTCGGCGAGGCGATACAGCGCCTCGCTCTCGTCATGGCCGAACGGCCGCGCGGTCTCGACGCCGGACTCCACGCGCGCAAGGGCGCGTTCCAGCCGGCCAAGGGCATTCATGAGGCGCTGATCCGTCATGATTCGATGGCATAGCAGCCTCGCGGGCGGTCGCAAGCGGCGGAGCGGGCCGTTGTGCCCCGTTTCAGCACCGCCGAAACCCGACAACAGCCCCCATAAGGTTGACGATGTCGCTCCGGCACGACAAAGGGGCCGCGCGAGAACGACACATAGAATGTCGCCCTGTCCCGCCGGTCTGCAAAAAGGTTGAACATGACGATTGCATCGAGGCAGCTTGCCAATGCCATCCGCGCGCTTTCGATGGACGCGGTGCAAGCGGCCAATTCGGGCCACCCCGGCATGCCGATGGGCATGGCCGACGTCGCCACCGAGCTGTTCACCAAGCATCTGAAGTTCGATCCGTCGCAACCCAAATGGGCCGACCGCGATCGCTTCGTGCTGTCGGCGGGCCATGGCTCGATGCTGATCTACTCGCTCCTCCATCTCACCGGCTATGCCCGCCCGACGATCGAGGACATCCGCAATTTCCGCCAGCTGCACAGCCCGTGCGCCGGCCACCCCGAGAATTTCGAGCTGGAGGGCGTCGAGGCGACCACCGGTCCGCTCGGTTCGGGCCTCGCCACCGCGGTCGGCATGGCGATCGCCGAGCGTCACCTGAACGCCGGCTTCGGCGACGATCTGGTCGACCACTATACCTGGGTGATCGCCGGCGACGGCTGCCTGATGGAAGGCGTCAACCATGAGGCGATCGGCCTGGCCGGCCATCTCGAGCTCGGCCGCCTGATCGTCCTGTGGGACGACAACAAGATCACCATCGACGGCGCGGTCTCGCTCAGCTCGTCGGAGGACATCCTCGCCCGCTACGCCGCCACCGGCTGGCACACCGTCTCGTGCGACGGCCATGATGCGGACAGCATCAACAAGGCGCTGGAAGCCGCGAAGGCCGATCCGCGCCCGTCGATCGTCCAGTGCACCACCGTGATCGGCTATGGCGCCCCGAACAAGCAGGGCACCTCGGCCACCCATGGCGCCGCGCTGGGCACCGACGAGGTCGCCGCCGCGCGCGACTATCTCGGCTGGACCTCGGAGCCCTTCGTGGTGCCGCAGGACATCCGCGATGCGTGGGCGGAGGCCGGCCATCGCGGCACCGCGGTGCGCAGCGCCTGGGAAGCGCGCCTCGTCGCCAGCGCCAAGCGCGCCGAGTTCGAGCGCCGCATGGCGGGCAAGCTGCCGGCCGATTTCTCGCTGCAGCCCTATATCGACGGCCTGATCGCCAACCCGCAGAAGGTGGCGACCCGCAAGGCGTCGGAAATGGCGCTCGGCGCGATCAACGATCTGCTGCCCGAGACGATCGGCGGCTCGGCCGACCTGACCGGCTCGAACAATACCAAGACCAAGGGCCAGGCGCCGCTGACCGCGCAGGATTATGCGGGCCGCTATCTCTATTACGGCATCCGCGAGTTCGGCATGGGCTGCGCGATGAATGGCCTGGCGCTCCATGGCGGCGTGATCCCCTATGGCGGCACCTTCATGGTCTTCTCGGACTATTGCCGCCCGGCGATCCGCCTCTCGGCGCTCCAGCAGCAGCGCGTCGTCTATGTGATGACGCATGATTCGATCGGCCTGGGCGAGGATGGCCCGACCCACCAGCCGGTCGAGCATCTGATGAGCCTGCGCGCGATGCCGAACCTCGATGTCTATCGTCCGTGCGACGTCGTCGAGACCGCCGAATGCTGGGCGCTCGCGCTGGAGAAGACCGACGGCCCGTCGCTGCTCGCTTTGTCGCGCGAAGGCCTGCCGCAGCTGCGCACCGACGCGTCGGAGAATCGCTCGGCCAAGGGCGCCTATCGCCTGAAGGCCGCCGAGGCCGCGCGCAAGGTGGTGCTGATCGCCAGCGGTTCCGAGGTCGAGATCGCGGTCGCGACCGCGAAGAAGCTCGAAGAAGCCGGCCTTGGCGCCGACGTTGTCTCGATGCCGAGCTGGGAGCGTTTCGACGCGCAGACCGAAGCCTATCGCGACGATGTGCTGCCCGAAGGCGTGCTGCTCGTCTCGATCGAGGCCGGCACGACCCTGGGCTGGGAACGCTATGTGGGCCGCAAGGGCCTGCGCTTCGGCGTCGACAGCTTCGGTGCCTCGGCCCCGGTCAAGGCGCTCTACGACCATTTCGGCCTGACGGCCGACAAGCTCGCCCCCCAGATCATCGGGGCGCTCACTCACTAATCACAAGGAGGTTCGGCACATGGCGGTGAAGGTTGCGATCAACGGTTTCGGGCGTATCGGGCGGAACGTCGCGCGCGCCATCCTCGAGCGGCCCGACTGCGGTCTGGAGCTCGTCTCGATCAACGACCTCGCCGACGCCAAGGCCAATGCCCGGCTGTTCAAGCGTGACAGCGTCCACGGCGCCTATCCGGGCACCGTCGAAGTCGACGGCAACGACCTGATCATCGACGGCAAGCGCATCGCCGTCACCGCCGAGCGCGACCCGGCCAAGCTGCCGCACGCCGCCCAGGGCATCGACATCGCGCTCGAGTGCACCGGCTTCTTCACCAACCGCAAGGGCGGCCAGGCGCATATCGATGCCGGCGCCAAGCGCGTGCTGATCTCGGCCCCCGGCAAGGAGGTCGACCTCACCGTCGTCTATGGCGTGAACCACGACAAGCTGACCGCCGATCACATCATCGTCTCGAACGCGTCGTGCACCACCAACTGCCTGGCGCCCTTCGCCAAGGTGCTGAACGACGCGATCGGCATCGAGCGTGGCCTGATGACCACGATCCACGCCTACACCAACGACCAGAAGATCCTCGACCAGATCCATGAGGATCCGCGCCGCGCCCGCGCCGCCGCGATGTCGATGATCCCCACCACCACCGGTGCCGCCCGCGCCGTGGGCGAGGTCCTGCCCGAGCTGAAGGGCAAGCTGGACGGTTCGGCGATCCGCGTCCCGACCCCGAACGTCTCGGTCGTCGACCTGACCTTCACCCCGAAGCGCGACACCACCAAGGAAGAGGTCAACGCGCTGCTCAAGGCGGCCGCCGAAGGCCCGCTCAAGGGCGTGCTCGGCTATACCGACGAGCCGCTGGTCTCGATCGACTTCAACCATGACAGCCACTCGTCGACGATCGACAGCCTCGAGACCTCGGTCATCGACGGCAAGCTCGTCCGCGTGCTGAGCTGGTACGACAATGAGTGGGGCTTCTCGAACCGCATGGTCGACACCGCCGGCGCGATGGGCAAGCTGCTCTAAAGTGATGAACCTTCTCTCCTTCGTCGCTCCGGCGAAGGCCGGAGCCGCCAGAGGCTTGGGAGTGCCCTTGCCCGTGGCGGCCCCGGCCTCCGCCGGGGCGACGGGGGAGAAGAGGTGGATATGCCCGGCCGGCTGATCGGCATCGCCCGGAAGGATCGTCCGCACGGTCCGATGGAGGTGCTCGATCATGTCATGATCGGTCTCGATACCGGGGTGCATGGCGATCATCGCGGGGCGATAAGGCCCGGGAAATCGAACAAGCGCCAGGTGACGATGCTGATGGCCGAGGACTGGACGGCGGCGCTCGCCGATCTGGGCACGCCCGTAGCCTGGGAAGAACGCCGGGCGAATCTGCTGGTGGAGGGGATCGTACTGCCGCGCGAGCGCGGGGCGAGGATCAGGATCGGCGGTGCCCTTTTCGAGGTCACCGGCGAATGCGACCCGTGCCGCCGGATGGACGCGGTCGCCGATGGACTGCAGCTTGCCTTGCGCCCCGAATGGCGCGGCGGGCGGACGACGAAGGTGATCGAAGCTGGGGCGATCGCCGTGGGCGATCATGTGGAGGTTGAGGGATAGATGGCTTTCAGGACGCTCGACGACATCGGTGACGTGACCGGCAAGAAAGTGCTGGTGCGCGAGGATCTCAACGTTCCGATGGAGGAGGGCCGGGTCACCGACGACACCCGCCTGCGCGCCGCCGCTCCCACCATCGCCGAACTGGCCGACAAGGGCGCGATCGTCCTCGTCCTCGCCCATTTCGGCCGCCCCAAGGGCGAGCGTAACCCCGATTTCAGCCTGGCCCAGGTGACCGCGGCGTTCCGCTCGGTGCTGGGCCGCGAGGTTCGCTTCATCGGCGATTGCGCCGGCGAGCAGGCCGAGGCGGCCATCGCCCAGCTCCAGCCCGGCGACATCGCGCTGCTGGAGAACACCCGCTTCCACAAGGGCGAGGAGAAGAACGACCCCGAGCTGGCCAAGGCGATGGCGAAGCTGGGCGATCTCTACGTCAACGACGCTTTTTCCGCCGCGCACCGCGCGCATGTCTCGACCGAGGGTCTCGCCCATCTGCTCCCGGCCTATGCCGGCCGCTCGATGCAGGCCGAACTGGAGGCGCTGGAAAAGGCGCTGGGCTCGCCCGAGCATCCCGTCGCGGCCGTCGTCGGCGGCGCCAAGGTGTCGACCAAGCTAGACGTGCTCAAGCATCTCGTCGCCAAGGTCGATCATCTGATCATCGGTGGCGGCATGGCCAACACCTTCCTCGCCGCGCGCGGCGTCGATGTGGGCAAGTCGCTGTGCGAGCACGACCTGAAGGACACGGTGCTCGAAATCCTCGACGCCGCCGAGAAGGCCGACTGCATCGTCCACCTGCCCTATGACGTGGTGGTTTCGAAGGAGTTCAAGGCCAACCCGCCGACCCGCACCGTCAACGTCCACGAGGTGGCGGCCGACGAGATGATCCTCGACGTCGGCCCGGCCGCGGTCGAGGCGCTCGGCGATGCGCTGAAGACCTGCAAGACGCTGGTGTGGAACGGGCCGATGGGCGCGTTCGAGATCGCACCGTTCGACACCGCTACGGTGGCTCTCGCCAAGACCGCGGCGGCGCTCACCAAGGGCGGCTCGCTCGTCTCGGTGGCGGGCGGCGGCGACACCGTCGCGGCGCTCAACCATGCCGGAGTGGCCGGCGACTTCACCTTCGTCTCCACCGCCGGCGGCGCCTTCCTCGAATGGATGGAAGGCCGCGAACTGCCGGGCGTGAAGGCGCTCGACATCTGACATTCGGGCCCGGCCGGGGCCTCATCCCGGCCCACATGACAAAGCACAACATCAAGCAAACAGCTCGCGCCAAGGAGAAATAGGCACATGGTCGATCAGGGACTGGCGAAGAAAGTCGCCGAGGGTAACGGGTTCATCGCGGCGCTCGACCAGAGCGGCGGGTCCACGCCGAAGGCGCTCAAGGGCTATGGCGTCGAGGAAGGCGCCTGGTCGAACGACGACGAGATGTTCGGCCTGATCCATGCGATGCGCGCCCGCATCATCACCTCGCCGGCCTTCACCGGCGACAAGGTGATCGGCGCGATCCTGTTCGAGAAGACGATGGACGGCCTGGTCGACGGCAAGCCGACCCCGCAGGCGCTGATCGAGCGCGGCGTGGTGCCGTTCATCAAGATCGACAAGGGCCTCGAGGACGAGAAGGACGGCGTCCAGCTCCTCAAGCCGATCCCCGGCCTCGACGAGCTGCTCGCCCGCGCCAAGGGCCTGGGCGTGTTCGGTACCAAGGAGCGTTCGGTGATCAACCTCGCCAACCGCGCCGGCATCGCCGCCGTGGTCGAGCAGCAGTTCGCGCTGGGCCAGCAGGTGCTCGCCGCCGGCCTGATGCCGATCATCGAGCCCGAAGTGAACATCAAGAGCCCGGAGCGCGCCGAGGCCGACCAGATCCTGCTCGAAGAGACGCTGAAGGCGCTCGACGCGCTGACCGGCGACGCCAAGGTGATGCTCAAGCTCTCGCTGCCGACCAAGGCCGGCCTGTTCGACCCGCTGGTCGCGCATCCGCGCGTGCTGCGCGTCGTCGCGCTGTCGGGCGGTTTCGCCCGTCCGGAAGCCTGCGTCGAGCTGGCCAAGAACAAGGGCATCATCGCCAGCTTCAGCCGCGCGCTGCTGGAAGATCTGCGCGCGCAGATGAGCGACGACGAGTTCAACGCCTCGCTCGGCGAGGCGATCGACGCGATCTACACGGCGTCGATCAAGAAGACGGCCTGACGGTTCACCAGGGAATAAGGGGAGGGCGGGATAGATGGTGATCGTCTATCTCGCCCTCGCTCTTCTCGGCGCGGCGCTGCCGCTGTCGGCCTTCCTGCCCTGGTTCGCCCAGCATGGGCTCGACATTCCCGCCTTCGTGGCGGAGCTGTTCTCCACCCGGATCGGCGCCTTCTTCGGCTGGGACGTGATCGTCTCCGCGATCGTCCTTACCCTGTTCATCCTCGTCCAGGGCCGGCGCGACAGCGTCCGCCATAGCTGGATCGCGATCCTCGCCACCTTCACCATCGGGGTGTCCTGCGGGCTGCCGCTGTTCCTGGCGCTCCGGGAGCGGGCGGTGCGCTGAGATCCTCCCTACGCGAAGCGTGGAGGGGGACCGCGCCAAAGGCGTGGTGGAGGGGTATTCGACAATGGAGGGTGCGAAGGTGGAGAGGTTGCGGACCCCTCACCATGCTGCGCATGGTCCCCCTCCCCGTCCTTCGGACAGGGAGGATCTTTGAACTTCTAACCAGCCAGTGGCCCTCCCGCCCGCAAATGGGGTAGAGGGCGGCCATGACCGACGATTTCGACGATGACGAGCTTCGCCTCGACCCCGGCTTTGCCGACCGTTTCGAGCGCGACGAGAAGCGCCCGCCCTCCCAGCTCTACCTGATCTCGCCCCCGGCGATCGATGCCGGCTTCGCCGAGGCGCTGGCCGGGGCGATCGACGCGGCGCCGATCGTCGCGGCCTTCCAGCTGCGCCTGAAGGGCATCGACGAGCATCGCATCGCCGAGCTGGCGCGCCCGCTCCAGGCGGTGTGCGCGTCGCGCGAGGTGGCGTTCATCGTCAATGACTCGATCGGGCTGGCGAAGCGGCTTGAGGCCGATGGCGTCCATCTGGGCCAGGAGGATGGCGATGCCCGCGAGGCGCGGGAGATATTGGGCCCCAATGCGCAGATCGGTGTGACCTGCCATGACAGCCGCCATCTCGCGATGGAGGCCGGCGATGCCGGTGCCGACTATGTCGCCTTCGGGGCCTTCTACCCCACCAGCACGAAAGAGACGAAGCACCAGCCCGAGCCGTCGATCCTCGGCTGGTGGTCCACCCTGTTCGAGATTCCTTCGGTCGCGATCGGCGGGATCACCCCCGAGAACGCGGCCCCGCTGATCGCGGCGGGCGCGGACTTCCTGGCGGTGTCAGGCGCGGTGTGGAACGACCCCGAGGGCCCGGCCGCGGCGGTGAAGAAGTTCGCGGCGCTCAAGGGCATGGGGTGAGCTAGGCTCCCTCTCCCCTTGCTCAAATCCCCTCTACCGCTTGCGGGAGAGGGAGGGGCCCGCCGCGAAGCGGTGGGAGGGTGAGGGTCTTCTTGTTCTTCTGATCGCTCGGAAAGAAGAAGGAGAAGAAGAAGACCCTCACCCAACCCTCTCCCGCAAGCGGGAGAGGGCTAAGGGGCGGGCAGGCCTTTACCCCAGCTTGCCGAATTCCTTCTCGAATCCGGCGACGTCGTCCTGCTCCAGATAGCGGGCCTGGTCGACCCAGCGATCGCGGAACAGCCGGCCCTTGAAGGTGCCGAGGCGGGCGTCGAGCTCGGCGGCCTGGGCCGGGTCGAGCGCGGCGAGCTGGGCGTAGCGGTGGATGCCGAGGCCTTTCAGCGTCGTCGCCGCCTTGGGGCCGAGGCCCTTGATGCGGGTCAGTTCGTCCGATGGCAGGTCGGGATGCGCGTCGACGCCCAGCACCGGAGTGGCGATGTCGAGCACCGCGGCGGCGCCGGCGTCGACCACGCCATGCCCCTCCTTGGGAGCGGCCTTGGCCACCGGAGCGGATGCGGGTGCGGGCGCGGGAGCCGGTGCGGGCGTCGGCGCCGGTTCGGCCTTGGCGACCGGCGGCGGCGGGGCCGTGTCGGTCAGCGAGACCCGCTGCGTCGGCTTGCGCAGCAGCAGGAACAGCCCGACGATGGCGAGCAGGGCGATGACGGCGGCGATGATCAGGGTGGTGTTCGACATAGTTTCTGCCTTCGAACGCTAACTGTCTGTTTCAATGCCCGGAAGCGTCAATCGTTCCGCTGCCGTGCCATTTCGCGCCACCCGATGTCGCGGCGGCAGAAGCCGCTCGGGAAATCGAGCGCGTCGACCGCAGCATAAGCGGTGTCGCGCGCTTCGGCGATGTCCTTTCCGATCGCGGTGACGTTGAGCACGCGGCCGCCATTGGCGATCAGCCCGCCGTCGCCCTGCGCCCGCGCGGTGCCGGCGTGGAACACCTTGGCGCCCTTCGCCTCGGCTTCGGCGATGCCGCCGATCCGGCCGCCCTTGGCCGGGGTGCCCGGATAGCCCTTGGCCGCCATCACCACGGTCAGCGCGGTGTTGGGCGACAGGTTGGGGCGTGGCAGCTCGGCCAGGCGGCCCTCGGCCACCGCCAGCAGCAGCGTGACCAGGTCCTCCTCCAGCCGCAGCATCAGCACCTGGCATTCGGGATCGCCGAAGCGGGCATTATACTCGATCAGCTTGGGCCCCTCGGCGGTCAGCATCAGCCCGGCATAGAGCACCCCCGAATAGGGGATGCCCGCCGCCGCCATCGCGCGGACGGTGGGCTCGACGATCTCGGCCATCGCCCGGGCTTCCAGCTCGGGGGTCAGCACCGGGGCGGGGCTATAGGCGCCCATGCCGCCGGTGTTGGGGCCGATGTCGCCATCGCCGACCCGCTTATGATCCTGTGCCGAGCCGAAGGGGACGACGGTGGTGCCGTCGGTCAGCGCGAAGAAGCTCGCCTCCTCGCCGGTCAGGAATTCCTCGATCACCACCTCGGCGCCGGCCGAGCCGAAGGTGCCGCCGAACATGTCCTCGATCGCGTCCTCCGCCTCGCGGCGGCTCTCGGCGATCACCACGCCCTTGCCCGCGGCCAGCCCGTCGGCCTTGATCACCACGGGAATGCCGAAGCTGTCGAGCGCGGCCTTGGCCGAGCCGGCGCTGGTGAAGCGGCCATAGGCGGCGGTGGGGATATTCTCGCGCCGGCACAGGTCCTTGGTGAAGCCCTTCGAGCCTTCGAGCTGGGCGGCGGCCCGGTTCGGGCCGAAGGTGAGGATGCCGTTCTCGCGCAGCAGGTCGCCCATGCCGGCGACGAGCGGCGCTTCCGGACCGATCACGACCAGCCCGACATTCTCCTCGCGGGCGAAGGCCAGAACCGACTCGGGATGGGTCGGGTCGAGATCGACGCATTCGGCATATTGGGCTATGCCGGGGTTGCCGGGTGCGGCGAACAGCTTGGTAAGCCGTTCGGATTGCGCCAGCTTCCACGCCAGCGCATCCTCTCGGCCACCCGATCCCAACAGCAGGACGATCATGAACGAACTTCTCCCCGGTGAGCCCCAAAGTGACAGGCCCCGCCTGTTAGCCGAGGAGGCGCCGGGCGACAACGCACCCGCGCTCAGCGTCTCGGATTTGTCGGGCGCGCTCAAGCGGACGGTGGAGGAGGCGTTCGGCCATGTCCGCGTGCGGGGCGAGATTTCGGGGTTCAAGCGGCACAGCTCGGGCCATTGCTATCTGAGCCTGAAGGACGAGCGCGCCGCGATCGACGGGGTGATCTGGAAGGGCCAGGCGGCGATGATGCGCTTCCGCCCGGAGGACGGGATCGAAGTGATCGCCACCGGCAAGCTCACCACTTTCCCGGGCCGCTCCAAATATCAGATCGTGATCGAGCGGATGGAGCTGGCGGGGCAGGGCGCCTTGATGGCGCTGCTCGACCAGCGCCGCCGCATGCTCGCCGCCGAAGGGCTGTTCGACGAGGCGCGCAAGCGGCCGCTGCCCTTCCTGCCGCGCATCATCGGCGTCGTCACCTCGCCCACCGGGGCGGTGATCCGCGATATCCTCCATCGGCTCGAGGATCGCTGCCCCAGCCATGTCATCCTCTGGCCGGTCGCGGTGCAGGGCGATGGTGCCGCCGCGCAGATCGCGCGCGCGGTGCGCGGCTTCGGCGCCCTTCAGCCGGGCGGGCCGATCCCGCGCCCGGACCTGCTGATCGTCGGGCGCGGTGGTGGCTCGGTCGAGGATCTCTGGTCGTTCAACGAGGAGGAGGTGGTCCGCGCGATCGCCGAGTCCCCGATCCCGGTGATCTCCGCTGTCGGCCACGAGACCGACACCACCCTCGCCGATTTCGCCGCCGACCGTCGCGCGCCGACCCCCACCGCAGCAGCCGAGATGGCGGTGCCGGTGCGCGCCGACCTAGCGCATCATGTCCGCGAGCTGGGCGCCCGCGCCGAGCGGCTGGCGCGCCGCTATCATGAGCGCGCGGGCGAGCGCTTCGCGGTGGTGGCGGATCGCTTTCCCGAGCTCGACAGCCTGTTCGCGGGCCAGCAGCAGAAGCTCGACGACCTCGCCGAGCGGCTGCCGCGTGCGCTCGACCGGCGCATCGCGGTGGCGCGCGGCGACCTCGCCCATGCCGCCGGCGCGCTCCGCCCCGCGCTGCTCGACCGCAAGCTCGACCGCGCCCGCGAGAGGCTGGCGGCGACCCGGCTGAGCGAGCGGCCGATCCTGATGAAGATCGAACAGGGCCGCCGCGCGCTCGATGCGGCGTGGCGGATCGCCGAGCAGCTCCACCCCGACAAGCCGCTCCAGCGTGGCTATGTGCGGGTCGAGAAGCGCGGCGGCGGGGTGCTCACCCATAGCGCGGAGGCGCGGGCGGCCGGACTGTTGACGCTGCATTTCGCCGATGGCGCGGTCGACGCCGCGGTGGACGACGGCAGCGCGCCGCCGCCGCCGCCGGCCCCGCCCGTGGCCGCGCCGAAGCCGAAACGGGCCGAGCCCGCGCCGTCCGGGCAGCAAAGCCTCTTTTAGGATGGCCGCGAAAGGCCCATATTCGCCCGATTGAAGGAGTGCTGAATGTTGATGAATGCGGGCCGGCTTGCCCGGCTCTCCTATCTCGCCAATGGTTTTCGCGTGCTGGTGGCGGGCGACCATGTCGTCTGCGCCGTGTCGGGCACCCCGATCCCGCTCGACGAACTGCGCTACTGGAGCGTGTCGCGCCAGGAGCCCTATCTCAGCGCGGTCGAGGCGACCAAGGCGGAGCAGCAGGGTTGAAGCCAGGTCCGGGCGGCCTCAGGGCCGTTCTGCTGAGCTTGCCGCTGGCCGCCTGCGCGCCTGCGCTCGTCCCGCCCGCTCCCGTCGCGCTGCCTCCGGCTGCTGCCCCACGGATCGTCGACAATGCCGATTTCCACCTGTCCGGCGCGATCGAGCAGGGCGGGCTGGCGAGCGGCATCCTGCCCGCTGGCACGAAGAGCCTGAGCGTCGACGGCAAGCCGATCGGCTTCGCGTCCGACGGCCGCTTCATCATCGGCTTCGACCGCGACGCCGGGCCGGCCGCGCAGATCGAGGCGGTGGCCGCCGACGGTACGATCCTGCGCCGTATCCTCGCCGTGGCGCCGCACCAGTGGCAGATCGAATCCCTGCCCACCTTGCCGCGCGGCACCACGCCGACCCCCGAATTCCTCGCCCGCCGCAAGGGCGAGATGGAGCAGATCACCGCCGCCCGCGCCGTCCAGAGCGGCAGCGAGGGCTGGCGCCAGCGCTTCGTCTGGCCGGTCACCGGGCGGATCAGCGGGGTGTTCGGATCGCAGCGCATCTATGCGGGCGAGCCCGGTGCCTATCATTCGGGGGTCGACGTCGCCCGCCCCACCGGCACCCCGATCGTCGCCCCCGCCGACGGGGTGGTGATCCTGGCGGCCGCGGCGCCCTTCAGCCTGGAGGGCAACCTGCTGATGATCGACCATGGCATGGGGCTGAACTCGGCCTTCCTTCACCTCTCGCGGATCGACGTGAAGGTGGGGCAGGTGGTGAAGCAGGGCGAGGTTCTGGGTGCGATCGGGATGACGGGACGGGCGACGGGGCCGCATCTCCACTGGGCGATGAAGTGGCGCGATGCCAGAATTGATGCAGCGCCATTGGCGGGAACCATGGGGAATTAGTTTTTGCCCTCAGGCGCCGGGCGCGAGCCAGCCGGCTCGCTTGGCTGGCCTCGCATAAGCTCGGGCGGCCGTTCGGCCTTGCGGAGCCCTGGCGGGCCCCGGGACCTGAGATCCTCCCTATGCGCAGCATGGGGAGGGGGACCGCGCCGAAGGCGTGGTGGAGGGGTTTTTGCGCTATCCGCGAGCGCTTCGGGGAGATGGGGTCGCAGACCCCTCCACCATCTGCTGCGCAGATGGTCCCCCTCCCCGTCGCTGCGCGACAGGGAGGATTTTTGGAGAACCCTACTCCACCCGGCGGAACCGCACCCCGCGGTTGATCCCCACCTGGCCCAGATAGCTGCCCAGCGACGCCTTCTTGATCCGCACCTTGTCGCCCACGCGCGGCTCGCTCTGGAGGTCGCTCAGCGTTTCCCAGGTCCCGCCAGTGCCGTCGAGCTGGAGCGACCAGGCACCGCCGCGCACCATGCGGGCGGCGGCCACCTTGCTCTCCAGCTCGGTGACGGCGTCCTCGCCCTTCTCTTCCTCCTCGTCCTTGCCGCCGCCGAACAGGCCGATCTTGGGCAGGGTGAAGCCGAACAGCGATTTGCGGGTTTCCCGGATTTCCTTCCGGTCGACGACGACGATATCCTTCTTTTCCTGGGCGGTCTGGATCGCGCCGACGGACCTGTCGTAGCAGGCCAGGCGCTCGGCATTGTCGGCGATCGCGCGGCAGTCCAGCAGGTTGCGGAACAATATCGGCTGCTCGCGCTTTTCCTCTGCCGAAGCGGCCGTCGCGACCGACAGGAGCAGGACCGGAATAAGGCCCTGCTTAAGCTGTTTCACCATCAGAATCTCCCGCCTTTGAAACAATATAACCATGCTTGGTGCAATCCGAGCAACGAGATTTCGCGACTGTTGCATAAATACGACAACATCCGCGCAACCATGCCCGCGAGATTAACCTCCGCTTTACAGGCTGATCGGATTTCTTGCACATCTGCCGCCATGCCTGAATGGGCGGGTTTGGTGTGCCAGCGCCACTCCCGATTCCGCGAAGGTTGAGCAAGGGGCGGAAAGCCGTCCCGCTCACTCCAGAAAAGGGACTGGAAAGTGACCACTAAGATCAACAAGGTCAGCCGTTTCGGGCTGGGCTGCAGCGCTGTTGCGCTGAGCATCGGCTTCGCGAGCGCGCCTGCGTTCGCGCAGTCGGCGCCGGCGGCGGACGAGACCGCCGACGTCATCATCGTTACCGGTTCGCGCATTCCGCAGCCGAACCTGACCAGCGCGGCCCCCGTCACGGTCGTCAGCAATCAGGAAATCAAGCTGCAGGGCACGACCCGCGCGGAAGATCTTCTGAACAGCCTGCCGCAGGTGTTCGGCGACCAGGGTGGTAACCTCGCCAACGGCGCGACCGGTACCGCCACCGTCAACCTCCGCAACCTCGGTCCGGAGCGTACCCTCGTCCTGATCAACGGCCGCCGCCTGATGCCGGGCGACCCGACCTCGTCGGCCGCCGATCTCAACTTCATCCCGGCCTCGCTGGTCAAGAGCGTCCAGGTGCTCACCGGCGGTGCGTCGTCGACCTATGGTTCGGACGCGGTCGCGGGCGTCGTCAACTTCATCATGGATACCGACTTCGAGGGCTTCAAGCTCGACAGCCAGTATTCGCTGTACCAGCACAACAACAGCAACGACACGCTGCGCCAGGCCCATGCCAACCGCGGTTTCCCCTTCCCGTCGGGCAACACCGTCAACGGCGGCACCATCGACGTCTCGATCGCCTTCGGTGGCAAGTTCGGCGACGACGACCAGGGTCACTTCACCGCCTATGCGGGCTATCGCAAGCTGAAGGCCGTCACCCAGAGCAAGTATGACTATTCGTCGTGCGCCTCGCAGGTGAACGCCGCCGGCGTCGTGAGCTGCGGTGGTTCGGCCACCTCGGCGAACGGCACCTTCTTCGACTGGGCGTCGAACACCTACCAGATCGGTGCCAACCGCACCTTCGCTCCGGGCTTCACGCCCTACAACTTCGCGCCGCTGAACTATTTCCAGCGTCCGGACGAGCGCTACACCGCCGGCGTCTTCGCCGACTACGAGATCAGCCCGGCCTTCCATCCGTACATGGAAGCGATGTTCATGGACGATCGCACGATCGCCCAGATCGCGGAATCGGGTAACTTCGGCAACACGCTCAGCGTCAACTGCGACAACCCGCTCCTCTCGGCCCAGCAGCTGGCCATCGCCTGCGCCCCCGAGAACCTGGTGACCCGCACCACCGAGACCGGCTTCCCGCTGGTCGACGCCGGCGCGGCTCCGCAGACCTTCTTCGATCCGACCACCGGTCAGCCCTACAACAAGGGCTTCCTCCAGGCGCTGCGCCGCAACGTCGAAGGTGGTCCGCGTCAGGACGATCTCCAGCACACCTCGTTCCGCATCGTCGGCGGTATGCGCGGTGAGATCAGCCCGGCCTGGTCGTACGACGCGTCCTACGTGTTCGGTCGCACCAACTTCTCCGAGACCTATTACAACGAGTTCTCGGCGAGCCGCCTGAACAACGCCACCGACGTGATCATCGATCCGCGCACCGGCCTCGCGGCCTGCCGCGTGTTCGTGTCGGGTGCGGACACCAATTGCCGTCCGTACAACATGTTCCAGCTGGGCGGCGTGACCTCGGAAGCCCTCGGCTATGTGTCGATCCCGGGCTTCCAGCGCGGCAACACCCAGGAGCGCGTGTTCAACGCCAACGTCACCGGTACGCTGGGTGAGTATGGCCTGAAGACGCCTTGGGCGAGCGACGGCCTCGGCATCAACGTCGGCGTCGAGTACCGCAAGGAATCGCTCGAGCTGAACACCGACACCGCCTTCCAGACCGGCGACCTCACCGGCCAGGGCGCGGCGACGCTCCCGGTCAAGGGTTCGTTCGACGTGAAGGAAGTGTTCGGCGAGTTCCAGCTGCCGATCGTCCAGGACGGGTTCTTCAAGGAACTGAGCCTGAACGGCGGTTACCGCTACTCGCACTACAGCACGGGCGTGAACACCGACACGTTCAAGGTTGAGATCCGCTTCGCCCCGATTCAGGACATCCAGATTCGCGGCAGCTTCAACCGTGCGGTTCGCGCGCCGAACGTCCAGGATCTGTTCGCTCCGATCCGCGTCGCCCTCAACGGCAACAGCGATCCCTGCGCGGACGGCTCGGCGACGGCGGCTCAGTGCGCCCTCACCGGTCTCCCGGTCGGCAACTATCCGGTCGCGGGCAACCCGGCCGGCCAGTATAACGGCCTGATCGGCGGTAACCCGAACCTCCAGCCGGAGAAGTCGGACACCAAGACCCTGGGCCTCGTCTTCCAGCCGACCTTCATCCGTGGCTTCAGCGCCACCGTCGACTGGTATGACATCAAGGTGAAGAACAACATCTCCACCTATGGTCAGGACGTCATCATCAACCAGTGCATCAGCACCGGCGATCCGACCTTCTGCGGTCTGATCCGTCGCGATGCCACCGGTTCGCTGTGGCGCTCGGCCAATGGCTATGTGATCGACACCGACATCAACATCGGTTCGGTCCAGACCAGCGGCATCGACGTCGGTGTCAACTACACCACCCGCGTCGGCTCGAGCTCGCTGAGCTTCAGCCTGCAGGGCACCTACCTCGACAAGTACAAGGTCAACGACGGTCTCTCGACCCCGTATGACTGCGCCGGCCTCTATGGTCTGGTCTGCGGCACCCCGGCTCCGGAATGGCGCCACAAGGCTCGCCTGACCTACTCGATGGAGAATGGTCTGGGCCTGTCGCTCGCATGGCGCTACTTCGGTGACGTCAAGCTCGACCGCACCAGCTCGAACCCGACCCTGTCGGGCGCCTTCTCGCCGTTCAACGAGAAGATCAAGGCGCAGAGCTACTTCGACATCTCGGGCACCTTCGCCATCAACGACAGCTACACCTTCCGTCTGGGCGTCCAGAACATCCTCGACAACGATCCGCCGATCATCGGTGCGAACGGTTCGTCGGCGGTGAACAACGCCTGCACCGCGGTGTTCTGCTCGGGCAACACCTTCCCGAACGTGTACGACTCGATGGGTCGCTACATCTATGCCGGCGTCACCCTCAACTTCTAAGGGTTGAGCGAACGCCAGAGGAGGCGGTGGGGGAAACCCCGCCGCCTCTTTCTTTTGAGAGACAGCATTCTAAGGTAGCCGCATGGCGTCCTCTCAGCCGTCAGCCGATCTGCAGCGGTCCGCCGATGCCGCCGCCGCACGCGGAGCGTTCGCCGAGGCGCTGGCGCTGCTCGACAAGGCTGCGGCGATCGAGCCCGGCAGTTTTCCCCTCCACGTCAAGCGATCGGCGATGCACCGCGCCGCCGGCAACCAGCCCGCCGCGCTCGATGCGATCGGCGCCGCGCTGGCGATCGTCCCGCTCGATTTCATGGCGCTGCTGATGCGCGCCAGCCTCAAGGACCAGCTCGGCCATGGCGATGCCGGCGAGGCCTATGCCCAGGCGCTCGCCCAGCGCCCCGCCACCCTGGCCCAGCCCAACCCCCAGCTCACCGCCGCGATCCAGCGCGGCGAAGAGGTGCGCGACCGCTGGATCGCCGACAAGGAGGCCAAGCTCGTCGCGGCGATGGCCGGCGCTGAAGCCACGGCCGACCCCGAGGCCGTCGCCCGCATCGCCCGCTTCCGCAGCAATGCGCTGCGCCGCACCCGCGTCTGGCATGCCGAGCCCACCCATTTCCATTTTCCGGGGCTGGCCGAGCGCGAATATCACGACCGCAGCCTATTCCCCTGGCTCGCCGAGCTGGAGGCCGCGACCGACCTGATCCAGGCCGAGTTCGAGGCTGTCGCCGCCGCCGAGCGCGCCGAGCTCGTCCCCTATATCCAATATCCGGCGGGCGCCCCGCTAGCCCAGTGGAAGGCGCTCAACCACAGCCGCGACTGGACCGCGATCCACCTCTGGCAATATGGCCGGCGGATCGAGGCCAATGCCCGCCATTGCCCGAAGACGATGGAGCTGATCGCGCGCTTCCCGCAGCCGCGCATCGGCGGCTGCTCGCCCAATGCGATGTTCTCGCTGCTGGCGCCGGGCACCGGCATTCCGCCGCACCATGGCGTCGCCAACACCCGGCTGGTCTGCCACCTGCCGCTGATCGTGCCCGCCGGCTGCTGGTTCCGGGTCGGCGCCGACACAAGGCTGTGGGAACGCGGCCGGGCCTGGATATTCGACGACACGATCGAACATGAGGCGATGAATCCCAGCGGCGAGCTGCGGGTGATCCTGATCATCGACGTCTGGCACCCCGGCCTCGGCCCGCAGGAGCAGGCGGCGGTGGCGGCGCTGCTGGAAGCCGAGAGCGGCGTGGTGGCCCAAGGTCTATGACGAGAACCGGGCTGTGATGGGATTGAAGACGACGTGGCGATGATCGACGACCTCGTGGCGCGGATGCGCCTTCGCCCCTCCGACGCGGCGACGGCGGAAACGCTCGCCGGCCAGGCGCTGGAGACCCAGGCCGAGGAACTGGCGCTGCCCTTCGTCGCCCAGGCGGCCGAGCGCAACCGCGACAATCCCCGGCTGTGGCAATGGGCCGGGCTGCTCCACCGCGCGCTCGGCGATCATGACAAGGCGCTGCCCGCCTTCAACGCGGCGGCGCGGATCGCCCCGCAGGACCCGCGCATCGCCCAGGGGCGGGCCCAGGTCGCGCTCGAGGCCGGGCCCGACGCGGTCGGCCTGTTCGATGCGGCGATCGCGCTGGAACCCAATAATGGCGAACTGCTGCTCGGCCGCGCCGCCGCCCGCGTCGCGCAAGGCCATGCCGAGCAGGCCGTAGCCGAGATCGAGGCGCTGCTGGCGCAGCATCCCGGCTGGTATCCGGGCCATGACCGGCTGATCCAGATCCTGTGGATGATGGGCGAGCGCGACCGCGCCACCGCGCTGACCGATCGGGTCGCCACCGCCAACCCCGGCGACCTCAACCTGTGGCGCATCCTGATCCTCGCGCTCGTCAATGGCGGCCGCCATGACGCCGCGCTCGACGCGATCCGGCGCGGCCGCGCCGCGCTCGGCCCCCAGCTCACCTTCACCGCCAACGAAGCGGCGATACTGTCCGAGACCGGCGATGTCGCCGGGGCCGATGCGCTGTTCGAGGTGATGGCGAAGGTCGACGAGCTGTCGGTGGTGGTGCGCCACGTCCGCCATCTGCTCCGCAACGGCCGGGTCGATGCCGCGCTGCCGATCATCGAGCGACGGCTGAGCCCGCACGGCGAGGCGCGCGGGTTGTGGCCCTATGCCGCGATCGCCTGGCGGCTGGCGGGCGATCCGCGCGCGGCCTGGCTGGAGGGCGACCCCAGCTTCGTGAAGGTGGTCGACCTCGCCCACCGCATCCCCGACATGGCGCGCCTGGCCGAGGTGCTGCGCGGGCTCCACCGCGCCAAGGGCCAGCACCTCGACCAGTCGGTGCGCGGCGGCACCCAGACCGACGGGCATCTGTTCTACCGGGTCGAGCCCGAGATCCGCGCGCTGCGCGCCGCGATCGAGGAAGCGGTGGCCGACTATGCCGCGGCGCTGCCCCCGCTCGATCCCCGCCATCCGCTGCTCGCTTATGGCCGCACCCAGCGGCCGCGTTTCGCCGGCTCCTGGTCGGTGCGGCTCGCGGGCGAGGGGCATCATGCCAACCATGTCCACCCCGCCGGCTGGATCAGCTCGGCCTTCTACGTCACCGCCCCCGCCGAATCGGCGCGTGGCCATGCGGGCTGGCTGAGCCTCGGTACCCCCGAGGCCGAGCTGGGCATCGATCTGCCCGCCTATCGCACCGTCCAGCCCCAGCCCGGCCGGCTGGTGCTCTTCCCGTCCACCCTGTGGCACGGTACGCTGCCCTATCAGACCGGCGAACGCCTGACCGTGGCGTTCGATGTCGCCCTCCCGATCCGCTGAGCGAGCCCCATGACCCTGCCTCCCCCGCATTTGTCTCCCATCTTCGCGCGCATCAAGATCGGCGACCTCGCCGGTGCCCGCGCCGCCGCCGAGCAGACCTTGAGGTCGCTGCCCGACGATCAGCCGCTGCTGGGGCTGGCGGGGATGCTCGCCTGCCGCACCGGCGATCTGCCGGGCGGGATCACGCGGTTGCGCCAGGCGCTGAAGCTGGAACCCGCCGACCAGTCGACCCGCAACAATCTGGTCCGCGCGCTGATCGAGACCGGAGCGCTCGACGAGGCGGCCGAGCTGTGCGCCGAGGGCGGACGCGACCCGCGCATCCTGCGGCTGTCGGCCTATGTGCAGCACCAGCGCGGTCGGCTGGAGGAGGCGATCGCCGACTATGAGGCGGTGGTCACGGCGCTGCCCGACGATTTCGAAAGCTGGAACAATCTCGGCAATCTCCACGCCGCCAGCGGCTATGGCGAACTGGCCGAGGAGCCGCTGCGCCGGGCGATCGCGCTGCGCCCCGATATCGCGCTGCCCTATCTCAACCTCGCCAAGCTGCTGGCCGGGCTGGAGCGGCCGCAGGACGCCGCCGAGCTGCTGCGCGCCGCCGCCGCCGCGATCCCCGATCATGCGGAGGTTCAGGCCGAACTCGGCCTCGCCCAAGCCGCGCTCGGCCGGTTCGATGCCGCCGAGGCCGCCTATCGCGCCGCGATCGATCTCGCGCCGGGCTTCACCCCGGCCTATGTCGACCTCGCCGTCCAGCTCGACAATCTCAACAAGGTCGATGCGCTGGAGGCGCTCTCCGAACAGGCCCGCGCCAAGGGGCTGGGCGACGCCGACGGGATCGGCTTCCTCCACGCCGCCGCCCTCCGCCGTCGCGGCGCCCATGCCGAGGCGCTGGAGATCGCGCAGCGCATCCCCGCCTCGATCAACCCGATCCGCCGCAACCAGCTGATCGGCGAACTGGCCGATCGCGCTGGGGATACCGGGCTCGCCTTCGAGGCGTTCACCGCGATGAACCTCGCCGCGCTCGACCAGGCCGGCGCCGACTCGGGCCGCGCCGCCTTCATGGCCGAGATCGCCGGCAATGCCGAGCGGCTCACCCCGGAGCGGATCGCCGGCTGGAGCAAGATCGACCCGACGCCGGCCCCCGACCAGCACACGCCGATCTTCCTGGTCGGCTTCCCGCGCTCGGGCACCACCCTGCTCGACACGCTGCTGATGAACATCCCCTCGCTCCATGTGCTCGAGGAGCTGCCGGTGGTGCGCGCGGTGCAGGCCGAGCTGGGCGATCCCGAGCGGATCGAGACCCTGACGAGCGCAGAGGCGGCCGCGCTGCGCGGCACCTATTTCGACGCGCTCGGCCGGCTCTCGCCGCCCGCGCCGGGCCAGCGGGTCGTCGACAAATTCCCGCTCCACATGGCGCGGATGGCGGTGATCCACCGCCTCTTCCCCGACGCCAAGGTGATCTTCGTCGAGCGCCATCCGCTCGATTGCGTGCTCAGCGGCTTCATGGCCAGCTTCGAACTCAACCCGGCGATGCTCAACTTCACCTCGCTCGAGGATGCCGCCCGGCTCTACGACACTGCGTCGACCGCCTGGGAGCGCGCCGAGTCGCTGTTGCCGATCGACGTGTGCCGCATCCGCTACGAGCGCATGGTCGAGGATCTGGAGGGCGAGATGCGCCGCCTGCTCGGCTTCCTCGACATCCCGTGGGACGACAAGGTGCTCGACAACACCGGCAGCGCCGCGAAGCGCGACCATATCCGCACCGCCAGCTATTCGCAGGTCACCGAACCGATCTACCGCCGCTCGATCGGCCGCTGGGAACGCTATCGCCCGCAGCTGGAGCCGGTGCTGCCGATCCTGGCGCCCTGGGCGGAGAAGCTGGGCTACGGGATTTAGGCGAAGCCCTGGGCGTCATTCCCGCGAAGGCGGGAATCCATAACCTCCGAACCGCGAGAGTCTCCAGCCTTTGAGAATATGGATCCCCGCCTTCGCGGGGATGACGAAGGTGAGATGTGTCGCGCGCCAAAAAAAAGCCGGGAAGCTGATGCTCCCCGGCCCCTTTCGTCCGATCCGATGGATCAGTTGTTCTTGAACCGATTCGCCTGGTTCTGTTCCAGCTGCATCCGGTTCTGACGGCGATCCTCTTCCCACTGCGCCTTGGTCATGCAGCGCTTGTTCTTGGACAGGCGGCTGCCGGTCTGCGCTTCCGAACGGCAGATCAGCTTGTCGGGGTTGTTCTTGTCCGCGGCCTTGTCGGCCTCTTCGGCATGGACGGCCACCGACAGCCCAGCGGTGGCGATAAGGGCAAGATAAGCGAGCGATTTCATGACAGGTCGTTCCCATTAACTCTGTGCTAGCACGCTAACACAGTCATTCGATTCCGCTAGGTCCATTTTACGCCGATTTGACCGGCGATGGAACTGCCTGACGGCGCAGACATCGGCTCTCATCTCGCATCCCCAGCACCGTTCGTATCGAGCGACGTCGGGAAACGTAGGGAGATGCGCGAAAGAAAAAGGCCGGGAGGTCCCCCCTCCCGGCCCTGATAACCGCGTCCGGCCGATCACTTGTTCTTGTAGCGAAGGGCCTGGCTCGCCTCGACTTCCATGCGGTTGCTGTGGCGGGCCAGTTCCCACTGCGCTTTGGTCAGGCAGCGACGGTTCTTGGCAAGACGGGTGCCGGTCTGCTCCTCCGATCGGCAGATCAGCCGGTTCGGATCATTCTTGTCCAGCTTGGCGTCTTCGGCCTGGACGGCCCCCGACAGCCCGGCGGTGACGATAAGTGCAGCATAGCCCAACGATTTCATGGCAGTCTGTTCCCGTTCCTTAAGAACATGGGCACCCCCAATCGTGCCCATGTCTTGACAAGACGGAGTCGAACTCAGTCGACCTTGAGTTCCAGCTTCCCATCACCTTCGTCGATCTTCAAGCTCGAACCATCGGGCACTTCGCCGCGCAGCAGCGCTTCGGCGAGCGGGTCCTGCAGATATTTCTGCACCGCGCGCTTCAGCGGCCTCGCGCCATAGACCGGGTCGTACCCCACCCGGCCCAGCCAGGCGCGCGCGCCGTCGCTGAGGTCGAGCTTGATCTTGCGATCCTTGAGCAGCTTGCCCACCCGGCCGACCTGGATGTCGACGATCGGGCCCATATGTTCCTGGCCCAGCCGGTGGAAGAGGATGATCTCGTCCAGACGGTTCAGGAATTCCGGGCGGAAATGGCCGCGCACCACGTCCATCACCTGGTCCTCGACGGTCTCGACCGCCTGGCCCTCGCCGAGATTGGCGAGATATTGGCTGCCCAGGTTCGAGGTCAGGATGATCAAGGTGTTCGAGAAGTCGACCGTGCGGCCCTGGCCGTCGGTCAGCCGCCCGTCGTCGAGCACCTGGAGGAGCACGTTGAACACGTCGGCATGCGCCTTCTCGACCTCGTCGAACAGCACCACCTGATAGGGGCGGCGCCGCACTGCCTCGGTCAGCACGCCGCCTTCCTCATAGCCGACATAGCCGGGAGGGGCGCCGATCAGCCGGGCGACGCTGTGCTTCTCCATGAACTCGCTCATGTCGATGCGGACCATCGCCGAATCGTCGTCGAACAGGAAACCGGCCAGCGCCTTGGTCAGCTCGGTCTTGCCCACGCCGGTCGGCCCCAGGAACAGGAAGCTGCCGAGCGGCCGGTTCGGATCCTGGAGACCCGCGCGGCTGCGGCGCACGGCGCGCGACACCGCCTCGATCGCGTCGGTCTGGCCGATCACGCGCTTGCCGATCTCGGCCTCCATCGCCAGCAGCTTCTCGCGCTCGCCTTCGAGCATCTTGTCGACGGGGATGCCGGTCCAGCGGCTCACCACCCCGGCGATGTCCTCGGCGGTCACCTCCTCGCGCAGCATCGCGCCCACGGTCGCGGACTGGGCCTCGGCCAGCGCCTTCTCCAGATTGGGGATGACGCCGTAGCTCAGTTCGCCCGCACGCGCGAGGTCGCCCCGGCGCTGGGCCTGGTCGAGTTCGAGCCGCGCCGCGTCGAGCTGTTCCTTCAGCTTCGCCTCGGCGTTGATCTTGTCCTTCTCGCCCTGCCAGCGCTGGGTCAGCTCGGCGGACTGCTCCTCCAGCTCGACCAGGTCGGCCTCCAGCGCGTCGAGCCGGTCCTTGGAGGCCGCGTCGGTCTCCTTCTTTAGCGCCTCGCGTTCGATCTTGAGCTGGATGATGCGGCGATCGAGATTCTCGATCTCCTCGGGCTTGGATTCGACCTCCATGCGCAGGCGGCTGGCGGCTTCGTCCATCAGGTCGATCGCCTTGTCGGGCAGGAAGCGATCGGTGATGTAGCGGTTGCTCAGGGTCGCCGCCGAGACGATCGCCCCGTCGGTGATCCGCACGCCATGGTGCAGCTCGTACTTCTCCTTGAGCCCGCGCAGGATCGAGATCGTGTCCTCGACCGTCGGCTCGCCCACGAAGACGGGCTGGAAGCGTCGCTGCAGCGCCGGGTCCTTCTCGACATATTTGCGATATTCGTCGAGCGTGGTGGCGCCGATGCAGTGCAGCTCGCCGCGCGCCAGCGCGGGCTTCAGCAGGTTGCCGGCGTCCATCGCGCCCTCGGACTTCCCCGCGCCGATCAGCGTGTGCATCTCGTCGATGAACAGGATGATCTGGCCCTCGGCGCCCTTCACCTCGTCGAGCACGCCCTTCAGGCGCTCCTCGAACTCGCCGCGATATTTGGCGCCGGCGATCAGGCTGCCCATGTCGAGCGCCATCACCTTGCGGTCCTTCAGCCCGTCGGGCACGTCGCCATTGGCGATGCGCAGCGCCAGGCCCTCGGCGATCGCGGTCTTGCCGACGCCGGGCTCGCCGATGAGGACGGGGTTGTTCTTGGTGCGCCGTGCCAGCACCTGGATGGTGCGGCGGATCTCCTCGTCGCGGCCGATCACCGGGTCGAGCTTGCCGTCGCGCGCCGCCTGGGTCAGGTCGCGGGCGAATTTCTTGAGCGCGTCATAGCGGTCCTCGGCGCCCGCCGTGTCGGCGGAGCGGCCGCCGCGCAGCTCGTTGATCGCGGCGTTCAGCGCCTCGGCGCGGACGTTCGCCTCGGCCAGCGCCTTGCCGGCCGGGGTGGTCGACGCCAGTACCAGCGCGAGCAGCATCCGCTCGACCGTGACATAGGAGTCGCCGGCCTTCTGGGCGATCTGCTCGGCCTGGTCGAGGACGCGGGCGAGGTCGTTGTCGAGGCCGGGGGTCTGCTGCGCGCCGCTGCCGCTGACGGCCGGGATCTTCGCCAGCGCCGCGTCGACGCCACGCGTCGCCACGGCGGCATCGCCGCCGGCGGCCTTGATGAGCCCCGACGCCATGCCCTGCTCGTCCTCGAGCAGCGCCTTCAGAAGATGCTCGGGGGCGATCCGCTGATGGCTCATCCGGATCGCCACGGTCTGCGCCGACTGGAGGAAGCCCTTGGCGCGGTCGGTGAATTTTTCGAGGTTCATGCCTGATCCCTGTTCCTGATCCGCAGGATATGGTGTGACTTTTATGCAACACAAGTGCCCGACGGCGAAATCCCGAGCCGCTTCCTTTCCCGCCTTCGTGACGAACGCCCGGCTGGCGTCGACCAGCGTATTACAGGGTTATTGCACCTCCAGCGCCAGAGGCTAGATTGGACCCCAATCTTCCCACATCCGGAAAGTGTCTTGATGCGCCTGATCCGCCCCCTCGCCGCATTGCTGCTCGCGACCGCGCTCACTGCCCCCACCGTCTCCGCCTTCGCCGCCGAGCCCGCCTCGGTCGCCACGCTCGTGAAGGCGGTCGACATCCCCTATGAGAGCTTCACCCTCGACAATGGCCTCCGGGTCATCGTCCACACCGATCGCAAGGCGCCGGTGGTGGCGGTCTCGGTCTGGTATCATATCGGCTCGAAGGACGAGCCCAAGGGCAAGACCGGCTTCGCCCATCTGTTCGAGCATCTGATGTTCAACGGATCGGAGAATGCGAACGAGGATTTCTTCAAGCCGCTCGAAAGCGTCGGCGCGACCGACCTGAACGGCACCACCTGGTTCGACCGCACCAATTATTTCGAGACGGTGCCGACCGGCGCGCTCGACATGGCGCTGTTCCTCGAATCCGATCGCATGGGCCATCTGCTCGGCGCGATCGACAAGGCCAAGCTCGATAACCAGCGCGGCGTGGTCCAGAACGAGAAGCGCCAGGGCGACAACGAGCCCTATGGCCTGGTCGAATATGCCCAGCTCGCCGCGCTGTTCCCCGAGGGCCACCCCTATCGCCACTCGACGATCGGCTCGATGGCCGATCTCGACGGCGCCAGCCTCGACGATGTGAAGAACTGGTTCCGCGCCCATTATGGCCCGAACAACGCGGTGCTGGTGCTGGCCGGCGACCTCGACGCCGCCACCGCCCGCGACAAGGTCCAGAAATGGTTCGGCGACATCCCGCGCGGCCCCGCCACGGCGCGGCCCGAGGTGAGCGTGCCCACCCTCAAGGCGCCGGTCGACCAGGTGATGAAGGACCGGGTCGCCCAGACCCGCATCTATCGCAACTGGGTGGTCCCTGGCCTCAACGATCCCGAGCTGATCCCGCTCGACCTGGGGCTCGACGTGCTCGGTGGCCTCGCCTCGTCGCGGCTCGACAATGCGCTGGTCCGCAAGGCCAAGACCGCGGTCGCGGTGAGCGCGAGCGTCCAGGCCTTCGAAAAGGTGTCGCTGGTCGAGGTGACCGCCGACGTGAAGCCGGGCGTCGACGCCAAGCTCGTCGCCAAGCAGCTCGACGACCTGATCGCCGAGCTGGTCAAGAACGGCCCCACCGCCGATGAGGTGAAGCGCGCTGCGACCCGCCAGGCCGCCGGCCAAATCGCCGGGCTGGAGCAGGTCGGCGGGTTCAGCGGCAAGGCCGTCACCCTCGCCGAGGGTGAGGTCTATTCGGACGATCCCGACAAGTACAAGAAGGACCTGGAGGCTACCGCCGCGGCGACCCCCGCCAGCGTGAAGGCCGCGCTCCAGAAGTGGCTCAACCGCCCGGCCTTCCGCCTGGTGGTCGAGCCCGGCGAGCGGACCGAGGCCGACATGGCCGCCGCCGGCGGTGCCGCCGTCTCCACCGAGGGTGGCGCGATGAGCCCGCGTTACTATCGCGATCCGCGCTTCGAGGGCGGCGCCGCGGCGCCCGGCATCTCGCAGGTGACGGGTAGCCAGACGGGGGGTGCGCACAAGCCCACCGCCGCGGTCGATCGCTCGTCGCCCCCGCCGGTCGCCGACATCAAGGACCTGACCTTCCCGAACGTCGAGCGCACCACCCTGTCGAACGGCATCCAGGTGGTGTTCGCCAAGCGCACCACGGTGCCCACCGTCCGCGTCTCGGTCGCCTTCGACGCGGGCAACGCCGCCGATCCCAAGGCCAAGCTCGGCACCCAGGGGCTGATGCTGTCGCTGCTCGACGAGGGCGCCGGCAAGCTCGACTCGATCGGCATCGCCGAGGCGCAGGAGCGGCTGGGCGCGCAGATCGGCTCGTCGGCGACGATGGACCGTACCAGCGTGTCGATGTTCGCACTCAAGGCCAATCTCGCCCCCTCGCTCGACCTGCTCGCCGACATCATCGAGCGGCCGACCTTCGCGCCGGCCGAGATCGAGCGGCTGCGCGGCCAGATCCTGGCCGGCATCAACGCCGAGAACGCCCAGCCGCGCGGCATCGCCCGCCGCGTGCTGCCGACCCTGCTCTATGGCAAGCTGCACCCCTATGGCGTGCCGATGTCGGGCAGCGGCACCGAGGAGGGGGTGAAGGCCGTCACCCGCGACGACCTGCTCGCCTTCCATGCCAAGTGGATCCGCCCCGACAACGCCAAGATCTTCGTCACCGGCGACACCAGCCTGGAAGAGCTGAAGCCGCTGCTCGAAGCGCGCTTCGGCGGCTGGGCGAAGCCCGCCGTCGCGAAGGGCGAGAAGGTCTTCGCGATGGACAAGATGGCCCGTCCCGCGCGGATCGTGCTGATCGACCGGCCGCAGAGCCCGCAAAGCTACATCATGGCCGGTCATCTGCTGCCGGTGCGCGGCATCGACGATCCGGTCAGCCTGATCACCGCGAACGAGGTGGTCGGCGGCAGCTTCCTGTCGCGGCTCAACATGGACCTGCGCGAGGACAAGGGCTGGGCCTATGGTGCCTTCACCCAGGCGCCGATGCTGCGCGAGACGATGCCCTTCTACCTGATCGCCCCGGTCCAGACCGACAAGACCGGCGCTTCGATCAGCGCGGCGCTGGCCGACGTGAAGGCCTTCCTCACCACCAAGGGCGTCGACGCCGAGGAACGCGAGCGCACCATCAACAACCAGATACGCTCGCTGCCGGGCTCGTTCGAGACGTCGAGCGACCTGCTCGGCGCGCTCGTCCAGATCGACACCTTGCGCCGTCCCGACGACTATTATGAGAAGCTGCCGGCGCGCTATCGCGCGATGACCGCCGCCCAGCTCGACGAGGCCGCCCGCGCCGCGATCCGCCCCGACGCGCTGATCTGGGTGATCGTCGGCGACGCCGCCAAGGTCGAGCCGCAGCTCAAGGACATCGGCCTGCCGGTCGAGCGCATGACGGTTGGCAAGTGAGCATCGCCGTGCAGGAAGAGGTGTGGGACTGCGTCACTAGTGCGCCGTTCGGTGAGCAGGCCTCGGTCCTCACCATCGTCCGCGACGGCGATCGCTTCACCGGCAGCAATGTCGCCGATATCGGCGAGCTGCCGGTGGTCGACGGCCGGATCGAGGGTGACCGGCTGATCTGGAAGATGCCGACCAAGAAGCCGATGCCGATGACCCTGGTGGGCAAGGCGGTGGTCGACGGCGATCGTCTCACCGGCACGGTGACGATGGGCGCCTTCGGCAAGGCCGCGATGACCGGGGTGCGCCGCAGCGGATCGTAGGACGATGGGCGCGCGGCGGAGTGACGCTACGGATCATTGATGATCGCGCGCCTTTCATGTCTGGATCATGGCCGAACCGAATATTTTTTCGTTATTCGGCAAATATTTGTCACCTTGTAACCTCTCCCCTGCTAGGTCTGCCGGGCAAGGGGGACGCATTTCGTGGGGTCATTCGATCCGTCACCACTGACGCATAGCTGGCCGCTGTTCGAGAGCGGGCAGCGCTTCGACCTCGGCCAGGATTTCCGCTGGTTGGGGCAGGCCGCGGTCGACCCCGAAATCGACCGGCGGCTGCTCGCCAGCCAGGGCCTCGGGCTGTGGGAATGCGACCTCACCGACAACAGCCTCACCTGGTCCAGCGCGGTCTACGACCTGTTCGGCCTGCCGCGCGGCACCCGCCCCAGCCGAGATGAATCACTGTCGCTCTATGCCGAGCCCTCGCGCGCGGCGCTGGAGCGGCTGCGCGCCTATGCGATCCGCCACCGCCGCGGCTTCACCCTCGACGTCGAACTGCGCCCCGCCGACGGCGCCCGGCGCTGGATGCGGATCGTCGGCGCACCGGTCTGCCGCAACTACCATGCGATCCGCCTGCACGGCTTCAAGCGCGACGTGACCGACGAATATCGGTGAGTGGAAGGTGACGTCATCCCAGCGAAAGCTGGGATCTCCCTGCCTTCGTGCGGATCGTGTGACGAAGAGGAAATGGGATTCCAGCTTTCGCTGGAATGACGGGTTTCCTGTGCCCGGCCACGATGGCCCTCAGTCGAAGAACAGCTTCGTCACATGGCCCATCTTGCGGCCCGGGCGGGCCTGGCCCTTGCCGTAGAGGTGGAGATGGGCGGCCGGGTCCGACAGGATCAGGTCCCAGTCGGAAGCCTGCGCGCCGATCAGGTTGCGCATCTCGACCCGCGGCGCCGCGCGGGTGGTGGCGCCCAGCGGCAGGCCGCAGATCGCGCGGATGTGGTTCTCGAACTGCGAGGTGACCGCGCCCTCGATCGTCCAGTGGCCGCTGTTGTGGACCCGCGGCGCCATCTCGTTGAACACCGGCCCCGCGGGCGTGTCGAAGAACTCGATCGCCAGCACGCCGACATAATCGAGCTCGGCGACGATCTTCTCGGCCAGCGCCTTGGCGGCCGCCACCGTCGCGTCCGACAGGTTCGACGGCACCGTCGACAGCGCGAGGATGCCGTCCTCATGGACGTTGAGCACCGGGTCCCAGATCGCGGTCGCGCCATCGGCGCCGCGCGCGATCAGGATCGAGAATTCGCGCTCGAATTCGACGAAGCCCTCCAGCACCGCCGGCTCCCAGGCGAGCGAGGCCCAGGCCTCGTCGGCGTCGGCGGCGGCCTTCAGCCGGGCCTGGCCCTTGCCGTCATAGCCGAAGCGGCGGGTCTTCAGGATCGCGGGCGCGCCGATCAGCTTGACCGCGGCGTCGAGGTCCTCGCGGCTCGACACCACGGCCCAGGGGGCGGGGCGGCCGCCGATCGCCTGGACGAAGGCCTTCTCGGTCGCACGGTCCTGCGCGGTCGCCAGCGCGCGGGGATGCGGCGCCAGCGGCACCCTGAGCGCCTCGAGCGGGGCGACCGGGATATTCTCGAACTCATAGGTGATCACGTCGACGCTCTGGGCAAAGGCCTGCAGCGCGTCATGATCGTCATAGCCGCCCTGCACCCAGCGCGACGAGACGTCGGCGGCGGGGCCGCTCGGCTCGGGGGCGTAGATCGCGCAGCGATAGCCGAGATTGGCCGCCGCGATGCTGAGCATGCGGCCGAGCTGGCCCCCGCCGATGATGCCGATCGTGGTGCCGGGCGGGATCACGGCCTTGCTCAATCGAACGGCTCCACCGCCACGTCGGCGGTCTGCTTGGCGCGCCAGGCGTCGAGCCGCTCGGCGAGCGCGGGATCGTTGTTGGCCAGGATCGCGGCGGCCATCAGCCCCGCGTTGATCGCCCCGGCCTTGCCGATCGCGAGCGTGCCGACGGGAATGCCTCCGGGCATCTGGACGATCGACAACAGGCTGTCCATGCCCTTCAGCGCCTTCGATTCCACGGGCACGCCGAGCACCGGCAGCCGGGTCATCGCGGCGGTCATGCCGGGCAGGTGGGCGGCGCCGCCGGCCCCGGCGATGATCACCTTCAGCCCGCGGCCGACCGCCGACTTGGCATAGTCGTAGAGCCGGTCGGGGGTGCGGTGCGCCGACACCACCAGCGTCTCGTGGGGCACGCCCAGTGCCTCGAGCGTGGCGGCCGCGTGGGACATGGTCTCCCAGTCCGAACGGCTGCCCATGATGATACCGATCAGCGGTGCCTCAGCCATCGATCCTCCCAGCATTCTCCCCCGCGCGGCGGGGGAGCCCCCTTCTATCAGCGTTCCGACAGGTAATAGCGATCCTTGGCCGAAAGATCGTCGGCCAGCTCATAGACGATCGGCTGGCCGGTCGGGATCTCCAGCTCGGTGATCTCGTCGTCGGGAATGTGCGAGAGATGCTTGACCAGCGCGCGCAGCGAATTGCCGTGGGCGGAGATCACCACCCGCTTGCCGGCCTTCAGGTCGGGCGCGATCCGCTCTTCCCAATAGGGCAGCACGCGGGCGATCGTGTCCTTCAGGCTCTCGGTGTTCGGGATCGGGATGCCGGCATAGCGGCGATCCTTCGACAGGTCGAACTCGCCGCCCGCATCCAGCACGGGCGGGGGAATGTCGAAGCTGCGGCGCCAGATCTTGACCTGGTCGTCGCCATGCTTGGCGGCGGTCTCGGCCTTGTTCAGGCCGGTCAGCCCGCCATAATGCCGCTCGTTCAGGCGCCAGTCCTTCTCGACCGGGAGCCACAGCCGGCCCATCGCCTCCAGCGCCAGGTTCAGCGTCTTGATCGCGCGGGTCTGGAAGCTGGTGTAGCACTGGTCGAAATCCAGGCCCTTGGCGGCCATCAGCTCGCCGGCGGCCTTCGCCTCGGCGATGCCCTGTTCGGTCAGGTTCACGTCCCACCAGCCGGTGAAGCGATTTTCGAGATTCCAGGCCGACTGGCCATGGCGGATCAGGACGAGCGTGGGCAATCTTTCCCCCTCTTTCGCGGAAGCGCGCCTCTTAATGGCCCGTCGCGCGTCTGTCACCCTTGCAAATGGGGCAGCAAGCGCGAGAAATGGTGCTTCCAAGCCGTCGAGAGGAGCCGTCATGGCGATCAGGAACAAGCCGCTGCGCTACGAGCATCGCGGCACCCACTTCGAGGCCTATGCCGCCTGGGAGGACGATAGCGACGAATCGCGCCCGATCGTGCTGATCGCGGGCACCTTCATGGGCCGCACCGGCTTCGAGGAGGGCAAGGCGCGCACCCTGGCCGAGGCGGGCTATGTCGCGGTCGCGATCGATCTCTACGGGATCGAGAACTGGCCGACGACGATGGACGAGGCGCGCGAGCGGATGGACGAACTCAACGCCGATCGCGGCCTGCTCAAGGGGCGGCTCGAAACCGCGCTCGCCGCCGCGCGCGGGCTGGGCGCGCCGGCCGATCCCGCCCGGGTTGCCGCGATCGGCTTCTGCCTGGGCGGCAAATGCGTGCTCGACCTCGCCCGCAGCGGCGCCGACGTCGCCGGGGTGGTGAGCTTCCACGGCCTCTACGATGCGCCGCCCTTTCCCAATGGCGCGATCACCTCGAAGATCCTCGTCCTCCACGGCTGGGAAGACCCGCTCGACCCGCCCGAGACGGTGCTGGCGCTGACGCAGGAGCTGACCGCGGCGAAAGCCGACTGGCAGATTCACAGCTATGGCCACACCGTCCACGCCTTCACCAATCCGGCGCGCGAGGGGATGTACAGCCCCGTCGCCGACCGCCGCAGCTGGCAGGCGATGGGGAATTTCCTGGAGGAAATCTTTCCCTGATTCCTGCCCAAGCACGTCATGCC
>CAUTRN010000026.1:0-94000 GCA_963540925.1 uncultured Sphingomonadaceae bacterium
ACGCGATGCAGCGTAGTCTCGTGGGCTCGGAGATGTGTATAAGAGACAGCAGCGGTCCAGCGTCGGCGGGGGGAGGCCAGGCTTTCGGTGATGGCGCTGGCGCTGGTCCCGGCCGCCGGCGAGGCGGCCGATCTGGGGGCACCCACCGTCGTTTCGGACATCGTCGTCACCGCCCAGCGGCGCGACGAGGATGTCCAGCAGGTGCCGATTTCGATCCAGACCTTCACCGGCCGGATGCTGGAGGCCGTCGGTGGCGGCCGGCTGACCGACATCGACGCGATGGCGCCGTCGCTGTCCTTCGGCGACGGCAGCGAGCAGGGCCGCACCGGCATCCGCGGGATCATCGATTATTCGCGCAACGCGGGCTACGACGCGCGGGTGGGCGTCTATGTCGACGGCGTCTATTACAGCCGCTCCTGGATGAACAATCTCAACCTCTACGGTATCCGGCAGGTCGAGATATTGCGCGGCCCGCAGGGGACGCTGTTCGGCCGGAACAGCAACGCCGGCCTGATCTCGATCACCACGGTGCAGCCGTCCGCGACCAGCAACGGCGCGATCGAGGCCGAGGGCGGGAATTTCGGCCATCGGCGGCTGGCCGGGCGCGCCAATCTGGCGCTCGGCCCGGATGTCAGCCTGCAGCTGACCGGCAGCCATGTCCACAGCACCGGCTATTACGACAATGTCCAGCTAGGCCGGCACAATCAGGGCGTCGACGCCAATATGGCGCGCGCCCAGCTGCTGTTCCGGGGGGACGGGCTGGAGGTGACCCTGGCCGCCGACTATAGCCGCGACGACAATTCTACCCTCCATTACACCTATGTGCCGCCCGCCGGGACCGATCCCTTTTCGATCCGTTCCTATCTGGACGATGGCGCGCGCCGCCGGATGGGCGGCGTTTCGCTGACCGCGAAGAAGCCTCTCGACGATTTCGAGATCACATCGATCACGGCCTATCGGTCGGGCCGCCAGTCGCTCCATTTCAACAACGAGACCGGATCGATCCCCTTCCTGACGACCGATTTCCTGCAATATGCCGACCAGTTCTCCCACGAGGTGCGGGTCGCATCGCCCAGCGATCGACCCTATGATTTCGTCGCGGGCCTTTTCTATTTCTGGGGCAAGAACAAGGATCGCAACGCGCTGACCCTGGGGTCCGGGCTGGCCAGCCTCGGCCTGGGCCAGGTGGTCGGCCTCGTGTCGACGATGCGCAGCTCGGTCAGCACATATTCGGCGGCGGGTTTCTTCCAGCTCAATGTCCGCCCGGTCCCGCTCGTCGAGCTGTTCGGCGGCCTGCGCCTGACCCATGAGCGCAAGCGGCTGAACGACCTCACCGCGCGCGACCCTTCCGGCCTGATCGCGATCCGTATCGACGGCTATCAGGATCGGCTGGCGGAGACTTTCCTGACGCCCCGGGCCGGCATCAACCTGCACCCCAGCGACAAGCTGCTGCTGTTCGCCACGGTCGGACGGGGATTCAAGAGCGGCGGCTGGAATGTCGAGGGGACGAGCGGCCCCACCTTCGCCGCCGGCATCCGCTTCGAGCCCGAGACGGTGACGAGCTACGAGACGGGAATTCGCAGCACCTTTCTCGACGATCGGGTCAGGTTCAATCTCACCGGCTTCTACGAGAGGTTCGACCGTTTCCAGGTCTTCACCTTCGTCAATGTCGTTGTCGCCGGCCGCACCGTGCGGGCGACCAGCCTGTCGAATGTGGGCAAGGTCTCGTCGAAGGGCATCGAGCTCGACCTGGCCATCGTGCCGGCCAGCGGCCTCACTCTGTCGGGAAACTACAGCTACAACAAGAGCGCCTATGACCGCTTTCCCGGCGGCGCGGGAACGGTGGGGGCCACCGTCATCGATGCCGATGGCGTCCAGACGCCCTATGCCCCCGTGCACAAGGCCTATCTGGCGGCGGACTATGTCGCGCCGCTGCCGGGCGGCGGCCTGCTGCTGTCGATGCACGTCGGCTACAGCGTCCAGTCCTCCGAGAATTTCGATCCCAAGGTCGCCAACCCGGTGATCGGCGCCGCCTATTTCATCAAGGGCTATGATCTCGCCGATGCCCGGCTGGGTCTGGCCGCCGCCTCCGGGCGGTGGCGGGCCTCGGCCTGGGGCAGGAACATCTTCGACAAGCACTATATCCGCTTCGCCAACCGGACGGCGGTGCTGGGGCGATCCGCCGTTCTCTACGGCCAGCCGCGTGCTTATGGGATAACGCTTGGCTTCAATTTGTAGGGCGATTCGGTGGCGGGCGGGCATCGGCTGAGGATGACAGGCGGCGGGGCCGGATGAGCGGGCGCGGTATCTTTCCGGGCTGGCTGCTGGTCGGTGCGGTCACGATCGCGCTGATGCTGTGCGGCACCACCGTGATCGTCAGCACCTTCGGCATCTTCACCGCGCATTGGACGAAGGCGTTCGGCTGGAGCCAGGCGGCGATGGCGAGTGGCCTGTCGATCTTCCTGCTGGCCACCATCGTCGCGGTTCCGGTGGTGGGGGCGGTCGTCGATCGCTGGGGATCGCGCCGGACCGCGATGTGTGGCGTCGTGGCCTTTGCAGCCACGCTGGCCGCGGCGGCGCTGTTCGTCCATTCGCTGCCGACGCTGTTCGCCTTCTACGTCCTGTTCGGTCTGACGGGCGCCTTCACCAATCCGATCGTCTATATCAAGGCGGTGTCGCAATGGTTCGACAGCCGGCGCGGCCTTGCGCTCGGGATCGCGGTGGCGGGGCAGGGGCTGGGGGTGGCCGCGCTGCCGCCACTGGCGGAATTCGCGACCGAGATGCTCGGCTGGCGGGGTGCCTTCCACCTGCTCGCCGCCGGGCTGATCCTGGTCGTGCTGCCGTTGGTGCTGCTGTTCGTCCGCGACCATCCCGCCGATAGGGGAGGGCTTTCCGCCCGCTCGCTGATGTCGGCAGCGCGCCGGCCCGGCGGCGACGAAGCCGGCCTGACCCTGGCGGAGGCCGCGCGGACGAGCGCCTTCTGGATCATCATGGCGGCCTTCGCGCTGTTCGGCATCGTCAACTATGCGCTGACCAGCCAATTCGTCTATCTGATGCTCCATCGCGGTGCAGGCACGCTGCCGCAGATCGCGATGCTGCTGTCGCTTGCCGGCGCCGCGATGATCGGCGGCCGGCTGTTGTTCGGCTGGCTGTTCGACCGCTATCCGATCCCGCTGGTGGGCGCGGCGGGGGTGTTGTGCGGCACCGGCGCGCTGGTGCTGCTCCTAGAGGTGAACAGCATCGGGCCGGCGGCCATCGCGATGAGCCTGTTGATGGGCGTCGCCATGGGCGCCGAGACCGATCTGCTCTCGCTGCTCGTCAGCCGCTATTTCGGCCGGCGGGCGATCTCGCGCATCTACAGCTGGCACAATGTCAGCTTCCTGATCGGCGCCGCCGCCGGGCCGCCCCTGTTCGCGGTCCTGCTGGAGAGGTTCGCCACGCCGACCCTTCCGATCATCATGCTGATCGCGCTGAACCTGCTGTCGGCCCTGCTGCTGCCCCTGCTTAGGAAACCCGCGGCACTCCGGAGAGTGGACGGTGCCGCGGAAGCCGCTGGATGACGGCCCGAGGTTCGGCGTTGCAAAATCTCTGGCGATAAATCCGCTAATGCCGCAGGGGAACCAGCGGGGGCGGCGGTTTTACCGAGTCACGGGGGAGCAAGCATTGAGCGCATCGTGGACGTTAGCGGTATGGCGCTAGGATCGGGGAAGGATCGCGCCGAAACGCCCGAAGAGGAAAGCGCCAGGCGCTATCGCGACCTGGTCGAAATGTCGCCCGATGCGATCTTCGTGGCGGAGGACGGGGTAACGCGGTTCGCCAATCCCGCCGCGCTCGCACTGCTGGGCTCGCGCGGGGTGGACGACGTCGTCGGGCAGCCGATCACGGCCCTGTTCGCCGCTGGCGGCGCGGGCGGCTATCCGCAGGGCTTCGACGAGTTGCTGCGCGAGCCGGGGACGACCACCTGGGACGAGGCGATCCTGCGCGGGCGTGACGGCGGCGAAGTCCCGATCGAGATGCGGGCGCTGTCCTATCGCGATGCGGATCGGCTGATGGTGCAGATGGTCTGCCGCGATATCGCCCCCCATAGCCGGCTGCGCGAACAGCGCGACTTCGCCGATGCCATCCTCACCAGCATTCCTGGCACCTTCTATCATTTCGACGACCAGCTGCGCCTGCTGGGCTGGAACCGGAATTTCGAGGAGATCAACGGCTATTCCGCCGAGGAGCTGGCGGCGATGCAGCCGCTCGACTTCTTCCCCGAGGAGTATCGCGGCGTCATTGCGGAGAAGGTCGCCGAGGTGTTCGAGAAGGGCGAGGCCCAGGTCGAGGCGGAGTCGGTCACCAAGGACGGCCGGCGGATTCCCTTCCTCGTCACCGCCGCGCGCTTCGAGCATCGCGGGCGCCCCCATTTCGTGGGGGTCGGGATCGACATCACCGAGCGCAAGCGGATCGAGGCGGAATGGCGCGACAGCCTGGCGCGCTTCCACGCCGTCGCCCGCGCGACCGGCGACGTGGTGTGGGACTGGGACCTCGTCACCGACGAGATCTGGTGGAACGACAATTTCCAATATCAGTTCGGCTATGGCGCCGCGGATATCGAGGCGACGATCGAGTCCTGGACCGGCCGGCTTCACCCGGAGGATCATGACGGCGTGATCGCGCGCATCCATGCGGCGATCGACAGCGGCCGCGATGCGTGGAGCGACGAATATCGCTTCCTGCGCAACGACGGCGGCTATGCCGAGATCTTCGATCGCGGGCATGTGCTGCGCGATGCATCGGGGCGGGCCGTCCGGATGGTCGGCGCGATGCAGGACATCACCCAGCGCAAGGCGACCGAATATGCGCTGCGGGAAAAGTCCGCGCTGCTGGAGGCGGTGGTCGAAAGCGCGGGGACCGGCATCGTCGTCGTCGGTCCCGACGGCCAGAAGCTCATCCATAATCGCATGCTGTACGAGCTGCTGCGGATCCCGCCCGAGATCGCTAGCGATAGCCGTGTCGCGCCGCAATTCGAGTTCGCCGTCACCCAGGCGAAAAATCCCGCCGTCTGGATATCGATGGCGACCTCGCTGGCGTCGCGCCTGGAGGCGGTCGAGCGCTTCGAGCTCGAGCTGATCGATGGTCGGATATTGGACACCTACACCGGTCCCGTCCGCGACCGGGAAGGGCGGCGTTACGGGCGCGCGTGGATTTTCGAAGACGTCACCGAGCAGCGCCGCCGCGAGCGCCAGCAACGCCAGGTCGCCAAGGTGGAAGCGATCGGCAATTTCGCGGCCGGCATCGCCCATGACCTGGGCAACATGCTGCTGCCGATCGTCCTCAACGCCGAACAGATCATCCGCGGGGCCGGCAATCTGCCGAACCGGGGGCAGATCATCCTGAGCGCGGCGGCCCAGGCCAATGACCTCACCCGGCAGATCCTGGATTTCGCCGGCGAGCGACGCCAGATACGCGAGCCCATCGACGTCTGCGCGCCAATGCAGCAGGCGATCGACCTGCTCGCGCATACGATGCCCGAGGCCATTGTCGTCGAAAGGAGCTTCCCGGCCGAACCGGCGATGATTGTCGGCAACGCGACGCAGATCATGTGGCTGGCGCTGAACCTGTGCAAGAACGCCATCCAGGCGATGAACGGGACCGGAAACGAGGCCGGGAGCGAGGCTGGTTCGGACACCCCCAGACGGCTTGTCGTGCGGGTCGACGAGGGCGAGGTGGATCACGCCTTCGCACAGGCGCATGCGCCGCTGCCGGCCGGCCCCGTCGTCATCCTCAGTGTCGAGGACAGCGGCCCCGGCATGGACGCCGCCACGATCGAGCGCATCTTCGAGCCCTTCTTCTCGACCAAGGGGGCGGAAGGCACCGGGCTGGGCCTGGCCCTGGTCCAGAGCATCGTCGCCCAGCATGATGGCGCCATCACGGTGGACAGCGTGCCGGGGCGGGGAACCTGTTTCCGGATCTGGCTGCCGGCCACGTCGGCCGCGATGGTCGCCGGAACCGAGCCGGTCTCTGCGCTGGCCTCGGGCCCGAAGAACATCCTGGTCGTCGACGACCGGCCCGAACTCGGCAAGTCGCTTGTCGATCTGCTGAGGGGCTTCGGTTACACCGCAGAGGCGATCGAGGATCCCCTCGTGGCCCGCGATCGGCTCGTCATGCTGCCCGGCCGCTTCGACCTGCTGATCACCGACTATCAGATGCCGGGCATGAACGGCGCGGAGCTGGTCGCGGGTATCCGCTTCGCCTGTCCCGACCTGCCGTGCATCCTGACCAGCGGTATGATGCCGCCGATCGATCCCGATCTGGCCGCCGCCTTTGTGGGATTCCTGCCCAAGCCCTTCACGCGGAAGGAACTGCGGGAGGTTTGCGCCGCCGTGTTCGAGGGAGCCTGGCCGGTCGGCGCCTGATCGGAAAGGGGCGCCGGGGCGTCTCCTCTGAAGGGCCCTTCGTCCTTTTTCTGAGTCGCGCTGTTGAGGATCGTCTTCCTGCTCCGCTAGATGCGATGGGGATTCGAGAGCAGGGGGCCGTTTGCGCATCGTTATCGTCGACGACAGCGGCTTGCGCGCGACCGTCCTGGAGGATGGACTGCGCGAGGCCGGTTATGACGATATCCATGTCGAGCCTCCGCACGGTGCCTGGGTCGCCCGGCTGGAGCGGATGGCGCCCGACGTCGTGCTGATGAATCTGGGCAGCCCCAGCCGCGACACGCTGGAGGAGATGCTGGTGGTCAGCCGTGCGCTGGCCCGGCCGATCGCGATGTTCGTCGACCAGTCGGACGACCAGATGATCGGTGCGGCGATCGATGCCGGCGTCTCGGCCTATGTCGTCGACGGCCTGCGCAAGGAGCGGGTGAAGCCGATCCTCGACCTCGCCATCCGCCGCTTCAACGCTTTCGCGAAGATGCAGAGCGAACTGGACGAGGCGCGCTCGGCGCTGGCCGATCGCAAGACGATCGATCGGGCCAAGGCGCTGCTGATGAAGAGCCGGGGCCTGGCCGAGCCCGATGCCTATGCGCTGCTGCGTTCCACCGCGATGAACCAGGGCCGCAAGATCGTCGAGGTCGCCGAAGCGCTGATCACCGCGCATAGCCTGCTGGGGGGAGAGGAATGACGAGCGCGCCGACCACGACGATCGCGGTCGCCTTCCTGCCACTGACCGACAGCGCGCCGCTGATCGTCGCGCGCGAGAAGGGCTTTGCGGCGGAGGCGGGGATCGACCTGCTGCTCCAGAAGACCACGAGCTGGGCCACGGTGCGCGACATGCTCGTCTACGGCCAGGTCCAGGCGGCGCACATGCTGGCGCCGCTGGCGATCGCCGTCACCCTGGGGCTCAGCCAGCATCCGGCCGCACTGTCGGCGCCCTTCAAGCTCAACGTCAACGGCAATGCGCTGTGCATGTCGACCGACTTTGCCGCCGCGCTCGATCCCGACCCCGCCAAGCGCATCGCCGATCCCGAGGGCGCCGCGCATGATTTCGCCGCCGCGATCGGCCTGCATCGCCGCAAGCCGATCGTCGGCATCGTCCATCGCCACAGCTGCCATGCGCTGATGCTGCGCTACTGGCTCGGTTCGGCCGGGATCGATCCCGATCGCGATCTGGCGCTGCGCGTGCTGCCGCCGTCGCTGATGGTGGAGGCGATGCGATCGGGCGAGATCGACGGATTCATCGCGGGCGAGCCGTGGAGCAGTGTCGCGGTGGCCGAGGGGCTGGCCGAGATCGTCGCCGCCGGCTCGCGCATCTGGCGGCGCGGGGTGGAGAAGGTGCTCGCCTTCCGCACCGACTGGATGGAGGCGCATCCGGACACCACCGATGCGCTGCTGCAGGCGGTGGCCCGCGCCGCGATATGGTGCGACGACCCGGCGAACCGCGAGGAACTGGCGGCGCTGCTGGCGCGGCCCAGCTATGTCGGCCAGTCGCCCGCCACGATCCTGCCGGCGCTGGAAGGCAATCTGGTGCTGCGGCCCGGCATGGGCCCGGTGGCGATCGACGACTTTTTGCTGTTCGCCCGCGAGGCGAGCAACTTCCCGTGGCGCAGCCAGGCGCTGTGGATCTACTCGCAACTCGTCCGCTGGAAGATGATGGAGCCGGGCGAGGAGGTCGAGCGCCGCGCGGCGGAGGTGTTCCGCTCCGATGTCTATCGCCGGGCGCTTGCCGATAGCGGCCTGCCGATGCCGGGAGCGAGCATGAAGGTGGAGGGCGCGATCGAAACCCCCACCAGCGTGGGCACCCATAGCGGCGCGCTCACCCTCGGCCCCGACCGCTTCTTCGACGGCCGGGTCTTCGACCCGCAAAATGTGACCGCCTATCTTGCCGGACTGGAGGCAAGCCCGCCCGGATAAGTTTTTTGCACTTGCGAAGGATCGGTCGATAGCCGATCACAAGCGAGTCGCGCGACGAAGCGCGCCCATCGGAAGCCTCGCCCAACGCCGGGAGCAGCTTCCATCAACGACAGCAAAGCCGCTGTCCGGTCCCCGTCATGGGGTGACCGGAGGCGGCTTTTTTCGTTTTTCCACAAGCTAATGGGGGTAGCATATGGCTACGGCATATTGGGAAAATCAGGATAGCGACGATCAGGAAGGGCCGGTGAAGGCCGATGGTTTCTGGGCAGCGGGGCACAAGCCCACGCTGATCGCCGCCTTTCTCTATTTCGATCTGGCTTTCATGGTCTGGGTGCTCCTGGGGCCGCTCGCGCCCGATATCGCGGCCTCGCTCGGCCTCTCGCCGGCCCAGAAGGGGCTGATGGTGGCGACGCCCACCTTGGCCGGCGCGATCCTGCGGGTCGTCAATGGCCTGCTGGTTGACCGGATCGGACCGAAGCGCTCGGGGGCGATCAGCCAGGTCATCGTTATCGCCGGTCTGTTCACCGCCTGGGCGATGGGGGTCTCCAGCTTTGCCGGCACGCTCGCGCTGGGTGTCGTGCTCGGCTTCGCCGGGGCGAGCTTCGCCATCGCGCTGCCGCTCGCCAGCCGCTGGTATCCGCCCGAGCATCAGGGCAAGGCGATGGGCATCGCCGGCATGGGCAATTCGGGCACGGTGTTCGCCGCGCTGTTCGCGCCGGTGCTGGCCAAGCTGTTCGGCTGGAACGCGGTGCTGGGTCTCGCCTGCATCCCGCTTACCATCGTCTTTATCGCCTATCTGTGGATGGCGAAGGACGCGCCGGGCGCCCCCGCACCCAAGAAACTGGCCGCCTATCTTGAGCCGCTCAAGGCGGCCGATGCCTGGTGGCTGATGCTGTTCTACAGCGTCACCTTCGGCGGTTTCGTGGGGCTTGCCGCCTCGCTGCCGATCTATTTCACCGACCAGTTCGGCCTCAGCACGATCGTGGCCGGCTATTGCACCGCGGCCTGCGTGTTCGCGGGGTCGCTGGTCCGTCCCTTTGGCGGTGCGCTGGCCGACCGGATCGGCGGGGTGAAGGCGCTCTCGATGGTCTATCTGGTGGCGGCTGCCGCGCTCGCGGGCGTCAGCCTCGCTTCCACCGTGGTGGCTGCGCTTGGCACCTTCGTCGTCGCGATGCTGGCGCTGGGCACCGGCAACGGTGCGGTCTTCCAGCTCGTGCCGCAGCGCTTCCGCGCCGAGATCGGCGTGATGACCGGACTGGTCGGCATGGCCGGTGGCATCGGGGGCTTCTACCTCTCCTCGTCGCTGGGCTTCGCCAAGCAGCTGGCGGGGAGCTACCAGCCGGGCTTCCTGATCTTCGCCGGGCTCGCGCTGGTCGCGTTCGTCGCGCTTGCCGGTGTGAAGGGCCGCTGGCGCCGCAGCTGGGACGCCGCGAAGGCCGGCGTTCGCATCTGAAATGAGCTGAGGGGAGGGGCGCCGCCGAACCGGGCGGCGCCCATTTCAAGGGGAATAGCATGAAGATCATCATCGCGACGGCGGCCGTGCTGGCCGCCGCGGGGCCCGCTTGCGCCGGCGGGATCGCGCTCAAGCCGCTGGCCGAAGCGCGGATCCGATACGAACAGGCCGATCAGCAGGGCCTGGCCGACGAAACCGCCGAAGCGCTCACCATCCGCCTGCGCGGCGGGCTTCAGGCGACGAGCGGTAGCTGGTCGGCGCTGGTCGAGGGGCAGGGCACGCTGGCGGCCGTGGGCGGCTATTATGACGGGCTGCACGGTGCCGCGAGCCGGCCGCTGATCGCCGATCCGGAGTCCGTCGGCCTCTATCGCGCGCAGCTTCAGTACAAGGCGAAGGCGCTCACCGTCACCGCCGGCCGCCAGCGCATCGCCCTCGATGACGAGCGCTTTGTCGGTGCGATCGCCTTTCGCGACAATGGCCAGAGCTTCGATGCGGTGCGGCTTGAGTGGACGCCGTTGCCGAAGCTGAAGGCCGATGTCAGCTATGCCTGGTCGGTGCGGACGATCTGGGGTATCGACGGAACGGCCGCGCGCCAGCAGGCGGTGTCGGGCGACAATCTCTTCGCCAATCTGGGGCTCGCTACGCCGCTCGGCACCTTGAGCGGTTTCACCTATCTGATCGATCAGGACGAGCGCGCGGTGCAGGGTTTCGCGCTGTCGAGCCAGACCTATGGCGTGCGGCTGGTGGGCGGCCGTCCGCTCGGCAAGGGCGCGAAGCTGAGCTGGCAGCTCAGCCACGCGCGCCAGTCCGACTGGCACCGTAATCCCAATGATTATCGCGCCGATTACTGGCTGGCCGATGCGACGCTCGATCTCGCGGCCTTTCGGCTGAACGCCGGCTATGAGGTGCTGGGGGCCGATGGCGGCCGGCCGCTCACCAGCTTCCAGACACCACTCGCCACCGGTTTCAAATTCCAGGGCTGGGCGGACAAGTTCCTGACCACGCCACCCAATGGCGTCCGCGATCTCTATGCCGGCGGGGGCTATGGCTGGAAGAAGCTCGCCGGCATCGACCTGCTGTCGGTGCAGGCGGCGTGGCATCGCTTCGACAGCGATCGGCTCGGCCTCCATTATGGCGATGAGATCGACCTGCTGGTGACGGCCAAGCTCGGCCGGATGAGCCTCAGCGCGCGCTATGCCGACTATCGGGCGAAGCGCCTGGCCACCGACACGCGCAAGCTCTGGCTGCAGGCTGATTGGGTGCTGTGACCATGTCGCAGTGCAAAATTTTCACTTGAGCGGTGCCGCGATTCGCGTCATCCTTTTCATCGAACGGGCAAGGTCGTCCGATCGCACCATAGTCCAAGGCATCCATTGTCGGATGCCACGGGCGCATCGCCCCGGCGGGATCGCCGGTTCACGATGATGGCAAGGCCGCCATGCAGGCACTGGATTTTCCAGTGTCCGCATGGCGGCCTTTTTCGTTTCTGGAGTTGGGGCCATGGATTTTCAGGGAAGCGGAATCAGTGTCGAGGAGGGCGGCGAGCGCGCAGCGGAGGCCGATCGGCCACGGCTCGTCGTCATCGGCAACGGCATGGCGGGCTGCCGCGCGGTCGAGGAGATATTGGCGCGCGATCCGGGCCGCTACGCCGTCACCATCTTCGGTGCCGAACCCTATGTGAACTATAACCGGATCATGCTCTCGCCGGTGCTGGCAGGCGAGAAATGCTTCGACGACATCGTGATCAACACCGCCCAATGGTATGCCGACAACGGCATCGAGCTGGTGGCGGGCGATCCGGTGACGGCCATCGACCGCGCGGCAAAGACCGTCACGTCGCAGGGCGGCCGCACTGTCGGATATGACCGGCTGCTGATTGCCACCGGCTCCGATCCCTTCATCATCCCGGTACCGGGCAAGGACCTGCCCGGGGTGATCAGCTTCCGCGACATGAAGGATGTCGACACGATGCTGGCCGCCGCCGGCCAGGGGGGCGACGCGGTGGTGATCGGCGGCGGCCTGCTGGGTCTGGAGGCCGCGCATGGCCTGACGCTTCGGGGCATGAAGGTGACGGTGATCCACCTGATGCCGACCCTGATGGAGCGCCAGCTGGACGAGGCGGCCGGCTGGCTGCTCAAGACCGAGCTGGAATCGCGCGGCCAGACGATCCTGACCGGTGCCGACACCGCTGAGATCATCGGCGACGGCAAGGTCGAGGGCGTCGTGTTGAAGGACGGGCGTACCATCCCCGCCAGCCTGGTGGTGATGGCGGTGGGCATCCGCCCGTCGACCGCGCTCGCCCGGCAGGCGGGCCTCGCGGTGGGCCGCGGCATCCAGGTCGACGATCATATGGTGACGAGCGATCCGGCGGTGCTCGCGGTGGGCGAGTGCGTCGAACATGACGGCATGGTCTACGGCCTCGTCGCCCCGCTGTGGGAGATGTGCCGCGCACTCGCCGACGGGCTGGTCGCCGAGCCGACCGGCTATCGCGGCTCGGTCACCTCCACCAAGCTCAAGGTCTCGGGGATCGACGTCTTCTCGGCGGGCGATTTCTCGGGCGGCGAGGGGGCCGAGGACATCGTCCTGCGCGACGCCGCGCGCGGGGTCTACAAGCGGGTGGTGCTGCGCGACGACAGGCTGGTCGGCGCGGTCCTCTATGGCGATACCGCCGATGGCGGCTGGTATTTCGACCTGCTGAAGAAGGCCGAGGACGTCGCATCGATCCGCGACATCCTGATCTTCGGCCAGGCTTTCGCCCAGGGAGGTGGGCAGGCGGACCCTAAGGCGGCCGTTGCGGCGCTCTCGGACGATGCCGAGATCTGCGGCTGCAACGGCGTCTCCAAGGGCAAGGTGGTCGCTTCGATCCAGGCGGGGGCGTGCAGCCTCGATGCGGTGCGCGCCACCTGCAAGGCCTCGGCGAGCTGCGGCTCGTGCACCGGCCTGGTCGAGACCATCCTGGCGCTTACTTTGGGCGACGAGGTGGAGGCAGGCGCGAAGACGCTGTGCAAATGCACCAGCTTCACCCATGCCGATGTCCGCCGCGAGATCGTCGTGCAGGAGATGCGTTCGATCCCCGAGGTGATGCAGAAGCTCCACTGGACCACCCCCGACGGTTGTTCCTCCTGCCGCCCGGCGCTCAACTATTATCTGCTCTGCGCGCTGCCCGGCGACTATGTCGACGACCAGCAGAGCCGCTTCGTCAACGAACGCCTCCACGCCAATATCCAGAAGGACGGCACCTATTCGGTGGTGCCGCGGATGTGGGGCGGGCTGACCAACCCGCGCGAGCTGCGCGCGATCGCCGATGTGGTCGAGAAGTACAACGCGCCGATGGTGAAGGTGACGGGCGGCCAGCGGCTCGACATCTTCGGCATCAGGAAGGACGACCTCCCCGCCGTCTGGGCCGATCTCAACGCTGCCGGCATGGTCTCGGGCCATGCCTATGGCAAGGCGCTGCGCACGGTGAAGACCTGCGTCGGTTCCGAATGGTGCCGCTTCGGCACCCAGGACTCCACCGGGCTGGGCGTGAAGGCCGAGAAGATGAGCTGGGGCAGCTGGATGCCCCACAAGTTCAAGATCGCGGTGTCGGGCTGCCCGCGCAACTGCGCCGAGGCGACGATCAAGGACTTCGGCATCGTCTGTGTCGACAGCGGCTATGAGCTGCATGTCGGCGGCAATGGCGGCATCAAGGTCCGCGCGACCGACTTCCTCTGCAAGGTGGCGACCGAGCAGCAGGCGCTCGATTACTGCGCCGCCTTCATCCAGCTCTACCGCGAGGAGGCCTGGTATCTGGAGCGCACCGCACCATGGATCGAGCGGGTCGGGGTCGATTATGTCCGCCGCCGCATCGTCGATGACGAGGTCGGCCGCGAGGCGCTAACCAGCCGCTTCCTCTATTCGCAGAGCTTCTCGCAGGACGATCCCTGGGCCGCGCGGGTCGCGGGCGAGGATCGCGAGCAGCATGCGCATCTGGGCGAGTTCCGCCCGCTCGAAATCCTGGCCGCGGAGTAAGCATCATGGTGACCGGAGACTGGCTGGACGTCGGCGCGCTGGTGGAAATCCCGCTGCGTGGCGCGCGCACCATAAAGATGGGTGGTGCGCAGGAGATCGCGATCTTCCGCACCGCCGGCAACAAGCTCTACGCGCTCGTCAATCGCTGCCCGCACAAGCAGGGCCATCTCAGCCAAGGCATCGTCCATGGCGAGGCGGTGGCCTGTCCCTTGCACAATTGGCGCATCTCGCTGGTGACGGGCGAGGCGCTGGGCGAGGATGAGGGCTGCGTGCCGACCATCCCGGTGCGGGTGGACGCGGGGCGCATCCTGATCTCGCGGGTGGCGATGCTGGCGATCGCGATCGCGTCGGCCGATGGGGCCTGCGACCATGCGGAGACGGCGGCGGCATGATCTTTTCTGCCCATGAGAATTTCGTCATCCCGGACTTGATCCGGGATCCCGCTTCTTCTTCCTGTGTCGACAAGACCAGCGGGATCCCGGGTCAAGCCCGGGATGACGAGGTATTTGCTGCAACGGTGCGCGGGGCATGACCGAGAGCGCCCCCATCCGCACCACCTGCCCTTATTGCGGGGTCGGCTGCGGCGTGCGCGCCACGCCGCTGGGCGATCGCGCGCTGAAGATCGAGGGCGATCCCGACCATCCCGCCAATCGCGGCAAGCTCTGCTCGAAGGGCACGCATCTGGGGGAGACGGTGGGGCTGGGCGGCCGGCTGCTGCACCCGATGATCGGCGACAAGCGGGTGAGCTGGGACAAGGCGCTCGATATGGTCGCCCGCCGTTTCCAGGAGGTGATCGCCAAACATGGCCCCGACAGCGTGGCCTTCTACGTCTCGGGCCAGCTGCTGACCGAGGATTATTATGTCGCCAACAAGCTGATGAAGGGCTTCATCGGCACCGCCAATATCGACACCAATTCGCGGCTGTGCATGTCGAGCGCGGTGGCCGGCCATGTCCGCGCCTTCGGCGAGGATATCGTCTCGGCCATCTATGACGATCTCGACGAGGCCGACCTGTTCGTGCTGGTCGGATCGAACACCGCCTGGTGCCACCCGATCGTCTACCAGCGCATCCAGGCCACCCGTGCGGCGCGTGGCGCCAAGCTGGTGGTGGTCGATCCGCGCCGCACCGAGACTTGCGAGGATGCCGATCTGCACTTGGCCGTGCGGCCGGGCAGCGACGTGATCCTGATGAACGGCCTGCTCGCCCATTGCCTGCGCGAGGGGCTGATCGACGAGGATTATATCGACGCCCATGTCAGCGAGCCGCAGGGCTTCTGGGACATGGTGTCGAGCGGCACCGATCTCTGGTCGGTGGCGAAGGCCTGCGACGTGGCGCCCGAGCAGCTGCGCCGTTTCTACGAGCTGTTCGCCGCCAACCCGCGCACCGTCACGATGTTCAGCCAGGGGATCAACCAGTCGCTGCGCGGCACCGACCAGGTCAACGCGATCCTCAACGTCCATCTCGCCACCGGGCGGATCGGCAAGCCCGGCGCGGCGCCTTTCTCGATCACCGGCCAGCCCAATGCGATGGGCGGGCGCGAGGTGGGCGGGCTCGCCTCGACCCTCGCCGCGCATATGGATTTCGCGCCCGACAATGTCGCGCGGGTCGGCCGCTTCTGGTCGGCGCCGCGCATGGCCACCAGGCCGGGCCTCAAGGCGGTGGAGATGTTCCGCGCGCTGGGGGAAGGGCGGATCAAGGCGATCTGGATCATGGCCACCAACCCCGCCGTCAGCATGCCCGATGCCGGCCGGGTGCGCGAGGCGTTGGCCGGCTGTCCGCTGGTCGTCGTTTCCGACGTGATGGCCGATACCGACACCGGCCGCTTCGCGCATGTCCGCCTGCCCGCCGCCGGCTGGGCCGAGAAGGACGGCACCGTCACCAATAGCGAACGGCGGATCAGCCGCCAGCGCCAGGCGCTCGACCTGCCAGGCGAGGTGAAGCCCGATTGGTGGATCATCAAGGAGGTCGCCACGCGGATGGGCTGGGGCAGCGCCTTCGGCTATGAGCGCCCGGCCGACATCTACCGCGAGCATGCCCGGCTCTCGACCTATGAGAATGGCGGCGCGCGGCTGTTCGAGCTGCGCGGTCATGCCGCGATCGGCAACCCGGCTTATGACGCGATGGCGCCGGTGCGCTGGGCGGACCAGCCCTTTGCCGATGGTCATTTTCCTACCCCCGACGGCAAGGCGCGGCTGGTGATGACGGTCCAGGCGCCGCTCGGCGAGCCGCTGAAGGATTGGCCGCTGACTCTCAACACCGGCCGCTATCGCGACCAGTGGCACACGATGACCCGCACCGGCCTGTCGCCGAAACTGGCGCGCCATCGCGAGGAGCCGATGGTCGAGGTCCACCCGCGCGATGCCGATCGGCTGGGGCTGGACGAAGGCGACATCGCCCGGGTCGAGACCCCGCAGGGCGCCAGCCTGTTCCGGGTGACGCTCAGCGACGGGCAGCGCCAGGGCGAGGTGTTCACCCCGATCCACTGGACCGACCGCCAGGCGCGGGGCGGCCGCACCGGCTTGCTGCCGCGCCCACTGACCGATCCGCATTCGGGCCAGCCCGGCTTCAAGGCGACCCCGGCGCGGCTGGAGAAGGTCGCGATCGAATGGCGCGGCTTCCTGATCCTGCGCGGTGAGGTGCCGCCGGCCGATCTGCCGCCCAGCCTGTGGGCGACGCGGATCACCGTACCCGAGGGCGTGCTCTACGAACTGGCCGGCAGCGGCAGCGCCGATGCGGTCGACCGCTGGCTGCCCGCGGGAGACCGGATCGAGGCGGCCGATGCCGCGCGCGGCACCCGTCGCACCGCTGTGATCCAGGATCAGCAACTGGCCGCGGTGCTGTTCGTCACCCGCACCGGCGAGCTGCCCGGCCGCGACTGGCTGATCGCCCAGCTCACCGCGCCGCAGGTAGCACCCACCCTGTTGGCCGGCCGCGCGCCCGGCGCGGTGCCCGATCGCGGGCCGGTGGTCTGCGTCTGCTTCGACATCGGCCTGAAGACGATCGTCGGCGCGATCGCCGGGCAGCGGCTCGTCGATGTCGCGGGCATCGGCCAGGCGCTCGGCGCCGGCACCAATTGCGGCTCCTGCCGCCCCGCGCTCGCGCGCATCCTCGCCGAGACGCTCCCCGCGATGGAGAAGATCCATGCTGCCGAATGATATGATCCTGCCCGGAACCGTCTGGCTGGTCGGTGCGGGGCCAGGCGATCCCGACCTCCTGACCCGCAAGGCCGAGAAGCTGATCGCCGCCGCCGATATCATCTTCCACGATGCGCTGGTCGGCCCCGCGATCCTCGACCTGGCCGCACCCGGCGTCGAGCTGGTCAGCGTCGGCAAGCGCTCGGGCCGCCATTCGAAGGCGCAGGAGACGATCAACGACCTGCTGCTGGCCGCCGCGCTGGCGGGGCGGCGGGTGGTGCGCCTGAAGGGCGGCGACCCGTCGATCTTCGGCCGCTCGACCGAGGAGCTCGACCATCTCGCCGCCGCCGGCGTCGCCGTCCATATCTGCCCCGGCATCACCGCCGCCAGCGCGGCAGCGGCAAGCGGGCTCGCCTCGCTCACCCTGCGCGGCCTTGCCCGGCGGCTGACCTTCGTCACCGCCCATGCCCGTGCCGGCGAGACGATCGACCTCGACTGGCAGGCGCTTGCCGCTTCGGACTCGACGCTGGCGGTCTATATGGGCCGCGCCGCCGCGCCCGAGATCGCACGCGGGCTGATCGCAGCGGGTCGCGATGCCGACACGCCGGTGATGATCGCGGTCAACGTCTCGCTGCCGACCGAGCGGCTGATCCGTGGCCGGCTCTCCGCGCTTCCCTTTCTCACCGCGGCGATCAGCGATGATGATCCCACCCTGCTGCTGATCGGCGAAGCCATGGGGCGATCTGCCGATGCGTTGCCGCTTGGACGGGACCTGGCTGCGATCAGCCCCGAACCTCGCCCGGCTTGAGCGAGCCGATTAGGTGGATGAAGGATTTGACCGCGAGCCGTTCCAGTGCGGGCATCTCCTTCACCCAGGGTTTTTCGAAGCCGGCGAAGATCGTCATCCCCTCCATCGAGGCGGAGATGAACAGCGCCAGCAACTCGCGCTCGTCGGCGGGGAGGGCAGGGTTGATCTCCTCGACCAGCTCGAGGATCGCCACGCGGGCGCGCTGGTAGAGTTCGGTCACGCGCTCCTGGACGAAGGGATCATGGTTGGAGAGCGCCCATAATTCGGGGAAGACGCGGGTCGTCTTCTTCGAGGTTATGTCGTCGAGGATCAGGACGACGAGCTTCTCCAGTCTTTTCTCGGGCGACTCGGCGGGGTCGTGGACGATGTCGTCGAACGCGTCCTCGTAACTGCTGATCAGTGCGTTCAGCAGCTCGCGCAGCAGCTCCTCCTTCGACGGGAAATAATAGGCCAGATTTCCGGCCTTCATCCCGCATTCGGAGGCGATCCGGCGCAAGGTGAGCGCCTTGGATCCCTGTTCGATCAACACGTTGAGCGCCGCATAGAGAATCTGCTCCACGACCTCCTGGCCGCGGGCATAGCCCCCCTCGCGGGGGACGATCTTGAGGTCCGGTACGACGGATCCGGTCAACGGGAATGTCCCCAAATCACTGATCTCCAAGCCTTAATCGGCTCCCCCATCGGGCACAAGGCAGGGTGTAATTTTGTCGCTTGACAAACTTTGGTCAAGGGACAAACTTTTGTCCATATCGCGCTGAGGGACATGGGGAGCTGTCGCTGATGACGAAGCATGGTTTTGCAGGGGCCCTGACGCTGGCGCTGCTCGCCGGGGCCGCCCAGGCGGCGACCTACAAGGATCCGCTGCCGGCCGAACCGATCCCGACCGTGGCGGAGCTGGTGCCCAATTATCCGGCGAGCTGGGTCTATGTGCAGGACCTGCACTTCAACAGCCTGCCCGACGGCCGCGCCGCGATCGTCGACGTCGCCGCCGAGGCCCATGCGCTGAAGGGGCAGGTGCCCGTCGCGCAGTTCGGCACCCTGCTCCCGGCCACCACCCGGCCGGACATCTATGTCGCGGAGACCTTCTTCTCGCGAATGACGCGGGGCGAGCGCACCGACGTGATCACCATCTGGGACAAGGCGACCCTGAAGACCAAGGGCGAGATCGTCCTGCCCGGCGGCAAGCGCGGCCAGTTCGTCACCCTGCGCAACAGCTTCCAGCTGGTGAACGGCGAGAAATGGGCGCTGCTGTTCAACTTCACCCCGGCCTCGTCGGTGTCGGTGATCGACCTCGACGCGCGCAAGGTGATCAACGAGATCGATCTGCCGGGCTGCTCGCTGATCTATCCCTCGGGCCCGCGCGGCTTCACCTCGCTCTGTGCCGACGGAACGATGACGAGCATCGATCTCGACGCCGATGCCAAGGTCGTCGGCAGCACCACCAGCAGCAAGCCGATCAACGACATCGATCATGATCCGATGTTCATGACTCCGGCGATGGTGGGGAAGACGGCCTGGTTCGTCACCTTCAAGGGCAATATCCACGGGCTCGATCTGGCCAACACAAAGGCCCGCGACCTCGGTGTCTTCCCGATGCCGAAGGAGAAGACCGCGCAGGGCGAATAGCGCCCGGGCGGCTGGCAGGTGATCAGCGCCGACGCGGCGGGCCGGCTCTATGTGCTGATGAACCCGGCCGGCAAGGAAGGCAGCCACAAGGATGGCGGCAGCGAGGTGTGGGTCGTCGATCCGGCGAAGAAGCAGCGGGTGGCGCGCATTCCGCTCCAGAACCCGGCGGTCTCGATCGAGGTGACGGCGCAGCCCGCGCCGCTGCTGGTTGCCTCGCGCACCGATGGATCTCTCGACGTCTATGACGGCCAGACCGGAGCCTTCCAGCGCACCCAGGCGCAGGTCGTCCACGATCCGATGACGATGACGGCGTCGCGGTGAGCGCCATGGCTTCCACTCTCGCCTTCTTCCTGGCGCTCATCCTGTTGGCGGCCGCGGCGCACAAGCTGATCGCTCGCGATCGGCTGGCCACCGCCGCTGCCCGGCTGGCCGACGTTCCCCAGGGCCTCGGCCAGCCGCTCAGCTTCGCCGCCGCGGCGGTGGAGGCCGCCGCCGGCCTCGCGCTGCTATTGCCCGCGGCGCGGCCGGCCGGCGCGCTTCTCGCGGCGCTGCTCTGGGCCGGCTATGCTGCGCTTTTGCTGCGCGCCTGGCGGGCTCGCCGCGCCTTCGACTGCGGGTGCAGCTTCGGGGCGGCGCCCAAGCTCGTCACGCTCTACCCGGTTAAGCGCGCTACCGTCCTCGCCGTGCTGGCGGTGATCTTGGCGCTGCTCCCGGCCGCCGCGCCCGGCATCCTCGATCCCTTTGCCGCGCTCGCCTTCTTCGCCCTCTATCTGGCCGCCGGCGAGATCGCCGCCGTGCCCTCCAACCGCAGGAGCCTCGCTCGATGACCGGTTTCGCTCTCGCTTCTCAGATCATCCTGTGGATCGCGGTCGGCGTGCTCGCCGTGCTGGTGATGGCGCTCGCCCGGCAGGTCGGTGTGCTGCACGAGCGGATCGCCCCGGCCGGCGCGCTGACCCTGCACCAGAAGGTGTCGGTGGGAGACAAGGGGCCCGAGATGGAGCTGACCGCGCTCGACGGCCAGAGGATCCGCATCGGCGGGCAGCGCCAGGGTCGCAGTCAGCTGCTGTTCTTCCTCTCGCCCGACTGCCCGATCTGCAAGACCCTGATGCCGGTGCTGCGCTCCGCCGCCCGCGCCGAGGCACATTGGGTCGACACCGTCCTCGCCAGCGACGGGGAGGATGAGGCCGCGCATCGCCGCATGGTGATGAAGCAGGATTTGGCCGGCATCCCCTATGTCCTGTCGGAGACTCTGGGCCGGTCGCTGGGCGTGTCGAAGCTGCCTTATGCCGTGCTGATCGACGAGAGCGGCAAGATCGCCTCGCTCGGCCTGATCAACAATCGCGAACATCTGGAGAGCCTGTTCGAGGCCAAGGAGCGCGGAGTCGCTTCGATCCAGCAATATCTGGCCGGCGCCTGAGCGCAGCATGGGAAAGGGGCCCGCTGACATGTCCGATATCGATAGCTTCGCCGAACGCGCCGCCCGCCGGATCGCGCGCCGCACCTCCCGCCGCAGCCTGCTGACCTGGATCGGCGGGGCGATCACCGGGGCGGCGGTGATCCCCGTGCTGCCGGTGTCGCGCGCGGTCGCCTCCACCCATGGCGGCGGCGCCAGCGGCCTGCCGCCGCAGACCACCGGCAACCCGCAGGATCCGGGCGACCAGACCCAGTGCGACTATTGGCGCTATTGCGCGATCGACGGCTTCCTCTGCTCGTGCTGCGGCGGCACCGCCAGCGCCTGCCCGCCGGGGACGGAGATGTCGCCGATCACCTGGATCGGCACCTGCCTGAACCCCGCCGACGGCCGCTCCTACATCATCAGCTACAATGATTGCTGCGGCAAATCCTCGTGCGGGCGCTGCCTGTGCAACCGCAACGAGAGCGACCGGCCGATGGTCCGCCCGCAGGCGAACAACGACATCAACTGGTGCCTGGGGACCGAGAGCGGATCGGTCTACAACTGCTCGACCGCGGTGATCCTGGGCACGGCGCTCGAAGGCCAGTGATCGTGCGACGCCTGCTGCCCCTGCTCCTGCTGATCCTGCCGGCTGCCGCCCAGGCAGACGCCGATGGCGCGAAAGTCTATCAGCGCTGCGCCGCCTGCCACCTGCCGACCGGCAAGGGCGTGCCCGGCGCCTTCCCGCCGCTCCAGGCCGATGTCAAAGCGCTGGCGGGGACGCCGGCCGGGCGCCGCTATCTGGCGCTGGCGGTGACCAAGGGGCTGTCGGGGCCGCTCACCGTCGAGGGCAAGGCCTATCGCGGCATGATGCCGCCGCAGGCCGGCCTGGACGACGAAGCGGTGGCGGCGGTGCTCAGCCATGTCACCGGCACCGTCGCGGGTGGGGGCACGGCGGTGAAGCCCTTCACCGCCGCCGAGGTGAAGGCGGCGCGCGAGAGTGGCGCGGGGCTCGATGCCGCGGGCGTGGCCCGCCTCCAGCCGAAGCTGTCCGGCAAATGAGAGGCGCGGTGGTCGTTGCGGTCCTGGGGATCGGAATGGCCGCCGGCGCCGCAACGGCGGTTGGCCCCGGCATGGCCGGCGTCGCCAACCCGCAGCGCGCTCATGTCAACTGGATGATCAAGTGCCAGGGCTGCCACCGGCCCGATGGTCTCGGCACGCCGACCAGTGCGCCGGCGCTGGCGGGGCAGGTGGCCCGGCTGCTGGCGGTGCCCGGCGGGCGCGAATTCCTGGGCCAGGTGCCGGGGGTGGCTACCGCCGCCTTGCCCGACGATCAGCTGGCCGAACTGCTCAACTGGACCTTGCTGCGCTTCGATCCGCAGCACGTCCCGGCCGGTTTCCGGCCCTACACGACCGACGAAATTCGGAAGCTGCGCGAAAAGCCGCTCCGGATCGAGGCGGCCGCGACCCGCGCGCGGCTCGTGGCCGACCTCGAGATGCACCAGCGCATCGAGCCAACGAAAAGATGAGACATAAGGGGACGATCCATGAGCATGTTCAAGGTTTCGGGTCGGTCGTTGCGTTTAGTGGCACTGTTGCTGTCGGGCCTGTCCGGTCAGGCGTTGATGGCCCAGACCGCGGCGGAGACGCCCGTGGCTGACGGGGACGAGATCGTCGTCACCGCGCAGAAGCGCAGCGAGCGGCTGCAGGATGTCCCCATCTCGGTCTCGGCGATCGGCGGCGAGGCGATCCGCAAGCAGCGGCTGACCTCGGCCGATGATCTGGTCAGCAAGGTCGCCAATCTTCAGCTCACCTCGACGGTGGGTGACGGCACCCCGATCTTCGCGCTGCGCGGCGTTTCCATGTCGGACTACAGCCTCAACCAGTCGGGCCCCGTCGCGACCTATTATGACGAGGTCTACAAGGGCAATTTCGCCTTCCTCGGCGTCGCGCTCTACGATCTGGAACGGGTCGAGGTGCTGCGCGGGCCGCAGGGCACGCTCTATGGCAAGAACACCACCGGTGGCGCGGTCAACCTGATCAGCCGCAAGCCCGAGATCGGCAAGACCGAGGGCAACATCAACCTGGGCTATGGCAATTACAACCGGCGCGAGGCGAACGGCGCGATCAACCTGCCGCTGGGCGACACGGCGGCGGCACGCATCGCCTTCACCGTCGCGCGCGCCGATGGCTGGTTCCGCAACCAGCTCCCCGGCAAGCCCGACCTGGGCGGCACCCGCGAATATGCGGTGCGCGGCTCGCTGCTGTGGAAGCCGCAGGACGGCATCTCCTTCCTGCTGCGCGCCTCGACCAGTTACCAGAACCCCTATAATTACGGCATCTATGCCGCGCCCGGCCCCGATGGCGTGGGCGCCGGCCTCTATGAATCGCTGGGGCAGGGGACCAGCTATTTCCGCACCGGGATCGGCCGGCGCGATATCGAGTCCAACTATACCCCGCGCCGCAAGGCCCGCACCTATGCGGTGTCGCTGACCTCGACCTTCGACATTGCCGACGGCCTGTCGATCGTCTCGGTCTCGTCATGGGACAAGGGCAAGCTCAACTTCGGCGAGGACACCGACGGCGCCCCCAACAAGACGCTGGAGATCTTCTACGGCGACCGCGCCACCCAGATTTCGCAGGACCTGCGGCTGGCGAGCAGCTTCGGCGGTCCGTTCGAGTTCATCCTGGGCGGCTATTACAACCGCGAGAAGGTGTTCAACACCACCGACTTCGGCATCTTCAAGGATGCCGATATCGACGGCAATGGCGTGATCAATGCCGACGACTGCGCGGCGGGGCTGCCGGCGGCGTGCAGCGTGGTCAACCGCTTCGACCAGCTCAAGCACAGCTATGCGCTCTACACCGACGCCCATTATGATTTTGGCGCGGGCTTCACCCTGCGCGGCGGCCTGCGCTTCACCCGCGACGACGGCAGCCAGAAGGGGCTGACCTCGAACGCGATCGGCGCCGACGGGGTGCTGGTGACGAACCTGATCCCGTCGACCAACCTGAGCTTCAAGACCAACAATCTGTCGGGCAAGATCGGCCTCGACTACAAGATCGACCGCGATACGCTGCTCTACGTCAATTACAGCCGGGGCTATCGTGCCCGCAGCTTCAACGCGCAGGCCTTCTTCGATCCGTCCGAAGCCTCGGTCGCCAAGCCCGAGACGATCGATGCCTTCGAGGGCGGCGCCAAGCTGCAGCTCGCCGATCGCCGGGTGACGCTCAATCTCGCCGGCTTCTATTATGGCTACAAGAACCAGCAGTTCATCAGCATCAGCCCGCTTACCGCGGCGCAGACCCTGGTGAATGTCGAGAAGTCGCGCATCTATGGCGGCGAGCTGGAGTTGAACGTGCGCGCCAATGAATGGGTCAGCGCGCGCGCCGGCCTGGGCCTGCTCAACGCGAAGATCACCAAGGGCGTGCTCAGCGGCGCAGACCTTGACGGCAACAAGCTGTCCAACGCGCCGTCGCTCAGCGCCAATGGCGGGCTCGACATCACCCTGATGGACAATGACAGCGGCAAGCTCAGCCTGCATCCCGACATCAGCTATGTGTCGAGCCAATATTTCGAGGTGTTCAATACCCCCCGGCTGAAACAGGGTTCCTACACCCTGCTCGGCGGGCATATCGATTTCGAGCGCGGGCCGTTCACCGCCTCGATCTGGGGCAAGAACCTCACCAACCGTTTCTACTTCACCTCGCGGGTCGATCTCGTGGGCGGGTTCGGCTTCGACTATAACCATGTCGGGGCACCGCGCACCTATGGCGTGACCGTCGGGTATAAATTCTAGGAGAGAGGCCGTGTCGCCGCTCTTCGCGGATGGCCCGGCCAAAGGAGAGCAGGATGTCGGACTATAAGCTCCTGATCGGTGGCCGCCTGGTCGATGGCGCCAGCACCATGGAGGTGATCAACCCCGCGACCGAGGAAGTGCTGGCGACCTGCCCGCGCGGGTCGGAAGCGCAGCTCGACGAGGCGGTCGCGGCGGCCAAGGCGGCCTTTCCCGCCTGGGCTGCGAAGCCGATCGAGGACCGCCGCGCGCTGATCCTGAAACTCGCCGACGCGATCGAGGCCGAGGCGGATGCCTTCGCCCGGCTGCTGACCCAGGAACAGGGCAAGCCGCTGCCCGAGGCCAGCGCCGAGATCGCCTATACCCAGGCCTTCCTTCGCCAGCTCGCGACCCATGACCTGCCGGTAAAGATATTGGAGGATAGCGACACCCGCCGGGTCGAGCAGCGCCGCCGCCCGCTCGGCGTCGTCGGCGCGATCATCCCGTGGAATTTCCCGGTGCTGATCGTCGCCTTCAAGCTGCCGCTCGCGCTGCTGGCCGGCAACACGATGGTGGTGAAGCCCGCGCCGACCACGCCGCTGACCACGCTCAAGCTCGGCGCGCTGATGGCGGAGATCTTCCCGGCCGGCGTCGTCAACGTCGTCACCGACCAGAATGACCTGGGCGGCCGGCTGTCGACCCATCCCGATGTCGCCAAGATCAGCTTCACCGGATCGACCGAGACCGGCCGCAAGGTGATGGCGAGCGCCGCCTCCTCGATCAAGCGGCTCACCCTGGAACTGGGTGGCAACGACGCCGCGATCGTGCTGGGCGATGTCGACCCGGCCAAGGTGGCGCCGGGCATCTTCGGTGGCGCCTTCCTCAATGCGGGCCAGGTCTGCCTCGCGATCAAGCGGGTCTATGCCCATGCCGACATCTATGATGCGCTGGTCGCCGAGTTGGGCCGGCTGGCGGAGGAGGCGATCGTCGACGACGGGCTGAAGCAGGGTGTGCAGATCGGCCCGCTCCAGAATGCTGCGCAATATGCCAAGGTGAAGACCTTCCTCGACGATGCCCGCGCCAATGGCACGATCGTGGCGGGCGGGGTGGTGGAGGACCGTCCCGGCTATTTCGTGCGGCCCACCATCGTCCGCGACATCGCCGACGGTTCGAAGCTGGTCGATGAAGAGCAGTTCGGGCCGATCCTGCCGGTGATCCGCTACGAAGACCCCGAACAGGCGCTGATCCTGGCCAATGCGTCGGACATGGGCCTCGGCGGCTCGATCTGGTCCGCCGACCGCGAGGCGGCGCGCGACCTGGCGGGGCGGATGGAGAGCGGCACGGTGTGGATCAACAAGCATCTCGATTTCGGGCCGACCATGCCGTTCGGCGGCGCCAAGCAATCGGGGCTCGGCGTCGAGTTCGCCGAGGAAGGGCTGCACGAATTCACCCAGATCCATGTGATCAACGAGGCGAAGGGATGACGGCATTGTCCCATGTCAGGGGCGGCAGCGAGCCGCCGCTGCTGGACCTGACGATCGGCGAATTGCTGGCGGCGACGGCTGCGCGGCTGCCCGATGCGACCGCGCTGATTGTTCGCCACCAGAATATCCGCTGGAGCTATGCCGAACTGCTCGCGCGGGTCGACGATCTCGCGCGCGGCTTCGTCGCGGCCGGGTTGACGCCGGGCGAGCGGATCGGCGTCTGGTCGCCCAATTGCGTCGAATGGGTGCTCGTCCAGTTCGCCGCCGCGCGCGCCGGGCTGGTGCTGGTCAACATCAACCCTGCCTACCGCGCGGGGGAGATGGCGCGCGCACTGGAGATGGTGGGGTGCACCGCGCTGGTGCTGGCCCAGTCGTTCAAGAGCAGCGACTATATCGCGATGCTCGGCGAGGTGCGGCATGAGCTGCCCAGCCTGCGGCATGTCTTTTCGATTGGGGAAGGCCAGCATCCCGGCTGCCGGCCGCTCGACGAGATCATGGGCGGGGCCGATGTGCCGCTGCCCCGCGACGTGCGGCCCGACGATCCCACCAACATCCAGTTCACCAGCGGCACCACCGGCCTGCCCAAGGGCGCGACCCTGTCCCACCGCAACATCGTCAACAACGGCTATATGGTGGGCCACCGCATCGGCCTGTCGCCGGCCGACATCGTCTGCATCCCGGTGCCGCTCTACCATTGCTTCGGCATGGTGATGGGCAATCTCGCCTGCGTCGCCCATGGCGCGACGATGTGCTTCCCGAGCGAAGGCTTCGAGCCCGAAAGCGCGCTGGCGGCGGTGGAGGCGGAGCGCTGCACCGCGCTCTATGGCGTGCCCACGATGTTCGTCGCGATGCTCGAGCATCCCGGCTTCGACCGCTTCGATCTCGCCAGTCTGCGCACCGGCATCATGGCGGGCTCGCTCTGCCCGATCTCGGTGATGCAGGCGGTGCTGGGCCGCATGAACATGCGCGAGGTGACGATCGCCTATGGCATGACCGAGACGAGCCCGGTGAGCTTCCAGTCGGCGATGGACGATCCGCTGGAATTGCGGGTCGCGACGGTCGGGCAGGTGCAGCCGCATCTGGAGGCCAAGGTGATCGGCCCGTCGGGCGAGACCTTGCCGCTGGGCGAGCATGGCGAGCTGTGCACGCGCGGCTATTCGGTGATGCTCGGCTATTGGGGCGATCCGGAGAAGACCGACCAGGTGGTCGATGCCGAGGGCTGGATGCACACCGGCGACCTCGCGACGATCGACGGGCAGGGCTATGCCCGCATCGTCGGCCGCATCAAGGACATGATCATCCGCGGCGGCGAGAATGTCTATCCGCGCGAGATCGAGGAGCATCTGCTCGGCCATCCCGATATCGTCGACGCGCAGATCTTCGGCGTGTCCGACGATCGCTATGGCGAGGAGATCTGCGCCTGGGTGATCTCGCGCAGCGGCACGCTTTCGGAGACCGAGGTGATCGCGCATTGCCGGGGCCGGATCGCCCATTACAAGGTGCCGCGCTACGTCCGGCTGGTCGATGCTTTTCCGCTGACGGTGACGGGCAAGGTCCAGAAATTCCAGATGCGCGAAATCATGACGGTCCACCTCGCGGCCGGAGCGAATGAACCGGCCTGACCGGGTGAGGGGTGCGGCGGCGGTCGTCGCCGCGCTCGCGCTGCCGCTGCTTCTGGCCGCGCTGCCTGCAGCGGCGCGCAAGCCCGGGCAGGAGGTGATCACCCGCGAAACCTATCGCCAGCGCTGCCTGCTCTGCCACAAGGTGCCGCCCTATGGCATCGCCCCCGAGATCGTCGCGGGGCTGAGCGTCGGCACCGGCCGCACCGCGCAGGAGATCATGCCCAATACAAGCTGCTGGCGCCGTTGCGTCAAATGCTGGCCGTCACGGCCGCCCCAAGTTCCGGCCAAGTGATTCGTCAGTCCCGCCGGTCGGCGGATCAATGCTGGCCCATCGCTGGATAAGTCGATTCAGAGTTATCTGGCTGGACTCATGACCTTTTTTGCTTCGGTTGGCCCGAGGCAATCGGACGCGTGCGCCTGCGATCCGCTCCTGTTGCAATCCCATGTCACCAATTCGGGTGAATTGTGACGAAGCCCCCGCCGAGTCACCAATAGCGCAGAGATATCGCGTGGGGAGGACGGGGCAGGGAGCCCGCCTCTCCACACCACAGGGCATGTCGACCGGCACGGGAAAAACCGGCCGATCGGCGTGGTTCCCGCCAAAAGGGGGAAGCTTCGATGAACAGCAGTCCGCACAAGAGCCGCCACAGGATCCGGTTGGCCGGTTCGATCAGCCTGGCCGCGATCGGCCTCGTGACGGCATCGGCCGCCGCCGCGCAGCAGGCCGCCGCCGACGAGGGCGTCGCGATCGAGGAGATCGTCGTCACCGCGCAGAAGCGCCAGCAGTCGGGCCAGGAAGTGGGCATCGCGCTGTCGGTCGTCTCGGCCGATGCGCTGGCGCAGCGCAACGTCACCTCGGTCACGGATCTCGTCGGCCTCGTCCCCAACGTTCAGGCCAATTATGGCGCGGGGCAGGTGGCGTTCAACGTGCGCGGCATCGGCACCAACGAGTTCTCGGCCAATCTGGACTCGCCGGTCGCGGTCAATGTCGACGAAGCCTATCTGTCGAAGAGCTTCATGACCGGCCTGCTGCTGTTCGACATCGACCGGGTCGAGGCGCTGAAGGGGCCGCAGGGCACCCTGTTCGGCCGCAACGCCACCGGCGGCACGATCAACTTCTTCACCCGCCGCCCCACCGACGCTTTCGCGGCGGGCGGCACGATCAGCTATGACAATTACCGCACGATCCGGGGCGAGGCTTATGTCTCGGGCCCGCTGGCGCAGGGCCTGTCGGGCCGGCTGTCGGGCATGGTGGTCGATCAGGACAAGGGCTTCTACCGCAACACCACGCTGGGCCGGCGTGAGGGGCTGGAGAAGAAATGGGCGCTGCGCGGCCAACTGCGCTGGACCGACAATGTCACCACCGCCTTGCTCACTGTCAGCGGCGGCAAGCAGCGCGGCGAGCTGCAGCCCTATGAGGGCGTCGGCGTGTTCACCCCGGCGTCGGTCGCGGCCGGCGCGCCGGTGTTCTGCGCGCCCTATCTGGCGGGTACCGTGACCGGCGCCAGCGCGGGCTGCGTGCGCGGCACCGACGGCGGCTTTCCGGGGGACAATGATCCCTACACCTCGCAGAACAACCAGCCCCACAAGGTGCGCAACGAGAGCCTGGGCGTGACCCTGCGGCTCGAACATGATCTGGGATCGAGCGCGCTGACCTCGCTCACCAGCTACCAGTTCGCCCGCCGCCGCCAGCTCGAGGATTCGGACGGCAGCCCGGTCAACACGATCGACGTGCAATATGACAACCGGGTCCGCCAACTCAGCCAGGAACTGCGGTTGTCGTCCACCGGCAGCGGGCCGTGGAGCTATGTGCTCGGCGCCTATTATGAGCATGATAATTACCGCAACGGCGACTATCTGACCGTCGCAGGAGGCGCCGCGGCGGGCTATTACAGCCCCTTCACCCAGAAGGTCGACGCGCTCGCTGCCTTCTTCCACAACAATGTCGCGCTGACCGAGACGCTCGGCCTGGTGGCGGGCATCCGCTATTCCAAGGAGAAGGTTTCGTTCGACGGCGGCACCTTCGCCGGCACCGGGCGCACGGCCTTCCCGTTCCGGCCGACGACCCTGCTGGTCTCGCTGTCGTCGGCCGACACCAGCCGCACCGATGACGACGCCACCTTCAAGGTGGGCGTCGAATGGAAGCCGCGCCTGTCGTCGGATTTCATCGACAAGCTGCTGGTCTACGGCAATGTCTCGACGGGCTTCCGCTCGGGCTCGTTCAACGGCGAGTTCGCGGCGTCGCAGAGCGCGCTCACCTCGCTCGCTCCCGAGAAGATCACCGCCTATGAAGCGGGGTTCAAATCGACCCTGGCGGACCGTAGCGTCCAGTTCAACGCCTCGGTCTTCCATTATAAGTTCACCGACGGCTTCATCAACGTCGACAGCGCCACCTCGCCGGTGCCGATCACGATCAACGCCGCCGGCATCTCCAGCTATGGGATCGAGGGCGACCTGATCTGGCGGCCGATCCGCGAACTGACCCTGGGCATGGGCGGTGGCTGGCTCGACTCCAAGATCGACAGCGACATTACAGTGGGCGGCAAGAGCCTGAACGGCGCGCGCACCATCCAGTCGCCGCGCTGGACCTGGAACGTCCAGGGCACCTTCACCCAGCCGATCGGCGGGGACATGGCGGTGAGCCTCAGCGGCGACGCCAATTACCGGTCGAGCCAATATTTCGAGGTCACCAATTCCCCGAACAGCCATGAGCCGAGCTACTGGATCGTCAACGCCCGCCTCGCGCTGGTCGGCCCCGACGAGCGCTGGTCGCTGGCGCTGTTCGGCAAGAACCTGACCAAGTCGGTCTACCGCACCTATGTCAACGAACTGCCCGACTTCGGCTGGATCCTGAACATCTACGGCCAGCCGCGTACCTATGGCCTGTCGGCCTCCTTCAAACTGTGAGGATGGAGATGCACAAGATCGAGGAGAGGCCCGTCGAAAACGCCCGGAAAACCGGCCTTGCGCCGGGCGGGCGAGCGCGTACCATAAGCGGCACACCCTTTCACCGGATAAGGGATTGCGGGCGCGCCAGCACGATGACGGGAAAGCTGTCAGCCTTTGATGCGAACGGACTGGAGATGGGGCCTTTCAGCAGCCTCGTCGTCGGTCTGGAGGCATCGAAATCGCTCGACGAGGCGATGGACGTGCTGCACGGCGCGATCATCGCGCTGGGTTTCCCGCGCGTCGTCTATGGCTGCGTGTCGATCGCGCATCTGCCCAGCGGCACCTGGGTGCCGGCACCGCTCAAGGTGCGCGGCTTTCCGGAGCATTGGGACCGCGACTGGCCCCGCCACCGCGCGCATGACCCCTATGCCCACACCGCCTTCGTGCGGATGGAAAGCACCAACTGGACGGTGATCCAGAACAATGCCGACCTGCTCGATCCCGCGCAGGTCGACTGCATCAGCTATATCAACGATCTGGGGCTGAACCCGGGGCTGACGGTGCCGCTCTACATCCCCGGCCATCATTATGGCTTCGTCACTGCGGTGGGCGATGGCGACCTGGAGGGCTGGGACGCCTCGGCCGATCGCGCGGGCGCGACCCTGGCGATGATCGCCAATTATTTCGACAATTTCGCGATGCACCGCTTCGGCGGGCCGCCGCGCGAGACGCAGGGGCTCAGCCGGCGCGAGATCGAGTGCCTGACCTGGTCGGCGCGCGGCAAGACGGTGGAGGAGATCGCCGTCATCCTGGACCTCTCGGCCGAGACGGTCCGGGTCTATCTGAAGCGGGTCAACCAGAAGCTTGACGCGGTGAACCGCTCGCATGCCGTCGCCAAGGCGCTGAGCCTGGGGATGATCGACATCTCCTGAGCGGGAAAGACGCTTTCGTTTCCCCGTTTTCGTCCCCGATCGGCTGAGCCGGCGGGGACCCGCGTATCGGAGCAAGGTGATGGACTATCCCTTCGACGCCACCGACCGTCAGCTGGATTATTATGCCGAGTTCGACCGGCGCATGCGCCGCCACCTGCGCACGCTGGTGAGCGAGGCGGTGATCGAGGAGCATCGTCGCAAGCCGCTGGGCCAGCACAGCGATCCGCTCGAACGGCTGCTCAACTATTTCCGGCGCGGCGGCATGGCCGGCAAGCTGGGCATCCACCAGCCCGATCCGACGATCCCGTCCTATCGGATCGTGCGCTTCTCGGGGGTGCGCGGCGAACTCTCGGTGATCGAGGACGCCCCCTATGGCTCGCTCGACGAGGCCCATCACGCGGTCTTCCTGCGCCGCATCGACGACCTTCTGGAGCGCTGAGATCATGGCCAACAAGCTGTACGGCTATGCCGATCCGCTGGCGATCACCGCCGGTGACACCATCGAGTTCATGCTCTCCGCCGAGGTTGCGGCCGATGCCGAGATCGGGCTGGTGCGCCTGATCCATGGCGATCGCCATCCTGCGGGGCCGGGTTTCGTGGTCGAGGAGGTCGCGGCGGACCTTCCCGCCAAGGTCGCCATCACCCCGCAATTCACCCAGCGCGGCGCGTTCGCGACCGTGCCCGATGGCGGGGCGGTGCTGGCCGATCTGCGCGGCGGCGCGATCCACGTCTTCATCTGCCCGACCCGGCCGGGGCTGGGCGAACAGGTGATCGCCGGCTGCTGGGACGACGCCGCCGGCAAGGGCTACCTGCTGCTGATCGACGACGGCGGAGTGCTGCGCCTGCGGCTGGGTGATGGCGAGCGGCGCACCGAACTGCATCTGACCCGGCGGTTGGCGCCGGGCTGCTGGTATTTCGTGACGGCGGCCTGGGAGGCGGGGCAGGGGATCGCCTCGCTGCGTCAGATCGGCTGCATCAGCCGCTGGAACTCGCGGATCGGGCCGGTCGCGCCCTATGATCTCGACGACAGCGTGACGACCGTCGAGGACATCGCCTTCGCGGCCTCGCCATCGGCCGAATTCCTGATCGCGGGCCGGCGCTCGGCCGAGGGCAATGTGATCGGCTGCTATAATGGCAAGATCGACCGCATCGGGGTGCAGCAGCGCGCACTGGATGCGGTGGCGATCGCCGCGATCCTGGCCGGCGGCGTGCCATCGCCCGCGCACAGCATCGCCTATTGGGACACTAGCGCCGGCTACACGCAGGATGGCATCGGCGACGTGATCAGCGACGTCGGCCCCCACGGTCTCGACGCGATCGGCGTCAACCGGCCGATCCGCGGCATGAAGGGCTGGAACTGGCGCGGCAAGGAGGACAGCTTCCGCCTCGATCCCGGCCAATATGGCGGCATCGCCTTCCATGAGGACGCGCTGATCGACTGCCAATGGACGTCGACGGTGCGGCTGGCCACGCCGAGCGACCTGCGCAGCGGCGCTTATGCATTGCGGGTGCGATCGGGCGGGGTGGAGGATCATGTCCCCTTCTTCGTCCGCGCGGCGGTGCCCAAGGCGCCGATCGCGGTGCTGATGCCCACCTTCACCTATCTGGCCTATGCCAATGAGCATCTCGCCTTCGAGGCGCCGATCGCCCAGGCGATCTGCGCGAACACGCCGGTGGTGGGCGAGGAGGACCTGCACTGGAGCGCCGACGCGCCCTTCGGCCTGTCCACCTATGACGTCCACAACGACTATGCCGGCGTCTGCTATTCGTCGTCGCGGCGGCCGATCCTCAACATGCGCCCCGATTACCGCATGCCCGCGACCGGCGTCGCCTGGGCCTTCCCGGCCGATCTCTCGCTGATCTGGTGGCTCGAACAGGCCGGCTATGATTATGAGATCGTTACCGACCACGATCTCCACCGCGAGGGTGCGGGGGCGCTCGCACCCTATCGCGCCGTGCTCACCGGCACCCATCCCGAATATTATTCGGAACGCATGCTCGACGGGACCGAGGATTATCTCACCGGCGGCGGGCGGCTGCTCTATCTGGGCGGCAACGGCTATTATTGGGTCACCGGCCTGCGCGCCGAGGAGCCCTGGTGCATCGAGGTGCGCAAGCTCGAAAGCGGCTCCCGTGCCTGGCAGGCCGAGCCGGGTGAGGGCTATCTGGCCACCACCGGCGAGCGCTCGGGCCTGTGGCGCGTGCGGGGGCGGGCGCCGCAGAAGATCGTCGGCCTCGGCTTCACCACCGAGGGCATGGACGAGAGCCAGCCTTTCGAACGGCTTCCCGACAGCTTCGACCCCGCCACCGCCTGGATCTTCGAGGGGATCGGCGATGACGAACTGATCGGCGATTTCGGCCTGGGCCTGGGCGGTGCCTCCGGGCTGGAGATGGACCGCTACGATCTCGCGCTCGGCACGCCGCCGCACGCGAAGCTGCTCGCCGCCTCCTTCGGCCATTCGGACAATTATCCGCTGGTGTCGGAGGATGTCGGCTATGCCTTCCCCGGCCGGGGCGGGACGCAGGACCCGCAGGTGCGCGGCGACATGGCCTATTTCACCACGCCGAAGGGCGGGGCGGTGTTCGCCGCCGGGTCGATCGCCTGGAGCCAGGCGCTGCCCTGCTATGGTGGCGACAACAATGTCGGCCGGATCATGCGCAACATTCTCGACGCTTTCACGGGGGACGATCCGCTGCCGGGCTGAGGGATTTAATTCCGGCATCAGGTGGCCGGCTGCGACTTTAGCCGAGCCCCCTGCGTTCTCGTCGGGAAGGTCTGCACGCCGCAGCCCGGATTCTCCCCGATCGGAACCCTGATGTCAGACAATGCGCACGATATTTCGACGCTCAATAGCCTGATCGCGACCACCATCGACAGCGTCGATGGCTATGCCGAAGCGGCCAAGAACAGCGAAAACGCCCATCTGACGGCGCTGTTCAAGAACCGCGCCGGCGAACGCCAGCAGGTCGCGTCACGTCTGCAGCAGGAAGTCACCAGCCTTGGCGGGAGCCCGGAGGATGACGGAACGATCCTGGCCGGTGCCCACCGCCTGTTCCTCAATCTCAAGGCGGCTGTGGCCGGTAATGACGACAAGGCGATCATCAGCGAGGTGGAAGCCGGCGAGGACCATATCAAGGCCAAGTTTGAGGATGCGATCGAAGACCGGGAACTGACCCCCACCGTCAAGGCGGTGATCGAGCGCTGCTACACGTCGGTGAAGCAGGGCCATGACGAGATGCGCGATCTCAAACATTCGATGCAGCGCTGAGCCATGGGCGGGGGCGCGAGCCCCCGTTTCCCAGGAAACGGAGACGTCATGCGCCATTACATCGGCCGGATGCCCCGGATGCAGATATTCTCGTGGCGTCCTGGCTTCCGGGTGACGCAAACCTGCCTGGGGATTTTCCTTGTGTTGCTGGCCGCCTGCGACGGCCCAAACGAGGCGAAGGGCCGTGCGGAGGATCGGGCCGAGGCAGCCGCGGCGGGGCTGAACCTCGCGACGGAAGGCCCGCAGGAGCGGCTTGGCGAGGCGCAGGATCGCGTCGAGCGCGCGGATGCTCGAGCCAGGCGAGCGGGCGCCGAGGCGCTGGAGCGCCGCGGCGACCAGCTTCGCGCCGAGGCTGCGATGGAAGCGGATCGGCTGGACGAGCAGGCTAAAGCGATGCGCGAGGAGAAATGATATAATTCATGGGGGCGGCTGGCCCGCGATGTGGTAAGCTGCGCCATCACCCGATTTTTACCGCAAGCACCTCGTGACAGAGAGACGCAGCGCTCTCGCTTGCCGAGCGGGATATTCCCATGAACATAGTCTATTTCGAGCGCCGGTTGAGCGACGAACTCCGCATGGTCGACGAGGCGAAGACCATTTATGCGAGGTTGGCGCACGAAGGGCTGGTGAAGGCCTATCGCTCGCGCCTGGCACTGCTCCACGAAAAGCGGCACATGATGGCAGGGTCTCCCGTGGATGACACCGCCATCTTGGCGAAGACCTGAGGTGGCGGTTCGCACGACCCGGTTCGATGTGACCTTCGACAACAGCTTCACGCTCAAGGGTTCAGCCGGCATCCAGCCGGCGGGAACCTATGAGGTGGAGACCGAGGAAGAAATCATCGAGGGCAACGAGCATGTCGTATATCGACGGGTGTCCACCATCCTCTACATCCGCTCGCCTGGCATGACGCGCAGCGTGACGATCTCCGCCGACGATCTGGAACTGGCGCTTGCCCGCGATCGGCTTCGGTAGATCGAAGAGCGGGGCGCCGCGATCGCCCGGATCCGGCCCCATGACATCGGCGCTGCGGCTGGCCGCCACATGGTCCACCGTGGGGATATTCCTCGTTGCGGGCAGCGCGATGCTTTCCGGCACGCATCCATTGACGACCTGCGTGCTGTTCGTCTGGTTGCTCGGGGTGATCCTCTGGGCTGCCTTCGGCGTGGTCCACGAGGCGGAGGCGATTGCCGAAAGGCTGGGCGAGCCGTTCGGGACGCTCGTGCTGACACTTTCGATCGTGGTCATCGAGGTCGCGTTGATCAGCGCGGTCATGCTGGGCACCGCCGCCATTCCCACATTGGGGCGCGACACGATGTTCGCGGTGCTGATGATCGTTCTGAACGGCGTCGTGGGTCTCTGCCTGCTGACCGGCGGACTGCGCTATCAGCAGCAAAGCTATAATCTCCAGGGCGCGGGCTCTTATCTGGCGCTGATCATCCCGCTGAGCGTGATCTCTCTGGTTCTTCCGAACTTCACGATCTCGACCGCGACGGGGATATTGTCGGCCTTCCAGGCCGGCTTCTTCTCGGTCTTCACCCTGGCGCTATACGGCCTGTTCCTGTGGTTGCAGACGGGGCGGCACCGGGGTTTCTTCGTCCCCGCAACTGCACGACCCGGCGAGGATATCGGGCGCCCTCTGCCGCATCAGGCGGCCGCGACGGGCACTACGGCGGTCAGGGTGCTGCTGCTCTTCGCGAATATCCTGCCGATCATCATCCTGTCCAAGAGCCTAGCCCTGATCCTCGACCAAGGGCTTCGCCTGTCCGGCGCTCCTCCGGCTATCGGCGGCATCGTTGTTGCGATGATCGTCTTTACGCCCGAAGGCATATCGGCGCTCAAGGCTGTCGCGGCGAACCAATTGACCCGGGCGATCAACCTGTGCCTCGGGGCCGCCACGTCGACATTGGGGCTGACCGTTCCAGCCGTGCTGCTCATTGGGCTGCTCAGCAATCAGCCGGTCGTGCTCGGCCTGTCGGCGGCCAATATGGTGCTGTTGGCGGCAACATTGGTCCTGAACACGCTCACTTTCTCGGGCACGCGGACGACGATGCTGGAAGGGGCCACGCACCTTTCGCTGTTCTTCGTCTTCATCGTCCTCGTTTTCAGCCCGTAACCGCGCGGAACCGCTCGCGCGCATAAGTCATAAGCATTATTCTCCGTGCCTTGAGCACGATAATGTCCTATGACAGGTGCGATTACCCGCGGGCCAAGGACGCGGGCGAGCAGGAGAGAGAAACGATGCTGACCCTCACCAATGCCCGGCTGTTCGATGGCAAGGAGATGCTGCCGGGGCGGCACAATGTCACCATCGACCAGGGCCGCATCCTGGGCGTGGGCGACGAGGCGCATGCGGTGGCGGGGACGGGCGAGACGGTGGACCTGGGAGGGTTGCTGCTGATGCCCGGCCTGATCAGCAGCCATCTCCATCCTGACTTCTACAAATTCTCGATCGGCATCGCCCAGTTCGGCATTCCGCTGGGCAAGGAACTGCCGCCGGGCGTGCTGACGATGATCGCGGTGCGCACCTGCCGGGTGCTGCTGGAAAGCGGCTTCACCGGCTATATCGGCGCCGCCTGTGGGCATGATATCGACGCCCAGCTCAAGATGGCGATCGCCAGCGACATCATCCCCGGGCCGCGCATTCGCGCCTGCGGCCACCATCTCGGCACCACGGGGGACCTCAACCAGATGCACCATCCCTGGTGGCTCGACTTCAAGAGCTCGGGGGTCGATCTGTTCGTCGACGGCCCCGAGGCGCTGTCGAAGCTGGTGCGCGAGGAGATCCGCCGCGGGGTGGAGACGATCAAGATCTTCGCCAGCGACGGCCATGACTCGGGCAACACCAAACGCAACATGACCACCCGCGAGATCCAGGCCGTGGTCGAGACCGCGCATGAGCGCGGCGCCAAGGTGCGAGCCCATGTCTGCGGCAAGGAAGTGCTGCTGGAGTGCATCAAGCTCGGCGTCGACATCATCGACCATGGCGACGACATGGACGACGAGTGCATCGACGCGATGCTGAAGACCGGCGCCGCCTGGGTGCCCAGCCAGCGCTACACCCAATGCATGCTCGACCTGGGCTTTGGCGGGCAGGACGGCATCCTCCGCCGCCAGTTCGAACATGTCCAGAAGACCTTGCCGATCGCCGACAAGGCGGGCGTGCCGATCCTGATCGGCGACGATTATAGCGGCATCTTCCGCGAGGCGATCCCCGACGATCCGCTCGACCACCAGGTCGGCAATTATGGCCGCGAGCTGGCCTATTATGCCGCGCTCGACGGCGTTTCGGCCACCGACGTGATGCGCTGGGGCACCAGCAATCCGGGCCGTTTCCTGGTCGATGCGCCGGCGAAACTGGGCGTGGTCGAGGCGGGGGCGCTGGCCGACCTGATCGTGGTGGATGGTGACCCGCTGGCCGACCTCACCATCTTCTCGAAGCCCGAGCAGCATCTGAAGGCGGTGATCCGCGACGGCGCCTTCGCGATCGACCGGCTGCCGCAGCGACGGGACCGGGTCGCCGCCTGACCGGGCGGTGGCGATGACGATAGCTCATGAGCGCCCGCGCTTTGCCCGTGAGGTGGAGACGCCGGCCTTCGAACTGCCCGAGGGGCGCAGGCTCGGCGCCGTCCTGTCGGTGGCGCTGGGGCCGGAGGGGGACATCTTCCTTCTTCACCAGCCCAATGCGCAGGGGATGGAGCCGGGATCGGAGAAACTGCCCTGCTGGTTGCCGCCGCTGGTCCATCTCGATCCCCAGGGCCGCTTCGTCGCAGCCTGGGGCGGGCGCGACCATATCCCGGCCATCGACGGGGTGCCGCAATGGCCGATCGGGCTGGAGGGGCTGAACTGCGATGCCGAGGGCAATCTCTGGATCGTCGGCTTCTGGGAGGGGGACACCTCGGTCCTGAAGTTCAGCCCGTCGGGCGAGCTGCTGCTGCGCATCGGCCAGCGCGGGATCGCGGGCGACGATGCCGACACCGCGCATCTCGATCGGCCGACATCCTGCTGGCATGATGTCGCGACCCGCGAGGTGTTCGTCTCCGATGGCTATGGCAATCACCGCGTGATCGCCTTCCACTCGGACACGGGCGTCTTCACCCGAATGTGGGGCGCCTATGGCAAGCATCCGGCCGAAGTGTCGGCCAAGGAGGCTTTCCAGACCCCGGTCCACAAGGTGATCGCCGGGCCCGGTGGGCGGCTCTACGTCGCCGATCGCACCGGTGGGCGCGTGCAGGAGTTCGAACTGGTGCCGGGCGGCGTGCGCTTCACCCGCGAGGCCCGGATTGCCCAGGGGACGAGCGTGTTCGGCACGGGATCGGCCTGGGATATCGGCTTCACCCCCGATGGCCGCTTCATGCTGGTCGGCGACGGCGCCAATTTCCGGATATGGTCGGTAGACCTGGACAGCTTCGACCTGCTCGGCTCGACCACGGTCCACGCCGAATATGAGAATGAGGCGAACCAGCCGCTCCATTTCTCGCTGGTCCACCGCTTCGTCGTCGAACCCAGTGGCGATCTGCTGCTCGCCTGTGTAAATGCAGGGGTGAAAAGGCTGAGATATCTGGGCGTTCGCTGATGAAATTCTTCCGTTTCGGAGCACCAGGCGCAGAGCGGCCCGGGGCGATCGACTCTAACGGCGTCGAACGTGACATCTCGGCTCTGGTCGGCGATCTGGCGGGCGAGGCGCTCGATCCCGCGCGGCTCGCGGCGCTGGCGGCACGCGACCTGTCCGGCTGTCCGGTCGTGCCCGTCGGGCGACGGATCGGGCCCTGTGTCGGCCGGATCGGCAATTTCATCGGGGTCGGTCTCAACTATGCCGACCATGCGATCGAGGCGGGCCATCAGATCCCGGTCGAGCCGCTGCTGTTCAACAAGGCGCCGACCTGCGTCGCCGGCCCGAATGACGATCTCCGCCTGCCGCCCGGCTCGGTGAAGACCGACTGGGAGGTGGAACTGGCGGTCGTGATCGGTCGCCCGGCGCTCTACCTCAGCGAGGCCGAGGTGCCCGGCGTGATCGCCGGCTATTGCCTCTGCAACGACGTTTCCGAGCGCGCCTATCAGAATGAGCGGGGCGGCCAGTTCACCAAGGGCAAGGGCTGCCCCGGCTTCGGTCCGCTCGGCCCCTGGCTGGTGACGCCCGACGAGATCGCCGACGTCCAGGACCTGCGGCTGCGCTTGCTGGTCAATGGCGAGACGATGCAGGACGGCCATAGCGCCGAGATGCTGTTCGGCGTCCACCATCTGGTCGCCTATATCTCGCAGTTCATGGCGCTGGCGCCGGGCGATGTGATCACCACCGGCACGCCGGCCGGTGTCGGCCTGGGTCGGACCCCGCAGCGCTTCCTGCGCGCGGGTGACGTGGTGGAGGCCGAGGTCCAGGGGCTGGGCCGCCAGCGCCAACAGGTCGTCGCCTGAGCGACGGAACGGCCGAGCCCGTCGGCTTCACGGAGCGTTGTCGGTGGGACGCCTGCTGACAGACGGGAGATAGGCATGAGCATCGAAGGCAAGGTCGTGGCGATCACCGGCGCGAGCGGCGGGATCGGCCGGGCGAGCGCGCGGCTGCTGGCCGCGCGGGGCGCCATTGTGGTGCTGGGCGCACGGCGGGCCGAGGAACTGGCGGCCGTCGCGGGCGAGATCGAGGCCGCCGGGGGCAGGGCCTTATACCGCGTGACCGACGTGACCCGCCGCGCCGACCTGGAGGCGCTGGTCGCGCTCGCGGTGGAGCAGGGCGGGCGGCTCGACGTGCTCGTCAACAATGCGGGCATCGGCCCGATCTCGCGCTTCGATGCGCTGCGGGTCGAGGATTGGGACGCGATGATCGACATCAACCTGCGTGGCACGCTCCATGGCATCGCGGCGGCTCTGCCGGTGTTCGGCCAGCAGCGCTCGGGCCATATCATCAACATCGTCTCGACCGCCGGGATCAAGATCGTGCCGACCATGGGGGTCTATGCCGCGACCAAGAATGCGGTGCGCACCGCCACCGAGGCGCTGCGCCAGGAGGCGGGGCCGCATCTGCGGGTGACCGAGATATCGCCCGGCTTCGTGGCGACCGACTTCGGCGACAGCATCGACGATGCCGAGCTTCGCAGCGCGATCGCCAAGCGCAAGGAGCAGCTGGCGATCCCGCCCGAGGCGATCGGCCGCGCCGTCATCTACGCGATCGAGCAGCCGCCCGAGGTGGAGATCGGCAGCATCGTCATTCGCCCGACCGCGCAGGACTGAGCCCCTCGAAGGGAAGAGCCTTCAGGCCAGCCCTTCTTCCTTCAACGCCTGCTGGATCGACGGGCGGCTGATCAGGCGATCGCGATAGGCCTTGAGCTTCGGCCACTCGTCGATGTCGAGCCCGAAGAAGCCGGTCCACTGGCAGAGCAGGAAGCCATAGGCGTCGAGGATGGTGAAGCTGTCACCGCCGAAATAGGGGCGATCGCCCAGAGTGCTTTCGAGCAGCGCATATTTGGCCCCGGCGACGCCCAGCAGCGCGGGCTTGGCGTCCTCGGGCAGGCCGGGTGCGAACAGCGGCGAGAAGGCCTTGTGGACGTCGGTGGCCATGAAGTGGAGCCGTTCCAGGAAATGCCACTTCGCCATGCCCTCGGCGGGGATGGGGAGGGCGGCGGGGGCCAGGCTCGCCAGATATTGCAGGATCACCGCGGCCTCGGTCAGGATCTCGCCGTCCACCGCCAGCGCGGGCACCGCGCCCTTGGGGTTGATCGCATAATAGTCGCCCCCGTCGGCGCTGCGGCCATCGGCGCCGAAGCTGACCAGCGAGAGTTCGAGCGGCAGCTCCGCCTCGCAGGCGGCGATATGGCAGGCCATCGCGCAGGCTCCGGGCACATAATATAGCTTCATCGTCGCTCTCCCCGTTCGGGCGCCGAGGGCGGCGCGCGCCGTTGTGGAAAGGCTGTAGCGCAGGCTGCGGCGCGCACAAAATCGAAGTTCGCCCGTGAAAAAGCGGCGCTGTTTTTTCCGATTGCGAGAATTTTGGGGCTCGATTTAAGCCAAAGACCTGAATATTGCAGATGTTGTCGTCTTATCCGGTGCAGAACGGATCGCAATCTGCAGGGGCCGCCGGAAACCTCGGGAAACAGGGAATCGAAATGGCCGGGAATCGCAAGAACACGACGCGCGAGAAGATCAAGGACGTCGCCCAGCAGCTGATCGCCGAACATGGCGTCGACGGCATCTCGATCCGCGACATCATCATCGCCGCCGGTCAGCGCAACATGGCATCGCTCTATTATTATTTCCGCAGCAAGGAAGAGCTGATCAAGGAGCTCGTCTTCGACGCCAATGCGATCATGGAGGCGACGCGGACCGATTATCTTGCCAAGATCGAGGAGATCGGCGAGCCGCTCACCGTTCGCCAGATCGTCCATGTCATCCTGTCGGGCGGCGCGAAGCTCGATCCCAGCCAGGGCGGCCGCGCGGCGACGATCATGCGCTTCTTCGGCGCCGTCACCCAGACCCATCGTCACCTGTTCGAAGAGGCGATCGGCGGGCAGATCAGCCCCACCTCGCTGAAGTGCATGGACCTGCTGCGCAAGCAACTGCCGCACATTCCGCCGGCGATCGTCAACCAGCGGCTGATGTTCCTCTGGTTCTCGCAGACCAGCATCCTGATCGCGCGCGAGGAAGGGCTCGCCGCGGGCGGCGCCGCGCGCGAATATTGGAGCCAGCCGGGCACTTATCTCAACATCCTCGATTTCCTGTGCGGTGCGCTCCAGGCAGCCGTCACCCAGGCCGAGCTGACCGCCAACACCGGCGACGAACTGCCGATGATCCAATATTTCATCACCGGCACCGCCAACCCAGCGAGCGCCCCCGACCCCGCCAACGAGCGCGCCGCGCCCGACCAGGGCAAGATCTTCGAGGAGATCGACCGCAGTGTGATGCCGGCCAAGGCGAAGGCGGGCAAGCGGGGGTAGGGTACTCGGCCTTCCCAACCACACCGTTCGTCCCGAGCCCCTCGACTGCGTGCAAGGCAGGCGCTCGGGATAAACTTCAGCCAAAGGCTGAAGTCGAGGGACGTTCACCCGCGCCAACGTGTCTCGACTTCGCTCGACACGAACGGTCTGGGGAGGGGGGCGCCACTTACTCCGTGTATGTCCGCAAGCTGTGGAACTGCCCCGTGATCCAGCCCCCGTCCGTCACGAGGTAGAGCAGGAAGGTCGCCACCTCCTCGGCGGTGCCCAGCCGGCCGGTCGGATCGGCGGCGGCCAGTGCGTCGAGCTTTTCCTGGGGCAACACCGCCTTCACCGCATCGGTCACGATCATCCCCGGCGCGATGCAGTTGACCGAGACATTGTGCGGCCCCAGCTCCCATTGCAATACCTTGGTGAGCGACAATATGCCGCCCTTGCTGGCGGCGTAGGAGCCATAGCTCGCCCCGCCATGGACGGCGCGGCCCGAGCAGACGAGGACGATCTGCCCGCCGCCCGCTGCGATCATGTGCGGCGCCACCGCGCGGACCATCCGGAAGCTGCCGTCGAGATTATGGTCGATCGCCGAGCGCCATTCGGCATCGCTCAGTTCGAGCACCGGCTTCATCACGCCGACCGTGTACTGGGCCTGGAACATCGCATCGATCCTGCCGCCGCCCCAGTCGAGGCTGTCGCGGACGAGGGCGTCGATGCTCGCCTGGCTGGAGACGTCGATATGGCGGGGCAGGGCGCGGCCGCCCGCGGCGTTGATCCGGTCGGCGACCCGTTCGGCATCGGCCAGCCCGTCATGCGCGACGATCACCGATCCGCCGACCTCGCCGAACAGCAGCGCGGTCGCCTCGCCCATATGCGAACCGCCGCCGGTGATCAGCACGGTCTTGCCGTCCAGAACCCTGGCCCTGGTCATGGTCGCATCCTCTCTTCGCCGTCATTCCAGCGAAAGCTGGAATCTCCCTTTTCTTCGTTCCGCCGGCGATGAGCCTGGAGAAGGCAATGAGATCCCGGCTTTCGCCGGGATGACGTTGTACCGTATTCGGGGCTCAGGTCTGGCTGGACGGAATCTTCACCACCAGCCCGTCGAGCGCGTCGGTCACCAGGATCTGGCAGGACAGGCGGGACTCGTCGCTCAGGTCCAGCGCGAAATCGAGCATCGCTTCTTCCATGTCCTGCTTGGGCGGCATCTTCGCCTGCCAGTCGAGGTCGATGAAGACATGGCAGGTGGCGCAGGCGCAGGCGCCGCCGCAATCGGCATCGATGCCGGGCACGCCATTCTTGGTCGCCACCTCCATCAGCGAGATGCCCGCCCGCGTGTCGATGACCTGCTCGCCACCCTTGTTGTCGACGAAAGTAATCTGCGGCATTCCTGATCGCTCTCCGAAAGTAGATTTGGGCCAGCCTATCGAACCGGCGGCACCGCCGCCAGCCCGGCCGGGGCCTCAGGCGAACTGCTCGAGGCCGTAGAGTTTCACCACATTGTGGTAGACGATGTTGTCGACGTCATTGGCGGGCATGATGTCGCTCAACGTCTCCTGGATCACCTTCGACGAGTTGGGCCAGGTCGAGTCCAGATGGGGGAAGTCGTTACCCCACATGATCGCGCCCGAGCCCAGGGTGGTGCGCACCGCCTCGATCCCCGGCCCCTCGAACTGGAAGGTCGAGAAGAAATGGTCGCGGATATAGTCGCCGGGCTTGCGGGCCAGCTTCAGCTTGGCGTGGGCGATGAAATGCTCGGCGAAATGGTCCATCCGATAGACATAATGGGGCAGCCAGGAGACGTCGTTCTCCACCGACACCCATTTCAGCCTGGGGAAGCGATCGAACACGCCGGTGAAGATCGCATCGGTCAGCGTGTGCTGCATCTTCACATGGACGCCGGCATAGAGTTGCGGCCATTCGTCGATCGTCGGGTTGATCCCGGCGCGGCTGGTGCCGGCGTGGAAGGAGATGACGAGGTCGTTCGCCTCGCACGCCGCCCAGACCGGATCGAGCCGGGGGGCGCCATAGCTGTCGCCGGGCGCCAGGGTGACGGGCAGCATCACCCCGCGCAGACCGAGCTTGCGGATCCGGTCGATCTCCTTCACCGCGGCGGGCACGTCGTCGGTCACGACAGCGCCCACGCCGATCAGGCGCTTCGGATCATAGGCGCAGAAATCGGCGGCATAATCGTTGAAGATCCGCATGCAGGCCATCGCCAGCTCGGGGTCCTTGATGTTCATCGCGACCATGCCGAACGAGGTGTAGAGGATCTCGGCGAGCATGCCGTCCCTGTCCTGACCGCTGATCCGGCCGGCCGGGTCCCACACCTCCTTCGGGGCGGCGTCCCAGCCCATGCTGTCGATAACCGCGCGCTCCTCCACGCTGGCGCGGCCGGCGGCGCACCAGCCCGAGATCGACTGCGGCGCCATGTCCTCGCCCGCCAGCATTACCAGGCCGTTATCGTCGGTGTAGCAGCGCGGGCCGCGGCCGCGGAAGCGCTTGTCGAGCCGCTCCTCCCACAGGGTGGCGGGCTCCAGGAAATGCGAGTCGGCCGATACGATGCGCGCGACGGTCATGCTTCCTCTCCGATGGCCTTTTGCGGTGCCTTTCCGGGTGCCGCCGCGCGGATGGCGCCGTCTGGCGCGACCGTTGGCTCGGGCATTTGATTAACTATTGACTTAAAATGGGTCAAGGCATCTTATGCCCATACTATCTGGCATTATCCGCTCGTCATTTGGGATTTTGGCTGGGTTTTTGATAAAAACATGAACGAATGACTTAAATTCGTCGAGGCGGTGTTTCGGGTGGCAGGGCTAGTCCCCGGATCGACCAGATATGGAGAGGGATATGGATCGGATCACGCTGGCGAATGCCGAGATCTTTGATGGCGAGGCGCTGCTGCCCGGCCGCTCGGCGGTCCATATCGCGGGCGAGATAATCGTCGGCGTGGGGGCGGCCCCCGCCGGCTTCGAAGCCGACCGGGTGATCGACTGCGCGGGCATGACGGTGATGCCCGGCATGGTGAGCTGCCATTTCCACGCCGCGATGGGCTATCTCAAGGTCTCGACCTTCTTCGATCAGCCGACCGGCACCGAGCGTCCGCCGGGCGTGCTGATGCTCTCCGCCGCCAATGCGATGAAGGCGGCGCTGATGAGCGGCTTCACCGGCGTGATCGGCGCGGGCTCGTCCGACTATATCGACCCCCAGCTCAAGATGGCGATGAAAGAGGGTATCATCATCGGCCCGCGTATGCTGGCGTGCAGCCATGGGCTGGACTCGATCGGCCACGGCCTCAACGATCCCGCCGGGCAATATTGGTGGAAGGACATCCGCAAGCGCGGCTCCTTCCTGTTCGCCTCGGGCCCCGAGGAATTCCGCAGGGCGGTGCGCGAGGAGGTGCGCTGCGGCGCCGAGATCATCAAGATCTTCGCCACCACCGGCCATGGCGCGGAGGAGCCCCGCAACATCAAGGGTTTCTGCGACGACGAGCTGGCCGCGATCGTCGAGGCGTCGCGCCAGCGCAACGTGAAGGTGCGCGCCCATTGTGTCTATCGCGACGACATATTGAAGTGCATCGAGGCCGGGGTCGACGTGATCGATCATGGCGACGAGATCGACGACGCCTGCATCGCGCTGATGGTGGAGAAGGGGACCTATCTGATCCCCAGCACCTATCTGCTCCACACCATCCGCGAGCATTCGGAATACAACGTCCACGAGGCGTACAACTATCATGAGCGCCCCGAGGAGATCGCCTATCAGGGCTTCCTCGAGCATGTCCGCAAGGCCAATGCCGCGGGGGTGAAGATGCTGGCCGGCGACGATTACGGGCTGGAGACGCTGCCGCACCGGGTGGGCGGCTATACCCAGGAGCTGGAGTTCTACGTCAACCAGGTCGGCATCCCGGCCGCCGACGTGCTCCGCTGGGCGACGAGGAACGGCGCCGAACTGCTCGGCACCAACAGCGGCGCGATCGCGGCGGGCAAGCTGGCCGACCTGCTCGTCGTCGAGGGGCGGCCGACCGAGCGGATCGAACTGCTCGGCGATGTCGCCAACCTGCGGATGATCCTGCTCGGCGGCCGCGCGGTGAAGGACACGCTGGCCAATCGTGGCGCCGATGTGGGGCTTATGGCGGCGGAGTAGTTCGTTTCTCCACGTCGCTCCTGCGAAGGCAGGAGCTCATGTCTCTCGTCTGCCAGATGTCATCTCCTGGGAAGACAGACATGGGCCCCTGCCTTTGCAGGGGCGACGGATACACTTAAGAATTGCAACAGAAGGACCACCGATGAACGACGTCGAAAAGCTGCTGGCCATCGAAGAGATCAAGCAGCTCCGCGCCAAATATTTCCGCTTCGGCGACACCAAGCAGCTCGACGAGATGAAGAAGCTGTTCGCCGAGGATTGCGTCGTCGATCTCAGCGGCTCGGTCACTGATCCGGAGACGGGGATCGACATCTTCCCCGAGGTCGGCAGCCAGGTGCTCAAGGGCCCGGACCAGATCATGTCGGCCTATGGTGCGGGCACCGGCGTCACCAGTGTCCACCACGGTTATAACAGCGAGATCGAGATCACCGGGGACAATAGCGCCAAGGGCGTCTGGGCGATGACCGACCGGCTGTTCTTCTCCGACGCCTATCCGGTCAAGGCGCTGACCGGCTACGGCCATTATCACGAGACCTATGTTCGCGTGGACGGCGTGTGGAAGTTCCACTCGATCCGACTGACCCGCATCCGGGTCGAGGTCGTCAACCGCTAGGGCTTGAGCGAACCGTCTAGCCTTGCTGCTGGCTCGCCTCGAAGACGGCAAGCTGGGCGGCGAAGGCGCGCTGGTAGGCGGGGCGGGCCTCGCCGCGGGCGACATAGCCGGCGAGCGTCGGATGGTCGCCGAGCATGCCCGAGGGTTTCAGCCGGAGCAGGACCGATATCATCATCAGGTCGCCCGCGCTGAAGCCGCCGTCGAGCCAGTCGGCGTCGCCGAGATAGGCCGCCAGTTGCTCCAGCCGGGCGCGGACGCGATCGTGGATCAGTGGCAACCGCTCGCCGGCCCAGGGCTTGTCGCTTTCGAAGATCCTAGCCATCGACAGCTCGACGATCGGCGGCTCCACCGTATTGACCGCCGCGAACATCCACATCAGGGCGCGCGCCCGCGCATCGGCCTCGCCGGGGAGCAGGCCGGCATGGCGCTCGGCGATGTGGAAGATGATCGCCCCGGTCTCGAACAGCGCCAGATCGCCCTCCTCATAGGTCGGGATCTGGCCGAAGGGGTTCAGCGCCAGATGGGCGGGCTGCTTCAGCGCGGCGAAGGAGAGCAGGCGAACCGCATAGGGCTGGCCCACTTCCTCGAGCGCCCAGCGGACCCGTGTGTCGCGCGCCAGCCCCTGGCCGCGATCGGGCGACGCTTCGAAGGCGGTGATGGTGATGGTCATGCGCGGATCCTCCCGGCCGCCATCATCGGCCGGGATCGTCCTGGATGCTAGTCCTTCGCCCCGCGCGGGCCACCATTGCCGCGCGGCAGGAACTCGCTGAGGTCGCCCAGCACCGCCGCCGGATCGCGCAGGCGCGGGTCGTGCATATACGCCAGGAAATCGGCATGCTGCGGGTGCGACGGCATGAACACCGCCTTGCGCGCATATTGCTCGGCGGTGAAGGTGCCCCAGTTGGTCAGGCGGCCGAACAGGACATGGTCGGCGCCATAGCGGTGGGCCAGCGCGATCATGTCGCCCATCTCATGATAATTCTCGGCCTGGACGACAAAGGCGAAGTGAAGCTGCTTCACCTGCCCCTGCGCGCGAAGCTCGCCCGCAAAGGCCAGGGTATGCTCCATCACCGACCAGCGGGCACCCCGGCGCAGCAATTCGTGGGTCGGGCCGGTGGCGGCGTCCAGGCTGATGCGCAGGGAATCGGTGCGGCGGTGGAGGGTCGGAAAGCGCTCCCAGTCGCGCGGGGTGAGCAGCATGCCATTGGTCATCACGCCGAAGCGCAGATCCGGGTAGGTCTCGGGATCGAGCGCTTCGAGCAGCTTGCGGAAATTCTTGCTGGCGAAGGGATCGCCCGATCCGGTGACGAGCGCGAGCTCGGCGGTCTTCAACATCGGCAGGATCTGCTCGTCCTGCAGCTTGTCGAACCGGGCGCGAGTAGCGGAATCCGCCGCGATCTTCGACGATCGGCAGCTAGGGCAGGAGAGGTTGCAGGTCTCGTCATAGGCCAGGTTGACCCGCTTGGGGCCGGCCGTCAGCTCTGTGCGGAAATTCTCGATGACGTCGCGCCAGCGGGCGGTGGCGACCTTGTCGTCCCGGCGCGGCAGCCTGTTGCTGCCGATCAGCGGGCAGGCGGTCTTGTTGCAGTGGCGGAAGCTGCCGTCGAGGATGCTGGCGCGGATGCTGAGCGCCGTGTCCGAGTTCCAGACGTCGCGCCAGGCGGTCTCCTCAAGGTCCCCCACCGAGGCGGGGAGCCAGCTTGCGCAGCACAGATGGCTGCGGCCACTGATGACGTCGAGGGCTTCGAAGGGGATCGAGCAGAAGCGGCTGTCCAGGTCGACGGCATTGTCCGGGTCGAGCAGCGCGCTCAGGTGAAACCAGGCGCCCTGCACCATCAGCGACTGGCTGTGCGCGGTGGCGAGCGGGACGAGCAAGGCCCTGGCGCGCTGCAGGTCGCCCGCCGCGCCGATGCACAGCGCGTGGATGACGCCCCAATACTCGGTGTAGAAGCCCAGCCTGTCTTCGGTGAGCCTGTCGATCTTGCCGGGCAGCTCCGGGAAACGGGTGACGATGGCGGGCAGCGCCCGCCAGATCTCGGGATGGTCGAGCCCGTCGAGCGTCTGCTGGAACAGCAGGTCGACCGCGGCATCGTCGTCGGGCTGGGCGAGATATTGAAGCTGGGTCGCGGCCTGCTGGAAGCGCGGCTGCAGACGCGCGATCTTCGTGCTGTAAAGATGGTCGAGGGCTTCGGCCTGCTGGCCGGAGGCGATGAGCAGCAGCGACAGGAGCAGGACGCTACCGTCGTCGAGCTGCGACGGATCGACCTCCCCGTCGGGAAAATTGGCCAGGATCAGCATGTCGGCCGCGGCCCATGCGATCGCGACGTCGAAGCGCAGCACCAGCGCGGCAATGGCGCTATCGGCCGGGTCTTGCTCCAGGCTTTCGAGCAGCTGGAACAGCGCTTCGATCAGCAGACCCTGGGCCTCTTCCGACACGGCCTCGATACCGGCCCCGCGCAGCAGGGCGAAGGCGGGCTCGATCCCGCCGATGCCATGGCCGGCGATCAAATCCTGCGCGGTGGCGATCGGGTCGGCGTCTTCGCCGATCGCGGCCAGGATGGGGGCAGGATGTTGCACGATGTTTCCTCGGCTTCCGGAAATCCTGCTCCATCATGCGCGGATATGGTTAATGTGCCGTAAGCGGGGCCCCGGATTCAGGGTAGCGAGCGGACATAGGCTGCTACGTCGGCCACCTCCTGCGCATTGAGCGCGCCCGGATAGAGCTTGGGCATCGGTGCCCTGGGGTCGGCGATATAGGCAGCCGCCGCGGCCTGGCTGTACTTCGCCGCCATGCCCTTGAGCGCGGGGCCTTCGCCACCGCCGCCATTGGGGCCGTGGCAGACGATGCAACTGCCCTGATAGACCGTTCGTCCGCGCGCGATATCGGGCGCGAGCGTCGCGGGATCGCCTCCGGCCGTCTGCGCGGCGAGTGGCAGGCGATAGACCACCAATGTCGGCGTGCCGCTCACCGCGCTCCACGAAGACCGCGAGACATTGCCCGACGTGACCGCCAGATATTGGTGGCCCTGGCGCTGATAGGTGATCAGCCCGCCAGCCAACGAGCCATCGGTCTGGATCCTGTGGAGGATCGTGCCGTCGGCGGTGCGGAAGGCGTAGAGCCAGCCTTCGCTGTCGCCGGCGAAGGTGAGCCCGCTCGCGGTCGGCGTGATCGCGGCGACGATCGGGGAGGGGGCGTGATGGCGCCAGCGGATCTTGCCGGTCTTCGCGTCGATCGCGTGGAACCAGCCGGTGCCGCTGTCGTCGGCGCGCTCCATCAGCCCCTGCGTATAGGGCTTGCCGGCGACATGCGGGCCGAAATCCCTGGACGTCAGCTTGAAGCACCAGTCGATCGAACCGACGATCAGCAGCCCGGTCGGCGGATCATAGGCCGGCGAGTTGTAGGTGACGCCGCCTTTGGCGCCGGGGCACACTTTCACCCCCTCGGGCGTGGCGTCGGCGTCATGGTTGAGGATCGTCGTGACCGGTGTCTTCCAGATCAGCTTGTGGCTGGCCCGGTCGACGAAATAGAGGAAGCCGTCCTTCGAGCCTTGCGCCACCGCCTGGCGCTTGCCCAGGTCGACCAGTACCGGGGGCGAGGCGATGCCATAGTCGTGGTTGTCGTTGGGCCGCGCCTGGAAATGCCAGAGGCGCTGCCCCGTCTTTGCGTCGAGCGCGACGAAGCTGTTGGTGTAGAGATTGTCGCCCTTCCGGATCTTCGCATCGAAATCGGGCGCCGGATTGGCGACGGGGACGAACAATTCGCCCTTAGCGGTATCGAGCGTGAAGCTGGACCAGGTGCCGCCGCCGCCCGTCTTCCATGTGTCGCCGGGCCAGCTCTCATGGCCGAACTCGCCGGGGTGGGGGATGGTGTTGAAGCTCCAGCGCGGCTCGCCAGTGGCGGCGTCGAACGCCATGATCCGCCCAGCGATGCCGAAATCTCCGCCGGCCAGCCCGACGAACACCATGCCGTTCCAAGCGACCGGTGCCGCGACGACATATTCGGCGCCCTTGGGCTCGCCCACCTTGCGGCGCCACAACTCGCGGCCGGTGGCGGCGTCATAGGCGATCAGCCGCGCATCGCCGGTGCCACGGAAGATGCGGCCATCGAGCCAGGCGACGCCGCGATTGGCGTTGTACACCTCGTCCTGTTCGGGGGCGTAGAGCGCCTTCCAGACGATGTCGCAATTGACCGGGTTGATCGCCATCGTCGCGCGCCACGCGGTCAGGTAGATCATCCCGTTGACCAGCACCGGCCCGGCCGAGAAGGGGCCGACGCCGGAGACCTTCACGCGGCAGGCTTCCTCCAGCGTGCCGACATTGGCGGGTGTGATCTCGGTCAGGTCGCTGAAGCGCTGCCCATCGCTGCGGTGGTTATAATAGGGCCAGTCGGTGTCGCCGGGCGCGGCCGGCTCAGCCATGGTCGGCTGTTCCTTCGACAGGTCGACGTCGATGTCGATCTTCTTCGAATTGTCGGTCTGCCAGTCCGCCGGTTTCTGTTCCGGTGCGCCCGACAAGGCTGGCAGGCTCACGGCACAGGCGGCGAGCGCCAGCGCGGCGCGCATCCGGATCGGCTTCATCCCTCTTCCCCTTTGGATTTTATCGTCTTGGTCAGGCCGCCGCTTTGGCGGGCGGCGCCTCGCTGGGCCGGATCTCGCCCGGATCGAAGGCGATCGGCAGGCTGCGTGGGCCCCATACGCCCATGAAGGATCGCCAGGTCACCTCGCCGTCCAGGCGCGGGTTGCGCATCCGCTGGGTGCACAGATGCACCGCCTCCTCGATCTGCAGCCGGGCCAGATGCATGCCCAGGCAGATATGCTCGCCGCGCCCGAAGCCGATATGGCGGGTCCTGTGCTCGCGCTCGGGATCGAAGGTCAGCGGGTCCTCGAACACCGCCGGGTCGCGGCCGGTGATCGCGGTGGCGAAGCTGATGATCGTGCCCGGCTCGAAATGGAAGCCGCCATAGTCGAAGGGCTGCGCCACGATCCGCATCGGCGGGGCGACCGCGGCATAGCGGAACATCTCCTCCACCACCTTGGTACAGAAGGCGCGATCCTCGGCGCAGCGCGCCCAATGCTGCGGATGCTGCAGCAGGGTGTGGATCGTCATCCCGATCATGTTCTTCGACGTGTCGTAGCCCGCCGGGAACAGCATCATCAGCAGGAAGTGCAGCTCGGTATCGTCGATCCGCCCGTCGTTACGCGCGGCGATCATGGAGTCGACCCAGCCGTCGTCGTCGCCCGGCCGCGTCTCGCGGTCGACGATCACCTGGTGCACATAGTCGTAGAGGATATCGTAGCCGGCCAGCAGCTCCGGCAGCAGCGACGGGTCGAGCGTGATCGAGGCGACCTGCACCTCCAGATTCTCGCGGATGCCCATCGGGTCGGTGCGGGCGCCGAGCAGCTTCGCCAGCACTCGCACCGGGAAATGCGAGATGACGTCGGCGAAGTCCATCCGGCCGGCGGGCGCCCATTCGTCGAGCAGGTCGATCAGCACCTGCTGGATCTGCCCGGTGAAGCGCTTGGCGGTGCGCGGGGTGAAGGCCTCGGCCACGGCGGCGCGGATACGCGTGTGATCGGGGCCGCTGCGGCCGATCAGCATCTCGGTCATGAAGCGAGCCCAGGGGGTGCCCTGGCCGCCATAGAGCTCGACGATCCCGGCGAAGGCGGGCACCAGCGCGCCGTCCATCGCGATCATCTCCTTCATCGCCTGATAGCCATGGACGACATAGCCATTGTGCATCCGCGCCAGCCACGGGTGCCTGGCGCGCGCCGCCTCGACAAAGGGCATCGGGTCGCGGTCGAACGCCGGGCTCTCGACGGGCAGGGTGGGCAGGTCGGCGTCGGCCAGCATCGTCATCGCGAAACCTCCGATCAGAATTGCTTCTCCGGCATATGGACGACCAGCCCTTCCATCGCCTCGGTGACGGGGATCTGGCACGAGAGGCGCTTGCCGGGACGCGGATCGTCGTCGATCTCCAGCATAGCATCCTCCATGTCATGGGGCTCGCCGGTCACGACGCGAAACGCCTCGACCACGAACACGCGGCAGGTGCCGCAGGCGCAGGCGCCGCCGCAATCGGCGAGGATGCCGGGGATGCCGTTCTCGACCGCGCCCTTCATCAGCGACAGGCCGACGGGCACTTCCGCGACATGCTCGGTGCCGTCATGCTCGACATAGGTGACCTTCACCATCCTCTGCCCCTGGTTCTCGCGCTCAGCCGCCTTCGGGCGGTCTGCGGGCGAGGGTCCTAGCAATCGGGATGGGAGTCAAGCCGAATGACTTAAATCTTGTGCCTCAATGATCAAATGCCTGTCCGATCTTTGATCGGTCGTCGCTCCAGTAGAGGAACAAGGGGCGGCCGATGACAGCCTCCACCCCGAGAATCCCGATACCATTGAGGTACGCCGATACTCGGCTGTCCGCCGCCCGCTCTCGATTGTCGCCGAGCAGGAAGATGCGCCCAGGCGGCAGGAGGATTCCGGTCATCTCATCGATTTCGGGGATATAGCCCATGTCGAAGATCGAATGACTCCCCGCCTCACCGGGGATGCGCTCGAGGATCTGCCGGGTGTCGACGCGCCCCTCGCCGGGGCTGTCATAGCTCCTGACGGCTTCCACCCTATGCTCGGCGGCTATGCCATTGATGACAGGGACGCCTTCGCGCATCGCGATCCGATCGCCGGGAAGCGCCGCGATGCGGTATATCCGGATCTGTCCCTGCGCCTCCACCAGCACCATGTCGCCCCGGCGGAGCTTGGTGCGGTCCGGCCGCATGTCCACCAGGAAGCGGTCGTTCACCGCCAATGTCGGCATCATACTTTCAGTGGGCGTGTAGAAGGGCTTGTAATATCTGTGCCTGACGATCTGCAGGGGCTCGTGCAGCAGAGAGGCGAGCAAGACGATGGCCAACAGGCCATACCACCGCGCCCACCAAGGTTGGCGATCGGCTTTTACCAGGCTTGCCCGCCAGCATCCGATCATCGCCGTGACGTACAGGACTAGGAAGACGGCGATCGTCACGCCGAAAACCGCCACATATTGGCCAAAGCTGGGCGTCGGAGCGAAGTGCGCGATCAATATCAGCAGCGCGAAGACCGCCTCTACAGCCGCCAGCCATAGCAGGCCCGCCCGCCAACGGCCGACGCGGAACCAGCCCAGACCGGGCAGCAGCAGGTTCAGTGCCACGATGCCCCATCGCGCCGCCGTCGATCGATGTCGTTCGTCCATCGCTACCCCCTTCTTCTCCTGCCTAGAGGAGCGGCGGTTGCGACGCTACGTTTCCGGCAGGCTTTCTGACCCGTTCCGGAGCATTCGGCCGGGGGCCGCCTTATCCCGCCGGTTTCAGCCGATAATGGCTCACCGCCCAGGGTTCGCCATGCTTGTGGCCGAACAGCCCGGCGGTCGCGAGGAAGAACAGGCGCCAGCGGCGTTCCCACAGCTTCGAATCCTTGCCGTAGGTGTCGGCGAAGATCTTGGCGATTGCCGGCTGGTTGGCGTCGAAGCGGGCCAGCCAGTCGAAGGCGGTGCGCGCATAATGTTCGCCGTTCCAGCGCCATTCCTGCTCGACCGTGAACAGGTCGGGGAAGTGGCGGAGCAGGCCATGGCTGGGCATGATCCCGCCGGTGAAGAAATGCTGCGCGATCCAGTCGGCCTTGTCGGCATGGTCGAAGCGGTAGCTTGCCCGGTCGTGCGTGAAGATGTGGATGAACAGATAGCCGTCGGGCTTCAGCCAGCCCTTCACCTTGGTGAGCAGCGCTTCCCAGTTCGACATATGCTCGAACATCTCGACCGAGACGACCCGGTCGAAGCGGGCATCGGCCTGGAAGTCGTTCATGTCGCAGGTGATCACCGTCAGGTTGGTCGAGCCCTGTGCGGCGGCGAGTTTCTCGATATGCTGGCGCTGGCCGTGCGAATTGGAGACCGCGGTGATCCGCGCATTCGGGTAGCGCGCCGCCATATAGAGGCTCAGCGAGCCCCAGCCGCAGCCCAACTCGAGGATCTCCTGGCCATCCTCCAGCTTCGCATGCTCGACGGTCTGGGCGAGCGCGGCCTCCTCGGCCTCGGCGATCGTCGTGGTCGGGCTGTCATAATAGCAGCAGCTATATTTGCGGCGCGGGCCCAGGCAGAGGTCGAAGAAGGCGGCCGGCACCTCATAATGCTGGGCATTGGCGTCGTCGGTGTGGATCGCGATCGGGAAGTCGCGCATCGTCTTCGCGAAGGCGGCCTCCTCGTCGGGGGCCTTGGCGAGCTTGCGGCCCGTGCGGCCGACGAGAAACTCGACCCCCGCGAGCGTGACGGCGTCGGGGAGCGGCAGCCGTTCGACGGCTGCTGTGGCGGCGGCGATGATGTCCATTAAGGCTTCCTGGGCGGGCGTGGAAAGAAGGCGCTGGTGCGCGCCATATAGGCTTTGAAGGCATCGCCCCGGCTCTTGAGCATATGCTTTTCGAGCGGCGGGATGCCCGAGACATGGACGAGCAGCCAGTACATCAGCACCGGCCCGATCAGGGCGAGCCAGCCCTGCCACCAGCCGCCCATGAAGGAGATGGCGATCACCGGATAGGCAACCCAGCCGAGCCATTCGAAGAAATAATTGGGGTGACGCGACCAGGCCCACAGCCCCTTGTCGCACACCTTGCCATGGTTGCTCTTGTCGGCGGCGAAGGCCCGCAGCTGGCGGTCGGCGATGCCCTCGCCGATCACCGAAATGGCGAGCAGGGCGAGGCCGATCCCGTCGGTGATCGCGAAGGCCGGGCCTGGCCGATGCGCGGCGGCGAAGACGGTCACGACCAGCCCGATCCCGCACAGCGCCTGGATCTGCAGGAACAGGAACAGCCGAAGCTGGAATTTCGAGCCCCATTCGCGCCGCAGGTCGGCGTAGCGCGGGTCCTCATAGGTGGCGCCGGCGGTGCGGGCGAGGATGTGGAAGCCCAACCGCATCGACCAGAAGGCGACCATCGCGGCGACCAGCCATTGCCGCTCCATCGGGCCGTCGCCCGCGACGAACAGGCTGACGATCAACCCGCCGATCCCGATCGCGAAGGACCAGAAACAGTCTGCCCAGCCCGATTGCTTCGTCGGGATCTGCACCGCCCAGGCGGCGGCCATCATCGCCGACAGGACGATCGAGGCGACGATGATGCTGGTAATGGCACTCATGCGCGGCGCGGTCCCCCAATCACGTCCCCCGGACGCTTTCCTAACCCTATACGTCGCGGCAGGCCAAGCCGTTGCAAAGAATCCGCATTGCGCTTTCCCTGACGTGGGTTAGCAGAAAGATGCAGAGGGCGGGTCGCAACTTGCCGGCGGGTTCCGTCGTAGCTGATGGACAGGCAAGACAGGCGAGAGCGATGGGATTTCGGGGCATGGACGACGTCCGCAAGGGCCAGCGTATTGCGGTGATCGGCAGCGGTATTTCCGGCCTGTCGGCGGCGTGGCTGCTGGCGAAGCAGAATGACGTCGTCCTCTACGAGGCGGAGAGCCGCCCCGGCGGGCATACCCGCACGATCGATGTCGATCTTGGCCACGAAGGCGTGCTCGGCGTCGACACCGGCTTCATCGTCTTCAACGACCGCACCTATCCCAATCTGATCGCGATGTTCGAGCATCTGGGCGTGGCCACCCGCGCGACCGATATGAGTTTCGCGGTGTCGCTCGACGACGGAAAGCTCGAATATGCGGCGGGGGATCGCATCTGGCAGCTGTTCGTCCAGCCCTCGAACATCTTCTCGCCACGCTTCTGGTCGATGCTGCGCAACCTCGTCCGCTTCTATCGCGAGGCGGCGGCAAAGCTCGGCGGCTTCGGCGACATGACCTTGGGCCAGTTGCTCGAACAGGGCAAATATGGCGAGGCGTTCCGCGACGATCATCTGCTGCCGATGGCGGCGGCGATCTGGTCGGCGCCTGCGCAACTGCTGCTCGACTATCCGGCCGAGAGCTTCGTGCGCTTCTGCAGCAATCATGGCCTGCTCGACCTGGGCGCGCGGCCGAAATGGCGCACCGTGGTCAATGGCAGCCAGAGCTATGTCGACCGCATCCTCGCCGATTTCCCGGGCGAGCTGCGGCTGGGCACCCCGGTGGGCTCGATCGAGCGCAAGGCGGGGCAGGTGACGATCACCGACAAGGCCGGCAACCCCGATCGCTTCGACGAGGTGGTGATCGCAGCCCATGGCAACCAGGCGCTGGCGATGCTCGCCGATCCCAGCCCGCAGGAGGCCGAACTGCTCGGCGCCTTCCGCTACAGCACCAACCACGCCGTGCTGCACCAGGATGCCGCGCTGATGCCCAAGCGGCGGATGCTGTGGGGCGCCTGGAATTATTTCGGCCGCCGCCACGCCAATGACGCGACCGGCGATCTGTGCGTAAGCTACTGGATGAACCGGCTGCAGGGCTATCGGACGAAGGAGCCGCTGGTCGTCACGCTCAATCCCAATCGCGCGATCGACAAGGCCAAGGAGATCGATCGCACCACCTTCGAACACCCGATCTTCGACCATGCCGCGATGGACGCGCAGCGCCGCATCTGGGCGATCCAGGGCCAACGCAACACCTTCTTCTGCGGCGCGCATTTCGGCGCGGGTTTCCATGAAGACGGGCTCCAGTCGGGTCTCGCCGTGGCCGAGATGCTGGGGGCGAAGCGCCCCTGGACGGTGGACGAGCCCAATGGCCGGATGACGATGGACCTGGCACCCCAGCGTGAGGCGGCGGCGTGAAATCGGCCATCTACGCTGGCAAGGTCTTCCATCGTCGCTTCCGGCCGCGCGCGCATGTGCTGCGCTACAGCCTGTTCCAGATGCTGTTCGACCTCGATGAGATCGACGGGGTGGCGAAGCGTTTCCGGCTGTTCTCGCGCAACCGCTTCAACCTCTTCTCCTTCCACGATCGCGACTATGGCGACCGCTCGGGCGCGCCGCTGCGCCCGCAGATCGAGGCGCTGGTTCGCCGGACGGGCCAGGAACCCGATGGTGGCGCGATCCGTTTGCTCACCATGCCCCGCATGCTCGGCCATGTGTTCAACCCGCTGTCGGTCTGGTTCTGCCATCGCCGCGACGGGAGTCTCGCGACGATCATCTACGAGGTGACCAACACCTTCAAGGAACGGCACAGCTATGTGATCCCGGTTCCGGCTGGGCAAAGCGAGGGCGAACAAATCCGTCAGACCTGCGATAAATGCTTCTACGTCTCCCCCTTCATGGATCTCGACATGCGCTACGACTTCACCGTGGAACCGCCGCAGGACAAGGTGAAGGTGGTCGTGGCGGGCGGTGACGGCGAAGGCCCGCTGATCGTCGCCTCCTTCGCGGGCGAGCGCCGCGAGCTGAGCAATGGCGCGCTGCTGGGCGCCTTCCTCAAGCATCCGCTGCTGACCCTGAAGGTCGTCGCCGGCATCCATGTCGAGGCGCTGTGGCTGTTCCTCAAGCGGATCGGCGTGCGGCGCCACATTCCCGCCGGGGGCGATGGCGTGTCGATCGTCGCGGCGCAGGACATGGTGGCGGCATGAGCGTCGCCTTTCGCCGGGAGAGCGACGAGGAGCATCTCGAACCCAAATTCGAGCTGCCGATCCCGCCGGGCCCCAATCTCGTCACCGAACGCGGCGCCAAGCTGATCGGCGCCAAGGTCGCCGAGTTGCAGGCCATGATCGCGGCCGGCGGTACGGAAGAGGTCGTCAAGGATCTCCAGCGCCAGCTGCGCTACTGGAACACCCGCCAGGCCACGGTCGAGATACAGCCGCCCGCCGATGGCGAGGAAGCCGCCTTCGGTACGAAGGTGCGCTACAAGCTCAACGGCAAGATCAATTCGGTCTCGATCGTCGGCGACGACGAGGCCGATCCGGCGGCGGGCCTCATCTCCTTCTCCTCGCCGCTCGCCCGTGCGCTGATCGGGGCCGGGGAGGGCGACTTTGCCGACTTCGGCGGCAAGGCCGATGCGATCGAGGTGCTGGAGGTTGCGGCGCTGTAACAGGTATGAAGCGTCGATTAATCCCGCAGGCACCGTTGTTTAACCATATTCCGGCATTTCCGACGGCCTCGGCGATCTGAGAGATTCTGGTCCAGGTTCCTGGTGAGGCGCCCCGCGTTTCCCTCGAAGGATCAGGCTCAGCGCCCTGGAAGAGGAACTGTGCATGTCGATTACGTCCATCTCCAATCAGACCGGCTTCTCGCTCGGCGAGAACAAGGGGACAGCCAAGTCGGGTGGCGGCGAAGCCGATCTTTTCGCCTCGCTGATCGACAAGCTGAAGGAAGAGATGAAGAAGACGCCGATGGAGCGCGCCAAGGATCGCGTGCTCGAGAAGCGTGGTCTCTCCAAGGAACAATATGACGCGCTGCCCCCCAAGGAGCGCGCCGCGGTCGATGCCGAGATCGCCGAGGAAACCCGCAAGGCGACCGAGCAGGCGCAGGCCGAGCGCAAGAAGCGCATGATCTGGTGAGGGATGAAGCGGGCCGGTTCCGCCGCGCCCGCTTTTGACCGCGGTCAAACGCTTCTCGACCGGCATCGATAGAAAGGCTCCGATAGGCGTCCGCTGACGGGCGTCGCGAGAGGAAGGAGCCCTCCCGGTGTCTACGGTCGCGATCAAGCCGCTCAGGGCCGATCTGCCCTATGGAGCCCGCGTCAGCGGGATCACCTTCGAAACCCTCCAGCACGACACCTGCCGCAAGCGGCTGGCCGCGACGCTTGTCGATCGCGGCATGATCGTCTTCGAGGATGTCGAGCAGTCGAGCCAGATGCAGGTCGAGATCAGCAATGTCTTCGGGCCGCTCAAGGACCATCCGGTCAAGAGCGTCGAGCGGGTCGACCAGGATGCCATGCCCGGCGTGATCGTGATCAGCACCGATGGCGGCGGTGCGCAGGTGGAGGTGGGCGGCCGCTCGCTCGTCACCTGGCAGCCCTGGCATTTCGATCATTGCTACAATGACGAACTCAACTATGCCGGGGTTCTGCGCACGGTGGTCCGCCCGCGCGAGCTGGGCTTCACCGGCTTCGCCGACGGCATCCAGATCTGGAAGGCGCTGCCCGAGGACATCCGCCAGCGGATCGAGGGCCGCGAGGTGATCTACACGCTCGACCTGCTCTATTCGCACATGAAATTCCCGGTGCCCGGCGTCCGCGTGCTCCGCGATTCGGACAGCAAGATCCTCGAGGTCGCCAAGACCATCCCACGCGCGATCCACCCCGCGGTGTGGCAGCGGCCGACCGGCGAGAAGATATTCCACATGGCGCCGTGGATGGCGTTCGGCATCGCCGGCAACGAGACGCCCGAGGGCGATCAACTGTTCGAGGATGCGTGGGATGCCGCGCTGGCGGTGATGAAGCCCTATGCCCATGAGTGGAAGGGCACCGAGATGCTGATCTGGGACAATAGCCGCATGCTGCACCGGGGCATGGGCTGTGGCGTCCGCGAGCGCCGGGTGATCCATCGCACCACCATCCAGGGCGATTATGGCCATGGCCATTGGGAGACGGCGGGCAGCGTCGCCCTGGCCCAGGACGTGATGTAGGGCGCTACGCCCCGAGCCCGACCGACGCGAGCGCGTCGCGCAAGCATTGCCGCTTCACCTCGTCGGTCCAGCTCGCCTCGAACGAGGCGCGGATGCTGATCCCCATCACCGTGACGAGCAGTTGCCGCGCGGTGCGCAGCGCATCGCCGCGATAACCGCGATCGACCAATAGTTTTTCGATCAGGTCCTGCGATCGCTGCATCGCCACTCGCTGGCGCGCGGCGAAATCCTCGTCGTGCAGCGCGAGCTGCCAGAAGGCGAACACCACTTTCCAGCTATTCTCCTCCTCCTCGCCGATCGGAAGGAAGGTCTCCATCACCTGTTCGATGCTGCCGGCGGGATCGGCGGCGACGCTCTCGAAATGGGCGATCGCCGTCTCCGACACATGCTCATAGGTGTTGAACAGCAGGTCGCGCTTGTTCGGGAAATAATGGGTGACGATCGCGGTGCTGTAGCCGGCTTCGGTGGCGAGCCGGCGGATCGTGGCCGCGTTCATCCCCTCGGTTCCGATGATCTTGATCGCGAGCTGCGCCAGATGCGCGCGTCGCGCCGGCCGGTCGGCAGGGGCGGGCATGAAATCTCCTGTGCTGAAGCTCGACTGGTAGAGATTGGCGCGCGTCTGGCAAGCCGGCGGCCGTCCGTCCCATGGCGGAGCCACCCCTATCGAAAACGCTAGCTGGTCCTCCCCGGCCGACCCCTCATAATCCATTTCCAACAGTTGTTATAAATACGACTGAGACATGAGGGGAGAGGAAATATGCGCGGATCGTCCTGGCTGTTGTGCGGTGTTGCCCTGTCATTGGCTCCGATATCCATGGCCCATGCCCAGCAGGCGGCGGCCCCGGCCGAAGCCGTCGACGAGGGCGGCTTGCAGGAAATCGTCGTCACCGCGCAGAAGCGCGCCGAAAATCTCCAGAATGTCCCGATCTCGGTGAGCGCGGTCACCTCGGCCTCGCTCAGCAATCTCCAGGCTACCTCGCTGCAGGCGCTGCAGGGCTCGATCCCCAACGTCCAGATCAACGAGTTTGCCAACGCGCCCAACACCGCCGTCTACAACATTCGCGGCATCGGCGTGGCGGATGCCGATCCCTATGCCGGCAACGCGGTGTCGATCGTCGTCGATGGCGTGCCGCAATATTTCAGCATGGGCGCGCTGCTCGACCTGTTCGACGTCGACCGGGTGGAGATCCTGCGCGGCCCGCAGGGCACGCTGTTCGGCGCCAACACCACCGGCGGCGTGGTCAACGTCGTCACCGCCCAGCCGACCGGCCAGTTCGGCGGCAAGGCCGAGCTGACCGTGGGCAATTACAACCGCTTCGACCTGAAGGGCGCGCTCGATTTCCCGATCGTCGAGGGGCTGCTGGCCGGCAAGGTCGCCTTCGTCCATTCGGAGCGCGACGGCTTCGTCACCAACCTGTTCGACGGGTCGGACATGGGCAGCCGTAACCTCGACGCGATCCGCACCTATCTGAAGTTCACCCCCGACGGCGACTTCTCCGCCACCCTGGTTGGCGAATATGCGGCGGCCCGCAACGGCGCGCCCGTCGTCGTCAACGTCTCCTCGCCCACCGAGGTCATCCGCGCGCCGGAAGGGACGCCCGGCCAGCAGACCGCGATCTGCCTGCCCGTCGGCCAGCCCTGCCGCGCCGCCAAGCGCTATGTCTCAGCCAACAACTCGGTGCCGGATCAGAGCAATTTCGACAATTACCGCGCCACCCTGACGATGGAGCTGGCCGACACCGCGATCGGCGACATCACCTCGGTCACCGGCATCAAGACCTTCAAGCTCGGCGAATATACCGACCAGGACGGCACGGTCCTGTTCCTCGACGACACCTATCGCCGCACCAAAGGGCGGCAGGTGAGCCAGGAACTGCGCACCGCTTTCGACCTGGGCGATCGGGTGCGGGGCATCGCGGGCGTCTTCTGGCTCGATACCCATTATCGCCACATCCAGGATTTCCGCGCGCAGTTCGCGATTCCCGGCTTCAGCCAGTATAACCGCCAGCATCAGGACAATCATTCGCTGTCGGCCTTCTCGCAGCTCTATTTCGACGCGACCGACGCGCTGACCCTGCAGGCGGGCGTCCGCTATACCTATGAGAAGACGAAGATGACGGCGGGCATGGACAATTGCCTCGATCCGTCGGGCGTCGCGAGCTTCGGCTGCGGCACCAATATCGGCGGGTTCAGCGTCTCGGGCTCGAAGAGCTGGAACAATGTCGGCTGGAAGATCGGCGCCGACTATAAGCTCGACCCGAGGGTGATGCTCTACGCCTATTGGGCGCGCGGCTTCAAATCGGGCGGGTTCGTGGGCCGCATCGGCATCCCCGAGGATCTGGGGCCCTATGACCCCGAGCATATCGACACGATCGAAGGCGGCGTGAAGGCCGATCTGTTCGGCCGGCGGCTGCGCACCAACCTGTCTGTCTTCTACACCAACTATCGCGACATCCAGCTCGCCCAGCAATATTTCCTCAACGGCGGCACCCAGCAGGGCAACACCATCCTCAACGCCGCCAAGGCGATCATCAAGGGCGCCGAGCTGGAGGTGACCGCGCTGCCGGTGGAGGGGCTGACCCTGTCGGGATCGGCGGCCTATCTGGACGCGACCTACAAGAATTTCGACTTCTTCGACGCGCCGACCGCCAGCTTCATCGATCTGTCGGGCTACCGCCTCCAGAACGCGCCGAAATGGACCGCCAGCGTCAACGCCACCTATGCGTTCGACGTCACCGGGCTCGGCCACTTCTCGGCCAATGTCGCCTATAATTATGTCGCGTCCAAATATCTGACCAACCTGACCGACACGCCGCGCTCGCGCATCCAGCCCACCAACATCGTCAACGCCAATCTGGACTTCACCCCCGCCGACGGGCCGGTGACCTTGAGCCTCTGGGCCAAGAACCTGTTCGACAAGCGCTACATTCAGAGCATCCTCGACATTCCAGGCACGGTGGCACTGCTCAACTATGCCAATCCGCGCGAATATGGCGCCAGCGCGCGGGTGAAGTTCTGATGGCGGCGGCTGCCCCGAACCCCGCAAGTGATCTGGACCGGCTTCTGTCGGTCCAGGCGCTGCGCGAGCTGAGCACCGCCTATTGCGCGTCGCTCGACCGGGCCGACGCGGCGCTGATGCTCTCGCTGTTCCATGCCGATGGCGCGGTGATCACGGGAGATGAGCGCACCCCGATCGCCGACTATGCCCCCGCCGCGATCGCCGCCGTGCTGGCCGATACGCTGACCGCCTATCATGTCCTCTCCAACGAGCGCTTCGCGATCGACGGCGATCGCGCCACCGGCGAGAGCTATGTACAGGCGACCAGTATCGTCGCCGGGCCGGAGGGCGAGAGCGAACTGCGTTTCGCCGGCCGCTATCTCGACCGGTTCGAGCGGCGCGACGGGCGCTGGGCCTTCCTGACCCGCACCTTCATCCTCGACTGGTCGCGCGCGCAGCCGTCTCGCCCGATCGAGGGCCTGCCCTTCCCCCGTGGCGCCCGGGGCGCCGCCGATCCTGCGGAGCAAATGAAATGAGCGATTTCAAAGGGCGGATCGCCCTGGTGAGCGGCGCGGCTTCGGGCATTGGGAAGGCAGCTGCGGCAATGCTCGCGGCGCGCGGCGCCACCGTGATCATCGGCGATGTCGATGCGGAGGAGGGCGCGAAGGCGGCGACCGAGAGCGGCGCGCGCTTCGCCCGGCTCGACGTGTCCGACGAGGCGAACTGGGAAGCGCTGATCGGCGCGATCGTTGCCGAGCATGGCCGGCTCGACCATCTCGTCAACTCGGCCGGGATCAACCCTACCGGTACGATCGTCGACGCCGACTATGCCGACTGGCGGCGCACCTTCGCGGTCAATGTCGATGGCATGTTCCTGGGCTGCAAACATGCGGTGCGAGCGATGCTGGCGGATGGGAAGGGCGGCTCGATCGTCAACGTCTCGTCGCCCCAGGCCTTCCGCACCGCGCCCACCCTCGTCGCCTATGGCGCCTCGAAGGCGGCGGCAATCAACCTCACCCAGTCGGTGGCGCTGTTCGCGGCGGAGAAGGGGGTGCGCTGCAACGCGGTGCTGCCCGGCGCGGTCCATAGCGCGATGACCGAGCGCTTCCTGCGCACCATCCCCGATTATGATGAGGGGCTTCGCGCGGTGGCGGCGATGCACCCGATGAACCGGATGTGCGGGGCCGACGAGGTCGCCTCCGCCATCTGCTACCTGCTCGGCGACGGCGCCTCCTTCGTCACCGGCGCGATGCTGCCGGTCGACGGCGGCTATCTCGCGGCCTGAGGGGAGGGGAGCATCATGACCGACGCCAGCCGCATTTCCGACAGCTTCCTCTTCCCGGTCGAGCAGAGCTGCCCCTTCACCCTCTACAAAAGGCTACGCGAGGAGGCGCCGGTCGCCTGGTCCGAACAGCTCGGCTGTTTCGTCGTCACCAGCCTGGAGCTGATCAACCAGGTGATCGCCGAGACCCATATCTATTCGAGCCGCGGCACGCAGGATGTGATCGTCAACGCCGAGGCGGCCGACCGCATCCGCGCGATCCGGGCGAGCGGCCATCCGACGGTGCCCTTCCTGGCGACCAACGACCCGCCCGACCACGGCACCTATCGCAAGCTGATCAACAAGCTGTTCGACGCGCGGCGGATGCGGGCGATGCAGGGCGATGTCGAGACGCTGGTGAACCGGTTGCACGGCGCGATGGCAGCCAAGGGGGGCGGCGACTTCATGGCCGAGTTCGCGACCCCGCTGCCGGTGATGGTGATCGCCGACCTGCTGGGCGTGCCGAGCGAGGACTGGCGCACCTTCCGTGTCTGGGGCGACGCCTATGTGGCGCCGATGAACGGTATCATCTCGGTCGAACGCGAGATCGAGTGCGCCGAGCAGCTGCGCGACTATCAGGACTATTTCGTCGCCGCGATCGAGGACCGGCGCGCCAATCCGCGCGACGACCTGATCAGCGAACTCGTCCACACCCCATTCCCGGGCGAGGAGCGGACGATGGACGTTTCCGAACTGCTCTCGGCGATCCAGCAATTCCTGGTCGCGGGGGGCGAGACCACCACCTATTCGCTGGGTAGCGGCGTGCTGCTGCTCGCGGAGCAGCCCGAACTGGCCGAGGCGGTGCGCGGCGACCCCAAAAAGCTCCAGACCTTCGTCGAGGAGGTGCTGCGCCTGCGTTCGCCGAGCCAGGGCATCTATCGCGTCACCCTGGAGGATGCGGTGCTGGGTGGCGTCGCCATCCCCAAGGGTTCCTTCGTCAACATCCGGCTGGCCGCGGCCAACCGCCAGGAAAGCCTGTTCAGGGAACCCGATCGGCTCGACTTGGAGCGCGGCAATGCGGCGCGGCACCTGGCCTTCGGGTCGGGAATCCACACCTGCATGGGGGCGCAGCTCGCCCGCATCGAGCTGCAGTCGGCCTTCCGCCACATCGTGCAGCATTCCGATCTTACCATCGACGCGCAAGCTGGCGGTTATGCTTATTTCCCCAGCACCTTCTTCATGGGACTCGAGCATCTCCATGTGACGATGAGGGCTCGAGATGCAGCATGACCTTCCTTCGGTGAATCGCCAGTGGCTCCTTGCGGCGCGGCCGCAGGGGCAGCTCAAGCTCAGCGATTTCGCCTATAACGAAGCCCCGTTCGCGGTGCCCGAGCTGGAAGCGGGCGAAATCCTGCTGCGCAACAAGGTCTTCTCCTGCGCGCCGACGATGCGCAACTTCATGAATCCGCCGGGACGCAGCTACCGCGCCTCGGTGCCGCTCGGCTCGCCCGTCACCGGCGTGGTCGGCTCGGAGGTGATCGCCTCGGCCAACCCGCTCTATCCGGTCGGCACCCAGGTCAACACCGTGGCGCGCTGGGAGGATTTCAGCCTGCTCAACCCGGCGAAGACCGAGGTACCCGTCTATCCGGTGCAGGACGGTATCGACCTGATGGAGATGATGGGCCCGCTCTCGCTCAACAGCCTGACGGCCTATTACGGCCTGTTCGGCATCGGCCAGCCCCAGCCCGGCGAAACGGTGGTCGTCTCGGGCGCGGCCGGATCGGTCGGCACCATGGCCTGCCAGTTCGCGCGCATCCATGGCTGCCGGGTGATCGGCATCGCCGGCGGCAAGGCCAAGTGCGACTGGCTGATCGACACGCTCGGCGTCGACGCCGCGATCGACTACAAGAATGAGGACATCTCGGTTCGTCTGCGCGAGCTGTGCCCCGACGGCGTCAACGTCTTCTTCGACAATGTCGGCGGCGACATCCTCCACGCGGTGATGGACAATATCGCCCCGCGCGGCCGCATCGCGGTGTGCGGCCAGGTATCCGCCTATAATAGCGACGCGCCCGCGCCGGGCCCGCGCGACATGATGAAGCTGGTCTATTGGCGCGTCCGGATCGAGGGCTTCGTGCTCGGCGATTATGCCGACAAGGTCGCCGAGGCCCGCGACGTGATCCGCCAGTGGTTCCGCGAAGGCCGGCTCACCGCCCGCCAGGACATCCGCCGCGGCTTCGACAAGCTGCCCTCGTCCTTCCTCGACCTGTTCGAGGGCGCGAACGAGGGGAGCCTGCTCGTCACCGCCGACCCCGACTGATTTTCCCCAAGCAGAGGTAGACCATGGCCAGCCAGACCGACATCCAGACCCTGATCGACACCCAGGCGATCGCCCAGCTCGTGGCGCGCTATGGACGGGCCGTCGACTGGCTCGATATCGAAGCGATGAAGGCCTGCTTCGATCCGTCCGCCACGGTGCGCTTCGGCGCCAACGAGATCCCGGCCCATGGCTTCTGCGATTTCTGGGGCGGGATGGGCGGCGGTTTCAAGGCGCGCCACCATCTGCTCGGTGCGCCGGTGATCGACTTCACCGGCGCCGACAGCGCCTATGTCGAGGCGCCCGCGATCGTCGCCGGCACCCGCGCCGACGAGGGCACCCGCCTGCGCGACTTCATGGAGTGCAACCGCTACTGCTTCACCGCGGTGCGCGCCGATGGGAAATGGGTGTTCTCGGGCGCCAATGTCTTCATCACCTGGTCGCAGGGCGCGCCGACGACCACCGGCATGGAGGCCGGCGCGCCGCTCGATCATGACGTCAGCATCGCTCATCCGGCGTTCCGCGCGCTGGCCTGATGACGTCATGACGGCAGGGCAGGATGCAACTCCCGCCCATGTCCGGTGTTTTCCCCTGAAAGGAGCCGTGCGCTCCGGCCGAGGGAGAGCCGATGCCCAACTTCCGCTGGGTCGCCGATGCCGTCCTGCCGCCCCGAGCCGAGCCCGGCCCGGCGGTGCCCGGCGGCGCGGTCGAGACGGCCTGGTTCGAGGATGGCGCCTGCTGCAATTGCGGCGCGCGCTTCGACACTCCCTATTGCGGGCAGTGCGGACAGAAGGCGGCGGGCCGCTTCCTCTGGAAGGATATCGCCGCCGAGACCTGGGACCGGGTGCGCCTGTTCGAGTTCGATTCGCTGCGCACCATCGGGCGGCTGTTCGTTTCGCCGGGCACGGTGGCGCGCGAATATGTGCTGGGCCGCCGCACCGGCCATGTCCATCCGCTGAAGCTGCTGTTGATGCTGATCGCGGTGCTGGTGCTGATCCTAGCCGCCAATCGCTATTTCGGTGTCCATGGCTATGCCGGCCGCAGCGACGATGTCGATCGCATGGCCCAGCAGGTGATGGCCTATGCCAATTGGAGTTTCTCCATCGGCATCGTCGCCATCTTTCTGGGCGGCTGGACGGTCTTCCGCCGCCGGCTCGGCTATAACGCCGTCGAACATGGCGTGCTGGCGGTCTACTGCCAGTCGGTCATCCTGGCGCTGATCATCCTGAACCTGCTGCCGACGATGATCTGGGACGATCCCGCCTTCATCCTGCGGCACAAGGCGGCCTCATCCTATTATATCCCGGCGATCAAACTGGCGATCGTTGCGGTCGCCTATCGCCAGTTCTTCCTGATCGACCTGAAGACCGGCTGGCCCCGGCTGCTGGTCGCCTGCCTGATCTATCTCGGCCTGAGCTGGGTGCTGCTGCGGATCTATGCCGCCGCGATCCTGTGGCTCGTCAGCCGCACGACCTGAGGAGAGACCATGCGACACCTGCTCATCGGATCGACGGCGATGGTCGCCGCACTGCTGCTCTCGGGCTGCGGCAAGGCGAAGGAGGAACAGTCGGCTAGTGCGCTGACCGGCGCGGACAAGGTGGAGGCGATCGCCTCGACCCTCCAGGCCTGTTCCTATGGCGGCGAGCCGGTGACGGCGCAGCCGAGCACGCTCAGCGGCACCGCGCCCAATGACTGTTCGCTCGCGGTGCAGAAGATCATGGGCTTCACCGGGCTGCCCGCCAATTTCGTCGTCGTCTCGGGGCCGGTGCCCAACGCCGCGGCGGTGATCCTGCTCGACCAGAGCCGCATTCCCCGCCGGGTGATCGCCTTCAATCCGAAGTTCATGAACATGGCGCAGGCGCAGGTCGGCGGCAGCCCCTGGGGCCCGATGAGCGTGATGGCGCATGAGATCGCCCATCATCTGTCGGGCCACACCATCGTTCCCGGCGGCAGCCGCCCCGAGATCGAACTGGAGGCCGACAAGTTCAGCGGCTTCGTGCTCCAGAAAATGGGCGCGCCGCTCGCCGAGGCGACGCGGATGATCCTGACCGTCGGCACCGATCACGGCACGCCCACCCATCCGGCGAAGCAGCAGCGCGCCGAGGCGATCAGGCAGGGCTGGACCGAATCCTGCCAGCAATCGGGCGGCAGCGGCTGCGCGACCGGCACCGGCGGGGCGCCGCCGGTCGCGGGGCCGCCGCCGGTCAACACCGCTACGGTCAGCGATCCGGTGGTGAAGACCGCGACCGCGCCGGTCCGCGCCTTGCCGGCGCCTGGATCGATCCCGTTCAAATATGGCCGCTTCATCGTCGACGAGACCGGTAAGCTCGACCCCGTCCGCGTGAAGGCGATGGACGAGCGCCTCTATGCGCTCGCCAAGGATGTCGGCGCCGAGTTCACCATCCTGGTCGTCAACGATCTGCGCGGCATGTCGGCCCAGGATTATGCCTGGGCGATGATGCGCCAGCTCCGCATCGGCAAGCTCGATGTCGGTAATGGCGCGGTCGCGGTGGTGGCGCCCCGCCAGCGCCAGGCGGCGGTCGCCTTCGGCCCCGGCTTCGCCAAGGAGGCCGAATTCTCGAAGCCCGACCAGCAATTGCTGCAATGGGTCGATGCCGCGTGGAAATATTGCGACGACGCCGATGGTTGCGCCGCCTGGACCGACAATCTGTTCAACGTCTTCCGGCTGACCCTGTCCAACGTCGCCCAGACGCAATGGACGATCCGCTTCCAGACCCTGGGCCAGCTGCTCGGCCATTATGAGGCGGTCAACGCCGAGCGGATGAAGACCAAGCGGCCCTTCGATGCGAAGACCGACCAGCCGCTGGGCAATCTGCTGCGGGTCAGCGGCAAGATCACCAGCCTCGATCCGCCCAGCGGGCTCGGCCAGGCCAATGACCGGATCCTGGGCGGCGAGCTGGGCTATACCGCCGTCAGCATGACCACCGACGACGGCTATCCGGTGATCCTCTATGTCTCGCCACGGCTGGCCGCGCTGATGCCGTCGGGCAAGCTCAAGGCCGACACACGCTATACCATCGTCGGCCGGTTGCAGCGCAGCGGGGACAAGGCCAAGCAGGCGTCGGCGATGTGGCTGTTCAGCTACGACCCGATCTGAGGGGGTGGACCGGTCGAACTTCCAACCCCAGGCGTCATGCCAGCGAAGGCTGGCATCTCGGGAGGCTCGGGGCTCCCTGCTCTCCTGAGACTCCAGCTTTCGCTGGAGTGACGGCTTTGGGGAATGTGAGGTGGCTTACTGCCGGCGCATCCCGCCGAAACCCGCGCGGCGTTCCTCGGGGGTGAGGGTACCGTCCTTGTCGGTATCCATCTCGTCGAAGCGCGCCGTTTCGATGGCCTCGACCTCGGCGGCGGTGATCTTGCCGTCCTCGTTGGCGTCGAGCCGCTCGAACATCGCATCGACCATCTGCGGGGGCGGGGAGGAGTCGCCCATGCGCGCGGCGAGCTGGGCGGTCAGTTCGTCCTTGGTGACGACGCCGTCCTTGTTGCTGTCCATCGTCGCGAAGCGTTCCTTCTGCATCGCGAGATAGGCGTCCTTGGTGACCGGGCCCATCGGGCCGCGCTGCGCCAGGGCGGGCGCTCCGGCCAGAATCGCAACCGCTGCCGCACCGGCCGCCATCATCATCTTCATCATTGTCTCTCCGCTTCCTGCGCTGGACCGCACATAGGCGCTTTCCTCGGCGGATGTTGCCCCGATAATTCGTCGTTGAAACAAAGCGCTTGAAAAGGAAGAAGGCCGTGTCCCTCGCGGAACACGGCCTCCCGTCTTTGCCCCTGTAGCAAATCCAGAGCGATTTCGAGGCGGATGGCACATCCGCTGGCTCGGAAATCGCGGCAATCAGAAACGTGTTAGGCGGCCACCTGACCCTCTTCCGGATCGCGCAGCACATAGCCGCGGCCCCAGACGGTCTCGATATAATTGTCGCCGCCGCACGCCAGGCTCAGCTTCTTGCGGAGCTTGCAGATGAAGACGTCGATGATCTTGAGCTCGGGCTCGTCCATGCCGCCATAAAGGTGGTTCAGGAACATTTCCTTGGTCAGCGTGGTGCCCTTGCGCAGCGAGAGCAGCTCGAGCATCGCATATTCCTTGCCGGTCAGGTGCACGCGGGCACTGTCGACCTCGACCGTCTTGGCGTCGAGGTTGACCGCCAGCTTGCCGGTGCGGATGACCGACTGGCTGTGGCCCTTCGAGCGACGGACGATGGCGTGGATACGAGCGACCAGCTCTTCGCGGTGGAAGGGCTTGGTGACATAATCGTCGGCGCCGAAGCCGAGCGCACGGACCTTCGAGTCCATCTCGCCGATGCCCGACAGGATCATGACCGGCGTCTGGACCTTCGAGCTGCGCAGGCGCTTCAGCACGTCATAGCCGTGCATGTCCGGCAGATTCAGGTCGAGCGCGATGATGTCGTAATCATAGAGCTTGCCCAGATCGAGGCCTTCCTCGCCCAGATCGGTGGTGTAGACGTTGAAACCTTCCGCACCCAGCATCAGTTCGATCGACTTCGCGGTGGTGGGATCATCCTCGATCAGCAAAACGCGCATAGGATATCTTCCTGCTCAATTGCCGGGCGAGGCCACCCCTTGGTGCCGCCACCCGTGAACCCGTGTTAACCATGCCGTTAATGAAGGTAAAAGGTTAATGGCCTCTTAAAGCCAGTGTGAATTTTTACTTAGGTAAAAATTCTGTGCGACGGCGTAACCGAGCCCGGAAGCCCATGAAAAAAGGGCGGATTTTTTAGCTGGCAGCGGTGGCGGCGAGACGGTTTCGATCCCTTTCGGATAAAAAGTTAACCCCGGATCGGGGCTTCGGGGCCGAAATTCGCCCTCAAAATCCTTATCGCGTTCACTTCTTCGCGCCAGCCACCCGCTTCGCGCGCGGCGCGGAAGGCGGGGCCATGACCCTCTCGACCTTGATCCCCTGGTCGGCGAGCATCTGGCGCACCGACAGCGGACCGGCCAGATGGCCCGCGCCCACCGCCACGAACACGGTGCCCGGCGTGTCGAGCCGCGCCTTCAGCCATTGCGTCCAGTTGGCGTTGCGCTGGCGCAGCAGGATTTCGCGCAGATGCGGGGTCAGGTCCTTGTCCTCGTCGAACGCCTTGGCGATCGCCACCTGATCGCCGCTCGACCAGGCTTTGAGCAGCCGGGCGAAATCGGTCTTCGCCTCGCCCTCGCCATCGGCGAAGCTCGCCAGCATCTCGCGCTGGTCGGCCTCGGAGAGATTGGAGAACAGCGAGAGCTGCCCCGCCGCGGTTTCCAGCGCCTCGATCTTCTTGGGCTGGCCGGGCAGGGCAGGAGAGGGGCTTCCTTCCGGAAGGGTGAGGCCGGGCGCTGGCGGCGGCGCGAAGGCGGTGGACAGGCCGTCCTCCACCCCGGCGTCGCGGTTGACGCCCAGGTCCTTCATCATCGCGCCCATCAGCATGAAGCTCGCCTGCCAGGTCGGCATCCGGTCGAGCATCGCCGGCGTGAGTCCGCTGCGCTTCAGCAACGCCTCGAAAGCCGGGCGGCTCTTTTCGGGCACCCGCTCGACGATCGGCGGCAGGCTTGGATCGGGCGCAGGGAACAGGCGGGCGACCGCCTGCGGATCCTTGTCGATGATCGTTTCCAGCACCAGCGTGTCCGATGCCGCGATCGCATCGCGAATGCGGGCGTCCTGCCACTGATAGCCGGGCGGCAGCGCGTGGATCGTGCCGAACAGATAGATGGTGGTGTCGGCATCGCCGAACTTCCACAGCGCGGGCGCCGCCTGGACGGGCGCGGCGAGGGTGAAGGCGGCTGCGAGCGCGGCGACCGCGCGGCGAAGGAAATGCATGGGGGAGATGTAGGGTAGCCGTCAGCGTTATCCAACGCCCTTGGCGCGCCTCTCCTCTCCGTCATGCCAGCGAAGGCTGGCATCCATGTCTGTCTTCACCCGAGATGGCATCTGGGAGATGAGAGACATGGACCCCAGCCTTCGCTGGGATGACGGCCATAAACAGGTCTGCTTGATCCCATTTCCTTGACCCGCCGCCCGCCCCACGCCTAAGGGCGCGGGTATATTTCCTAGCTGCCGAAGGACCCTCGTCTTGGCGACCAAGCCGCTCTCGTTCCAGCGTCTGATCCTGACGCTCCATGATTATTGGAGCGAGCAGGGCTGCGTGATCCTCCAGCCCTATGACATGGAGATGGGCGCCGGCACCTTCCACCCGGCCACCACCCTGCGCGCGCTGGGGCCGAACCCCTGGAAGGCGGCCTATGTCCAGCCGTCGCGCCGGCCGACCGATGGCCGCTATGGTGAAAACCCGAACCGGCTGGGCCATTATTATCAATATCAGGTGATCCTGAAGCCGAGCCCGCCGAACCTGCAGGAACTCTATCTGGGCAGCCTCGCCAAGATCGGCATCGATCCGCTCGCGCACGACATCCGCTTCGTCGAGGACGACTGGGAAAGCCCGACCCTGGGCGCCTGGGGCCTGGGCTGGGAAGTCTGGTGCGACGGCATGGAGGTGACCCAGTTCACCTATTTCCAGCAGATCGGCGGCTTCGACTGCAAGCCTGTCGCGGGCGAGCTGACCTATGGCCTGGAGCGCTTGGCGATGTACATCCAGGGCGTCGACCGCGTGTACGACCTCGCCTTCAACGACGACGGCGTCACCTATGGCGACGTCTTCCTCGAGAATGAGCGCCAGTTCAGCGCCTATAATTTCGAGGCCGCCAACACCGAGCTGCTGTTCAAGCAGTTCACCCAGGCCGCCGACGAGTGCAAGGCGCTGCTGGAGCGCGATAAGCCGCTGCCGCTGCCGGCCTATGACCAGGCGATCAAGGCCAGCCACATCTTCAACACCCTTCAGGCGCGCGGCGTGATCTCCGTCGCCGAGCGTCAGGCCTATATCGGCCGCGTGCGCGAGCTGGCGAAGGGTGCCTGCGCCGCCTGGATGGCGCATAACGGGTGGGAGGCCTGATCATGACCGACTTCCTGCTCGAACTCCTCTCGGAGGAAATCCCCGCGCGCATGCAGGAGAAGGCATGCGGAGATCTCGCGCGCCTGTTCGGTGAGGAGCTGGCCAAGGCCGGCCTCAAGCCCGAGGGGCTGACCGGCTATGTCACCCCGCGCCGCCTCGCGCTGATCGCGCGTGGCCTGCCGCTGGAGACGGCGGCGGTGTCGGAAGAGACCAAGGGCCCCAAGGTCGGCGCGCCGCCGCAGGCGCTGGAAGGTTTCCTGCGCAAGACCGGGCTCACCGCCGACCAGCTGGTCGAGCGCGACGGCACTCTGTTCGCGATCGTCGAGAAGCCCGGCCGCAAGACCGCTGAGGTGCTGGCCGAGGCGATTCCCGCGATTATCCGCGCCTTCCCCTGGCCCAAGTCGATGCGCTGGGGCACCGCTTCGGCGTCGACCTCGTCGCTGCGCTGGGTCCGCCCGCTGCAGGGCATCGTCGCGCTGCTCGGCGACGACGTCGTCCCGGTCGAGATCGACGGGCTGAAGGCGGGCGCCACCACGGTCGGCCATCGCTTCCACCATCCGGCGATCGTCACCATCGGCAACGCCGCCGACTATGCCGCCAAGCTGCGCGCCTGCCATGTGATCGTCGACCCGGCCGACCGCCGCGACATCATCCGCACGCGCGCCGCCGAGCTGGCGGGGGCGGCGGGGCTGACGGTGATCCCCGACGAGGGGCTGGTCGCGGAGAATGCCGGCCTCACCGAATGGCCGGTGCCGCTGCTCGGCCATTTCGACCCGGCCTTCCTGGAGGTGCCGCGCGAGGTGATCCAGCTCACGCTGCGCACCAACCAGAAATATTTCGTGCTCAACGACGCCGAGGGCAAGCTCGCCCCGGCCTTCATCTGCACCGCGAACATCGTCGCGAACGATGGCGGCCAGGCGATCGTCGCCGGCAACGGCAAGGTGCTCGCCGCCCGCCTGTCGGACGCGAAATTCTTCTGGGAGCAGGACCTGAAGGCCCCGCTCGATGACTATCTGCCCAAGCTGGAGGCGATGCTCTTCTACGAAGGCATGGGCACCCTGCGTGCCAAGGCCGATCGCATCGCCGATCTGTCGGCCTGGATCGCCACCGCCTATTTCCCCGAGCGCGATCCCGAGACGGCGCGCCGCGCGGGCCTGCTCGCCAAGGCCGATCTCGCCACCGCGATGGTGGGCGAGTTCCCCGAGCTGCAGGGCGTCATGGGTGGCTATTATGCCGAGAAGGCGGGCGAGAAGCCGGGCACCGTCTCGGCGCTGAAGCAGCAATATGTCGCGGCGGTCGAGGGCTGCATCCCGGCCTGCGTCGCGCTGGCGGATCGCATCGACACGCTCGCCGCCTTCTTCGCGCGCGGCATCAAGCCGACCGGTTCGAAGGATCCCTTCGCGCTGCGCCGTGCCGCGCTCCAGACGATCCAGACGATCCTGGTCAACGGCACGAGGATGAAGCTGGGCGCGACGATCGATCAGGCCAAGGCCGGGCTCGGCGGCGCCGCGCTCGACACCGCGGAACTGCTCGACTTCTTCGCCGATCGCCTGAAGGTCCAGCAGCGCGAGGCGGGTGTCCGCCACGACCTGATCGACGCCGTGTTCGCGCTGGGCGGCGAAGATGATCTCGTCCGGTTGCTGGCACGGGTGACCGCGCTGCAAGCCTTCGTCGCGACCGAGGACGGTGCCAATCTGCTCGCCGGCTACAAGCGTGCCGCCAATATCCTGAAGAAGGAGGGCGGGGTGCCCGCCGGGGCGTCAGCCAAGCCGGGCTACGAGCCGGAAGCCGCCGAAGCTGCGCTGATCGCGGTGCTCGACGAGGCCGAGCCCAAGGCCGCGGCCGCCGTTGAGGCCGAGGATTTCGCAGGTGCAATGTCCGCGCTGGCGACACTTCGCGCCCCGATCGATGCCTTTTTCGACAAAGTCACCGTCAACGATTCTGATGGCGACAAAAGAAACACTCGTCTGGCCTTGCTTGAAAAAATCCGTGCTGCGGTGCACAACGTTGCGGATTTTTCGAAAATCGAGGCTTGAGTCGATTGCCACGCGCCCTCCGGGGACGCGGGTCGTGATAGGGAAAGTGACGGCATGACGACACAATATGTGTTCCGGTTCGGTGGCGGCGTCTCGGACGGCGGCAAGGGCGATCGCAATCTGCTGGGCGGCAAGGGTGCCAATCTGGCGGAGATGGCGTCGATCGGTCTGCCGGTGCCTCCGGGCTTCACCATCTCGACCGAGATGTGCCAGCGCTTCTACGACGAGGGCGAGGCTTTCCCCGAGAGCCTGAAGACCGAAGTCGCCAACGGCATCGCCCATATCGAGGGCATCACGAACAAGAAGTTCGGCGTCGCGGCCGATCCGCTGCTCGTCTCGGTCCGTTCGGGCGCGCGCGCCTCGATGCCCGGCATGATGGACACCGTCCTCAACCTCGGCCTCAACGACGAGACCGTCGTCGGCCTGGCCGAAGTGTCGGGCGACGCCCGTTTCGCGTGGGACAGCTATCGCCGCTTCATCCAGATGTATTCGGACGTCGTCCTCGAACTCGATCATAGTGCTTTCGAGGAAGCTCTTGAAATCGCGAAGGAAGACAAGGGCTACAGTCTCGACACCGAGATGACCGCCGAGGATTGGCAGGGTCTGGTGGCGCGCTATCTGGAGCTGGTCCAGGAGCTGTGGGATCAGGCCTTTCCGCAGGATGTGCACGAGCAGCTGTGGGGCGCGATCGGCGCCGTGTTCGGTTCCTGGCAGTCGGAGCGCGCGAAGGTCTATCGCCGCCTCAACGACATCCCGTCCGAATGGGGCACCGCGGTCAACGTCCAGGCGATGGTGTTCGGCAATATGGGCGACACCTCGGCCACCGGCGTCGCCTTTACCCGCGATCCGGCCAAGGGCGACCGGGCCTATTATGGCGAGTTCCTGATCAACGCGCAGGGCGAGGACGTCGTCGCCGGCATCCGCACCCCGCAATATCTCACCAAGACCGCCCGCGAGACCGCCGGCGCCAAGCCCGCCTCGATGGAAGAGGCGCTGCCGGTCGTCTATGGCGAGCTGGCCAAGGTGTTCGACCTGCTTGAGACCCATTATCGGGATATGCAGGACATCGAGTTCACGGTGCAGCAGGGCAAGCTCTGGATGCTCCAGACCCGCTCGGGCAAGCGCACCGCCAAGGCTGCGCTCAAAATCGCGGTCGACATGGCGAACGAGGGCCTGATCACCGAGGAGGAAGCCGTCGCCCGCGTCGATCCGTCGGCGCTCGACCAGCTGCTTCACCCGACCCTCGACCCCAAGGCGCCGCGCGACGTGATCGCCAAGGGCCTGCCCGCTTCGCCGGGCGCCGCCTCGGGCCTCGTCGTGTTCGACGCCGAGACCGCCGCCGAGCGCGCCGAGCTGGGCGACCATGTCATCCTCGTCCGCACCGAGACCTCGCCCGAGGACATCCACGGCATGCACGCCGCCAAGGGCATCCTGACGGCGCGCGGCGGCATGACCAGCCATGCGGCGGTCGTCGCCCGCGGCATGGGTCGTCCCTGCGTGTCGGGCGTGGGCAATCTCGCGATCGACGCGAAGGCCAAGCTGTTCCGCGTCGCCGGCCGCGAGGTCCGTGAGGGCGACGTGATCACCATCGACGGCGCCACCGGCGAAGTGATGCTGGGCGCTGTGCCGACGGTGCAGCCCGAACTGGCCGGCGATTTCGGCATCCTGATGGGTTGGGCCGACAAGGTCCGCCGCCTCAAGGTCCGCGCCAATGCCGAGACCCCGCTCGACTGCAAGACCGCGCGGATCTTCGGCGCCGAGGGCGTCGGCCTGTGCCGCACCGAGCATATGTTCTTCGACGCCAACCGCATCACCGCGGTGCGCCAGATGATCCTGGCCGAGGACGAGAAGGGCCGCCGGGTCGCGCTCGACAAGCTGCTCCCCGAGCAGCGCGCCGACTTCACCGAGATCTTCGAGATCATGGCCGGCCTGCCGGTGACGATCCGCCTGCTCGATCCGCCGCTCCACGAATTCCTGCCCCATGAGGAGGAAGAGTTCGCCGAGGTCGCGTCGGCCACCGGCATCGGCGTCGAGGCGCTCAAGCGCCGCGCGGCCGAGCTGCACGAATTCAATCCGATGCTCGGCCATCGCGGCTGCCGCCTCGGCGTGACCTATCCCGAGATCTACGAGATGCAGGCGCGCGCCATCTTCGAGGCGGCGTGCGACGTCGCGGCGAAGACCGGCGCCGCTCCGATCCCCGAGGTGATGGTGCCGCTGGTCGCCACCCGCCGCGAGCTGGAGCTGATGAAGGCGGTGATCGACAAGGCGGCCAAGGCCGTCTTCGCCGAGAAGGGCGTCACCCTCGACTATCTGGTCGGCACGATGATCGAGCTGCCGCGCGCGGCGCTGAAGGCGGGCGAGATCGCCGAGGTGGGCGAGTTCTTCTCCTTCGGCACCAACGATCTGACCCAGACCACCCTGGGCGTGTCGCGCGACGACGCCGGCCGCTTCCTGACGACCTATGTCGACAAGGGCATTTATCCGAAGGACCCCTTCGTCAGCCTCGACATCGACGGCGTCGGCGAGCTGGTCGAGCTGGCGGTCGAGCGCGGCCGCAAGACCCGCGCCGGCATCAAGCTGGGCATCTGTGGCGAGCATGGCGGCGACCCGGCCTCGATCGCCTTCTGCGAGGCGACCGGGCTCGATTATGTCTCGGCCTCGCCCTACCGCGTGCCGATCGCCCGCCTCGCGGCGGCGCAGGCCGCGTTGGCGGCGAAGAAGTAAGCTTCTTCTCCTTCTTAGCCCTCTCCCGCTTGCGGGAGAGGGTTGGGTGAGGGTCTTCTTCTTCTTCTTCCTTCTACCGAGAGAAGAAGAAGACCCTCACCCTCCCACTGCTTTGCGGTGGGCCCCTCCCTCTCCCGCAGGCGGTAGAGGGGCGTAAAGGGCTGGGATCGCGGAAAAACGTGGGCTACCAAAGCCCCATGTCCTCCCCACACCCCGTCAGCCCCGCCGCGAGACTGCTCTCGCTCGATGCGCTGCGCGGCATCGCGCTGTGCGGCATCCTGCTGATCAACATCACCGACATGGGCGGCCCGATCGCGATGGACCGGCCGATGACGGCGCCAGCGATCGGCGATGGCGACTGGCAGATCTGGGGCTTCTCCCAGCTGTTCATCACCGGCACGATGCGCGGGCTCTTCTCGCTGCTGTTCGGCATCGGGCTGCTGCTGTTCGTCGGCCAGGACGACAGCGCCGATCGTTCGCGCCTCTATCTGCGCCGGCTGATGCTGCTGTTCCTGTTCGGGGTGGTGGACTCCACCTTGCTGCTGTGGCCCGGCGACATCTTGATCATCTACGCGCTGAGCGGGGCGGCCGCGCTGATCCTCCATCCGCTGAAGCCCCGGCAGCTATTGTCGGCGGCGGCGGTGCTGTTGCTGCTGCTCTCGGCCTGGGCGGCGAACGAAGCGACCACGATCACGCCCGCGAAGACCGTCTACACCGCGAAGATGCTCGCGGTCGAAGGCGCCGCCCGGCTCGGCGGCTATTGGCAGAGCTTCGACTATATGAGCTTCGTCAGCTGGAACTGGACGGTCAACGCGCTCACCTATCGCTGGATGGCCGACGCGCTGGCCTTCATGCTCGTCGGCATGGCGCTCCACCGGCTCGGTCTGTTCGGCGACGGCGCGAAGGAGCGGACCCTGCGGCGGATGGTGGGGATCGGCTATGCCGTGGGGCTCGCGCTGCGCTGCGTCCATGTGCTGGCGATCTGGGATAATCAGGGCGCGCCGACCGTACTGTCGGCGCTGATCGACCAGCCCGGGCGGCTGGCGATGACCCTGGGGCATGTCGGGCTGTTCCTGCTCGTCTGGCGCAGTGGAGCGTGGCCGGCGCTGATGGCGGGCTTCGCGCGGATGGGCCGGATGGCGCTCACCCTCTATCTCGGCCAGAGCCTGCTCGCCGCGATCGTCTTCTTCGGCTTCGGCCTGGGGCTGTGGAACCAGCTGTCCTGGCCCCAGCTCTGGCTGGTCGCCCTGGCGATGCTGGCGATCGAGGCGGGCTTCGCCTGGGCCTGGTTCACCCGCTTCCGCTATGGGCCGGTCGAATGGCTCTGGCGGCTGGGGATTTATGGGAGCCGGCCGACCTAATTCCTCCCCGGAACGGGGAGGGGGACCATCCGCAGGATGGTGGAGGGGAAGCCGTCGTAGACGGCGCTGAAGCGCCGCCCCTCCACCGCCGTTCCGGCGGTCCCCCTCCCCGTGCCGGGGAGGAACTTACCTAAGCAAACCTTCTCGCATGCTCGTCGACATCGCCCTTGCGCAGGATTTCCGCCTGCTCGCGCCAGCGCTCGTCGGCGATGGTGCCGGGGGCAAGGCCCAGCCGGCCTTCCAGCGCGGCTTCGTCCTGCGACGACAGCTGCATGATGTCGGCATAGCTGTGGACGCCGAGATCGTTGAGCCGAACCTCGCCGCCGCGACCGATGCCGTAGATGCGGGCGAGGTCGTCGCGCTTGCCCGAGGCGGCGGCGGCGATCGAGCCGGCGGTGTCGGGGTTCACGGCCGGCCGGTCGCGCTCCAGTTCGGCGATGCGTTCGCCCGCGGCGGTGCTGCGCGCGAGATGGGCGTCGCGTTCCTTCTCCACTTCGATGCGGCGTTCGCGCTCGCCTTCCAGATCGGCGATGCGGGTGGCGAGACGGGCGGAATTCTCATCGGCGGCGATGCGGAGCGAACGTTCCTGCTCATAGGCGCGGCGCCATTTGCGTCCGCCGGAGAAGGTCAGCAGGCCCAGAAACCAGCCAAGAACGAGTACGAGCGCAAAGATTACCCACAAATTGGTGCTGATTGGCGGCATCAACAAGCCCTCCATGACATGAGGACTAAAACCGTTTCGTCGTGCGACCGTTCCGTTACGGGTAGGGATTCCGCCTGAGCGGACCCGTCACTTCATCACATTGTCGCTGATCGAGCAGGCCGCCGGCCCCAGGATCACGATGAACAGCACCGGCAGGATGAAGACGATCAGCGGCACCGTCATGATCGCGGGCAGGCGGGCGGCCTTCTCTTCGGCGCGCATCATCCGGTCGTGCCGGAACTCGGCCGAGAGCACGCGCAGCGCGGCGGCGAGGGGGGTGCCGTATTTCTCGGTCTGGATCATCGTGGTGACGACGCCGCGGATCGAGTCGAGGTCGACGCGGTTGGCCAGATTCTCGAAGGCCTGGCGTCGGTCGGTCAGGAAGCCCAGCTCGATCGCGGTCAGCGCGAACTCGTCGCCCAGCTCGGGATAGGCCTTGGCCAATTCGCGCGAGACCCGGTTGAAGGCGAGGTCGACCGACAGGCCGGCCTCGGCGCAGATCACCAGCAGGTCCAGCGCGTCGGGCAGCGCCTTGCGGATCGCGGTCTGCCGCTTGCTGATCAGGTTCTTCACATAGATGTCGGGCGCCTTGTAGCTGGCGATCAGCGCGCCGGCGACGATCAGATATTTCTTGAGCGCGCTCGCCTCGGGAAACCAGTTGAGCAGATAGACGCCGATTGCCGCGGTGCCGCCGATCAGGATCGGCGAGACGAGGCGGAAGAAGATCACCGTGATCGCCGAATCCTTGGAGCGGATGCCGGCGCGCGACAGGTTCAGCGAGGCCGCCTTGAGCTGCGAGTCCTGAAGCATCTTCATGCTGCCCAGGATCGCCTTCATCCGGTCGACGGAGATGGCGGTCTTCTTCTCCATCTTCGCGCGGCGGCGCGTCTTGGAGGCGGCGACGCCGGCCTTGAGCTGCTCGCGCCGGTCGTTGAGCGCGCGCACGCGCCGGGCCATCGGATCGCGGGCGAAGCTCTTCACCAGGCTGTGGCCCACCACCAGCATCACGATCGCGGTCGCCAGCGCGATCCCGATCGAGAGCAGGGTGCTGAAGAAATGCGGGGTTACGGCGTGTTCCATGGCCCCCTCAAATCTCGAAATTGATCATCTGGCGCATGATGAAGGCGCCGATCGCCATCCAGATCATGCCCGCCATGCCGGCGATCATCAGCCGCTGGTCGGCGAAGAAGCCGCCCATATAACTGGGGCTGATGAAGCTGATCAGCCCGAACACCATGAACGGCAGCACGCCGATGATATAGGCCGAGGCCTTGGACTCGGACGACATCGCCGCGATCTTCAGCTTCATCTGCATGCGCTTGCGCAGCACGTCCGACAGGTTCGACAGCGTCTCGGCCAGATTGCCGCCGGTCTCGCGCTGGATCGCCAGGGTGATCACGAAGAACTGGAATTCGGAGGTGCCGAGCCGGTCGGCGGTCTCCTGCAGCGCGCCTTCCAGGGTGCGGCCGATCTTCATGCGATCGGACACCGCCTGGAACTCGGCACCGACCGGGCCCTCGATCTCGGAAGCGACCGCGGTCATCGTCTCGGCGATCGGCAGGCCGGCGCGCAGGCCGCGCACCAGCAGGTCGATCGCGTCGGGGAAGCGCAGCACGAACTGCGCGAGGCGCCGCTTGGCGAGGAAGCCGAGCAGCATCGGCGGCAGGGCGAGGCCGGCCGCGGCCGCGATGATCAGCGCCATCCAGAAGGGCAGGCCGATGATCGGCAGCAGCAGCAGCGGCACCGCGAAGGCGATGCCCTGGCCGGTGAAATATTGGCGCAGGCTCCATTTCTTGCCGGCGGCCTCGATCTTGCGGTGGATGTCCACCGGATCGGGCAGGAAGCGTTCGATGCCGGTCTTCTCGCGCTTCGTGGGCGCGGTGCGGCTGGCCAGAAGCTTGCGGACCTGCTCGTTGACAGCGGGCTCGCCGGTCAGGTTGTGGCGGCCGCGCACGGCGCCCAGGCGGCGCGCCAGCGCGCGCTGCTCGGGCGGCCGCGCCAGGACGAAGAAGAACCCCGTCATGACCACGGCCATGAACATCAGGAAGACGATGCTGAGCAGGGGGCTCATCGGGCGCTCATCGAGATCGCTGGTCCGCCCGCCTTATTTCTTGGCGATCTTGGACTTGGGCTGGAAGATGGCGGCCAGCTCGTCCATCAGCGACGGCTTCTCCTTCTTCGTCTCGCCCAGGTCGTCGGCGGTGAGCGCGATCAGCTTGGCGGCGATGCCGGCCAGACCCTGGCCCAGCTTCGACGTCTTGCCCGCATCGGCGATCGGTTTGCCCAGCTTGGCGGCGTTCACGGCCTGCTTGTGGTCATAGGGCAGGATGAAGTCGATCTCGCGCTCGATCGAATTCTCGAAATCCTTGCGGCTGATCTCGGTCAGGCTCGGGTGGACCCGGTTGGCGACCACCAGCACGCCGGCCTGCGGCGCATTGTTCTTCAGCCAGGCGAGCAGGCGGATCGTGTCGCGGGTCGCGGCCAGGGTCAGGTCGACCACCAGCACCACCGACTGGACGTCGTGGAACAGGTGGGGATGCTGCACCATCATGGCGCGCGGCACGTCGACGATCGTGCATTCGAACGCGCCCTTCATCTCCTCCTGCAGCTGGAAATAGGCGCCGCCGTCGGTGATGATCGGGTTGTTGATCGGGGCTTCGGCCGACAGCACCGAGAGCTTGTCATTGGCCTTGACCAGCGCGCGCTCCAGGAACAGCCCGTCGATGCGCGCGGGATTGTCGATCGCGTCGGTCAGGCCGCGGCCCGGCTCGAGGTCGAGCGAGAGCGCGCCGGTGCCGAAATGCACGTCGAGGTCGAGCAGCGAGGTGGTGAGCCCGCCATTCTCGCCCATCAGCCAGGCGAGCGACGCCGCGACCGTCGAGGCGCCGACGCCGCCGCGCGCGCCGATCACCGCGGTCATGGTGTGGATCTTGTCTTCGGAGAGGACGCCGTGGCGTGGCCCCATCAGCATCATCTGCGCCTGGGCCAGCGCATCGCGGATCTGGTCGGCGGTGAAGGGCTTGAGCAGATAGTCCTGGATGCCGCTGTTGAGCAGCTCGCGATAGAGGCGGACGTCGTTGAGCGTGCCCGCCGCGATCACGATCGTGCCCGGCTCGCAGACTTCGGCGAGCGCGTTGACGTCGTTGAGCGGGTCGTTCGATTCCGACAGGTCGATCAGCAGGATGGTGGGGCTGGCCGACACCGACAGCGACTGGATCGCCTGGCGCAGCCCGCCCTTGTTGACCGACTCCGGCGCCCAGCCGAGTTCGAAGATCAGCGGCTTCAGCAGTTCCGAGCTGATGTCGTCGCTGACATAGGCGACGAACGGGTTGCGGGTCTGCTGCGGCTTGGCGTTGAAAGGCGCGTTCACTGCTGGCCTCCCTTGGTCGCTTCCACCTTCAGCCCGGCTTTCGAGGTGGGCTCGGCATCGCGCCAGATGCGGATCGCCTTGGTCGCGGTGTCGGGGTTCGGGCCGCGCAGGGTTTGGCCCTGGACGAGGTCCTCGGGATTGGCGACCATCGCGGCGAGGGTGGAATTGACCCCGCAGCCATAGTTGGAGGTCGCGGCCCCGGTGAAATTGGGCATCGAGGGCTGGCTGTAATCGGGGCAGCCCGGCACGCTGGCGGTCGAGCGGCTGACGACGATGCGCACCTGGCCGGACGCCACCGCGCCTTCGGTGACGGGGGCGCCGTGGCTGACGAACAGGCCATAGTCGGCGACCAGCGCGGTGATGGCGGGGTTCGAGCCGGTGGCGCCGTTGCGCTCATCGATGCTGATCCGGTCGCCATAGGCCAGGTGGATCGCGTCGAACCACTGGCGGACCTTGTCGGCCTCGGCCGGATCGAGCCCGCTGCCCGAGACGTCGAGCACATAGTCGCTGCGCTGGACGACCGGCTGGTGGACCGATTCGACGCCGCGATTATAGCTGTCGGCCGCGGCGGCCGGGAGCGGTGCGAACGCAAGTGCAACCAGTACGAGAGCCGATCGGGACGAGCGGAGGAAGAGTTGGTTTTGCATCATCATCTTCCTCAGTTCAGCGAGAAGCCGGCGTCGGGCACGGCGCCCTTCGGCGCAGCGGCCGGGGGCGTGGTGCCGGCGGGCACGGTCTGCGGCGGTGCCTGGCGCGGGGTCGGGCTCTGCTCGCCCGACTTGCCGGAGAAGGTCTGGCCCAGGATCTGGCGCTCGCCATCGGTAGCGGCGCGGAAGCCAGCGGTCGGCAGCACGATCTGCTGCGGCGAGACCGGCTTCACCAGATAGGGGGTGACGACGATCATCAGCTCGGTCTCGTTGCGCTTGAAGCCGTTGGAGCGGAACAGCGCGCCGAGGATCGGCAGGTCGCCCAGGAAGGGGGCCTTGTCGACGGTGCTGTTCTGCGCATTGTTGAGCAGGCCGCCGATCATGAAGGCCTGGCCCGAGCCCAGCTCGACCGTCGTCTCGGCGCGGCGGGTGGTGATGCCCGGGATGGTGAAGCCGTTGAGGCGCACCGAACCGGCGTCGGTGAGCTGCGACACTTCGGGACGGACGCGGATCGAGATGCGGCCGTCGCTCAGCACCGTGGGCGTGAAGGACAGGCTGACGCCATATTGTTTGAACTCGACCGAGACGGCGCCCAGGCCCTGCGACAGCGGGATCGGGATTTCGCCACCGGCCAGGAAGCTGGCGGTTTCGCCCGAGATCGCGGTCAGGTTCGGCTGGGCGAGGGTGGTGACGAGGCCATCGGCCTCGGCCAGGTCGATCGCCGCGGCCAGGTCCATGCCCAGGAACTTGCCGGCGAGCGCGATCGAGGTGCCGGCACCCGAGCCCTTGCCCAGATTGTTGAGTGTGTAGGTGGTGCCGGGCGCGGTGATGAACTGGCCCGTCGCCGGGTTGAACGGCAGCGAGACCGATCCGGTGGGCAGGCCATAGACCGACGAGGCGTCGACCTTGGGGAAGCCCGACAGGTCGCTATTGGCGATCGAGCCGAAATTGCGGCCCTGGGCGATGCCGAACAGGAAGCCGCCGGTGGTGTCGCGGTTGAGCAGGTTGACGCCGACCTGCTTGGCGAACTCGCGGCTGACCTCGGCGATCTTGACCTGCAGGTTCACCTGCAGCGGCACCGCCGACTTCAGCCGGTTGACGACCTGGGTCTCCTTGCCGACGAACTGGCTGACCAGCAGCTGGGCTTCCTCGACGTCACTCGGCCCCGCGACGGTGCCGGTGAGAAGCACGATGCCGTTCATCGTCGTCGCGGTGATCTGCGCCTCGGGCATGGCGAGCTTCAGCATCGTGTCGACGCTGCTGATATTGGCGCCCACGCGGACGGTGGAGGACCAGATCACCCGCCCGGCCTTGTCGGTGGCATAGACCGCGGTCTCGCCGGGGCCCTTGCCGAAGACATAGAGCTGGGTGGGCGAGCGCACCTGCACGTCGGCGATCTTGTCGTCGGCGATGAACAGGTCGGTCATCGCCGTCGGCAGGGTGATCGCCTGGCCCGAACCGATCGACAGGGTCGTCGTCTCGGTCGGCTTGCCGATCGTCGCGGTGCGCACGCGGCTGTCGTTCGGCATCGCGGCCCCAGCGCCGACGAGCGGCGCCGTGGCGACGGCGAGCATCAACGCCGAGGTGAAAAGCCTACGCATCTTACTTCGCCCCTGAGGTGAGGGTGGTGGTGCCGCCGCGCATCACCCGGACGACCGGGCCGCGCGGGGCATCGGCGACCGGAGCACCCGCCGGAGCGGAGGTGGCGGCGGTCGGCTTGGCGGGGACGCTCGAGCGCTGGAAACGCGAGACGTCGGCGCCGACGGTATAGGTGGGGTCGCTGTCGATCGGGCGCGAGGCGATTTCGAGCAGCATCTGCCGCTCGGCCTTGGGGTCGGCATCGGCGGGCAGCTTCACTTCGCCGCGCGCGATCCGCTCCTCCAGCTCGGCCTTGTCGTCGGCGATCGAGCGTAGCGCCAGCGAGAGCTGGCCGATGGTCTGCGCCACCGCGATCTTCTCGGCGATCTTGGGGGTCGCCTCGAGCGTGACGTTCGAGGTGTTGGCGACGACGGTCTTGCCTTCCTCATCGACGGTCTTGTCGGTGCGCTGGTCGGCGGCGAGCACGCGGACGTTGCGGATGATCGTCTCGGCGGCCTTCAGCGGGGCGCCATCGCCGCCGCCGGGCACTTCCTGGGTCAGCATCAGGTCGACCCGGTCGCCCGGGAAGACGAAGCCGGCCACGCCCGACTGGGCCGAGACCGAGATGGTGACGGCGCGCATGCCGGGGCCGAGGGCGGCGGCCAGGAAGCCACGGTCGCCGGGCTTCACCATCGCGCCCTGGGTCAGCGGTTCGCCGGCGGTGATCGGATAGCGCACCACCGAGCCGTTGAGCGCGGCGAGATCGCTCTCGCCCTTCACGAAATAGCCCTTGGTCACCAGTTCGGCGGGCCAGCGCTGATAGCGGAAGCTTTCGGGGCCGACGATCGTGCCGACGGGCAGCGGGCGAACCGCCACCGCGATTTCGGGGCCGCTCGGCTGCGGGGCCGCGGGCGCGGCGGCGGGGGCCGCCTCCGCCTCGCCGGAGCCGCCGAACATGTTGCGGAACACGACTGCCGAGACGCCGGCCATCACCAGCGCCATGATCAGCAGTAACAGCTTCCTTGCGTCCATTATCTCAGGCCCACTTTCGTCCGGTCGAGGCCCCGTGGGGCATGCAGTGACGCCGCTATGCGGCCGTCGTGGTTAAAAAGCCGTTTGCAATCACCCAGATGCCGCCCAGCGCGATCGCCACGCCATAGGGCACCTCGGGCTTCTCGGCGTTCGGGCGCCAGCGCTGGCGGATCAGCAGGATCAGGGTGATCACTCCGCCGGCCAGCGCCATCACCGTCAGCATCGGCGCCAGCGCCTTCAGCGGCAGCCACAGCGCGAGCGCGCCGATCATCTTTACGTCGCCGCCGCCCATCATCCGCAGCATGAACAGGCCGGCGCACAGCGCGAACAGCAGCAGCGCCACGCCCACCCGGATCGCGATGTCGGGCCACAGCGCCTCGCCGGTGACCCACCAGAAGGCGATCGCGAACAGCGCGATCGCCGCATTGAGCTCGTTCGAGATCGTCCGCGTGCGGATGTCGGTCCACGCTGCCATCAGCAGCAGCACCGCCAGCAGGATGCCGAACAGGTCAGGAAGTTGAATGGACATGGTTAAGGAGGCTAGACGGCCCCGCTTACCAAAACCTAAACGCGACCCATGAACGGAACGATCACCAAGGCCGACATCGCCATCGCCGGGGCCGGAATGGCGGGGGCCAGCCTCGCCGCCGAGATCGGCGATGCCGCGAAAGTCTTGTTGATCGAGGCCGAAACGATCCCCGGTTATCATAGCACCGGGCGCTCGGCGGCCTTCTGGTCGGAGACTTATGGCGGTTCGGCTGTTCAGCCGTTAACCAGTGCCTCCTTCAGCTTTTTGTCGAAGGGCGGCTTTCTGAGCCCCCGCAGCGAGCTCCACATCGCCGATCGCGACGGCATTGCCGCGATCGATGCCTTCGCTGCCGAGTTCGCGGGAACGGTCCCACTCCACCGGCTTGGCCGAAGCGAACTCGAGGCGGTGATCCCCGGCCTGCGCCCCGGTTTCGACACCGGGCTGCTCGAAGGCACCTGCTGCGATATCGATGTCGCCGGGCTCCATGCCCAGTATCTCGCTCGTGCCCGCCGCGCGGGGGCGACCCTCCTTACGGACGCGCGCATTCACGCGATCGCGCGCGAGGGCGGCCTGTGGCGGATTGAGACGACGGCGGGGATCGTCGAGGCGCCGATCCTGGTCGACGCCGCCGGCGCCTGGGCCGATCCGGTCGCGGCGATGGCGGGCGTGCGGCCGATCGGCATCCAGCCCTATCGCCGCACTGTCGTCCAGCTCCAGGTCGATCCACCGGTGGCGGCCGACATGCCGCTGATCATGGACGCGGCCGAGCTGTATTATTTCAAGCCCGAGGCGGGCGGCCGCGTCTGGGTCTCCCCGCATGACGAGACCGCCACCGAGCCGTGCGATGCGGCGGCCGAGGAACTCGATGTCGCGATCGCGATCGATCGGTTCGAGAAGGTCGTCGACTGGCGCATCCTGCGGCGCGAGCGCGCCTGGGCGGGGCTGCGCAGCTTCGCGCCCGATCGCGTGCCCGTCTATGGCTTTGATCGGACCGCGCCGGGCTTCTTCTGGTTCGCGGGGCAGGGGGGCTTCGGCATCCAGACCGCGCCCGCCGCGGCGACGATCGGGGCGGCGCTTCTGCTCGGTCGTCCGCTGCCCGAATCGGTCGGGCGAATCGACCTCGATCGTTACGCTGCGAAGCGGTTCGCAGGCTGAACCAACGCTGTCCGAGGCGAGGCAGTGGTATAAATACCAGGGGTGTCCCAGCCGGGTTGCTGACAGCTGTGTCCGTTACGGAAGCTGCGCTGCACAACGGAAAAAACGGTGCCGTAACACTACGTTAGACCAATGTCTTACGCACTAATACCATCATGGAACTGACACCGATTAACCATAGAGAGCCGGCATCGACAGGGTGTTGCTTCTCGGGGTGATCGGAATGGGTATCTATCTGGCGGACGCAGACTTCTATCCGGCTTTGGTGAGCCGGGATGGCGGCCAGTTCGAAGCCCGCTTCATCGACATGCCCGAGTGCCACGCCTTTGGCGCCACCGCGATCGAGGCCGAGGTCAACGCCGCCAAGGCGCTGCGCAAGCTGGTTGCCGGCCTCGTCCGGGGCGGACGCAAGCTGCCCCGGCCGACCATCGGCTGCGACGGCCATCGCGACCGCGGCTATGTCGCCTATATCGAGGCCCCCGCGAAGGACGTGCCGCTCGCGGCCTGAGCCGTTACTAGAAGACCATCAGCCTGTCCTCGCCCAGCCCGGCGAGAAATCCCACCGGACCCTGCGCGTCGAGCCGCGGGTCGAGCGTTCCGAGATCGAGACCGCCCAGCGCCAGCCCGCTCTGGCACAGGCTGATCCGGACCCCCAGGCCCAGCGCCTCCTCCCAGATCTGAGCGAGCACCGGCAGGCCGGCGCCCTTGCGTGCCGTATCGCCCGGCGCCTCCAGTCCCGATCCGACCAGAGCCACCGCGCCCTCATGCAGGTGCAGGCGCACCTCCGAGCCCATCGCGGCCCCGGCGGCGGCATAGCTGAGCGCGGCATGCAGCCGTTCGGCGTCGCCGGTGGCGACGAGGATCGTCAGCCCGCGCATCGGCAGCCGGGATCCTTGGGCACCGCGATCGTCCGGAAGCGGAAGGCGAGCGCGTCGACCAGCAGCAGCTTGCCTGCGGGATCGTCGCCATAGCCGGTGAGCGCGCGGATCGCCTCCATCGCGCCGAGGCTGCCCATGACACCGGTGAGCGCGCCCAGCACGCCCTGGTCGGCGCAGCTGATGTCGGGCCGGCCGGGATCGTCGCCCACCAGGCAGCGATAGCAGGGCTTGTCGGCTTCCCAGCCGCGCCACACGCCGAGCTGCCCGTCGAACTGGCCCACCGCCGCCGAGACCAGCGGGATGCGCAGCCGTACCGAGGCATCCGCTATCGCCAGCCGGGTGCCGAAATTGTCGCAACCGTCGAGGATCAGGTCGGCGCCGGCCAGCAGCGCGTCGGCGGTGTCGGCGTCGATCCGCACCGTGACGGGCTCGACCGTCACGTCGGGGTTCATCGCCGCCACCCGCTCGGCGGCGACCTCGGCCTTGGGACGGCCGATATCGGCGGTGCCGAACAGGGTCTGGCGCTGGAGGTTGGACAGGTCGACGACATCGTCGTCGATCACCCGCAGCTTTCCGATCCCGGCCGCCGCCAGATATTGGATCGCGGGCGACCCGATCCCGCCCGCACCGATCACCACCACCGTCGCGCCGAGCAGCCGCTGCTGCCCCGTGCCGCCAATCTCCTTCAGGATGATGTGGCGGGCATAGCGGTCGAGTTGAGTGTCGGTGAGGGACATGGCTGTACCCCTAATATAAGCCGTCATTCCTGCGTAGGCAGGAATCCATGTCTGTTTTCTCACTCGATGCCATCTGGCTGATGAGAGACATGGACCCCAGCCTTCGCTGGGGTGGCGAAAATTGGTTCAGCGACCCGTGGACCCGAAACCACCCGCGCCGCGCGCGGTCTCGTCCAGTTCGTCGACCTCGGCGAAGGCCGCCTTCTGCACCGCTGCCGGCACGAGCTGGGCGATCCGCTCGCCGCGTTTCACCTCGAACGGGTCGCTGCCGAGATTGGCGAGGATCACCTTCACTTCGCCGCGATAGTCCGCGTCGATCGTGCCCGGCGTGTTGAGGCAGGTGATGCCGTTCTTCAGCGCCAGCCCCGAGCGCGGGCGCACCTGCACCTCATAGCCCTCGGGAATCGCGATCGCGAAGCCGGTGGCGACGGCATGGCGCGCGCCGGGCGCCAGGGTCACATCCTCGGCGGCGACCACGTCCAGCCCGGCGGCATGGGCGGTGGCATAAGCGGGAAGCGGCAGGCCGGCGCCATGGTCGAGGCGCTTCAGTCGAATTGAAATCTCAGGCGAACTCATCGGCGATCCTTGCGGCCAGGCGGTTGGCGACGTCGGCCTTGGGCATCTCGGCCCAGCTCTCGACGCCGTCCTTGGTAACGATATGAATGCTGTTGCTGTCGCCGCCCATCACGCCATCGGACACGTCGTTGGCGACGATCCAGTCGGCGCCCTTGCGCTCGCGCTTGGCGACGGCGTGGTCGACGACCTTCTCGGTCTCGGCGGCGAAGCCGATCAGCAGGCGCGGGCGGCGGGGATTCTTGCCCAGCCCGGCCAGGATGTCGGGATTTTCGGTAAGGGACAGGGTCGGTGGCGCGCCCGATCCGTCCTTCTTGATCTTCTGCCCGGCCTCGCTGTCGGCACGCCAATCGGCCACTGCGGCGACCATCACCGCGATGTCGGCGGGCAGGGCGGCCTCGACCGCCGCCGCCATCTCGCGCGCGCTCTCCACGTCGATCCGGTGGACACCCGCCGGGGTGGCGAGGCTGACCGGGCCCGAGACCAGCGTCACCCGAGCGCCAAGCGCGGCGAGGGCCCCCGCGATCGCATAGCCCTGCTTCCCCGAAGAGCGGTTGGCGATGTAGCGAACCGGATCGATCGGCTCATGGGTCGGCCCCGCCGTCACCAGCACATGGCGGCCCGCCAGCGCGCCGCCGATGATGCCGGGGGCAGGCGCCTGGCGCGGCCGGTCGAGCAGCTTCTCGATCTCGCCCCAGATGAAGGGCGGTTCGGGCAGGCGCCCCGGGCCATATTCGCCGCAGGCCATCGCCCCCTCGTCGGGATCGAGCACCGTCACGCCATCGGCGCGCAGCTGGGCCACGTTGCGCTGGGTGGCCGGGTGCAGCCACATCCGCACGTTCATCGCGGGCACCGCCAGCACCGGCTTGTCGGTGGCGAGCAGCAGCGTGGTGGCCAGATTGTCGGCGATGCCTGCGGCCATCTTCGCCATCAGGTCGGCGGTCGCGGGGCAGACCACCACCAGATCGGCCTCGCGGCTGAGCTGGATATGGCCCATCTCGGTCTCGTTCTTCAGGTCCCACAGGCTGGTGTGGACCTCCTGCTCGCTCAGCGCGGCCAGGCTCATCGGCGTCACGAAATGCTGGGCGGCCTCGGTCAACACGCAGCGGACGCTGCCGCCGCCCTTGCGGATCAGCCGCACCAGCTCGCACGCCTTATAGGCCGCGATGCCGCCGCCGATGATCAGCAGGATGCGAGGGGCGATCATGCGCGCTTCATGCCTTCGAGGACGCGGGCTGTCGAGCAAGATGAGCGACCGCCCACCGGAAGAAATGTTCGGCGTCGGTCTTCGCCTCGGCGGAAAGCCGCACCGGCTCTCGTTCGACGGCGGACTGGCGCGCAAACTCGCCGTCGACAAAATCTCGGATCGCGGCCGGGAGCGGTCCGCTGCCGATCTCGCGGGTCACGGCCTTTCTGGCGATCAGGTCCTCCGCGAGCAGCACGACATCGCCCGGCATGTCGCAATCGTGCAGCAGCGTCTGGAAATGCATGGGTGGGATCACGGCATCGGGATGCCGGGCCAGCCAGCGCAACGCCACGGCCGGGCGCAAGGCGTAGAAGAGCTTCTTGAGCGCAATGTCCTTGTCATCGGCAAAATAGGTCTGCCGCTGGCGCATGCCGAGATGCAGATAGTGCCGGGCCAGCGCGGATTTGTTGGCGTGGCGTTGAGCCAGCGCGTTCAATCGGTCGCGAAACGCCGCATCGCCGCGATAGACGATGGGGGACATCAGCCATTCGATCACCACGGCATTGCCCTTGAGCATCAGCTTGAGCGCCTTGCCCAATTCCCAGCCGTTGACGTCCATGTCGTCGATCAACGGGGTTTCGATCACGTCGCGTTTGGTCCAAGGCGATAGATAGTCGTCGGCTGGCCGAACGAAGAGGAAGCGGCAGTCATAGTCGCTGTCGGGCGAGGGAAAGCCCCAGGCCCGACTGCCGCTTTCGATCGCCAGCCCTATCGCCACGCCGTGATCGCGAATGATGGCTTCCAGGCGCTGGTCGACATCCTGCAATTTGTCCCGGTCGAACTCGGCCGGGATGGCGCGCAAGGAGCCCGCCATCGCTAGAGCAGCATCACACCCGCCGCGACGCCAGCGGCGGCAGCGGCGAAAGCCACCGCCGCATAGCGCCAGCTGGAGCCGATCCGGATCACTTGCACTTCGGGCAGCGGCGGCGGGGGCGGGGCGCCGCCGGGGGCCTGTCTCTTATACACATCTGACGCTGCCGACGATCTTACGCGTGTA
>CAUTRN010000027.1:0-90286 GCA_963540925.1 uncultured Sphingomonadaceae bacterium
CATCCGCTGCGACAGGTCTCCCGTCGCCCCGAACAACAGGAGCTTCTCGCTGGCTGCCGTCACCTGAATCCCCCTGTTTCGCCATATCGGCCGGACAATATCGTGCACCGTGACAAGCCCTTGAAGCTTGTCACGCCTCTGGAACGCTTTTGTAGCAAATGGATCGCGGCGCGGTAGCCGCCATGACGCATTGCGACATTAATTTGCGCCCCAATCGTTGCAGAAAGGGGACGGTCATGCCGCAGCCCACCGAATTCGTTGAACGTCGGCTTACCGTTCGTCTTGCCGTCAGCCCCGACGATATCGTAGCGGCGCAGCGGCTGCGCTTCGACATCTTCTTTCGCGGCATGGGGGCCAGCGGCCTCGGTGCCGAGCTGGAGCGCGACATCGATCCCTATGACGATCTGTGCGATCATCTGCTGGTCGAGGATCATGCCCGGCCGGGCAGCCCGGTGGTCGGCACCTATCGCCTGCTCCGCCAGAGCGTGGCCGAGGCGCATGACGGCTTCTACTCGGCGCATGAGTTCGACCTGTCGGCGGTGATCGCCCACGGCCGGCGCGAGGGGATGGAGCTGCTCGAGCTCGGCCGCTCCTGCGTCGACCCCGCCTATCGCGACGCGGGCACGATCCAGCTGCTGTGGCGCGGTATCGCCGATTATCTGCAGCGCAACCGCATCGGCTATATGTTCGGCTGCGCCAGCTTCCCCGGCACCGATCCGGCCGAGCATGCCGAGGGGCTGTCGCTGCTCGCGCACAACCATATGGCGGTGCCCGAGCTGCGCGCCCGGGCGATCGGCGAACATGCGATCCCGCTCAGCCCGCTCGCGATCGGCGGCTATGATCCGCGCCTGGCGCTGCGCCGCCTCCCCCCGCTGATCAAGGCCTATCTGCGGGTCGGCGCCGAGGTGGGCGACGGCGCCTATGTCGATCATGCCTTCAACACGATCGACGTGTTCATCCTCGTCCCCGTCTCGCGCATCGCCGCGCGCTATGCGCAGCGCTTCGAGGTGGCCGCCTAGAGCCTGATCGTTTGAGGTGGAAGCGCTCCGCGCTTCCACAGAAAGCGTGAATCAGGTTCTATTCAAGGTCTAGAGCAAGTCCTCGGCATCCTGTCGCCCGCCCGCACCATTTCGGGGGGCGATTGCGGAGGCCCCTCATTTTCCCGTTGACGGACCGATGGCCGATGGCCAACGGCCGCTTCGAGAAAAAGAGGGGATGACGATCGTGCCCATCAAGACGCACCTGCTGCTGACCGCTGCTGTTCTGGGCCTCGTTTCGGGCCCGGCCCGCGCCGATGGCGGCGAGGCTGACATCGTCGTGTCGGGGCAGGGGCTGGAGCGCTCGCCCGGCGAGTCCGCTTATGACGTGATCAGCATCGATCGCACCCGGATGGAGCTGTCGGCGAGCGGGCGGATGGAGGATATCCTGCGCGACGCCGCGGGCTTCCAGCAATTCCGCCGCTCCGACGCGCGCTCGGCCCACCCCACCAGCCAGGGCGCCACCCTGCGCGGCCTGGGCGGCAATGCCTCGACCCGCGCGCTGATCCTGCTCGACGGGGTGCCGATGGTCGACCCCTTCGGCGGCTGGGTGAGCTGGGCCGCACTCGATCCCGCGCGGATCGGCCATATCCGGGTGACGCGCGGCGGTGGCAGCGGCGTCTATGGCGCGGGCGCGCTGGCCGGCACGATCGAGCTGTCGAGCGCCGGGCCCGACGAGGCGCCGCGGATCAACGCCGGCATCGCCTATGGCAGCCGGGAATCGATCGATGCCGACGCGACGATGACGGTGCGGCTCGGCAATGGCTTCGTGATGCTCTCGGCCGGCCATGCGCGCGGCGACGGCTTCATCCCCATCGTCGAGGAGGATCGCGGCCGGATCGACCGCCCCGCCGAATATAAGCAGAGCCGGGCGGCGGCGCGCGCGGTGATCCCGGTGGGCGAGGTCACCGAGCTCCAGGCCAACGGCTCCTTCCTGCTCGACCAGCGCGACCGTGGCGTGCCCTTCACCGGCAACGCCAACCTCGCGGTCGACACGTCGGTACGGCTGGTGAGCCGGGGCGCCTGGGGCTGGGAGGCGACCGCCTGGCTCCAGCACCGCGAATTCTCCAGCGGCTTCGCCAGCATCGCGGCAGGACGCAACAGCGTCAGCCAGTCGCTCGACCAGTATAATGTCCCCGCCAACGGCGTCGGCGCGCGCTTCGAGCTGCGGCCGCCCTTGGGCGAGGGGGCGACCCTGCGGCTGGGCGGCGACGCCCGCCATGTCAGCGGCCAGACCCAGGAGCTGGTGATCGCGAGCAACACCAACCGGGTCGCGGGCGGCGAGCAGACCGTCTATGGCGGCTTCGCCGAACTGTCGTTGCTGCCGCTGGAGGGCCTGACCCTGACCGCGAGCGGTCGGATCGACCGCTGGGAGCTGCGCGACGGCAAACGCACCGAGAACAGCCGCATCACCGGCGCGATCATCCCCGCCAACACGCTGCGCTACGCCGACCGCTCGGGCACCGAGACCACCGGGCGCGCCGGCCTGTCCTACAGCCCCGCCGGGGCCGAGGCGATCAGCGTGCGCGCGGCGGCCTATACCGGCTGGCGCCTGCCGACCCTCAACGAACTCTACCGCCCCTTCCGCGCCGGCAATGATTCGACCATTGCCAATCCCGCGCTCAAGCCCGAGCGGGTGAAGGGCGTCGAGGGCGGTGTCGCCTATGCGCCGCTGCCCGGCTGGAAGCTCTCGGCGACCCTGTTCTGGAACAAGCTCGACGACGCGATCTCGAACGTGACGATCGCGCCCAACACCCGCCAGCGCCAGAATGTCGATGCGATCCGCAGCCAGGGGATCGAGATCGAGGGCATGGCGAGCCTCGGCGAATTCCAGTTCAGCGGCAGCTATTCGCATATCGACCCCAAGGTGCGCGCGACGGGCGCCGCGATCGCGCTCGACGGCCTGCGCCCGGCGCAGACCCCGCGCGACCAGGGCAGCGCCTCGATCGCCTGGGTCCGCCCCGGCGTCGCCCAGCTGGGGGTGACCGCGCGCTATGTCGCCAGCCAATATGAGGACGATCAGAACAGCCGCTCGCTCGACGATGCGCTGACCTTCGACGCGGTCGCCTCGGTCACCGTCGCCAAGGGGCTGATCGCCGAGCTGCGGGGCGAGAATATCGCCAACAAGCGGGTCGAGGCCACCGTCGGCGCCGACGGCGTGGTGGAGCGCGCGACCCCGCGGACCCTGTGGGTGGCGCTGCGCTTCCAGCGATGACTTGTCCCCCCTCCCTTCCAGGAAGGGGGTTAGGGGGTGGGTCGCGAGCGCAGCGAGCGTCCTCATCCGTTCCGTAGAACTCCGCCGAGGGGCATCGGGCCCCTCAGCTCCGTCACCCACCCCTACGCCGCTCCCTTGCAGGGAGGGGGAAGTGAAGGTTGTAGGGAGGGGGATTATGTGGCGTATCGTCCGCCACATCCGAAGAAGGCCGCCGCCACATGATCATCGACACCGACGCCGCACCGGTGGCCCGCCCGCCCTTCTGGCGGTCGCTCTATTTCCAGGTGTTGGTGGCGATCGCGCTGGGCGTGTTGCTCGGCTGGCTGGCGCCCGATGTCGGGGAGTCGCTGAAGCCGCTGGGCGATGCCTTCATCAAGCTGGTGAAGATGGTGATCGCCCCCGTCATCTTCCTGACGGTGGTGACCGGGATCGCCGGGCTCGGCCATCTCGGCGATCTCGGCCGGGTCGCGGCCAAGGCGTTCGGCTATTTCCTCACCGTCTCCACTCTGGCGCTGATCGTCGGCCTGATCGTCGCCAATGTCGTTCAGCCGGGGGCGGGGATGCACATCGCCCCGTCGCAGCTCGATGCCAGCCATATCGCCGACTATGCCGCCAAGGCGCATGACCAGAGCCTGGTCGGCTTCCTGACCGGGATCATCCCCACCACCCCGCTGTCAGCGCTGGCGGAGGGCGAAATCCTGCAGGTGCTGTTCGTCGCGATCCTGTTCGGGATCGCGCTGTCGCTGTCGGGCGAGCGCGCCGAACCGGTGACCGACCTGCTCGAACGGCTGACCGCGGTGGTGTTCAAGCTGGTCGGCATATTGATGAAGGCCGCGCCGATCGGCGCCTTCGGCGCGATGGCCTTCACCATCGGCAAATTCGGGCTGGGCAGCCTCGCCAATCTGGGCGGGCTGCTGCTCTGCTTCTACCTCACCTCGCTCGGCTTCGTGCTGATCATCCTGGGGCTGATCGCGCGCTTCGCCGGCTTCTCGATCCTCAAGCTGATCGCCTATCTGAAGGACGAGCTGCTGCTGGTGCTCGGCACCTCCTCGTCGGAAAGCGCGCTGCCGAACCTGATGGCGAAGATGGAGCGGGCGGGGTGCGCCAAGCCCGTCGTCGGCTTGGTCGTGCCGACCGGCTATTCGTTCAATCTCGACGGCACCAACATCTACATGACCTTGGCCGCCCTGTTCATCGCCCAGGCCTGCGACGTCGACCTGTCGCTGGGCCAGCAGATCAGCCTGCTGCTGGTGGCGATGCTGTCGTCGAAGGGCGCGGCGGGGGTGACCGGCGCGGGCTTCATCACTTTGGCGGCGACGCTGTCGATCGTCCCTTCGGTGCCGGTGGCGGGCATGGCGCTGATCCTGGGGGTGGACCGCTTCATGTCCGAATGCCGCAGCCTCACCAATTTCGTCGGCAATGCCGTCGCGACGGTGGTGATCGCGCGCTGGGAGAATGCGCTGGATCGCGAGAAGCTGAAGGAAGTGCTGGGGTAAGGGACATTCCTCCCCGGAACGGGGAGGGGGACCGCCGAAGGCGGTGGAGGGGACGCCGGCGGAGCCGGCGCTGACGCGCCGCCCCTCCACCATGCTGCGCATGGTCCCCCTCCCCGTGCCGGGGAGGAACTTTGAACCTTGGCCTCTTTCCAGTAAGACCCTCGTCCGATGGCTTTAAAACTCCTCGGCTCCAAGCCCTTCTTCGACGACAAGAACCATGCGTTCTGGGTGCTCCAGTCGGCGGGCTGGACCGGCTATTTCGTCCTTCGCGCGCTCGGCGGCCTCGCCAACAACATGGGGCTGTTGTTCGTCGTCCCGACTGCGCTGTCGACCGCGACCGGCTATTCGCTGACCCTGCTGATGGCCTCGGCCTTCCGCCGGCTGATCAAGCTCAGGCCGTTCGTCACCTGGACGGTCTCGATCCTGATCCTGGTGCTGGCCGCGGGCATCTTCTCCTCGATCGAGACCTGGGCGCACGCCACCTTCTACCGGCCCGAGGAGATGCCCGTCGGCATCCAGTTCTTCGGCGCGATCCTGCTCGATTTCGCGCTGCTCGCGGCCTGGTCGGGGCTCTATTACGGCATCAATTTCTTCCTGCTGCTCGAGGAACAGTCCGATCGGCTGGAGCGGCTGGAAAGCCAGGCGAGTTCGGCGCAGCTGGCGATGCTGCGCTACCAGCTCAACCCGCATTTCCTGTTCAACACGCTCAACTCGATCTCCACCCTGGTGCTGCTAAAGGAGACCCAGCGCGCCAATGCGATGCTGTCGCGCCTGTCTTCCTTCCTGCGCTACACCCTGGCGAACGAGCCCGAGGGCACGGTGAGCCTGGCCCAGGAGGTGGAGACCCTGAAACTCTATCTCGACATCGAGAAGATGCGCTTCGAGGACCGGATGCGTCCCCATTTCGAGATCGATCCCGCGGCCTCCGAGGCGCGGCTCCCGTCGCTGCTGCTGCAGCCGCTGGTGGAGAACTCGATCAAATATGCGGTCACCCCGCTGGAGGAGGGCGCGGAGATCAGCGTGGTCGCGAAATTGGCGGGGATGGAACCGGATCGCCGTCTGGTCATTTCGGTAACGGACACGGGCCCGGGGTTGACCGACCCCAACCCGCGTCCCACCTATTCGACAGGCGTCGGTCTGGCGAACATTCGAGACAGGCTGGCGCAGGCTTATGGCACGGACCAGAGATTTGAGGTCCAGACTGACCGGAAGGAAGGTTTCGGGGTCGTTATCGACATCCCCTTCCAGACCGCGAAACAGCGCAAGGACAATGCATGACGATTCGAACCATTCTCGTCGATGACGAGCCTCTCGCCATTCAGGGGCTCAAGCTCAGGCTCGCGCCACACGAGGATGTTGAAATCATCGAGACCTGCCTGAACGGCCGCGAGGCGATCCGGGCGATCAAGACCCACAAGCCCGATCTCGTCTTCCTCGACATCCAGATGCCGGGCTTCGACGGATTCTCGGTGATCCAGGGGTTGATGGAGGTCGAACCGCCGCTGTTCGTCTTCTGCACCGCCTATGAGGATCATGCGATCCGCGCCTTCCAGGCGCAGGCGCTCGACTATCTGCTCAAGCCCGTCGACGAGCAGCGCCTCGCCGACACGCTCGACCGGGTGCGTCAGCGCCTGGCCGAGAAGAAGGGCATCGAGGAGGTGGGCCGCCTGAAGGAAGTGCTCGCCGAGGTCGCCCCCGAGGCGGTCGACACGATGGGCGAAAGCGACGACGCGCCGGCCTCGAACCGCTTCGAGAAGATGATCAACATCAAGGATCGCGGCCAGATCTTCCGGGTCGACGTCGACACGATCGAGCGCATCGATGCCGCCGGCGACTATATGTGCATCTATACCGGCGACAACACGCTGATCCTGCGCGAGACGATGAAGGATCTGGAGAAGCGGCTCGATCCGCGCCGCTTCCAGCGCGTCCATCGCTCGACGATCGTCAATCTCGACCTCGTCCGCCAGGTGAAGCCGCACACCAACGGCGAATGTTTCCTGGTGCTCGATTCGGGCGCCCAGGTGAAGGTCAGCCGTTCCTATCGCGAGGTCGTCGCCCGCTTCGTCCATTGATAATTCCTCCCCTGCGATGCAGGGGAGGGGGACCATGCGTAGCATGGTGGAGGGGAAGCCGTCGCAGACGGCGCCTCGGCGCCGCCCCTCCACCACCCTGCGGGTGGTCCCCCTCCCCGTTCCGGGGAGGAATCATCGGGGAGCCTTCATGACCATCCGCCCGCGCCGCAGCGCGCTCTACATGCCCGCCTCGAACACGCGTGCGATCGAGAAGGCGCGCTCGCTGCCTTGCGACGTGGTGATCCTCGATCTGGAGGATGCGGTGGCGCCCGAGGCGAAGGCCGAGGCGCGCGCCAATGCGGTGGCGGCGGTGCGCGACGGTGGCTTCGGCGACCGCGAACTGGTGATCCGGGTCAACGCGCTGGGCACGCCCTGGGCCGAGGATGATCTTGTAGCGGCCGCTACATCGGGTGCCGACGCGGTGCTGGCGCCCAAGGTGGGCGATGCCGAGACGGTGGCGCGCTATCATGCCGCGCTCGCCGGCGCCCCCGCGACGATGGGCTTCTGGGCGATGGTCGAGACCAGCCAGGCGATCTTCCGCCTCGATGCGATCGCCGAGGCCATGTCGACCCGCCCGGCCGCCTTCGTGCTGGGCACCAACGACCTCGCCAAGGAGATGGGCGCGCGGCTCACCGTCGAGCGGACGCCCTTCCTGGGGATGATGGCGATGGCGGTGGCGGCGGCCAAGGGCCATGGCCTCGCCATCCTCGACGGTGTCTACAACGCGTTCGACGACGAAGCCGGGCTGGAGCGCCAGAGCCTGGAGGCGCGGGCCTATGGTTTCGACGGCAAGACCCTGATCCACCCGCGCCAGATCGACACCGCCAACCGCGCCTTCAGCCCCGGCGCCGACGAGGTGGCCTGGGCCGAGGCGGCGATCGCGGCGTTCGAACGGCCCGAAAATGCGGGGCGCGGCGCGATCCGGGTGGGCGGTGAGATGGTGGAGCGGCTCCACCTCGACCAGGCCCGCGCGATCCTGGCGATGGCGGCGCACCGGCCGGGCTGATAGCCGCCGTTCGAGCCCATCCAAAGCTGCGGCTTTTCCGTAATTTACCGGAGTGCTACTATATCCCCAGGATCATCCCGCGAGATGAAAGGGGATAGACCGACGGGGGCCGAAAAAACCTTGCCGCGCGTGGCGCAGCGCCTTGCTGCCAAGCGCCAGACCCTCCGTCTTCCGGCGTTGCTGGCCATCGTTGCGAGCGGCGCCGGCCTGGTGCGTGCGCGCTGGGTCCGGGCGGCGAGCGAACGGCTGGCGCGGCGCGAACTGGGCGACGCGCTGGAGCTCTGCGCGGTGATGATCATCGACGATCAGAATGTCATCCGCCACTGGTCGCGGGGCTGTGAGGAACTGTACGGCTGGAGCGCCGAGGAGGCGATCGGCCGCAAGCGGCCCGAACTGCTCCACAGCGAGATCACCGTGCCGGCCGAGGAACTGTGGACGCGGCTGCGGCGCGAGGGGCGGCTCCATTCGGAGCTGCTGGAGCGCCATCGCGACGGCCGGCAACTGGTGATCCACGATCATGTCAAACTGGTCGGCGACGGTGTCGGCCGCTATTCGGCGGTGATCTCGGTGACCGACGTCACCGAATGGCGGCGCGCCGAGAATGCGCTGCGGCTCAGCGAGGCGCGGCTCGCCACCGCCGTCTCGGTGCAGGGCATCTTCATCTAAGAGCTCGACCTGGTCGATCGGCGGCTGATCTGGGCGACGAGCGGCGAGACCTTCTTTGGCCGCGCGCTGGGGAGCGAGGATATCGCCGCCATGGCGGCGGCCGACGGCGATGCCCATCAGCGCCAGATGAACCGGCTGATCGAATCGGCGCTCGCCAGCGACGAGGATCGCCTCCATTTCGAGTTCGACTATGTCCACCAGGACGGATCGCCGCGTCTTGCCGAGGGCTGGGCGCGGATCATCCGCGACGATGGCGGGCGTGCGATCGGCCTGCTCGGCACCCATCTCGACGTCACCGAGCGGCGCGAGCGCGAACGGGCGCTGCGGGCGGGCGAGGCCGAGCGGCGCGCGATCCTGGCGACGGTGCCCGACGCGCTGTTCGTGTGCACCGAGCGCGGCATCGTCCGCGCCTGCAGCGCGATGGCCTGCCGGATGCTGGGCTATGGCGAACAGGAGTTGCTCGGCCGCAAGCTGGTCGACCTGGTCGACGACGATCGCGGGCGCAGTGCGATCCGCCGCGATCTCGCCGCCGCGGTCAATCGCGGGCCCGACAATCCCTGGCCGCTGCCCATCAACATCCGCCGCGCCGATGGTGAGCTGGTACCGATCTCCTTCGTGATCGGCGATGCGGTGGTGGAGGGGATCCGCATGTTCGTGGTGCTGGGGCGCGACATGCGCCCGGCGATCGCCAGCGAGGAACGCTTCCGCCGCATGAACAACGACCTGATGCAGGTCTCGCGGCTGGGCATGATGGGCGAGATGGCCGCCGCGCTCGCGCATGAGCTGAGCCAGCCCTTGTCGGCGATCGTCAATTTCCTCGGCGCGGTCGAGCTGATGCTGGAAAATGGCGAGACCGGCCAGGAGCCGCGGCTGCGCCACGCCATCGGCCGGGCGGGCGAGCAGGCGAGCCGCGCCGGCGAGATCATCCGTCGCCTGCGCGCCTTCATCCTGCGCGGCGAGGCGGACATGCGGGCCGAGCCCTTGCCCGGCCTGGCGCGCGAGGCGGCGGCGCTGGCGCTGTTCAACAGCAGCGCCTTCGGAATCCGCCTTGCCTATCATTTCGAGAAGGAAGACAGGCTGGTCCTGTGCGATCGCATCCAGATTCAGCAGGTGCTGGTCAATCTGATCCGTAATGCCGCCGACGCGATGGCGACGCATGGCGGCGGCCCGCACGACCTGATGCTGTCCACCAAGCTGGTGAGAGACAATTTGATCGAAGTGGAAGTCAAGGATTCGGGGCCGGGCATCGATCCCGAAATGCTCGAATATCTGTTCCGGCCCTTCACCACCACGAAGCGCGAGGGGCTGGGCTTCGGCCTCGCCATCTCGCGCCGTATCGTCGAGGCCCATGGCGGTCAGCTCTCGGCGGATTCGGCGCCCGGCGGCGGCGCCTCCTTCCGCTTCACGCTCCAGGCGATGGAGGACGAGAAGCGATGAACGAACGGCATATCTACATCGTCGATGACGACGACGGGCTGCGCTACTCGGTGGAGACCTTGCTGGAGGCGGCGGGCGGGTTCATCACCCACAGCTTCGCCTCGGGCGAGGCGTTTCTCGATGCGATGCCGCTGATGGACGCGGGCTGCGTGCTGCTCGATCTCAACATGCCCGGCATGCACGGGCTCGAGGTGCTACGCCGGCTGCAGGAGATCGACGACCGCTACGAGACGATCCTGCTCACCGGGCAGGGCGACATCGGCATCGCGGTGGAGGCGATGAAGGCCGGCGCGATCGATTTCATCGAGAAGCCCTATGATAATCGCATGCTGCTCAGCGCGCTCGAAGGCGGCTTCGCCCGGATCGAGGACCGCGAGCGCGAGGCGAGCGCGATCCAGTCGGCGCGCGACGGCATCGACCGGCTCACCCCGCGCGAGAAGGACGTGCTGCTGGGCCTGATCGACGGCAAGGCGAACAAGATCATCGCCTATGAACTCGACATCAGCCCGCGCACCGTGGAGATTTACCGCGCCAATTTGATGGATAAGCTGGGTGTGCGCAGCGTGGCCGAGGCGGTGCGCATCGCCTTCGCGGCGGGACTGGTGTCGGTTCTGCCGCGCTGAACCGACGCTCTGACGGCTTGCGGATGCTGGTGCGCCGCAGCATGATTTGAGCCGTCATCTTTTCTGGGGATAGTCCACCGCATGACCGACCAAGCCTCCAAGCCCTTCTCCGTGCTCGTCACCGGCGGTGCCGGCTATATCGGCAGCCATGCGGTGCTCGCCCTGCTCGACGCCGGGTGGAAAGTGTCGGTGATCGACAATCTGGTGACGGGCTTCCGCTGGGCGGTGGACGCGCGCGCGACCTTCCATGAAGGCGACATCGCCGACGAGGCGCTGGTCGCGAAGATCATCGCCGAGGACGGGATCGGCGCGATCATGCATTTCGCGGGCTCGGTGGTGGTCCCCGAATCGGTCGAGAACCCGCTCAAATATTATCACAACAACACCGCCAAGAGCCGCAGCCTGATCGAGAGCGCGGTGAAGGGCGGGGTCGGCCACTTCATCTTCTCCTCGACCGCCGCCACCTACGGCATCCCCGAGGTGATCCCGGTGCGCGAGGATCTGCCGAAGCTGCCGATCAACCCCTATGGCATGTCGAAGCTGATGACCGAGGCGATGCTGGGCGACGTCGCCTTCGCCCATCCGCTCAACTATTGCGCGCTGCGCTATTTCAACGTCGCCGGCGCCGATCCGCAGGGCCGCAGCGGTCAGTCGACGGCGGGCGCGACTCATCTGATCAAGGTGGCGGTGGAAGCGGCGCTGGGCCGGAGGGCGAGCGTGGCGGTGTTCGGTACCGACTATGCCACCCCCGACGGCACCGGGGTGCGCGACTATATCCATGTCAGCGACCTGGCCGACGCGCATCTCCACGCGCTCGACACGCTGATCGCCGATCCGAAGACCAGCCATATCATGAACTGCGGCTATGGCCGGGGCTTCTCGGTCCTCGAAGTGCTCGACTCGGTCGACCGGATCGCGGGGACCGAGGTGGTCCGCAAGATGGAACCGCGCCGCGCGGGCGACCCCGACGCGCTGGTCGCCGACAACAGCCGCATCCTGGCGACCACCCCCTGGCGTCCCAAGCTCGCCGACCTCGACACGATCGTCGCGCATGCGCTGGGGTGGGAGCGGAAGCTGGCGGACCGTAACTGAGAAAAGATCCTCCCTGTCCGAAGGACGGGGAGGGGGACCGCTCGCGAAGCGAGTGGTGGAGGGGTAGGGCAGAAGCCCGGGATCAGCGGTGGACGAGAGGTCGAAGACCCCTCCACCATCCGCTATGCGGACGGTCCCCCTCCCCACGGCTTCGCCGCAGGGAGGATCTGAAAGGTCAGAACTCCGCGTCCAATTCCTCGACCTCTTCGGGCTCGGCGAGCGCCGCCTTGGTCCATGACTGGATCAGCGGCCAGTCGGTGATCGTCTTCACATAGGCGCGCGAGACCGGATCGAGCGGGATCGCATAGGTGACGAAGCGGGTGGCGACTGGCGCGAACATCGCGTCGGCGACGCTGGGCTTCGCGCCGAACAGCCAGGGGCCGCCATAGCGCGCGATGCAGTCCTGCCAGATCGCCTGGATGCGATCGATGTCGGGCCGGGCGCCGGCGAACAGGCGGAAGCTGTCGTGCCGCGCCTTCAGGTTCATCGGCAGCGCCGAGCGCAGATTGTGGAAACCCGAATGGATCTCGCCCGAGACCGAGCGGCAATGCGCGCGGGCCAGCTTGTCGGCAGGGTAGAGCCCTGCGTCAGGGAAGCTCTCGTGCAGATATTCGGCAATCGCCAGGGTGTCCCACACGCTGGCGCCCTCATGGGTGAGTCGCGGCACCAGCACCGAGGGGGAGAGGAGGAGGAGTTCGGCCCGCTGCCCCGGCGCGTCGATCGGCACCAGTTCCTCGGTCAGGTCGAGCCCGGCGAGGCGGCAGAGCAGCCAGCCCCGCAGCGACCAGGACGAGTAGTTGCGGCTCGAAAGCGTCAACACGGCGTGCGGCATCGACATCCCCTTATCGCCGGGATCATGGCACCAAATGCGCGGGCGCGTCAAAATTTTATGGCGCGGTGCAGCATAAACGGCCTAGATGGCGGCATGGCGGGATTCTCGCGGCCGTTCGGGGCCGTCGGCGGGGATCGCGTGGAGATGTGGCCGACGGATGCTGTACCAGTTTTATCAGGCGATGACGGACATGGCGGAACCCTTCCGCCAGTTCGCTACGGCCGGGCTGAATAGCCGGCCGATGCTGGGCCGTTTCGGCCAGGAACCGCTCGCCAACAGCGTCTTCGCCGCGCTCGACATGGTCGCCAACACCAAGGTCACCGCCGACCGGCCGGCCTATGGCATCGGTACGGTGCTGTCGGGCAACAGCGAGGTCGCGGTGCGCGAGGAGGTGGTGGCTGCCACCCCCTTTTGCGACCTGCTCCATTTCGCCAAGGACGACGGATCGACCGAACAGCCCAAGGTGCTGCTGGTGGCGCCGATCTCGGGCCATTTCGCCACCCTGCTCCGCAACACGGTGCATACCCTGCTGCGCGACCATGACGTCTACATCACCGATTGGAAGAATGCGCGCGACATCCCGCTGAGCGCGGGCGAGTTCGGCTTCGACGACTATGTCGACCATCTCGTCCATTTCCTGGGCGAGATCGGCCCGCCGGTCCACATGGTCGCGGTGTGCCAGCCCTGCGTGCCGGCGCTCGTCGCGGTGGCGCTGATGTCGAAGGACGCGAATCCCGCCACGCCGCGCAGCCTGACCCTGATGGGCGGGCCGGTCGACGTGCGGATCAGCCCGACCTTGGTCAACAAGCTGGCCAATGACCATGAATTCCAGTGGTTCGAGGACAATCTGATCCACACCGTGCCGGGTCGCTATGCCGGGCGCGGGCGCAAGGTCTATCCGGGTTTCCTGCAGCTCAGCGCTTTCATGTCGATGAACTCGGGCCGCCATTTCGACCAGCATCGCGCGCTCTACCAATATATGGCCGATGGCGAGGTGGAGCAGGCGCAGACGATCCGCACCTTCTACGACGAATATTTCGCGGTGCTCGACCTGACCGCCGAATTCTATCTCGAGACGATCGACCGGGTGTTCCAGCGCGCGCTGCTGGCGAAGGGCGAACTCGACTATCGCGGCCAGCGGGTCGACTGCGGCGCGATCAAGCGCACCGCGCTGCTGACGATCGAGGGCGAGCGCGACGACATCTGCGCGGTCGGCCAGACCGCGGCGGCGCACGACCTGTGCACCAGCTTGCGCCCGCACATGAAGCGCCATTATCTCCAGGCCGGGGTCGGCCATTATGGCGTGTTCAGCGGCCGCAAATGGGACAACCAGATCTACCCGCAGGTGCGGAGCTTTATTCTCGACGCCTCGTAGAGGCGCCGAGGTTTTTTGATTGGCCCTCAGGCGCCGGGCGCAGGGCATCCGCCCTGCTTGGCTATCCTCGCATAAGCTCGGCCGCGCGTTCGCGCTTGCGGAGCCCTGACGGGCTCCGACGCCGATCTCATCGCTACGATAATGCGACCGAACGGACCCGCAGGGTCCGCAAGGCCGAACGGCCGCCCGAGCTTATGCGAGACTAGCCAAGGTCGCGGATGCGACCGCCGGCGCCTGAGGCCTCACAAAAGACTCCGGCGCCTGAGGCCAAAAACAAAAAACCAGACACGCATCGTCACCATTTGGACAATGATAGCGGTAGCATTTGTGCCTGCCAACGCACTGCACCATTTGGGAAAAAAGACAAAAAAAGAGGCCGATCCCGAGGGGACCGGCCTTGAAAGTTTTAGGAGAGGATGCCTGAAAGGCCCGTTCTTTGTGCAGCTGCGAACGGATCTTTGCAAGTAAAAAATTGCTGCATACGCGAGAAAAATTACAAGCCATTGATAATACGTCGATTCTAATGATCACCCTTGTAAGTTCGTTGCGGGCGCGTCGAGAATCGCTCGCACCCGCACCATCGCCGGGGCGATGGATTGCCAGCGCGGCCCGCGCCCGCCATGCTGGGGCCTTGGCAAGGCGGAGACGGGCTGAATGGCAACAGCAATGGTGGAGGCGGTTCGCCGCGAGCTGACGGTCCGGGGAATCATCCTCGGCATTCTCATCACCTTCGTCTTCACCTCGGCGAACGTCTATCTGGGGCTCAAGGTGGGCCTCACCTTCGCCACCTCGATTCCGGCCGCGGTGATCTCGATGGCGGTGCTGCGCCTGCTGCGCGGTGGCACGATCCACGAGAACAACATCGTCCAGACGGTCGCTTCGGCGGCGGGCTGCATCGCCTCGGTCATCTTCGTGCTGCCCGGGCTGGTGATGGTCGGCTGGTGGCAGGGCTTCCCCTTCTGGCAGAGCTTCCTGCTCTGCGCGGCGGGCGGGATGATGGGCGTGGTCCTGTCGGTGCCGCTGCGCCGCGCGCTCGTCACCGGATCGGACCTGCCCTATCCCGAGGGGGTCGCCGCCGCCGAAGTGCTCAAGGTCGGCACCGGCACCGCCGAGGGCGCGGCCGAGGCGCAGGCGGGCCTGCGCACCATCCTGGTCGGGTCGACCGCCTCGATCGGTTTCGCGCTGCTCACCGCCACCCGACTCGCCGCCTCCGAGGCGTCGACCTGGTTCCGACTCGGCGGCAGCTATGCGGCGACCGGCCTGTGGACCTCGCTGTCCTTCGCGCTGCTGGGGGCGGGCCATCTGGTCGGCATCTCGGTGGGGCTGGCGATGGGGCTGGGCCTCGTCATCGCCTTCGGCATCGCCACTCCGATCCTGTCGGCGATCGCTGCGGCGCCCGGCCCGGCCGAGGAGGCCGCGCTCGCGGTGTTCTCGGGCCAGGTGCGCTTCCTGGGCGCCGGCGTGATCGGCGCGGCGGCGATCTGGACGATGGGCAAGCTCGCCCGCCCGCTGTGGCGGGGCATGGCGAGCGCGATCGCCTCGTCGAAGGCGCGCAAGGTGGAAGGCACGGTGCTGGCGATCGAGGAGCAGGACCTGTCGGTCGGCTGGCTCGGCATCATCGTCGCGCTGGTCGCGCTGCCGATCGCGGCGCTGCTCTGGTATTTCGCGAGCCAGGGGCCGCTCGCCCCGCTCGCGCTGTCGCTGGCCGGCGGCTTCTACCTTTATGTGCTCGTCATGGGCGCCTTCGTGGCAGCGATCTGCGGCTATATGGCGGGGCTGATCGGCTCGTCGAACAGCCCGGTCTCGGGGCTCGCCATCCTCGGCGTGCTTGGCTCGGCGCTGCTGCTGGCGGTGGGCGTCCAGCCGATCGCCGGAGCGGGCGCGGGGCCGCACCTCGTCGCCTTCGCGCTGTTCGTCACCGGGCTGGTGCTGGCCTGCGCGGTGATCTCGAACGACAATCTCCAGGATCTGAAGACCGGCCAGCTGGTCGGCGCGACGCCTTGGAAGCAGCAGGTGGCGCTGATGTTCGGCGTGCTCGCCGGGTCGCTGGCGATCCCGCCGATCCTCGACCTGCTCAACGCCGCTTATGGCTTCGCGCCGCTGCCCGGCACCGGCCTGCCCACCCCGGCCAGCCCGCTGCCCGCGCCGCAGGCGACGCTGATCGCCGGCCTGGCGCGCGGCATCCTGGGCGAGGGGCTCGACTGGGGGATGATCGGGATCGGCGCGGTCATCGGCCTGCTGCTGGTCGCGCTCGACGCCTGGATGGGCCACCGCAAATGGCTGCGCCTGCCACCGCTGGCGGTGGGCATCGGCATCTACCTGCCGATGTCGGCGACCCTGCCGGTGGTGATCGGCGCGGTGATCGGCTGGACCTATGAGCGCCGCCGCCGCGATCCCGTCTCGCAGCGCATGGGCGTGCTGCTCGCCTCGGGCTTCATCGTCGGCGAAAGCCTGTTCGGAGTGCTGCTCGCCGGGCTGATCGTGGCGACCGGCAGCGGCGCCCCGCTCGCGCTGATCGGCGAGGGGCATGAGGGCGCGGCGATGGCGGCCGGCACCCTGATCGTGATCGCGCTGTTGGTGGGGCTCTACCGCTGGACGGCGAAGACGGCGGCGCGGCTGGGGTGATCCCAATTTTCGTCATGCCAGCGAAGGCTGGCATCTCGGGAGCAGCGAAGCGCGAGAGCCTCCCGAGACCCCAGCCTTCGCTGGGGTGACGATCAGGGTGAAAGGGACTCGCCTTGCCCTTTTTCCCCCTTGCAGCTATGGCCCCCGCCGGCTCTTTCAAATCCTTGAACATCAGGTGGACCATGAAGATCAGCGGCGTGGACATTCGTCCCGGCAACATCATCGAATATGAAGGCGGCATCTGGCGCGCTGTGAAGATCCAGCACACGCAGCCTGGCAAGGGCGGCGCCTATATGCAGGTCGAGATGAAGAATCTGATCGACGGCCGCAAGAACAACGTCCGTTTCCGGTCGGCCGAGACGGTCGAGCGCGTCCGCCTGGACACCAAGGATTTCCAGTTCCTGTTCGCCGAGGGCGACGACCTGACCTTCATGGACAAGGACAGCTACGAACAGATCACGCTGCCGCGCGACCTGCTCGGTGACGCCGCGTCGTTCCTGAACGACGGCATGGACGTCGTGATGGAGCTCTATGACGAGCGCCCGATCTCGGTGCAGCTGCCCGACACCGTCGAGGCGCTGATCGTCGAGGCCGACGCCGTGGTGAAGGGGCAGACCGCCTCGTCCAGCTACAAGCCGGCGCTGCTCGACAATGGCGTGCGCGTGATGGTGCCCCCGCATATCTCGAGCGGCACCCGCATCGTCGTCGACGTCTACGAGCAGACCTACGTCCGCCGCGCGGATTGATGCCTGTTTCCCCTCCCTGCCGGGGAGGGGATCGAGGGGTGGGTGGCGAGCGTAGCGAGCCTTCCCGCCTCTTCTTGTTTCAGGGCATCGTCGAGGGGCACCGTGCCTCCCGGCCATGCCGCCCACCCCCAACCCCTCCGACGCCGGAGGGGGGAGTTTTGAGTTTATGGTTGCCCATTCCGGCCTCATCACCGTCATGGATCGCGCGGCACGCAAGGCCGCGCCGCGGCTTCGGCGCGACTTCAACGAGGTCCAGCAGCTCCAGGTGAGTCGCAAGGGCCCGGCCGACTTCGTGTCGATGGCCGACAAGCGCGCCGAGCAGACCCTGGTCGAGGAACTGCGCAAGGCGCGGCCCGATTGGGGCTTCATCCTGGAAGAGGGCGGCGAGATCGAGGGCGATCCGTCGAAGCCGCGCTGGATCATCGATCCGCTCGACGGCACCACAAACTTCCTCCACGGCATGCCGCACTTCGCGATCTCGATCGCGGTCGAGGAGCCGCGCACCGGGCATGTGCGCGGCGAGGTGACGCAGGGCCTGGTCTATCAGCCGCTCACCGACGAGAGCTTCTGGGCCGAGAAGGGCCGTGGCGCCTGGCTGCAGAGCCAGCGCCTGCGCGTCTCGGCGCGGCGCGACCTGTCGGAGGCGCTGGTTGCCACCGGCATCCCCTTCCTGGGCCATGGCGATTTCCGCCAGTGGACCTCGATCTTCGCCTCGGTCGCCCCCGAAGTGGCGGGCATCCGCCGCTATGGCTCGGCGGCGCTCGACCTCGCCTGGGTCGCTGCCGGGCGCTACGACGCCTTCTGGGAGTCGCACCTCAAGATCTGGGACGTGGCGGCGGGCATCCTGCTCGTGCGCGAGGCCGGCGGCTTCGTCAGCGACTTCCGCGGCGGCGACAAGATGCACGAGCGTAACGAATATCTCGCGACCAATGACGGTCTCGCGACCAAGCTCCACAAGCTCGTCGCCCAGGGCCTGAAGGGTCTCTGACGTCACCGGACGATTCCGGCGAGAGCCGGATTTCGTCGCGGTTTCCGCTGGTTGAACAATCTCCTTTTCCGGCTTGCGCCGGAAGGATCGTTGCTGCGCCGGCGATTGCGAGAAAAGCCCCGGAATCCCGGGACCTAATTGCGAATCATTCTCACTCCTCCACGGCTTGCTTCGCAGATGCGGCACGCCTAAACGAACGCCCAAAGGCCGGATTCCCGGCATCATGCTCGGAGTTTCTTCCATGGCGTCAGTCGCCGCCGGATATCTGCCGATCCTGCTTTTCCTCGGGGTCGCGCTCGTCTTGTCCAGCGCCTTCGTCTTCCTGCCGATGGCCGTTGGCCGCCTGACCGGCGCGCACAAGCCCAACCCTGAGAAGCTCGCCGAATATGAGTGCGGCTTCCCGGCGTTCGAGGACAGCCGCGCGCAGTTCGACGTGCGCTTCTACCTGATCGCCATCCTCTTCATCATCTTCGACCTCGAAGCGGCCTTCCTCTATCCCTGGGCGGTCTCGCTCGGCGGGATCGGCTTCACTGGCTGGCTGTCGATGATGGTGTTTCTGGTCGAGCTGACCATCGGTTATATCTATGCGTGGAAGAAGGGAGCGCTGGAATGGGAGTGATCCTCGACCCGGCCGCCAATGCACATCCCCAGGAGGGTGCGGTGGTTGCCCCTGACGCCGATTTCTTCAAGTCGCTTCAGGCGGAGGTCAACGACAAGGGCTTCCTCGTCACCTCGACCGAGGAACTGTTCCAGTGGGCCCGCACCGGCTCGCTGTGGTGGATGACCTTCGGCCTGGCCTGCTGCGCGGTGGAGATGATCCACGTCAACATGCCGCGCTACGACCTGGAGCGCTTCGGCGCCGCGCCGCGCGCTTCCCCGCGCCAGTCGGACGTGATGATCGTCGCCGGTACGCTGTGCAACAAGATGGCCCCGGCGCTCCGCCGCGTCTACGACCAGATGTCGGAGCCGAAATACGTCATCTCGATGGGCAGCTGCGCCAATGGCGGCGGCTATTATCATTACAGCTATTCGGTGGTGCGCGGCTGCGACCGCATCGTGCCGGTGGACATCTATGTCCCGGGCTGCCCGCCGACCGCCGAGGCGCTTCTCTATGGCATCATGCAGCTGCAGCGGAAGATCCGCCGCGTCGGCACGCTGGAGCGCTGAGCGATGACCGAGACCACCCATAGCTTCCCGCGCTTCGCCTCCAGCGAGGGCTTTGCCGAGATCGCCTCGGCGGCGCTCGGCGCCCGGCTAATCGAAGCGCGCGAATGCGTCGGCGAATATGCCCTCCATGTCGAGCGGGCGAGCCTGGTCGAGACGATGCGCATCCTGCGCGACGAGCTCGCCTATCAGCAGCTCATGGAGATCGCCGGGGTCGACTATCCCGATCGCGCCGAGCGCTTCGAGGTGGTCTATTGCCTCCTCAGCCTGACCAAGAACCATCGCATCCGCGTCCATGTCGGCACCGACGAGGTCCGGCCGGTGCCGTCGGTGACCGGACTGTGGCCGGTGGCCGGCTGGCTCGAGCGCGAGGTGTTCGACATGTACGGCGTCCTCTTCGAGGGCAACACCGACCTGCGCCGCATCCTCACCGACTATGGCTTCCGCGGCCATCCGCAGCGCAAGGACTTCCCGCTGACCGGCTATGTCGAGCTGCGCTATTCGGAAGCGCACAAGCGCGTCGTCTATGAGCCGGTGAAGCTGGCCCAGGACTTCCGCAGCTTCGACTTCATGAGCCCGTGGGAAGGCGCCGACTATATCCTGCCGGGCGACGAGAAGGTCTCGCCGACCCAGCCCGGCGCGCCGAGCCCGGCGCCCGCGAAGAAGGATCCGGAGCCGGTGGCCGCCCAGGCGCCGCCGCCCACCCCGAAGACCACCGACAGCCCGGCCCAGACCGGCGCCGGCAAGGCCGATCCCCATGCACCGGGGGAGAAGAAGTAATGGCTTCGACCTACGAGACCCTGACCCCGGACGCCCAGCAGGGCGAAACCGAGATCCAGAACTACACGATCAACTTCGGTCCGCAGCACCCCGCGGCGCACGGCGTGCTGCGCATGGTGATGGAGCTGGACGGCGAGATCGTCGAGCGCGTCGACCCGCATGTCGGCCTGCTTCATCGCGGCACCGAGAAGCTGATCGAATACAAGACCTATCTCCAGGCGCTGCCCTATTTCGACCGGCTCGACTATTGCTCGCCGCTCGGCATGGAGCATAGCTACGTCCTGGCGATCGAGAAGCTGCTCCAGCTCGAAGTGCCGCTGCGCGCGCAATATCTGCGCGTGCTGTTCGCCGAGCTGACCCGCATCTGCAACCACATGCTCAACCTGGGCAGCCACGTCATGGACGTCGGCGCGATGACCCCGAACCTGTGGCTGTTCGAAATCCGCGAGGACTGCCTCAACTTCTTCGAGCGCGCCTCGGGCGCCCGCATGCACTCGGCCTATTTCCGGCCGGGCGGCGTGCACCAGGACGTGCCGCTGAAGCTGCTCACCGACATCGGCGACTGGCTCGACACCCGCCTGCCGCGCCTGTTCGAGGACGCGATCAGCCTGGTGGCCGACAACCGCATCTTCAAGCAGCGCAATGTCGACATCGGCACCGTCAGCAAGGAAGACGCGATCGCCTGGGGCTTCTCGGGCCCGATGATCCGCGCCGCCGGCATCGCCTGGGACATCCGCAAGGCGCAGCCCTACGACGTCTATGACCGCATGGACTTCGAGATCCCGGTCGGCACAAGGGGCGACTGCTATGATCGCTTCATGGTCCGCGTCGAGGAGGTCCGCCAGTCGGCGAAGATCATCCGGCAGTGCATCGCCGAGATGCCCGAAGGGCCGATCGCAAGCCTCGACCGCAAGGTGGTGCCGCCCAAGCGCGGCGAGATGAAGCGCTCGATGGAAGCGCTGATCCACCACTTCAAACTCTACACCGAGGGTTTCCACGTCCCCGCCGGCGACGTCTATGTCGCCACCGAGAGCCCGAAGGGCGAGTTCGGCGTCTATCTGGTCTCCGACGGCAGCAACAAGCCGTATCGCTGCAAGATCCGTCCGACCGCGTTCAGCCATCTCCAGGCGATGGACTTCATGATGAAGGGCCACATGCTGGCCGACACCACCGCCGTCCTCTCCGCGATCGACGTGGTGTTCGGGGAGTGCGACCGGTGAGCAAGCTGTCGACCGCCGAGCAGATGATCGCGCACTACAACGCGCAGGACGCCGACGCCTATGTCGCGCTGATGACCGACGATGCCGCCGAGGCGGGCTATCGCGGCGACGTGCTGCGCGACGGCAAGGAGGGCGTCCGCGACGGCCTCAAGGCGATGTTCGCGCAATTCCCCGAGAACCGGGCCGAGATCGTCTCGGGCCAGCAGCTCGGCGACTATGTCCTCCTCCACGAAAAGGTGTTCCGCTCTAAGGACGCCGAGCCGTTCGAGGTGATGAGCATCTATAGTTTCGAAGGCGACAAGGTGTCGCGCGTGGAGTTCGTTCGCTGATGGCCGCGGTCGCTCATAGCCACCGGGGGCGTCTGGCGATCGGTGCTGGAGCCTTGCTGGCGGCGGCCATTTTGATGGTCGTCCTGGCGCCGCTCGCAGCGGAAGGGGTGATGACCCTGGTCATCTCCGCTATTTCCGCGATCCGTGCTCTGGATGTGTATGGCTTGCTTGCGCTGATGCTCTGTCTGTCGGTTGTCATGGTGGCTGCTGGCATGGCGAAGGCGATCAAGCTTACCCTGACCGAGCACCGCCGCTTCCTGAATGGTGAGTTCGACTGATGGCTGACGCAGCCCATATCCCCGACGAGGCCGAGACCCGCGCGCGCTGGGGCAATTTCGCCTGGTCCTCCGACAATGCCGAGCAGGCGAAGAAGATCATCGCCCGCTATCCGCCGGGCCGCCAGCAGTCGGCGGTGATGCCGCTGCTCGACCTGGCCCAGCGCCAGGTGGGCGCCGAGACCCAGACCCAGGGCTGGCTGCCGGTTCCGGTGATGGAATATATCGGCAACCAGCTGGGCATGGCCTATATCCGCGTGCTGGAAGTCGCGAGCTTCTACACCATGTATAATCTGGCGCCGGTCGGCCGCTATCACGTCCAGGTGTGCGGCACGACGCCGTGCATGCTGCGTGGCTCCGACGACGTGCTCGAGGCCTGCTACAAGAAGGGCATGAAGAAGGGCGCGACCACGGCCGACGGCCTGTTCACCCTCACCGAGGTCGAGTGCCTGGGCGCCTGCGCCAATGCGCCGATGGTGCAGATCAACGACGACAATTACGAAGACCTGACCTTCGAGACGACCACCGCGATCCTCGAGGCGCTGGCCAAGGGCGAGCAGCCGAAGATCGGCCCGGCGATCGAGCGCCAGACGAGCTGCCCCGAGGGCGGCCCGACCACCCTGGTCGAGATGGTCTCCGAAAATCATGATTACAGGGGCCGTTGGGATGCTCCGGCATGAGCGGCCTGCTCGCCATCATCGTCACGATCGTCGTGGCGGTCGTGCTGCTCAAGCTGGCGTTCAAGCTGCTGGGCGTGGTCATCGCGATCGCAATCGGGGTGGCCGTCTATTTTTTGGCCGAGAAGTTGTTCGGGAAGAAGGTCTGACCCATGCTTGAGGACAAGGATCGCATCTTCACGAACCTCTATGGTTTCCAGCCCTGGAACCTGGAGGCGGCGCGCAAGCGCGGCGACTGGGACAACACCAAGAAGCTGCTCGAGCGTGGCCCCGATCAGATCATCGAGGACATCAAGGCTAGCGGCCTGCGCGGTCGCGGCGGCGCGGGCTTCCCGACCGGCATGAAGTGGAGCTTCATGCCCAAGGAGCCGAAGCCGGGTAAGCCCAGCTTCCTGGTGATCAACGCCGACGAGTCCGAACCCGGTTCGTGCAAGGACCGCGAGATCATCCGCCACGATCCGCACAAGCTGATCGAGGGCGCGCTGGTCGCCGGCTTCGCGATGCGCGCGCGCGCGGCGTATATCTACATCCGTGGCGAGTTCATCTACGAGGCGAAGGTGCTCTTCGCCGCCGTGGAAGAGGCTTATGCCGCCGGCCTGCTCGGCAAGAACGCCGCCGGCTCGGGCTATGATTTCGACGTCTTCGTCCATCGCGGCGCCGGTGCCTATATCTGCGGCGAGGAAACCGCCCAGATCGAGAGCATCGAGGGCAAGAAGGGCCAGCCCCGCCTGAAGCCGCCTTTCCCGGCCGGCGCGGGCCTCTATGGCTGCCCGACCACGGTGAACAATGTCGAGTCGATCGCGGTGGCGCCGACCATCCTGCGTCGCGGCGCCGCCTGGTTCGCGTCGATCGGCCGCGAGGGCAACAAGGGCACCAAGCTCTTCCAGATCTCGGGCCATGTGAACAAGCCCTGCGTCGTCGAAGAGGCGATGGGCATCCCCTTCCGCGAGCTGATCGACAAGCATGCCGGCGGCATCAAGGGCGGCTGGGACAATCTGCTCGCGGTGATTCCGGGCGGGTCGTCGGTGCCGCTGGTGCCGGCCGCCGAGATCATGGACGCGCCGATGGACTTCGACGGCCTGAAGGCGCTGGGCTCGGGTCTGGGCACCGCCGCCGTCATCGTCATGGACAAGTCCACCGACGTCGTCCGCGCGATCAGCCGCCTGAGCTATTTCTACAAGCATGAGAGCTGCGGCCAGTGCACGCCGTGCCGCGAAGGCACCGGCTGGATGTGGCGGGTGATGGAGCGTCTGCGCACCGGCGATGCCCGGGTCGAGGAAATCGACATGTTGTACGACGTCACCAAGCAGGTCGAAGGTCATACCATCTGCGCCCTGGGCGATGCGGCCGCCTGGCCGATCCAGGGCCTGTTGCGTCATTTCCGCCCCGAGGTGGAGCGCCGGATCCGGGAGCGGGGCAATGATGGCGGCGCCATGATGGAGGCTGCCGAATGAAACGCTCCCTTCTTGCCGTCCTGGCCGCCGGCGCGACCCTGGTCGCGTCCGCCGCGACCCCGGCCTTCGCCGAGGTCAGCCAGACCGACCTCGCCAAGGCCGGCCACAAGCTGGCGCAGTGCCTGTACTCGAAGCGCCGCGCCGACGTGGTCGCGTCGCTCGCGACCGACAGCGCCGCCGAGTTCGACCGCTATTACCGGCTGTTCAGCCGCAGCCAGCAATGCGGCGATGTCGGCATCAGCAACGCCGATGTCGAAGGCATGAGCTTCACCGTTCCGGCCGACGTGCTGCGCGGCATGCTCGCCGAAGTGGCGCTGGGCGACCAGAAGAAGCTCTACACGCTGCAGCCGGTGCAGGGCGCCAGCTACCAGCGCGGCTGGTTCGCGGCCACCGGCCGCAACGCCGCCGTCGACGAGATGGCGGTGTGCACCGCCGACCAGAATCCGGATGGTGTCCGCAGCCTGATCGCCACCGCTCCGCAGAGCGATGACGAGAAGGGCGCGGTCCAGTCGCTGAGCCCGACCCTGGGCTCGTGCCTGCCGCAGGGCGCCACCCTCAATGCCAACCGCCAGGCGCTGCGTGCGGCCCTGGCTGATGCTCTCTACCAGCGCGCGACCGCTCCGGCGCTCGCGAGCAAGTGACGAAGTCAAGGGATCTCCATGCCTAAGCTGACCGTAGACGGGATCGAAGTCGAAGTCCCAGCCGGCGCCACGGTGCTCCAGGCCTGCGAAGCCGCGGGCAAGGAGATCCCGCGTTTCTGCTACCATGAGCGGCTGTCGATCGCCGGCAATTGCCGCATGTGCCTGGTCGAGGTGAAGCCCGGGCCGCCCAAGCCGCAGGCGTCGTGCGCGCTGCCGGCCGCGGACAAGCAGGAGGTGTTCACCCAGTCGCCGATGGTGAAGAAGGCGCGCGAGGGGGTGATGGAGTTCCTGCTCATCAACCACCCGCTCGACTGCCCGATCTGCGACCAGGGCGGCGAGTGCGACCTGCAGGACCAGTCGGTGGCCTATGGCAAGGGCCAGAGCCGCTTCCACGAGAACAAGCGCGCCGTCACCGACAAATATATGGGCCCGATCGTCAAGACGACGATGACCCGCTGCATCCAGTGCACCCGCTGCGTGCGCTTCGCCGAGGAAGTCTCGGGCGTCGAGGAGATCGGCGCGATCTATCGCGGCGAGAATATGCAGATCACCTCCTATCTCGAGCAGGCGGTGACGAGCGAGCTTTCGGGTAATGTCGTCGACCTCTGTCCGGTCGGCGCGCTCACCTCGAAGCCCTATGCGTTCGAGGCGCGTCCCTGGGAGCTCAAGAAGACCCTTGGCATCGACGTGATGGACGCGGTGGGCACCAATGTCCGCTTCGACAGCCGTGGCCGCCAGGTGCTGCGCGTGCTGCCGCGCATCAACGAGGACGTGAACGAGGAATGGGCGTCGGACAAGACGCGCCACGCCGTCGACGGCCTGGTCCGCCGCCGGCTCGACAAGCCCTATGTCCGCAAGCAGGGCAAGCTGGTCGAGGCGAGCTGGCCCGAGGCGTTCGCCGCGATCAAGGCGGTGAAGGCGGGCTCGTCGGTCGCCGCGGTCGCGGGCGACCAGCTCGACTGCGAGACGATGTATGCCGCCAAGGCGCTGCTCGGCCTGATGGGCTCGACCCTGCTCGAAGGCCGCCAGACCGGCATGGACTATGACGTGTCCAGCCTCGCCGCGGTCAACTTCAACAGCACGATCGCCGGCATCGAGACCGCCGACGTGATCCTGCTGGTCGGCACCAACCTTCGCTGGGAAGCCGCGCTGATCAACACCCGCCTGCGCAAGGCGGTGAAGCGCGGCGCCAAGGTCTACGCGATCGGCGAGGAGACCAACCTCACCTACAAGACCCAGTGGCTCGGCAACGACCTGGGCCTGCTCGGCAAGCTGCCCGAAGAGGTGACCGAGGCGTTCGCCAAGGCCGAGCGCCCCGCGCTGATCGTCGGCGGCGGTGCGCTCAAGGCGGGCGCGCAGGGCGCGACCCTGGCGCTGGTCAAGCCGCTCGGCCTGATCAAGGACGGCTGGAACGGCTATAATGTCGTCCACCTCGCCGCCGCGCGCATGGGCGGGCTGATGCTGGGCTATGGCCAGAAGGGCGGCATCGCCGACCTGGTCGAGGCCGCGCCGAAGCTGCTGTTCCTGCTCGGTGCCGACGATGTCGACGCCAGCAAATTCGACAAGAGCTTCAAGGTCTATGTCGGCCATCATGGCGACGCCGGCGCTTCGGCCGCCGACGTGATCCTGCCGGGTGCCGCCTATACCGAGAAGCCCGGCACCTATGTGAACACCGAGGGCCGGGTGCAGCGCGGCGACCGCGCCGTCTTCCCGCCGGGCGATGCCCGCGAGGACTGGACGATCCTGCGCGCGCTCAGCGAAGTGCTCGGCCACAAGCTGCCCTTCGACAGCCTCGACGCGCTCCGCGCCGCGATGGCCGCCGAGGTGCCGGCGCTCGGCGTCGAGGGCCTTGCCGCTTATAAATGGTCCGCTCCCAAGGCGTCGGCCAAGGCCTCGGGCCCGGTCGGCTATCCGGTGAAGGACTTCTACCTGACCAACCCGATCGCGCGCGCCAGCGAGACGATGCAGCGCTGCTCGGCCGAACTGCTCCATGGGCAGAGCTTCGCGGAGGCCGCTGAATGACCGCCTTTTTCCAGGGCCTGGGCCTGCCGTTCGAATGGGCCTGGTTCGTATCGACGATCATCGGCATCCTCGTGATCGCCCTGCCGCTGATGCTGGCGGTGGCGATGATCATCTACGCCGATCGCAAGATCTGGGCCGCCATGGCGCTGCGCCGCGGCCCGAACGTGGTAGGCCCCTGGGGCCTGCTGCAGAGCTTCGCCGACGGCGCCAAGGTGTTCCTGCAGGAAACCATCATCCCGGCGGCGGCGAACAAGGGCCTGTTCCTGATCGCGCCGATCATCACCTTCACGGTCGCGCTGATCGTGTGGGCGGTGATCCCCTTCGCGCCGGGCGTGGTGCTGGCCGACATCAACATCGGCCTGCTCTACATCCTCGCGGCCTCGTCGATCGGCGTCTATGGCGTGATCATCGCGGGCTGGGCGTCGAACTCGAAATATCCCTTCTACTCGGCGCTCCGCGCGGCCGCGCAGATGGTGAGCTACGAAGTCTCGATCGGCTTCGTGCTGATCTCGGTGGTGCTGTGGACCGGCAGCTTCAACATGTCGGCGATCGTCGAGGGGCAGCGCGCCCATATCTTCGGCTTCATCAACGGCTATGGCTTCAACCCGCTGCTCTTCCCGATGGCGGTGGTGTTCCTGATCTCGGCGATGGCGGAAACGGCGCGCGCGCCGTTCGACCTGACCGAGGCGGAATCGGAGCTCGTCGCCGGCTACCAGACCGAATATTCGTCGATGGCCTTCGCGCTCTACTGGCTTGGCGAATATGCCAATGTCATCCTGATGTGCGGCCTCAACGCGATCCTGTTCTGGGGCGGCTGGCTGCCCCCGGTCGACTGGGCGCCGCTCTACATGGTGCCGGGCATCATCTGGTTCTTCGCCAAGCTGATGTTCTTCTTCTTCGTCTTCTCGTGGGTGAAGGCGACGGTGCCGCGCTATCGTTACGACCAGCTGATGCGGCTGGGCTGGAAGGTGTTCCTTCCGCTCTCGCTCTTCTGGGTGTTCCTCGTTTCGGGGTGGCTGATGCTCACCCGCTATGGAGTCTGAGATGAGCCTCGCGCACATCGTCAAGTCGTTCACGCTCTGGGAGTTCGTGAAGGCGCACTGGCTGACCTTGAAGTATTTCTTCAAGCCCAAGGCGACGATCAACTACCCGCATGAGAAGAACCCGCTCTCGCCCCGCTTCCGCGGCGAGCATGCGCTGCGCCGCTATCCCAATGGCGAAGAGCGCTGCATCGCGTGCAAGCTGTGCGAGGCGGTGTGCCCGGCCCAGGCGATCACGATCGAGGCCGAGCCGCGCGACGACGGTTCGCGTCGCACCACCCGTTACGACATCGACATGACCAAGTGCATCTTCTGCGGCTTCTGCCAGGAAGCGTGCCCGGTCGACGCGATCGTCGAGGGACCCAATTTCGAATATTCGACCGAGACGCGCGAAGAGCTCATCTACGACAAGGCCAAGCTGCTTTCGAACGGGGACCGCTGGGAACCCGCGATTGCCGCCAACCTTGCCGCCGATGCGCCGTACCGGTAAGCGCCAGCCGTTCGCGAAGGGGCAGTGAAAACGCCGTGATACAGACCATCGCCTTTTACCTGTTCGCCGCGCTGGTGATCGCCTCCGGGACGCTCACCATCCTGGCGCGCAATCCGGTGCACAGCGTGCTCTGGCTCATCCTCGCCTTCTTCAACGCCGCGGGTCTGATGATCCTCGTCGGGGCCGAGTTCATCGCGATGCTGCTCGTCATCGTCTATGTCGGGGCGGTCGCGGTGCTGTTCCTGTTCGTGGTCATGATGCTCGACATCGACTTCGCGGAACTGCGCTCGGGCTTCGCCCAATATCTGCCGTTCGGCGTGCTGCTGGTGATCGTGCTGGCGGCCGAGATGATCTTCGCGGTCGGCGCCTGGCAGGCGGGCGGCATCGACATGGCGGCGCGGGTCGCGCCGATCCCGTCGGAAGTCCCCAATATCGAGGCGCTCGGCACGCTTCTCTACACCCGCTACCTGTTCATCTTCGAGGGCGCGGGCTTGGTTCTCCTCGTCGCGCTGATCGGCGCGATCGTGCTCACCCACCGCACCCGCGGCGGCGTGAAGGCGCAGAACATCCCGGCGCAGAACATGCGCCGGCCCGAGGAGGCGACCCGCAACGTCAAGCCGGCCATCGGCCAGGGGGTGGAGCTGTGATTGGTCTCCAGCATTATCTGGTCGTCTCGGCGATCCTGTTCGTGATGGGGGTGTTCGGCATCTTCCTGAACCGGAAGAACGTCATCATCATCCTGATGGCGATCGAGCTGATCCTGTTGTCGGTGAACATCAACCTCGTCGCCTTCTCCGCCTATCTCGGCGATCTGGTCGGCCAGGTCTTCGCGATGTTCGTGCTGACCGTGGCCGCCGGCGAGGCGGCGATCGGTCTCGCGATCCTCGTCATCTACTTCCGTGGCCGCGGCACGATCGCGGTCGACGACATCAACCGGATGAAGGGGTGATCGTTCGGTTATGATTACGGCAATCGTCTTCCTGCCGCTGCTCGCGGCGATCGTCGCGGGCCTCGGCAACCGCATGCTCGGCAACACCGTTGCCAAGTGCATCACCACCGGTGCGCTGTTCGCCTCCTGCGCGATGAGCTGGCCGGTGTTCATCGGCTTCATGACCGGCTCGATCACCGAGCATGTCGTGCCGGTGCTCACCTTCATCCAGTCGGGCGACCTGATGGTCGACTGGGCGCTGCGGGTCGACACGCTGACGGCGGTGATGCTGGTGGTGGTGACCTCGGTCTCCAGCCTCGTCCACCTCTATAGCTGGGGCTATATGTCGGAGGATCCGAGCCAGCCCCGCTTCTTCGCCTATCTCTCGCTGTTCACCTTCGCGATGCTGATGCTCGTGACCTCGGACAGCCTGGTGCAGATGTTCTTCGGCTGGGAAGGCGTGGGTCTCGCGTCCTATCTGCTGATCGGCTTCTGGTACCACAAGCCCTCGGCCAACGCCGCCGCGATCAAGGCCTTCGTGGTCAACCGCGTCGGCGACTTCGGCTTCTCGCTCGGCATCTTCGGCACCTTCCTGGTGTTCGGCACCGTCTCGATCCCCGAGATCCTGGCGGCCGCGCCCAGCTATGCCGATGCCTCGATCGGCTTCCTCGGCGCGCGGGTCGACCTGATGACCCTGCTCTGCCTGCTGCTGTTCGTCGGCGCGATGGGCAAGTCGGCGCAGCTCGGCCTGCACACCTGGCTTCCCGACGCGATGGAAGGCCCGACCCCGGTGTCGGCGCTGATCCACGCCGCGACGATGGTCACCGCCGGCGTGTTCATGGTCTGCCGCCTGTCGCCGATGTTCGAGGTGAGCCCGACGGCGATGCACGTCGTCACCTATGTCGGCGCCGCCACCGCCTTCTTCGCGGCGACGGTGGGCACCACCCAGACCGACATCAAGCGCGTCATCGCCTATTCGACCTGCTCGCAGCTCGGCTATATGTTCATGGCCGCCGGCGTCGGCGCCTATGGCGCGGCGATGTTCCACCTGTTCACCCACGCCTTCTTCAAGGCGCTGCTGTTCCTGGGTGCTGGCTCGGTGATCCACGCGATGCACCATGAGCAGGACATGCGCTATTATGGCGGCCTGCGGAAACATATCCCGATCACCTTCTGGGCGATGATGGCGGGCACGCTCGCGATCACCGGCGTGGGCATCATCGGCGTGTTCGGCTTCGCCGGCTTCTATTCGAAGGACGCGATCATCGAGGCGGCTTTCGCCAGCGGCACCACCTCGGGCGGCGTCGCCTTCGCGGTGGCGGTGTTCGCGGCATTGCTGACCAGCTTCTACTCGTGGCGCCTGGTGTTCCTCACCTTCTTCGGCAAGCCGCGCTGGGCCGGGTCTGAGCATATCCAGCATGCCGTCCACGATGCGCATGGCCACGGCCATGACGAGCATCATGAGGCCCCCTCGGAAGAGGATGCCGGCCACGACGCGCACGACCATGCGCATGATCACGGCCACGGCCATGGCCATGAGTTGGAGGGCGACGCTGGCTATCATCCGCATGAGAGCCCGTTCCCGATGCTGATCCCGCTCGTCGTGCTGACCCTCGGCGCGATCTTCGCGGGCTTCCTCTGGGCGCCCTACTTCATCGATGCCGAGCATGGCGGCGCCTTCTGGGCGGGCAGCCTGGCGTTCGACGAGCATCTGATGCACGCGATGCATGGCGTGCCGATGTGGGTGAAGCTGTCGGCCACCGCGGTGATGATCACGGGCTTCCTGATCGCGCTGTGGGCCTATGTGCTCGATCGTACCGTACCGGCGCGGTTCACCGCGCAGTTCAGCGTCCTCTACGATTTCCTGCTGAACAAATGGTATTTCGACCAGCTCTACCATTATCTGTTCGTGGTCCCGGCCTTCTGGCTCGGCCGCTTCTTCTGGAAGAAGGGCGACCAGGGCACGATCGACCGCTTCGGCCCCAACGGCGTCGCGGCGCTGGTGGTGCGGACCGGCACGGCGGCACGCGCCGCCCAGTCGGGCTATCTTTATACTTATGCGCTGGTGATGCTGCTCGGCCTTGCCGCTGCTGCGACCTGGGCGATGGTGGGCTGACGCGATGGGCTTTCCTATCCTTTCCGTGATGATCGCGCTGCCGTTCCTGGCAGCGCTGGCCTGCCTGTTCGCGGGGGCGAACGGGGCCCGCTGGATCGCGTTGATCGCGACCCTGGCGAACCTCGCCCTCGGCGTGGTGCTGTGGCACGGCTATGAGATCGGCGGTGCCCAGTGGCAGTTCGTCGAATATGCGCCGCTGTTCGGCCGCTTCGCCTGGGCGCTCGGCATCGACGGCATCGCGCTGCTGCTGATCGTGCTGTCGGTGTTCCTGATGCCGATCTGCATCGCCGCCTCGTGGGAGGCGATCCAGAAGCGCGTGCCCGAATATATGGCCGCCTTCCTGCTGATGGAGACGCTGATGATCGGCGTCTTCGCGGCGCAGGACATCTTCCTCTTCTACATCATGTTCGAAGCCGGCCTGATCCCGATGTACCTGATCATCGGCATCTGGGGTGGCGCGGACCGCATCTACGCCAGCTACAAATTCTTCCTCTACACCTTGCTCGGATCGGTGCTGATGCTGATCGCGATGCTGTGGATGGTGAACCAGGCCGGCACCACCTTCGTGCCCAGCCTGATGGCCTATGACTTCCCGCCGGAAGCGCAGACCTGGCTGTTCCTCGCCTTCTTCGCCTCCTTCGCGGTGAAGATGCCGATGTGGCCGGTCCACACCTGGCTGCCCGACGCGCACGTGCAGGCGCCGACCGCGGGCTCGGTGATCCTGGCGGGCGTGCTGCTGAAGATGGGCGGCTATGGCTTCATCCGCTATTCGCTGCCGATGTTCCCGGTCGCCTCGGCCGAGCTGATGTGGCTGGTGATGGGCCTGTCGATGGTCGCCGTCGTCGTCACCTCGCTGATCGCGCTGGTGCAGGAGGACATGAAGAAGCTGATCGCCTATTCGTCGGTCGCGCACATGGCCTTCGTGACGATCGGCCTGTTCTCGTTCAACCGCCAGGGCCTCGAAGGCGCGATGATGGTGATGCTGGGCCACGGCCTGGTCTCGGGCGCGCTCTTCCTGTGCGTCGGCGTGATCTATGATCGCCTGCACACCCGCGAGATCTCGCGCTATGGCGGCTTGGCGAACAACATGCCCAAATATGCGCTGCTGTTCCTGCTGTTCACCATGGCCTCGGTGGGCCTGCCGGGCACCGCGAACTTCGTCGGCGAGTTCCTCTCGCTGGTCGGCGCTTACGAGATCTCGACCTGGGTCGCCTTCGTCGCCACCACCGGCGTGATCCTGGGCGCGGCCTATATGCTCTATCTCTACGCCCGCATCGCTTATGGTTCGGCGCGCACGCCCGAGGCCGCCGCGATGGCCGACCTCACCCCGCGCGAGCTCGCCACCCTGGTGCCGCTGGCGCTGGCGACCCTGTGGATGGGCGTCTATCCCGAGAGCTTCATCGCGCCGATGCGGAACGATGTCGGCGCGATCCTCGCCCGGCTCGCGCCCACCGCGCCCCATAGCGACTCCAAGGTCGTGATGGGGCATCCCAAACAAGCTGACCATGCGCCAGACCATCAGAGCGCGGAGGCGCACCACTAATGTCGATGACCGCCTCGCTTGCTCTCACCGTCCCCGAGCTGATCCTCACGATCGGCGCGCTGCTGCTGCTGATGGTCGCGGCCTTCGGCGGTGACGGCCTCGCCCGTGCCATCGGCTGGGGTGCGGTCGCGCTGTTCGGCGCCGCCGCCTTCGCGCTCACCGGCCCCGCCGGCAATGGCGGCCCGGGCTTTGACGGCCTCTACATCGCCGACAGCTTCGCGGCCTTCGCCAAGCTGCTCATCTATATCGCCGCCGCCGTATCGGTGATGGTGGCCCCCGGCTTCTTCGGACGATCCGGAGGCTATCGCGCCGAATATCCGGTGCTGATCCTGCTCTCCGCGGTCGGCATGGGCATGATGGTGTCGGCGGGCGACCTGCTCACCCTCTATGTCGGCCTCGAGCTGCAGTCGCTGTCGGCCTATGTGCTCGCCAGCTTCATGCGCCGCGACAGCCGCGCCGCCGAGGCCGGCCTGAAGTATTTCGTGCTCGGCGCGCTCGCCTCGGGCATCCTGCTCTACGGCATCTCGCTGCTCTACGGCTTCACCGGCACCACCCTGTTCGCGGGGATCTCGGACTCGCTGTCGAAGGGCATCGGCACCGGCCAGCTGTTCGGCATGGTGTTCGTCCTCGCCGGCCTCGCCTTCAAGATCTCGGCGGTTCCGTTCCACATGTGGACCCCGGACGTCTATGAGGGCGCGCCGACCCCGGTCACTGCCTTCTTCGCCTCGGCCCCCAAGGTCGCGGCGATGGCGCTGCTGATGCGCGTCGCGGTCGAGGCGATGGGCTCGGGCACCGATGCGTGGCGCCAGATCGTGATCTTCTCGGCGCTCGCCTCGACGATCCTCGGCGGCGTCGCCGCGATCGGCCAGAGCAACATCAAGCGCCTGCTCGCTTATTCGTCGATCAACAATGTCGGCTTCGCGCTGTTTGGTCTCGCCGCCGGCACGCCGGAGGGCGTCGCCGCGACGCTCACCTACATGGCCGTCTATGTCGCGATGACCCTGGGCAGCTTCATCTGCGTGCTGCAGATGCGGACCGCCGACGGCCAGCCGGTCGAGACGATCGCCAGCCTGTCGGGCCTGTCGCGCAGCCGCCCCGGCCTCGCCGCCGGCTTCGCGATCTTCATGTTCAGCCTGGCTGGCATCCCGCCGCTGTTCGGCTTCTGGCCGAAATTCCTGGTGTTCGATGCGCTCGTCCGCACCGGCTACTGGCCGCTCGCGATGATCGGTATCGCCACTTCGGTGATCGGCGCCTTCTATTATCTGAAGATCGTCAAGACGATCTACTTCGACGAGCCGGCCGACGCCTATGCCGAGCAGGCCTCGCCGCTGGAAGGTGGCCTGATCGTCCTGTCGGCGCTGGCGGTGTCGCCGCTCGGCTATCTCGCGATCCCGCTGCTCGACGTGACCAGCATGGCCGCCGCGCGCTCGCTGTTCTGAGAATGTCATTCCTCCCCGGAACGGGGAGGGGGACCATGCGAAGCATGGTGGAGGGGAATCCGCGCTTGAGCCCGGGTCGTGATCTGGAGGTGAGGGGCTGCCCCTCCACCACTCTTCGAGCGGTCCCCCTCCCCGTTCCGGGGAGGAATATATGAGCCTCATCCACCACATCGCCGTCACCGGCTCGACCAATGACGATCTGCGCGGCCTGGCCGGGCAGGGTGCGCCCGAGGGCACATGGCTGCGCGCCGATGCCCAGCAGGGCGGGCGCGGGCGGCAGGGGCGGCCGTGGGTGTCGCCCCCCGGCAATCTCTATGCGAGTACCCTGGTGCGCCGCCAGCCGGGCGATCCGGCCGCGCCCAGCCTCGCGATGGTCGCCGCGGTGGCGCTCGACGAACTGCTCCAGGGCTGGATCGCGCCCGATCGGCTGATGATCAAATGGCCCAACGACCTGCTCGTCGACACCGACGCGGGCGGCGCCAAGATCTCGGGCATATTGCTGGAAGGCGCCGGGGACGCGGTGGTGGTCGGCATCGGGGTCAACCTGGCGCACCATCCCGAAGGGCTCGACCGGCTCGCCACCAGCCTCGCCGCGCTCGGCGCCTCGCCGCCCGATCCGGCCGATTTCGTCGCCGATCTCGCCGCCAGCTTCGCGGGCTGGCTCGCCCGTTGGCGCGGGGAGGGGCTGGGCAGCGTTCTCGCCCGCTGGCAGGCCCGCGCGCATCCCAGGGGCACCGCGTTGCGGGTCAATGCGCCCGAGGGCATGCTGGAGGGGCTCTATGACGGGCTCGACCCGCAGGGCGCGCTTCGCCTCAAAAGCGCCGACGGCACCATCCATCTGGTGCACGCGGGCGACATTTTCCTGCTATAGCCCCGCCGGAACAAGGACTCGGGACGCCATGCTGCTTGCGATCGACGCAGGGAATACCAATATCGTCTTCGCGCTGATCGACTCCGGTACGATCAAGGCGCGCTGGCGCATCGCCACCGACCCGCGCCGTACCGCCGACGAATATGCCGTCTGGCTCCACCAGCTGCTCCAGCTCGAAGGCCATAAGCGCGAGGATATCGAGGCGGTGATCGTCGCCACGGTGGTGCCGCGCGCGCTGCATAATCTGGAGGTGCTGGCGCAGAAATATTTCAAGGTCGATGCGCTGATCGCCGGCCGCTTGCCGGTGGAATGGGGCATCGTCCTCGACGTCGACGAACCCCAGAATGTCGGCGCCGACCGCGCGGTGAACGTGATCGCGGCGCATGCCCGCCATCCCGGCGACCTGATCGTGATCGATTTCGGCACCGCCACCACCTTCGACGTCGTCGACTATACGGGCGCCTATAAGGGCGGCATCATCGCCCCGGGCATCAACCTGTCGCTCGACGCGCTGGTGGCGGCGGCGGCCAAGCTGCCGCGCATCGCGATCGAGGCGCCGGAGAAGCCTGGTGTCGTCGGCCGCACCACCACCGATCAGATGCTCATCGGCATCTATTTCGGCTATGTGTCGATGATCGAGGGGCTGGTCGCGCGGATGAAGGCCGAGGTCGGCCGCCCCGTGAAGGTGATCGCGACCGGCGGCCTCGCGCCGCTGTTCGAGCGCCATGTGAAGCTTTTCGACAGCATCGAGCCCGATCTGACGATCCAGGGGCTCGGCATCATGTACGACCGCTACAAAGGCGGTATGAAGTAACAAGCGTCGCTCCGGCGGAGGCCGGAGCCGCCATGGGCAAGACCGCCACGCCGTCCCCCGGACGGTGGCGGCTCCGGCCTCCGCCGGAGCGACGAATGGAAAAGATTGGACAAATTTTTAAGTGACGACTCCCGGTAACGAACTGCTCTTCCTGGCGCTTGGCGGCTCCGGGGAGATCGGCATGAACGTCAACCTCTATGGCACCCAGGGCAAATGGGTGATGGTCGATCTCGGCCTCACCTTCGCCGATCCCGGCTATCCCGGCGTCGAACTGATTCTGCCCGACCTCGCCTTCATCGAGGAGCGCGCCGACGACCTGCTCGGCGTGGTGCTGACCCATGGGCATGAGGATCATATCGGCGCGATCCCCTATCTCGCCAATGATCTGGGCGTGCCGCTCTACGCCACCCGCTTCACCGCGGCGCTGATCCAGGGCAAGCTCGAGGAAGAGGGGATCGCCGACAAGGTCGAGCTCAACATCATCGAGAATGAGGGCAGCTTCCAGCTCGGGCCGTTCGGCTTCACCTATGTGCCGCTCGCCCATTCGATCCCCGAGGGCAACGCCCTGCTGATCGAAACGCCCTATGGCAGCATCTTCCACACCGGCGACTGGAAGATCGACGAATCGCCGCTGCTCGGCAATGCCTCGACCGCCGAGGAGCTGACCGCGATCGGCGACAAGGGCGTGCTCGCGCTGGTCTGCGATTCCACCAACGTCTTCAACGAGGAGGCCTCGGGCTCCGAGGCCGACGTCCGCAAGGGCCTCGACGAGGTGATCGCCGCCTGCAAGGCGCGCGTGCTGGTGACGACCTTTGCCTCGAACGCCGCCCGGCTCCAGACCCTGGGCGAAGTGGCGCAGGACACCGGCCGCAAGCTCTGCGTCGCCGGCCGTTCGCTCGACCGGATCATCCGGGTCGCCAAGGCCAGCGGCTATCTCAAGACCTTCCCGCCGCTGATCGATGCCGAGGAGGCGATGCGCCTGCCGCCCAAGGAGGTGATGATCATCGCCACCGGCGGCCAGGGCGAGGCGCGGGCCGCGCTGTCGCGCATCGCGTTCGACAGCCACCCGATCAAGCTGTCGGCAGGCGACACGGTGGTCTTCTCGTCGAAGCAGATTCCCGGCAACGAGATCGCGATCGGCCGCATCCAGAATGCGCTCGCCGCCAAGCGGATCGACATGGTCACCGATCGCCAGGCCGAGGTCCATGTCTCGGGCCATCCGGGCCGCCCCGAACTGAAGGCGATGTATGAGTGGATCCGGCCGGAGATCATCCTGCCGGTCCATGGCGAGCTGCGCCACATGGCCGAGCAGGCCCGCTTCGCCAAGGGGCTGGGCGTGCCGCACGGCATCGTCCAGTCGAACGGCACCGTCGTCCGCCTCGCGCCCGACGGGCCCAAGGCGATCGGCCAGGAGCGGGTCGGCCGCCTCGTCCTCGACGGCGACGTGATCCTGCCGGCCGACGGCACGACGATGAACGAGCGCCGCCGCGCCGGCCTCTATGGCTATATCGGTGTCACCGTGGCGCTCGACGGCAAGAACCAGCTGCGCGGCGAGCCCTCGATCCAGATCCAGGGCCTGCCGGTGGAAGAGGACCGCGAGGACTTCCTCGACGAGGCGAGCGATGCCGCCGCCGATGCGGTTTCCAAGGGCGGCAGCGCGAAGGGCGGCCCCAAGGGAGGCGGCCGTGGCGGCAGCCGCGGCGGCAACCAGCCCGAGAGCGACGAGGCCCGGCTCCGCGAGTCGATCCGCCTCGCCGTCCGCCGCCGCGCCACCGCCTGGACCGGCAAGAAGCCGGTGGTCGAAGTCTCGATCATCCGGGTCTGAAGCATAGCTCTACAGGGGCAGGGCCATGAACCTCTACGCGGTCATCGCGATCTACATCCTGTTCTGGTGGGCCTGCCTGTTCCTGGTGCTGCCCTTCCGGCTCCGCACGAGCGCGGAGCCCGAGGAGCATGTCCCCGGCCAGGTCGAGAGTGCGCCGCCGCGCTTCTCGGTGTGGCGGACGATATTGTGGACGACGATCGTCTCGGCGATCGCCTTCGCGCTGTTCATGGTCAACTACATCAATGGCTGGATCACCGCCGACGCCTTCGACCTGAGCCGCCTGCGGCCACGGTGACCCAAGATCCTCCCTATCGCGAAGCGATGGGGAGGGGGACCGCGCCGAAGGCGTGGTGGAGGGGTCTGCAACCTCTCCACCTGCGCAGGTCTCAAGCTGGGATTACCCCTCCACCATCCGCTTCGCGGACGGTCCCCCTCCCCGAGCTTCGCTCAGGGAGGATCTTTCTTACGGCCGCGTCGCCTTCTTCGCCTTGGGTGCGAAGGTGTCGCCGAAGAAGTCCTTGGCATACCAGAGCGGCGGGGTGTCGGCGTCGGCCATCGCGCGCATGATCCGGTAGTTCGCCTCGGCGAAGCGGGCGCCCGCCATCCAGTCGATCGCCTGGTTCATGTCGTCGTCGGGGTGGTGATAGGCGCCGCCCAGAAACTTGTTCCACTGCGCCTCGCCGCCATTGGCGAAGCCGGTGGCCAGGAACACCGCGGGCACGCCCTGCTTCACGAACATATAATGGTCCGAACGGACGAAGATGGTCTGCGCCGGCATCGGGTCGGGCGACAGCTTGATCCCCATCGGCGCCACTGCCTTGGCGACGATCGGCCCCAGGGTCGAATGGTCGGCGCCGAAGGCGGTGACGTCGGTGAAGGGGTAGAGCAGCAGCGGCATGTCGAGATCGACATTGCCGACGATCGCGCCGGCCGGCAGGCCCGAATGGCGCGCATAATAATCGGCGCCGAGCAGGCCCTTCTCCTCGGCGGTGGACGCCAGGAAGATCAGCGAGCGGCGGGGCTTGTCGGGCGCGGCGGCGGTGGCGCGCGCCACTTCCAGCATCGTCGCGATGCCGGCGGCATTGTCGAGCGCGCCGTTGTTGATCCGGTCGGTGCCCGGTTTGTCGTCGGGCTTGGCGGGCGTGATGCCGATATGGTCGAGATGCGCCGAGAGGGCGACATATTCGGCCTTCAGGCTCGGGTCGCTGCCCGGCAGGATCGCGACGACATTGGGGCTGGTCACCCGCTTGGTGCTGCTCTCGCTCTGGATGCGCACCTTGGCCTTCAGCGCGAAGCCCTTCGGCCGGCCGCCCGGCTTGTCGGCCACCGCGCGGATCGCGGCCAGCCCCTGCTTGGCGCCGGCGAATAGGGTCTCGGCGGCGGGGTCGTTGAGCGAGGCGGTGATGCGGATGCCGGGGGCTTCCTCGAACGCCTTGCCGTCGGCGCCGACCCAGGCGAAGTTCGGCTCGTCGGCGAAATGGAGGGTCTGCGCCCAGGGGCGGGTCTTGTTCGACAGCAGGGTGCCGACCGAGATCATCCCGATCGCGCCATGCTTCTCGGCCGCCTCTTTCTTAGTGGCGGAGGCATGCGCCGCCTCCTCGCTCGGCAGGCCCTTGGGGAAGCCGCGCAGGGCGACGACGATCTTCCCCTTCACGTCCAGCCCGGCATAGTCGTCGATGCCGAGCAGCTTGTTCTCGATGCCATAGCCGACGAAGACGAGCGGGGCGGAGATGTCGAGGTTGGGCTCGTTGGCGTTGAGGCCCACGATCGCCTCGGTGCCATGTTTCCAGCTCTGGCTCTTGCCGTCGGCGCCGGTGATCGTCACCTGCCCCGGGGTCGCGGCATAGTCGGTCTGCTGGAAGGTGATGCGCTGGTACCAGCCGCCATTCTCGCCGGCGGGCTTGAGCCCATAGGCGGCGAAGCGGCTCGCGACATAGCGCGCGGCGATCTCCAGGCCGGGGCTGCCGGTGTCGCGCCCTTCGAGCAGGTCGTCGGCGAGGAAGCCGACCGTCGCCTTGAAGGCGTCGGGGCTGAAGCTGGGATCGGCGGGCGCCTGGGCGATGGCGACGGTGCTGACCAGGGCGGCGACGAGCGCGCCGAACAGGGGGGCGGTTTTCAAGGGTGGCCCTTTCGTTTCTGGATGGGCCGGACCCTATCAGCGCCGCCGGGGCTGTCCAGTGTTAGGGCGGTAAGACAGCGGCCGAGAAGATCCTCCCCACGCTTCGCGTAGGGAGGAACTTTCCGGTCCGCTTACGCCGCCGTCGCCTCCACCATGTCCTGGCTCTGCAGGTTCTGCGCCAGGAAGTGCAGGCAGCTGCGCACCTTGGGGGTCTCGCCCTGCGCGGCCATGTAGAGGGCGACGATCGGGGAGGAGGGCAGGGTGCAGCCGGGCAGCACCTGCTCCAGCCGGCCCGCCTCCAGGTCGTCGGCGACGTCCCAGAGCGACTTGATCACCAGCCCGCCGCCATCGAGCGCCCAGCGCCGCGCCAGTTCGGCGTCGTTGGTGCTCAGCGCCTCGCGCGGGCGCATGTCGTTCAGCTCCAGCCCGCGCCACATGTCCTGCTGCGATCCCTCGATCGCGATGCAGTCATGCCGGGCCAGGTCGGCCGGGCTGCGCGGGCGGCCGCGCTGCGCCAGATAGGCGGGCGCGGCGCAGATCACGCGCGGATTGTCGGCCAGCCGCTTCATGATCAGCCCGGATTCGGGCGGCGGCTCGAAGCAGATGGCGATGTCGTACCCCGCCTCGATCACATTCGCGGTTTGTTCGGACGTTTCCAGATGCACCGTCACCTCGGGATGGAGCATCCCGAAGCGCTGGAGCAGCGGCGCCAGCCGACGGCGGCCGAAGGCGACGGTCGTGCCCACCCGCAAGGTGCCGGTGGGGTCGGTGGCGCTGCGCATCACCGCCAGTTCGGCATTGTTGATGTCGGTAAGGGCGCGGCTCGCGATCTCGTAGAAGATATGGCCTTCCTCGGTCAGCGTCAGGTGGCGGCTGCTGCGGCGGACGAGCAACACCCCCAGCCGCGCCTCCAGTTGCGACAACCGTCGGCTCGTCGCGGCGAGCGACAGGCCGAGCTGGCGGGCGGCGACCGAGAGGCTGGCGGCCTCCGCGATTCGAACGAAGGACAGGGTTTCCGAGAAGCGATCGGGCATGCGCACAAGCTAGGAAGGATATATTGCATTGCAATAAGAAACCGGGTTGCAGGATTGTGATAAAAGCTTGCTGAGCTTCCATTCCAGCAACGATAAATGTCGGTTTATTGCCGAATTTGTGTTTCACGCAAGGCTGCCTTGCAAGCTTGATCTGGCCATTGACGATCTTCTGCGTCGCAACAATTTATCCGCACTCACAGCATGATTGCGAATAAGGAGAAGGTCCCCATGGCCATGAATCGGGCGCGTGCCGCTACGCTTCCCATGCCTCAGCAGCTGCCCGAAGGGCGCGACGCCCAGATCGCGTGGAACGATATCGAGGCGCTGCCGCTCTATGCCGCGATCCTGATCGCGGTGGCCTGCCTGTTCACCTATGTCGACCTGGGATCGCCGACCCATGTGATGACCCTGAAGGCCGTCGGCATCGTCGGCTGCCTGGCGCTGCGCGCCGCGTGGCTGGGGCTCGATGACGACGGGCTCGCGGAGCGGGGCCAGGGCTGATAGGGATCGCCCATGATCGTCGGAAAGACCCCCCGAATCCGGCAGACCTTCACCACCGCATGGCGCACCCTGGGCGCGCTGTTCGTGTGGGACGTCGCGGTCACCATCTTCTATTTCCTCTCCCCCTTCCGCGCCCCGGCGCTGCCGCTCACCCTGTTCGGTACCGCGCTGGCGCTGTTCCTCGGCTTCCGGGTCAACTCGGCCTATCAGCGCTGGTGGGAAGCGCGCATATTGTGGGGGCAGATGACCAATGCCTCGCGCAGCTTCGCGCGGCAGATGCTCACCCTGATCGGCGGCGGGCCGGCCAGCCAGAGCCTCAAATCCGAATTGATCCTGCGCCAGATCGCCTATGTGCACGTGCTGCGTTGCCAGCTGCGGCGGCAGGATCCGGGCGAAGGTTTGCGCCGCGTCTTCGCCGATGCGGAAGAGATGGAGGAATTGACGCGCCGCAACCCGGCCAACGGCCTGCTCGAGGGCTCGGCCCAGCTCGTCGCCCGTGCGCGCGACAGCGGCTGGCTCGACACGATCCAGCAGAGCCGGATCGAGGCGCTGATGGTCGACATCTCGAACGCGCAGGGCGGGATGGAGCGGCTCAAGAACACCCCGCTCCCCGCGCAATATCGCAGCTTCCCGATCTTCTTCACCCGGCTGTTCACGGTGCTGCTGCCGATCGGCCTGGTCGAGACCCTGGGTGTCGCCACACCGGTCGGCTCGGCGGTGGCGGGGTTCATGTACCTGGCCGTGCTTCAGATCGGCGACGACCTGGTCGATCCCTTCGCCAACACCGTCCATGACGCGCCGTTGATGGCGATGTGCCTGACGATCGAGGCGGACCTGATGCAGGCGATCGGCCGCCCCGCGCCCGAGCCGCTCCAGCCCGAAAACGGGGTGCTCTGGTAGCACCCCGTTGCCGAAGCTCAGCGCTTCAGCAGGAACACCGCATGTTCGGCGCGCAGATTGGCGGCGGCCTCGCCGCGGCGGCGGGCGCCGGTGAGGAACCACGCCTGTTCGACGGTGATGCCGCGCTCCTTCACGAAGGCACGGAAATCGTCGATCGTCAGCTGGTGGATGTTCTGGGTGGCGTACCAGCTCACCGGCAGCGCCGCCGTCATCGGCATCCGCCCGCCCCAGGCCAGGCTCAGCCGCACCCGCCAATAGGCGAAATTGGGGAAGGACACGAAGGCGCGCCGCCCGATCCGCATCAGCTCGGCCAGCACCTGGTCGGGCGCGCGGGTGGTCTGCAGGGTCTGGCTCAAGATCGCATAGTCGAAGGCGTTGTCGGGATAGTTGGACAGGTCGGTGTCGGCATCGCCCTGCACCACCGACAGGCCGCGCGCGACCGCCAGGCTGACATTGGCCGGATCGATCTCGATCCCGCGCGCATCGCAGCCTTTCTGTGCCTGGAGCACATCCATCAGCTCGCCATTGCCGCAGCCGACGTCGAGCACGCGCGCACCGGCGGCGATATGGCCGGCGATGATCGCGAGGTCGGGGCGCAGCGCGGTCATCGCGAATAGACGTCCGGATCGTGGCGCTGGAGGAAGATCGTCGGATCGGCCAGCTCGGTCCAGCCCAGCTGCGCGTAGAGGCCATGCGCGTCGCGGGTGGCGAGCAGCCAGCGGCGCAGGCCCTGGAGCGAGGGCGCCGCCTGCAGCCGGGCGACCATCGCCTTGGCGATCCCCCGGCCGCGCGCCTCCTCCAGCACGAACACGTCGGCCAGATAGGCGAAGGTGGCATGGTCGGTCACGACCCGCGCGAAGCCGACCTGCGCGGTTCCGTCGAACGCGCCGACGACATGCGATCCGGCGATCGCCTTCTCCACCGTCGCGCGCGGGATGCCGGGGGACCAGTAGCTGTTCGTCAGATAGGCGTGGATCACGTCGATCTGCATCTCGGCGGGGTCTTCGGACAGGCGGATGCCGGTCATGCCGTTTCCCCCGCGCGCAGGAACCCGTCGACCACCCGGTTGAGCTCGGGCACGTCGAGCAGGAAGGCGTCATGGCCGAAGGGCGAGCTGAGCTCGACGAAGCTGACCGGCGCGCCGGCGGCGTTGAGCGCGTGGACGATCGCGCGCGATTCGGCGGTGGGGTAGAGCCAGTCGGTGTCGAAGCTGACCAGGCAGAAGCGCGTCTTGCGCGAGCCGGCGAAGGCGGTGGCGAGCAGGCCGCCATGTTCCTCGGCCAGGTCGAAATAGTCCATCGCGCGGGTGATGTAGAGATAGGAGTTGGCGTCGAACCGGTCGACGAAGCTGATCCCCTGGTGACGCAGATAGCTTTCGATCTGGAAATCGGCGTCGAAACCGAAGCTCTTCGCCCCGTTCAGATTATCCGGCCGGGCCTGCAACCGCCGCCCGAATTTCTCGGTGAGGCCGGCCTCGCTCAGATAGGTGATGTGCGCCGCCATGCGCGCGACCGCCAGGCCGTCGGCGGGCGGATCGGCATCGGCATAATAGTCGCCGCCGCGCCATTTTGGGTCGGCCATGATCGCCTGGCGGCCGACCTCGTGAAAGGCGATGTTCTGCGCCGAATGGCGCGCCGCGCTGGCGATCACCACCGCCGATCGCACCCGTTCGGGATAGGTCGCCGCCCATTGCAGCACCTGCATGCCCCCCATCGACCCGCCCACCACCGCGGCGAGGCGATCGATGCCGAGATGGTCGAGCAGCAGCGCCTGGGCGCGGACCATGTCGCGGATCGTGATGACGGGGAAGCGCATCGCATAGGGCGCGCCGATCGCCGGATCGACGGTCGCGGGGCCCGAACTGCCCAGGCAGCTTCCCAGCACGTTCGCGCAGATGATGAAGTGACGCGCCGGATCGATCGGCTTGCCCGCGCCCACCATCCGGGTCCACCAGCCCGGCTTGCCGGTGCGCGGGTGGGTCGAGGCGACATGCTGGTCGCCGGTCAGCGCGTGGCAGATCAGGATCGCGTTGCCGCCGTCGGGCGCGAGCGTGCCATAGGTTTCGTAGGCGATCTCGACCGGGGCGAGCCGCGCGCCGCCATCCAGCGCCAGCGGGCCGGCCAGGGCGACGGAACGGGCAAGGCCGAAACGGCGGTCTTCGGTCATTTATGGCTTTGGGCTAGGCCCGAGGGCGTGGGGGTGTCAACCGGACCTGCTGTCTCTCCCTGCCTTCCTTCTTCGCCCCTCTCCCCAAGTGGGATCACTGCCAAATCCATCGTCATTCCCGCGAAGGCGGGAATCCATATTCTCCGAACCGCGAGAGTCTCGTGCTTCAGAGGTTATGGATCCCCGCCTTCGCGGGGATGACGACGGTGGATGACTTTCGCAGCAGCCCCCGAGTGGGAGAGGGAGAAGGCAGCAGGGAGAGGGGTAGATGGCATTGCAGCCGCCCCCCTTCCCCCTTAAAGCCCACGCCCATGACCAAGACCCTCGCCCCCAAGCCCTGGATCGACGCGATCGCCCCCTATGTTCCGGGGCGGTCGACCACCGATGATGGCCGCAAGGTCGCCAAGCTCTCCTCGAACGAGAACCCGCTCGGCACCAGCGATGCGGCGCGGCAGGGCTTCGTGGCGGGGGCGATGTCGCTCGATCGCTATCCCGACGCCTCGGCGGCGGCGCTGCGCGAGGCGATCGCCCAGGCGAACGGGCTCGATCCGGCGCGGGTGATCCACGGCACCGGGTCGGACGAGGTGCTCCACCTCGCCGCCGGCGCTTTTGCCGGGCAGGGCGACGAGGTGCTCTATGTCCGCTACGGCTTCTCGGTCTATCCGATCGCGGCGCGGCGCGTGGGCGCGGTGCCGGTCGAGGCGCCCGACAAGGATTATGCCACCGATGTGGACGCGCTGATCGCGCACATCACCCCGCGCACCAGGGTGATCTTCCTCGCCAATCCCAACAACCCGACGGGCACCTACACGCCTGCGTCGGAGATCGCGCGCCTCTATGCCGCCACCCCGGCCGATTGCCTGCTGGTGATCGACCAGGCCTATGCCGAATATCTCGAGGACGAGGATGACGACGGCGCTTTCGCGCTGGCGCAGGCGAAGCCCAATGTGCTCGTCACCCGCACTTTCTCGAAGATCTACGGCCTCGCCGCCGAGCGGATCGGCTGGGGCTATGGCCCCGTCGAGGTGATCGAGGCGATGCACAAGATCCGCGCGCCTTTCAACGTCACCACCGCCGGCCAGATGGCGGCGATCGCGGCGCTGGGCGACCGGGACTTCGTCGAGAAGAGCCGCGCGCATAATCTGGAATGGCGCAGCTGGTTCGAGGGCGAGATCGCCGGCCTCGGCAACAAGGGGCTGCGCGCGGTCCCGTCCAAGGCCAATTTCTCGCTGGTGCTGTTCGAGGGCAAGCTGAGCGCCGAGGACGCCTATAAGGGGCTGATGGAGGCGGGCTATATCGTTCGCTGGCTGCCCGGCCAGGGCCTGCCCCAGGCACTGCGCATCACCATCGGCACCGAGGAGGAGACGCGCGGGCTCACCGCCGCGCTGCGCGCGCTGGTCGAGGCGGCGGGCTGATGCTGCCCTTTTCCCGGGTTACGATCATCGGGCTGGGGCTGATCGGTTCGTCGATCGCGCGCGCCGTGCAGGCGCAGATGCCGACGGTGCGGCTGACCGGCCATGACGCGAGCCCCGAGGTGCGCGAGCGCGCTCGCAAGATCGGCTTTTGCGACGACATCACCGATACGGCGGGCGCCTCGGTGCTCGACGCCGATCTGGTGATCTTCTGCGTGCCGGTGGGGGCGATGGGTGCGGCCGCGGCCGAGATCGCCGCCGACCTGCCCGCCGATGCGGTGGTCAGCGATGTCGGCTCGTCGAAGGAGGCGGTGCTGGCGGCGCTCAACGGCGCGCTGCCCGGCGCCACGATCATCCCCGCCCATCCGGTGGCGGGCACCGAGAATAGCGGCCCCGACGCGGGCTTCGCGACGCTGTTCAGCGGGCGCTGGTGCATCGTCACCCCGCCCGAGGGCGCCGATCCCGTCGCGGCCGAGCGGGTGGCCGAATTCTGGCGGCGGCTGGGCGCGAATGTCGACACGATGGACCCCAGGCATCATGATCTGGTGCTCGCCGTCACCAGCCACCTGCCGCACCTGATCGCCTATACGATCGTCGGCACCGCTTCCGACATGGAGGAGGTGACGCAGAGCGAGGTGATCAAATATTCGGCGGGCGGCTTCCGCGACTTCACCCGCATCGCCGCGTCGGACCCGACGATGTGGCGCGACGTCTTCCTGAGCAACAAGGAAGCGGTGCTGGAGATGCTCCAGCGCTTCACCGAGGACCTGACCGCGCTGCAGCGCGCGATCCGCTGGGGGGATGGGGATACGCTGTTCGAGCTGTTCACCCGCACCCGCGCGGTGCGCCGCTCGATCATCGAGCAGGGCCAGGACGACGCCAAGCCCGACTTCGGGCGGAGCCACTGAATGTGGGGCCCTCGCTTCGTTGGGGGCCTCTTATCCGATCCTCGTCATGCTGAACTTGATCCAGCATCCAGACGAACAACGTCATGAATCTTGTCGCAGCGTTGCCTATCTGGATCCCGGATCACGTCCGGGAGGACGGGTCTCTAGAGCGTTTTACGATCCGATTGCATCGGATCGGCCGCTCTAGACTGTTGTTTTACCGCGATTTCCGAGTCGGCAGATGTTTCCATCTGCCTAGAAATCGCTCTAGCCGCCTGCCCGCCTCAATCCAGATCGAGCGCTGAAAGCATCATTTCGGCATGGCCCTGGCTGGTGTCGATCTGGCCCATCTCGGCCAGGCGGCGCAGCGCGACGAGAACCGTGTCGAACTTCTTTTCGAGCACGGTGTTGCGCAGCGGCACGTCGACATGGCCCGCGAGCTTGAGCACCGCGCTGGTGTCGAGCGTCACGTTGAGCGGGATGTCCATCCACGAGCCCTTATAGGTGGGCGGATGGCCGCCATCATAGCGGGTCAGGGTTAGCAGTTGTGGTGACATTATATGGCTGTCCTGCGCACAAGCGGCAGCCCTGGAGTAAGCTGTCAAGCGGCGCCCGCTTGTGGAAAGACACGGCGCCGATGTCCCCTTCTATAGCATGGACGGCAGGCTTTCCCTAATCTGAAGCAATTTTGCGGAATCGACCTCGTTTCCGTAACGGTAGACGGCGGTCCAGCAGATGATGGGCCGCGCGAAGGAGAGCGATGAGCGAGGATATCCAGCAATCGCATGCGCTTATCGCGCGCGAAGGGCCGATAGCGTCGCGGCTGGGCAAGGCGATCCTGTCGCTGGTCGAGCCGCTGCCGGGGCAGGAGCGCGCCTATAATCGCTGGTATGAGGATGATCATGCGATCATCAGCGCGCTTGCCTGCCCGTGGATTTTCGCCGGGAAGCGCTGGGTGGCGACTCGGGCGCTGCGCGACCTGCGCACGCCGGACCGCTCGGCGGTGGCGGAGCCGGTCGACCAGGGCTGCTACCTCGCCGCCTATTGGCTGCTCGACGGGCGCTATGAGGATTTCCTCGCCTTCGCCCGGCCGTTGGTGACCGAGCGGCTGGTGCCCGACGGGCGGATGCAGCCGCCGCGCCGCCACATCTTCACCAACGATCATGACTATCTGGGCGCGGTCTATCGCGATGCCGAGGGGCCCCGCGACGTCCATGCACTGGCCTATCCCTATGCGGGGCTTGGCCTGCAGGTGATCGATGCCGCGAGCGCGGGCGAGCGGGCGGCGCTCGAAGCCTGGCTGAAGGACGAGCATCTGCCCGCGATGCTGGCCGGCTCGCCGGCCGCGATGGCGCTGCTCTTTGCTGCGACCGCGCCGGCGCGGCCCAAGCCGGGGATCGACTGGTACGACCGGCGGCTGACCCTGCTCTGGTTCCTGGAGGAGCGGCCCGAGGGCTGCTGGCAGGCGCTGTTCGGCGCGCAGGCGACGGCGGTGGCGGCCAGCGGGTTCGGCCGGGTGGAGTTGCAGGCGCCGTTCATCCCCACTTTGGTGGGGACCGACACCTATGTCGATCAGCTGCGCTGATCCCCTCCGGGATCGAGCACATTGATCGCGGCGTGGACCTTCGCCTCGATCTCGGCGCGGGGCAGGCCGGGGGGCAGCGCCTCGCCGAAGCGGAAGGTCACGATGCCGGGCCGCTTGATATAGGTTCGGCGCGGCCACAGCCGCCCGCTGTCCAGCGCACAAGGCACCACGGGCAGGCGCAGCTGCTTGTATAGGCCGGCAAAGCCCGGCTGGAGCGGTGGCTGTTCGCCGGGGGGCACGCGGGTGCCTTCGGGGAAGATCAGGACCGGGCGGCCGCCATCGCGCGCCGCCGCCGCCGCACGCATCATCCGCCTGAGCGCGGTGGCGGAGCCGGCGCGGTCGACCGGGATCACGCCATAGGCGCGGGCGATGAAGCCGAACAACGGGATGTCGGCCAGCTCGCGCTTGAGCACCACGGCGGGGTCGTTGACGATCAGCAGCAGTTCCAGCGTCTCGTACATCGACTGATGCTTGACCGCGTAGAGATGCGGTCCTTCCGGGATCACGCCTTCCACCCGGCTGCGCACGCCGAGCAGCCAGGCGGCGCACAGCCGGTGGAAGAACGCCCAGCGCAGCGCATGGCGGCGCACGGCCATCGGCCCGAAGGGCAATGTCAGGAACGCCGTCAGCACCGCCACGGCAGTGCCCGGATAGAAGATGAAGGCGAACAGGGTCGAGCGGAACAAGGCGATCATATGCCCACCAGAGCGGCCACGCGCCGCAGCAGATATTTGTTATATTCGCGCAGCAGGTCGACCAGCGACGGCTGGGTCGGCACCGCGTCGGCGATGATCTTGATCCGATCGCCGGCGATCGCCTCCAGGTCGAAACGGGCGCGGCGCATGTGCCAGTCGGAGGTGACGAGGCGGATCGTGCGATAGCGCTTGCGCGAGATCCAGTCGGCGGCCTCGGTGGCGTTGGAGCGGGTGTCGACCGATTCATGGCCCAGGTCGACGCAGCAGTCGACCAGCGCCTCGGGCGCGTGGAACTGGGCGGCCAGCTCATGCGGGCGCACCCGCCGGTCGGCGCCCGAGACGAGCAGCCGCTTGGCGCGCTTCTCGGCCAGCATCTCCAGCCCGCGCTCCACCCGCCCGCGCCCGCCGGTCATCACCACGATGCCGTCGGTGGTCAGCCCGTCGGTGGCGGGGCGCGGCAGGAACAGCGCGAACAGCAGGAAGCCGATGAACCACAGCAGCAGCACGGCGGAGATGGTACGGATGATCATCGCCGGGCCCTCATAGCCGGTTCCGAAGCGCATGGAGGATGGTGAGCCGCGCCGCCAGCATCGCCAGCAGGGTGCCCGCCAGCGGCAGCAGCGCCAGCAGCCCCCAGGCGACGCCGGGCAGCTCAACCGATCCGATCAGCTCCGATCCCACCCTGGCGATCCGGTCGCCCACCGCCAGGATCACCCCCGAGGCGAGCAGCAGCCCCACCGCGCCGCCGAACAGCGCGTCGGTGGCGATGCGGCGCTGGAAGAGCTGGGCGATCTGGGCGTCGGTCGAGCCCAGATGGTGCATCACCTCGATCGTCGCCTGATGGGTGTTGAGCGCCGAGCGCGCGGCCAGCACCACGGTGAAGGCGGCGGCGGCGGCCATCAGCAGAACCAGCACCACGGCCAGCCAGCGCAGCGATCCGATCAGCCCGGCTAGCGGCGCCAGCCATTGGGCGTGGTCGTCGATCCGCGCCTGCGGGCTGATCGTGCGCACCGTCCGCTGGGTGGCGACCAGCATGTCCTGTGCGCCCTGGTCGAAGGTGACGTCGATCATCGCCGGTACCGGCAGGTCGTTGTCGGCCAGGCCGGCACCCAGCCAGGGGCGCAGCAGCTCGGTCATCTCGTCGTCGCTGATGCGGTGGACCGCGGCGACGCCGGGCAGCTTGTCGAGGGCTGCGACCACCCGATCGGCGGCCCAGTCGCGGCGGGCGCGATTGGCGTCGACGATCTGGATGGTGGCCTGCGCGATCAGGTGCGAATCCAGCCCGCGCGCGGCGAAACCCAGCGCCAGCCCGGCGGCGGCGGCCAGCACCATCAGGAACATCATGATCGCGATCACCCAGGGCATCGGCCCCGACAGCCAGCCCTCTGGCAGCAGCCGGCGGCCGGCCGTGCTGGTCAGCCAGTTGCCCGATCCCCGCCCGAACAGCGCCATCAGCCGACGGCCCCCGGATCGGGCAGCGCCCCCCAGGACAGGCGGCCCTTGTCGAGCCGGATCGTCTGGGCGTGGTGGACCCTGGGGATCAGGTGCAGGTCGTGGGTCGCGACCAATATGGTGGTGCCAAGCTTGTTGAGCGCCTCGAACAGATAGAGCAGGCGCCCCGCCATCTCGGGGTCGACATTGCCGGTCGGCTCGTCGGCGACCAGGATCTCGGGCCGGCCGATCACCGCGCGGGCGATGGCGACGCGCTGCTGCTCGCCGCCCGACAGCGTGGCCGGCCGGGCATAGGCGCGGCCCGACAGGCCCACCCATTCCAGCATCTCGCGCACCGGCGTGTCGATATCGGCCTCGTCCACCCCGTTCACCCTGAGCGGCAGGGCGATATTCTCATAGGCGGACAAATGCGGGATCAGGCGGAAGTCCTGGAAGACGGTGCCGATCCGCCGCCGGAAACCGGGCATGCGCGCGCGGGGCAGGGTGACGATGTCCTCGCCGAACATGCGGATCAGCCCGCGGCTGGGGCGCTGCGCCAGGTAGATCAGCCGCAGCAGCGAACTCTTCCCCGCGCCCGACGGGCCGGTGAGGAAATAGAAGGCTCCCGCCGCCAGGCTGAAGCTGACGTCGCTCAGCGTCTCGGCGCTGGAGCCGTAGCGCAGGCCGACATTCTCGAACTGGACGATCGTGCTCGCCCCCGCTCTCATCCTGTCCATCCTCCGCGCATGGCGCGAGCCATGGCACAGCCGCTGGCCGCTCGCAAATGCGAGATGGGGGAATGGTTCGAAGAGGCGAAGCAAGGCTCCTGAAAATGCCCGGAGAGCGCGCATCGGCCTCCTTTCGCCGATGCGGGCGCGCAGAGCTGTGGACAGCTTGTGCAAATGCTTGCAGGCGGAGTCATGTCGGGGTTAGTGAGGAGGGCACATGATACTCGTCTGCCCCGCCTGCTCCGCCCGCTATCTGGTACCCGACACCGCGATCGGGGTGTCCGGCCGGCAGGTCCGCTGCGCGAGCTGCAAACATAGCTGGTTCCAGGATGGCATCGCGGTCGCGGCCGAGCCGCCGGCCAGCGTCGCTCCGCCGCCCGCTGCTGCTCCGCTGGCTCCCGCACCCCAGCCGGCCCCCCAGCCCGCCATGGCGCCGCCGGTGGCGGGACCCGACAGCGAGGCGCCCGAGGACCAGGTCGAGGCGCGCTATGATCGACCGTCCGAACAGGCGCCGATCCACGACATCGTGATCCATCGCCCGCGCCGCCGCATGGCGCGGCTGCTGACGATCGTCGCGGTGGTGATCGCGCTGATCCTGATCGCCGCGATCGGCGCGGTGGTGGCGGTCGGCCCCGACAAGCTGGTCGAGAAGGCCGGGCTGGTGCCCGCGCAGGACCAGCTCACCATCCAGATGACGAGCAAGCCCGAACGGCGCGAGACCGCGAGCGGCAACGAGCTGCTGGCGGTGGCGGGCAAGGTGATCAACAGCACCGACCAGCCCCAGCCGGTGCGCGACATCCGCGCCGAGCTGCGCGACGACAGCGGCAAGACCGTCTATAGCTGGCGGATCGTTCGCCCGGTGCCGATGCTGGCGCCCGGCGCCTCGGCCGAATTCGACAGCGCGGCGGTGGATATTCCGCGTGGCGCCAAGAACCTCCATCTCAGTTTCATCGGCCCGACCGGGAACTAAAGTCCGGTTCCTGCTCTTCTTTTCCTGAATCGGAGGGAGGCAAGATCCTATGCGCATCGGCGTACTCACCGGCGGTGGCGACGTTCCCGGGCTCAACCCCTGCATCCGCTCGATCACCCTGTCGGCGCTCGATCGCGGCTGGGAGGTGATCGGCTTCCGCCGCGGCTGGCAGGGTTTCCTCGAGATCGATCCCGACGATCCCGACAGCGTCTCGACCCATAGCCTGGCGCTCGACCGCGAGGCGGTGCGCGGGATCGATCGGGTCGGCGGCACGATGCTCCACACCTCGCGCACCGATCCGCGCACCGTGGCGGGCGGCGACCGCACCGCGCATGTGCTGCGCGTGCTCGAAAAGCTGCAGGTCGATGCGCTGATCACCCTGGGCGGCGACGGCACGTTGCGCTTCTCGGCGCATCTGTCGGCGCAGGGCTTCCCCGTCATCTCGATCCCCAAGACGATGGACAATGACGTGTTCGGGACCGACTATTGCATCGGTTTCTCGACCGCGATCACCCGCTCGGTCGACGCGATCAACGCGCTGCGGACCACCGCCGAAAGCCATGAGCGCATCGCCGTGGTCGAGTTGTTCGGCCGGCGCAGCGGCGAGACCGCGCTGCTCGCGGGCTTCCTCGCCCAGGTCGACCGCACCGTCATCGCCGAGGTGCCCGCCGATCCGGAGGTGCTGCTGCCGCTGCTCGTCGCCGACCGCCGCAGCCGCCCCGGCGCCTATGCGATGTGCGTGATCTCCGAGGGTGCCAAGCTGATCGGCGACGATGGTGAAGACGGCGACCGCGGTCTCTCCAACACCAAGCGCAGCGAGGCCGCGGTCAGCCGCCGTCTCGCGCTGATGATCGAGGAGCAGGCGAAGGAGGGGACGATCGTCCAGCAGCTCGCCTATCTGATGCGCTCGGGCGATCCCGACGCGCTCGACCGGATGGTGGGCTTCGCCTTTGGCGGTCTCGCCATCCAGAAGATCGAGGCGGGCGAGACCGGCCGGATGCTGGCGCTGCGCGATGGCAACTATGGCCATGTCCCGATCGACACGCTGCTGGGCGGCACCAAGACGGTCGATGTCGACAAGCTCTACGACCCCGCGCGCTACCGCCCGAAACTGACGCATGTCGAAGGCATGCCGATGTTTCTGTACTGAGGAACGCGATTCCGGAAATAGCCGTTGCGCGGGGCCAATCGCTTTGCTAGTGGCGCGGGCCTGCCAGCATCCCGGCTATCCGGGATCCTTCTCGATGTGCGGTCGTGGCGGAACTGGTAGACGCGCAACGTTGAGGTCGTTGTGGCCGAAAGGCCGTGGAAGTTCGAGTCTTCTCGACCGCACCATCACCTAAAAGCAGCATGGATATCCCTGGCTTTCCCTTCGGGGACGGCCAGCGATTTCCGTTCAGGGCTTGTGTGCGCCGGCGCGCGCCTGGGCTGCGGCCTCCTGCTCTCGCTCCTCGCGGTCCCGTTCCAGTTCGGCGGCGTGCTTGGCCAGCGCCGCGGGCGCGGCAGCCGCGTCGCTCTTCCATGGATTCGAGCGGATGCAATGGCCGCTATAGTTGCCGCATTGGCGAATCTCGCCGGTGCGGCTGTCGACGCTGATGATCACCTCGGTATCGTCGGCGATCAATGCGGCCTGCGGGTCTTTGGGCGGGGCATCCTTGGGCGGGGCCTTCTGGACCAGTTGTTCCCACAGCTCGTCGGCCGAATAGATGCCGACCCCGAGATAGCGGCCGCCTTGGGCTGAGCCGCCGTCGAACCCGTTCTCCGCCGCCTCCTGCTTCTTGCATCCGGCCAGGATGGCCAAAGCGAGGAGCGTGATGGTCGTGGCCTTCTTCATGGAGCCCCCTGCGTCGCGCTGCTTGACCATGCCGTCGCGAGAGCGGCCGGGCAAGGCGAGGATGAATCGCTTTTGGCGGGTACCGTCAGCCCAGCCAGCGCACCGCCATCACCGTCAGGTCGTCCGTGGGCGCGGTGCCGGCCTCGAAGACCCGCACGGCATCGCGCATCGCCTCCACCATGTCGGTCGCGCCGGTCTTGCCCTGCAGCGCCGCGAGCAGTCGCTCATGGCCGAACAGCGCGCCCTCGCCATTCTGCGCCTCGGTGACGCCGTCGGACAGGATCACCAGCGTCTCGCCCGGCGCCAGCTTCATCGGCTCGCCCGGATAGGGGAAGTCGACGATGCAGAAGGGCGGGCCGCCGTCGAGCTTGTGGGTCGCGATGCTGCCGTCGGTGCGGATGTGGAGCGGGTCCTCATGGCCGGCGCTGGTCAGCATGATCTCGCCGGTCGACAGGTCGATGATGCCGATCAGCATGGTGACGTTCATCGCCTCGCTATTGTCGCGGGTCAGCTCCTCGTTGAGGATGCTCGCCGCGTCGGCCAGGCTCGGCACGCCGCGCAGCACCACGCTCTTCGCCAGCGCCTTGGACAGGGCCATGAACAGGGCGGCGGGCACGCCCTTGCCGGTGACGTCGCCGACCAGGAAGGCGATGCGGTCGGCATCGATGCGGATCACGTCGTAGAGATCGCCGCCAATCTCCTTGGCGGGCTCGATCAGCGCGTCGATGTCGATCCGCGGGTCGAAGCCGGACAGTGTGCCGCGCGGCGGCAGCATGCCGAGCTGGATGTCGCGCGCCGCCTGCAGCTCGCCTTCCACCGCCGCCGCGCTGATCCGCTCCTGCACCAGCGCTTCGCGCAGCCGCACCCGCTCGCGCCATGCCTCCACCGCGATCACGAAGACCAGCCCGACCAGCGGGGTGACCGGCGGCAGCCAGACATAAGCGAGGCGGAACAGGCCCAGGCTCAGCGCCATGATCGCCAGCGCGACCGCCACGGTCATGATCGCGATGCCACGCGGGCGCAGCCACAGCAGTCCGGCGAGCAGGGTCCAGACCGTGGCCAGCGCGGCGCCGAGCACCCAAAGCGGCGACGCCGGGACGATCGCGTCGCCGCGTAGCAGCGCATCGAGCAGATGCGCCTGGATCTCGACCCCCGACATCTGGCTCGTCCCCGAGCGGGGGGTGGGATAGCGGTCGCCCAGCCCGTCGGCGGTGGCGCCGACCAGCACATGGCGGCCGGCGATCAGCTCGGCCGGCACCCGCCCGTCGAGCAGGTCGACGAAGGAGATCGCCGGGATATGGCCGGTCCCGCCGCCATAGGGGATCAGCACCGGCCGTTCGAGGCGCAGGCCCTTGTCGCTATCGCTGTCGCCATCGCTGTCGTCAGCCCTGGCCTCGGGCCGCAGGCCCGCCATCGCGGCGGCGAGCTGGAGCCAGCTCCGGTCGCTGTCGCCTTCTTCCAGGAAGACCTGGCGGACCGCCTGGTCGCCGTCGAAATGCAGATTGACCTGGGCGATCCCGGCGGCGGCCTCGGCCAGCGGACCGGCGGGTGGGGCGATCGCATAGGGGGCGCCATTGGGCCCCGGCACGTCGATCACCAGCGGCAGATAGGTGCGGTTATGCGCCACCGCCTGAGCCAGCAGCGCGTCGTCGGCGGTCGGGTCGATGAACAGGACGTTGTAGCCCACGCTGCGCGGCTTCGCCTCGGCGAGCCGTTCGAGCAGCTGGGCGTGGATGTGGCGCGGCCAGGGCCATTGGCCGATCGCCGCCAGGCTGGGGTTGTCGATCGCGACGATGACGATGTCGTCGGGTGGCGCGCGCCGGGTGGCCGCCAGCGCATGGTCATAGACGATATAGTCGAGCCGCTCGGTGAACCGCCCCAGCGCGAGCGTGGCGACTAGCGCGCTCGCGATCAGCGCGAGCAGGGCCCAGCCGAGGGTGAGGTGGCGGAAGCGCGAAGGGGGCGGGCTGGGCGCGGCCATGGCGCCTGACGACTAACATTGCGCCACCGGCCTGCAAATATCGGCCAGTGTAAACTACGCGCTCCGGTTCAGAGCTTCCCGTCGTCGGCGTGCGGATCGTCCATGAAGGTGCGGAGCGCGCGGTGGAAGTTGCTGATCGCGGCTTCCTGCACCGGGCTCGGCCGGGCGCCGGCGAAGCCGCGCGACTTCATGCCCTTCTGGACCCTCGGGATGTTGTGAAGGTCCTGCGCATAGATCAGCGGCCAGTCATAGCTGTCGGGATCGTCGATCACTTCGCGCACCAGCGGCGGCTCGGTGCCCGGCGCGAAGCGCTCGAGCGACCAGATGTCGAACAGGCATTTTTCGGGGTCGTCGCCATGCGGGCGGAAGCGATACCAGAGCACCGCCTCGACGCCGGGATGGAGGAAGATCGTGTTGGGGAAGACGTGCCAGTCGAAGCCGGTCTCGGCGAGATAGTCGGGGGTCAGCCCGTCGGGCCAGCCTGAGCCCTCCTCGATCGCGGCGCCCACCGCGAACTCGAACAGCTTGCCCATCACCTCCTCGGCCGGCGCGCCCGGCGCGGTCTCGGTGCGCAGCCGTTGTGCTGCCTGGTAGAAGCGCTCGGTCTGCATCGCCTGCAGATCGGTCTTCATCTGCTCGACATATTCGAACACCAGCTCGCGGAAGTCGGTCTCCTTGGGGGCGAGGCGCGGCGAGCGCGACAGCGGGAAGCCATTCTCGGCGGCATAGGAGATCCAGCCATGCCGCCCCATCGCTTTGCTGGCCGAATAGTCGTTCGTATAGCTCAGCATCTGCTTGTGCGTGGTCTGCACATGGTAGAATTCGTTGAACGCCTCGGCGACGGTCTTCCAGTTCGCCTCGACCACGGTGGTGCGATACCAGGCGAAGCGCAGCTTCTCGAACTCGTGCCGCGCGGTCAGTGCCTTCATCGGCGCCAGGAAGTCGTCGAGCGGCTGGCAGTCCTCGTCCATGTTGATGAAGACGAAGCCGCCCCACAGGCCGGTCTTCACCGCCTTCAGGCGGATATCCTCGTCGCGCAGCAGGGTGCCCCAGTCTTTGCGGTCGGGCACGCCGATGTTGCGGCCGTCGAGCCCGAAGCTCCAGCCATGGAAGGAGCAGAGGAACTGGCGTGCGTGCGAACAGCCCTCGGTCAGCCGGTTGCCGCGATGTGGGCAGACATTGTGGAAGGCGCTGATCTCGCCGGGCGCCGATCGCACCACGATGATCGAATCGTCGCAGATGTCGTAGGTCACGAAATCGCCGACGTTCGGGATCTCCTCCTCGCGGCAGGCGAGCTGCCAGACGAAGGGCCAGAGCCTTTCCTTCTCGAGCTCGAAATAGGCGCGCGAGAAATAGGCTTCCTTGGGCACGAAATCGGCGCGGACGGCGTCCGCGGGAAATGGCGTCTGGCCCCGGTCGGTCATGATCCTGCTCCGTGCCCTATTCGGTGAAGGTCTCGATCGCTTCCTCGGCCTTCAGCAGCACCAGCGGGATCTCGCGGTCGGTGGCCACCTTATAGTCGATATAGGGCGGGTAGAGCTTCTCCATGAACGCCCAGATCTCGTCGCGCTCGGCGCCGGTCGGCTCGCGCCAGCTGGCGCGGAAGGCCTGGGTCGCGATCTGGAAGGCGACTTCGCCGCCCCCCTGGATGTTGAGATACCAGGCCGGGTGGATGTCGGCGCCGCCCTTCGACGCGACGACGACCACTTCGCCGCCGGTGTCGCCATAGATCAGCGGCAGGATGCGCGCCTGGCCGCTCTTGCGGCCCACGGTGCGCAGCAGCAGGGTGGTGGTGAAGGGGTGGCCGCCAATCTCGGTGAGGCCGACGATATGGCCCTTGGTGCCGCCCGACTGCAGATAGTCGCGGCGATGCTGGGACACCCAGTCGAGCCGGGTTTCCTCGACTTCGGTCATGGTCACGGGGGCGTCGCTCATCGGGGCTCCTCTCACGGGCTGTTCGCATCCGGCACGCGCCGGTTTCATTATCGAAGCTAAGCCCGAAGCGCGGCGCTTGGCCAGCGCGGAGTGGCGGTAGCGCGCGATATGGCACGATGGCGCAACTGCGATAGCCATGGTAGGACAAAGCCAAATGACTTAATATCGCGACAGACAAAGCGAGGAGAGGCGCGATGCTGGACGAACGGACCGGGTTTGAGAGCGGGGTGTCGGCCGATGCCGGCCTGATCGTCGACCGGGTGGCCGAGGATATCGCGAGCGCGGGCCTGCCTGCGGGGCTCACGATCGTCTCGGCCGACAACCATGTCGAGATCACCGAGGACATCTTCCACGCCGCCGCCTCGGAAGACGAGAAGGATGGTGCTCCGAGGGTCTGGCTCGACAAATATTGGCGGGTCGGATTCAAGGACGAGGTGGAGGCCTATCCGATCGGCTTCGACATCGATGCCGCGCTGTCGCGGTCGGTGCTGGTCGACGGCTTCGACTTCGGCGTGCGCAACGCCCATCTCGATGCGGAGGGGATCGCGAAGGAGATCGCCTATCCGCAGAGCCTGCTCAGCTTCATCCGCTATCCCGACACCGCGATGCAGGAGCGGATGTACCGCACCTATAACGACTATGTCGCGCGGCTGCAGCGCGACAATCCCGGCCGTTTCTATCCGGTGGGGGTGTGCGGCAACTGGTGGGATCCGGCGCGCGCCGAGGCCTCGATCGGGCAGATCGTCGATCTGGGGCTCAAGAGCTTCATGGTGCCGATCAAGCCGGGCAAGAGCGTCGACGGCACCGCGATCACCTATGCCGGGCCCGAGATGGACGCCTTCTGGGCGGCGGCCGAGGCGTCGGGGCTGCCGGTCAATTTCCACATCGGCGAAATCCCGGCGCAGGGCACGCGCGGCGCCTTTGGCAGCTTCTTCCTCGTCCAGGCCGAGCCGTTCCGCCAGATCCTCGGCAACCTGATCTTCGGCGGCATCCTCGATCGCCATCCGAAGCTGCGCATCGTCTTCGCCGAGGCGGGGATCAACTGGGTGGCCGGCGCGCTGCAGGACGCCGAGCTGACCTATGACGTCCATCGCGAGCTGTTCGACTATGTGCCGAAGCACCGGCCGAGCCATTATTGGCACCAGCATTGCTACGCCACCTTCCAGACCGACGCGGTGGGGCTGCGGCTGATCGACCAGATCGGCGCCGACCGGGTGATGTGGGCGCAGGATTATCCGCACAGCGAGGGCACCTTCGGTTTTACCGCGCGGGCGGCGAAGGCGATCGTCGATGCGGTGGGCGAGGGCGATGCGAGGCGGATCCTCGGCCAGACCGCGATCGAGGTCTACGGGCTGGAGTGAGGCGACGGGAAGCGGCTCAGCTCCGCTTCCAGTCGGCGCGCGTCATGCCGACGAAGCGGTTGCCGAGTGGTCCTGTCTGGCGTTCGAGGATGTCGCGCAGGCTGTTGGTGCGGTCGATCTCGGCCAGCCCCTCGGCCGAGAAGGTGATCTCGCGCACCGCTTGGTCGTTCCAGATATGCTCGCTCAGCAGCGGGTTGGGCAGCGCCTGCGAAAAGGCGTCCATCGCCACCATCGCCAGCACCAGCTCGGGCACCGGCCCGTTCTTCTCGCAGGGTTCGGCGAACAGGCCGACATAGAATTCGACATTGTCGACATGGCCGTAAAGCGCCTTCAGCCGGTCGGCCAACGCGGTGCGGCGCGCCTGTTCGGCGGGGTCCTTCGACGAGCCGACGATGTCGGCGAACGACTTGGCGGGGTCGAGCTTCATCGCCTTGCGATAGGCGTTGTAGCCCTGAACCCGGTTGATCCGGCCCTGTTCGATGCCGTTCTTCTCGGCGTCGGCCAGGAACCAGGCGATGTTGCCCAGCCGCATATGCGCGGCATTGGTGGCCGAAAGCTGGACCAGCGCATTGGCGAGGCCGCCGTCGATCAGCAGCTTGTTGTTGAGCAGCATCTGCTCGGTGCCGATCGGCTGGTTGTTCCACTGCATCTGCTCGGGCACCAGCGAGTGCCAGCGATAGAGCAGGGTGAACTCGATCGTCATCCAGTTCGGCCGGTTCCACTTGGCGTCCCAGGTGATCGACGGATCGACCGCGAGCCGGAACGGCGCCGACGAGATATGATTGATATATTCGTGGACGACGATGCGGATGAACATCACGATCAGGATGTTGCGCGCGGTCTGGAACAGCCGCTCGTCGTCCCAGTCGCGATGCGCGCGGGCGAGCATGGCGGCCAGCCGGTTATGCTCGCGCAGCAGCAGCGTGTTGATCGTGCACACCTGGATCGACGCGTTGACCCGGTCGCCGCCCACCGCGAACAGCGTGGCCCGGCCGGGGCTGTCGGGCTTCACCCCCAGCGGCTCGTCGAGCACGAGCAGTCCGTCGGCCCCACGGAATTCGGCCCTGGGCTTGCCGTCGGCGCCGTAGAGATAGGGCGGGAATTCCTCGCCGTTGATCGTCTGCGATTTCAGCGTGCCGCCGCTGCGGCTGCGCAGCACGTCGGTCTGTTCCTCGGTCCGGCCATAGAGCGAGCTCAGGTCGATCTCGTGGTTCGACGTGGTCCGCCGCCGATCGACCTGTCCCAGGCGCGTGCCGGCGCCGGGGGGCGTGTTGAACATCCGGGTGCGCAGGAAGCCATCGGTCAGATATTGGGCAAAGGCCGGGAACAGCGTGGTCGATTTCGAACAGCAGAGCTGCTGGCCCTTCGGCACGGTGAACAGCTTGGCGACTTCGTCGATCGGCGGCCGCGCGGTGCCCACCCCCTCGGCGATCGGCAGCGGCACGGCGGGCAGCAGTCGCGAGAACCAGCTCTTGTCGGTCAGCCCGGCCCAGCTGACATAGCCGTCGTCGCGGGTGCTCCACGGATGCGGGCGGGTGCGCGCCCGGCCGATCAGCCGGTTGATCGCGAGGCGATTGGCCTTCTCCTTGCCCACGATAAAGATGGCGATGTCGGCCAGCAGGTCTGCGAAGGACATGACGGGCTCCCCTGTTTCCCCGAATATCCTCGCGACGTTAGGCGATCCTCGGCGAAACCCGCGTGACCGGTATCACGGGGAATGGGACCCCAAAAAAAGAGGGGCGCCGATCGCTCGGCGCCCCCAGCTGGCTTCTCGGGAGAGAGGTCCTTAAAAGTCGAACTTCACGTTCACGCCATAGGTGCGCGGTGCCGCGAGCACGCCCTGCGCGGCGGTCGAGCTGGCGACGCCGGTGGTGTAATATTGCTTGTCGGTCAGGTTCTTCACCCACAGCTCGACGCCCCAGCTGGGCTTCGGGCGATATTCGAGCGAGCCGTTGAGCACGCTGTACGCCTTCTGCTTCAGGACATTGTCGGCCTCGAAATAGATGGTGCTCGAATAGCTCCACAGGCCGGTCCAGATCAGCTCGCTCTCGTCGCCGATCGGCGCGCGATAGCTGGCGCCCAGGCTGGAGGCGAACTTGGGCGACAGCGGGGTGCGCTGGCCCTTGGCATTGCCGAAGCAGGTGCGGAAGCCGCCGGTGGGCGTGCCCGTGGTCTGGCCGGCGGGCGTGCTGCCGAAGGCGTTGCAGGTCGACGGATTGGGATAGGCGAAGGGCGCGCCGGGGAAGCTGCCGAAGCGCGAGTCGAGATAGGTGAAGTTGGCGTTCAGGCGCAGGCCCTTGGCGGGCGCCAGCTCGATCTCGCCCTCGATGCCGTCCACCTTCACCGACGCGGCGTTGAGCAGCAGGGTGGAGCCCGGCGTCGGGCTCGAACGGACCTGGAAGTCCTTGATCTTGTAGTGGAAGCCCGCGAGGTTGAAGCGCAGCATGTTATCGAACAACTGGGTCTTGATGCCCAGTTCGAAGGCGTCGATCGTCTGCGGCTTGACCGGCGGGTTGGTCACGTTCTGCATCGCGAACAGGCCGGACTTGAAGCCGCGGTTGTACGACGCATAGACGTTGATGTCGTCGGTCAGGTCCTGCCGGATCGCGACCCGATAGGTGGCGCGGTTGAAGCTCACGTCGCCGCGGATCAGCGGGGTGTTGAGCGCGGTGAACAGCGGCGAGGTGGTGGCGATGTTCACCGTGGTCTGCTGGCCGCGGAAGTCGCGCTTGTCATGGGTGTAGCGCAGGCCGCCGGTGATGTGGGTGGTGTCGGTCAGGTCGTAGCTGACCTCGCCGAACGCCGCATAGCTGGTGGTCTTCATCCGCGAGCGGATGTCATAGCCGCTGTTGAGCCCGCCCAGGCCGGTGCCGCGCAGCTCCATGCCGTTCACATTGGCGATCGCCTGGTAGAAGAACAGGCCCGCCTGCCAGCTCAGCCCGCGGCTGTTGGGCGAGGCGAGGCGCAGCTCCTCCTGGAAGGTGCGCGAGCGCGACGGCACCAGCACGCGGGTGATCGGCGCCGGGGTATAGTCGGCGTCGAAGGCCGAGCGGATCTTGGTGTCGCGGCGGCCCGTGATGCTGGTCAAGGTCGCCCAGTCGAACTCATGCTCGACGGTCAGCGCCAGGCCCCAGTTGCGGATGTTCACATAGGCCGGGTCGGTGGTGTTGAGATTATAGTCGCCCAGATATTGGGCGCCGCCCACGCCCACCGTGCCGCGGAACAGGTTGAAGCCGTTGAAATAGTCGTTCTCGTTCTTCATGTAATCGCCGGCCAGGACGATCTTGGTGTCGTCGCCGGGACGAAAGACGAGCTTCGAGCGGATGCCGTAGAGCCAGCCTTCCTGCACGTCGTCGCCGGTGGCGAAATTGGTGCCGAAGCCCTTGTTCTGGTCCTTGCCGGTCAGCGCGATGCTGACGCCCACCTTCTCGGTCAGCGGCGAGGCGACATAGAGCTGGCCCTGATAGGTGTTGTAATTGCCATAGCCCAGGCTGGCGTTGACGACGGTGGTGTCGCCCGGCTCCTTGGTGATGATGTTGACCAGGCCGCCCGACGAGTTGCGGCCGAACAGCGTGCCCTGCGGGCCCTTCAGCACCTCGATCCGCTCGATATTGTTGAAGTCGAGGCCCGCCTGGGTCAGGTCGCCCAGATAGACGCCGTCGATGTAGAAGGCGTTGGCGCCCTCCTCGCCGGTGCCGCCCGACGAATTGCCGACGCCGCGGATGAAGAAGATCGCGCCGGGGCCCGAGCGGGTGAACTGGACCGAGGGAACCACCTGGCCGAGCTGGCTGGTGCCGCCGATGCCCGCGGCGGCGAGGTTGCTCGAAGTGATCGCGGTGACCGAAATCGGCACGTCCTGGAGGTTTTCCTTGCGGCGCTGCGCGGTGACCACGATCTCCTCGAGGCCGGTCGCGACGTCATCGGCGCCCTGTGCGGCTTGCGGTGCGGCATCCTGGGCCAGCGCCTGGGCCGGCAGCAGCGCGGCGGCAAGGCTCAGTGCGGTCGCGGTGCCCAAAGCGCGCCTCGACGACGAATCCAGCAGATGCATGAAAACTCTCCCTCCATGACCAATATTTATTGGCGGAGGCAGCACCATGGTTTGCCGAAGTGGTCAAAGAAAAACTGACAGATCACACTAAATTCTAGTCAGTGTGCACTCAAAATATAGAGCGCTTGCAATCGCAGTCAAAAAGCCCGGAAATCTGCCGGACAGCCTGTCCGGGAAGTCAAAAAAGAGGGGGTGCCGATCGCTCGACACCCCCCAAGCCCTCCCGAAGGAGGGCGCTGGCTAGCCTTGCAGGATGTTCAGAAGTCGACCTTGGCGGTGATGCCATAGGTGCGCGGCGCGGCAAGCTCGCCATGCGCGCCGGTCGCCCCCGAGACACCGGTGATATAATATTGCTTGTCGCCGAGATTCTTGCCCCAGACCTCGATCCCCCAATGGTCTGACGGCCGATATTCGATCGATCCGTTGAACACGCTCACCGCTGGCTGGGTCAGGTAATTGTCGGACTCGAAATAGATGCGGGTGGTGTAGCTCCACAGGCCGGTCAGGATCAGTTCGCCCTTGTCGCCCACCGGGGTGGTGTAGCTCATCGCCAGGGTGGAGGCGAACTTGGGCGACAGCGGGGTGCGGTTGCCGGCGGCGTCGCCGAAGCAGGGGCGGAAGCCGCCCGTTGCCGGGCCGGTCTGGACGCCGGCCGGCTGGCCGGCCGGGGCCGAGGCGGGCGGCGCCACGGTGCAGGTCGCCGGGTTCGGGATGTAGAACTGGTTGCCGGGGAAGCTGCCGAACTTCGAATCGAGATAGGTCGCGTTGCCGGTGATGCGCAGCCCCTCGGCGGGCGCCACTTCCAGCTCGGCCTCGATGCCCTTGGTCTTCGCGGTCGCGGCGTTGAGCAGCAAGGTGGTCGATCCGGTGGTGCCGGCCGATCGCACCTGCAGATTCTTGATCTTGTAGTGGAAGCCCGCGATGTTGAAGCGCACCCGGTTGTCGAACAGCTGCGACTTCAGGCCCAGCTCGAACGCGTCGATCGTCTGCGGCTTCACCGGCGGCGCGGTGGGCGCCTGCATCGCGAAGATGCCCGACTTGAAGCCGCGGTTATAGGAACCATAGACGTTGATCCGGTCGGTCAGGTCCTGGCGCAGCGCGACCCGATAGGTGGCGCGGCCATAGCTGATGCTGCGTTCGGGCAGGAAGACGAAGGGGATCGTCGGCGGCAGCTGGTTGCCGGTGAACTCGCGCTTGTCCTTGGTATAGCGCAGGCCGCCGGTCAGGTGGGTCGTCTCGGTGATGTCGTAGCTGACCTCGCCGAACGCCGCATAGCTGGTGGTCTTCATGTGCGACTTCAGGTCGACGCCGGCGCCCACCGCGGCGCCGCGGATCTGCTGGCTGAACACGTCGGCGATGCCCTGATAATAGAAGGCGCCGACCTGCCAGCTCAGCCCCTGGGTGTTGGCCGAGGCGAGGCGCAGCTCCTCCTGGAAGGTCTTCGAGCCCGAGATGATATAGGCACGGGTCAGCGGTGCCGGCGTATAGTCGGCGTCGAAGGCCGAGACCGAGCGCAGGCTGCGGCGGCCGGTGATGCTGGTCAGGGTCGCCCAGTCGAAATCATGCTCGATCGTCAGGTTCAGGCCCCAGGCCCGCAGGTCGGCGAATTCGGGGTCGGTGGTGTTGATATTATAGTCGCCCAGATAGCGGGCGCCGCCGACGCCGACCGTGTTCTTGTAGAGGTTGAAACCGTTGGTGTAGTCGTCGCTCGACTTGCGATAATCGCCCGAGAAGATGATCTTGGTGTCGTCGCCGGGGCGCCACACCCATTTGCTGCGGAAGCCGTAGAGCCAGCCGAGCTGGACGTCCTCATTGGTCGCGAAATTGGTGCCGAAGCCCTTGTTCTGGTCGCGCCCCGTCACCGCCACGTCGGCGCTCAGATTGTCGGTCAGCGGCGAGGCGACATAGAGCTGGCCGCGGAAGGTCTGGTAATTGCCATAGCCCGCGGTCGCCTTGACGACGACTTCGTCGCCGGGGTCGCGGGTGATGACGTTGATCAGGCCGCCGGTCGCATTACGGCCGAACAGGGTGCCCTGCGGACCCTTCAGCACCTCGACCCGCTCGATATTGTTGAAGTCGGTGGTCGCCTGCGCCAGGTCGCCCAGATAGACGCCGTCGACATAGAAGGCGTTGGCGCCTTCCTCGCCGGTGCCGCCCGACGAATTGCCGACGCCGCGGATGAAGAAGATCGCGCCCGGCCCCGAACGGGTGAGCTGGACCGAGGGCACCGCCTGGTTGATCTGGGTGAGGCCGTTGACCCCACCCGCCGCCAGGCTGTTCGCATTGATCGCGGTCACCGAGATCGGCACGTCCTGCAGATTCTCGGCGCGGCGCTGCGCGGTGACGACGATCTCCTCCAGCCCGACGACATTGTCGGACGAGGACTGGGGTGCGGTCTCCTGGGCGAAAAGCGGCGACGCGCCCGCCATGGCGCAGAACAGCGCCGTGCAGCAGGCACGGTGCGACACCGAGGTCAGCAAAGTCATGATGGTCTCCCTCTCCCTAACGGCGATCATAGTCGGCCTGTCGGGACTGCGCGGGAGGCGCGCGGGACGGCTCTGTCGGCCGCCGATAATGTCTGACCCCTCCCTCGCCGCCTGTTGTTCCGCGGCCGGTATTATGGGGTCGGACGATAACCGGGGCGGGCAGGGGCGTCCAGTAGCTACTTCAGTGTATGGTAAATAATCCTGACACTGGAGTGCAGTCGGTTTTTCACCTCATGGATTCATTTGTGGCAAATGTGACAGTGGTGGTGGCGTTGTCACGCCGGCACGCGAAAAGGCCCGGCCCCTCTTGCGAGGAACCGGGCCACCACCAGGGCCTAGGTGGATTCGCTGAAAGGGTTAGTTGAGGTCCTCGACCGAGACCCAGCCCTTGGTGCCATAGGCGTCGCTGACCTCGAGGAAGAGGCCTTCGCGAGTGCCGGTGGGGGTCAGGGTGGTGCCGGCGCGCAGCGCGCGCACCGCCTTGCCCTTGGCCGACTGGGCGTAGAGGCTGGTGTCGATCGCGGTGCTGTAGACGCGGGTCGCGGTCGGCGCGTCGGCGGCCGCCGCGACGGCGGGTTTCGCCACCGGCTTTACCGCCGCCAGCGCGTCCTTCTGCGCGACGACGGCGTTGAACGCGACGACGAAGGCGGTGGCCAGCATCGCCCCGTCCTTCGAGCTGCCATAGCCGCCCGCGCCGCCGGCATAGGGATCGCTATAGCCCATCGAGGTCATCTGGGCCCTTGCGGCCTCGCCCCACGGATTGCTGGGTACGAGGCCGCCCCCTCCGATCGAGATCTGCGTCTTGGTCTGCTGGCCGCTGCCGCTGGCGACGGTCTGGCCGGTCGCCGGACTGATCACGCGCAGCCCGGCGGCCACCGTCTTCTTCTTGCCGCCCAGCCCGCCGAACATGCTCAGCGCCTGGCCGCCGATGCCGCCCATGCTGCCCAGCATCTGGGTGGCGGCGCCCGAACGCACCAGCGCCTCGGTCGCCACGCCCTTGGCCATGCCGATGCCCTTGTCGACCTCTTCCTTGTCGCCGGCCACCGCGCTCAGCAGGAAATCGGCGGGCGCGCCGCCATTGTTCGCCTGCAGGGTGAAGCAGCCGCTCTGCACCGCCATCGCGGCAATCAGGTCGCGCGGGCTCGACAAGCCATATTTGGTCCAGCCCTGGGTATCGCCATCGACCACGGCGATGCTGCCGATCGGCGCGTCGCATTTTGCGAGGCTGGGCGGCGCTTCCTGCGCGGCGAAAACGGGACCGGCGACGAGCGCGGCCAAGGCCGCGGCGGGCACGAGATATTTCATGGCAACCCCCTGTTCGGTAAGCGTAAGCAACCCCCGCCCGCTTGGTAGCGGAGCGCGCGGAGAACCCGTCCTTACGATTCCTGAAATCCGGCCGGCGGCTCTTGGGGCCGTTCGCTGCGACGCGGCTTTTGCGTCGCGGCCCAAGCATTGCTATGGCCCCGCCAACATTCCCGAAAAATCGAGAACCCCGTGACCGTTTCGCTCGACCGTATCCGCAACTTTTCGATCATCGCGCATATCGACCATGGCAAGTCGACCCTGGCCGATCGCCTGATCCAGCGCACCGGGGGCCTGACCGACCGCGAGATGTCGGCGCAGGTGCTCGACAATATGGACATCGAGAAGGAGCGCGGCATCACGATCAAGGCGCAGACCGTGCGCCTCGACTACAAGGCCCGCGACGGCGAGACCTATGTCCTCAACCTGATGGACACGCCGGGCCATGTCGACTTCGCCTATGAGGTGTCGCGCAGCCTGGCCGCCTGCGAGGGCGCGCTGCTCGTCGTCGACGCCGCGCAGGGCGTCGAGGCGCAGACCCTGGCGAACGTCTACCAGTCGATCGAGCATGATCATGAGATCGTGCCCGTCATCAACAAGATCGACCTTCCCGCCGCCGAGCCCGACAAGGTCAAGAAGGAGATCGAGGACATCATCGGCCTGCCCGCCGACGATGCCGTGCTCGCCTCGGCCAAGTCCGGCATCGGCATCGACGAGGTGCTCGAGGCGATCGTCCAGCGCATCCCGCCGCCCAAGGGCGATCGCACCGCGCCGCTGAAGGCGATGCTCGTCGACAGCTGGTACGACCCCTATCTCGGCGTCGTCATCCTTGTCCGCGTGGTCGAAGGCGTCCTGAAGAAGGGCCAGCAGATCATGTTCATGCAGCATGGCACCCAGCATCTGGTCGACCGGGTGGCGTGCATGCGGCCGAAGCTCGAGCAGTTGAGCGAGCTGGCGGCGGGCGAGATCGGCATCATCACCGCGCAGATCAAGGAGGTCAGCCAGACCCGGGTCGGCGACACCATCACCGACGCCAAGAAGCCGACCGCCGAGGCGCTGCCGGGCTTCAAGGAAGTCCAGCCGGTGGTGTTCTGCGGTCTCTTCCCGGTCGACGCCGCCGATTTCGAGAAGCTGCGCGAGAGCCTCTACAAGCTCCGCCTCAACGATGCCTCGTTCAGCTTCGAGGCGGAAAGCTCGGCCGCGCTCGGCTTCGGTTTCCGCTGCGGCTTCCTGGGCCTCCTCCACCTGGAGATCATCCAGGAGCGGCTGACCCGCGAATATGATCTCGACCTGATCACGACGGCACCGTCGGTGGTCTACCGGCTTCACCTCAGCCACAGCAAATATGAGGACGCCAAGACGATCGAGCTGCACAACCCGGCCGACATGCCCGATCCGAACCGGATCGAAATGATCGAGGAGCCGTGGATCGAGGCGACCATCTACGTCCCCGACGAATATCTGGGCAGCCTGCTCAAGCTCTGCCAGGACCGGCGCGGCATCCAGAAGAACCTCACCTATGTCGGCGGGCGCGCGCAGATCACCTATGAGCTGCCGCTCAACGAGGTGGTGTTCGACTTCTACGACCGGCTGAAGTCGATCAGCCGCGGCTATGCCAGCTTCGACTATCACCAGATCGGTCATCGCGAGGGCGACCTGGTCAAGATGAGCATCATGGTCAATGGCGAGCCGGTCGACGCGCTCAGCATGATCGTCCACCGCGCCGCCGCCGAGGCGCGCGGCCGCCACATGTGCGAGCGGCTGAAGGACCTGATCCCGCGCCACATGTTCAAGATCCCCGTCCAGGCGGCGATCGGCGGCAAGGTGATCGCCCGCGAGACGATCGCGGCGATGCGCAAGGACGTGACCGCCAAATGCTATGGCGGCGACGCCACCCGCAAGCGCAAGCTCCTCGAGAAGCAGAAAGAGGGCAAGAAGCGCATGCGCGAGTACGGCAACGTCAACATCCCGCAGGAGGCGTTCATCGCCGCGCTGCGCATGGGCGACGAGGGCTGATCGAGGCCGCTATCGCGGCGGCTCGAAATCCCGGCCCATCATCGCCTGCATCAGCGGCAGGCCCTGTGCCTTCGGCAGCGCCAACACCGTCTCGATGAAGCCCATCCGCGCGGCGCAGCGGCGCTGGGGTGGCGCATCGAAGCGCTGCATCGCGTCCATGAACTCGGCCGGGGGAATGCCCGCGCGCCGGGCGCTCTGCCGGATCACCTCGCCCGGAATGTCGAACCCCGGATAGGACGGGTCGGACACGTCGTCGGCCGCCGCCGCCGCCTCCAGCAAGGTGCGGGCGATCAGCAGGCGTCTCTCGCGCAGCAGCGACCGCGTGAACTCACGGTCGACCCGCCGGGCCGACAGGAAGTCGGCGCAGGCGGCGGGGTCGTCGTCCTTCAACTCGCCGGCTTCGCGCAGCATCAGCCGCAGATGGTCGGCGCGGGTCTGATAGTCGGCCTTGCTGAGGTCCTGGTTGAAGCGGGCGATCAGCACGCCATAGGAAGAGGTGCGGAAGCTGTCGAACGACAGGCCGTCGCGCTTGCCCGCCTGCCAGGATTTCACCAGCACCTCGACCAGCTTGGGATCGCGGGCGCTGAGCTCCGCGAAGTCGAGCTGGTCTTCGAAGCCGGTCAGCAGCACTTCGTCGATGTCGTGGCGGGCTTCGCTGCGCAGCGGCTCGTTCGCGCTGGTCACGACCGGCGGTGGACCGCCCTGGGGCGGGGCGATCGGTGTGTTGGTGGCGCATAGCCGAGGCAGGTTCAGCAGCGCGATGATGAAGATGGCCGTGAAGATGCCCCGCGCGGTTCGTATCCAGACGCTCTGCTTCTTCTGCTTGTCCCACAGCGCGACCCGCTCGGGATCGAGCCGTTGCTCCAGCTCGGGATAATGGACGCGGACGATGTCGAGGAGCTGTGCGACCTCGTCCTCCGCCACCCGGCCACGGCGCCGCCACCGCCCGGTCAGCGGTCGCTGCAGCTCGGTCCAGGCTTCGTTCAGGGGATGGTGGAGCGCGTCGAGGCTGTCGCCATAGCGCATCGCCTCGATCCGCTGGAGCACCCAATCGACCGCGGGTGGGCGATGGATCTCGCTCTCCTTCTCCCAGCCGAAATAGCGGGCAGCGGGTTCGGCAAGGCTGGCCGAACGGGGCCAGCTGCGCGCGATCGTCTCGGCGAACCAGATCGAGGCATCGGCGAAATAGCCGACTTCATCGAGCCGTGGATCGCGGATCAGGCTTTCGAAATGTCTTGCAAGGGCCGCGACCTCGGCCTCGTCGGCGGGGGCGGGCTCTTCATCCCCGCTGTCGAACAGCAGCTTGGCGAGGGCCTGATATTCTTCGTCATAGCGGGCGGCCTGGGGTTCCGGCTCCGGCTCGGGCCCGCTGACGGGCAGCGGTGCCGCGTCTGGAAGTGGCGGCTCGTCAGGGGTTTCGTCGGTCGGCCCGGCCGGGGCATCCTGGCTGGCCAGCCAGAGGGCGGCATCACGAGCGTGGCGCAGAGCGGCATAGGCTTCGGGATCGGCATCGACGTCGAGCTGCTTGAGCCGGCGGGCATAGGCGCGGCGGATCGCGCTGGCGTCGCCCGTGGCGGCGATAGCCAGCTGCCGCCAGATCTCCTCCTCGTTCAAAGGAAGCGCTCCCCCTCCAGCTCGTCGAGCCAGCGGTCGAAGGCGGCGTGGCTCTCGGCGATCGCGCGCGGATCCTGGCTGTCGAGCACGCCCAGCCAGATCGCCAGCCATTCGCCGATCCGGTCGCGCGGTTCGCCGATGAAGGCTTCGTAGCAGCGGGTGGCGCGCGCGGTGAGCGCCGCATTGCGGGCCATGTCGCGGGGATGGACCTTGAGGTCCGCCAGCGCTTCCCGCCGCGCCGCCAGTTCGGCCTCGGAGGGCATGTCCTCCTCGTCGACGATCACCTTGTCGGAAATCGTCTCGTAGACGCTGACCCGGCTGGCCGGGATCGGGGTGTTGCGCTCGATGATCGGCGAGAAGATGCCTTCGTGCAGGCGCCCTCGTTGGTCGCGCATCACATTCTCCACCCCCAGCGTGAAAGGGCAGACGTCCGACAGGCGGATCTCGTCGAGCGCGGCGTCGCCCATCAGCAGCCCGGCCTGGACGGCGGCCCCCAGCGCGACCGCATGGTCGGGATGGACCGACTGGTTGGGGAAGCGACCGAACATGCGGGTGATCGCGCGGCGGACGATCGGCATGCGGGTGGCGCCGCCCACCAGCACGATCTCGCTCAGGCCCTCGACCCGGATGCCGCTGTCGCGCAGCGAGCGCAGCACCGGATCGCGCAGCCGGGCGATCAGCCCCGCGGCATGCGCCTCGAACTCGTCGGAGCCGATGTCGGCGGTGAACTCCTCGCCCTCGATCACCACCGAGAAGGGCGCCCGGTCCTGGACGCTCAGCAGGCGCCGGCAGCGTTCGGCGGCTTCGGTCAGCCGTTCGCGCAGGCCGGCCTTGTCGCGCTTGGCGAACTTGCCCCAGGGGTCGAGCTTCGGGCGGACGAGGTCGATCAGGCAGTCGTTGAAATCGTCGCCGCCCAGCCGGTTGTCCCCGGCCGAGGCGCGCACCTCGACGATCCCTTCGAACATCTCGACGATCGACACGTCGAAGGTGCCCCCGCCCAGGTCGAACACCAGGAAGGGCTCGCGGTCGGCGCGGTCGTGGATGCCGAAGGCGAGCGCGGCGGCAGTCGGCTCGTTGAGCAGGCGTGCCACCTTGAAGCCCGCCAGTTCGCCCGCCCGGCGGGTCGCCTTGCGCTGCTTGTCGTTGAAATAGGCCGGAACGGTGATCACCGCGCCGTCCACCGGTTCGCCCAGAAAGGCCTCGGCGTCGGCCTTCAGGCTGCGCAGCACCAGCGCCGACAATTCCTCCGCCGAGAAGGTCGTGCGCCGGGCCAGGGCGGCGCGCTGCTGGGTTCCCATATGGCGCTTGAACGAGGTTGCCGTGTGGTCCGGATGGGTCGCCTGCCGGTCGCGCGCGGCGAGGCCGGTCAGCAGTTCGTCTCCCTCGCCCAGGCTCACGGCCGACGGTGTGAGGAAATCGCCCAGGCTGTTCGGAATCAGCACGGGCGCGCCGTCGCGCCACGCCGCCACCGCGCTGTTGGTGGTTCCCAGATCTATGCCGACGATCATCCGCTACTCCCCCCGGAGCGGGTCATATCAACAGTCGGGAACGGCAGGTAGGGTGATTGCCGTTGATATTTCGTCCGGATCGGCGAGCTTTTCTTCAGTTTTCCGCGCGCCAGCGCCGCACCGCCGTCGCCAGTCGGATGGCCACCGCTTCAGGCGCAAGGGCACGCAGCTCCTCGCTGAAGATCTCCAGCTCGGCGGTCAGGCCGCGACGGTTGGCCAGCGCCGCGCGGGTGATCGCGGCTAGCGGCAATTCGCCCTCGCCGGGCGGCAGCCGTCCCGTCATCGGCACATAGGGCGTGCCCGGTGGCGGCTCGATCCGGTCGCAGAGTTGGAGGGCGCCGATCATGCCCGGCGGCAGCGCCGCGATATCGGCGACGGTGCCGCCCGAACGGGCGAGGTGCCAGGGGTCGAGCAGGATCGTCAGCGCGGTTGTCGCGCAGGCCTCGACCAGCGCGCGTGCGGCGCGAAGGTCGGGCACCGGGCTGTCGGGGATGAACTCGAAGGCGATGGCCAAGTCCTGGCCCGCGGCGGTGCGCGCGGCGGCGGCGATGCCGTCGACCAGCTGGGCATGGGGCACGGGCGCGGCGCCGTTGAGGGTCGCGCTCACCAGCGGCGTCTCGACGATCATAGCGGCGCGGAAGCAGGTCTCGGCATCGGGACGGGCGATCTCGCGGCCGCCGATCCGGACGGGCGCATGGCTCATGCCGGGCAACCCCGCGCCCAGCCCGTCGACCAGCCGCACCCGCACGCCCGTATCGGCGAGCCGGCGGCGCAGCGCGGCCTCGCCACTCTCCTCGCGCCAGGTAAGCACGGCATCGGCGGCCAGGGTAATGGTGGGGAAGCCGTGGCGGGCGGCGGTCTCGACCAGCTCGGCGGGGCGCAGCGTGGGGAACAGGGTCCAGCACAGGCCGATGTCGATCATGGGCACCGCGTTCATCCGCTGCCTCCCCTCCGTGCGGCCGTCATCGGCCCGCAACGCTTGCCGGGTGGCAGCGACGGGGCCGCATATCAACGCATATCAATGTCTGAAACGGGTATCAGCGGCGACTCATCGGTCGATATCGGCTGATCGCGCGCCGAATCGGTGTGACGATTCGGCGATGGAGATCTGATCGTCGGAAGATGCCGGGTACGAACAGGCCCGGTCGGGCGGCGGATCCCAAATGCCCCTTGTTGATCCGCCGCCCTGTGGGGGCTGGAAAGTTCCCTCCCTGTGTGCCCGGCCGGTCGGATCGGGGGGAGGACGACCGGCCGGGAACCCATTTTGCGATCGCCTCGCGGCGGCGCGAACTCAACACACCTTTTTTGCTCTCTCTCCTATCTCGTCCGGGCCGCCCTCAATGGCGGCTGCGCGGCATCTTCTCGGGCACGCGCAGGCGCTCGATCTCGCTCGCCACCGCTTTCCACAGGCCGACGCCATAGCTGTCCCCGTCACGGATCAGCACGCCGATCCGGCTGGCGACGTAGCTGTCCGTCTGCTCGCCGAAATCGTCGATCACGCGTCGCGCGAAATCCCTGATCATGCTGGTCTCCATAACGCTGATACTCTTCTTCTCCGCCGGCTCGGACATGCCCTAGATCAATCCTTCGGCGCGCAGGCTGCGCCAGCCCGTGCGCGCCACGATGAGGTGGTCGTGCACCGCGATGTCCAGCGTCCGTGCCGCCGCCACAAGATGCGCCGTCGCCTTGACGTCCGCCTGACAGGGGGTGGGATCGCCCGAAGGATGGTTGTGGACCAGGATCAGCGCGGTCGCCCCCAGCTCCAGCGCGCGCTTCAGGATCTCGCGCGGGTAGAGCGGCGCCTGATTCACCGTGCCGAGCGAGATCACCTCGTCGCGCAGCAGCCGGTTGGTCGAATTGAGGAACAGCACCCGCAGATGCTCGATGGCGTTGTAGGCCATGCTCGCGAACAGATAGTCGGTCAGCGCGTCGGAGGTCGACAGGATCGGCCCCTGGTTCAGCCGGGTGCGCAGGGTGTGGAGCATCGCCACCCGCATCGCCACCAGGACGTCGGCGATCGCGCCGTCCTCGGGCAGGCAGGCATGGAGCTTGGCCGGCTCGGCGGCCAGGATCTCGGGCAGGCTGCCGAACTCGTCGAGCAGCTCGTCGATGATCGCGCCGGTGTGCGGGGAGCCGAACGGTTCCAGCAGCCCCTCTAGTATCGCGCGGCATTCCCCCTGCGGGTCGAGCGCGTCCGCTTGTGGTGATTCCAGGTGCCGTAGGCCAGCGTCGCCAGCATCGGATAGGCCCAGAACTCCGCCGCGTTGGCGTAGGCCAGCGCTGCCACCGACCGATCGACGGCCGTAGCCAGGTGTATGGTCACCGCGATCAAATGGAAGGATGTTACCCATATCGGCCAGTATCTGTCGCTATAGAGGGCGAGATTGACGAGGGCCGCGAGCATCATCAGGTCGACGAGGAAGATGCCCGTTTGGGGCTGATCCCACGCCGGCGTGAAAGAGCCCGCGACGATCGTCAATATCGTGGCGATCACCATGATCGCCGCGCCGGCGCGTTCCGGCCATCCTCCGCACCATGCCGCGTAGCTGCACGAGCCGATGAGGAAGGCGAAGAACAGGAGCTGGAAGAACAGGGCTAACATCACAGGACCGAATCATAGGACTATTCCCCGGTCAAGAATATGCGCTCCGTCACGGTCCAGCCCGCCGGCTTCAGGCGGCGGCCACCTCGGTCAGGTGACGAACCTCGGAGTTGAACGGCTTGGCGCCGGCGCCGCCGAAGGAGACCGTGCGCAGGCCGATCTGATCCTTGGTGGTGTTCAGCTCGCGATGGCTGGCGATGATCTGGGCGCGGGCACGGATCAGCGCGGAGAAGCTCTCGGCCGCATATTCCAGCGCTTCCTGGGCCACCTCGCAGGCGAGGCCGGCCTCGACGCGGGCGCCGGGGATATAACCGGTCAGCTCGGCGGTCTTGGCGATGGCGGCGTCGATCGCCTGCTCGGCGGCGAACAGACGGTCGGCCACGCCCTGGGCGACTTCGCGACGCTTGAGAATGGTCTCGCGATTGAACATGTGCTGCTCCCTTCGCGCGGCCTGTCCCTGGCCCGCGCGTCCCTGTTTCCAAAATCTGGTGAAAGCGTAGTGGGTGCTTAGGCTGCCAAAAGGCGCTTCAGCGCATCCAGGCCGGCCAGGAGGCCGCCAAATGCAAGGGCCGTGGCTATTGCGATCGCTACGATCCAGCCAAGCCTTTGCACGATGCTTAGGTCATTACGCTCCCTCCCCGGCGTCGGGATGGGCAGGTTGATGAAGGCGCCACCGGTGGCGAAGGCGGGGGTTCGGAACGCAATCTGTTCCTCCCTCACCGAGCTGCCGTGGAAACCCGTTTCTTCCTGCCGCACCCCATGGATGTCGGACAGGGAGACAGTGGCATGAACGGGTTCGGGGGCAACGTGCGACGATTGATATACGGCCGATTGATATGCGTTCGGGGTCTCGTATCGCGCCAGGATTCGCGCCGCTTCGAAGCGGTTGGCGACGCCCAGCGCCTGGATCGCCAGGCGCAGCCGCTGGTCCACCGTGTGGGGGGAAATGCCCAGTTCGCGGGCGATGTCCTTGGACGAGAGATGCATGAGGACCATGCGCAGGCAGACACGCTGCGCCTCGGTCAATTTCTCGATGCGGCTCGATTCCATGTCCCGGATCATATCGCCAATCCTCGACCGTGTAAAATACGGGTGAAAAGCGTTGCGGGTCCTCATCTTGCACGAACGGGGCGAACGGTTGGTGACAGTCCGTGCCGGACCCGCGATGATTCGCAGATTGTAACTAATGCGAAACGAGATCGCGACTGTGCCGTCGAGCATTGCGAAGGGTCGGCGCCGCTCCTACGGTCGCCCCATGGCAGTGGCAGACCAGCGGCCGCGCGGCCGAATCGCGATCGTGGGGGCGGGCTATGTGGCCGACCTCTATCTCCGGTCGCTGCAATGTTTTCCCGAGCTGGAGGTGGTGGGCGTGTGGGACATCGATCCCCTCCGCCTTGCCGCGCTCGCCGCCCATTGGGGCATACCGGTTGCCGCCGGGCTCGACGACCTGATCGCGCGCAAGCCCGACATCGCCCTGAACCTCACCAGCCCGCGCGCCCATGGCGCGGTGATCCGGGCGCTGCTCGAATCCGGGGTCCATGTCTGGAGCGAGAAGCCGCTGTCGCTCGACCTCGACGAGGCCGAGACGCTGGCCGCCTTCGCGCGCGAGAAGGGGCTGCACCTCGCCTCCGCCCCCTGCAGCGTGCTCGGCCGCTCGGCGCAGACGGTGTGGAGCGCGATCCGCGACGGACGGATCGGCAAGCCCCGGCTGGTCTATGCCGAGCTCGACGACGATTTCATCCCGTTGGCGCCTTATGCCGGCTGGAATTCCGAAAGCGGCGCGCCCTGGCCGGCGGCGGAGGAATTCCGCACCGGCTGCACGCTCGAACATGCCGGCTATTATCTGGCCTGGCTGATGGCGATCTTCGGGCCGGTGCGCCGGGTGGTCGGCGGCTCGGCCCGGCTGCTCGACGAGGCGCAGACCGGCGCCGGCCATGACGCGCCCGACTATGCCTCGGCCAGCCTGTTCTTCGACGGGGTGGTGGCACGGCTGACCTGCTCGATCATCGCCCGGCACGACCATCGCCTGCGCATCTTCGGCGACGACGGCATCCTCGAGCTCGACGAGGCCTGGGCCAATGACGCGCCGGTGCGGATCCGGCGGCGCCACCGCATCCGGCGGCGGCTGCTCAACAGCCCCTTCACCCGCCGGGTCCGCCCGCCCGCCGGCAGCACCCATCCGCTGATCGACCGGCATGGCGCCGCCTCGATGAATTTCGCGCTCGGCGTGGCCGAGATGGCGATGGCGATCGCGGCCGGCAGGGAGCCACGGCTGGCCGGCGACTTCGCCGTCCACCTGACCGAGATCACCTTGGCGATCCAGGCGGGTGGCGACTATCGCGCGCGCACCAGCTTCGCGCCGATCGCACCGATGGAGTGGCCGGCCTGATGGTGCCGCTGCGGTTCGCGGTGGTGGGACGGGGGCGGATGGCGGCGACGATGCGGGCGCTGACCGGCGACGTGCCGCTCGCCCAGGCCGAGGCGGTCTATATCGCCGGGCGCAACCGCAACCATGCCGATCAGACCCGCTCGGCCTTTGCCGCCGGCAAGGCGGTGCTGTGCGAGAAGCCCTTCGCGATGGGCGCCGCCGAGGCCGCCGAACTGGTGGCCGAGGCGCGGGCGGCGGGGCTCCTTTATATGGAGGCGGTGGCGACCCCCTTCCTGCCAGCGGTGGCGGCGGCGCTGGAGGTGGTGCGATCGGGCCGGATCGGTGCCCCTGCGCGGATCGAGGCGAGCTTTGGCTATCCGGCCGATCGCGCGGGCCATCCGCGCCTGTTCGAAGCCGATGGCGGGGTGCTCGCCGATCGCGCGGTCTATCCGCTGATGCTGGCGCTGCTCGCGCTGGGGCCGGTGCGGGTGATGGACTATCGGGTGCAGCGCGACGGCGATGGCGTCGACGTCGCGGCGACCCTGCGGCTCGAACATGCCGACGGGGGCGTGTCCGATCTCGCCGTCTCGATGATCGAGCGGCTCGACAATAGCTGCCGGATCGAAGGCGCGACCGGCACGGTGGAGATCGCGCCGCCGCTGCTGACCGCGCAACGGCTCTCCTTCGGCAAGCCGGGCGGCGGCGGTCCGTCGCGTTTCTGGCGGCAGGTTCGGCAGAACCCCCTGGCCCGCCGGCTGGGCGACCTGGCGGCGCGCGGCGGTGATCGCTGGCACCCGTTCGGCACCAGCCCCTATCGCCACGAGCTGGAGCATTTCACCGCGCTCTACCGCAGCGGCGCGATCGAGAGCCCGGTGGTCAGCCATGCCCGCATGATCGAGGTCGCCCGGCTGGTGGAGGAGGCGCGCCGGCCATGACGCTCGCCTATCTGCTCAACAGCTACCCGATGACGAGCACCACCTTCATCCGGCGCGAGATCGCCGCGATCGAGCGGGCGGGGGTGCCGGTCAAGCGCTTCGCGGTGCGCCACTGGGGCGAGCCGCTGGTCGATCCGCAGGACCTGGCCGAGCGCGACCGCACCGAATATCTGCTCACCGGTCAGGCCGCCGGGCTGGTGGGCGGGCTGCTGCGCCATGCTCTCCTTCACCCCGGCCGCTTTGCCGAGGCGCTGGGGGCGACCCGCGAACTGCAGAGGATCGCGGGCGGCGGCGTGGTTCGCCACGGCGCGTATCTGGCGCAGGCGATCCGGCTGCGGCGGCGCTGCGCCGATCTGGGCATCACCCATGTCCACGCCCATTTCTCCACCAATGCGGCGGCGGTGGCGATGCTGTGCCGGCGGCTCGGCGGGCCGCGCTACAGCTTCACCGTCCACGGACCCGACGAGCTGGAGATGCTGGACGCCAACAGCATCGCCGAGAAGGTGCGCCACGCGGCCTTCGTCGTGGCGATCACCGACTATTGCCGCGATCGGCTGCGCGCGCATCTGCCGCAGGATCTGTGGGAGCGCATCCGGGTGATCCCGTGCGGGCTCGACCTGCGCGAGTTTCCGGCCGACCTCGCGCCGCCCGCGATGAACGAGCGGCTGCTGTCGGTCGGTCGGCTCTGCCCGCAAAAGGGCCAGGTCGAGATTCCGGCGGCGATCGCGGCGGCGGCGATCGCGCATCCCGGCCTGTCGGTGGTGCTGATCGGCGATGGCGAGAGCCGCGTCGCGATCGAGCGCGAGATCGTGGCGACCGGCGCCGGGGCGCGGGTCGAGCTGCTCGGCTGGCGTGGCAATGCCGAGGTGCGCCGCCACATCGGCGAGACGCGGGCGCTGCTGCTGCCCAGCCATGCCGAGGGGCTGCCGATCGTGATCATGGAGGCCTTCGCGATGGGGCGCCCGGTGATCACCACCCGGATCGCGGGCATCCCCGAACTGGTCGACGACAGCTGCGGCTGGCTGGTCGAGCCGGGCGACGGCGAAGCGCTGGCGGCGGCGATCGGCGCCGCGCTGGCGGCGAGCGAGGCGAGGCTGGCGGAGATGGGACGCGAAGGGCGCAAACGGATCGAAGCGCGCCACGATCTCGACCGGATCGCGCCGCAGCTGATCGCGCTGTTCGGGAAGGTCTAGTGTCTAGGGCGAGACGCTGGCGATCGCGCTGGCCAGCTTGGCCGGGTCGAACGGCTTGACGATCCAGCCATTGGCGCCGGCCTGGCGCGCGCGCGACTGTTTCTCGTCGGAGCTTTCGGTCGACAGCACGATGATCGGCATCGCGTCGTGCCGGGTCTCGGCGCGCACCGCCTCGACCAGGCCGAAGCCGTCGAGCCGGGGCATGTTGATGTCGGTCAGCATCAGATCGGGCAGGTCGTTGGTGGACAGCCATTCGAGCGCGGCGACGCCATCCTCGGCCTCGGCGACCGTGAAGCCCTGGCTGCGCAGGGTCGCGCGCAGGAGCATGCGGATGGTCGACGAATCGTCGACGGTCAAAATCGTCTTGCCCATCGGCCTGAATCCCCCTGATCGCCGGGCTTTCCAGCGTGCGAACAGGCTAGGCGAAAGCCGTTAACGCCCCGTTTCCAAAGCTGACGATGGACCGCGGAAGCGGTTTCGGGCTGCGTAGATTTACGGAGATTCCAGAAAGACTTAGCTGGGACCGGAAATTTTCGTGCTGCCGCCTTTTTTCGACCGGGAGCAGGCCGGTACGGGCGACGGGCTTCGTTTCCCGCCGAGTCGCGAGGGTCAACCTAGGTAAAAAACCGGGGAAGCGATCACAGCCTTGCTTCCCCATAGGCGGGGATATGTTCCGTGCTTGCGCTCCCTGCCGCTGCCCTTTTCCTGCCCGGTGGCGCAAAGGTTCATGAGCGTCATAACTTCGCGCATTTCCGTCATTCATCCCGCTATTTTTCGCTAATTTCGGGAAAATACGCAAAAAAATTGCGTGAATATCCGCTATGAAATTCCAATATATCAATATCCGTGCCGGGATTTGACACCGGTAACGGGGAAATTTTCTTAATCAATATTAAATCAATACTGGACTGGTGAATTTTCATCGGAATTTTTTGGATGGATTTTCACGAAGGGTGAGATTCACGATCGGATTTTGGTTAATTTTCGATCGCCCGGCCGGAGAATTTACATTTTGTTGTTGCGAAATGCATGACGTGCAGCCAACTAGCTCTAAAAGCAGGGCTTTCGACGAAAAGGGGCAGGGTGCGCAAGCGCACCAACACGGCATGACGGCGCGACGGTATCTCTACATCATCGATGACGAACCGGTTGTCCGTGCCTCGATCGTGAGCCTGGTGCAGGCGCGCGGTCCGCTCGAATGCCGCGAATATGCCGATGGCGAGCATTTCCTGGCGGCGCTGGACGCGCTGGAGCCCGGTTGCGTCGTCCTCGACCTGCAACTCGACGGGCTGAGCGGGCGCGAGGTGATGCGCCGGCTGTCGGGCGCCGCGGCCAGTTTTCCGATGATCGTCGTCACCGGGTTCAGCGATCTCGCGACGGCGGTGGATGCCTTTCGCGCCGGGGCGATCGATTTCCTCCAGAAGCCCTATGAGATGCGGCCGCTGCTCGATGCGATCGATCGCGGCTTCCACTGGCTCGAACAGGGCGGGGAGCCGCCCGCGCTGCTGGCCGAGGCGCGCCGGCGGGTGGCGGCTTTGGGCCCTGACGAGACCGATATCCTCGCCCGGCTGACGCGCGGCGAGAATAATCAGGACATCGCCCGGGCCCTTGGCCTCGACGAGCGGCGGGTCCAGCTGCAGCGGGCCCGGCTGCTCAATGCGCTCGGCGCACCGTCGATCCTGGCGGCGATCCGGACGGTGGCGATCGCCGACCAGTTCTGATCCGGTCCGGTTCGGTCGCGACCCGATACATACCTTGGTTTAGCGTAATTCCACCATCTTGGAGCGGCGGGCGGCGAGCCCTATTTGCGCCCTTGCCACGGCTTGATCGATACGCGCCCCCTATGGCCTCCCCCAGGCCATGCGTATCCGATGCTCCCCCCGCCGTGGCTGGACAGGGCCGGCGCCTCCCCCCTTATGCCGGCCCTGTCCCCCCTCTGTCCTTTCGGCAGCTTCAGTAGCGCAGGCGCACCCCGGCAAAGGCGGCGCGTCCGGCCTGGCCATAGCCGGACGCGGTCTGGTATTTCTCGTCGAACAGGTTGGTGATCCGCGCGGTCAGCTCGACCTGGTCGGTCACCGGATAGGCCGCGCGCAGGTCGACCAGCACATAATCGTCGAGCCGGGTGAAATTGCCGGCATCGTCATAGCTCTTGCCGGCATAGATGACGGTCGCGCCGGTGCGCAGGCCGAAGCCCCAGTCATAGTCGATCGTGGCATTGGCGCTGTGGCGCGGCCGGCGGGCGAGCTGGTTGCCGAAATTGGCGTCGGTCCGCTGGCGGTTGCGCGCGTTGGTGAAGGTGTAGTTGGCGGTCAGCAGCAGCGCCTCGGTCGGCGCCGCGCGCATCTCCAGCTCCACGCCGCGCGCCCGCGCGCGAGCGATATTGGCGTAGGTGAAGGTGCCCAGGTCGAAGTCGATCTGGTTGGTCACCCGCCGCTGGAACAGCGTCGCGCGCAGCTCCAGCTTGCCGTCGAACAGCTTTTGCTCGATCCCGCCGTCGAAGCCCTTGGCGCGCTCGGGGCGCAGGCCGGGGGTACCGTAGAAACCGTCATAGAGCTGGTAGAGGGTCGGCGCCTTGAAGCCCTCGCTATAGCTGGCGCGCAGGGTCGTCGCGCCGTCATTGGGGCTGTAGGCGGCGTCGGCGCTCATCGTCGTCGCGTCGCCGAACTGGCTGTGGTCGTCATAGCGGACGCCAGCGCCCAGGCTCAGCCCCGTCACCGGCTTGGCGTGCAGGTCGAGATAGAGGCTGTCGATGTCGGCCTTCTCGCGCGCCAGCGGCGAGAAGACGCTGACCGTGCGGAAGCGCTCCTGCTCATGCTCGGCGCCAAAGGTCGCCTGCACCAGGCCGAGATCGGCGATGCCCTGATATTCGAAGCGGCGGTTGGTGCCGCGGCTGTCGAAATCCTCGGGCGGGGTCAGCGTGTCGTCATAGGTGGTGCGGTCGACCCGCGTATAGGCGGCGGCGAAGCGGTTCTTCAGCCGCCCGTCGAACAGCAGCACGTTCAGGCCGGCATAGCCGACGATCTGTTCCTGGCGCTGATACTGGTTGGTGTCGGCGAGCGAATAGGTGGGCGGCGGGAAGCCGTCGAGGTCGACCTTCGCCTTGGTGTAATAGCCGCGCAGGTCGAGCGACACCGCGTCGCTGATCTTCGTCTCGGTCTTCAGATTGGCGCCGAACAGATGATAGCCGTCATCCTCGCTGCCGCCGTCCGCCACCGAGAAACCGTCGGTGGTGAGGTAGCCGGCGCCGGCGCTGAAGCCGACCGGGCCGGCCTTGCCGGTGACCGCGCCGGTCAGGTGGCCGGTGTCGTAGCGGCCATATTCGCCGCTCGCGCGCACGCTCAGTTCGTCGGTCGGCGCGCGGGTGATCATGTTGACGACGCCGCCGATCGCGCGGCTGCCCCACAGCACCGACTGCGGCCCGCGCAGCAGCTCGATCCGGTCGAGATTGTCGGTGAGGAGATCGGCGAAGTTGAAGCCGCCGCCGGGCGAGGCGGGATCGTTGATCTTCACGCCGTCGATCAGCGCCACGGTCTGCTCGCTCGATGCGCCGCGGATGAAGATGCTGGTGAAGGCGCCGGGGCCGCCATTGCTGGCGATGGTGACGCCGGGCAGGGTGCGCAGCAGGTCGGCGACCGACAGGGTCTGGCGCTGCTCGATCGTCTTCGCGTCGAGCAGGCTGATCGCCTTGCCGGTCTCGGACAGCAGCGTCTCGGTGCGGGTGGCGGTGACGACGATCGTGTCGGCGGCGTCGCCGGCCTCCTCGGCGAAGGCAGCGGCGGGCATCAGCGCGAGCGCCGCGAAAAGGCAGTTGGTGTACATGCGCATGGGTCAAACCCCTCCCATGGATCAAGCCATCGGGATCATGCGCGGGCCCTGGTGGATATCCCTTCCCCGCACGCGACCCCAGTCGAGCGTCGTCACGCGAGGTTTGGCCTCGATCATGTGGTGCACCCCGCCCGCATGATGGAACGACCGCGACGGGCAGGTTTCCTGGCTGTCGGGTCATCACGGGCCGCCCGCCTTCCCGAACCCCGCATAGGGGCCAGTGGCATGATGGGCGATCGCTCTCCGATCACAGTTGCGGGGGCAGCTCCGGCTCGCGGGGAAGCCCCGCCGTCCGAATTCCCTTTCTCCCGTCTCCGGGAACCTGTCGCGCCGGGGCGTCTAGGCGGCGCCGGGCCGCCTGTCACCTCCTAATGGCGGTCAGCTCTTAATGTTTCTTCACCATTTTCTGTGCACTCGTGCGTTTCGTCACATCATGACGCTACGGTAGGTGGCTAGACCTCGGCAGCCGAATCGGACCGGTCCGTCACGGCACGCAACGCATTGAAGCGGGTGTATTATGCCGATGACATCGCTCCTAAAGGCGGATATTAGCGGGTTTTGGCGTAGGGGTACGCCTGAGGGGAATATCGGGGGGCATTTTGCGTAGCTCGCTCAACTCGGCCGCGGTGTCCGCGGCGCTGCTTACGGCTTCCATGTCCCATATGGCTGCGGCCCAGGTCGCGGCGCCACCGGTCAATCCCCAGCAACTCGCGCCCACCCGCGAAGAAATCGATCGCCGGCAGCAGCAGCAGCGCGCCCCGCGCGCGGCGCGGCTGACGATCGACGGCGATATCGAACGCGCGCCCTGCGCGCTCGACTCCCCGGCCTATGCCGACATCAAGGTGACGATCACCGAGGCCCAGTTCAACAATCTCCAGGGCGTGACGCCCGAGGAGCTGAAGGCGTCCTATGCCGACCTGCTGGGCGCGGACAAGCCGATCAGCACGATCTGCACGATCCGCGACGCCGCCGCCACGATGCTGCGCCGCAAGGGCTATCTCGCCGCGGTGCAGGTGCCGGTGCAGCGGATCGAGAATGGTGTCGTCAAGTTCGAGGTGCTGTTCGCCAAGATCGTGGCGATCCGTGTTCGCGGCGATGCCGGCCCGGCGGAGGACCAGCTTCAGGCCTATCTGTCGCACCTGACCGAGCAGAAGGTGTTCAACCGCTATGTCGCCGAGCGCTATCTGCTGCTCTCGCGCGACATGCCGGGCTATGAGGTCCGCCTGGCGCTCAAGCCCGCCGGCGGCGCTCCGGGCGAGCTGGTGGGCGAGGTCAGCGTCGTTCGCCAGCCGCTCACCCTCGACGCCAGCGTCCAGAATCTCTCGGCGCGCAGCTCGGGCCGCTTCAACGGCACGCTCCAGGCCCAGGCCTTCGGGTTGCTCGGTGCCGACCGGCTGACCGCCGCGGTTTCGAGCACCGCCGATTTCGAGGAGCAGCAGCTCGTCCAGCTCGGCTACGAGACCCGACTGGGCGGCGAGGGGCTGACCGTCGCCGGCAACTTCACCTATGCCTGGTCCGAACCCGATGTCGGCCCGATCGACACCGGCACCGGGCCCGCGAACATCAAGCTCACCGCGCGCACCCTGTTCGCCACCGGCGAGGTCCGCTACCCGCTGATCCGCCGCCAGGCGTTCAGCCTCGTCAGCGCGGTCGGGCTCGACTATCTGAACCAGGAAGTGAAGTTCAACGGCCTGGAGCTGACCCGCGACCGGCTGCGCGTCGGCTTCATCCGCCTCGACATGGACACCGCCGACATCACCGAGAAGCGCGCGCCGCGCTGGCGCGCCTCGGCGTCGCTCGAGCTGCGCCAGGGGCTCGACATCTTCGGCGCGTCGCCGCGCTATGTGCCCGGCACCACCCCGGCCCATTTCCCGGCCCGGCTCGACGGCGATCCCACCTCCACCCTCGTCCGCGGCTCGGCCGTGTTCGAATATGCGATGGGCCAGGGCTATTCGGTCGCGGTGATGCCGCGCTTCCAATATGCCTTCACCCCGCTGTTCAGCTTCGAGGAATATTCGACCGGCAACTTCTCGATCGGGCGCGGCTATGATCCGGGCACGACGATCGGCGACAGCGGCGCCGGCAGCAGCTTCGAGCTGCGCCTGCCGCGCATGCAGCCCTTCGCGAAGGTCAATCTGCAGGTGCAGCCCTTCGGCTTCACCGACGTCGCCTGGACCTGGCAGAAGGGCAGCTTCGCCCAGGCCACGTTCCGCAATCCCGATTTCGTCGCGTCGGTCGGCGGCGGCCTGCGCGCCCTGCTCAACAGTCGCTTCTCGATCGAGGGGACCCTCGCCGTTCCGCTCAAGGCGGCCGGCCTGCAGTCGCATAATCATGATCCGCGCTTCCTGATCTCGCTCACCAGCAAGCTTCTGCCTTGGGGTAACTAGTAATGCGTAAGTCCGTGCGTTCGGTGGGTTCGCTTTCGCGTCGTCACACTGGTTCGGTTCCGTCCACCCGGACGCTGACCTCCGCCTTCGCCATGGCGACCGCGCTGCTGTTGCCGACCCATGAGGCACTGGCCGATAACGGGCTGCATCCGGCCTTCTCGCCCACCCCCGGCGGCACCGGCTTCACCGATCTTGGCACCACGGGCGACACCCGCTCGATCCAGGTCGATTCCGCCACCGCCATCCTCAACTGGCAGTCGACGGTCGGCGGCTCGGGCGCGGTCGACTTCCTGCCCGACGGCAGCACCCTCCAGTTCCAGAATGATAGCGGCCTGTCGGGCGGTTACACCGTCCTCAACCGCATCCTGATCGGCGGCGAGCCGGAGCGGGCGATCCAGCTCAACGGCGCGGTCCAGGCGACCGACAGCAGCGGCGTGGGCGCGCGGGTGTGGTTCTACAGCCCCGGCGGCATCCTCGTCGGCGGCACCGCAACCTTCGATGTCGGCAGCCTGCTGCTCACCACGGGCGATCCCTCCACCAATGGCGGGACGATGATCGACCCGTCGGCCGCGATCAACATGACCACCACGGGCACGACCCAGGGCGTCATCATCGCGCCGGGCGCCACGATCAACGCCACCCAGTCGACCAGCGGCGACAATAATTATGTCGCGGTGGTCTCGCCGATCATCCAGCAGGGCGGCACCGTCCGGGTCGAAGGCACCGCCGCCTATGTGACCGGCGAGCAGGTCAACCTCACCATCAATGGCGGCCTGTTCGATATTCAGGTGCCGGTCGGTTCCGACACCGCGATCGAGCACACCGGCAACACCTTCATGGGGCAGGCGGCGAACGGCCAGCGCATCTACCTCGTCTCGGTGCCGAAGAATTCGGCGATCTCGCTGGTGCTCGGTTCGGGCACCAGCCTGGGCTACGACCTCGCGGGCGGCGCCGAGCTGCAGGGCGGCGTGGTCGTGCTGTCGGCGGGCCACAATATCGACTCGATGAGCCCCACCACGATCGGCTCGGTGGCCTCGGCCCCCAATGCCAATGTCGCGATCAACGGCGGCACCTACAACGCCGCGGTCTTCGCCCAGTCGACCTACGACACGACGGTCGGTTCGCCGACCGCGACCCCCAGCTTCGTCAGCGATCTCACCGTCGTCGGCCCGCATGTCGCCCGCGTCGGCGTCCAGCAGACCGGCCAGACCCTGTCGATCGGCGGAGACCTCGTCATCGACGCCAGCCGCTATGGCTCGACGGGATCGGCGGTCGTCGGCGGCCAGGCGATGTTGTCGGCCAGCAACATGGGCAGCATCGAGGTCGATGGCAACGTCGCGATCCTGGCGTCGGCGAACGGTTATTACAGCAGCGGTCCGGGCTATGACGTGGCCAATGCGACGGGTGGTGCCGCCACCCTGTCGGCGAACAATGGCGGAATCCTGATCGGTGGCGATCTCGACATCGACGTGTCGGCGGGCCGGGGGCCGCTGCCGATCTCGCCGCCGCCCTCCAGCCTCACCGCCGCGAGCGCGACGGGGGGCACGGTCGACATTTCGGCGACTCCCGGCGGCATCATCGTCAACGGTGGTGCCACCATCTATGCGCAGGGCCAGGCGGCGGCCGGATCGGGCGGTGCCGGTACCGGCGGCACGCTGACCCTCTCCGGGACCGGCGCGAACACCAGCATCGATTTCAACAGCCTCATCGCCGATGTGAGCGGCATCGGCGGCAACAACAGCAACGGCAATGGCGGAGCCGGCATCGGCGGCGAGGCCACGATCTCGTTCAACACCGCCAGCAGCGGGGCCCATATGGCCTTCTCCGAGCGGCTGGAGATCGATGCCTCGGGCGTCGGCGGGGACAGCTTCTCGGCCAGCGGCAATGGCGGCGCCGGCGAAGGTGGCAACGTCAACGTCAATATCGGCCCGCTCGGCGGGTCGCTGTCGCTCGACGAGCTCGATCTGAAGGCGAACGGCACCGGCGGCAACGGGCTGGGCGGGGGCAATGGCGGCAATGGCATCGGCGGCACCGCCGGCCTTTACGCCAGCGCCGGCACGATCAGTTCCGACGGCGGCATCTCGATGGCGGCCAATTCGGTCGGCGGCGCCGGCCAGAATGGCGGCAATGCGATCGCGGTGCTCCAGCAAGGCGCCGAACGGGGCATGGTCGAGATCAGCCTCAGCGGCAGCGGTTCGCTGAATCATCAGAATGTCGTCGGCCTGTCGGCCACCTCCACCGCCGGCGCCGGCGCGCTCAGCGGCGCCTCGGGCAATGCCGCGGGCGGCACGGTGCGGCTGTACAATGGCGGCTCGGGCACGCTGGGGATCGCCGACTATGTCCAGGCCTATGCGACGGCCTCGATCGCGAACGGGGTGGGCGCCGGCGGCAATGCGGAGGGCGGCCGGGCGGAGATCAACGCCGATGGTGGCGACATCACCCTCGAAAACGGCTATTTCGCCAATGTCCGCGGGGATGGCGGCGATGCCGGCCCCGGGGCCACGGCCAATGCCGGCACGGGCAAGGGCGGCACCTTCCTGGCCTATGTGAACGACGGTGCGACCCTGCAGGTCGATTCCTATGTCGATCCGGGCGAGAACACCAATGCGGCGATCGAGGCGATCGCCGAGGGCTATGGCGGCGATAGTGCCGATGGTGTCGGCGGGGCCGGCACCGGTGGTGCGGCCGAGGTGCAGACCGGCAGCAGCACCGGCTCCACCAACAGCCTCGTCGCGATCGACGTGTCCCTGTCGGCCACCGGCCGTGGCGGCGACGGTGCGAATGGCGGCGGCAGCGGCACGGGGGGCCGCTCCTATATCGCGACCAATTCGACCGACGGCTCGATCGAACTCGCCGGGGCCATCCTCGATTCGGCCGGCCTCGGTGGCAACCAGCTGGCGACCTCGACGGCGCAGGTGGCTGGCGGCGCCGGCACCGGCGGCGTCGCGAGCGTCCGTGCGATCCACGGCAATATCCTCGTCGACGGAGCGATCCTGGCCGACGCCAGCGGCATAGGCGGCGACGGCTATAATGGCGGTATCGGCCAGGGCGGCACGCCCGACGGCAACACGATCTATGGCGCCACCGTGACGACGTCGTCGGGCTCGCTCAGCGCGGACAATGTGTCGCTGATCGCCGATGGCACGGGCGGCTTTGCCCGCGCGCGTTCGACCGGCATGATCGGCACCGGCGGCCAGGGCAATGGCGGCTATGCCGAATTCCAGGCGCTGGTCGATGCCAACGCCCCCGCCACCAGCACGATCGGCGCCAGTGTCGTCTCGCTCTCGGCGGTCGGCCTTGGCGGCGCGGCGCTGCCGTTCGAGAGCGGCGCGCCGTCGGGGCGGCCGGGCGGTGACGGCGGCGACGGCATCGGCGGCCAGATTCTGGTCGGCGGCGATGTCAGCTATGGCCATATCTCCGTCGACCAGGTGATCGCCAGCGCGGGTGGTGCCGGCGGCGACGGCGGCAAGGGCAGCAACGGTTCGACCAGCTCCACCCTCAACCCCGCCGTCGGCGGCGATGGTGGCGCCGCGCAGGGCGGCACGGTGCAGCTGGGCATGTTCAGCGGGCCCACCCTTGCGCATAATGAGGGCGAGGCCTATTATGGCACCGTCACCATCGACGTCACGGCTGCGGGCGGCCGCGGTGGCGATGGCGGCAACGGCTTCAGCGGCGGCATCGGCGGCAATGGCGGCAATGGCGGCTTCGCCGTCGGCGGCGACGCGGTGATCCTGTCGCGCGGCGCGCTTGGCAATGGCGAAGGCGCCGGCGTCATCATCGATACGCTCAACGTGCTCGCCTTTGCCGGCGACCCGATGGGAGGGACCCCGCCCTATACCGGCTTCGGCGCGCTGGGTGGTGGGCCGGGCTCGGGGCCGACCGGCGGTTTCGCCGGCATCAACGGCGGCACCGAGGGCGGCGAACTGGTCATCATCGCTTCCTACCGTCTCGACGGCAGCGGCATGCCGCTCTCGCCGGCCGAGAACGGCACGATGCATATCAATTCGGTCACTGCCGACATTTCGGGCTATGGCGGGAACAGCGAGCCGGGCTCCTTCCTGATCCGGGCCGAGGGCGGCGACCTGTTCATCAGCGACCTCGGGCTGACCGCCAGGGGCATCATCGATCCGATGGATCCCACCACCTCCGAATTTTCGGCGGAAGATGGCGAGCTGACCTTCAACAGCATCACGGGCACGACCAGCAACCAGGTCAGCGCGGTCGATCGCGCGCCCTTCTACGAGGATGAAGACGGCACCATCAGCGTCATCGTGAGCTGCACGATCGACGGTGCCGCCTGTCTGCAGCCGGGGCCGCGCGTATCGCCGCCGCCACCGGTGGTTTCGCCGCCGCCGCCGGTCGTGTCTCCGCCGCCGCCGGTGGTGTCACCACCCCCGCCCGTAGTGTCTCCGCCGCCGCCGGTGGTGTCGCCTCCCCCGCCCGTGGTGTCGCCGCCACCGCCGGTGGTGTCGCCGCCGCCTCCGCCGCCGGTGGTTTCGCCACCGCCACCCGTCGTGTCGCCACCGCCGCCGGTGGTTTCGCCGCCGCCTCCGGTGGTGTCACCGCCGCCCCCCGTGGCTGTCTCTTATACACATCTCCGAGCCCACGAGACTACGCTGCAT
>CAUTRN010000028.1:0-90140 GCA_963540925.1 uncultured Sphingomonadaceae bacterium
GGGTATAGGCGCCGCCAATGTTCAGGGTCAGGCTCGAATCCGGGTTCCAGTCCAGGCTGGCCTCGGCGCCGCGGATGCGGGCCTTGGCGGCGTTCTGCTGCTGGATGCCGGCACCGCCGCCGGTGATGAAGGCGACCTGGACGTTCTTCCAGTCATAATGGAAGGCGGCGGTGGTCAGCCGCAGGCGGCCGTCGGGCGAGCGATATTTGGCGCCGACTTCATAGGCGCTGATCGTCTCGGGCTTCAGGGGCGGATCGACCCCGAAGGTGGGGCTGTTGAAGCCGCCCGATTTGAAGCCGCGGTTGAAGCTGGCATAATAGTTCACGCTGCCCGCGTCATAGGACAGCACGAAGCGCGGCGAGGTGTTCGAGAAGCTGGTCTTGCCGTCCGAGAAGGGCGGCAGGAAGCCCGCCGTCAGGATCAGAGCGTCGGCGTCGAGCGCCGCCGAATGATACTTCTTCTCATGGGTGTAGCGCAGGCCGCCGGTGGCCTTCAGCTTGTCGGTGATGTTGTAATAGACTTCCAGAAAGCCCGAATAGGCGGTCAGGTTGTCATGGTTGTCGAAGGTCGGGGTCAGCGCGCCGAACGAGCTGCCGCCGACCCGGCCGACGAAGCGGGCCTTGTTGCGCTCGTAGAAGGCGCCAGCCGTCACGTTGAACGCGCCGTCGAGGTCGGAGACGACCCGGAACTCGTTGGTGAAGGTCTTGTCCTGCTTGCCATGCGCGTCGCCCGGATTGGGGCTGCGCTGCGACACGGTGCAGAAATAAAGGATCTCCGCCGCGACGCCGTCATTGTCGGTGCAGCCGAAGGCGCGGGTGCGGCGATAGGCCGCGGTGTTGCTGATTTCCCACTCGCCCAGGTCGTAGGTCACCTTGAGCGAGGCCATGCGCGCGCTGGTGTCGTCGCCGCCGCCGCCTTCGCGGTTGAGCGACTGGCTGGTCTGGAAATAGCCCAGGCCGGTGGGCGTGCCGTTCGGGTTGATGCGCAGCGAGTGGATCGCGCCATTGCCGTCGCGGCGATCCATCGAGCCCATCGCCACGATGCGGAGCTGGTCGTTCGGCTCGATCAGCAGCTTGGCGCGGAAGCCATAGGTGTCGCCGGCGCCGACGCCGCTCTTCTCCTGCTGCGGGAAGGCGACGTTGCGGACATAGCCGTCGCGATTCTCATAATAGCCGGCGACGCGGAAGGCGACGCTGTCGGCCAGCGGCACGTTCAGCACGGCTTCGCCGCGCTTCCAGTCGAGATTGCCGTAGCCGGCCTTCACATAGCCCTCGGTGACGCCGAGCTTGGGATCCTTGGTGGTGACCACCACGGCGCCGCCGGTGGCGTTGCGGCCATAGAGCGTGCCCTGCGGACCCTTCAGCACCTGGATCTGCTCCAGGTCGAGCGCGGCCTGGGCGGCGCCGGTCTGGGTCTGGAGATAGACGTCGTCCAGGTAGAAGGCCACACTGCCCTCCAGGCCGGGGCCCGAATAGCCGGTGCCGACGCCACGGATGAAGGCGCCCGAAATGCCATCGCCCGAGGTCGACGTGTTGACGAAGCCCGGAGTCGCGAACTGGATCGCGTCGGTCGAATTGATGGCCAGGTTGGTCAGGCTGTCCTGGCTGAACGCCTGCATCGAGATCGGCACCTTCTGGATGCCCTCGGAGCGGCGCTGCGCGGTCACGACGATCTCGGCGGTGGCGTCGTCGCCCTGGTCGGCGGCCTGCGCCAGCGCGGCGGTGGCGGGCAGCGCCAGCGCGGCGGCGAGCGCGGCGAGGCTGAGCAGCCCATGGTGCGACGGCAGCGCACGGTGCGCCTCGCCCCGGTGGAAGTTGGAAGACATGGTTTCTTATCCCCTCTGCGAGCCCGGCCTGATCTGTTGTGGTCGGGCAAACCCACGGGGGCGTCCTGCACCCCCGTTGCCCCTGAGACGTTCGATGGGGCGGGATCGGCAGAAAAATTTGGGATCTATTTTTTCCCGTCTCTTCTCACCGTTCGTCCCGAGCGAAGTCGAGGGACGTTGGCATGCGGGGCCGTGTCTCGACTTCAGCCATCGGCTGAAGTTTATCCCGAGCGCCTGCCTTGGCAGGCAGTCGAGGGGCTCGACACGAACGGTGTGGGGAGGAGAGGTGGGGTGGGGAAGCTCAGAAAGACCGGCGGAAACTCAGCCCGTAGACGCGCGGTTCGGCCGGGGTCATGTAGACCCCGGTGTCGCCGGTCGAGATCAGCGAGATATAGGTCTGGCGGAACAGGTTGGAGACGAACCAGCCGATCTCGAACACCTCGTCGGGGCTGGTGAAGGCACCGGTCAGGTTGACCAGCGCGAACGCCTTCTGCCGGCTCGCGCGCAGCTCGCCGCCGCCGCCCGCGGTGAAATCATAGCCGCTGCTGCCGCGCCCGGCGGCGGTCATCGACCCGCTCCACTGACCGGGCAGGCCGAAATACCAGGTGAGGCTGCCGCTCGCGGTGAGGTCGGGCGCCTGAGGCAGGCGATAGCCCTTCAGGTCCTGGGCATTGGCCTGGAGCCGCCCGTCGATCACGTCATAGACGGCGGCGTTGGAGAAGCTGGCGAAGCGACCGTGTGAATAGGCCAGACCCAGATTGACCCGCCAGCGCCGGGTGACATGGTCGAAATTGAGCTCGCCGCCCCAGATATGCGCGCGCGCCGCATTCTGCTGGAGGATGCCGGCGCCACCGCCGGTGATGAAGGCGACCTGCACGTCCTTCCAGTTGTAGCGGTAGAATGCGGTGGTGATCCGGGTCTTGCCGCCGGGCGAGCGATATTTGGCGCCGATCTCGAAGGCGTCGATCGTCTCCGGATCGAGCGCCGGATCGATCGTCGCGGCCGGGCTGTTGAACCCGCCCGATTTGAAGCCGCGATTATAGCTCGCATAATAGCTCAGCCGGTCGGCGTCCCAGGCCAGCACCAGCCGGGGCGACAGGTCGGTATAGCGTTTGCGCGCGGCATCGAAGACCGGCCAGGCCGGGCCCAGCGCCTGCGCGTCGGCGTCGAGCGCGACGGCGTGATATTTGCGCTCATAGGTATAGCGCAGCCCCCCGGTCAGCCGCAGCCGCTCGGCCAGCCGGACATAGAGTTCGGCGAAGCCCGAATAGGCCTCCAGATGGTCGCGATTGTCGAAGGTCGGGGTCAGCGCGCCGAACGAACTGCCGCCGACCCGGCCGACGAAGCGCCCCCGGTTGCGCTCGTAGAAGAGGCCCGCGGTCAGGTCGAAGCGGCCGCCCAGGTCGGAGACGAGGCGCAGCTCGTTGGTGAAGGTCTGGTCCTGCTTGCCATGGGCGGTGCCGGGATCGGGGCTGCGCTGCGAGACCAAGCAGAAATAGAGGATCTCGGCGGGCAGGCCGTCATTGTCGGTGCAGCCATAGCTGCGGGTGCGGCGGTAGCCGATCGTGTCGGTGAGGGTCCAATCGCCGGTGCGGTATTCGAGCCGCGCCGACAGGGCGAGCGCGCTGGTGTCGTCGCCGCCGCCGCCCTCGCGGTTGGGCGACTGGATCGTCCGGTAATAGCCGAGGTCGGTGAGCGTGCCGGCCGAGGTGTAGCGCAGCCGGTGGATCGCGCCATTGCCGTTGTGGCGATCATATTGGCCCTTCAGGATCGCGGCGAAATCATCGTCGGGCTGCCACAGCAGCTTGAGCCGCGCGGCCCAGGTCTCGCCCGCGCCCACCCCGCTCGGCTTCGCCTGCGGGAAGGCGAGGTTGCGGACATAGCCGTCGCGGCTTTCGTGGAAGCCGGCGAAGCGCGCGGCGACGGTGGGGCCCAGCGGCAGATTGGCCACTGCCTCGCCGCGCCGCCAGGCGAGGTTGCCGACGCCCAGCCTGGCGTAGCCCTCGACCCGGTCGAGCCGGGGGTCGGCGGTGGTGATCACGATCGCGCCGCCTGTCGCGTTGCGGCCGTAGAGCGTGCCTTGCGGCCCCTTCAGCACCTGGATCTGGGCGATATCGACCACGGCCTGCGCGGACTCGGTCTGCGACTGGAGATAGACGTCGTCGAGATAGACCGCGACGCTGCTCTCCAGCCCCGGCCCCGAATAGCCGGTGCCGACCCCGCGGATATAGGCGGTGCTGATCCCGTCGCCCGAGGTCTGGGTGTTGACGAGGCCCGGGGTCGCGAACTGGAGCTGGTCGGTGCCGCGGATGCCGAGTTCGGCGAGGGTGCCGGGCCCGAACACCCCCACCGAGATCGGCACGTTGCGGATGTCCTCGCTGCGGCGCTGGGCGGTGACGACGATGTCGTCGGTCGGCACCTCGTCGACGATCACCGGCGGGGTCGAGCGGGGCGGGGACGCGGGTGGCGCGCGGCGCGCGGGCGGGCGCGGGATGCGCGCGGTGCGCGCCGCGATGATGAAGCTGCCCTCGGCGCTGATGCTGAACTGCATCCCCGATCCGGCGAGCAACCGCGCCAAGGCCTGGTCCGCCGTCATCGTCCCCGTCACCATGGGGGCCAGATGGCCGCGGGTCAGTCGCTCGGGCGCGATGATGTCGACATCGCCCTGGCGCGAGAGCTGGAGCAGCGCGCCGGCCAGCGGCTGGGCGGCTATGTTGAAGCCGCGCGGCGCGCCGCTCCCTGCCCGCTGTGCCCAGGCCGCGTCGGGGGCTGACAGCATCAGCGCCAGCGCGGCGGCGAGGCCGGGGGCGCGGGGGCGGGGGGGACCCATGGCGGTGCGGCCTGCGATCGCCTCAGGCGGCCGTGTCGCGCGCTTCGATCAGGATCGTGCCGTTGGCGGCGCGGCTCTGCCGCACCGGCAGGATCGCCTCCAGATTGTCGAGGAACGGCTTGATCTGGTTCACCCGGAACGAGGTGGTCACCCGCAGCCGCGCGACCGCCGGATCGTCGATGCGGACGGGGACGCTGCTGTAGCGCTGCAGGTCGGCGATGATGTCCGACAGTGGCGCCTCGCTATAATAGAGGCGCCCCGTCCGCCAGTCGCCGGCGGGAATCTGCGAGAGCGTCGCCGCCGAGAAATGGCCCGCGCCCGGCGCCAGCTCCGATCGCAGCCCGGCGGTCAGCACCCGATCGGGCCGGGCGCTACCCAGCATCGGCAGCATCGGCTTGCGGCGCAGCTCGACCCGGCCTTCGAGCACCGAGACGCGGATGTCGTCGCCGACCCGGCGAACGTCGAACTTGGTGCCGGTCACGCGGATCTCGGCATCGCCCGCCACCACGGTGAAGGGCCGAGCGCGATCATGCGCCACCTCGAAAAAGGCCTGGCCATGGTCGAGCATCACCCGGCGGCTGCCCTCCTCATATCGCACCGCCACCCCGCTCTGCGCGGCGAGGGTGACCTGGCTGCCATCGGCCAGTGCCAGCCGGCGGGTCTCCGCCGTCCGTGTCTCCGCCTGGAAGTCGGGGAGGGCGCGGACATAGAGGGTGCCGCTCAGCGCCAGCACCGCCGAGGCGGCGACCGCCCAGGGCGCATGGCGGCGCCAGGCGGGAGGACGGCGATAGGCATCGATCTCGGCGCGCCAGTCGCCCCGGTCGAGCGCGGACAGGGCGGCGGCCTGTTCCCACACCCGGTGCGCGTCCCGCCACGCCGCCTCATGCGCCGGATCGGCGGCGCGCCAGGCGACGCATTCGGGCTCGCGCGCGGGATCCTCGGCGAGGATCAGGATCCAGTCGCGCGCGGTGGCGCGGATCGCGTCTTCGGCCGTGGGGCCTTCGACCAGCCTCATCGACGCCACCCCTTGCCCTCGGATTTCTCCATCCGCGCCACGCAGGTGGCGAGCGCGGTCTCCACCAGCAGGCGCGCGCCCGATTGCGAAATGCCCATGCGCCGCGCGATCTCGGCGAAGGACAGTCCGTCGAGGCGGTGCATGAGGAAGGCCACGCGCTGCTTGGGCTTCAAGGTATCGACGATCGATGCAAGGCGTTCGAGCTCCTGTCTCGATGACAAGACGTCCGAGGCATCGAGATCGTGAGAATTTTCCGCAACCCGCACCGTCTCGATCGCGATCTGCCCGTTCTTCTGGCGGCGATGCGCGTCGATCGCGACGTTGCGCGCGGTGATCATCAGGAACGCCTTGGGGTTGGGCACGGTCTCGCCCGACTTGCGCGCGAGGCGTGCGAACGCCTCCTGCGCGATCTCCTCGGGGTCGGGCGGGCCGGCGCCGAATTTGCGGCGGACATAGGCGCAGAGCGAGGCGCGATGCTCGCGATAGAGCCGCTCGACCGAGCGCTCGTCGATCGGCCGGTCGTCCCGGGAGGGATCGAATGATGTCGCCATAATGCTCCCCCCTGTCCTTTTTTCCGATCCTATTGGCGATGTGGCGCGGGATTCGCAAGCGAGGGCGGCCAGGCAGCCATGTAGCCCAAATATTTCAGCGGCCGTAACGACACGACAAATGGGCGCAAAGTCCGGGGCTTAGCGCTTCTCTCCTCAACGCGGCTGTGGGGGGCGCATCAACAAGGGACACACAGCCGTGGTATCACGCGAGGAAATCTTCTGGGCCTATCGGTTCATCCTGGGCCGCGATCCGGAGGGCGAGACCGCCTATCGCGCGCATCGCGGCCACCCCGATTGGGCGGCGATGCGCGATGCGATCCTGCAAAGCCCCGAGGCGCGGCAGAATGTCGCCCGGATCGTCTGCGAGCCGCCCGCCGCCTTCGACTATTTCCGCCGCCTGCTGGTGTTCCTGCACATCGAGAAGACCGGCGGCACCTCGCTCCACCACGCGCTGACGAGCCGGGAGGAAATCGCCGTGTCGCCGAACCGGCTGGCGCATATCCCCAGCCTGACGCTGGGCTTCCTCAACCAATATGACTGCATCAGCGGCCATTTCACCTATCAGGAGGCGCTGGCGCTGCCGCGCCATCCCAAATGCATCGTCACGATGCTGCGCAACCCGGCCGACCGGCTGATCTCCTTCTACCGCTTCCACCGCGCCCATGGCGAGGACAGCGACAATCCAGTGGCGCGGATCGCGGTCGCCCATTCGGCGGTCGACTTCTTCCGCCACCCCGAGATCATCGGCTCGCACCGCGTCTTCAACAGCTATGTCCATAATCTGGTGGGGTTGCCGGCCCATCCGCAGCGCTGCACGGCCGAGGCGATGGAGGAGGCGACATTGCGCTCGCTCGACATCCTCGCCTCGCTCGACGCGGTCGGCATCGTCGAGCGGATGGGCGAGTCCGAGCGGCTGTTCCGCGCGGTGGTCGACCCCGCGATGCCCTCGGTCGCGCGCCTCAACCGCACCGACCAGCGCGACGAGGAGGATGGCTTCCGCCGGGTCGAGCCGGTGCCGCTCACCCCCGAACTGTCTGAAGCGATCGAGCCGCTGATCGCCTATGACCGGGTCATCTACCGCCATGCCAACAGCCTGCTCTCCACCCGGCTGACCGATCTGGGCACCGGGCGCGGCGGCAGCCGGCGGGTGCGCCATCTGTTGCGCCGGCTGGCGCGAGCCTGAAGACCGCGATCAGAAGCGCAGAGTGAAGGAGGCGAGCAGCCGGTCCTGCGAGGTCGAGGTGCCCGACAGCAATCCCGACCGATCGAGCCGGTGGGCGAAGATCGCCTCGGCCGACAGCCGGGGGCCGGCGGTCAGGCGTAGGCCCCCGCCGATCGAGGTGAAGTCGCCCCCGGCGCCCGCGCCGATCAGCCAGCTATGCGCATGGTCGACGAAGCCGAAGAGCTGTGGAGTGATGCCGCCGCGCGTCGCCAGGTCGAAGCGTGGTTCGAGGCGGAAGCCCAGCGCGCGGTCGCCGGTCGCCGAACCCGGATCATAGCCCCGGCCGATCGTGTAATTGCCGATGCTGTACTGTTCGAAGACGAGCAGACTGTCGTTCGCCCATTGGCCGTTCGCCACCGCGGCCAGGCTGAAACCGCCGCCCAGCGTGATCACGTCCTGCGCCGAGGCGCGCAGCACCGTCGCGGTCGGGTCGCCGCCCGGCCGGCTGGTCATCAGGCTGCCATTCTTGCTGGCGCCGAACAGGCCCAGCCCTTGGCGCAGCTCGATCTCGCCCGACAGGCTGTGCGCGCCCGCCACCGCGCTGCCGGCGAGGCGCGCATAGGCGACCCGCAGCCGATCCTTCGACAGCGGCAGCTTCAATTGGAAGGCGTGGAGATCCACCTGCTGGTCGATCAGCTCCAGCCCGACGCCGAACGCCAGGTTGCGGTCGGTGGAGCGCAGCAGCTGGCGGTTGAGGTCGAAGCCCGCGATCGACGAGCGCGAGCGGATGTCGAGCCGGAACAGGCTGGGCCGGGTCCAGGCATAGCTGTAGCGCAGCCCGAAGGTCGTGCCCCGGCCGTCGCCCATATAATGGCCGAGCTGGAGCAGCTTCAGCTCGTTGCTGCCCAGGGTGGTCGACACGCCGACATAGCTGCGATCCGACAGGCCGGTGAGGCCGTAGAGTTCGGCGGTCGCGCTGCCGGTGAGCGGGCCGATCGCCTGCGATCCCATATTGTCGATCGAGCTGACCAGCGCCGCCGAGCGGAAATGGGCGGTCAGCTCGCCGATGATCGCGCCGTCCTCGGTCCCCGCCGGGCGCAGCACGATGGTGACGTCGAGGCCCGGCACGTCGTCGGCCAGCAGCAATATGCGTTCCAGGTCGCGGCGTTTCACCGGGCGCAGCGCCTTGATCGTCGCGGCGCGCGCTTCGAGGAGGCGGGCATAGCGGCCGGCGGTGCCGGTGATCCGGACGTCGTCGAAATGGGCGAGCACGACGGTGAGACGGGCGACCTGCTGGTCCACCTCCTGCGCGGGAATGCGGACCCCGGCGATATAGCCGGCACGGCTCAGCAAGGTGGCGGCCTGGTCGCGCAGGTCGCACAGGATCGAGACCGGGTGGCGTCCGGGCGCGACCTTCACCTGATCGAGCAGGCTGCGGACCTCGCCGGTCAGCGGCTCCCCGTCGGCCGAGGTGAAGGCCAGCGCGCGCAGCTCGATATCGTCGGCGCTCGCCGGGATCGCGCAGGGTGGCCGCGCGGTGCGGTCATCGATCCGGACCGATCCGGCCTGCGCTTCGGGGCGCAGCGGCTCGATCTGCTCGCGACTGGGCACGGTGACGCCCTGCTGCGCCACGGCCGGCGACGCCAGCGCGAGCGCGACCAGCATGCAGACCCGGAGCCACGGACGATCAGGCCGCAAGCGCTTCGTTCGTACCATAAGCCAGGGGAAGTCTCAGTTCGGCCTTGAAGCCTTCTTCGGATCGCAGCAGCCGCACGTCGCCGCCATGCGCGCGCGCGATCGAGCGGCAGACGGCAAGGCCCAGGCCGTTGCCGCGCTTCTCGCCGCCGCTGGCGTTGGTGGAGCGGTAGAAAGGCTCGAAGGCGCGCTCCAGATCCTCCTCGGGCAGGCCCGGCCCCTCGTCGATCACCGCGACCAGCGCCTCGCCACGCTCGGTGCGCAGGCGGACATGGGCGCGGTCGCCATATTTGACGGCGTTCTCGATCAGGTTGCTGAGCAGCCGGCGGGTCGCCATCACGTCGACGTCGACCGGCGCCTGGCCCAGTTCCTCGATCGTCACCGGATTGCCGACGAACAACTGGTCCTCGGCGACGTCCTCGATGATCGTGCGCAGGTCGAGCCGTTCGCGCACCCCGGGGATCGAGGCATCGCGGATGAACTCCAGCACCGAGGAGATCATCCCCTCCATCTCCTCCAGCTCCTCGACCATGCCGTCGCGGATGCGGTCGTCGTCGATCTCCTCGACGCGGAAGCGCAGGCGGGTGAGAGGGGTGCGCAGATCGTGGCTGATCGCGCCGATCATCGCGGTGCGATCGCTCACGAAGCTCTTCAGCCGGTTCTGCATCAGGTTGAAGGCATGGGCGGCGCGGCCCACCTCGGCCGGTCCGTCGAGGTCGAGCACGGGCGCGGTCGGATCGCGGCCCAGCTGCTCGGCGGCCTCGGCGAACCGGACCAGCGGCTTGCTCATCCGCCGCGCGAACATCCAGCCGACCGGCGCCACGATCGCGAAGGCGATCAGGAACCACAGCGCCACCCGGCGCTGCCAGGCGTTGGGGAAGGGCTCGGCGGCGGGCTGTACGATCGACCAGCGGCCGTCGGGCCGGCGCAGCGCGGCCATGAAGTCGCCCTCGACGAAGGGGACGGGGGCGAGGCCGAACAGCCCGCGCTCGCGCGGCATCAGCGGCTCGGCATAGCTCGACGGCGAGTCGAGCATCTCGCCCTCGGCGGTCTGGGTGCGGGTCTCCAGGGGCGCGGCCTCTACCGGCGCCGGCTGCGGCGTGGCGACGCTCTGCTCGGGTTGAGCACGCGAGACCGACGGCGCCGGTGCGGGCATCGCCCTCGCAACGGGCGGCAAGGCGTCGAGTGGGGTCGCGTCGATCGGCGAGGCCGGGGCCTGGCCCGGCGTCTGGACGCGCGGGGCGGTGCGCTCGATCTGCGACGGCGTCGGGGTGAGCGGCACCGGCAGCGGGCCGCGTCCGACCAGCGGGTTGCGCCGCTCGAAGGCGGGCAGCGCCGGGGTGGTGCCGTCGGGCACGCTGGGGGAGGTTGCGGGCGTCTGGTTCACCGGCCGGTCCTGGCCGCGCAACAGGGGCGGCAGCGCCTGGCCGCCGTCGCCGCCGATCTGGACGCCGCCGCCGGGGCGCGGCTCGATGCGGATCAGCGGCCGGCCGCCAGCCGCGCCGCCTATCTCGCCGCCGCCGGGGCGCCAGCCGGGATTGGCCGGGAACTCATGCTGGCCGCCACCCTGCCAGGGGCCGCGGATGACGCCGCCCTGGGGCAGGCTGTCGCGGCCGGGCAGCGCGGTGGGGGGCACGCGGCCGCCCGGTATCTGGCTGGTGCCGGGCATGCCGCCCGCCGGGGCGGTCGCCTGGGCAAGGATCAGCAGCGATGCGGGGACCGCGTCGCTCGATGCCAATAGGGCGCCGTCATTGGCCATCGCCATGCGGCGGGTGCCGACCGTGCCGGCGAATGGCAGCGGCGTGTAGAAGCTCAGCCGCACGTCGGCGGGGTCGACCCCGAGCAGGTCGGCCAGTTCCTGGCGCGAGCGCTCGGACACCAGCCAGCCGCGCCCGCGCAGATCGGGGGCGTCGGTCTGGACGGTCTGGTCGAACTTCTGCTCGGTCGTCCGTCCGCGCAGCGCATCGGCCACCGCCGCCAGATGATATTGCGGGGTCGGCGCCGGCGGCAACAGCACGGTCAGCAGCAGAGTCACCAGCTGCGCAACGACGAGGCCGCCGGTCAGCAGGATGACGATCTGCATGGCAAGCGCCGGACCTTTCCAGCGCTGGAGGAAGGGCAATCTGCTCATCGCGTCATCATGACACGGCGCCGGGCGCTTATCCATCGGCGTGCCGAGGCTTGCCGGAGGAGTGAGGGGCCTGGGCGGCGGCCTTGCGACCATGGCTCGATGGGGTTGGAGCCTGCCGGTACAACCGGCGCAAGCCGCATCCCCGGTTGCGTTGGGGATGTCTTTGGGGAAACCGGCCGCCGCGGGCGTCGGCCGGCTGGGTTCCAGCCGCCGCCCGAGCGTCGGGCCAGGCGCAAGGGCAGGAAGCGACGCGAGCCGCCCGTCCGGCGGCCCGTGCCGCCTGTCCCGATCCTTTGCCTGCAGGGTGCACCCGACGCTCCCAAGTTCGATCGGATCCATCTGGCGCGGGCACGTTGCGTCCGGATTGCAGAATATTTCAGCCGGTGGCGCGGCCGGTGCTTCGGGCCGCCTCGCCGGTCGGCTTCCGCAATATTGGCGATATGTCCATCTGGTATTCAGCTCGAATGAACGCCATTCTACCCGCCATGGACCTTGCCACCCGTATCCTCATCGTCGACGACGATCCCGGCATACGCACCCTGATGTCGTCCTTCCTCGATCGTCACGGCTATCAGACCGAGCTGGCGGGCGATCCGGTCGAGATGCGCGAGATCCTCGCGCGCGAAAGCTTCGACCTGATCGTGCTGGACGTGATGATGCCGCGCGAGGACGGGCTCACCGCGCTGCGCGAGCTGCAGCGCCTGGGCGGCCCGCCGGTGATCATGCTCTCGGCGGTGGGCACCGACGTCGATCGCATCGTCGGGCTCGAGCTGGGCGCCGACGATTATCTCGCCAAGCCGTGCAACCCGCGCGAACTGCTCGCCCGCGTGCGCACCGTGCTGCGCCGTCGCCAGCGCGACAGCGCCCCGGTCATCCCGATCGGGGTGGCGGCGCCGTCGGAGGACGAACGGCAATTCTCGGGCTGGCGGATGCATATGGGGGTTCGCACTCTCCACAATCCCGATGGCGAGCAGGTGATCCTGTCCGACGGCGAGTTCCGCCTGCTGCGCGCCTTCGTCGAGCATCCGCGCCGGGTGCTGACCCGCGACCAGCTGCTCGACTATTCGGCCGGCCCCGACAGCGAGCTCTACGACCGCGCGATCGACGTGCAGATCAGCCGCCTGCGCCGCAAGCTGGGCGGTGGTGGCGGCCATGAGCTGATCCGCACCGTGCGCAACGAAGGCTATATGTTTTTCCCCGTGGTGAACTAGGCGCGAGGGCCGCTTCTTCTTCGTCATGCTGAACTTGTTTCAGCATCCACCGAGAGCCTTGGTTCTGTCGTTTTGGCTCATGTCTCGAACGCCCGTGCCACCTCTCGACCAGCCTGAGCGGCCTGGTGGATGCTGAAACAAGTTCAGCATGACGGGTTGCTCAAGACGCCAGGAAGCGCTGCCAACGGCTGGGCGACGGCCGGGCGGCGGGCGCCGCGCGGGTGATCGCGACGGGCCGCGCCGCCGGGCCGATGCGCCGGTCGAGCGTGGCATTGCTCTCGCGATAGTGGCTTTCGATCCAGGCGCGCAGCTCGGGGCGGAGCAGGTCGCGCGTGGCGAGCGGCCGGCCGAACCAGCGGCTCGCGCTCGCGCGGCGGATCAGGGTCCGGCTGGTCTTGTACCAATAGGGCAGGTGGAGCAGGCAGCCCTTGTCGGCCACCGCGCGTGCGGTGAACAGGTTGGCGATGCGCGCCGCCGCCAGCAGCCCCCGGCTCAGGCCGCGATTGGCGTGGCCGAAGTCGATGGCGTCGAGATTGGCGGGCAAACCATGCTCCTCGGCGAAGACCGCGACGAAGCCGCGCGGATCGGCGCGGAAATCCTCATAGCGGTAGACATGGACATGGGCGGCACCGAACAGCGCGTCATAATGGGCGACCAGCCGGTCATAGGCGAAATGCTCGAAGCGGAAGCCGGGGGCTTCGTCATGCTCGGGCGCGTTCGGGCCCAGCCGGCCGCGCCCGAACAGATAGCGGTCAAGCCCATGGGTGCCGCCGCCTTTCACATATTGGACATAGGCCGAGGCGATCGCATCGGCCTGGTCGCGCACGAAGATGACGATGCGGGCGTCGGGCAGGGTGGCGCGGATCCGTTCCGCCACATCCTTCGACAGGCAGCCGGCGAGGCCGCCATGGTGGAGCCCGCCGCTCAGATTCTCCTCGCACAGGATCGCCGAACCGAGGTCGCGGCCGAGATGGCGGCGCGCGGCGGCGGGGTCGAAGTGGAGGGCGCCGGGCAGCAGCAGCGCCTCGCGCACCGTCCGCCGCTCGACATAGCGGTGGCCGGCGAGCGCGGGGTAGAAGCGGCGCTGGAACCAGGTGGTGGCGGTCTTGTGATAGCCGATATGGACGATCGGCCGGCTGGTCGCGGCCACCGTCACAGGACGAGCTGCGCCTTCAGCCGGCGGACCCGCTCGTCGGGCAGGGTGTCGATCCCGCCCAGGCAGATCAGGCCATGCCGGTCCCAGGACAGATGTTTCCTGGCCCAGAGCCGCGCGCTCCGCCCGATCCGCTCGCGCAGCGCCGGATCGGCGAGCACGGCCATCAGCGCGTCGGTGACCTCCTCGACCGCATGGCCATCGACGACGAAACCGGTCTCGCCGTCGGTCACCAGTTCGGCGGGGCCGCCATCCTGGCCGACGATGCAGACCAGGCCGCGCGCCATCGCATCGGCCACGCTGATCCCGAAGCCCTCGACTTCGGCGCCATCCTCCAGCGCCACCTGGGGATGGAGGAAGATGTCGGCCGAGGCCTGATGCGCGGCGAGCTCGGCATCGTCGACGAAGCCGGCCAGTTCGACAGAGTCGCCGAGATTCCATTCGTCGACGATCGAGCGCAGCCGCGCCATTTCCGGCCCGTCGCCGACGATCGTGTAGCGCAGCCGATGCCCGGCGCGGATCGCGGCGCCGACCGCGAGCAGCGCGGCGGCGACATTCTTGCGCGGCACCAGCCGACAGACGGTGAGGATGCGGATCGGCTCTCCCGAGCTGCGAGCGCGGCTGGACAGATGATTGGGAATCTCGCTGGTGCCGTTCCAGGCGACGACGCAGCGATCGGCCAGTTCGGGCATCCGTTCCAGCAGCAGCGCGCGGGTCGTCTCGCTGACCGCGACGATCCGGGTCGCGCGGCGCAGCACGGTGCGCATCAGCCGGAAGGCCAGGCCGCGTGGCCGGCCGATCTCGCGGCCATGGACCGAGACGATCAGCGGCACCGCGAAGGGCAGGGTGGGGATCGCCGCGCGCCAGGTGCAGGCGTGGATGGCCGCGGGCAGATAGCTTTCCGACGAGGCGCGCAGCAGCGCGCGGAACAGCCGCAGATAGACCGTGGTCATCGATCCGGGGCCGACATCGACCAGCTGATGCTCGCCCCAGCCCAGCCGGCGCGGGCCGGCCGACGACTTGACGAACAGCGACACCGTCCAGCCGAGCTGGGCGTAGCTGGAGGCCAGCTCGCGCGCATAGGTCTGCACGCCGCCGATGTCGGGCGAGAAGACGCGCGACACCATCCAGATCGAGCGCTCACCCCTGGCCATGCGCCACCCGCTCGTCGAGGAAGCTGCGGATCGCATGGGCGGCACGGCGGGCGGCGGGCACGTCGCCCATGTCCATCGTGTCGCCCAGCCCCTCCCACTGCGCGTCGAGATAGGCGCGGTGGTGGCGGCGCGCATTGTCGACCGCTTCCAGCAGATGGTCGGTGCCCCCCAGCACCGCACCGAAATGCCAATGGCGATAATTGGGGTCGTCGCGCCAGTCGGCGCCATGGCCGTCGAGGAACAGGCAGGGGCGCGGGCTCGCCAGGAACTCGTAGATCTGGCTGCTGACGTCGCCCAGATAGATGTCGGCCATCGCACTGTAGGTCATGTCGCAGCTGCGGGCGCTGCCCAGGTCGATATGGATGTTGGGGCAGCGCGCGAAGGGGCTCAGCATCTTCTCGGCGGCGGCGCGCTGGCGGCGGTCGTCGAACAGCTTGATGTGCGGGGCGACGATCAGATTATAGCGCGGATCGGCGGCGAAGCGCGCGATCACCTCGGTGCCGAAGCGGTGCCACGAGGTCAGCCGCCGGTTGCAATGCGGATTGTAGAGGATGGTCGGCCGCTCCTCGGCGAACAGCCGGGGCTGGGCCGGGCGGAGCCATTCGACCGCATCGAATTTGGGATAGCCGACCACGGCATGCGCCTCGGGGCGGATCAGCCCGGCCTCCAGCATACGGCGGCGCTGCTTCTCGCCGGCGACCAGCGCGAAATCGAACTGGCGGATGCGCCGGTCATAGCCGACCTCGCGATCGCCCGCGCCATGCGCGGTGTGGATCATAGCGGGGCGGCGGACGCCGAAATGGCGGAGCAGCAGGGTGGTCCGCTCGGGCACCACCACCGCGTCGAAGCGGTTGAGCTGGCGCGCGGCGGAGGCGAGGCTCAGCAGCTTGGGCGGGATGCTCTTGCCGCCCATCGCTTTCCACAGGTCGAGGCCGCCGCCGATCAGGCCCATCGTCATCTTGCCCGCGCGCGCCGGGAAGGCGAGCCGGCGGGCGAGGTCGAGATGCTCGCGGCTCGCCGCCAGGATGTGGACCTCGACGCCGGGCTCGCGCGACAGCTCGACGGCGATGGGCAAGGTGTGCATCGCCTGGTGGATCTGCGCCTGCAGGAAGAAGCAGACGCGATGGGGGCGATCGGGCCGGCCGATCCTGGTGAAGGCGGCGGGGCCGGAGAAGGCGGAAGGATTGTGAAGCATGGGGGCAGCCTCGGTGGGAAGGGGAGCTTCAGGCTGACCCGTTCCCGTAACCCCGGCATGTCGCCATGTTGCGGCGGGGTTGCGGGCGGTGAAATGCTGGGTGGGGTTATCGCTGTCTCATAACTCCCCTCCCTTCCAGGGAGGGGTGCAAGTTGGGGGGCTACAACCCCACCCGCACCGAAGCGCGGGCCGACAGGGCGGTGCGCGACTGCTGGTGCTCGGCGCCGACCTCGCCGCCGAAGCGGAACACGTCGTTGCCGGCGGTGAAGCGCACGCGGCCCACCGGGCCGTTGGTGCGGTCCTCGCCCTGCAGCCGGAAGCTCTCGCCATCGGCATAGCTGGCGACGGTGTCGCCGACCGATCCGGCGAATATGTGGCGCCAGCCGCCCTCGATCTCGAACTGGGTCCACAGCGCATCGCCATTGGCGTCGCCGCGCGACAGCGCATAGCCCAGGGTGACGAGGCCGTTGGCGGCCAGCTCGTCGCTGCGGCGCGCGGCGAAGGACAGGTCGAAGGCGGTGCCGCCGCCGCTCTCGTCATGCGCCTTCTCGTTCAGCCGATAATAGTCGAGGCTGGCGCTCGGCCGTACCGCGAAGCGGCCGATCTCGGCCTGCCAGGACAGGCCGGTGCTGCCCGAGACCATCAGCCCGTTCCACTTGTCCTTGGCGGTGCGATCGACCGCGTCGCCGTCCAGCGCGCCGCTGAAATAGCGGGTCGAGCGGATCGCCAGATGGCCCACCGAGCCGCGTGCGAAGGCGGCGAGGCCACCCCATTGCCCGCGCCAGTGGGCGCCGAGATCAAAGTGATTGGCGAACAGATTGTTGCGGTTGTGCGGGATGGCGACCTCGTCGGCCAGATAGGTCAGCGACAGGCCGACCGTGCCGAACCCGCCCAGCTTCTGGTCGAAACCGCCGCCAAAGCCCCAGCCGCGCGCTTCATAGGGCTCGGTATCGTCGAGCGACTTCTTCGTCCGCCACGCCATCTGCTGCAGCCAGATGCTGGTGTCGCCGATGCTGATGCGCGGCCCGTCGGGGTCGGTCGCGGCGCGCGCGGCGGCGCGGGCGCCCTGGGTCGCGGTCTCGAACAGGCTGCCCGCCTCAATCGGCATCATCTGGCCATAGGCCGACTGGAAGCTCTGCTGCGTGGTCAGCGCGGCGAAGGAGCCGGCCATATCGGCATCGGTGCCCAGCGCCGTATAGATCGCGTCATAGGCGCTCGCGCGCGAGCGGCTCAGCCCCAGTTCGGACGAGGTCTTGCGGCGCAGCGCGATCGTGGCGGTGCCGGTGGCCTCGTCGGTGGTGACGCTGCCGGCGAAGAGATAGGGGACGTTGGCGGTGAGGACGCCCAGATTCTCCCCGCCGACCAGGCTGGCGGCGTCGATCACGGTGAAGCTCTGCACATCGTCGACGAGGCTGGTGACCCGTAGCGACAGCGCCGCGCCGCTGGCGATGGTGGCGGTGCCCGACACGTCGAAACGGGTGCTGGTGCCCGCCACCGGATCGATGGTGATGCCGACGACGCCGGCCGATCCGATCGAGAGCGAGCTGAGCGCGACGGTGGGCGTGCCGGTCAGCGACAGGCTGCCCTGGTTGACGCTGACGGCCAGGCCGCCGCTGCTCTCGATGCTGCCCGCGAAGCTGGCGCCGCCGTCGATCGTCAGGCTGTCGCTGCCGGTGCCGAAGCTCGCCGTGCCGATGAATCTGGAGGTGCCGGCCAGGCTGAGGCTGTCGTCGCCATCGCCCAGATCGAGATTGCCGGTGAGCTTGGTGGTGCCGCTGAGTGCGACGCTGTCGTTGCCCGCGCCGGTAGAGACATCGCCGGTGACGAGGCCGGCCGAGACGACGATGCTGTCATTGCCGCTGCCGGTGAGCACGTCGCCGCTGATGGTGGGGGCGCTGGCGTCGTCCTCGCTGCTCAGCGCCTGGACGATCGATACGCCCGTGCTGTTCGCCGACAGGTCGATCGCGGTGTCGCCTGCGGTGATGTCGCCCAGGTTGGTCAGGCTGGTCAGCGTGCCGCTGCGATCCACCACGCCGTCGGTGACGGTGGCCGCGTCGGTGCTGCTCGACGTGATCGTGCCGCTGTTGGTGAAGCTCGTGACCGAGGCGCCTGCGTCGATCAGGATCGCGGTGGCCGACACCGCGGAGGCGCTGGTGCCCGTGGTCGTGATCGTGCCGCTGTTGACGATGCTGGGCATGGTGGCGCCGCTGCCGATATGGATGCCCACCGCATTGCCGCCCGGGCTGGTCGCGGTGATCGAGCCGGCGTTGGACAGGCCGCCGGCGACGGTGACCGTCTCGCCGAGCCCGCCGATCGCCAGTGCGGTCGCGTCGGCGGTGCCGTACAGGCCATAGGCGGTGATCACGCCCTTGTTGACGACGCCATAGTCGCTGCCATCGACCTGGCCGATCGCGATGGCGCGGTCGGCCGAGCCGATCTGCACCGCCGGCGCGCTGCCATAGCTGTAGATGCCCGAGGTGCCCTCGTCGGCATCGTCGACGCCGTCGCCATCCTCGTCGTCATTCGTATCGTCCTCGTCGGTGGGCGGCGCGTCGAACAGGACGCCGCCGGCGACATTGCCCGCGATGCTGACCGCTGGCCCGCCCTGGAGCAGGTCGTCGGCGTCGAGATCGGTGGTGTCGCTGACCGAGGTGGAGCGATAGCCGGTGGCGGTGACGGTGCCCTGGACGATGAAGGAGCCGGTCAGGTCGCCGTTGAGCGCGACGCCGACGGCATTCTCGCCGAGCACCGAGGTGGTGCCCTCGATCCGCACGTCGCCGTCGACCGACTGGAGGAGGATGCCGTAGCTGTTGTCGCCGGTGACGCTGATCGTCCCGCTCGTCGTCAGGCTGCCGACCAGATCGGCATCGATCCGGATCGCGGCCGAATCATTGCCCTCGATCGTGATCGTGCCGCTATTGGTGACGTCGCCGGTGAAGCTGCCCGCGGCGATCAGGATGCCGTTGCGGTTGGTGCCGGTCGAGAAGGGGCCGTCATCGTCGCCGTCGTCATCCTCATCCTCGGCGGTGGTCGATTCGGTCAGGCTGATCGTGCCGCTATTGTCGATCGATCCGGCCAGGCCGCCATTAGCGGCGATGCCGGCGGCGTTGTCGATATCCTCGAAGGTGATCTCGCCGTCATTGGTGACGCTGTTGTCGCTGTCGATCGTGATCGCCGCGCCCGAGGCCGGGGTGAGGCTGGCGGCGTCGGTGACGCTGATGTCGTCGGCGGCGCCCGAGGCGATCGTCGAGGTCAGCAGATTGTCGGACCGGTCGGACGAGACGGTGGTCGCGGCGATCGAGGCACTGGAGACCAGCGCGATCGGGGTGAGGCAGGTGGCGGCAAGCAGGCGGCGCATGGGAGCTCCCGATGAAATCGAGGTCCCCTGACCAGCGCGCTTTGCGGTCGAATGTCGCAATGTTGCGGCGGATGTCGCGCCGGGGCGGGCGGCGCTGCCCCCACCGAGGCATTTCTTTTCGGCCGCGCCTTTCCTTGCCGGCCCCCCGGCCCCATATAGAGGCTCGGCGGAGGATATTTTTCTCCCGCCACATAGAAGGACGCCCCGGTGCTTTTCGACCTTGGGTGCTGTCTTGCCGGTCATATCCCGACGGCCCGCTATACGCGCACCCAGGAAGGCGAACTCGTCAGCAATTGCACGCGCTGTGGCAGGCTCATCCTCAAACCGCTCGGGCGTCGCTGGATGGTCTGCCCGGCGCGCGAGAGCTGAGCCCGCCGGCTACACGACCGTTTCGCCTGCTGACCTGTGCACCGTGGTTCCTATGGAGAGTCCCGTGCCGGAGTCGACATGCAACACCCAGATGCTCGATGTTCTGCGCGGCAGGGCGCTGGTCGAAGCCGCTGCGGCGACCGATCCGCTGGTCCGGCAGCAATATATCGATCTCGCCGAAACCTATGCGGTGACCGCGACCGATCTGCGCGAAGGGCGCGCCAGCCTGGCGATCGAGCATAGGGCGACGCAGATGCCGTGGCGCTCGGTTCCGCTCTGGGTCACCAACGACCGCTAGCGCTGCTTATTACGGTGACGTCGAGGGCCCGATGACGGCCGTCGTGCGTTTGCCCAACGATCATCCCGATCATCCCCGTCATCAAGGAAGCTCCATGCAGCCGACGTCCACGATCTGCCGCGCGCAGGAAAGCCTCCATCTCGCCAAGGCGGCCGACGCCTTCCTTCCCAATGTCCGCGACATCGCGATCCAGGCCGCACAGGCTTGGGCCAAGGAAGCCGCCGCCGCCGAGCAGCGCGAGGAGCGCCAGTCGAAGGCCCGCGCCATGTCGTCGATCAGCCTGGGCAAGGTGGGGGTCGACTATCCCGCGCTCCAGACCGAGGATGCCGACTGAGCCGGTGCGCCGCGCCCGCATCCGCCACCGGACCAGCTACGCCTATTCCGAACTCGTCCTTCTGAACCCCCATCGCCTGTTGCTGCGGCCACGGGAGACCTGTGCCACGCGGCTGCTGTCCTTCGAGCTGACGGTGGAGCCCGAGGCACGGATCAGCTGGGGCGAGGACGTGTTCGGCAATGCCGTGGCGACGATGGCCTTCACCGGCGCGACCGACCGGCTGGTGATCGAGAGCCGTGCCGAGCTGGAGCTGGCCTCGCCGGCCTGGCCGGTGTTCGACATCGCGGCGTCGGCGCTCTCCTATCCCTTCCTCTATGCGGCGGCGGAGTGGATCGATCTCGGCGCGCTCGCGGCGCCCGGCTATCCGGACCCGGAGGGACGCCTTGCTCGCTGGGCCAGGGCGTTCGTCGCAGGCGATCCCACCGACACGCTCTCACTGCTCAAGGATCTGAGCAACGGCGTGTCCGCCTGGATATCCTATCAGTCGCGCGAGATGGAAGGCACCCAGTCGCCGGTGCAGACGCTCGATCGCGGCTGGGGAAGCTGCCGTGACTTCGCGGTGCTGTTCGTCGAGGCCGCGCGCAGCCTGGGCTTCGGGGCGCGGCTCATCTCGGGCTATCTCCATGATCCCGACGGCGGCCTGATCGGCTCGATCGACGAAGGCAGCACCCATGCCTGGGCGGAGGTCTATCTGCCCGGCGCGGGATGGATCAGCTTCGATCCGACCAACCGGAGCGTCGGCAGCTTCAACCTCATCCCGGTCGCGATCGCGCGCGTGATCGACCAGGCGACACCGATCAGCGGCAGCTTCGCTGGAAGCGCCGCCACGACCGAGATGAAGGTCGAGGTCGAGATTGCGTGAAGAGGTTACGAGCCGACGTTGAGCGGCGATCAGATCTCTTCGATCCAGAGCACGGCCTTCCACGGCACGAAATGGCGCTTGCCACCCACGTCGATCGCAATCCCGGTGGTGTCGGCCGCGACCAGCGGCGCTTCGCGATGGGCACCGGCTTCCAGAACGATGCGCGCCGGCTTGCCCGTGCCCACAACACTCTGAATCCGTTTCAGCACCGAATCACTCCGCGGAAAGCCTGTTGCCGTTACGTTAACACGGCCGATGTCGCGGGGGGAGGCGTGGCGGAAGACTGTCGCCGATTTATTTTCAAGCCTGTCAATTCCGGAGATTCGCGGATGAGCCGGCCTGACTGGCCAAGGGCTTCATGCGTGGAATGTGCAGGATGAGAAAAATGGTGGAGCCGAGGGGGATCGAACCCCTGACCTCTGCAATGCCATTGCAGCGCTCTCCCAGCTGAGCTACGGCCCCGTGCCATTTTGCAGCGCTTGCCGGGTGGGACCGGCAGCGGAGGGCGCCCTTTAGGTCAGCTTGATCAGGCTCGCAAGAGCCCTTTTTGCTGTCGGGCGGCTTTTTTTCGAAATGGCGGCCGGAACGCCCCTTTCCAGGGCGTTCCGGCGCGCGCCATCAATTCTCGTCGTCGTCGTCCGACGTGTCGAGGCCGATATCGTCGTCGCCGCCGAGATCGACGTCGTCGTCCGGATTCTCCTCGGCGTCCTCGTCGATGTCCAGATCGTCATCGGACAGGTCGCTGTCGACGTCCTTGACCGGCGCTTCCTTTTTGGGCGCGTCGAACGGCAGCGGCTGCTTCGACTTCAGGACGGGATCGGGCTCCCAGGCCGTGCCGCACTCGATGCACGTCACGGGATTGTCCTTTTCGAGATCATAGAAGCGGGTGCCGCACTTCGGGCAGGCCCGCTTGGTGCCCCATTCAGGTTTCACCACGGTCGCACAACTCCAAGAAAATGTGGAAACTCAAAAGGCCGTCCGAGTCCATGGACAGCCGAGACGCCGGGCGCCTTGCCATAGCGCAGCGCCGCTGTCAAAAGCGCCGCCCTATGCACGGCACCTCTCCCCGGCCCGCCAGCTTCTCCGCCCCGCGCCCGTTGCGCGGAACGGCGGGGGTTCCTGGCGACAAGTCCATCTCGCACCGTTCGCTGATGCTGTCGGCGCTGGCGGTCGGCGAGAGCCGGGTCGAAGGGCTGCTGGAGGGCGAGGACGTGCTCGCCACCGCTGCGGCGATGCGGGCGATGGGCGCGCGGATCGAGCGCGGCGATGACGGCATCTGGCGCATCCATGGCGTCGGCGTCGGCGGGCTGCTCCAACCCGAAACCGCGCTGGAGATGGGCAATTCGGGCACCTCGACCCGGCTGCTGATGGGGCTGGTCGCCAGCCACGCGATCACCGCCACCTTCACCGGCGACGCCTCGCTCTCGAAGCGGCCGATGAACCGGGTGATCGAACCGCTCGCGCGGATGGGGGCCGACATCACCGCCACGCCGGGCGCCAAGGGCGGCACCCTGCCGCTGATGATCCGCGGCCTCAATCCGGCGGTGCCGATCGAATATCGGCTCCCGGTCGCGTCGGCGCAGGTCAAGTCGGCGGTGCTGCTCGCCGGGCTCAACACGCCGGGCATCACCCGCGTGATCGAGCCGATCGCGACCCGCGACCATAGCGAGCGGATGCTGAAGGGCTTCGGCGCCGAGTTGAGCGTCGAGCAGGATGGCGACGGCGCCCGCATCATCTCGATTCGCGGCGAGGCCGACCTGAGGCCGCAGCAGATCACGGTGCCCGGCGATCCCTCCTCTGCGGCCTTTCCCGTGGTCGCGGCGCTGCTGGTGCCGGGGTCGGAGGTCACCGTCACCAATGTCGGGCTCAATCCCACCCGTGCGGCGCTGTTCGACGTGCTGCGGCTGATGGGCGCCGACATCAGCTATGCCAATCCGCGCGAAGTGGGCGGCGAGCCGGTCGCCGACATCGTCGTGCGCCATTCGGTGCTGAAGGGGATCGAGACCCCGGTCGATACTGTCGCCTCGATGGTCGACGAATATCCGGTGCTGTTCGTGGCGGCGGCGCTGGCCGAGGGCCGCACCGTCGCGCGCGGGTTGGAGGAGCTGCGGGTCAAGGAATCGGACCGGATCGCAGTGATGGCCGAAGGGCTGCGCGCGATCGGCGCCCGGGTCGAGGAGCTGGAGGACGGGCTGATCATCGACGGCACCGGCGGCGACAAGCTGCCCGGTGGCGCCACCATCGCCGCGCGACTCGATCATCGCATCGCGATGAGCTTCGCGGTGGCGGGGCTGGTGTCGAAGGCGGCGGTGACGATCGACGACATGAGCCCGGTCGCCACCAGCTTTCCCGGCTTCACCGCGCTGATGACGGGCCTGGGGGCGGAGGTCGCATGATCATCGCGGTCGACGGACCCGCTGCGTCGGGCAAGGGCACGATCGCCAAGGCGCTGGCCCGCCATTACGGCCTGCCGCATCTCGACACCGGGCTGCTCTATCGCGCGGTCGGCGTGTCGGTGATGCGCGCCGGCGGCGATCCCGAGGATGCCCAGGACGCGCTCCACGCCTGCGATTTCGATCCGGCGCTGCTGGAGGATCCCGCGCTGAAGACCGAGTCGGCGGGCAAGGCCGCCTCGATGGTCTCGGCGCATCTCCAGGTGCGCGAGGCGCTGCTGGAGCGCCAGCGCGAATTCGCCGAGCAGCCCGGCGGGGCGGTGCTCGACGGGCGCGACATCGGCACCGTCATCGCGCCGCAGGCCCAGGCCAAGCTGTTCGTTACCGCCAGCTCCGAAGTGCGCGCCGGCCGGCGCTTCCGCGAGATGCAGGCGATGGGCGCTCCCGTCACCCTCGACGACGTGATGGAGGATATCCGCGCGCGTGACGAGCGCGACACGGGCCGGTCCGCGGCTCCGCTGCGGCAGGCCGAGGATGCCGACTTGCTCGATACGAGCGATCTGGGTATAGACGCGGCCGTCCAGCGGGCGGTTGCGCTCGTGGAAGCCCGGACGGCAGACCGCTAAAAGAGCGATCGCCAGCAGGCGCGACAGGGGGTCGGCGGAACAAGCCGATCCTTTGCCGTGCCCGTCATGCTTTGTCCGAATTCCGCGAACGGAGCCATCCGAAGGATGCCGCAGGGGCATGGGGCTCTTGCGGCGGTTCTGGCCCAAAGACCTCCGGAGACAACCGGATGGCCGGAATAATCGAGACAGGAAACACTAACCTATGGCCACTTCGGCAAACCCGAGCCGCGACGATTTCGCAGCGCTCCTGAATCAGACCCTCGGCGGCGAGAATGAAGGCTTCGAAGGCCGCGTCGTCAAGGGCACCGTCACCGCCATCGAGAACGACCTCGCCGTCATCGACGTCGGCCTGAAGTCGGAAGGCCGCGTGCCGCTGCGCGAATTCGCGCCTGCGCCGGGCCAGAAGGCCGACCTGAAGGTCGGTGACGAAGTCGAGGTCTATGTCGACCGCGTCGAGAACGTCCATGGCGAAGCGATGCTCAGCCGCGACCGCGCCCGCCGCGAAGCCGCCTGGGACAAGCTCGAGGGCGAGTTCTCGCAGTCGGCCCGCGTCGAGGGCGTCATCTTCGGCCGCGTCAAGGGCGGCTTCACCGTCGACCTCAACGGCGCCGTGGCGTTCCTGCCCGGCTCGCAGGTCGACATCCGTCCGGTCCGCGACGTCACCCCGCTGATGGACATCCCGCAGCCCTTCCAGATCCTCAAGATGGATCGCCGCCGCGGCAACATCGTCGTGTCGCGCCGCGCCGTCCTCGAAGAGACCCGCGCCGAGCAGCGTTCGGGCCTCATCCAGTCGCTGGCCGAGGGCCAGGTGATCGAGGGTGTCGTCAAGAATATCACCGATTACGGCGCCTTCGTTGACCTGGGCGGCATCGACGGCCTGCTCCACGTCACCGACCTCAGCTACAAGCGCGTTGGCCATCCGAACGAGATGATCAACATCGGCGACGTCGTGAAGGTGCAGATCATCCGCATCAACAAGGACACGCAGCGCATCTCGCTCGGCATGAAGCAGCTCGAGAGCGATCCGTGGGAGGGTGCGGCCGCCAAGTACCCGATCGGTGGCAAGTTCACCGGCCGCGTCACCAACATCACCGAATATGGCGCCTTCGTCGAGCTCGAGCCGGGCATCGAGGGTCTGGTCCACGTCTCGGAGATGAGCTGGACCAAGAAGAACGTCCATCCGGGCAAGATCGTCTCGACCAGCCAGGAAGTCGAAGTCGTCATCCTCGAGGTCGATGCCGAGAAGCGTCGCATCTCGCTGGGCCTCAAGCAGGCGATCACCAACCCCTGGGAGGCCTTCGCCGAAGCGCACCCGGTCGGTTCGGAAGTCGAGGGCGAAGTCAAGAACGCGACCGAGTTCGGTCTGTTCGTCGGCCTGGACAACGATGTCGACGGCATGGTCCACATGTCGGACATCGCCTGGGGCGTCACCGGCGAGGAAGCGCTGTCGCTGCATCGCAAGGGCGAGACCGTCAAGGCGATCGTGCTCGACATCGACGCCGAGAAGGAGCGCATCTCGCTCGGCATCAAGCAGCTCGAGCGTGGTGGCGTTGCCGCCGCCAAGTCGGACGGTTCGAAGCTCAACAAGAGCGCGGTCGTCACCGTCACCGTTCTCGCGATCACCGATGGTGGTCTCGAGGTTCAGGCGGGCGATGACGGCGCCGCCGGCTTCATCAAGCGCAGCGACCTCGGCCGCGACCGCGACGAGCAGCGTCCGGAGCGTTTCCAGGTCGGCCAGAAGTTCGACGCGATGGTGACCGGTTTCGACCGTTCGAAGAAGCCGACCTTCTCGGTCAAGGCGATGCAGATCGCCGAAGAGAAGCAGGCCGTCGCGCAGTATGGTTCGTCGGACTCGGGTGCGTCGCTCGGCGACATCCTGGGCGAGGCGCTCAAGGCGCGCCAGAACGGCTAAGCCGTTCTTCGCTTCGAAGAAAAAGGGGCGCGGAGGCGAAAGCTTCCGCGCCTTTTTCTTTGTCCCGCCTCCTTCGTCATGCTGAACTTGTTTCAGCATCCACCAGGCCGCGCAGGCGTGCCGGGAGATGATGCCGCGCTTTTGCAACAGGAGCCTCCAGGCCATGGCCCAGCCTCCCGGTGGATGCTGAAACAAGTTCAGCATGACGGCATGGAGAGAGGCGGTATAAACGCGCCATGACCATCACCTTCCGTTCCGCCCGCCCCGAAGACGCCCCCGCGCTGGCCCGGCTCAAGCTCGTCACCTTCCGGCAGACCTTCCTCGACGAAGGCTTCGCGATCCCCTATCCGCCCGCCGACCTCGCCACTTTCGAGGCCGAGTCCTATTCTGCGGAAGCGATCGCGGCCGAACTGGCCGATGCCGAGCGCCGGACCTGGGTGGCGGAGGGCGCGGATGGGGCGCTGCTCGGCTATGCGCAGGTCGGCCCCTGCAAGCTCCCCCATGTCGAGGCGGGCCCCGAACAGGGCGAACTCTACCAGCTCTATGTGCTGCGCGAGGCGCAGGGGCTGAAGCTCGGCAAGGGATTGCTCGACCTCGCGCTCGACCATCTCGCGGCGGCGCGGCCGGGGCCGGTGTGGCTGGGGGTCTGGTCGGGCAATGACAAGGCCCAGGCGGTCTATGCCGCGCGCGGCTTCGAGAAGGTCGGCGACTATCGCTTCAAGGTCGGCAGCTGGTACGACGAGGAATATATCTTCCGCCGCGCATGACGCCGCTCCGGCAGAGGCCGGAGCCGCTACCGATGGCGGGAAAGGTCGAGGCAGGAACCCGCGGCGGCTCCGGCCTCCGCCGGAGCGACGCGGGGTCGAGGATCACTCCGCCGCTTGCGCGCGGTCCTCGATATGCTTGGCGATGCTGATGATCTTCGACGCCTCGACGAGGCGCGCGATCGAGCCGTCGACGAGCATCTCGATCCCCTCGTCGCTGGCGAAGCCGCCATAGACCAGGCAGCGCGCCTGGAGCACGCGCGAGAAGGCGTCCCAGATGCGCGGGTCGGGCGGGGTCGGCGAGCTCCAGAAGGCGTCGAGCGGTCCCTGGAAGGTGATGCCGGGGATGTTGTACACCGCCTGGCCCAGCGTGATCACCGGGATGCCGCCGGCGAGCGCCAGGGTGCCGGTGGTGCTGTTGACGGTCACCACGCCCAGCGAATTCTCGACGATCTCGTCGATCTTGCCGCCCTTGGCGAACAGCACCCGGTCTTCCACGTTGAGGCGGCGGGCCTCCTTGCGGATGAAGCGGCGCCAGCTGAACAGGCTGCTGTCGAGCGGATGTTCCTTGACGAGCAGGTAGGTGTCGTCGGGCGCCGAGCGCGCGAAGCTCTCGATCACGTAGGATGCGCCGGCCTGCATCGTGCCGAACAGCGAGTGGACGCGGATCTGGTGGTCCGAGGATAGTTGCAGCGGCAGCGCGAAATAGCGCTTGCCCTCGAGCTGGGCGATCGCGACCTCGGCCTGATCCTCGTGCAGCTTGCGCAGCGCGAACTGCTTCAGCCAGCCCAGCGCCTCGGCCCAGGCCGAACGGTCGCGGTGCGACTTGTAATGGGCGAAGCGCCATTTGCCGAGCGAGGTGCGGGCATAATAGCTGGTCGCTTCCTGCGCGCGGCGGCGGAAGCGCGACGGCACCGTCGGGCGCTTGGCGAGCGGCGGCAGGGTGCGCGCCGCGTCGAGATACCATTTGGGATCGCGCGGCAGGCTGGAATGGCCGTTGACGCCGTCGAGCTCCAGGGTCGCCCAGTCGGGGCGGATATAGCCTTCCTCGAAGACGTGGACGCGCACGCCGCGCAGCCGCGCCATGCCGCGCGCGGCATTGTGGAGCGGGCGGCAGTCGCCGAACAGGATCACGTCGGTGATCGAATGCTGGACGAGATAATCGTCGACGAAGCTGGGCCAGCGCTCGGCGGTGCCGCGATAGTCGACCGCGGGGCCCGTCCACGAGGCGACGTCGCCTGCGTTCAGGTTGATGCGGTGGACCGCATGGCCCTGCCGGCCGAGCGCGGCGCCGAGGCGATCGAAGAAGGGTCCGGGCGGGCCCTGCAGGAACAGGAAGCGCTGCTTGGCGATGTCATGCAGCTTCATGCGCGATCTCCCGCTGCCGCCGCGAAGCTGCGGCGCAGCCGGCCCTGGAGCCGGCGAAGGCGGGTCAGCAGCGTTTCCTGCGGAACGGGTTGAGCCGCCAGCCGCTCCACCAATATTTCGGGTGGGCAGGGAAGCTTGGTGACCGGATCGAGATAGCGCGGGTACAGGATCAAGGTTGCCGCCACGAGATGCGCCTTTGTTACTGTGCGGCCCCTACGTCGCTCAATGGGCGGAGCCAGATCACGCGTCAACCCCCAACCGGCATAAAATGGTTGGCCATGCGTTACAACTTCACAGCCGCGGATTAGTGCCTCGAAACCCGCAAGGGAAGTGAGAACATGCACCGCATCGACGCTATCCAGCAGCGCCGCCATCGGCACGTTGCGGATGACCGCGTCGACATGCTCCAGCGCCTGCGCGTCGGGGAAGGCGCCGCGGCGGTGGCCGGCGTCCACGTCGGGATGCGGCTTGAACAGCAGATAGGCGTCGGGCTCGACGGCGCGGGCGCGGCGGATCAGTTCCAGATTGCTGTCGATCCCGGCGCCGCCCAGCTTCACCGACAGATCGTCCTCGACCTGGCCGGTGACGAGCACGATGCGGCGACCCTGCACGGGGCGCTCGAAGGGCCGGCCGGCGCTGGAGGCATATTTGCTGATGCCCTTCTCGACCAGGTCGCGCATCAGCCGCTCGGCGCGGGCCAGCAGCACGGGATTGTCGATCGGCGCGGCGATCAGCTCCTCCAGGTCCGACGATCGGGTCGGATCGAGGTGAAGCCCGGTGCGATCGAGGATGATCGAATGGGGCGGGTGGCAGTCGCTGCCGAGCCCCGCCGAGCGCAGGAAGCCGTCCTCGACCGGATGGACCGGCACGCCGGCGAGGGCCGCCTGCGCGTCGAGTCCGCGCGGCGCCTTGGACGGCCATACCGCGATCGCGCCGCCCGCGGTGCTGGCGCTGTGCACCGCCTGGCCCGCCGAGCGGGCGAAGGCGAGCGGTTCGCCCGGCCACAGCATCGCTTCCACCTCGCGCCGCTTCCAGCCGGCGATGCCGGCGGCGGAGACGAGGCCGCGATTGCGGTCGATCGCGCGCGCCCAGAAGGCGAGCTGTTCGATCGCCGCCTCGATCGAGACCGGCCGGCCCGAATAGGGATCGCGATATTCGGCGGCGTCGATCAGCCAGTGCGTGATCGCGCGTTCGAGCGGGTCGGGCGCGCCATCGGCGGCGATGTCGGCGAAGCGGCCGGGGCCGCGCCAGTCGACCGTCAGGCCCGCCATCCAGGCGAGCAGGCCCAGCTCGTCGTCGCCATCGGCGGCGATCGGGCCGCCATCCGCGATCCGGGTCCAGGGATTGGCTTTGCCTGAGGTCCAGAAGGCGCCGCCGATCCGTTCGCCGACGATCTCGTCGGCGATGCGGCGCGCGCGTTCGCGCTCCTGCGGGGTCAGGCTGGTCCGGGGCTGGCCGGGGTCCCGCCGGTGGCTGACCATCGCCACCTTGGCGGGCGTGCCGGGAAATGGCGGGGACCGGAGGACCGGTTCTTCGACCTTCATCTCATCGTCCGGCAAGCGCGCATGGTACGCATCGCGAAAAGATACGCTCCCGTCACGGCGGATCAAGCGCTTATGGGGCGTTCAGCACGCCCCATAAACGACTTGTCCCCAATTTCGTGCTGTCGGACGTTTAGAACGGAACGTCGTCGTCGAGGTCGCCGGCGTCGAACGGATCGGACTTGCGCGCGCCGCCACCGCTGGAGCCGCCGCCGAAACCGCCACCGGCGCCACGGCTGGCGCCGCTCGAACCACCGCCCGACCCGCCGCCGAAGCCCGCGCCGCTGCCATAGCCGTCGTCGTCACCCCAGCCGCCAGAGCCGCCACCGCCACCACCAGCGCCGGCCCCATAGCCGCCACCGCCGCCGCCGCCACCCATGGCGCCGCCTTCGGCGCGGTCGAGCAGCACCATCACGGCGTTGAAGCCCTGGAGGACGACCTCGGTCGAATATTTCTCCACGCCGGCCTGGTCGGTCCATTTGCGGGTCTGGAGCTGGCCTTCGAGATAGACCTTGCTGCCCTTGCGCAGATAGCGCTCGGCGACATTGGCCAGCCCTTCGTTGAAGATCGCCACCGAATGCCATTCGGTCTTGTCGCGGCGCTCGCCGGTGTTGCGATCCTTCCACTGCTCGGAGGTGGCGACGCGCAGGTTCACCACCTTGCCGCCATTCTGGAAGCTCCGCGACTCAGGGTCGCGACCCAGATTGCCGACCAGGATGACCTTGTTCACGCTGCCTGCCACGGCATTCTCCTCAGGAATTGCACCCGGCACCCACGGCGGCGACGCGCACGCTGGATGGGGTCGGAAAGAAAGGCTCAGGGTAGCGCGCGCGGGTGGGCCATGCAAGGCCCGAGGCGGGCCTCGTCAGAGGCCCAGCGCGACGGCCGCCCAATAGGTCGCGCCCGCCGCGACATAGGCCATGACGAAGAGATAGCCGAGCATGAAGCCCGTCCATTTCCAGCCATTGGTCTCGCGCTTCACCACCGCGATCGTCGAGATGCACTGGGGAGCGAAGACGAACCAGGCGAGGAAGGCGAGCGCCGTCGGCAGCGACCAGCGGCCGCGCAGCCGCTCGACCAGCGAGCGTTCCTGCACCTCCTCGTCATCGGCATCGATCGAATAGACGGTGGCGAGCGCGGAGACGGCCATTTCGCGGGCGGCCATCGCCGGGATCAGCGCCAGCGCCATGTCGCGGTTGAAGCCGATCGGGGCGAAGACGGGTTCCAGCCCGCCCGCGATGCGGCCCGCGACCGAATAGTCGATCGCCGGCTGGTCATAGCCTTCGGGCGGCTGCGGGAAGGTGACGAGCAGCCACAGCACCACCGTCGTCGCCGCGATGATCGTGCCGGCACGCTTCAGGAAGATCAGCGCGCGCTGCCACAGGCCCAGCGCCACGTCGCGCAGGATCGGCATCTGGTAGCGCGGCATCTCCATCATGAAGCCCGGGGGCGGGCCCTTGGTGACGGTGCGGCGCAGGATGAAGGCGGCGAGCATCGCACCCGCGACGCCGGCGATATAGAGGCCGAACATCACCAGCCCCTGCAGGCCGACGCCGGGGGCCAGATCGCGCGCCGGTATGAAGGCGCCGATGATCACCGCATAGACCGGCAGGCGGGCCGAGCAGGTCATCAGCGGGGCGATCAGGATCGTGGTCAGCCGGTCCTTGGGGTCGTCGATCGTGCGGGTCGCCATGATGCCGGGAACGGCGCAGGCGAAGGAGGAGAGCAGCGGGATGAAGGCGCGGCCCGACAGGCCGACCCGCGCCATCAGATGATCCATGATGAAGGCGGCACGGACCATGTAGCCGGAGGCTTCGAGTACCAGGATGAACAGGAACAGGATCAGGATCTGCGGCAGGAACACCACCACCGCGCCGACGCCGGCGATCAGGCCGTCGATGATCAGCGATCGCAGGAAGGTGTCGGCCATATTGTCGGAGACCCAGGCCCCCATGTCGCCGAACAGCCCGTCGATATAGTCGACGGGGGCGGCAGACCAGGCGAACACCGCCTGGAACATCAGGAACAGGATGCCCGCCAGCAGGATCGGCCCGACGATCGGGTGGAGCGCCACCGCGTCGGCGCGGTGCGTCCAGCGGCGGCGGAAATCCTCCTCGGTGGTCGCGGCGACGGCGATCGCGCGGGCGCGGCGCTGCAGCTCGACGATGTCCTCGTGCAGCGAGGGATGGTCCTTGCCGATCCGCACCGCGCCGCCGGTGGCGAGCTGGCCGATCGCGGCCTTCAGCTCGTCGATGCCCTTCTTGCGGACGGCGACGGTGGGGATCACCGGCACGCCCAGCTCGGCCGACAGTTTCTCGGTGTCGATCTTCAGCCCGTCGCGTTCGGCCATGTCGATCATGTTGAGCGCCACCACGGTGGGCAGGCCCAGTGCGATCAGCTGGAGGGCGAAGCGCAGATGATTGTCGAGGTTGGTCGCGTCCATGACGACCAGCAGCGCCGACGGCAGGCGCTCGCCCTCCTGGGTGCCGAGCAGCACGTCATGGGTGACGGCCTCGTCGGGCGAGGAGGGGGTGAGGCTGTAGGTGCCGGGCAGGTCGAGCAGCTCGATCGGTCGGCCATCGGCCAGGCTCATGCGGCCCGATTTGCGCTCGACGGTGACGCCGGGATAGTTGCCCACCTTCTGGCGGGCCCCGGTCAGGGCGTTGAACAAGGCGCTCTTGCCGGCATTGGGATTGCCGGCCAGCGCTACCAGAGGTGTCGGATTCATGAGGTCTTGCGAGGCCCAACGATGATGGCGGCGGCCTGGGCGCTGCGCAGGGCCACGATCATGCGGCCGATGCGGCAGGCGATCGGATCGATTCCGAACGGCCCCTTGTGAAGCTTCTCGACGGGCACCCCTTCATCGACGCCCAGCTCGCGCAGGCGGCGGGCATCGCGCTCGCTGAGAATCTCCCAGTTGATCGCGATGATCGCGCCGCCGCCCTTCAGCGGCAGCTTGTCGAGGGTGGTGGGGGAACCGTCGCTGTCCATGCTGCGACTGGTTATCAATAAGGGGCGCAAAAGGCCAGCGATAAGCTGTGTCCAAATATTGCCGAGCGGGGTGGATTCGATCACCATCGATCGCATGGCCGATCCCGTCATCCCCATTGCCGCTGCCCTGATCGACGATGCGGGCGGGCGCCTGCTGCTGGTCCGCAAGGCGGGCACCGCCAGCTTCATGCAGCCGGGCGGCAAGATCGAGCCGGGCGAGGTGCCGCTGGCCGCGCTGCGGCGCGAACTCGACGAAGAGATCGGGCTGGCCCTGGCAGAGGGGGAGGCGCGCTATCTCGGCCGGTTCCGCGCACCGGCCGCGAACGAGGCGGGGTGGCTGGTCGAGGCCGAGCTGTTTCATATTCGCGTCTGCCATGAGCCGCTGGCCTGCGCCGAGATCGAGCAGGCGCTGTGGGTGACGGCGGACGAAGCGCGGCGGATGCCGTTGGCGCCGTTGACGCGCGATCATGTGCTCCCGCTGGCGCGAAGCCTCTAGCGGAGCCTCTAATTGTCCATGCGATAGCGCAGCCGGCCCAGGAAGCGGGTCGGGCTGAAATGGCGATCGGGATCGGGCTTCCACTTCGCCTTGAGCTTCTCGAAGCTCATCACATCGTCGATGCGGCGGTCGAGAAAGGCGCGGGTGTCGGCGAAGCCTTCGCTCTCGTCGTCCATCCAGGCGGTGATCACCGAGGTGTAGAGCGCGGCCAGGGTGGCGCGCTTGGTATACCAGGCGCTGTCGACGCTGGTGTCGCCGATCGCGCGCCAGATCGCATCGGCCGAATGCCAGGCCGCCTTGCCGGTGCGGCTGAAATTCTGCGGCTGGACGAGGATCATGAGCGCGCGGCGCAGCGCGTCGGGATGGCGCCAGGCCGCTTCCAGGCGCAGCAGCAGCGCGGTGCGGATGCGATCGCGGATCTTCATCGCCGGCAGGTCGAGCTCGGCCAGATTGCGCAGCATGGTGCGATCGATCGACGCGAACCAGGCCTCGATCATGTCGACCGCGCCGCCATGGAAGCACAGCGCGGCGCGATCGGCGGGCACCCCCAGCTCGGCGGCGGCCCCGGCCAGCGCGGTTTCGGTCCAGCCGTCGAACACCGCATGAGCGGGCAGCCGTTCGGCCAGTTCGATGCGCAGCTCGTCGAGCGTCATCTCGTCAAAAGCGATCATGGTTCGGCTTCTACTTTGGGCTGGGCCGGCTGGCCAGCGCTTCCGGCGCGGACGAGAACGAGGGCGGCGCAGATGGCGAGCCCGCCGATGATGTCGACCATGCCCAGCCGTTCGCCATAGCGCAGGCTGCCGATCAGCGCGGCGATGAACGGCTGGATCAGCAGGCCGAGGCCGATCACCAGCGGCGGCAGATGGCCGATGGCGTAGACCATGAGCCCCTGGCCGATCACCTGGCTGCCGAGCGCGAGCAGCAGCAGCGGGGTCCAGTCGCCGGGCCAGAAGCGGCCACCGTCGGCCAGCGCGAAGGCGAGCAGCGGCACCATGCCGGCGACGGTGGAGATGAACAGCACCGGCATCGGCTGGAGCAGCCCGCGGGCCCGGGCGATCGCGATCAGGTAACCGGTGTAGAGCAGGCCGGCGAGGATGCAGAGCAGGTCGCCGGTCAGATAGCGGCTGTCGAGCTGATAGGATCGGCCGAGCAGCAGCATCGTGCCGATCGCGGCCAGCACCAGTGCGGCGGTCTGGAACCGGTCGGGCCAGCTCCGCGCGACGATCAGCGCATAGGCCGCGAGCAGGAAGCTGGCGATGTTGCCGAACAGCGTCGCATTGGCCAGCTTGGTGTGGAGGATGCCGATATGCCAGGCGCCCAGATCGGCGGCGAAGCACAAGCCGCCGATCGCGATCATCCCCATCATCCCCGGCGACAGGCGCGGGATCGGCTGGCGGACGATCCGTGCGAGCAGGAACAGCAGCGGCGCCGCGAGCGCCAGCCGCCAGAAGGCCGAGGACATCGAGGAGACGTCGCTCAGCCGCACCAGCCAGGGCCCGAAGGCGAGCGCGACATTGCCCAGGATCATCGCGACATAGGCCGGCACGAGGCTCGGGCCGCCTTCCTGCGGGATCGTGGAAGACGTGGGGTCGCGGTCGGACATGTTCGCCTGATCGGCCGGGGGAGGCGTCAAGGCAAGCGCCAAAGCGGCAAGGGTGGTGGGTTCGTTCGCAGGCTGATCGACATCACAGCCCATCCTGTCGGGCAATGGCGCCGTCCTTCATCACGAAGACGGGCTTGCGCAGTGCCGCCACGTCGCGGCTCGGATCGCCTTGGACCGCGACGAGATCGGCAAGCAGGCCGGGGGCGACCGAGCCCAGCCTGTCGGCCTGGCCGAAAAAGCGCGCATTGCCGCTTGTCACCGCCACCAGCAGCTGCAGCGGGGTCATCCCGCCTTCGGCCATCAGCTCCACCTCGCGGACGTTGTCGCCATGGGCGAACACGCCGACGTCGCCGCCCACGCAAATCGGCACCCCGGCGGCGCGGGCGCGGGCGAAGGCGGCGCGGGATTCGCTCACCGTCGCGGGCGCCGGCGTCTGCCCGTTCCAGCCGCGATAGCGCGCGGTCGCGTCGGATGCGGCGAGGGTGGGACAATAGGCGATGCCCTTGGCCGCCATCGCCTTGAAGATATCGGTGGTGCCGCCATAGCCATGCTCGATCGTGTCGACCCCGGCGGCGATGGCGCGGCGCATCCCCTCGGGGGTCGATGCGTGGACGGCGACCTCGCGGCCGGCGTCGTGCGCGGCGGCGGTGGCGGCGGCGAGTTCGGCGGCGGAGAAGGTCGGCCGGCTCGGTTCGCCCGGATGCCAGCGATAATCGACATAGAGCTTCACGACATCGGCACCCGCCGCGATCTGGCGGCGCACCGCGACGACCAGCGCCTCGCCGCTCGCCTCCTCGGCGCCCAGCGGCACCTCGACGCCGGGCTCGAAGCCTTTGGGGCCATAGGCGCCGGTCGCGACCAGCGCGCGGGTGGCGACCAGCATGCGCGGGCCGGGGACGATGCCCTGCTCGATCGCCTGCTTCAGCCCGACATCGGCATAGCCGGCGCCCTCGGTGCCGAGGTCGCGGACGGTGGTGAACCCTGCCATCAGGGTGGCGCGGGCGGCGGCCACGGCGCGGGCGGTGCGCAGCGCCAGCGGCTCGTGCAGCACCTGGTCGTCCCACGTCGTCTCGTTATAGGGATGGAGGAAGAGGTGGCTGTGCCCCTCGACCATGCCGGGCATCAAGGTGGTGCCGGGGAGGTCGATCGTCCGCACGCCGGCGGGTGTCGCGACCGAAGCGCCGGCGGCGCTGATCCTGTTGCCGTCGACCAGCACCTGCCAGCCGGCGTGCATCTCGCGCCCGTCGAAGACGCGATCAGGGCGCAGCAGGACGGGTTCGGCCATGGCGCTGCCGCCCAGCGCGAGCGCCGCCAGTGCCAGCATCCATGTCCGCATCCTTCGTCCCCCTGCCGTCGAGCCCGGCCGGCAGCATAGCGGCCGGGGATTGCCCGGCAAGAAGCGGGATGCGGCCGGATCGGCGCGGGTTCAGAGCGGGTGTCGAACAAGGAGACGCATCATGGACTATCGCATCAAGGGCCTCGACCCGGCCCCCTTCGCCCATCTCTTCGGGCTGCCGGAGGAGAGGCTCGCCGAGCTTGCCATCCAGCGGCATATCGCCGTCTCGAAGCCGGGCTTCCCCGACCGGATCGAGCTGCGCGAGGCCGAGCCGGGCGAGAGCCTGCTGCTGCTCAACTATACCCATCAGCCGCTCGACACGCCCTATCGGGCGAGCCACGCCATCTTCGTCCGCGAAGGCGCCGAGCAAGCCTATGAGGCGGTGAATGACATCCCCGAGCCGATGCGCATCCGCACGATCTCGCTGCGCGCGTTCAGCGCCGAGGGGATATTGCTCGACGCCGACCTTGCCGACGGCTGGGAACTCGGCCCGCTGATCCGCCGCTTCCTGTCGGACCCGCGGGTCGACCATCTCCACGCCCATTATGCCAAGCATGGCTGCTATGCCGCGCGGATCGAGCGGGCGTAAGGCTGGGCGCATCCCTCTCCCGCTTGCGGGAGAGGGAATGAGGGTGAGGGGCCGAGCGGAGCGAGGCTCTGTGTTCGTCGGCCATGGTGATCAAGAAGAAGAAAGAAGACCCTCACCCAACCCTCTCCCGCAAGCGGGAGAGGGCTAAGAAATGGGAGAGAGGGCTACAGGGCTAGCTCAGGATCAGGTCTTCGCCGAACTGCGGCTTGACGCTCGGCACCGGCTGGGGCGCGATCACCCGTTCCTCGGCGGCGGGGTCGAGCAGCCAGCCCCAGAACAGGCGCACGTCGAGCGGGTTGTTCACCGCCGAGCGGCCATGGCCGTTCTTGAAATAGCTGATCACCCGCGGATCGGCATAGACCTTGGTCGCCTCGGCCGCGTCGAGCGCGTCGTTATAGCGCCAATAGGCGTCCTCGGTGACGTCCACCGAGCGCTTGTCGTCGAGGATCATCGTCTCGATGCAGCGCAGCGCGAAGCGGGTCGCCATCTCCTGCATCTCGACCACGCCCAGGCCATTGCCGAACGGGTTCATGTTCGGCCCGTAGAGCATGAAGAGATTGGGGAAGCCGGGCAGCATCGAGCCCAGATAGGCGCGGGCCCCGTCCTTTTCCCAGAGCTGCTCGATCGACCGGCCGCCGCGCCCGCGCACCTCCATCGGGAAGAGGAAGTCGTTGGCCTTGAAGCCGGTGGCGTAGACGATGATGTCGAGCTGGTGCTCGATCCCGTCGACGGTGCGGATGCCGTCGGGGGTGATCTCGGCGATCTCCTCGCTGACCAGCGAGACATTGTTGCGCATCAGCGCGTCGTAGATGTTGTTCTCGACGTCGACGAGCACGGGGCGCGAGGTCATCGGCGGCGCCTTCGGCGTCATCTTCTCGATCAGGTCGGTGCGGTCGCCGAATTTGCGCTTCAGCGTGGCGAGCACCAGCTCGCGCAGCCGCTGGCTGTGCGCGCTCACCGCGTGCGGGTCCTTGAAGTCGGGGTCGACCGCGAACAGCGGGCCCAGCCCGTCGGGGCCGCCCAGCCAGCTGGCGTGGAAGCGCAGGAAATTGGCCATGTAGGGGAAGTTGCGGTCGAGCCAGTTCACCTGCGCCGGATAGGGCGAGAGATAGCCGGGCACCTCGTAGCACCAGCTCGGATGGCGCTGGAACAGGGTGAGATGCTCGACCTGCTTCGCCAGCACCGGGATCATCTGATAGCCGGTGGCGCCCGAGCCGATCACGGCCACCCGCTTGCCCGCCAGCTCCAGCTCCTGTGGCCAGCGCGCGGTGTGGATGATCTGGCCCTTGAAGCCGTCGGCGCCGGGAAGCTCGGGCAGGTTGGGCCGGTTGAGGAAGCCGACCCCGCTGATCACCGCATTGGCGCGGATCGTCTCACGGCCGCCGGGGCCGGTGACGGTGAGCGTCCAGAGCTCGTCCGCTTCGTCCCAGATGATCGATTCCACCTCGGTGCGGAAGCGGATGCTGTCGCGCAGGCCGAAATGGTCGGCGACCCATTTGAAATATTTCTCATTCTCGTCCTGCTCGCAGAACGGGTTCGGGCACTGATAGTCGTTGATGCCGAAGCTGTGGACATAGATGCGGCTGGCGGTGTCGACCCGCGCGCCCGGATAGCGGTTCTCGTGCCAGGTGCCGCCGACCTCGCCATTCTTCTCGATGATGGTGAAGGGGATGCCCGCCTGCTGGAGCAGCACGCCCGAATTGAGCCCGCCCATGCCGGCGCCGATCACCGCGACATGGAAGCCGTCGCGCGCGGCGGCGCTGGGCGGACGCTTCCAGTCGAGCCCGCGCACGAAGGGATCGAAGGCGAACTGTTCGACCCACATGTCGTGCTCGACCTCGGGGATATTCTCGCCCGCGGTCAGCTCCATCGCGCGGTGGAGGCGCTCGGGCGGGCCGAGCGGCTGGTCGCCGGCGCCGCTGTCGCGATAGGCCTTCAGGAAGTCGGCGGCCTTGCGGCGGATCAGGGCGGCGGCCTCTGGGTCGGTGATCGCCGGGATCTCGCCGCGGAAGCCGACCGAGATGATGCCCTGCGGGATCGCGGTCAGGCTTTCGTCGCCGGTCAGCTGATAGAGCAGGCCGCGCAGCACGATCGGATCGGCGAAGGCAATCGCATCCTCGATCTCCGCATCGGTCGCGTTCAGCAGTTCCTGCCTGGCCATGATCAGCACCTCTCCCGTTCCAATCTTGCGATCGGGAGAAAGCTATAGGCCGGGTCCTGTCAAAAGGAATTGATCCCCGGGGCCGTTGTCGCACCAATATTGGCGCGTTTTGCAGGGAGTGTGCGGGCGCTGGCGGAAGAGCTCCCCTCCCTCTCAGGGAGGGGCGGGGGGTGGGTGGCGAGCGTTAGCGAGCCTCCCCACGTTCAGGCTGGGAATAGCGCCAGAAGGGAGCTCGCTTCGCTCGCGACCCACCCCCAACCCCTCCCTTGCAGGGAGGGGAGTTATAAGGCTTTACGCCCCGAACTTCTCGCGCAGTTCCATCATCTTCAGCGCGGCCTTGGCGGCCTCGCCGCCCTTGTCCTTCTCGGTCCGCTTGGCGCGGGTGAGGGCCTGGGCTTCGTTCTCGACGGTGAGGATGCCGTTGCCGATCGCGATGCCGTCCATCGACAGCGCCATCAGGCCGCGCGCGCTCTCGTTCGAGACCACTTCGAAATGATAGGTCTCGCCACGGATCACCACGCCGAGCGCGACGAAGCCGTCATAACGGCCGCTCTCGGCCGCCATCGCGATCGCGCCGGGCACTTCGAGCGCGCCGGGCACGGTGATCGTCTCATGCTTGTGGCCCTCGTCCTCGATCGCGGTGCGGGCGCCGTCGAGCAGCAGGTCGTTGAGATGATCGTAGAAGCGCGCTTCGACGATGAGCAGCTTGGCCATGATGGTGCCTTCCAGTTCTTATTCGGCTTCGATGGGGGGGATTTCCCGTTCCCCTACGATCGAAAGGCCATAGCCGTCGAGCGCGATCAGCGTGTGGTGCGAATTGGTGAGCAGGATCATGTCGTGCACGCCCAGCTCGGTGAGGATCTGCGCGCCGACGCCATAGTCGCGCAGCTCGTCCATCGCCGAGACGTCGCGGTCCTGATAGGCCTGGACGGCGCGGCTGGCCGAATTGGCGCTGGGCCGGTTGAGGATCACGAGCACGCCCGAGCCTTCCTCGTCGATGATCTTCATCGCGCGCGGGATCAGGTCGCTGCGCGCGCTCTGCTCGCCATAGAGATCGGCGAAGGGCGACAGCATGTGCATGCGCACCAGCACCGGCTGTTCGGGATCGATATGGCCCTTCACCAGCGCGGTCTGCTCGGTGCCGGTGGCCTTGTTGTAGAACACCACCATCGTCCAGTCGCCGCCCCAGCGGCTGGAGAAGCGGGTCTCGGCGCGCTTCTCGACGAGGTGGTCGTTCTTGCGGCGATAGGCGATCAGGTCGCGGATCGTGCCGATCTTGAGCTTGTGGGTGCGGGCGAACTCGACCAGCGCGTCCATGCGCGCCATCGTCCCGTCGTCGTTCATGATCTCGCAGATCACGCCCGACGGATTGAGCCCGGCGAGGCGGGCGACGTCGACCGCGGCCTCGGTGTGGCCGGCGCGGACCAGCACGCCGCCGGGCTTTGCGACCAGCGGGAAGACATGGCCCGGCGTCACGATGTCGTCCGAGCTCTTCGAGGCGTCGATCGCCACCGCGACGGTGCGGGCGCGGTCGGCGGCGGAAATGCCGGTGGTGACGCCGGTCTTCGCCTCGATCGAGACGGTGAAGGCGGTTTCGTGGCGGGTGCCGTTGTTGCGGCTCATCAGCGGTAGGCCGAGCTGGTCGACCCGTTCCTTGGTGAGCGACAGGCAGATCAGGCCGCGGCCATATTTGGCCATGAAGTTGATCGCGTCGGGGGTCGCCATCTGCGCGGGGATGATGAGGTCGCCCTCATTCTCGCGGTCCTCGTCGTCGACCAGGATGAACATGCGGCCGTTGCGCGCCTCGTCGATGATTTCCTCGATCGGCGACAGGCCCGAGAAGGACAGGTAGCGCTCGAGCTTCTTGAGCGTGTCCGCGGTCGGGTTCCATTCGGGATCGTCGAGCGACCGCAGCGAATTGGGGTGGAGCCCGGCGGCGCGCGCCAGTCCGGAGCGGGAAACGCCGCGCTCGGCGACGGCGGTGCGGATGCGATCGATCAGTTCGGTGCTCATGTGAGTCGAAATATCACATTCGACGCACGGGGCAATCTGTTAATCACATTTCAATGTGATTTATTTTTTGAGGACGGCCCTGAGCTGTTCCATGCGGCCCAGATAACGGGCGAGCACGTCGATCTCCAGATTGACGCCGTCGCCTTCCTTGATCTGGCCCAGGGTCGTCACCGCGAAAGTGTGCGGGATGATGTTGAGCCCGAAGATGGTGCTGCTGTCGGGCTGGTCGTCGACGCTGTTGACGGTCAGTGAGATGCCGTCGACCGAGATCGAGCCCTTGGGGGCGAGATAACCGGCCAGTTCGGCGGGGGCGCGGATCTCGAGCCGGTGCGAATCGCCCTCCACCGACACCGAGACGGCGGTGCCGACCCCGTCGACATGGCCGGTGACGATATGGCCGCCCAGCTCGTCGCCCACCTTCAGCGAGCGTTCGAGGTTGAGGCGGCGGCCCGCGACCCAGCGATCGGGCGCGGTGCGCGAAACGCTCTCGCCGCTGATGTCGACCGCGAACCAGTCGGGCCCCAGCTCGACCACGGTCATGCAGGCGCCCGAACAGGCGATCGAGGCGCCGATGTCGATGGTGGCGGTGTCGTAGCCGCAGGCGATGCGGACATGCAGGTCGCCCCGCTGCTCGATCGCGCTGATGGTGCCGACGTCGGTGATGATTCCGGTGAACATGTCAGGCGCGTTCGTAGATCGACAGCCGGTCGATGCCAAGCATTCGTGTGTCGGCGAGGTGCCAGCGGTTATGCGCGTGCGCCAGATCGCCCAGGCCGATGTCGCCGATCGCCGACCGCCCGGCGCCGACGATGATCGGCGCGGTGTAGAGCAGCAGTCGGTCGACCAGGTCGGCTGCGAGGAAGGCGGCGGCGGCCCCCGCGCCACCCTCGACGAAGAGATGGTCGACGTCGTTCAGATCGGCGATGGCGGCGGGGTCGGTGAGCGCGGTCCAGCCCTCGGGCGCGGCGCCATGGCCCAGCACCGCGCGGCGCGGGCTGCGCTTGGCGAGGCCGGGCAGGCGGACGTCGAGCCGGGGCGAATCGGCCTCCAGCGTGCCGCGACCGACCAGGATCATCTCGTGGCGCGCGCGTTCGAGATGGGCGTGGGCGCGCGCAGCCTCGCCGGTGATCCAGCGGCTCGACCCGTCGGGCAGCGCGATGCGGCCGTCGAGCGAGGTAGCGAGCTTCAGGGTGACGTGCGGCCGCCCCTTGGCGCGCCGGGTGAGGAAGCCCGCCATCGAGGCGCGGGCGGCATCGGTCTCGACGCCCTCGGTCACCTCGATGCCGGCCGCGCGCAGCCGGGCGATGCCTTCGCCATAGGTGCGCGGGTCGGGATCGGTGAGGGCGATCACCACCCGGGCGGGACGGGCGGCAACGATCAGGTCGGCGCAGGCGGGGCCGCGCGGCGAGGCATGGGCGCAGGGTTCGAGCGTGGCGTAGAGGGTCGCGCCGGCTATGTCGCCAGCCGTCAGGCCGGCCAGCGCCTCCGCCTCGGCATGCGGGCGGCCGCCCGGCTGGGTCCAGCCGCGCCCGATGACCTTGCCGTATCGGACGATCACGCAGCCGACATTGGGATTGGGGGCGGTGCGCCCGCGGCCGCGCTCGGCCAGGGCGATCGCGGCGCGCATCCAGCGGCGGTCGTCGGGCCGGCTCATTGCGGCCGGCTCAGTAATCGATGCCGAGGGTCTTCGCGAGACGCTGATATTCCTCCTGCTTCGCGCGGCGCTTGGCATCGAGGATCTTCTGGTCGGCGACGTTCTGCTTGATGATCTCTTCGTCGCTGCGCTCGCCATTATAATTCTGGATGTAGACGATCTGCGTCGGCGGTTTGTCGCGCTTCGAATCGACGTAGAAGCCCGCGATCAGCAGCGCGGGCATCAGGATGGAGATCAGCGCGATCAGGATTTTGTGCCGTTCCTCGCCGCGCAGGAACGCCTTGATGTCGGTCAGCAGCGCCTTGGGGCGGGCAGGGCGGGGGAAGATGGCCATGGGCGCTAGATAAGGCGAGAGGGCCCGCCGCGCCAGCCCGGCGCGGCGGGGCTCCGATTCAGGTGATCAGTTCTGCAGCGCGAAGCGCACCGTCATCGTGCGCCAGCTCTCGACGGCGACACCGTCGCGCGTCGCCGGGCGGAAGCGCCAGTAGCGCAGTGCCTGTTTCTGGGTGGGCTCGAAGAAGCCTTCATTGGTGGCCTTCACCATCTCGACGGCCTTAACCCGTCCATCGATGCCGATCAGCACGCGCACGGTGACGGTGCCCTCGATCTCGGCGCGGACCAGCGCGGACGGATAGTCGGGCTGGAAGCGGCCCGCGGCGGCCGGATCGATCTTTGCCTCGACGAGGACAGGCTCGGGAATCGCCGGCGGCTGGACCGGGGGATCGAACGGCCTGACCGGGCCGGGATCGAGCGCGATGATCGGGCCGATTTTCTGGCCGGTATCGACCAGCGGCTCTATGTCGTTGGACTGCGAGCGCGGCTGCGCCTTGGGTTCGGGCATCGGTGGCGGCGGGGGTGGTGGCGCCTCGTCCTTGATGCTGTCGACGATCGTCTTGACGTAGGTGATCTTCTGGAAGGTTTCAGGCGGTGCCAGCGCTATCGCGGTGAGCGCTGCCGCGTGGCCGACGACGACGAGCGTCAGGCCGAGGGGGTTGGATCTTTTGGCTTCGAGAAAACCTCCGTTGGTCATGCAAGCCTCCTTACTCCGAGCGCGCCCACACTGACGTCGGGTCGCAAGGGCGATGATACACCATCACGGTAAAGTCGTTGCATTATTTTGGATCGAATTCCGATGAAATCGGGATGGCGAATTTTGCCATCGCAATTTGGTGGTTCTGGCCACTAGTTGGCGAATGTTTCGGTGGCGACTGTCGCTGAAGGCCCGAAAACCGCCATTTTATCGGTACCGCAGCATTTGGCACGGCTCCTGCAATCCCTTTGGCATCGGCCGAGTGGCCGGCACAAAGGGAGCCAAGACGATGATCGACACCAACTCCAGCTTCAGCGAAGCCCGGCGCTTCCTGCTCGCAGCGGGCGGTGCATTGCTCTTCAGCCTCGCGTGCCTGGCCGCCGCGATCGGTCCGGTGAACGCCAATTGCACCTGCAAGGCCGACACCGTTTCGTTCGCCCGGCCGACAATGCTCTGAACCCCATTTACCGCGAAGGGAAATTGCCATGTCCGTCCGCAGCAACAGCTTCCGCCTCAACAAGACCGACGGCAAGATCATGGGCGTGTGCGCCGGTCTCGCCGACTATAGCGGCGTCGACGTCTCGGTGATCCGCATCCTGACGGTGCTGCTCACCATCTGCGGCGTCGGCTCGACGATCCTGCTCTACCTGCTGGTCGGCCTGGTCGCCCCGTCGAACCGGTTCTGAAGGCTAATTCCTCCCCGGAACGGGGAGGGGGACCATCCGCAGGATGGTGGAGGGGCAGGCGCGATAGCGCCGGCTCCGCCGGCTTCCCCTCCACCGCCGTTCCGGCGGTCCCCCTCCCCCGTTGGGGGAGGAATTAAGACGCTGCCGCCCGCAACCGCTCCAGCGCCCGTTCCCGCCCGATCAACGGCAGCAGCCCGTTCATGTCGGGCCCATGTTCGAGCCCGGTGAGCGCCAGGCGCAGGGGCAGGAACAAAGGCTTGCCCTTGCGGCCGGTGGCCGCGCCCAGCGCCGAGGTCAGCGCCTTCCACACGCCCGCGTCCCAGTTCAGGTCCTCGGCGATGCCGGCGGCGGCGGCCAGGAAGCCGCGATCCTCGGCGGCGATCTCGGCCGACACCGTGCCTTCCACCACCGCCCACCAGTCGGCTGCCTCGGCGACCCGGTTGAGATTGGGCCGGATCGCGGCCCACGCCGTCTCGTCCATCCCCGCCGGCAGTCGATCGGCCACCGCGGCATAGCCGGTCTGGTGGAGGATGCGGGCGTTGAGCGCCTTCAGCTCATCCAGATCGAAGCGCGCAGGCGCACGGCCGAAATGGCCGAAGTCGAACGCCGCGATCAGCGCCGCCGGATCGGTCACGGCTTCGACCGGCTGGCTCGTCCCGATCCGCGCCAGCAGCGCGATCAGCGCGATCGGCTCGATCCCCTCCTCGCGAAAGGCGTCGCAGCCGAGCGAACCGAGCCGCTTGGAGAGCTTGCCCTCGCTCCCCACCAGCAGCGCCTCATGCGCGAAGGCGGGGGGGGCGGCATCGAGCGCCGCGAACATCTGCAGCTGCAGCCCGGTGTTGGTGACATGGTCCTCGCCGCGCACGACATGGGTGACGCTCATGTCGATATCGTCGATCGCGCTGGGCAGCATATAGAGCCAGCTGCCGTCGGCGCGGCGGATGACGGGATCGGACAGCAGCTTCGGGTCGAGATGCTGGGGACCGCGAATCAGATCGTCCCAGGCGACCGGCGAATCATGGTCGAGCAGGAATCGCCAGTGCGGCTGGCGTCCCTCGGCTTCGAAAGCGGCCCGCTCTTCGTCCGAAAGCTTCAGCGCGGCGCGGTCGTAGATCGGCGGCAATCCTCGCCCTGCGAGGATCTTGCGCTTGAGCTCCAGCTCCTCGGCGCTCTCATAGCAGGGATAGACCCGGCCCTTGGCGCGCAGCTCCTCGAAGCGCGCCTCGTAAAGCGCGAAGCGATCCGACTGCTTCGCCTCGCTCTCGGGCGCGAGGCCCAGCCAGGCCAGATCGGCGCGGATCGCCGCGGCATTTTCCTCGGTCGATCGCTCCGCATCCGTATCGTCGAGGCGCAGCAGGAAGCGCCCGCCATGCCGTTGCGCCCACATCCAGTTGTGAAGCGCGGTGCGGATATTGCCGACATGCAGGCGGCCGGTGGGCGAGGGAGCGAAGCGGGTGACGACCATGGTCGCGCTCCATAAGGATAAGGGCGGCGTTCAGCCACCCTCTTCCCCAATCCGGACCTTGCGACTAAGAGCGCCCCAATCACAGCCTATGCGCCTCGGGGAATCCAGTAGATGAAGCTTCTCACCGGCAATTCGAACCAGCCGCTCGCCAAGGCGATCGCCGCCTATCTCGAACTGCCGCTCACCGACGCCAGCGTACGCCGCTTCGCCGACGAGGAAGTGTTCGTCGAGATCCATGAGAATGTGCGCGGCGAGGACGTGTTCGTGATCCAGTCGACCGGCTATCCGGCCAACGACAACCTCATGGAATTGCTGATCTGCATCGACGCGCTGAAGCGCTCGTCGGCGCGTCGCATCACCGCCGTGATCCCCTATTTCGGCTATGCCCGGCAGGACCGTAAGCCCGGCCCGCGCACGCCGATCTCGGCCAAGCTGGTCGCCAATCTGCTGGAGACGGCGGGCGCCAGCCGCGTCCTCTCGGTCGATCTTCACGCCGGCCAGATCCAGGGCTTCTTCGATATCCCGACCGACAATCTCTATGCCGCGCCGGTGATGTCGGCCGACATCCACGCCCGATTCGCCGGCCGCAACCTGATGGTCGTGTCGCCCGACGTCGGCGGCGTGGTCCGCGCCCGCGCGCTTTCCAAGCGGCTCGACAATGCGCCGCTGGCGATCGTCGACAAGCGCCGCGAGCGTCCGGGCGAGTCGGAGGTGATGAACATCATCGGCGACGTCTCGGGCCGCTTCTGCATCCTGGTCGACGATATCGTCGATTCGGCCGGCACGCTCTGCAACGCCGCCGCGGCGCTGCGCCAGGCGGGCGCCGAAGAGGTGGTCGCCTATGTCAGCCATGGCGTGCTTTCGGGCGGTGCGGTCGCCAGGGTCGAGGGCTCGGCGCTCAAGGAGCTGGTGATCACCGATTCGATCGGCGCCCCGGCCGCCGTGGCCGATGCCAAGAAGATCCGCCACCTGACGATCGCCCCGCTGCTGGGCGAGGCGATCAAGCGCATCGCCGACGAGACCTCAGTCTCCAGCCTGTTCGACTGAGCCCGTCCGGGTGAAGGTCCTGCTGATCGGAGCCTATGGCTTCATCGGCAGCGAGATCGCCCGGCCGACGGGCTGACCGGCGGATTTCCGCCATTACGGATATAGTGCCGCTCGTTTCGAGACGATGTTGCACCTAAGCCTCCAATCGACCTAGGCTCGGCGACGGGCATCGGGAACGGGGGATTATCGGTTGTTCGGTCGGCTCGCCGCGTCACTTCGGCTTTCGTCTGCGCGAAAGTCTTCGCTCGCCATCGCCCTGCTCATGGCCGTGCTGCCTTCCGCGGCGCCGGCCGCGAATGTCTATGATCAGTGGCGGAGCGGGTTGCAGAAAGCCCAGAAGGGCGAGTGTCGTGAAAGCCTCAAGCTTCTGGACGAGGTGATCCGCAGCAAGCCGTTCGCGGCGGCCGAGGAGCATGATCGCATCAATACCTATCAGGCCGCCGCCTTTTGCGCGGTCCAACTCAACGACGAGAAGGCGATCTATCGCTACGCGATGGCAGGCACGCGCAGCGGTCCCGGTGGCGATGCCCTGTGGTTTCTCCGCTTCGCGGTCGAGGCGGAGCGCAAATGGCTGGCCCAGGGGGTCGAGAGCATCGAGGCGATGGCTGCGCGCAAACCCGAGGCGCTGAACGCCCTGCAGGCGCGGATATTGTTTCCCTTCTACGGGAAGCTGATGGACGCGCCCGATCAGCAATTGCGGACCCGCTTTCTGAAGGTGCTTGCCGCGCCCGGCTATCAGCCCGACGACCCGCTGATCACCGGGGACTTCTTCCGGCGTCAAAGGGCTGCGCAACTGATGGAGGCTGGCGACAAGGCGGGCGCCGCGGCTCTGGTTGCACGCATCGTCGAGCCGATGGTGCTGGTCGGCGTCAGCCTAGATCCCCGGCTGCGCAGCTTGATCCCCGACGATTTCGACGAGCGGGCCGTCACGGAAGCCCGTCTGGCCCGGGTCCGCGAAATCGCGGTGAGCCATGCGGCTTCGATGGAAGCGGTGCTCCGGGTGGCGTCCTACCAGCGGTTGCTGGGCCGGCCAGAGGAGGCGGTGGCGACCCTGGAAGCCGCCCGGCCCGATGGCCCGATGGGCAAGAGCTTCACCGATCTCGCGACGCAGGAGAATTGGTGGTGGGACGGAATCGCCCGCAGCTATGCCATGCTGGGTCGTTACGATCAGGCGGTGGAAGCCTTTCGTCAGGGCATCGCGGCCAAGGAGGGTGGTGGTCTGAACGTCAGCCAGACGATCAATCTGGGCCATACTCATCTGCAGTTCGGACATCCCGAACGGGCGATGGAGGCAGTCGCCACCTTCGCGAAGGGCAAATATTCCGCCAGTCCCTATGGAGAGATGGAACTGCGCTTGGTGCGGGCCTGCGCGCATGCTGCGTTGGGCCAACTGGCCGAGGCCGGCCCCGATGTCGACTATGCGGGCAAGCATGAAAGCGACGATCCCGAAGCTGCGGTCGGGATCCTCCTGTGCGTGGGGGATCTGGACGGTGCCGCGGCGGCGATGATCCGTCGTCTGGACGACCCCGATCAGCGGCTCGGCGCGCTGGAACAGCTCAGCCAGTTCGATCCGCCGCCGGCAGGCCCGTCAAAGGCCGCCTATGACGTGCGCTTGCCCGAGCTGGCCGCTCGTCCGGATGTGCAGGCGGCAGTCCGGCGCGCTGGCGGAACCCGCCGGTTCCGCCTGCAGGCGGACGAGCAGTGATGGCAATGCGACCATTCCGCTCCCTGCCCTTGCTGCTGGCCGCGGCCTCCGCCCAGGCCATGGCCGCCCCGTCCGCGGATCAGCTCAACTATGCGCCGCCGGCGGCCTGGGTGTTGCCGCCTCCGGATCCCACTCCGGCCGCGGCTCCGCCTGATGCGCCGGTCCGCCTCGTCTACCGCGACCAGCAGGTCCGCATCGGGCCCGCCGGCGAAGAAACCTACACCGCCTATCGCGCCCGTCTGTTGAAGCCCGAAGCGCTGCCGATGGGCAATGTGGCGATCGTCTGGAACCCCTCCAGCGGCTCGGCGACGGTCCATCATCTGCGCATCATCCGGGATGGCAGGGTCGTCGACGTGCTGAAGGACCAGCGCTTCAAGGTGATCCAGCGCGAGGGCAATCTCGAACAGTCGATGCTCGACGGGCTTCTGACCGCGACCCTGCAGGCATCGGGGCTCCAGGTCGGGGACGAGCTGGAGTTCGCCACGACCGTCGTGCAGCGTGATCCCACCCTGGGAGATCATGCCTATGGCCTGGCCTTCTTTCCGCCGCAGAGCTTGCCGGGCGCTTTCCGCTTCCGGATGACATGGCCTGATGGACGGCCGGTGACCTGGCGCGCGACCCGCGATCTGCCGCAGGCGGTTCCGGCCCGAAGCGGCGGCCAGACCAGCGTCACCTATGAGTTGCGCGATCCGGGCAGCAGCATCGTCAACGAGGAAGCGCCGGCCCGCTACAATATCCGGCGTCTGATAGAGTTTTCGGATTTCGCGAGCTGGACCGACCTTTCGAGGCGTTTCGAGAGCCTGTACGCAAGCGCTTCGAACCTCGGGCCGAACTCGCCGATCCGGGCCGAAGCGAAGAAGATCGCCGACGCCTATCCCGGTTCGGCCGAACGGGCGCAGGCCGCGTTGCGGCTGGTCCAGGACCAGATCCGCTATGTCTATGTCGGGCTCGATGGCGGCAATTACCGACCCGCTACCGTGGAAGAGACCTGGCAGCGCCGCTTCGGCGACTGCAAGGCGAAGACCGTGATGCTGCTGGCGCTGCTGCGCGAACTCAAGATCGAGGCGGAACCGGTGTTGGTCGACGCCTTCGGCGGCGACGGGACCGACGCGCGCCTGCCCAATCCCGGCGTCTTCAACCATGTGCTGGTGCGCGCGCGGATCGATGGGCAGAGCTACTGGCTCGATGGAACGCGGCTGGGCGACCGCTATCTCGACCGGCTGCCGCCGCCGTCTTTCCGCTGGGGGCTGCCGCTGCGGGCGGCGGGGGGCGATCTCGAAGAGATCGTGCCTCAGCCTCCGAAGCGGCCCCAGATGGTCGGGGTGGTCGATATCGACGCCCGCGGCGGATTCGAGAAGCCGGCGATCGTCAAGGTCCAGCATGTGCTGCGCGGCAATGAGACTACGGCGATGCGAATGTCGCTGGCCGCCCTGGCCTCCGAGGATGCGGATCGTGTGTTGCGGGCCTATTGGCGCAAGGGGATCGACTGGGTCGAAGCCGATCGGGTCGCCTGGCGCTATGACGAGCGCGGTGCCACGCTCATCCTGTCGCTCGAAGGCGAGGGCAAACCCGACTGGGACGGGAATGACGCGGAGGGACGCGACCTGACCATCGTAGGAGCCGGTTTCTATCCGCCGCCTATGCGCCGTCGGCCGCGAGAGCAGGACCAGAGTGTGCCCTGGCTGACCAAATTCCCCCGTTTCGATTGCTATGCCACCACCATCCGTCTGCCCGCGGAAGACGGCAAATGGCGGTGGACCTACCGTGCCGCGCCGATGAACCAGCGGCTGGGTGGAACCGCTTATTGGCGCGCATCGGGGCTCAAGGGCGGCATCATGCGCACCATCATGAGCAGCCGATCCGAAAAGCACGAGATCAGCGCCGAGGAAGCGTTGGTCGCGAACGCCTCGATTCCCGGTTTCGATAACAAGATGTCCCGGGTCTATCAGGTCGCGGCGCGTTCCAGGACGGCGCCGGCCGCGGCCGCGGAAACCCTGCCCTTTGGTGACGACGCCGATTGGACGGGCGATGTTCCGCTGTGCAGCGCCCCTGCGGTCGGGCCCGAAATCCAGCCTTTGGCGCGCAAGGATTAACCCAGATCGAGGCGCGGTCCCCGCCCCGGTGGCATGCGATGCTCCCGGATCGTGGAGCGTTGCCGTGGATGACGAGGACAGGGCCTATCTGGAGCGGCGGGTGAACGCCGAGCTGGCCAGTGCGCGGCGGGCGACCAGCCCTGCGGCGATCCGGGCGCATTATGTGATGCTCAGCCATTATCTGCGGCGGCTCGATGCCGTCGGCTTCATCGCTCCCGACAAGAATGGCGCCGCACCGCGATAATGTCGCCGGGGTGCAAATCCTTCTCCCCCAAGCCCCGAAATCCATTGGGAAATTAATCTTGGTTATGGAGGAGTGGCGCCTCTCCATTTCTAACGGTTCGAACGGGGGGTGTCCCGGATCAGGCTGAACGGCGCCGCGAGGGCCCGGGGGCGAGGATCCGGAGCATTGCTGATCGGCTGGGGGCCGAACCGTGTTTGTGTTGGAATTCCCTGGTGGTGGCTCGTGCCACCGCATCTCGCTGCCTGCGCTTTTGGGGGGCTCCGTTGGGGACAGTTATCGGGAGCTATTTCTGAATGGCCGGGCTTCTCGCAGGCAAGCATAGCCTCATCGTCGTACAGTCCCATGACAGCGCGGCCGATCGGCAGGCGGCGGCGTGACCAGCATCGTCCGGGCGCTGCGGGACGGGGCGGTCGCCACCCGGCGGCTGTCGGCGCTTGTCCCGCTGGAAGAGCCCGCGCTCCTCGCGCTGCAGGCGGCGGCACGGCGCGGCCGGCTGGTCGAGCCGCGCACCGAATTGCAGCGCGAGGGCGCGCCGGTGCGCGAACGCCTGCTGATCCTGCGGGGCTGGGCGGCGCGCACCCGGGTGCTGGAGGACGGCCGGCGCCAGATCATGAGCTTCCTGCTGCCGGGCGACCTGATCGGCAATTGCCATCATGAAAGCCCGCTCGCGGTGGCGGCGGCGGTCAGCCTCACCCATGTCGAGGCTTGCCCCGCGCCCGAGGGCGTCGCGGGCCTGGGCGAGGCCTATCTGCTGAGCAGCGCGCTGGAGGAGGCCTATCTGCTCGCCCAGATCACCCGGCTCGGCCGTCTGAACGCCGAGGAGCGGCTGGTCGACCTGCTGCTCGAACTGCTCGAGCGCATGCAGCTCTGCGGCCTGGCGTCGAACAACGGCTTCGATTTCCCGCTGACGCAGGAGATGATCGCCGACATGACCGGGCTGACCGCGGTCCACGTCAACCGCATGCTCCAGCTGCTGCGGCGCCAGGGCGACATCACCTTGAAGGCCGGCCATCTGGCGTTCGAGAATCCGGCCGGGCTGGCCGACCGGGTCGGTCGCTCGCCGGTGATCGTCTCGGAGCGTCAGCGTAGCGGCGGGCGCTCGGGCATACGGGGCGACGGGGCCAACGGCTTCTAGAGCAAGGTCTAGAACAGGCTCACGGCCAGTGCGGCGGCCACCGCCAGCGAGCCGACGCTGATGATCAGAACGCCACCGGCCGCCATGTCCTTTGCCCGACCGATCTCGGGATGCTGCTCGGGGTGGAGATGGTCGATCAGCCGTTCGAAGGCGGAATTGATCGTTTCGAGCGCCAGCACCAGGGCGATGGCGAGGCCGACGACCGCCCACCAGACCGGTTCGGGGCGCAGGATGGCGAGCGCCGCGAGCGCCATGCTGCCGAGCACGACGTGGCTTCGAAAGCTGGCTTCGGTGCGCCAGCAATCGCGCAGGCCCGCCAGGGCAAAACCCAGCCGTTCGCGAAAGGGTCGGTTCTTCATCTTCGTCCCCCGGTCTTTCCAACCTCTAGGATTGGGGCGCAGTCTCCGCCAGACCTTGAGTTGAGCCTGATTCACGCTCTCGGTGGAAGCGCAAAGCGCTTCCACCTCAAACGATCAGGCTCTAGGGCTCCTGACATGACCGAAGACGATATCCGCCTCGCCCAGCGCCTCGCCGACGCCGCCGGCGAAGCGATCCGCCCTTTCTTCCGCGCCCGCTTCGAGCGCGAGACCAAGGCCGATGCCTCTCCCGTCACCGAGGCCGATCGCGCCTCGGAAGCGGCGATGCGCGCGATCCTGGGGAAGGAACGGCCGCAGGACGGGATCATCGGCGAGGAATATGGCCGCGAGCGCGAGGATGCCGAGCGGGTGTGGGTGCTCGACCCGATCGACGGCACCCGTGCCTTCGTCGCCGGCCGGCCGCTGTTCGGCACCTTGATCGCGCTGGTCGAGGCCGACCAGCCGGTGCTGGGGGTGATCGACCAGCCGATCATCGGTGATCGCTGGCTGGGCGCGAAGGGGCAGCCGACGCTGTTCAAGGGCGCGCCGGCCCATGTCCGCAGCTGCAGTCGGCTCGCGGCGGCGCATCTCGGCACCACCTCGCCCGCCGCTTTCCCAGGCGATGACCTCTCCCGCTTCCAGCGGGTGGGCGCGCAGGCGGGCGACGTGCTGTGGGGCGGCGATTGCCATAATTATGGCCTGGTCGCCTCTGGGCATCTCGACGCGGTGATCGAATCCGGCCTGCAGCTCTATGACTTCGCCGCGCTCGTCCCGGTCGTCGAAGGGGCCGGCGGAAAGATGACTGACTGGCAGGGCCGCCCGCTCGACGCGCGCAGCCCCGGCCAGGTGATCGCAGCCGGCGACGAGCGGCTGATCGGACAGATTGCGGAGCTGCTCAACTAGGGGCGCTTAAACGCCTCTTTCCGATTCCCGCTCGTGTCTCGACTGCGCTCGGGACGAATGGTGGTGGTTGGGTCAGTTTTCTGCGTCGCGCAGATACTCCGCCAGCCGCGTCTGGAGATAGGGCACGGCGCGCTCATGGGCGAGGAAGTCGCCGATCGGCATCATCCGCCAATATTGGCCCTCGTCGCCGAAGCGGATGGCCGCGATTTCCTCGGGCGTGATGGCGCCGGCAAGCTGCCAGGCGGTGCGGCCAGGAGCATGCAGGCTCGGATAGCTGCGCTGCCAGAGCACCCGGCCGGGTGGCAGGCGTAGGCCGAACTCCTCCTCGGTCTCGCGCAGCGCGCAGTCGATGGGGCTTTCGCTGCCCTCGCGTCCGCCGCCCGGCATGTCCCAATAAGCGGGGTAGGGGATGCCGGGATTGTCGTCGCGCAGATAGGTGAGCAGCGATCCCTCATGGATCAGCGCGATCTTCGCGCCGGTGAAGTCGGGGTGGGGCGGCATGGAGAAGCCTTATAGAGGCGGTCCGGTTTTTCCGTCATCCCAGCGAAAGCTGGAATCTCACTGCCTTTGGGATGGCAGGGCAGCAAAGAAGAAATGAGATCCCAGCTTCCGCTGGGATGACGTTGCCCGGGGCGGCCTCAAAGTCCGCTGGCCGTCGGCTGCTTGCGGTCGCCCGCCTCGCGGCGGTTCTCGCGGACATTGCCGACATCCTTGCGCGGCTTGCCGCTCTTGGTGCGCATCGCGCTGGCCTGCGCGCCCGCCAGCACCGGGCCGCAGGCGGCGTCCTTGGCGTCGCCCACGTCGACAAAGGCGAGCACCGCCGCCAGCGGGCTGGCAACCACGCCCAGCGCCACGCCGGCGCCGCCGCGCGCCATCAACTGCGGGCTCAGAATGTTGATGCCCGGCGCCGCGAAATAGCCCTTGATGCCGACCGGCGACTGGCCGGAGAACAGGCTGAACTTCTTGGCGTCGGCGCGGAAGCGCATGTCGAGCGACTCATCCTTGAAGCTGAAGCCGCCCTTGGCCGTCATGACGTTCTTGTCGGTGTCGATCAGGATCGGATCGGCTGCCGCCACGCCATCGCGCACGGTGAAGCCCAGCAGGCCGCAATTGATCTGCACCGGCTTCTTCAGCTTGTCCTGTAGCAACTTCTGCACGAACACGCCCAGGTCGAATTCCGACAGCTGGATATATTGGGTCCAGAAAGTGCCCTTCGGCAGGATGATCGCGATGCGGCCGTTCGAGGTAGCGAGCGAATCGCGCAGCGTGTCGCCGGTGCCGCTCATCTTCACCCGCGCCTTGATCGTACCGCTGGTGCCGGCCTGCTGGACGCCGAAGCCCGCGAACAGCTTGGCGATCGGGGTGGGCGACAGACGGATGTCGTAATCGGTGATGACGGCGGGGACCCGCGCGTTGATCGAGATGTCCGAGGCGAGGTGACCGCCGGCGATGTCGAAGCTGAACGGCGACAGCGTCATCAGGCTCTTGTCGAGGCCGAAGGTCAGGTCGACGTTCGAGATCGGGAATTTCGGGTTCCGGAAATCCTTCACCTTGTAGAGGATCTTCGCATCGAAATTGCGGATCGACTCCATCCGCAGTGGCGCGTCGGGCAGGATGCGCGGGGTGCCACCGGTCTGCGCGACCGCGGCCTGCGCGCCCTTCGTCGCCAGCGCCTCGGGCTCATAGCCGATGAACGGGCCGACATCGATGATGTCGACGAGGTTCGAATTGAGCACCGCGTTCAGCAGCAGCCGGTCATTGGGCAGGCTGATCGTCATCCGGCCGTGCAGGTCCGACGCGCCATAGCGGCCGTTGATGTTGGTGAAGCGCCATTCGCCGCCCGCCTTGGTCAGCTTCGAGGTGAACCAGTAGGCGCGGGTGTCGGGCGCGGCGACGCCGAGGAAATCGAACAGCAGGCGGACATTGGGGCCGCGCACCTTCAGGTTGAGGTCCGATCCCTCGATCTGGGTGGCGGCGGGCAGCACGCCGTCGATGTCGAGCCGGGTGGGGCCCGAGCGCGCGTGCATGTCGAAACGGGTGCGGCCGAAGGTGAGGGTGGAGTTCGGCGAGAGCAGCGCGCCGTCCATGGTGAAGGCCTTGCCGCGCAGGGTGCCGGTACCGGTGAAGGGCACCTTGCCGTCGATGCGCGTGCCGCCCGCAGCGATGTCGCCCACCTTGATGTCTGTGCGCAGGAACAGTTGTGGGTCGATGTAGCGCACTTCGGTGTTGGTCACGTCGGCGCGGCGGATCACCGGCCATTTGAAGGGCTCGCCCTTCTTGTTCGGGTCGCCGAACGTCCATGTGTTGTGGCGTCCCGCATCCCATTCGGCGTCGACCTTGCCGCCGTCCAGCACCAGCCATTCGGCGCGCCGGTCGCCGAACAAGGTCGGGATCGTCTCGATCCTGGTGGCGATGTGCCGCGCCTCGAAGAAATTGGGCTTGGTGGCCCAGCCCGGGTTCGAGATGGTGAGCCCGTCGGCGACGAAGCGCGCATCGATGATGTCGAAATAGAATTGGAAGTCGCCCGCCACCTTCACCTGGCGCTCGGCCATCCGGCTGGCGATCGATTCGAAATAGGGTTTCAGGAAGCGGCCCTTGGTGACGAACAGGATCAGCCAGGCCAGCACGATCAGGCCGACGATGGTGGCGACCAGCGCGAAGCCGGCGGCGATCGTCCAGTTGGCCGGGTCGTGACGCGGGCGTCGCGGCCGCGAATCCGGGCCGTTTTCCAGGGCCTTGTCGCCCTGGGGCACCTCGATCGGCGGATGTGGCTCGACTACCATGACGGGATGAAACCCTTGGGAAGCAAGCGCGGTTCCGTCTGATGGTGGCGATGGGTTGCAATCGGCGGGCTGGGCCCTTATAGGCCCGCGCTTCCGCGATTTGATGGACGGTCCGGCTGAATGGGCTGCCGTGGCTGTCTGCAAACGTCGCATATAAGGAGACGAAAATGCCCAAGCTCAAGACCAAGAGCGGCGTTAAAAAGCGCTTCAAGCTCACGGCCACCGGCAAGGTGAAGCACGGCGTCGCCGGCAAGCGTCACCGGCTGATCAGCCACAACGCCAAGTATATCCGCACCAATCGCGGCACCACGGTTCTCGCTGACGCCGATACGGCGCGCGTGAAGCTGTGGGCCCCGTACGGCCTGAACTGAGGAGGACCGCTAAATGGCACGCGTCAAGCGCGGTACCACCACCCACGCCAAGCATAAGCGTATTCTTGGCGCGGCGAAGGGCTATTATGGCCGCCGCAAGAACACCATCCGCATCGCGCGTCAGGCCGTCGAAAAGGCCGGCCAATATGCGTATCGCGACCGCAAGGTTAAGAAGCGCTCGTTCCGCGCGCTGTGGATCCAGCGTATCAACGCCGCGGTTCGCGCCGAAGGCCTGACCTATGGCGTGTTCATGCACGGCCTGAAGCTGGCCGGCGTCGAGCTGGACCGGAAGGTCCTGGCCGATCTCGCCATGCACGAGGGTGCCGCCTTCAGCGCGATCATCGCGCAGGCCAAGGCCGCCCTCCCCGAAGGCGCCCGCATCGCGGCGTAAGTCTTCGGACAAGAGACAGGAGGGGCGCGGTGGCCAAGGTCACCGCGCCCTTTTTGTTTTTGGACCCGAATCCCATGATCGTCATTCCCGCGAAGGCGGGAATCCATATTCTCAAGGGCAAGAGACTCTCGCAATTCCGAGGTTATGGATCCCCGCCTCCGCGGGGATGACGGGGAGGGAGCGATGGTGGACAAGCAGCCAGCGGTCTACATTCTGGCGAGCGGAAAGCATGGTACGCTGTACATCGGCGTCACGTCTGACCTGCTTGGGCGTGTCCATCAGCATCGGGAAAGCTTGATCAAGGGCTTCACCAACCGCTACGGGGTCTCGCGCCTCGTCCATTACGAGCTGTTCGGCGACATGATCACGGCGATCGCGCGCGAGAAGCAGCTCAAGAAATGGCGGCGGGACTGGAAGCTCAATCTGATCGAGGCGACCAATCCGGAGTGGGACGATCTGGCTGACGGCCTTGGCCTCGGCCCAGCTCGCCCCGGGCGTTAGAGAATATGGATTCCCGCCTTCGCGGGAATGACGAAGGTAGGTTTAGGGTGGCAGAACAACAGGACCAAGCGCTTTCGGAGATCGCAGCGGCGGCCAGCCTGCCCGATCTGGAGGCGATTCGCGTGCGGACGCTCGGCAAGTCGGGGACGATCACGGCACTGCTGAAGACCCTGGGCGGGATGACCCCCGAGCAGCGCCAGGCCGAAGGGCCAAAGATCCACGCGCTGCGCGAGGCGGTGACCAGCGCGATCGCCGATCGCAAGGCGACCCTGGAGGCGGCGGCGCTCGACGCCCGCCTCGCCACCGAGAAGCTCGACATGAGCCTGCCGGTCTCGGCGGGCGCGCAAGGCTCGGTCCACCCCGTCGCCCAGGTGATGGACGAGCTGGCCGAGATCTTCGCCGACCTTGGCTTCGCGGTCGCCACCGGTCCCGAGATCGAGGACGACTGGCATAATTTCACCGCGCTCAACATTCCGGAGACCCATCCGGCGCGGGCGATGCACGACACCTTCTATTTCCCCGAGGACCAGACCCTCGACGGCAAGAAGGCGCTGCTGCGCACCCACACCTCGCCGGTGCAGATCCGCACGATGATGAACAACAAGCCGCCGATCCGCATCATCGCGCCGGGGCGGACCTATCGTTCGGATTCGGATGCCACCCACACGCCGATGTTCCACCAGGTCGAGGGCCTGGTGATCGATCGCGGCATCCATATGGGCCATCTCAAGTGGACGCTGGAGACCTTCGTGAAGGCCTTCTTCGAGCGCGACGATATCGTGCTGCGCCTGCGCCCAAGCTTCTTCCCCTTCACCGAGCCCTCGGCCGAGGTCGATGTCGGCTTCACCTGGGAGAAGGGCCGCCGCGTGATCGGTGGCGATCCCAACTCGGCCAATGGCGGCTGGATGGAGATCCTCGGCTCGGGGATGGTGCATCCTCGCGTGATCGCCAATTGTGGCCTCGACCCCGACGAATGGCAGGGCTTCGCCTTCGGCTGCGGGATCGATCGCCTCGCGATGCTCAAATATGGGATGGATGACTTGCGCGCCTTCTTCGACGGCGATCTGCGCTGGCTGAAGCATTATGGCTTCGCCGCGCTCGACGTGCCCACGCTCAGCGGGGGGGTCGGCGCATGAAGTTCACCCTGAGCTGGCTCAAGGAGCATCTCGACACCGAGGCGGGCCTGCCTGCGATCCTGGAGGCGCTGACCAAGGTCGGCCTCGAGGTCGAAGGTGTCGAGGATCCGACCGAGAAGCTGGGCGCCTTCCGCATCGCCAGGGTGCTGAGTGCGGCGCCGCATCCGCAGGCCGACAAGCTGCAGGTCCTCTCGGTCGACGTCGGCCAAGGCGAGCCGCTGCAGGTGGTCTGCGGCGCCCCCAATGCCCGTGCGGGCCTGGTGGGTGTGCTCGGCCAGCCGGGCGACTATGTTCCCGGCCTCGACGTCACCCTGAAGATCGCGGCGATCCGCGGCGTCGAATCGCGCGGCATGATGTGTTCGATGCGCGAGCTGGAGCTGGGCGAGTCGCATGACGGCATCATCGATCTGCCGGCCGACGCGCCGGTGGGCCAGGTCTATGTTGACTGGGCCGGCCTCGCCGATCCGGTGATCGACGTCGCGATCACGCCGAACCGGCAGGACTGCATGGGCGTGCGCGGCATCGCCCGCGACCTGGCGGCGGCGGGCCTCGGCACGCTCAAGTCGCTCAACCTGCCCAGCATTCCCGGCCAGGGCGAATGCCCGATCGAGATCCGCATCGAGGATAGCGAGGGTTGCCCCGCTTTCTTCGGCCGGGCGGTGAAGGGCGTCGTCAACGGCGACAGCCCCGAATGGATGGCGAAGCGGCTCAAGGCGGTCGGCCAGCGGCCGATCTCGGCGCTCGTCGACATCACCAACTATGTGATGCTCGACCACGGCCGTCCGCTCCATGTCTATGACCTCGCCAAGATCCGCGGGCCGCTGGTCGCGCGCAAGGCGGTGGCGGGCGAGCAGCTGCTGGCGCTCAACGAGAAGAGCTACACCCTCGACGAGACGATGACGGTGATCGCCGACGCCGATGGCGCCGACGGCATTGGCGGCATCATGGGCGGCGAGAAGGGCGGCGTCAGCGCCACCACCACCGACGTGCTGATCGAATGCGCCTATTTCACCCCCGAGAGCATCGCGCGCACCGGCCAGAAGCTGGGCGTCACCTCCGACGCGCGCAGCCGCTTCGAGCGCGGGGTCGATCCCCAGTTCCTGGGGTCAGGCATCGCGATCGCGACCAAGCTGGTGATGGACATCTGCGGCGGTAGCCCAAGCGGCGTGATCGAGGCGGGCACCCCGCCCGCCGGCACCAAGGCGCTGCGCTATGATCCGGCGCTGACGGAAAAGCTGGCCGGCCTGACGGTGGAGGAGAATCGCCAGCGCGCGATCCTCGCCTCGCTGGGCTTCGGCATCGACGCGGTGTGGAACGTCTCGGTGCCCAGCTGGCGCCGCGACATCGACGGCCCGGCCGACCTGGTCGAGGAAGTCGTCCGCATCATCGGCATCGACAATATTCCGTCGACCCCCTTGCCCCGCGCCGAGGGCGTGGCGCGACCCACCGCGACCCAGGCGCAGATGGTGGAGCGGCGCGCCCGCCGCACCGCCGCCGCGCGTGGTCTGAACGAGGCGGTGACCTGGAGCTTCATCTCCGAGACCGAGGCCAAGCCCTTCGGTGGCGGCGCGTGGACGCTCGCCAACCCGATCAGCGAAGACCTGAAGGTGATGCGGCCCTCGCTGCTGCCCGGCCTGATCGCCGCGGCCCGCCGCAACGCCGATCGCGGCGCCGGCAGCATCCGCCTGTTCGAGATCGGCCGCCGCTATCTGGCCGACCGGGAGAGCCTGACGCTTGGTCTGCTGCTGGCGGGCGACCGCATCCCGCGCGACTGGCGGACCGGCAAGGGCCAGCCCTTCGACGCCTATGACGCCAAGGCCGAGGCGGTGGCGATGCTCGCCGCCGTCGGCGCGCCGGCGGATCGGCTGCAGCTGTTCGAGGCGGTGTCGGCCGGGGTCTATCATCCGGGCCGCTCGGGCTCGCTGCGGCTGGGGCCGAAGACGGTGCTGGCCGAGTTCGGCGAGCTGCATCCGGCGATCGCGCGCGCCTTCGACATCGAGGGCACCATCGTCGCCGCCGAGATCTTCCTCGACGCGCTCCCCGCGCGACGCGGCGGCAACGATCATATGCGCGACGCCTATGCGCCGCCGGCGCTCCAGCCGGTGCGCCGCGACTTCGCCTTCCTGATCGCCGCCGACAAGGCGAGCGACGAATTGCTCCGCGCGGTGCGCGGTGCCGACAAGGCGGCGATCCTCGACGCGCGGCTGTTCGACGTGTTCGTCGGCCCCGGCGTGGCCGAGGGCGAGAAGTCGGTGGCGATCGAGGTGGTGCTCCAGCCCGCCGAGAAGAGCTTCACCGATGCCGATCTCCAGGCGATCTCCGAGAAGATCGTCGCGGCCGCTGCGAAGCAGGGCGCGCGGCTGCGGAGCTGACCTTCTGACCTTCTCCCTTCTGACCTTTTCCCTCTCCCATTTGGGGAGAGGGAGAAGAAAGTTATAGCGGCATCTTCCCCGCCGAGAGGCGCGCCGAATAGCTGTGCCAGGTGAAGATCGCCGCGGCCCCCCGATGCGGGCTCCACGGCGCCGCGATCGCGCGGGTCTGGCGTTCGCTGGGGCGCTCGGGCAGGCCCATCAGCTTGCCCACCTCGATCTGCACCGCCAGGTCGCCCGCCGGCCACACGTCGCCGCGCCCCTCGGCGAACAGCAGGTAGATTTCGGCCGACCAGCGGCCGATGCCCTTGATCGCGGTCATCTGCGCGATCGCCTCCTCGTCGTCGGCGGGCAGGTTGGCGAAGTCGATCGTGCCGTCCGCCACATGTTCGGCCAGGCTCTTGGCATAGGCGACCTTCTGGCGCGACAGCCCGGCCTCGCGCAGCAACTCGTCGGAGGCGGCGGCCACCGCCTCGGGGACGAGGCCGGCGCCCACCTTGGCCTCCAGCTTGGCCCAGATCGCATTGGCCGCCGCCACGCTCACCTGCTGGCCGACGATCGTGCGCAGCAGGGTCTGGTAGCCCCGGTCGCGAAGGCGCGGCGGGGGATAGCCGATCGATTCGATTCCCCGCGCAAAGGCCGGCTCCATCTCAGCCAGTGCGTTTAGGCTGGCCTGGATTTGCTCGCTGGAAAGGCTCATTTCGGTTCCTGCTCTTGATTTCGGAGGCCGCGCACGACATAGCCCCGCCAAATCCGGACGATATTCTCGGGGGAGTGCTAATGCCGAAGTTGGTGGTCGTCACGCGCGAGGGCGAAGAATCGGTGCTCGATGTCGAGGCCGGTCTGTCGGTGATGGAAGTGATCCGCGATGCCGGTATCGATGAACTGCTGGCGCTGTGCGGTGGCTGCTGCTCCTGCGCGACCTGCCATGTCTTCGTCGATCCTGCTTTCGCCAGCCTGCTGCCCGACATGAGCGATGACGAGAACGACCTGCTCGACAGCAGCGATCACCGCGACGAGCGCTCGCGCCTGTCGTGCCAGATCGCGATGACCGACGAGCTGGACGGCCTGACGATCATCATCGCGCCGGAAGATTGAGGTTCTAGGGCCGGGCCAACGCCCGGTCCTCCTGTTTCTTGTGATTTCGGTCAGGGGAAGGGTGTACGCCCTTCTCCTGTTTCGTCATGCCAGCGAAGGCTGGCATCTCAGGAGATGATCGGCGCGCGTCTCTCCCGAGACCCCAGCCTTCGCTGGGGTGAGGAGGAGTTCATCGTCGGAGCCTGCCAAGGCTCCGCAAGGCCGAACGGCCGCCCGAGCTTCGTGCTCGCTAGCACCCCGTGCTAGCTGTGCTGAAGCTTATGCGAGGAAAGCCAAGGCGGACGGATGTCCGCCGCCCGGCGCCTGAGGGCTCAACCAAAAAACAGCGGGGCGTCAGCCCCGCGTCGCGATCGCGTAGAGCGCGATTGCCGCGGCGTTGGAGATGTTGAGGCTCTCCACCTTCGGGCTGATCGGCAGCTTCGCCAGCTCGTCGCAATGCGCCTCGGTGTTCTGGCGCATGCCCTCGCCCTCGGCGCCCAGCACGATCGCGATTCGCGAATCGCCCATCACCTGGGCGAGCGTGCCCTTGGCGTGGCCGCTCAGGCCCACCCGCCAGAAGCCCGCCTCGGCGATCTCGTCGAGCGCGCGGGCGAGGTTGACCACGCGGACCCACGGCACCAGCTCCAGCGCACCCGAGGCCGAACGGGCCAGCGCGCCCGATTCGGGCGGGGAGTGGCGATCCTGGGTGACGATGCCGATCGCGTCGAAGGCGGCGGCCGAGCGCAGCACCGCGCCCACATTGTGCGGATCGGTCACTTGGTCGAGCACCACCAGCGGGCGGCGATTGTCCTGCGACGCCTCCAGCAGGTCGCCCAGCCAGATATCGGACAGCGGATCGACCTCGATCACCAGGCCCTGGTGCGGGGCGTCCTGCGGCACCAGGCGGCCGAGATCGGCGACGTCGGCAAAAGTGACGGGAATGACCGGCGGCAGGTCGAGCGCACTCAGCGCTTCGCGCGTGCCCCACATGCGGCGCACCGTCCGCTGGGGGTTGGCGAGCGCCGCGGTGACGGCGTGGCGACCCCAGAAGCGGGGACGGCCCGTGGCGGGCTGGGAAGGGCGATGGCCTTTGCGCATGTGCCTGCCTTAGCGATGCGGGAGGCTTTCAGGCAAGTATCGCCGCATCATGCAATTTTCCCGGCCACAAGCGTTGACAGCGCCGCTTCGAGCGGCCATGGAGCCGCCTCGCTTCAGGCGCCTCTGGAAGGGTGGCCGAGTGGTTAAAGGCAGCAGACTGTAAATCTGCCCGTGCAAGCGTACGCTGGTTCGAATCCAGCCCCTTCCACCATCCCCCGCATCGACAGCTAGAAAAACGGGCTTCGGCCCGCCGGGCCCCCGGCTGTGCGCGGGGGCTCCGACGAGCCGAAACGGCCGTCTGTAGTCGATCAGAAATCCTGCCAGTCCGAGTCCACCTCGATGCTGCGGCCGCCGACGACGGCGAGGCGGCGGGGCTGGGCCTCGACCTCGACCGGCTCGGGGCGCGGCGCGGCGGTGCGGCCGAAGCGGTCGTCGCCGATGTTGAACTGGGCGATCATCTCCTTCAGCGAGGTCGCCTCGTCATTCAGGCTGCGTGCGGCGGCGGAGGCTTCCTCCACCATCGCGGCGTTCTGCTGGGTCACCTGGTCCATTTCGAGCACCGCCGAGTTGACCTGCATCAGCCCCTGCGCCTGGGTGTCGGCGGCCGAGGCCATCGACGAGACGAGCTGGCCCACCTCGAGCACGCGGTGGTTGATGCGGTCGAGCGACTGGCCGGCTTCCGAGACGAGCTGGACGCCGCTCGCCACTTCGGTGGTGCTGGAGCGGATGCGTGCCGAGATGTCGCGCGCGGCGTCCGCCGAGCGCTGCGCCAGCGCGCGGACCTCGGAGGCGACCACTGCGAAGCCGCGGCCGCTCTCGCCGGCCCGGGCCGCTTCCACGCCGGCGTTGAGCGCCAGCAGGTTGGTCTGGAAGGCGATGCCGTCGATCACGCTGATGATCTCGGCGATTTCGTTCGAGGCGCGTTCGATGCCCTGCATCGCCTCGACGGCGCGGCGGACGACGTCGCCACCTTGAACCGCTTCCTCGCGGGCCCGGTTCGCGGCTTCGTTGGCTAGCGCCGCATCGGCCGCGGTGGTCTTCACGGTGGAGGTGATCTCGCCCATCGAGGCGGTCACTTCCTCCAGATTGGCGGCCTGGCGCTCGGTGCGGCGGGCAAGATCGTCGGACGCCTTCCCGATTTCGCGCGCGCCGGTGTAGACGCCGTTGGTGGAATGGCGTGCCGCCGAGATGGTGTCGCTCAGCGAATCGACCGTGGCGTTGAAGTTGGCGCGCAGGCCTTCATATTCGCCGGGCAGCCGATCGGTGAGATGGAACAGCAGATTGCCCTGCGACAGTTCGGCCAGGCCGGTGCTGATCGCCTTCACCACCTGCTCCTGCGCCTCGGCGGCGCGGGCATTCGCCTCGCCCGCCTCGCGGACCTTGTGGGCATTGGCGCGGAAAATCTCCATCGCGCGGGTCATGCGGCCGACGCAGTCGCGATGATCGGTGAACTGGATCTCGCTGGACAGGTCGTTGGCCGCGAGCCCCTCCATCCGGACGACGGTGGCGACATAGGGATCGCAGATCATCTTCTTGCTGGCGAGCGCGGTAATCAGCGTCATTCCGCCTGCGGCGGCAAGGACCAGCATGTCGGGCGATGTGGCGCTCTCTCCCATCGAGACGGCCAGGTAGCCGCCCGCTGCGGCGAAGTAAGAACAATAAAGAACAGTCAGGACGTTGAACTTGGTCCTGATCGGCGCATTGCGCGAAAACCAACCGAACATAATTTCCCCCCAACCCTACCCGAACCGGGTGTTGATGGGGGCTGCAATGCATCACAAAATTTAAAAAAGATCATACGGAAGTGGAACGACTGTCCGAAATTCAGAACTTCCAAAGAAGAACGTCGCAGGTGACTCTGAATTGTAAATTCAGGAGAATTTGTAACGAAACAATGCTGTATTCGCAGACCTCTTCCGGCGACATTTTTCTGTCTTATTTTGTCAACCTAGTAAAATGCCGTAGATTTTTCAACGGCTTGAAAAAGGCTGGAAGGGCAAGGGCGGATTGCCCGGCCGGAGGGGCCTCGCCGGCCCAGGTTGCTGCGACGCAACGGGATGCCTTGTGCCCTCTGCTGACATTCATGTCCATAGATGACATTCCGTTACGGAAAAATGTTTCGCTGCCGATGCGAAAAAATTGCCGCTTGTTCGTTCGGACGGCTGTCGATGGGGCTTGGCTGCGAATCGGTCGAAGGCGATTCGGAGGCGATCGGGAGATGCGCCAACCTGCTGTGCCCACTTGCCGCGAACGTCGACTACTGAGCGCTTCTTCGGCCTTTTTCATGGTCCCGATCCTGGCGGCCGAGCGTTCTTGTACTGACGGCGTGCCCCTTCGCGCCAGATCAGGAGATGAATCATGGGTGAGATGACCGACAAGATCAAAGGCCATGCCAACGAGATCGCCGGCAAGACCAAGCGCGCGCTGGGCGATGCGCTCGACCGGCCCGATCTCCGTGCCGAAGGCGATGTGCAGGAAGCCAAGGGCGACCTGCAGAAGGCCAAGGGTGACGTAAAGGGTGCGATCAATCGCATCTGACCGGCTGACCCGATCCGATCCCGGAGCCCCGGCGGTGGACCCCCACCGCCGGGGCTTCGTTTTTGAGGCTGGGCGCTACGCGCTCCCCCCGATTTGACGTTGTCCGGCCGGCCGCGGGATAGATGCGTACATCCGATCGAGAGGGGAGCGCCCGTGCCTTTTCGTACCGATGTCGCCCGCGCGGCCCTGGCGGTGATGCTGTTGACCGCCGCCGCGCCGCCAGCCCTGGCCCAGCTCACCCGCAGCAATCCCGAGGGGATGCGCAAGTCTCCCTTCTATTCGCACGCCGTCGTGGCGCCGAGCGGCGGCCGCACCGTCTATATCGCCGGACAGGTGGGGTTCGATGCGAAGGGTGCGATCGACCCCGACTTTCGGCGACAGATGAAGCAGGCCTTCGCCAATCTGCGCACCGTCATGGCCGCCAGCGGCGTCCGCCCCGAGCATGTCGCGCGGATCACCGTGCTGATCGTCGACCATGACGAGGCCAAGTTGAAGCCGCTCGGCGAAGATTGATCGCACTGTTCGGCGATAAGCTGCCGGCCAGTACTTTGCACCCCGTCCCGCGACTTGCCGCCGACGGCCTGTTGTTCGAGATCGACGCGATCGCGGTGGTTCCCGACTGATCGTCAGCCGTCCGTCCAGCCGCGGATCACCTGGAGATTCGCGGCGGCGCCCTGCATCACGAATTGCAGATCGGCGCCGACCGCCAGGAAGCGATAGCCCATCTCCATCAGCGCGCGGGCATGATCGAGCCCGAGCGCGGCGCAGCCGGGGATCAGGCCGTGGCGGCGCGCGGCGTCGAGGATCGCCTGCATCGCCGCGCGCAGCGGCGGGGTCATCTCATGGGCGAGGCCCAGGCCCAAGCCGAGCGACAGATCATGTGGACCGACGAACAGGCCGTCGACCCCCGGCGTCGCGGCGATCGCGTCGAGATTGTCCATCGCCTCGGCGGTCTCGATCATCACGAAGCAGAGCGGGCGGTCGCCGTCGCTCGGACTGTAATAGCTGCGCACCGGCCCGAAGGAGCGGATGCCATCGGGCGGGTAGCTGACCGCGCGGGCGGCGATGGCGGCTTCTTCGGCGGTCGAGACAACCGGTGCCACCACGCCCGCCGCGCCCAGGTCCAGCGCGCGCATGATCTGCGCGGATTCGGTCCAGTTCACGCGGACGAAGGTCGGCGTCAGCCGGTCCATCACCTGTAGCAGCGGCAACAGGCTGTCCCCGGTCACTGCGCTGTGCTGGGTGTCGATGATCGCGAAATCATAGCCCGCCTTGGCGATCAGCTCGGCCGACAGGGTGGCGTTCAGCCCCACCCAGCAGCCGAACACGGCATGGCCATCGGCCAGTTTTGCGCGCAGCTTGTCCATCATCCTCTCCCATTCTCATGATCGCCGTGGCTCGCCTCGCCGGCCGCGCCTGTCCAATAGCAATGCCGCAAGCGGGGATAGGGGCAAGCTATCGCCCGCCGGCCTCCCTTGCCCGATCGACGGTTGACCGGGTGGAGGAGGCGCGGCCAGACTGATCCCGTTGTCTGGAAAAGGAGTCTCCGCATGGTCGATCATCCCGCACTCGCCGCCGGCAAGGTGGCGGTGATCACCGGTGGCGCCGGCGGCATCGGCCTGGCGACCGCCAGGCGGCTGGCCGGGCTCGGCCTGCGAATCTGCCTCGCAGACCGGGGCGGGGAGGCGCTAGACGCGGCCGCCGCCGGGATCGAAGGCGCCCTGGCGGTGCCCGTCGACGTGGCCGACCGCGCCTCGGTCGAGGCGCTGGCCGCCACCGTCGCCGAGAAGCTGGGGCCGGTCTCCTTCCTGATGAACAATGCCGGGGTGGGCGGCGGCGGCGACGCGCTGTCGAGCCCGGAGGGCTGGGCGCGGGTGCTGGGCGTCAACCTGTTCGGCGTGCTCTATGGCGTGCAGGCCTTCGTGCCGGCGATGGTGGCGGGCGGCAAGCCCGGCATCGTCGTCAACACTGGCTCGAAACAGGGCATCACCCAGCCGCCCGGCGACACCGCCTATAATGTCAGCAAGTCGGGGGTGAAGGCGCTGACCGAGGGGCTGGCGCACACGCTGCGCAACAGCCCCGGCGCGCAGGTCAGCGCCCATCTGCTGATCCCCGGCTTCACCTATACCGGCATGGTCGCGGCGCGGGTGCCGCAGCAGCCGCCCTCGGCCTGGACCTCGGAACAGGTCGCCGATCGCCTGCTGGAGGGGCTGGCGCGCGACGAGTTCTACATCCTCTGCCAGGATAACGAGACGAGCCGCGGGCAGGACGAGAAGCGCATCCTGTGGGGCGCGGGCGACATCGTCGAGAACCGCCCGGCCTTGTCGCGCTGGCACCCTGACTGGAAGACTGCCTTCGAGGGCTTCATGGCCGGCTAAGGCCTCAGGCCGGTTCCTTGTGGAGAGTGGTCTCCAGCGCCACGCAATGGTGGAGATGCAGGTAGCGCGGGTCGAACTCGCCGAGTTCGGCCAGGGCCGGCCAGTCGTTGATCCGCAATTCACCCGAGCGCCACTCGGCCAGCCCGGTCTGGCGCAGAGCCTGCATCGTCCGGTTCATATGGACCGAGGTGAGGCCCAGCGCATTGGCCAGATGCTCCTGGGTGATCGGCAACGAGCAGCGCGTGCCGTCGCTGAGGCCCGCGGCGCGCGATCGGGTGGTCAGCTCGCACATCAGGTGCGCCAGCGCCGCGATCGCCGAGAGGTTGCTGTTGCGCAGCAACCATTGGCGGTAGATCGCCGCCTGCACCAGCGTCTGCCGCCACATCATCGCGCGGACATTGGGGCGCTGGTCGATCAGCGCATAGACCTCCTGGTCGGAGATCAGCCCGATCACGCAGTCGGCCGCGGCGCCGACGTCGTGATCCAGATAGTCGATGTGCAAGGTCTCCAGACAGGGCGCCTCGGAGGCTATGTAGAAGCTGTGGACCTGGTGCTTGCCTTGCCGCGAGGTCGAGTGGCGGTAGAGCACGCCGCTCAGCACCACCACGACGTCGGTGGGCCGGTCGCCGTCGCGATACAGATCCTGCCCCTTGGGTAATGTCCGCACACGCGAACTCAGCCGCTCGATCGCCGCGCGATCCTCATAGGATAGCGGACCGAAGCAGCCGAGATGATGGGCCAGGAGTTGGCTGGGGGTGGCGTCCGGTCGTATCATCACCGCCTCACTCGCATATCGTGACCGCGTCGCTGAACGGGACGATCAGCGCGAGCGACCCGTCCTCGGCGAGGATTTCGATCTTGCCGCGCAGATCGATCGTCCCGGCCAGCACCTCGGCGCTGATGATCGAGCGGGCGCCACGTATGGCTTGTTCGCGCGCCGCTTCGGGATCGTCGAGGACGCAGCCTTCCTCGTCCTGGACGAAGCCCAGGCCATTATGGATATTCAGATAATATTTCGGCATCCGTACGGCCCTTGTCTGGTCGGGGGCTCGACGCGCGGGGCGCCAAGCCGTTCCGTTCGGGACGATGGCGTAACGATGCGCGGGATCGCTTTGGACGACCGCCGAGGACAGGCCGCCGATCACCCATGGGACATTGCATGGGGCCGGTGAGCGACTAAAGCGTCGGTCATGGCCGAACCCGCTCTCTCGCCCGCCTCGGGGCGTCCGTCGCAGAGCCCGCGCGAGTTGGTGGCGCGAGACATCGTCCGCGGGCTGTACGAGGGGCGCTACCAGCCCGGCCAGCGGCTGGTCGAGGCGCAACTGACCGCCGCTTATGGGGTCAGCCGCGGGCCGGTGCGCGAGGCGCTGAACCGGCTGGCGGCGACCGGCGTCGTCGTGCTCGCGCCCGAGCGCGGCGCCCAGGTGCGGCTGCTGACCGTGACCGAGGCGATCGACATGCTGGTGGTGGTGCAGGGGCTGATCGGCATCGCCGCGCGGCTCGCCGCCGGCCGGATCGATCTTCCCGGCGCGCGGGAGCGGATGACGGCCGCGCTCGACGGAGTGTTGAGCTTCGAGCCCGCTGGCGGGGAGGCCGAGCATGCGGTGTTGCGCGGGCGTTTCTACGCCGCGCTCACCGACAGCGCCGGCAACAGCGAGCTGACCCGGCTGCTGCCCACCGTCCAGATCCACCTGATCCGGGTGCAGTTCCGCCACGCGATGCGCGGGCTCGATCGCACCCGCAAGAAGGATTATCGCGCGATCGCCGATGCGGTGCTGGGGGGCAAGCCGGCGGCCGCCGAGACCGCTGGCCGGCGCCATATCGGCCGCGCGATCGAAGCGTTGGAGGCGCTGCGCGGGACCACGGGCTGATCCCGGGCGTCGCTCCGGCGGAGGCCGGAGCCGCTACAGGTTCTGCGGCTAACTCATCGTCCGGCGCCGTGGCGGCCCCGACCTCCGCCGGGGCGACGATGGCGGTGGGCGTTCACGCCGCTGCGGTTGCGCCGATATGCCCCTCCACCGATTCCGCATAGTGGGCGTCCGAGGTCGAGACCCTGTGGAAGACGCGCGCCTCGGCGCCGATGTCATAGCGCCGCGCGCGATGGACGGTGCAGCGATTGTCCCAGATCAGCAGGTCCTTCTCGCGCCACTGATGGGTGTAGACATTGCCCTGGGTGGTGGCGATGTCCATCAGCTCGTAGAGCAGCACCCGTCCTTCGGGGATCGGCATGTCGAGGATGTGCGAGGCGTGGGCGGAGAGGTAGAGCGTCCGCCGGCCGGTCTCGGGCAGGGTGCGGACCAGCGGGTGCCAGGCGTCGGGCTGCATCGCCGCGCGCTCCTCCTCGCTCCATTCGAAGCCCAGCAGCATGCGGCCCTGCATGACATTGTGCTCGGCCACCAGCCCCTCGACCAGTGCCTTCCAGTCGGGGCTGAGCCCGTCATAGGCGGCGCGCAGGTCGGCGATCTGGGTCTCGCCGCCGCGCTTCGCGACCTTGATGCCATAGAGCATCGACAGATGCGCGGGGGTGCGGCGGAAGGAGCTGTCCGAATGCCACATGCGGTTGCCCAGATCGACGAGGCGCCGCCGGTCGGACGGCGGCAGGATGTTGCGGTTCGCGTCGACATTGGAGACTTCGAGCACCTCGGTGGGTGCGTCGCTCTTGTAGAAATCCTGCAGGGTGGGCTTGCCCTCGATCGGGCCGAACGCCCTTGCGAAGGCGATATGGTCGGCGTCGCTGATCTCCTGCCCGCCCAGCACCAGCGCGGGATAGTCGCGCATCAGCGCGCGAAGCTCGTCGAGTTCGGCCGGGCCGGCGGCGCGGATATCGAACCCGTCGATCCGGGCGGCGAAGCCGGGCATCAGGATTTCGGGCGTGGGGATCATCGCGGGCATCCTCTCTCCTGTGCTTTTCTATGCGCGGAGAAAGCGGAGCGGGAAGGTCGGATTCGCTAGCGGGCCATCGCTATCCGATATGGGTGGCCGATATGGGTGGCAGCTTCAGGGCTGCTCGCGCTCGACCAGCAGTTCGGCGGTCCGCTTCGGCCGCGCCGCCACGATCAGCACGCCCAGCAGCGCGATCGCAGCACCCAGCGCCATGCGCAGGTCGAAACGGTCGCCGGTGAAGAGCGCGCCCAGGCCGAAGGTCATCAGCGGGTTCATCAGGGTCAGCGGCGCCAGCAGGTTCGCCTCATAGCGGCCGATCAGCCAGTAATAGACGCTGTGCGCGAAGACCGAGACGACGAGTGCGGCATAGAGCAGCCCCGCGATGAAGGGCCAGCCGGCGGCCATGCTGGTGGTCCACTGGCCCTGCTCGAACAGCGCCGAGCCGATCGTCAGCGGGATCACCGACAGGAAGCCCACCCAAGCCTGGAAGCGCAGCGGAGAGATGCCTTCCACCTGCTTGATCAGCACCGAGCCGAGCGACGCGCCCATCGCCGAGGCGAGGATATAGGCGATCCCCCAGCCGGGGTGGAAATCGCCCGGTTTCCACACCACCATCACGATGCCGACCAGGGTGAGCGCGATGCCGCTGCCGCGGCGCCAGTGGATACGTTCTCCCAGCATCAGCACGGAGAGGAGGACGGTGAAGGGCATGCCGGCCTGCACCACGATCGCCGCGACCGAGGGCGATGTGGTCTGCAGCCCCAGGAACAGCAGCGCGAAGTTGGCGGCGCCCATCAGCAGCGCGATCGCGGTGATGCGGCCCATCTGTTTGGGGATCGGCAGCAGCCAGGGCAATGTCGCCAGCGCGACGATGGCGAAGCGGACGGCGGCGAAGTAGATCGGGGGCACGTGCCAATGGCCGACCACGATCTTGCTGATGACATTGTTGAAGGCCCAGACCAGGCAGATCAGAACGACCAGGGCGAAGTCACGGGGGCGCATCGCCGCGCTCTATGCAGGCTGATCCGATGACTGGCCAGTCTATAGTGCAGACTTACTTTGCGGCGGCTTCCAGCGCCTGGAGCATCGCTTCGCCGAACGCCGCATTGCCATGGGTGGCGTCGCGCGCCAGCGACGGACGGAACAGCCCGGCCTCGCCGCGCAGCTCGCGGGGCACCTCGACATAGGAGCAGCCGAGCCGCTCGCATTCCTCGCGGAGCATCCGGCCGGCGAGCAGCCAGGTGCGGTAACGCACCCCGGCCGGCGCGATGCCGAGCGTGTGATAGTCGGGCTGCCGGGTGAAATAGTCCTCGGCATGCTCCATGATCCACTCGGCCTTGCGGATCGGCGGCGGGGATTCGATCTGGTGGAAGGGGCCGGCCAGCGCGCGCAGCCGCCGCATCCGGTCGATCTCGAGCGTCATCCAATGACCCAGCCGCTCGCGCACCTCGGCCTCGCTCAGGATCGGGACGCTGTCGTTCAGCGGCAGGGTCTCGCCACCCTCGATCTCGAAGTCGAACGGGTCGCGGGGGATCATCGCCAGCCCGGCATGCGAATTGCCGCCGACGGCCGAAGCCAGGATCGGGTCGTGCCGCTCGATCTGGTCCAGGATCGCCGCGGCCAGCACGGGGCCGAAGCCCTCGCCCTCCAGTTCGGGGGCAAGGGCCGGGTCGAGCAGGTTGATGGTGCGGGTGCGGGGCCGATCGGGATCGGCCTCGCGGCGCTGGATCGCGGCCAGGCGCAGCGCATGGACATGGCTGTGCCCGACGATCAGGATGTTGCGTGCCATGCCCGGCCGTTCAGTATCGCCGGCGGGGCAGGCTTATTTCAGCGACAGGATATAGTCGGCGATCTGCGCGGCCGAGGTGGGGTTCTTAAGCCCGCCGAACGGCATGCGGGTGCCCGGCACCGTCTTCTGCGGCTCCTGGATGAAGGCGATCAGATTGTCGCGGGTCCACTTCACCTTGGAATTCTTCATCGCGGGGGAGAAGGCGAAACCGGCCACGTCGCCGGCCTTGGTGCCGCCGATGCCCCACAGATTGGGGCCCAGGCCGTTGGGCGCGCCCTTGTCCACCTTGTGGCAGGCGGCGCAGACCGCGAAAACCGGCGGTTTGGGCAGCGGCGCGGCGCTGGCGGCACCCGCCAGCGAAAGGGCGGCAATCGTGAAAATCATCGACCGATACGGCATCTACTACCCCTCTGAAGCGACCGGCGGCCTAGCCCTGCCGCGGTGACATTCCCGTCTATTGCGACGATGGGCCTGTCGCAAGGCTGAACGGCGCCGCAAAGCGTGGGTGTCACCCGTCTAACATCGATTGATTTGCCCCTGTTTTTATAGCTAGATGCGATTCTTGGTGATCCTCGTGGGGCAGGATTCGCCGATCGCGACGATTGTGCATGCCCATAGCGCATATGCCGGCTGGCCATGATGTCGAAGGGGGTCGCTTTGTGATCAGATCAGAATTGGTTCAATTGCTGGCTCAGGACAATCCCGATCTCTCTCCCAAGGAGGTGGAGAAGATCGTGGGGACCCTGTTCGATGCGATCACCAAAAGGCTTGCCGAGGGCGGCCGCGTCGAGTTGCGCGGCTTCGGCGCCTTTTCGACGCGCTCGCGCAGCGCCCGGGTGGGTCGCAATCCCCGTACCGGCGACACCGTGCCGGTGTCGGCCAAGCGGGTTCCCTATTTCAAGCCGGGCAAGGAGATGCGCCTGCGCCTCAACGTCTGAGGGGTGGGTCGTCCACGGCGGAGGCTGCTCCGCCGAATTGTCGCTTGGCGCATGGCGCGGCGCTGGCTATTCAGCCGGTCGCGACGCTGCGGGCGTGGCGAAATTGGTAGACGCAACGGACTTGATCCAACATCGGGTGCCCGGCGGGAAACCGGCGGTGCAGAACTGCTCAAATTCGGGGAAGCCTCGATCCTGGTGATCCCGAGCCAAGCCGGCGGGCCGATGCCCGGCGGAAGGTGTAGAGACTAGACGGGCAGCGCCTACGTCGGCCCCCTCGGACGAGGGGGCGGATAGGGCGAAGGGATAGTCCAGACCACGAACGGCGGCGGCTTCGGTCGTCGGCTGGCGGCGAAAGCCGAAGTGGTACGAAAATCCGTAAGGTCGTGAGACCTGTGGGGGTTCGAGTCCCCCCGCCCGCACCACGCCGCCGCCGCACCCCGCGAACAATATGATCGGCGTGCGTGAGACTTTCGTCGAACAGGTAGGCAACTTGTTCACGACGATTGCGTATTAAGCCTCCAGAAAAGTGTAAGCTTGTGCAAAGTCGCGGTTTGTGAAGGCTTTTTCTGTTTCGCCTGACGCGGTTTTGAGGCAGTTGTGAAAGTGACATTAGTGGGTGCTCGGCGTCGCGCCGGTTGAACGCGCCCGACGGTGATGGTCCGATGCGACGATCGGATGTGTGGAGTACAGCGCAGTGATGGTGAGCCGGGGGGGCGGATTGTTCATGGCTGGGATGGTGGGCGCGCTCGCGCTCGCCCAGCCCCTTGTCGCCGCTGCGCCCGCGGCCCCTGCCGCCGCGCCCGGGCCGGCGGCTCCGCTGAAGCCCTATCGCATCAATCCCGGCGACGAGATCGAGATCTATGTCTGGGGTGACGAACGCCTCCAGCGCGTGCTGAAGGTGCTGCCCGACGGCAGCGTGTCCTTCCCGCTGGTCGGCCGGATCGACGCGCTCAACAAGCTGCCCACCGATCTGGAGGGCGTGGTCGTCGCGGGTCTCGCCGACCAGTATCGCAACAGCGTGCCGCGCGTGACGGTATCGGTGAAGAACCCCTCGGGGCTCAGCTTCTCGGTGGCGGGCAAGGTGCGCACGCCCGGCGCCTTCACCCCCGGCCATTATGTGAATGTGCTCGAAGCCGTCAGCATCGCCGGCGGCCCCTCCGAATTCGCCGATCTGAGCAAGGTGAAGGTCTATCGCAAGCAGGGCTCGCAGATCCAGGTGATCGACGTGCGCCTCGACACCGCGATGAAGGGCTCTTCGAACGCCGACCTCCAGGGCGCGATCATCGAGCTGCAGAGCGGCGATACCGTGGTGGTGCCATGATCCGGCGGGGGGGGCTTTTGCGCAAGTGGATGATGGCGGGGATGCTGCTGGCGATGGGCTCGGCGGCGCAGGCTGGACCGATCGACTTCACGCTCGATGGCAGCGTGCGGCTGGGCTATGACGCCAATCCCTTCCTTTCGGCGGGCAGCGACACCTCGACCGGCTATGTCCAGGCCTCGATCGAACCGAAGCTGACCCAGCGCAACGCGACCGGGGAAGTCTCGCTCTCGGGCCATTTCGACCGCACCGAATATCTGCGCAACTACGGCCACAACAATAATTACGGCGCCGAGTTCGAGGCCAAGCAGCGCGTCTCGGCCAAGCTCAACCTGTTCGCCGGCCTGCGCTATGACAGCGAGGTGATCGGCCAGGGCGACGACGCCGTCACCGGTGGCGTGCCCGATATCGACGTCAACCTGATCGGCCTGCGCCGGCGCGCGGAGACTTTCGCGGCGAGCGGCGGCTTCCAATATCAGCCGACCAGCAAGGACACGATCAGCGTGAGCGGCGGGACCACCGCGATCCGTTATGGCAATGGCCCGGACGGCAATGATTCCACCAATATCGGCGGCAGCGTCGGCTGGCAGCACGCGATCAACGGCAAGACCAAATTCGGTGTCCGCAGCTCACTGTACCGGATCGACTATGACACGCCGGGTCTCAGCACGCTGATCATGCAGCCCGAGGTGACCTTCACCACCGCGCTCACCGCGACCTGGACGATCGAGGCCGGGCTGGGCGTGTCGTTCAGCCGCCTTACCCTGCCGGGCGGCGGCAACGACATCAACACCAACGGCCTCTCGGGCTCGCTCCAGGCCTGCCACAAGGGCGTGAAGGACAATCTCTGCATCTATGGCGAACGCACCGTCAGCGCCTCGGGCGCGGGCGGCACCGCGGTACGCACCCAGGGCGGGATCAACTATCGCCACGCGATCAACCCGCGCCTGAACTTCCTGGCGAACGCCACCTATGCGCGCAGCAAATCGCAGGCTGGCTTCCTCGACACCCGCGACTATGTCAGCGGCAGCGCCGGCCTTGAATGGCAGGCGTCGAAGCGGCTGCGCCTCGGTGCCCAGGGCCGCTATCGCGACGTCTATGGCCAGGGTGCGGCGATCGGCGCCGATTATGGCGGCGAGATCTACGCCACGATGGCGCTGGTGCGATGAACGTCGAGGCGCTCGATCCGGTCACGCATGACGTCGAGCTGGGCGATGGGCTGCTGGCCTATCTGCCGCAGATCCTGAGCCAGCATCGCTGGTATGTGATCATCCCCTTCGTGGTGAGCACGCTGACCGGCGTGGGCCTGGCCTATGGCCTGCCCGCCTCCTACCAGTCGTCGGCCACCGTCGTGGTCGAGTCCAAGGAGCTGCCCGAAGCGATCGCCGCCACCGCGGTGAACGACCTGATCGATCAGCGCATCGCCAAGATCAAGCAGCAGATATTGAGCCGCCCCGGCCTGATCGAACTGATCCAGCAGAACGACCTCTACCAGTCGGAGCGGCGCAAGGAATCGCTCTCGACGATCATCGAGAAGATGCGCGGCGCCACCGCGATCAGCCCGGTCACCGCCGACATCGACAGGCTGGCGGCGCAGCGCGGCACTTCGAGCACGATCGCCTTCGCGGTGTCCTTCACCTATGCCGATCCGGGCAAGGCGCAGGCTGTCACCCAGCAATATACCGAGAAGCTGCTCAAGCTGGACAGCACCCAGCTCGCTGCCCAGGCCGATGCGACGGTGGGCTTCCTGCGCGACCAGTCCGGACAGATCCAGGGCCAGATTGCCGAGCTGGAAGGCAAGATCGCCGACATCAAGGCGCGCAACGGCCTGGCGCTGTCGCGCATCGGCGGCTTCATCCCGTCGACCTCCAACTATGACGTGCAGATCGCCCAGCTGCAGCGCGACAACACCGAGCTGCAGGGCAAGCTGAGCAGCGGCAGCACCAATGCCGACGAGCGCGTCTCGCAGGCGGAGGCGGGTCTGGCATCCGCGCAGGCGCTCTATTCGGACAACCATCCCGACGTGATCTCCGCCCGCCAGAGGCTGACCGAGGCGCGCGCCGCCGCCAAGGCCAATACCGGCCCGCGCAACAATCCCGCGATCAGCGCCCAGATCGCCGCGAACAACCGGACGATCGCCTCGCTGTCGAGCGCCAAGTCGAGCGACATGTCGCGCGCGAGCGCCGCCGTGGCCGCGCAGAGCGGCGCGCCGCTGATCGAGGAAAGCATCCGCCAGCTCGAGGCCAAGTCGGATGGCCTGCGCGACAATTACCAGCGCATCTCGGGCAATCTGCTCGCGGCCGAGGCCGCGCAGAAGATGGCGGCCGAGCAGCGCGGCGAACGGCTGGTGCTGGTCGATCCGCCGACCCTGCCCGACGTCCCCAATTCGCCCAATCGCACCCTGCTGATCGTGGGCGGCGTGGCGGTCGGCATCACCCTGGGCCTGGGCCTGGCGCTGCTGATGGAACTGATCCGCCGACCGATCCGCGGTTCGGGCGCGCTCCAGTCGATGCTGGGCGTGGGGCCGCTGGTCGTGATTCCCACGCTCAAGCCCAAGGGGCGCGGCAAGCCCGGGCGCAAGAAGAAGGCATCGAAGCGCAAGGCGGTGGCGGCATGAGCTTCGATCCCCCGCGCCGCGCCGAACAGGGGCTGCCGACACCGGGCACGCCGGAACCGATCCTCGGGTTCGAGCAGTTGCGCGAATCCGGCATTTACGGGTTCGACAGCAAGGACATCCGCTCGCGTCCCTTCACCCTGTTGCGCGCGCAGGTGCTGCGCATCGCCAAGGCGCGCGGCTGGCGGATCATCGGCGTCACCTCGCCGACGCCGCGGGTGGGCAAGAGCTTCGTCGCGTCGAACCTCGCGGCGGCGCTCGCCCGCTCGCCCGATCTCCACACCTATTTGTTCGACTTCGACCTGCGTCGCTCGACCATCTCGAAGAATTTCAAGCTGAAGGGCGAACTGGGCATCTCGCATTATCTCGACGGGACGCTCGACGATCTCGGCAAGGTGGCGCGCACCATCCCCAATGAGCAGCTCACCATCTTCCCCAGCTATCCGAACGCCTCGGCCTCGGACGAACTGGTTGCCTCGGCGCGTATGGATTCGCTGATCACCGCGATGCGCCAGCTGCCCGAGAACAGCTTCTGCCTGTGCGATCTGCCGCCGGTCTTCGCCAATGACGATGCGGTGGTGATCAGCCAGAAGGTCGACGCCTATCTGATGATCGTCGAGGACGGGATGACGACCCGCAAGCAGGTGCGCGACAGCTTCCGCCTGCTGTCGCCTGCGCCCTGCATCGGCACCGTGCTCAACCGCTATGCCGCCGGTCTCGGCTCGGACGACTATGGCTATGGCTATGGTCAGGCGAAGCGTTACGGCGGCTATTATAACGACTGACCCTGGCTCAAGGGGTTAAGGACGAGGGAGGATCTGATGGCGTCGATCGGGCGGATCGCCGGGCTGGCCGTGCTGGGTGCGGCCGGGGCGGCGGCGATAGCGGCGCCGGTGGGGCCGACCTTCCTCGAAGCCGGCTATCTGACTCTCGTCGATGTCGTCGCGCCTGCGCCGATCCCGGACGAACCGCGCGGCAAGGCCGATCATGACGTCTACCAGCTGACCCGCGCGCTGAAGGGCACGCCGCGCTGGACGATGGCCACGGCCGACAGCACCACCGACACCGCGACGCTGATGCGCGCCTTCGCCTGCGCCACGCGGATCGCGATGACCCCGGCCAATGCGCCGAAGACGGCGGCCTTGCTGGTCAAAGCCTCGAACGATGTGGTCCGCGAGGCCGAGGAGCTGCGCTCCTATTATAAACGCCAGCGGCCTTTCCTGCGCGAGAAGGGGGAGATCTGCGTCGCGCAGACCCCCGAGCTGACGATGACCTATGATTATCCGTCCACCGGCGCGGCGCGCGGCTGGGCCTGGGCGCTGATCCTGAGCGAGCTGGTCGACGACCGCGCCGGTCCGATCCTCGCGCGCGGCCGCGCCTTCGGCGAGAGCCGGGCGGTGTGCGGCACCAACAGCCTGAGCGCGGTGGAGGCGGGACGCACGGTGGCGGGCAGCACCCTGGCGGTGGTGCGGACCGAGCCGCCCTTCCTCGATGGGGTGGCGGCGGCGCGCAAGGAGCTGGCGGCGCTGCGACAGGTGGCGGCACCGCCCTCGGCGCAGACCTGCTCGGACGAGGAATTGCTCGTCACCCAGCCCGTCTTCCGCTGAACGGCCGGTTCGGCCTCGCATCTTCGCCAGACAAAAGAAAAGGCCGCGCCCGGTGGGCACGGCCTTCTCCGATCCGCTGGGGCAGCCGCCGAAGCGGCCGCCCGCGAAATCATTACATCGCGTTCGAAGCGTTGTCCGCCGGAGCAGCCGCGTTCGAATCCGCCATGGCGGCATTCGCGTCGACGGCAGCTTCGTCGGCGGTGTTCTCGACGACGGTGTTGTTCTCGACGGGGGCAGCGTCCTTCTTGCAGGCGGCCAGCGAGAGCGAAGCAGCGGCGATGAGCGAAAGGGCAACGATCTTCTTCATGATCGAATTCTCCGGAAGTGGATTAATAAAGAGAGTGGCTCGAACGATTCCAATCACGTTCAGGCTTGTTTCCCCCCGAAACAGGCTCGGACTTCTTACAGTTTTGCGCAGTGCGATGCAATGTCTCTTGTTCCGGTAGTTAATTAGGGGGTGTTTGCCCCTCCGAAACGACCGGATTATCGGGACTCCCGGCCTCTGGCGAGGGCGCCGCGGGCGGGGTCGCGGAGGGTGCGGAATCGGGTGTCGGAGCCGTATCGGTCCCCGGGATTCCGGCATCCGCATCGACTCCCGAAGCGGCATCGTCGCCCAGCGGATTGGCATCCGCGTCGGCCGCTGCTGCGGCCTCTGCTGCGGCTGCATCGCCGTCCGTATTCAGAATTTCTGCCCGCCGGCGCTGAAGATAGGCCGACCGCGCTGCGGCATAAGGGTCGAGCGCGGATTCCAGGAAACTGTCCGCGCCGGTCTCGATCAGCCCGTCGCGCACGCTGATCACCTGGGCCGCGAGCAGGCCCAGCGGAACGCCCTTGGGCAGGTCGCAATAGGTGAGGCACAGGCGATAGGGATCGGTGAACTGGCCGACCCCGGTGCCCACGCCGTCGCGCAGGGTGGAGGGGCCGAGCAGCGGCAGCACCAGATAGGGGCCGCCATTGGCGCCCCAGGCGGCGAGCGTCTGGCCGAAATCCTCGGGCGCGGGCTGGATGCCGACGCGGGTGGCCTGGTCGAACAGGCCGCCGATGCCGATCGTGGTGTTCACCACGAAACGGCCCAGATTCTTCACCGCGCGGTCGGGCCGGCCCTGCAGGATGTTGTTGAGGAAGGAGAAAGGCTCGCCGACATTGGCGAAGAAGTTGCGCACGCCGTCGCGCGCCGGCTTCGGCGCCACCGCGCGATAGACCTGTGTCACCGGCTTGATGATCACGGTATCGGCACCGCGATTGACGGCCCAGACGCCGCGGTTGAACCCTTCCAGCGGGTCCTTCTCCGCCAGCCGGTCCTGGCCGACCCTGGTGGTGGTGCAAGCCGACAGCGTCAGGCCGAGCGCGACGATGCCGATGATCCTCGCCGAAGCGTACATGTCAGAAATCCCTTTTCGAACGGCCTGGGGCCGTCGTCGGTCATACTCATAAAACGGGGCGCGGTTCCGCGCCGTAAGGGCATACCTGCCGCACTGCGGCACGGCAAGCGCCTTGACCACATATAAAGATTTCTTTATGTCCGCATATATGGCTCGCGACGCCCTCGCTATCTTCCGTGCTCTTGCCGACCCCACTCGCCTGCGGATCTTCCATCTGCTGCGCGAGATGGAGCTGTCGATCGGCGAACTGGCACAGGTGCTGGGGCAGAGCCAGCCCCGCGTTTCGCGCCATGTGAAGATCCTGGCCGATGCCGGGCTCGCCGAGCGGCGCAAGGAAGGCAGCTGGGTTTTCCTGGGCCTCGGCCCCGACCTCTATGTCGCCCCGCTGTTCGCCGCGATCGACGACTGGAACAAGGGCGATGCCGATGCCTGGGCGGTAGCCGATCGCGCCCGGCTGGCGGCGGTGCGCGCCGATCGGTCGGCGGCGGCCGCGCGCTATTTCTCCGAACATGCCGACGAATGGGACGCGATCCGATCGCTCCACGTTCCCGAGAGCGCGGTCGAGCAGCGCATCCTGGCGATGCTGTCGGACGGCGCGGTGGGCCATATGGTCGACATCGGCACCGGCACCGGCCGGATGATCGAACTGATCGGCGGGCAGGCGGCCTCGGCGCTGGGGATCGACCGCAGCCCCGAAATGCTGCGCCTCGCCCGCGCCAAGCTGGCCGAGGCCGGCCTCGCCAACACCGAGCTCCGCCAGGGCGATATGTATGCGCTGCCGCTGGGCGACGGATCGGCCGATCTGGTGGTGCTTCATCAGGTGCTCCATTTCGCGCAGCATCCTGCTGCGGCGATCGCCGAGAGCGCGCGGCTGCTGGGCCCGGGCGGCCGGCTGCTGATCGTCGATTTCGCGAGCCACGATCTGGAAGAATTGCGCAGCCGCGACGCGCATGCCCGCTTGGGCTTCGCCGACGATCAGATCGGCGGCTGGTTCCAGGCGGCGGGGCTTCGCCTCGAGCGGGTCGAGGCACTGGTCGGCGATGCGCTGACCGTCAAATGTTGGTTGGGCGTGCGCGGCCAGCGCGCGCAGTTGAAGGCAGTATCATGACATCCGTTCCGTTGAGCCAGCTCGAGGAAGCGCGCCGCGCGCTCGATACCCCCCTGTTCGCCGATGTGGGCGGCGACGCCGCCGTCTCCTTCGAATTCTTCCCCCCGAAGACCGAGAAGATGGAAGAGACGCTGTGGCAGTCGATCCAGACGCTCAGCCCGCTCAAGCCGCGCTTCGTGTCGGTCACCTATGGTGCGGGCGGCTCGACCCGCGAGCGGACCCACAACACCGTCGCGCGGATCGCCAAGGAGACCGCGATCCCGGCGGCCGCGCACCTGACCTGCGTCGAGGCCTCGAAGGCCGAGATCGAGGAGGTCGCGCGCGCCTATTGGGAAGCCGGCGTCCGCCACATCGTCGCGCTGCGCGGCGACCCGCCCGTCGCCGGCGCCGCCTTCGCGCCGCACCCGGACGGCTATCGCAACGCGGCCGAACTGGTGGCGGGGCTGAAGGATATCCATCCGTTCGAGATCTCGGTCGCGGCTTATCCCGAATGCCATCCCGAAGCGGCGAGCGCCGAGAGCGACCTGGCCAACCTCAAGGCCAAGTTCGACGCGGGCGCGACCCGGGCGATCACCCAGTTCTTCTTCTCGCCCGAGCATTATTTCCGCTTCTGCGACAAGGCGCGCGCCGCCGGCATCACCGCCGAGATCGTGCCCGGCATCATGCCGGTGTCGAACTTCGCCGCGACCAAGAAGATGTCGGCGATGTGCAACACCGAGGTTCCCGCCTGGATGGGGCGCCTGTTCGAGGGGCTCGACGATCATCCCGCCGCGCGCCAGCTGGTCGCCGCGACGATTTCGGCCGAGATGTGCCGCCGCCTCTATGCCGGCGGGGTCCGCCAGTTCCATTTCTACACGCTCAACCGTGCCGAGCTGTCCTTCGCGATCTGCCACCTGCTGGGGTTGCGCGCCGAGGCCAAGCCGCTGGAGAATGCCGCATGACCCTCCGTCACAGTGAAGCCGCCGCCATTTTCCGCGAGCAGGCGAAGCAGCGCATCCTGATCACCGACGGCGCCTTCGGCACGATGATCCAGAGCTACAAGCTGCAGGAGGCCGACTATCGCGGCAGCTATGACCTGCCGAGCGACCAGAAGGGCAATAACGATCTGCTGGTGCTGACCCGCCCCGACGTGATCGACGCGATCACGCGCCAATATCTGGACGCGGGTTCGGACATCGTCTCCACCAACACCTTCAACGCCAACATCATCAGCCAGGGTGATTATGACGCGGTCCATCTGGTCCGCGACATGAACCTCGCCGCCGCCCGGATCGCCCGCAAGGCGGCCGACGACTATGCGGCGCGCGATGGCCGCCCCCGCTTCGTCGCGGGCGCGATCGGGCCGACCAACAAGACGCTGTCGCTGTCGCCCGACGTCAACGATCCGGGCTATCGCGCCACCGATTTCGACACGATGCGCGACGTCTATCAGGATCAGACGGCGGCACTGCTCGATGGCGGCTGCGACTTCATCCTGATCGAGACGATCTTCGACACGCTGAACGCCAAGGCAGCGATCATGGCGGTGCTGGAAGAGCAGGACAAGCGCGGGGTCGAGATCCCGATGATGATCTCGATGACGATTACCGACATGTCGGGCCGCAACCTTTCGGGCCATTCGGTCGAGGCCTTCTGGCACGCGATCCGCCATGCCCATCCGCTGACGGTGGGGCTCAACTGCGCCTTCGGGGCCGATCTGCTGCGCCCGCACGTCCAGGTGCTGTCGGGCATCGCCGACGTGCTGGTGATGATCTACCCCAATGCCGGCCTGCCCAACGATCTCGGCGAATATGACGAGCAGCCGCACACCACCGGTGCCTTCATCGGCGACTGGGCGGACAACGCGCTGGTCAATGTCGTCGGCGGCTGCTGCGGCTCGACCCCGGCGCACATTGCCGCGATGGCCGATGCCGTGGCGGGCAAGCCCTCGCGCCTGCCGCACGCGCATGATCACCGCACCCGCCTCTCCGGCCTCGACCCGATGATCATGGCCGCCTGATCTTCTTGACCCCCTCCCCGCTTGCGGGAGGGGGCGTTTCCCGATCTCCTATTCCTTCTTCCCAGGGCTCATCATGACCACCGCCTCCACCGCCCAGTTCGTCAATATCGGCGAGCGCACCAACGTCACCGGATCGGCCGCCTTCAAGAAGCTGATCATGGGCGGCGACTATGTGAAGGCGATCGAGGTCGCCCGGCAGCAGGTCGAGAACGGCGCGCAGATCATCGACGTCAACATGGACGAGGGCCTGCTCGATGCCGAGCTGGCGATGACGACCTTCCTGAAGCTGATCGCCGCGGAGCCCGATATCGCGCGCATCCCGGTGATGGTCGACAGTTCGAAATGGTCGGTGATCGAGGCGGGGCTGAAATGCGTCTCGGGCAAGCCGATCGTCAATTCGATCAGCATGAAGGAAGGCGAGGAGGCGTTCCTCCACCATGCCCGCAAGTGCCGCGCTTATGGCGCGGCCGTCGTCGTCATGGCGTTCGACGAGGTCGGCCAGGCCGACACCAAGGATCGCAAGGTCGAAATCTGCGAGCGCGCCTACAAGCTGCTCATCGCCGACGGTTTCGCGCCCGAGGACATCATCTTCGATCCGAACATCTTCGCGGTGGCGACCGGGATCGAGGACCATGACAATTATGGCGTCGATTTCATCGAGGCGTGCAAGGAGATCAAGGCGCGCTGCCCGCACGTCCACATCTCGGGCGGCCTGTCGAACCTCAGCTTCTCCTTCCGCGGCAACGAGCCGGTGCGCAAGGCGATGCACAGCATCTTCCTGTACCACGCCATCCCGGCGGGCATGGACATGGGCATCGTCAACGCCGGCCAGCTCGACGTGTATGACACGATCGATCCCGAACTGCGCGAGGCGTGCGAGGACGTCATCCTCAACCGTCCGGCGCGCAATCCCGGCGAGACCCCGACCGAACGCCTGATCGCGCTGGCCGAGAAATTCCGCGGCACCGACGCCGCAGCAGAGAAGGCCGCCGAGGAATGGCGCGGCTGGGCCGTCGCCAAGCGGCTGGAGCATGCGCTGGTCAAGGGCATCGACGCCTATGTCGTCGACGACACCGAAGAGGCGCGCCAGCATTTCGCCCGCCCGATCGAGGTGATCGAAGGTCCGCTGATGGACGGCATGAACGTGGTCGGCGACCTGTTCGGCTCGGGCAAGATGTTCCTGCCGCAGGTCGTGAAGTCGGCGCGCGTGATGAAGAAGGCGGTGGCCTATCTGCTGCCCTTCATCGAGGCGCAGAAGGAAGCGGGCGCGCGCTCCAAGGGCCGGATCATCATGGCCACGGTCAAGGGCGACGTCCACGACATCGGCAAGAACATCGTCGGCGTCGTGCTCCAGTGCAACGGCTATGAGGTGATCGACCTGGGCGTGATGGTGCCCTGGATGGACATCCTGAAGGCCGCCAACGAGAATGACGCCGACATCATCGGCCTGTCGGGCCTGATCACCCCGTCGCTGGACGAGATGGTGACGGTGGCGGCCGAGATGCAGCGCACCAACATGACGATGCCGCTGCTGATCGGCGGGGCCACCACCTCGAAGGTCCACACCGCGCTGCGCATCGCCCCGGCCTATGCCGGCCCGGTGATCCATGTGCTCGACGCCAGCCGCGCCGTCGGCGTCGCGTCGACCCTGTTGTCGGACACCCAGCGCAACGATTTCGTCGCGAAGACCGCGGCCGATTATGAAGCCGTCCGCAAGGCGCGCGAGAACAAGGGCCAGAATGAACTGGCGACCCTGGAGGAGGCCCGCGCCAACGCCTTCGTCGCCGACTTCGCGCTGAAGCCCGAGGCGCCCCGCCAGCCCGGCCTCCACAGCTTCGCCGACTGGCCGCTGGAGGATCTGCGCGAATTGATCGACTGGACCCCCTTCTTCCGGGCCTGGGAGCTGGCGGGCAATTATCCCGCGATCCTCGACGACGCGGTGGTGGGCGAGAGCGCGCGCAATCTGTTCGAAGATGCGCAGAAGATGCTCGACACGATCATCGCCGAGAAGTGGCTGACCGCGAAGGGCGTCGCCGCGCTCTGGCCGGCCCGTTCGGAAGGCGACGACGTGCTGATCGAGACCGAGGGCGGCGAGATCCGCATGCCCTTCCTCCGCCAGCAGATCCGCAAGCGCGAAGGCCGCGCCAATATGTGCCTGGCCGATTTCGTGGCGCCCGCGGGCGACTGGATCGGCGGCTTCGCGGTCGGCATCCACGGCATCGATCCGCACATCGCGCGGTTCAAGGCCGACCATGACGATTATCGCGACATCCTGCTCAAGGCGCTGGCCGACCGCCTCGCCGAGGCCTTCGCCGAGCGCCTCCACCTCCATGTCCGCACCGAGCGGTGGGGTTACGCGCCCGAGGAGCAGCTGACCAACGAGGCGCTGATCAAGGAGCAGTATCGCGGCATCCGTCCGGCGCCGGGCTATCCCGCCTGCCCCGACCACAGCCAGAAGCCGGTGCTGTTCGACATGCTGAAGGCGGGCGACAACGCCGGCATCGTCCTGACCGAAAGCTTCGCGATGCTGCCGACCGCGGCGGTTTCGGGCTTCTACTTCGGCCATCCGGAAGCGGCTTATTTCGGCGTTGCACGCATCGGCCGCGACCAGCTCGAGGACTATGCGGCGCGTCGCGGCGTCGACCTCGATACCGCCGAACGCTGGCTGCGGCCCAATCTGGACTGAGTTTTTCCCGTTGCATGGATCATCCGGCATTGCGCGCCCTGAAGGCGCGTGATGCCGCTTTGTGAACAAACGTTACGTTTTTCGCAGATTTCTGTGCAATTGCAGCGTGCATTGCGTGCACTACTTCGCGCTCGCAGCGTAAATTCTTCGCAATAGTCAGTGGATCGTTTGACCCCTATGCGCGTTGAAGAAATACGACGCTTACGGGACAGCATCGGGACGACATGATGACGGCAGGCTATTACGAAGACCGGGTAGTAATCGCGAAAGCACGCGCCAAGGCGCAGCGTAACCATGCGAAGCTTCCGGTCCTCGCGAGGGTCGCGCTGATCATGGGATTGTCGACCGGGCTCTGGGCCGCGATCTTCCTGCTGGCCTTCTGATCGGGAGGGGATCGCTCCCCTCCCTGATTTCCCAAAACCCTCAAAAACCCATCGTCATCCCGGACTTGATCCGGGATCCAGATACGCAACGCCTGGACAAGACAGGCAAGGTTGCGCGTCTGGATGCTGAAACAAGTTCAGCATGACGGAAGACAATTGGTCTTCCTATCTCGCACAATTCCCGCCCAGGTCGAGGCAGCGGCCGTCGACCGGCACCGGCGGCGTGATTCCGGCCGTCCCCGCCAGGGTCGGCGCGATGTCGACCGTCTCGATCGGCGTCTCGCGGGTCTCCGCGGTGGCGCCCGGCCACCAGAACAGGATCGGCACGCGGCGGTCGTGGTCCCACGGGCTGCCATGGCCCGCCACCGTATCGCCCAGCTTCTTCGGCACGCCGAAGCTGGTCCGCTCCCCGAACATCACGAAGATGTCGCCCGAGCGATCCTTGTCGTAGCTCTCGTTCATCCGCTGCAGGGTGGTGAGCTTGTCGACCGGGGTGCCTGCGGGGGCGATCGCCTGCTCCACGTCGGTGCGGGTGTAGATTTCCTTCACCTCGGGGCGCTGCTTCAGCCAGGCGATCGCGGCGTCGCGGACCTGGTCAGACAAGGCGGGGTTGGGGCCGGCGGTGATCGACAGCTGCTGGGGATCGTCGCCGTCGAGCGGGTTCGTCTTCAGGTCGAGCTGCTTCTTCACCGCGTCGTTGAGCGCCTTGATGAAGGCGCGGCCGTCGAGCCGGTTGGCCTTTGCGTCCTGTTCATGCTCGCGCTCGGCGGCATCGGTGGCGCCATGGTCGGCGGTCAGCACCACCATCACCGGCACCTTGAGCGCCTGCACGGCGGTCAGCAGCCGGCCGATCGTGGCGTCGAGCGCGGCCTGCTGCGCGCACATTTCGGCGCCGCCATTGCCGAAGCGGTGGCCGACATAGTCGTTGGCCGACAGGCTGACCGCGAGCACGTCGGTCGCCGGGCCCTTGCCCAGCTTCTCGCGCGCGATCAGCTGGATCGCGAAATCGGCGACCAGCGTGTCGAACAGCGGCGAGGCGCGCAGCGCGTTCTGGAAGGCGGTGCTGTCGGCGAACCAGGGCTTGTCGGTCACCCCCTTGGCCATCTCCGGCGGCACTTCGCCCGACATGGCGAGATCGCCGAAGCGGTGCGGCTTGGCCATCGCGGCGCAGGTCTTCGACACGGCCGGCCAGAGCTGCGGCTTGGCCTTGTTCCAGGCCAGGCGGGTGGCGGCGTTGAAGTCGTTGGCGGGGCCGACCACCTTCTCGTCGGCGGGGCCGGCATAGGGGCTCGTCACGAAGCCGGCGCCGTCATTCCACCAGTAGACGCCGTCGGCATGCTTGCCCCCCATCGTGATCGCGGCGCGATCCTTGCCCGAGACCGCGAAGGAGCGCGCGCCCGGCTCGGCGCCCTTCACCCAGTCGCCCAGCGTGGTGACGCGCATATTCTGCGGCCCGCGCATGTTGGGATCGGCGGGGGCGGGCTGGTTGGGCACGCCGACGCAATAGACCATCTGGCCCAGGCTCTTGTCGAACCAGCTGTTGGAGACGATGCCGGTGCCCGACGGATGCCGGCCGGTCAGGATCGTCGAATGGCCCGGGCAGGTCTCGGTCGAGGCGTGGCTCTGATAGCCCGAGGGATAGGCGATTCCGTCCGACAGCGTCTTGAGGCCGCCGACATAGCCGGCGCGATAGCGGGTGAAGACCTCGCTCGAGAACTGATCGACCGATATGGCGAGGATCAGCTTGGGCTTCACCGGCGGGGCGGCCAGCGCGGCGGTGGTGGAGAACAGGCCCGCAAGGGCGGCGGCGGAGAGGATCAGCTTCTTCATGGGGCTCCGTTGCGCTGGCTCGATGTCAGGATGATGACCTAGTTGGCGTCTTTCGCCACCCAGGCGCGCTTGCCGCCGATCCACGTTTCCAGCGGACGGGCTGTGCGGATGTCGGGCGCGGTGGCGGTGAAGATGTCGCGGTCGAGGATCAGGAAGTCGGCCATGTGCCCGGGCGCCAGGCTACCGATCCGGTCCTCCGCGAAGCCGGCATAGGCGGCTGTCTCGGTGAAGGCGCGGAACGCCTGGGGCAGGGTGATGATCTGCTGGGGCTGCCACCCGCCGGGCGGCTGGCCCTGCGCATCCTGCCGGCTGATCGCGGCGGCGAGCGCGGGGAAGGGGTTGGGGCTCTCGACCGGATAGTCCGACCCGAAGGCCAGCGGCACCTGGTTGTCGAGCATCGCCTTCCACGCATAGGCGCCGCCCAGCCGGCCGGGGCCCAGCCGCGCCTCGGCCATCTGCCGGTCTGAAGTCTGGTGGACGGGCTGCATCGAGGCGATCGTGCCGTTCTTCGCGAAGCGCGGCAGGTCGGCCGGATCGACGATCTGGGCATGTTCGATGCGCCAGCGCCGGTCGCCCTTATAGGTGCCGGCCAGCTCGTCGATCGCGTCGAGCACCTGCTGGTTGGCGGCGTCGCCGATGGCATGGACCGCGGTCTGGAACCCATCCATCGCCGCGCGGCTCATCAGGTTGCGCAGCTTTGCGTCGTCGAGGAACTGCAGCCCCTTCTGGCCCGGCGCATCGGCATAGGGCGCCTTCAGCCAGGCCCCGCGCGAGCCGAGCGCGCCATCGTCATAGAGCTTCACGCCCACCATGCGCAGGCGGCCGTCATAGAGCCACGGCGTCGGCCCGGTGCCGGCCACGGCGAGCAAAGCGGGGATGCCGCCGGCATAGGAGATGATGCGCAGCTTCAACCGGCCCGCGTCGCCGGCGCGGCGCATCACCGCCCAGTCCTCGACGCTGGTGCCCATGTCGGCGGTGGCGGTGATGCCATAGCCGAGCAATATGTCCTGCGCCTTGGCGAGCGCGGCGTCGCGATCGCGCGGCAGCATCGGCGGCACCGCGTCGAGCACCAGCTTCTGCGCGGCGTCGACGAACACGCCGGTGGGATTGCCCTTGGCGTCGCGCTCGATCCGCCCGCCGGCCGGGTCCTTGGTCGCGGCGCTGATCCCGGCGGCCTTCATCGCCGCGCTGTTGGCCAGCACGGCATGGCCGTCGACCCGGTCGAGCACCACCGGGCGGCCCGGGGTGATCGCGTCGATGTCGGCGGCGGTCGGGAAGCGGCCGAGCCCCCAGCGCTCCTGGTTCCAGCCACCGCCGCGAATCCAGGGCGGGGTCGGCCGGTCGGCGGCATATTTGCGGAGCGCGTCCTGCGCCTCGGCCAGGGTCTTCGTGCCCGACAGGTCGAGGGTCAGCGCGGCCTCGCCCAGCCCCATCACATGGCCGTGCGCGTCGATCAGCCCGGGGATGACGGTGCGGCCCTTCGCGTCGAGCCGGAAATCGAGCCGCTCGGGCCGCTTGTCGTCGCGGTCGAGCAGCTTCACGACCTTGCCCCGGTCGTCGATCAGCAGCGCGTTGAAACGGACCAGCTTGCCCTTGCCGTCGAAGGTGTAGCCATTGGCGTTGTCGACGAGCCCGTCGGCGAGGGCGGGGGTGGCAGCCATGAGCGCGAGGGCCGCGACTAAACCCCTCTCCCACTTGGGGAGAGGG
>CAUTRN010000029.1:0-81672 GCA_963540925.1 uncultured Sphingomonadaceae bacterium
CACGCGTAAGATCGTCGGCAGCGTCAGATGTGTATAAGAGACAGCCCCTCCCCTGAAGGGGAGGGGCTATGGCGTTGCCCCCACCCTTGAACTTTCCCGCCCACCGGCCGAAGCTCCCCCGATGGACGAGACCGGACAGACCAGCCTGCGCGACAAGGGCAAGGCGAAACGGCGGCAGGCGGTGCTGGAAGCGGCGCGGGCGATCATCCGCGAGGGCAACAGCACCGGCTTCGCGATGCGCGCGCTGGCGCAGCGCGCCGGGGTCGGCGAGGTGACGCCCTATAATCTGTTCGGCTCGAAGCGCGGCGTGCTGGAGGCGATCATCCGCGACGAGGTGGAGGATCATCGCCACCGCTTCGAGGGCGCCGAGGCGCGCGACGAGCTCGACGCGATCTTCACCTTCGTCACCGTCAGCATCGACACCTGGCGCCGCGACCCCGAACTCTACCGCACCGTCTTCCGCGACCTGATGATGTCGGGCGACACTTCGCTGCGCGCGGTCTTCTCGGCGCCGCAGAGCCGGCTGTTCCTGGGCCTGATCGAAGCGGCGGTGCGCGCCGGCTATCTGTCGGACATGGTCGAGCCGCGCCTCTCGGCCCGCACCCTCGGACGCATCTCGACCTCGTCGATCGCCGACTGGCTGTGGGAGGGGATCAGCCTGGAAAGCCTGGAGGCGAACATCGCGCTGGGCTTCGCGATCATCCTGCGCGGGCTGGCCACGCCGATGGCGGCCGGGCGCTGCGACTCTCTGATCGCCGCCTACCAGGCCGATGTGATCCGCCATTCGCGCACCGCCGCCGCGCGCACCGCCCAGGTCGCCAGCGAAAAACCATAGCATGCTATAATTTTCTTGAAGCCGCGCCCGACGCGGCTATCATGCGCCCATCGAATCCCCCGCTTGAGGGGAAGGAGGAGGGTGCCGATGAGCGTGGACGAACTCGCCGAGACGAAACATTCGGCGCCCTGCTCGAACCAGGATTTCGATTTCTTCTACCAGGGGCTGGAACGGCAGCAGCTGCTCGTCCAGGCCTGCTCGGGCTGCGGCCAGCTCCGCAATCCGCCCTCGCCCGGCTGCGGCGACTGCGGCTCGCTCGACTGGACCGCCAAGCCACTGTCGGGGCGCGGATCAGTCTATAGCTATGTGATCCACCATTATCCGCCGCTGCCCGGCTTCGATACGCCGCACCCGATCGTGCTGGCCGAACTGGAGGAGGGCATCCGCTTCCTCGGCGCATTGAAGGCCGACCAGCGCGAGGCGGTGGCGATCGGCAAGCCGGTCGACATCGAGTTCGTCCGCCGCGACGGCTTCGCCACCTTCCAGTTCACGCTGACCGGGGAGGCCCGCTGATGTCGGACCTGGGCGGAAAGACCGCGATCGCGGGGATCGGCGCGACCGAATTCTCGAAAAATTCCGGCCGCTCCGAGCTGCGCCTCGCGGTGGAGGCGATCTCGGCGGCGCTGGAGGATGCGGGGATCGATCGCAGCGAGGTGGACGGGCTCGTCACCTTCACGATGGACAATAATGTGGAGGTGGAAGTGGCCCGCGCGCTGGGCGCCGGCGACCTCGCCTTCTTCAGCCGGCCCCATTATGGCGGCGGCGGCGGATGCGGGGGGGTGCTGCACGCGGCGATGGCGGTGGCCTCGGGCGTCAGCGACGTCTGCGTCGTCTACCGCGCGATGAACGAGCGCTCGCAATATCGCTTCGGCCAGCCGATGGGCGCGCTGCCGCCGACCTCCGAATATACCGCGCTCTCCTATCACGGCATCCACGGCCTCACCACGGCGGCGGCCTTCATCGCCATGGGCATGCGCCGCTACATGCACGAGACCGGGACGACCGAGCGCGACTTCGCCCATCTCGCGGTCAATTCGCGCGCCTTCGCGGCGACCAACCCGGCCGCCTTCTTCCATGGCAAGCCGATCACGGTGGAGGACCATCTCGCCTCGCGGATGATCGCCGATCCCTTCCGCCTGCTCGACTGCTGCCAGGAAAGCGACGGCGCGGTGGCGGTGGTGGTGGTCAGCGCCGAGCGGGCGAAATCGCTGAAACAGAAGCCCGCGATCATCCGCGGTGCCTCGCAATCCGCGCCGCGCGGCCAGCTCAACCTGACCAGCTATTATCGCCGCGACATCGCGCCCTATGACGAGGTCGCCTTCTCGGCGAAGCAGCTCTACGCGATGGCGCGGCTGACCCCGGCCGACATCCGCATGGCGATCATCTACGACCATTTCGCGCCCACCATATTGCCCTCGCTGGAAGGGCTGGGCTTCTGTGCGCGCGGCGAGGCCAAGGACTTCATCAAGGGCGGCAATATCGCCGCCGGCGGCCGCCTGCCGGTCAACACCAACGGTGGCCAGGTGGGTGAGGCCTATATCCACGGGATGAACGGCATCGCCGAGGGCGTCCGCCAGATCCGCGGCACCGCGGTCAACCAGATCGCCGATGTCGGCCATGTCCTCGTCACCTCGGGCAGCGCGGTGCCGACCAGCGGCCTGATCCTCGGCGCGGCTTGAAGATAGGAGGGACGGCATGTCCATCACGGCAGAACCCCTGATCGAGGTGAACCCCGAGAATGAATGGCGGCTCGGCACGCCGGGCGCCGAGGGCTGGGAGCGCACCGCGCGGCCCGGCGCGCAGGCGAAGAAGAAATATTTCATGGTGTCCTGCGACACCCATTTGATGCCGCCGCCCAAGCTGTTCGCCGAGCGGATCGAGCCGCGGTTCCGCGACATGCTGCCCAAGGTCGAGGTGCGCGACGGGGTCCGCTATCTGATCCAGCACGGCATGGCGCGCGCCGAGCCGCTGTTCGAGCCCGAGCTGTTCGGCGAGGACATGACCCGCACCAAGGCGGGCGCCGCCTTCAGCATCCACCAGGAATATTCGCCGGTCGAGGAGCGGGTGCGCGACCAGGACCGCGACGGTGTCGACGGCGAGGTGATCTTTCCCAACGGCCCCGCGCTGCTGATGTGGGCGGGCCATGACGTCGAGTTCATCCTGGCCCAGTGCCGGGTGTGGAACGACTGGGCGATCGAGTTCTGCCGGCCGGTGCTGCACCGCTGCTCGCCGGTCGCGGCGATCCCCACCGCCGATGTCGACATGGCGATCGCCGAGGTCGAACGGGTCGCAAAGCTCGACTTCAAGATCCTGTCGCTGCCGTCCAAGCCGATCTGGGGCCCCGACGATCCCGATCACACCAATTACCAGTACCCCGCTTATGCGCGGCTCTGGTCGGCGATCGAGGATACGGGCCTGCCGGTCGTCTTCCACGTCGCCTCGGGCAAGGATCCGCGCTCGGCGCGCGGCTATGGCGGGGCGATCACCAACTATGTCGTCCACGCGATGGCGCCTGCGCTGGAGCCGCTGGTCTCGCTCTGCGCGGCCGGGGTGATCGAGCGGCACCCCAAGCTGCGCTTCGCGTCGATCGAGGCCAATGCCGGCTGGCTGCCCTGGATGCTCGACTCGATGGACGAGGCCTATCGCAAGCATCATTTCTGGATCCGCCCGAAGCTGAAGGAGCTGCCCAGCACCTATTTCCGCACCAACGGCATGTGCTCGCTGGGCGAGGATCGACCGGCGCTGCTGCTGGCCGAAGACTATGGCCTGCAGGACAATCTGATGTGGGCGAACGACTTCCCCCATCATGAGGGCACCTGGCCGCATTCGGCCGAGGCGATCGAGCGAAACTTCGGCCATCTGCGCGAGCAGAGCCGGGCGAAGATTCTGGGCCTCAACGCCGCGCGCTTCTTCGGCTTCGAAATTCCGGAGCATCTGCGCTGACGAAACGCCCTGGGAGGGGAAGCATCGGATGAGCGAGAAACTGTCGCTGGGCGACATCCTGACCTTCCACGCGCGGCGCGATCCCAAGCGGCCGAGCGTGACGATCGAAGACCAGAGCCTGACCCGTGGCGAGCTGGAGGCGCGCGCCAACCGCCGCGCGCGGGAGATGGCGGCGGCGGGGATCGGGCATGGCGACTTCGTCACCATCCTGCTGCCCAACTGCATCGAATATTTCGAGATGGCCTATGCCATCTGGAAGCTCGGCGCGGTGCCCCAGCCGCTGTCGGCCGACCTGCCCCAGGCCGAGCTCGACGCGATCCTCGATCTGGTGAAGCCCCGTCTGGTGATCACCAACCAGCCCGCCCGCGCTGCCGGCTACCCCACCCTCGCCGCCGACCGGCCGGTGGACGAGAGCCTGTCGGCCGAGCCGCTGCCCAGCGTGGTGCCGCCCTATTGGCGCGCCACCACCAGCGGCGGCAGCACCGGCCGGCCCAAGGTGATCGTCGACCATGGCGCCACCCTGCGCGATCCCCTGGCGCCGATGATGGGGCAGCGGGTCGACGGGGTGCAGCTCAACCCCGGCCCGCTCTATCACAGCGGCCCGTTCGGCATGGTCAATCTCGGCATCTTCTCGGGTGCGCATGTCGTCAACATGAAGAAGTTCGATCCGCTGCGCATGCTGGAGCTGGTCGAGCGTCACCGGGTCGACTGGCTCTATCTGGTGCCGACGATGATGCACCGCATCTTCCGCCTGCCCGCCGAGGAGCGCGAGCGCTTCGACGTGTCGTCGCTCCGGACGGTGTTCCACATGGCCGCCGCCTGCCCCGACTGGCTGAAGCAGAGCTGGATCGACTGGCTGGGTCCCGAGACGATCTGGGAGCTGTACAGCAGCACCGAGAGCATCGGCGTCGCGATCATCAACGGCACCGACTGGCTGGCGCATCGCGGCTCGGTGGGCCGGGTGCTGCCGGGGAGCACGCTCAGCATCCTCGACGAGGCCGGCCAGCCCTGCCCGCCCGGCACCGTCGGCGAGATTTATTTCAAGCCCGATGCCGGGCCCGGCACCACCTATCATTATATCGGCGCCACCCCGCGCGCGGTGGGCCAGTGGGAGACGCCGGGCGACCTGGGCTATGTCGACGAGGAGGGCTGGCTGTTCATCGTCGACCGGCGCACCGACCTGATCGTCAGCGGCGGGGCGAACGTCTATCCGGCCGAGGTGGAGGCCGCGATCGAGGCGCATCCCGACGTCGCCTGCGCCGTCGCGATCGGCCTGCCCGACGAGGATCTGGGCCACCGGGTCCACGCGCTGGTCGAGCTGAAGCCCGGTTCGGCGGTGAGCGCGGACGACCTCTGGAATCATGTGGCCGGGCTGCTGCTGCGCTACAAGGTGCCGCGCCAGTTCGAGTTCGTCGACGCACCCTTGCGCGATTCCGCGGGCAAGGTGCGGCGAAGCGCGCTGCGCGAGGAGAGGATCAGGGCGGCGGAAATGGCCGGCCAAGCCTGACCACCACCGTTCGTCCCGAGCGAAGTCGAGGGACGTCGTCGAGCGAGAACGTGTCTCGACTTCGCTCGACACGAACGGAGTGGGGAGGCGAGAGAGAAAGGGGCAGAGGATGCGCAAGCTGATCGACGGCGGCCATTTCTTCGAGGGCGCGCGCTGGCACGAAGGCGCCTGGTGGGTGTCCGACATGTATTCCTACCATGTCCTGCGCATCACCCCCGACGGCCGGTCGACGGTGATGGCGACGGTCGAGCAGGAGCCCTCGGGGCTCGGCTGGCTGCCCGATGGCGACCTGCTGGTCGTCTCGATGCAGGACCGCAAGCTGCTCCGCCGCCGGCCCGACGGCAGCCTCACCGTCCATGCCGACCTGAGCCCCTTCACCCCCTGGCCGATCAACGACATGGTCGTCGACCGGCACGGCCGCGCCTATGTCGGCGGCTTCGGCTTCGACATCTGGAACGGCGCGGTGCCCGGCCCCGCCACCCTGTTGCGGGTCGACCCCGACGGGACGGTAACGGCCGAGGCCCAGGCCGGTGATCTGTGGTTCCCCAACGGCATGGTGATCACCGCCGATGGCAAGACGCTGGTGGTGGCCGAAAGCGGCGCCGCGCGGCTCACCGCCTTCGCGATCGGGGCCGATGGCGGGCTCTCGGGCCGCCGGGTCTGGGCGCAGCTCGGCGACTCTCCGAAGCTCGCCACCGCGGCCGACATGGTCGACCTCGCCTTCGGGCCCGACGGCTGCGCGATCGATGCCGAGGACTGCGTCTGGGTCGCCGACGCGCTGGGCAACCGCGCCTGCCGGGTCGCCGATGGCGGCCGGATCGTCGAGCAGGTGACGAGCGACCTCGGCATCTATTCCTGCGCGCTGGGCGGAGAGGACGGCCGTACCCTGCTGCTCTGCGCCGCGCCCGACTTCCACAAGGGCAATCGCGCAGCCAAGCGGGAGGCGGCGCTGCTGCTGGAGACGGTGGGCGTGGGGATTCGGGCCTGACCAAAGGCGTCGCTCCGGCGGAGGCCGGAGCCGCTAGAGGCTTTTGCGATAATGTTCGTACATTATTCGTGGCGGCTCCGGCCTCCGCCGGAGCGACGATTGTGAAGAGCTATTCCCCCTTCTCCTTGCCCGCCATCGCCGCCTCGACCTGCTGGGCCAGGTCCTTGATCGTGAAGGGCTTGGCGAGCAGGCGGATGCCTTCCTTCACCGCCGCTGCCGCAGCGGTGCTGTAGCCGGTCATCAGCATCGTCGGCAGATCGGGCCAGCGCCGCGCGATCGCGCGGACCAGGTCGATCCCGCTCACCTCGCCCGGCATGATCATGTCCGACAGCACCAGCGCGAAGCTGGCGTCCATCTCCAGCCGCGCCAGCGCCATCGCGCCATTGGCCGAGCGCTCGACCCGGCACCCCAGTTCGCCGAGCATGCCGGTCAGGGTCTCGGCGACGCTGTCGTCATCCTCGACCAGCAGGACACGGGGCGCCTCGCGCGCGATCGTCGTGGTGGTCTCGCCCGCCGGTTCGGCGCGCGGGACCGGCTTTTGCGAGCGCGGCAGCAGCAGCGCGATCGTCGTCCCCTCGCCCACCACGCTGTCGACCACCACCTCGCCGCCCGAGGCGCGCATGAAGCCATAGACCTGGCTGAGCCCCAGCCCGGTGCCCTTGCCCACCCCCTTGGTGGTGAAGAAGGGCTCGAAGATGCGGCTGAGCTGTTCGGCGGGGATGCCGGCGCCGCGATCGGCGATCGCCAGGCGCACCTGATCCTGCCCGCCCGGCCCGGCGGGCAGGTTGTGCGCGGTGATCGCGATCGGCCCGCCCTTCGCCATCGCGTCGCGCGCGTTGATGACGATGTTGAGCACCGCCACCTCGAGCTGCGAGGGATCGACCTCGACCGGCCAGAGATGGGCGGGCAGGTCCATATGCACGGTCGTGCCCTCGCCCAGCGATCGATCGAGCAAGGTGTCCATGCCCCGGATCCGCTCACCCAGGTCGATCACCTCGCTGCGCAGCGGCGAGCGGCGCGCAAAAGCGAGCAGCTGGTGGGTCAGCTTGGTGCCGCGATCGACCGCCTGGCGGATGCCGTTCTTCAGCCGCTCGATCCGCACCGGATCGGTGGTCCGCTCCATCAGGTCGAGCCCGCCGGACGCGACCATCAGCAGATTGTTGAAGTCGTGCGCGACCCCGCCGGTGAGCTGGCCGAGCGCCTCCATCTTCTGCGACTGGCGCAGTGCCTCCTCGGCCTTTTCGCGGTTCGCGGTTTCCTCCTGCAGCCGGTTGTGCGCCTCGCGCAGGCGGGCATAGGAGGCGCCGAGCAGGGTGATCAGCAGTGCCGCGGTCAGCAGGATCACGGCGATGCCCAGATAGCGGGCGGCGCGGCGCTGCCAGCTGTCGAGCGCGGTGCGCAGATAGACCGAGCCGAGCCGGGTGCTCCCCTCGGCCACCTCGGCGGTGACGATCAGGTCGCGCCCGCTGAAGCGCGGCGGGCTGGGATCGGCGCGGCCGGGCAGCATCGCCGGGGGCAGGCTGTAGCCGGCCACGAGCCTGCCATTCTCGTCATAGGCGCCCACCGCCATCACCTGCGGATCGGCGCGCAGCGCGTTGATATATTCCTGGAGCGCGGCATTGTCGTCGAAGGCGAGCGGGGCGGCGATCGCCTTAGCCATCACCCGCGCCTGCACGCCGATCTGCTGCAGCTTCTCCTCATTGGCGATCCGGTCGTTCTGGATCAGGAAGATCAGCGCGGCGGCGAGCAGCAGCAGGCCCAGCAGCGCGCCGGTGATCGGCGTCGCCGCCAGCCGCGTGGTCCAGGCCGGGGCCGACAGGCGAGTGGCCGGGGTCGTCGTCGGGATCGGGGGTTCGTCACTCATTTCCTGTCCACCGCAATCGCAAGGCCCAGCAGCTTCGAGCTGATCGCCAGCCCATTGGCCTTGGCCGCCCCATCGTCGATCTGGAAACGGATCCGCCCGCCCTGGTTGACGAACTGGATCATCGCCCCCGGCACACCGTTGCTCCGGTCGCTGATCGTCAGCACCGGCTGGCCCGCGACGCCCGACCAGGGCGCATAGCCGGCATCGCCCGAATGGCCCGCGAACAGCATCTGGCAGCCCGCCGCATCGCCTGGACCGCCGAGCCGGCGGACGAGCACGCGGCGCCCGCCGATCCGCTGGCCGCGCACGATTTCGTCGACCAGAGTGCCGAAGGGATTGTCGCCGAGCAGGCAGATCGCAAAGGCGCTGCCCGGCGCCGGAAAGGCGCGCGGCGGCCATTCGACGAAGGGCGCGAATTTGAACAGGAAGCTGGCCTTCACCGCCTGTTCGAGCGGCGGCTCGGCGGCGACCGCCGGCGCCGGGCCCGCCGGAATCCCGGCGAACGCCAGCGCCGCGGCGAGCGCGACGGCGCGGGCGCGACGGCCCGGCCCGGAAGAGCGAGGATGGCTCAGATCGTCCACTTCAGCGCCGCGAAGAAGCTGCGCCGGATCGCCCGCCCCTGGGTGGCGGGCACCTCGCGATGGCGTTTGTGCAGCATGTTGAAGCCCGACACCGAGACTTCGGCGCGCTCGTCGAACTGCCAGCCCAGGCGCATGCCCAGCTCGACATAGCCCTTCAGATAGGGGTTGGGCAGCGAGCTGACATAGCGCAGATCGGCGTCGACGTTGATCTGCGAGCCGATGTCCATCGACGATCGCAGCGACGCGCGATGCTTGGGATCGTTGGTCACCTGCGACAGGCCCAGCGCCCCGCTGGCGCCCGGCTTGAAGGCGAACTTGTCGATCAGCAGGCTGTAACCCGGCTTGATCCGCCACCAGTCGGCCAGGCGCACGTCGCCCCAGGCGTCGAAGCCATAGCTATATCCCTTGATGCCGTTGCCCCAGACCAGCGGCACGATCGTGCCCGGGCTCGGCTCCAGGCTGCGCAGATCGTCATAGTCATTGTAGAAGGCCGAGACCGAGACCGAGGCCTGCTGGCTCAGGATCAGCCGGGTCCCCGCCTCATAGGCGGTCAGCTTTTCCGAGCGGAAGCGCGACGAGCCGGCGATGAAGTCGATCCCGTCGAGCCGTTCGGCGACGTCATTGTCGAACGGCGTGGGCGATCGCACCGCGCGCGAGATCGCGCCCCAGAACAGCGTCGCCTCGCGCGGCTTCCACGACAGGCGGAGGCTGGGCAGCAACATGGGATCGACGAAGGCGGCATCCTCGAGCTTCAGCCCGACGATCGCGGTGAGCGCGGGGCCGAGGTGGATGCTGTCCTGGACGAAGACATTGCCCATCTTGAGGGTGCGACGGCCAGGGACGAAGCGCAGGTCGCCCACCGTATCGATATCGTAGCGGATGATGCGCGCGCCGGCGCCCACCGCGATCTCGTGCGGGCCGATCGGGGCCAGGCCATATTGGATGTCGCCGTCGAACGTATCGACCCTGAACCCGTCGCCGCCCTTCTCCACCTGCCGGCCGGCATGGTCATAATAGGTCTGGACCCGCAGCGACGAGCCCGAGGGGGAGACCCGCTCCCAGCGCAGCACCACATCCTGGCCGCGCGTATTCTCGTCGGGCGACACTCCGCGCGAGCGCGAACCGCGATAGAGATCGCCCTGCACCATCAGCGTGTCGATCGCCGACAGGCTCCAGTCGATGCGGAAGCCGCCCTGAGTGCGCTTGGCGTCGTCATTGGCGGTCTTGGCGCTGTCGAAATTCTGGTGCCGCTTCACGAACAGGCGGAAATTGGCGTTCTCGCCCAGCGAGCCGCCATAGCGCAGCCCCAGGTCATAGGTGCGGTTGCCGCCGACAAGGGTGCCGTACAGCCCCTGGGTGGTGCCGGCGTTGCGGGTGATGATGTTGATCACGCCGTTGAAGGCGTTGGCGCCCCACATGGTAGCGCCCGGCCCGCTGATCACTTCGATCCGCTCGACATCCTCGGGCAGCACGTCCTGCATGTCCCAGTACACGCCGCCATAGAGGGGCGAGTAGACGTTGCGGCCGTCGATCATCACCAGCAGCTTGTTGGGGAAGCTCTGCGCATCCTTGTTGCCGCCCATGCCGCGTGCCGAGATCGACACGTCGGTCGCGCTGCCGCGCAGCACCTGGAGATTGGGGGCGAGACGCAGGATCGTGGCGAGGGTGAGCGAGCCCGAGCGGACGATGTCGTCATGGGTGATGACGTAGATCGAGGCCGGCGCGTCGGCGAGCGCGGCGGGCGACTTGGTGACCGAGGTGACGTCGAGACTGGCGAGCGACGAGATCGGCATGTCGCGCAGCTCTTCGATGCTCTGCGCGTGGGCGACGGCCGGCAGCGCGCAGCCGCACAGCCCCGCGGCGACGCCCAGCCAGCCCGCCGCGCGCGGCGTATTGCCCATAACCTCGCGTCCCCCAACCATGGCCGCGCCGCAACCGGCGAACGACCGAAAGCCTACGCTCACCCTAGCGAAAAGTTCCTTACCGAAACGGCTTACCGGAAGGGATTGGCGCTTGTCGATTCCCCGTGCGGCGGGCACCCATGATGCAAAGACAGGAGGGGAAGAATCATGTTCACGCTCGATCCGGAAATCGCCGCCGCGCTGGCCGCCTTCGGCATGGCCTCGACCGGCATGGAGGTGCTCGCGCCGGGCGACATCGAGGGGCTGCGCCGCATCACCGACGCATCGATGGCCCCGGTCTTCGCCACCCTGCCCGACGCCCCCGGCGTCACCGCCACACCCCATGAGACCACCGCCCCCGATGGCGGCAGCGTGCCGATGATCTGGTACGCGCCCGAAGGCGGCGGGCCGGGATCGGCGATCCTCTATGTCCATGGCGGCGGGATGGTGGCGGGATCGGCCGCGCTCTACGATCGGTTGCTGCGCCATTATGTCGCGATCACCGGGGTGCCCTTCCTCTCGGTCGACTATCGCCTCGCTCCCGAGCATAGCGCGGTCGGCCTCGGCCGCGACGCGCTGACCGGGCTGCACTGGCTGGTCGGCGAGGCGGCGGCGCTGGGCGTCGACCCGGCCCGCATCGCGATCATGGGCGACAGCGGCGGCGGCGGGGTCGCCGCGGCGGGCGCGATCCTGGCACGCGACGCGGGGGTCGCGCTGGCGAAGCAGATCCTGATCTATCCGATGATCGACGATCGCAACACCGTGCCCGATCCGCTGCTCGCCTCCACCGCGCTGTGGAGCTACGACGCCAACACCACCGCCTGGGACGCGATCCTGGGCGAGGCGCGCGGCAGCAACCATGCCTCGCCCTATCTCGCCCCGTCGCGGCTCGCCGACTTCGCCGGGCTGGCCCCCGCCTATATCGAGGTGGGCGAGCTCGACATCTTCCGCGACGAGAGCCTGGTCTATGCCCAGAAGCTGCTGGCCGCCGGCGTCTCCTGCGAGTTCCACCTCCACCCCGGCGCGCCGCACGGCCATGACTGGGCGAACATGGCGGCGAACATCAGCGGCCGGGTGATCGCCGACCGGGTGCGGGTGATCCGGGCGGTGTAAGCCCGGCCCGGTTCAGGCGCCGACCGCCTCACGGGTCAACGCGCCCGCATCCATCGCGGGCGGCAGGGTGGGGTTGGTCGTGTGCCAGGTCGGCACCCAGTCGTCGGGACGGTTGCCCCAGGCGTTGAGCTGGCCCAGCGCGTCGTAGAGGCCGAGATACTGGCGATAGTCGACGCCCTCGACGCTCTCGGCGATCGGGCAGCCCAGGGTCACGACCTGGAGGTCTCGGCTCTTCCCCGGCGGCAGCGAGCGGATCGCGTTGCCGATCTGAAGCGCGCCCTTGCTGTGGCCGACCAGCAGCCGGAACGGCGCCTCGCGATATTGGAGCAGGGCGTGGAGCACGTCCGACGATCCCGAGCCCTGGCGGAAGACCGGGCCGCCATGGACGGTCTTGGCGTCGGGCGTGGTGGCGGACAGGCCCCGCCCGATGCTGGCGGTGCTCGGCGCGACACTGGCCAGTTCGTTCTGGATCAGGCTCTTGCTCTGCAGGAAATCATGGAGGCCGAAGCCGAACCAGCCGCCCATGCCCTGCAGGACGACATCGGCGACGCCATAGCCGGGCACGATCGCCAGCACCGGCCTGCCCAGCGCGACCGATATGTCCCACGCCAGCGCGGCACTGCCGAGCGCCGAACTGCCGACCCCGGTAATCGTCACCACCTCGACGTCGCGGGTCTCCTGATAGGGCGAGGTCAGGAAGAGCTGGACGTCCTTATATTTGTGGACATAGGGCGCGGTGGCCGCGTCGATCAGCAGCAGAGAGCCTTCCGGGTCGGCGAGCGCATCGAAATCGACGATCCGCGACGGCGGCTTCTCCCCGCTTGCCACAGTGGCTGGATCCTTGGCGGCCAGTTCGCGGTTGAGACCCGGCACGTCGTAGAACAGGCTGTCGAGCATCGTGTTGAACAGCCGGCAGGCGCGCACCGACGGCTCGATGAAGGCGCGCGGCAGTTCGAACAGGCTCAGCGGCAACGGCGGATCGGTGGCATCGGGCAGGTTACGGATCGTCATGGCGACTCCTCCAGACCGGATGGCCGGAGGCTAGCATGAGTCGTGCTGCGATGCAGCATCGGGATCGTTCCGGAGGACTACCTAAGAGGACGCACTCTCCTCCCAATGAGTCACTCCAGCGAAAGCTGGAGTCTCAGGCGGCTCCTGCCTCGCGCTCTTCTCCCCTCTCCCGAGACTCCAGCTTTCGCTGGAGTGACGATTCTGAAGCTGGGATTTTCAGTCCAGCGTGATCACCAACTTGCCGAGCACCTCGCGCCCACCGAGGCGGCGGAAGGCGTCGGCGGTCCGTTCCAGCGGCACGGTATCCGAGACATGTGGGCGCAGCTTGCCGGTGACATAGAAGGCGAGCAGCTCGTCCATGTTGCGCCGGGCCAGCTCGGGCTCCTTCTCCAGGAAGGCGCCGCAGAACACGCCGACCGCATCGGCGCCTTTCAGCAGCAGCAGATTGGCGGCGATCTTCGGGATGCCGGCGGGAAATCCGATCACCAGGAAGCGCCCCTTCCAGGCGAGCGCGCGGATCGCCGGTTCGGCATAGCCGCCGCCGACGATATCGGCGACGATATCGATGCCGCGCTTGTCGATCGCCTTCAGCGCCGCGCCGAAATCCTTCATCGCCTCGGGGGTCGGATCGGCGGCGTAGACGATCCCGGCATCGGCGCCATGGTCGCGCGCCAGCGCCACCTTCGCCTCGGTCGAGGCGGCGGCGATCACCCGCGCGCCCATCGCCGCGCCGAGCTGGACCATGCCCAGGCCGGTGCCGCCCGCCGCGCTCAGCACCAGCAGGCTTTCGCCCGGCGCCATGCGCGCGCGCTGCTTGAGCGCATGATAGCCCGTCGCATAAGCCGAGGTGAACGCCGCGCCATCGACGAAGCTCATCGCCGCGGGCATGTGCAGCGCCATCCTTGCGGGCATGATCGCGAACTCGGCAAGCGCGCCGGTGGGCGCGGTGCCGAACACCCGGTCGCCCTCCTTGAAGCCGTTCACCCCCGGCCCGATCGCGTCGACCTCGCCCGACACCTCCATGCCCGGCACGAACGGCCGGTCGCGCTTCACCTGGTAGAGGTCCTGGATCGTCAGCATGTCGGCAAAGGCGATCCCGCCCGCGCGGACGCGGATACGGATCTCGCCCTCGCCGGGCTCGGGCAGGGGATGCTCGTCGACCGCCAGGCCGTCCAGCCCGGGGGTGAGGCTCAACAATGCGCGCATGTGGATCCCGGCGTCAGGCGTTCAGCGCCGGCATCTTCGCCGTCTTCCAGTCCTCGCGATTGGCCGCCGCGGTCTCGGCCGCCTTCTCCCAGAAGGCGACGCCATTGGCCTGGTTCACGAAGTTGAACGCGGTGGCATGGCGGAACTCGAGCAGTTCCACACCCTCGGCTCCCGGCTTGTAGGTGTAGGGCACGTCCTTCGAAATGAAGAAGCCGTCGCGCGGTCCCAGTTCCTCGGTGCCCAGGCGGACGCTGCCGGCGATGATATAATAGAGGCAGTCCGCGTCATGGCTGTGGAGCGGCAGCGGGAAATGCTTCTTGAACCAGACATGGGTGAGGCTGAAGCCCGGCACGTTGAACAGCACCTTCACCTGCTCGCCATCGGCCATGCCCGCCTCGTTCGCCTTGACCAGCGAGGGGACGATCTTCTCGGCGAAGGGGGCCAGCGACATGCACTGCGCCTCCATCAGCGAGGGGGCCTCGGCGGCGCGGAAGATCTGGAACGCGCTATTCTCGTTTGTCTTCGCCATGATTCTCTCCAATCGGCGTGAATATAAACCCTATTCAGAGCTGGAGCAGCACCGTCGCGTCGGGCTGGCCGGTCCAGGCGGTCTTGCCGCCATCGGCGACGACGATCGATCCGGTGACGTAGCTCGCCGCGTCGGAGGCGAGGAAGGTGATCACCTCGGCCATCTCCTCGGGCTTGCCCGCGCGCTTCATCGGGATGCCGCCCACCCACTCGTCGAGCAGCGAAGGCATCGCCTTGATCCCCTCGGTGAGCTGGGTTTCGATCAGCCCCGGGCAGAGCGCGTTGACCCTGATGCCCTCGGCGGCATGGTCGACCGCGAGCGCCTTGGTGTAGTTGATCACCGCGCCCTTGGCGGCGTTGTAGGCGGTCATCCCATAATCGCCGCCCATGCCCGAGATCGAGGCGGTGTTGACGATCGCCCCGCCACGCAGGCGCAGATGCGGGATCGCGACCTTGCAGGCGTAGAAGACCGCGTGGATGTCCACCGCCATCACCTTGTGCCACTCCTCGATCGCCAGCTCGGGCGACTTGGCGAGGGTGCCGATGCCGGCATTGTTGACGAGGATATCGAGCCCGCCGAACCGCGCGACGACCGCCTCGATCGCCTCCGCCAGCGCCTGGAAATCGGTGACGTCGACCCGCGTGAAACTGGCAGTGTCGGCGCCCAACTCGGCGACCAGCGCCTTGCCCTTCTCGGCATCGAGATCGAAGATCGCGACCTTGCCGCCCTCGCGCGCCATCATGCGGACGGTGGCCGCCCCCATGCCCGCCGCGCCACCGGTGACGATCGCAACCTTGTCCTTGAACCGCATGTGCCGGCGCCCCTCCCGATGGCGTTTAATATGGCGCCATTGCGGGTTTCGGGGCCAGTTTTGTCAAATAGCAGTGTGCTATGGGAATCGGCATGACCCATATGCCTCATTCCTATTGGCGCTGCGGCTGAAGACACCCCATCCTCCCCGATAATGAGGAACCTCATCGGGAGAGAGGGATGAGCGGACGGGACGAGACGGTCGACGCGATCGTGATCGGCGCGGGCTTCGGCGGGATGATGGCGATCCAGCGGCTGCGGGCGATGGGCCTGTCGGTGCAGGGCTTCGAGCAGGCCTCGGGAGTCGGCGGCACCTGGTACTGGAATCGCTATCCCGGCGCGCGCTGCGACAGCGAGACTCCGGTCTACCAATATTTCTTCTCCGACGAGCTGGCGCGCGAATGGACCTGGTCCGAACGCTACCCCGCGCAGGGCGAGATCCTCGACTATCTCAACTGGGTGGCCGACCGGCTCGACCTGCGCCGCCACTATCGCTTCGACACCGCGGTGACGGCGCTTTCCTATGACGAGGCGAGCCGGCTGTGGACCGCGACGACGGCCGATGGCGACAGCCTGAGCGCGCGCTACTGCATCACCGCGCTCGGCTGCCTCTCCGCCCCCAAGACCCCCGAGATCGAAGGGGTGGAGCGCTTCCGGGGCCGGACCTATTTCACCTCGGCCTGGCCGCATGAGCCGGTGGACTTCACCAACCAGCGCGTGGCGGTGATCGGCACCGGGTCGAGCGGCATCCAGGCGATCCCGCTGATCGCGGCCCAGGCCGCGCAACTCACCGTCTTCCAGCGCACCGCCAATTTCAGCATCCCGGCGAAGAACCGCCCGCTGAGCGAGGCCGAGAAGGCCGAGCACAAGGCCAATTTCGACGCCTATCGCACCGGCGCCACCAGTTCGAACCACGGCCATCTACCGCGCTCGGCCGGCCCGTGCGAGGCCGAGATCGGCCGCGAGGACGAGGATTTCCTGGCGGCCTATCGCACCCATATGGAGCTGGGCGGCTTCGGCCTGCTCAACAATTTCGATACGGTGCTGGTCGACGAGCGGGTCAACGACCTCGCCGCGCAGGTGGTGCGCGACCATATCCGCACCACGGTGAAGGACCCGGCAGTGGCCGAGGCGCTGATCCCCACCGATCATCCGATCGGCACCAAGCGCCCCTGCCTCGACACCCATTATTACGAGACCTTCAACCGGCCCACCGTCTCGCTGGTCGACCTGCGCCAGGCGCCGATCTCCGCGATCACCGAGGATGCGATCGTCGCGGGCGGCCAGGCGTATCCGGTCGATGCGATCGTCTTCGCCACCGGCTTCGACGCGGTGACGGGGCCGCTGCTGCGGATCGATATCCGCGGCAAAGGCGGGCGCTCGCTGCGCGACAAATGGGCCGACGGACCCGAGACCTATCTGGGCCTGATGATGGCGGGCTTCCCCAATCTGTTCACCGTCACGGGGCCGCTCAGCCCCTCGGTCCTGTCGAACATGCCCGCCGCGATCGACCAGCACGTCAACTGGATCGTCGACTGCATCGCGATGCTGGAGGCGAAGGGCGGCGGCGCGATCGAGGCGCGGCCCGACAAGGAGAGCGCATGGGGCGAGCATGCCCGCACCGTCGCCGACCACACCCTCTATCCCAAGGCCGCGAGCTGGTACATGGGCGCCAACGTCCCCGGCAAACCGCGCACGATCCTGCCCTATCTGGGCGGGATGATCGCCTATCGTCAGGCGTGCGACGAGGCCGCCGCCGACGATTACCAGGCGTTCGAGGTGAGCGCGGCGTGACGATCAGCGTCTATCCGATCGCCGGCGAGTTCGGCGCGGAGATCGGCGACGTCGACCTGTCGCGGCCGCTCGATGCCGCGACGGTGGACGCGATCAAGGCCGCCTTCTGGACGCATGCCGTGCTGGTCTTTCCTGGCCAGGCGCTCGACACCGAACAGCATCTCGCCTTCGCGCGCCATTTCGGCCCGATCGAGCCGAGCTTCGGCAAGCAGTTCAACCACAAGGCCCGGCTGGAGGACTCGCTGGTCGACGTCTCCAACCTCTCGGGCGACGGGCAGCTCTGGAGCGGGGACAGCTATCTCCGCCTGCTGCGCGAGGGCGACAAGCTGTGGCACACCGACAGCTCGTTCAACTTCCGCCCGGCGCAGGCCTCGATCCTCCACGGCACGTCGATCGCGCCGGTCGGCGGCTTCACCCTGTTCGCCGACATGCGCGCCGCCTGGGATGGGCTGGAGGGCTGGCGCAAGCGCCAGCTGGAGCCACTGGTCGCGGTCCACAACTGGTTCGCTTCGCGCAAGCGCTACGGGCTCGACGATTTCCCGGAGGAAATGCGCGCGAGCGCGCCGCCGGTGCCGCAGCTTCTGGTCCGCACCCTTCCGGAGAGCGGGCGCCGCGCGCTGTTCCTCGCCTCGCACATCGAACGCTTCGTGGGGATGGGCGCCGAGGAGTCGCTGGCGCTGGCCGACGAGCTGATCGCCCACGCCACCCAGCCGCAATATCTCTACCGCCATCGCTGGCGGCAGGGCGACGTGGTGATGTGGGACAATCGCTGCACCATGCACCGCGCCACCGACTATGACGACCTGCGCTGGCGCCGCGACTTCCGCCGCGCGACCGTGTCGGACGTGGGGAATACGCTGACGCAGGCGGGGGTGCCGGTGCCGGACGAGTTCGCCGGGCTGGCGGCGGCTTAGCCCACCTTATTCCTCCCCGGAACGGGGAGGGGAACCGCTCGAAGAGCGGTGGAGGGGCTGGCGCAACGATCGAGGGAAGAAGCCCCTCCACCATGCTGCGCATGGTCCCCTTCCCCTGCAAAGGCAGGGGAGGAATTATTTGCCCCTAAACACCGGCTTCCTTTTCTCCTTGAACGCCAGCACGCCCTCGCGGAAATCCTCGGTCTGGACGGCCGCGCCCTGCATCAGCGCCTCGGCGGTGAGCTGTTCGGTCCACTCGCGATCGAGCGCGCCCCACACCTCACGGCGGACGAGGCCGAGCGACTTGGGTCCCGAGCCGAGATCGGCGACCAGCGCCGCAACCCCGCCGGCCAGCTCGGCCTCGGGCCACACCTCGTTCACCAGCCCCCAGTCGAGCGCCTTCGCGGCGGGCAGGCGGCGGCCGAGCAGCAGCAACTCCATCGCGCGGACCCGCGAGAGCATGCGCGGCAGGGTGTAGGTGACGCCGCCATCGGCGCCGAGGCCGATGCCGCGGAAGCTGAGCTGGAAATAGGCGCTGTCGGCAGCGACGATCAGGTCGCCCATCAGCGCGATGCCGGCGCCGAAGCCCACCGCCGGGCCGCTCACCACGACGACCAGCGGGATCGGCAGGTCGCGCAGGCCCGACATCACCGGGTCGAAATGCTCGGCCATGAAGGCGATCGGGTCGGGAGCATCCTCAGCGCCAGTCGGCATCACCGTCATCACGTTCGCGCCGCTGCAGAAGCTGCCATTGGCGCCGGTGAGGACGACGACCCTCGCCTCGTCGGCGGCACGCGTCAGCGCCGCGCGGACGTCGGCCGCCATGGCGAGGTCGAGCGCGTTGCGGGTCTTCGGATCATCGAGGGTGATGGTGGCGATGCCGTCCACCAGCTCATAGGTCGCGCGTCCGGCCATCGCTCAGGCCGCCCGCTCGACGGTGGCGCCGCCGCTCAGCACCTTGCGCTCGCCGGTGGCGATCACCTCGATCGACAGTTCCTCGACGATGCGATCGCCCTCGCGGCGGCTGTCGATGATCGAGCCCGTCACGGTCAGCATGTCGCCGAGCAGCACCGGCGCCGAGAAGCGCACCCACAGCCGCCTGGTCTCGCGCAGCCCATACCAATGCTTCGCCGCGCGGCCGACGAACGCCATCGTCAGCAGGCCATGGCCGATCACGCCGGGCAGGCCGACGCTCTTCGCCACGCCCTCGTCGACATGAATCTTCGTATGGTCGCCCGAGGCGCCGGCATAGAGCGCCAGCATCAGCGGATCGACGGGGCCAACGGTGAAGTCGTCGAGCTTGGTGTCGGTGGCAACGGTCACTGGGATATTCTCCACATTTTCCCTTGTCCGTCATGCCAGCGCAGGCTGGCATCTCAGGAGGCCAGGACACCACTTCATCTCCCGAGATGCCAGCCTTCGCTGGCATGACGTAGAGAAAGTGGCTGGTTTACTCCGCCGGCTTATAAGGCTTCACCGCCCATGTCCCCACATCGAAGATCGCCGGGTTGAGGATCGCCGAGCCCTCGACGTCCATCACCTCGTCCCAGCGCTCGGCCAGCCGCTCGATCGTCAGTTCGCGATCGGTGAAGCCGGGGGTCTGGGCGATATAGGTGCGCTGGATGTGGCCGCCGGTCGCATCGAAACACTCGCCATTCGCCGGGCAGTCCTCATGCGCGAGGAAGGCGACCAGCGGCGAGACCAGTTCGGCCGGCATGTTCGCCTTGGCGTCGCGGAACAGCGCCGAGCTTTCCTCCTGCTGCGAGGCGAGCATGCGGGTGAAGGCGTTGGGGTGGACGGTGTTGGCCTTGATGCCGAGCGGCTTGCCCTCCGCCGCCAGGGTGCGGGTGAGCGAGAAGAGCCCGCCCTTGCTGGTGCCATAGGCGCTGAGCAGCGCGCCCGCCCCGGCCATGCCGCCCGAACCGATGTTGACGATGCGGCCATAGCCCTTCGCCTTCATGTGCGGCCAGGCCGCCCGGCTCGTCCACACCGGGCCCATGATGTTGACCTCCATATGGCGCGCATAGTCGCGCGAGGTCATCGCATCGAGCGGGGCCATGATGCAGATGCCGGCATTGTTGACGAGGATATCGACCCCGCCGAACGCGTCGATCGCGGTGGCGATCAGCGCATTGCCGCCGGCCTCGGTGGAGATGTCGTGGCTGTCGGCCACCGCCTCCCCGCCCGCCGCGCGGATTTCGTCGACCACCGCCTGGGCCGAGGCACTACCGGCATAGCCGGTCACCTCGCGCACCGTGCCGATATCGTTGACGACGACCTTCGCGCCCCGGCTGGCGAGCAGCAGCGCATGGCTGCGGCCCATGCTGGGATTGCCCCCCGCCCCGGTGACGATCGCGACCCGGCCGTCGAAACGCAGTTCGGTCATGGATACCTCCCCTTCAATTCCTCCCCTGCAAATGCAGGGGAGGAAAAATTGCCGCTCTCACACGATCACCGCCTCGTCGATCGCGAAGGCGGCGTGGATCAGGAAGGGGTCGACGATGCGCTGCGGGCATTCGGGGTCGAACCAGCCATCGACCAGGCCCCAATGGATCGGGTCGAGCATGTACGGCCCTTCGAGCCCGGCGACGTCGTCGAACTCCTGTTCCCAGACATGGGTCCAGCGGCGGCGGCCCGAGGAGGCGACCACCTTGCACAGCGCCCAGTTGCGGATCGCCGGCACATGGATCGGCATCAGCGCCGTATCCTTCTCGAACTGGACGATCTCTGCCGCCGACGTGCCCGCGTCGACCGAGAGGGTGAGGCAACGCCAGATGCCGGGCGTCTGCCGCCCCGCCGAGGCGTCGGACAGGCTGGGGCGATAGGAGACCCGATCGACGCTCACACCCTTGGCCGGATCGAGCAGCGGCGCGATCTCGTCGCGCCACTGTGGCGAGGACAGGGCGGCCCAATGATCGACCTCGGTCGCGAAGCTGATCCGCCAGAGGATGTGCTGGCCGTTGAGCGAGCGCGGCAGGGTGGCGCCGGCCGCGCAGGTGACGACACCGGGCAGCGCCTTGCCGAGATCGGCGAGCGTCGCGGCGAGATCAGCGGCGGCCGCGGCGTCGGCGCCCAGGTCGATCACGTGGAGGAGATTAAACATGGTCCGCCTCCGCGATGTCGGTCAGGAAGCTGCGCTTGCGGCTGACCGCGACATCGTCGACCCACGCCCACCAGCGCAGCTTTTCCTCGTCGCCGTCGAGCGGCACGTCGAGTTCGGGGTTGGCGCGCGCGGCGCCCAGGCGCATCGCCCACCAGCCGCCGACATTGGCCACCGACCAGAGGAAGTGGAGCGTCATCTGCCGGTCCGGCAGTTCCACCGGCGGCGAGCGCCAGGCGCCCTCCAGCACCATTCCGCGCGCCCGGGCGGTGGGGGCATATTGGTCGAGATAGGCGGCGCGCAGCTTCGCGCTCTGGCTCTCGGCCACCACGATCTCGTCGAAGATGAAGACCTTCTCAGACATCGGCCGGCTCCCGCTCGCGCACGACGCCGGCGCCGTCGAGCGTCCGCGAGGAACGGCCGATCCGGTCGAGATAATTGTACGAGAGTTCGAACTCGCCGCTGTAGCTGATCGGCTTGTCGAGCATGTCCAGCGCCGCCTCGGCCATGTCCTCGACGGGCTCGCAGATCGCCATGTCCTCGGTGATGCCCAGATCGAGCGCGGCGAGCCCCGGCGTATAGACGGCGCCGACCGGGCCGAGCACATTGACCGCGATATTGTCGGCATGAAGCTCGGCGGCGAGGCCGAGCGCGAAGCGGTGAACGCCGGCCTTGACCCCGCCATAGAGGGTCTCGTTGCCGCGCCCGGCCATATGGACGTCGAAGGGCCGCTGAGGCGGACGGATCACGCAGGAGCCGATCTGGAGAATGCGCCCCTCGCCCTGCTTCTTCATGTGCGGGATCACGAGGCTCATCAGATGCCAGGGGCCGGTGAAATAGAGGGCGATCTGCTGCTCGGCGGTGGCCAGGCTCATCTTGTCGGTCGGCTCATAGGCCGCGGTGCCGGCGTTGCTGACGAGGATGTCGATGCGGCCGAAGCGATCGGCCACCTGCGCGATCAGCGCCGCGCGGCTCTCGCCATCGGTAGCGTCGAGCGGCATCGCATGCGCCTTGCCGCCGCGTGTGCGGATGCGCTCGACGGTCGCCTCGGCGGTACCCTGCGCGGGATCGCCGCTGATCGTGCGGGCGCAGACGATCACCTCGGCGCCCGCGCTGGCGATCCGCTCGGCGATCGCGGCGCCGATGCCGCGGCTCGCGCCGGTGACGATAGCGATCTTGCCCTCCAGGGGCTTGTCGGTTCCGCTCATCATCCTCTCCTCCTGTTTTCCTGCTCACCGCAGAGGCGGCAGGACCCTTGTTTCCTCCATCCGCCGCAGCCAGAAGATCAGGCTGTCGAGGCTGTCCATGCATTGGGTGAAGCCCGCCTTGCGGATCTTGATCGCGCTCACGATCGTCGGCAGCCCGCCGCCCGCGATCACCCGCGCGTCGAGCAGCATGTCGACATAATGATGCGACTCCCCGACCAAGGCGGCCAGGCTGTGCGGCAGCAGGCCGTGGCGCTCGACCAGCCGGTCCCACGCCGCGATCGATTCCGGTTCGGCGAAGAAGGCGGCCAGGCTGCGCGGCTGCGGCTCGGCCGCCTCCAACCCCAGCGCGGTGGCGAGGTGCGGCCAGGCATCGCGCAGCACGAACACGTCGCCATCGGTGATGTTGTAGATCTGCCCATGCGCCGCCCGGTTGCCCGCCGCCCAGGCCATGCCGTCGGCCAGTAGCAGCGCGTCGGTCATCTCCCACATCAGCGCCGCGCTCGACGGATAGGCGAAGGGGACGCCCCGTTCGCGGCAGATCGCGGCGAAGGCGCCGATCGCCACCACCGGGTTCATCACCGCACCGGGGGCGCCGCCAAACAATATCTGCGGGCGGAAGATGGTGAAGCCGAAGCCATGGGTGCCGGCCAACTCGCGCAGAATGTCCTCCTGCTCCCAGTAGAAATTGGGGTGCGGGTCGCGCGGCCGGTCCTCACGCGCGGGCAGCTCCATCGGATGAAGATGCGCGCCATAGGCCTTAGTGCCCTGGAGCAGGCCGACCCACGCCAGCGTTCCGGCCGCCGCGAGCGGGCCGGCGATGTTCGCGAACATCGTCTTGTTGCGCGCGATATTCTCGGGATCGCTCCAGCCGTCGATCAGGCCCGGCTTTTCGGCGACCGCCGCATACACGAGGTGGCTGACCGGCCCGATCGCCGCGACCGCCGCCTGGCAGGCGGCCGCATCGTCGAGGTCGAGCGGCACATGCTCGAACGCCACCGATGCCGGCAGCACCGGCTTGCGCCGCGAGGCCGCCACGACCTCGAAGCCCTCGGCGGCGAAGCGCTCGACCGCCGCGGCGCCGATCACGCCGCTGGCGCCGACGACAAGGATGCGTCCGGTCACGCCAGCACTTTGCCGGGATTGAGGATGTTCTGCGGATCGAGCGCGGTCTTGATCTTGTGCATCAGCATCAGCTCGGCCTCGCTGCGCGAACAGTCGAGATAGGGCTTGCGCGAGACGCCGACGCAATGCTCGGCCGCAACCGATCCGTTGACCTCGCGCACCACCTTGAACACCTGCTGGTTCAGCTTATGCTCGTGCAGATTGTCGCCGTCGCCGGGGGTGACGAGGATGTGGAGATTACCGTCGCCGGCATGGCCGTAGAACATCATCCGCGCCGCCGGGAAGGCCGACAGCAGGTTCGCCCGCGCCGCATCGACGAAGCGGGGCATGTCGACCAGCCCCATGCTGACGTCATAGGAGACGAAGGGCTTCCAGTCCTCCAGCATCGGCCAGAACTCCTCGCGCACCGCCCAGATCGACTGGCGCTCGCGCTCGGACTGGGCGATCACCGCATCGGCCACGCGGCCCGCCTCGATCTCCTCGGCCAGGATGCGTTCGAACTGGGCCGGGTCGCCCTCGGCATCGCCGCCCAGCGCTTCGAGCACGACATAATAGCCATGCCCCAGCGGCAGCGGGCGCGGCCGGCCCGGCAGATGGCTCTCGGTCATCTGCTCGTAGAAGTCGCCCCAAAGCAGTTCGTAGGAGGAGAGCCGGCCCGAGGTGCCGACCTCCAGCTTGCGCAGCAGGCTCACCGCATCCTCGAACGTCTCGGTGGCGACCAGCGCGGTCTGGTTGGTGGTCGGCAGCGGCCGCAGCCGCAGCACCGCCTTGGTGACGATGCCGAGCGTCCCCTCGCTGCCGATCAGCAGCTGTTTCCAGCTATAGCCGGCATTGTCCTTGAGCATCTTGGTGAGCGAGCTGACGATCGTGCCGTCGGCCAGCACCACTTCCAGCCCCAGCACCATGTCGCGGGTCATGCCCCAGCGCAGCACCCGGTTGCCGCCGGCGTTGCAGGCGACGACGCCGCCGATCACCGCCGACCCGCGCGAACCCAGGTCGAGCGGCAGGAAGGCGTCCTGCTTCTCGGCCGCCTCCTGCGCGGTCTGCAGCACGCAGCCGGCCTCGACCGTCATCGTCATCGACGCGGTGTCGATCTCCTCGATCCGGTTCATCCGCTCCAGCGAGAGGGCGAGCCCGCCCTCCGACGGGATGGCTCCGCCCGCGGTGCCGGTCTGGCCGCCCACCACGGTGACGGGGATGCCCGCCGCCGAGGCGAGCTTCATCACCGCCGACACCTCTTCGGTCGAACCGGGGCGGACGAGCAGCGACGGATGGCTGCGATATTTGCCGAGGATATCAACGCGATAATGTTCGCCGATATCGTCGCCGGCAAAGACCTGGCCGGCGCCCACGATATCGGCCAGCTGCGCGCGCAGTTGATCACCGTGCGACATAATGACTTCCCTTCTCACGCAGCCGCGAGGATGCTGACGCATCCGCGGCTGAAATTGCTCAGGCGCCGCTCGGGCTTGGCAGATGATGATGATCTATGGCTCATCATCATCTGCTAGGCCTGTTCGAGCACGCGATCCCAGGCCGGATCCTCTTCGAGCAGCCGGCGATAGCGCAGCAGCTTGGCGGTGCTTTCGAGCGTCGCCGCGGCCACCATCCGGTCGCCCCTGCGGAACAGCGCGACGAAGCGGTCGCGGCCCTGCGGATCGCGGCTCACCGTGACTTCCTCATGCCCCAGCGGCGATCCGACGAGCTGGAATTTCAGCCCATATTGATCGGACCAGAACCACGGCACCGGCGCATAGGCGCCCACCGCCTCGCCCCCCAGTTCCTTGAGCAACCCCAGTTCCTGCAACAGCCGGCGCGCGGCATGGTCGCCCTGGCGAACGGCATTGTCCCAATGCTCGACCCGGCGGATCTCGCCATAGCGGCGGTTGGGCCAGCGGGCGACGTCGCCCGCCGCGACGATGCCGGGAGCGGCGAGGCAGGTCTCGTCGCACAGCACGCCGTCGGCAATCTCCAGCCCCGACCCTTCGAGCCAGGCGGTGTTGGGCTGGACGCCGATGCCGAGCACCGCCACGTCGACATCGACGACATTGCCATCGCTCAGATGGATGCGCTCCAGCCGCTCGTCGCCCAGGAAGGCGGTGGCGGCGACGCCCAACCGCACGTCGACCCCGCGGCTTCGGTGCAGCTCGGCGATGATCCGGCCGATCTCGTCGCCGACAACATGCCAGCTCGGCACCCGCGCCTCGACCATCATCACGTCGATGCCCATCTGGCGGCACGAGGCGGCGATCTCCTGGCCGATGAAGCCGGCGCCGACCACGGCAACCCGCCGGGCATTCTCAAGGTCCGCCCGCAGTGCCGTCGCATCGTCGAACGAGCGCAGCACATGCACCCCGGCGACATCGGTGCCGGGCAGGCGGCGCGGGCTGGCGCCGGTGGCGATGACGATGCCGTCGAAGGTCTCAGTGCTGCCGTCGCCGAACCAGATGCGCCGCTGCGCCGCATCCAGCGCGCGGGCGCCGACGCCGATGCGCCAGTCGACCCCCTCCAGCTCGCCGGTGTCGAGCGCGATGCGCTGCGCGGTCCATTCGCCGCGGATGATCTCCTTCGACAGCGGCGGCCGGTCATAGGGAAAGCGGGCTTCATCGCCGATCAGGACGATGCGGCCGGCATAGCCGCACCGCCGCAGGGTCTTCGCCGCGGTAAGGCCCGCGAGCGAGGCGCCGACGATGGCAATCTTCGTTCCGCTCATGCGCCGACGATCGCCAGTGCTCGCTTCGGGCAAACCCGCACCGCCGCCTCGACCTTCGGGCGCAGCGCCGGATCGAAGGTCTCGGACAGGACGACGAGGTTATCGTCGTCGTCCAGCTCCAGCAGCTCAGGAACCTCGAGCGTGCACACCCCATTGCCGTCGCACGCGTTCCAATCCACCACGATCTTCATAGCTTCTTACCCCAACCGGGCAGGATCAGGCCTGCCACCCACGCATTTCCTTGAGATCCGCCGCGGCGCCCGCACGGATGAACAGCGAGTCCGCGCTCGCCGCGATCAGCTGCACGCCGCGCCGCACCAGCTCCTTGCCGTTGGCAAGGCCGATCGCCGCCGAGGCCGAGAGGATGTTGTGCTTGCGGCAGGCCGCGACGATCGTGCTGGTCGCCTCCAGCACCTTGTCGGGCACGGCGAGCCCCTCCTGCACCGAGAAGCCCATGCTCAGCGCCAGGTCCATCGGCCCGATCAGGATGCCGTCGACCCCGGGGGTGGCGGCGATCGCGTCGATATTGGCCAGCGCCTCGGCGGTCTCGGCCATGACGATGCAGAGCGGCGCCACCGCGCTGCCGTCGGCCGAATAATAGCTGCGCACCGGGCCGAAGGAGCGGATGCCGTGCGGCGGATAGCGGCACGCCTGCGCCGCCAGCGCGGCCTGCTCCGGGGTCGACACCATCGGCACCACCACGCCGGCCGCGCCCAGATCGAGCGCGCGCATGATCTGCGGCTGATCGGTCCAGGTGGTGCGGACGAGCGCGGGCACGCCCTTGCCGTCGATCGTCTGCAGCAGCGGCAGCAGGCTGTCGCCGGCGATGCCGCCATGCTGGGTGTCGACGATGATGAAGTCATAGCCGGCGCCGGCCAGCAGCTCGGCCGCGATCGTGCTCGGCACGGTCGCCCAGGTCCCGAAGATGCTGCCGCCCTTGGCCAGTTTCTCGCGGATCATATTGCCCTCCTCTTTTCTGTTCTCAATCGGCCAGCAGCGGTTCGGGCAGGCCCTTCACGCCGGGCTTCCAGGCATAGAGCCCGCCATCATGTTCGTTGCCGCCCTCGCCCATCGAGGTGATGTAGAGCGTGTCGAGATCGGCCCCGCCGAAGGTGCACATGGTGGGGTTGCGGAACGGAAGCTTGATCTCCTGTTCCCAGCTGCCATCGGCGGTGTAGCGGCGCAGCGCGCCGGTATAGACCATGGTGGGCCAATAGCCGCCCTCGGCGTCCATCCCCGCGCCGTCGACGAAGCCCTCGCCGGGGCCCAGGTCGATCAGCAGCCGCTGATTGCTGATCGCGCCGGTCTTCGGATCGAGATCATAGACATGGGTCTTCGCGGTGGGGCTGTCGGTGAAATAGAGCTTCGTCCCGTCGGGCGAGAAAGCGAGGCCGTTGGCGCAACTGATCCCCTCGATCACCGGCACCAAGGTGTCGCCCTCCAGCCGCATCAGTGCGCCGCCGCCGGGGTTGAGATTGCCCGGGCCGATCGCGTTGTTGATCGAGCCGGTCCAGAAGCGGCCGGTGGGGTCGACCTTGCATTCGTGGAGCGAGATATTGTCGGGCAGCGGCGAGGATACCCGCTTGGTCAGCTCGCCGCTTTCCGGATCGAAATCGAACAGGCCCGAGGCGAGGGTGACGAGCAGGCCGCCCGCCTTCTTGAACACGAAGCCGCCGATCCGCTCGGGCATCGCCCATTCGGTGCGCTCGCCCGTGGTCGGGCTCCAGCGCTGCAGCTTGGGCTCATGCTCGCAATTGACCCAGTAGAGCGCCTGTTCGGCGACCGACCAGACCGGGGTTTCACCAAGATGGTTCTGGGCGTCCAGCGCCAGGTCGATCTTGGGTTCGATGCTCTTCATGACAGGCCTCTCGTCCTTTTTCGTTGTCGCGGATGATCAGTCGATGACGACCGACAGGCTGTTCCAGCCCCATTGGAAACTCGACGGCAGCCGCACCGACTTGTCCATGTCGAAATGGAACTCGGGCACCCGCTCGAGGAACTGGCGCACCAGGGTGCGGATCTCGAGCCGGGCGAGGTGCAGGCCGATGCAGTGATGCTGGCCGAAGCCGAAGCTGAGCACCCGCTGGATCGGGCGGTTCCAGAGGAACTCGTCGGGCCGCTCGAACTCCTCCGGGTCGCGCGCGGCGGAGCCGAACAGCACGATCACGCGCTGGCCGGCCTTGATCTGCTGACCGGCAACCTCGACGTCCTTATGCGCGGTGCGCATGAACCACTGGGCCGGCGCGCAGTAGCGGATCATCTCCTCCACCACGATCGGGACATTGGTCTCCAGATCGGCGCGGACGGCGGCAAGCTGATCGGGCCGGGCGGCCAGCTCCATCAGGCCATGGGCGGTGATCTTGGGCACCGTCTCGGTCCCGCCCACGAACACGCAGACCAGCTGGGTCGCCACCTCGGCATCGGTGAGCGGGCGGCCATAATAATCGAGGTTGATCAGGCCATCGATCATCGGCACCGCACCGTCGGCACCGGCCGCGCGGCGGCGGGCGACCGCGCCCATCATCATCTCCACCGACTGGCCGATCGTCTTGGCGATGTCGTTGCCGCCCTTCTCCGGGTCGGTCATGCTCAGCGAGTTGACGAGGTCGAGCACGTCGCGGGCGTGGCGCATCGGCATGTCGAGCAGGTGGCAGATCGCCCCCGCCGCGACGATTCCGCCATAATCCTGGGTCAGGTCGAACGCCTTCGTCGGCAGCAGCGCATCGAGCCGCGCCTTCACCTGGGTCTCCACCCAGTCGCGCAGCGCGGCGACCTGCTTGGGGCGGAAGGGCTTGAGATGCGCCTGGCGCAGCACCTCGAAATGGGGCGAACCGAGCAGGGTGCCGATCGGGATCACCGGCTCCAGCGGCAGCTCGGCGGGCTTGCCCTTGTTGTGGATCAGCAGCGCCTCGGGGCCCGGCAGGGTGGAGTCGGCGGCCGAGATGAAGGCGTTGTCGCCGATCGACAGCACATCGATGATGTCCTGGAAGCGCGAGAAGGCGAAGATATCGTATTTCGGGAGATAATGGACCGGGCTGTGCTCGCGCAGCGCCGCGTAGAAGGGCAGCGGATTGTCCATCACCGCCTTGCCGAACGGATCATAGTCCCTGACCAGATCGGCCGTCATCACATTCATCGCGTCACCCTTCGTCTCCGGGGATGAGCGGAAGCGTCCTCGGCTCTCTCCCGAAGGCCACCGGCGGCGCTTGGGCCGGGCGGCGGCGTCCCTCCTCATCCTGCCGGTCTTGTCGGGCAGGGCCTGCCGACTGTCCAAGATGTAGTTGCCGTCCAGCTATAGGATATTGGAATTGTGCGGGTGGGGGCTTTTGCGGCATCGGGGAAGCGAAGCCCGGGCGTGCTCCGGCGCCCACTCAACCCGTTACCCCAGCGAAGGCCGGGGTCCATGTCTCTCTTCACCCGCGATGGCATCTGAGAAGACCACAGACATGGATGCCAGCCTCCGCTGGCATGACGATCAGTAAGAGGAAGTGCGAATGAAGGCGGTGATCTGCGAAACGCTCGGCCCCCTCGACGGCTTGCGCTTCGGCGAACTGCCCGATCCGGTGGTGACGCCGGGCCATCTGCTGGTCGAGGTCGCGGTTGCCGGGGTCAACTTCCCCGACGGACTGGTGGTGGAGGGCAAGCATGTCTTCAAGCCGCAGCCGCCCTTCGTGCCCGGCGCCGAATCCGCCGGTACCGTCCTGGCGGTGGGCGAAGGGGTCGACGGCTTCGCGGTGGGCGACCGGGTGGTCTCGATCTCGACCACCGGCGCCTTCGGCGAGAAGCTGATCACGCCCGCCGAGACGACCTATCATGTCCCGCCCGGCGTGCCCTTCGACATCGCCGCCGCCAGCCTGATCACCCACGCCACCAGCTATCATGCGCTGAAGGATCGCGCCCGGCTGCAGCCCGGCGAGACGGTGCTGGTGCTGGGCGCCGCCGGCGGCACCGGCCTGGCCGCGGTCGAGATCGCCAAGGCGATGGGCGCCACCGTGATCGCCGCCGCCTCGACCCAAGAGAAGATGGACCTGGCGAAGAAGCACGGCGCCGACAGCGTGATCAACTATAGCGAAGGCACGCTGAAGGAGCTGGTCCGCGACGGGCTGGGCATCCACAATGTCGACGTGGTCTATGATCCGGTCGGCGGCCCGATGGCCGAACAGGCGACCCGCCTGCTCGCCTGGGGCGGCCGCTATCTGGTGATCGGCTTCGCCCAGGGCGAGATCCCCAAGCTTCCGATCAACCTGTTCCTGGTGAAACAGGCCGATCTGCTCGGCGTCCTCTGGGGCCTGGCCGCGACCAAGGACCAGGCGCTCCACCGCGCCAACATGGCCCAGATCTTCGCCTGGTTCGGCGAGGGTAAGCTCACCTCGCCGATCGGCGGCCGCTATCCGCTCGAGCGCGCGATCGACGCGCTGGGCGACGTGATGGGCCGGCGCGCGATGGGCAAGCTGGTGGTCGAGGTCGCCCCCTAACCGAGCAGCAGCAGGTTCATCTTCGCCAGCCGCGCGACATGCTCGATCGTGGCGACGGTGTCGCGGCCGAGCGCGGTGGCGAGCTCGGCCACCGTCAGCGGCGTGGCGGCGGCGAGCAGCACCCGCTCGGCATGGTCGGGCGCGGTCGCCCAATAGGCGAAGAGCGGGGTGGCGACGAGCGCCTCATAGGCCGCCCGATCCGCTCCGGGCGCGGCACGCACCACCGTCTCGGCCGTCACCGCCGCGCTCGGCCAGGCCGCGAAGCGGGCGAAGGGATCGTCATGGCTGTGGTGGACGCGCGGCGCCGCCGCCAACCAGCCGGTGTCGCGCTGGCCCGCCCGACGAATGCCCGCCAGCTCGGCCCAGAGCGCGCGATAGCGGCCATGGATCACCCCCCAGTCATAGTCGGCCAGCGCCCGCTCGCGCGCCGCGACGCCCATGCGATGGCGGAGTTCAGGGTCGGCGACGAGCGCGGCTAGCCGGTCGACCAGCGCCGCCATGTCGATCGACACCAGCGCGCTGGTCCGCGCGCAATGCGCGTCATAGTCGCCGTCGATCTCATAGGTCAGCCCGAGCCGCGTCGAGGCACCGGGCGCGGGCGCCCAGCTGGCGATGCGGAACCCATCGATCCCGTCGCGCACCGTGTCGCGATAGCCGTTCCAGTCGCTCACCACCGAGGGCAGGCCGGCCGCCATCGCCTCGACCGGCGTGATCCCGAAGGTCTCCTGCAGGCTGTCCGCGAGCGAGACGAAGATGTCGGCCGCGCTCCAGGCCTCGGCATAGCCGGCGCTGTCGGCACCATCGACATGGACGAGCCGCACCATCGGGCAGATGCGCGCCGCCGCCGCGCGATATTCGGCCTCGATGCTGGGATTGAAGAACTGGCCGGCGAGCAGCAACGCAATCGGCCGGCCCGCCTTCGCCGCCACCTCGGCCAGCGCGGCATACATCTGAAAGGGATGCGCCTTGCCCGCCAGCGACAGCCGCCCGGCGAAGAGCAGCGCCACCTCGTCCTCGGCCAGCCCGAAGCGACTGCGGGCCGCGGCACGGGCCGCCTCGCCGGGGGTCCAGTCGCGCGTATGGACGCCGAGCGGGATGACCGGGAGCTGGGGCAGGGTCGGCTCGCCCTTCAGCCCGGTGCGCCAGCGCAGCTGCTCGGTCGCCGCCTCCAGGGTCGACCGCACCACCGCCAGCGCCGCCTGCGAGGTGCAGATCAGCGCGTCCCACGGCATCACCGGCTCAACCAGCAGCGCCGCGATCGCATCGAGCGTGCCCGCGCTGGTCAGGGTGTGGGTGATACCGGTCAGGCTGTAGGCGGCCGGCCCCGCGCGCAGCCGCAGCCGCGCCTCCCCCGTCAGCACCGGATCGGCACGATGCAAGGTCCCCACCCGCGCCAGCAGGTCGAGCCGGTCGGCGGGAATCCAGGGCGCCGGCGCTTGCGGATCGATCGCCTGGACGATCGCGGCGAAGCGATCGGCATCGGCCTTGCTGCTGGCATAGGCGATCAGCGGATCGCTGCCGCGCCCCTCGACCATCGCCCGCAGAAAGGCCGATCCCGCCGCGCGCCGGCCCATCAGCTGGTTGCCTTCCAGCACATAGCCGTCGGCGAGGAAGAGCAAGGCTGCGGTCACGCCCCCGCCCTAGCATGGCGCGCGCGGCGGGCGTCAAGAATTGGAGCCCACTTTCTCCTAGGGCGTCATGCCAGCGAAGGCTGGCATCTCAGGCGGCCAGGACGCCACATCATCTCCCGAGATGCCAGCCTTCGCTGGCATGACGATATCGGCCTGGCTCACTTCTTCGCAAACCGCGCGATCCGCTCCTGATAGTCGGGAGCGAAGCCGGGGTAGCGATAATGTTCGTGCGCCAGTCCCTGCTCCAGCGACATGCCCTCGGTCGCCAGCAGCAGCTTCTTGGTCTCGGCATTGGTGTACCAGCTGTTCGCCAGGATCTCGGCGACGAAGCCATCCACCACCGCGTCCAGCTCGCCCGCCGGGGCGAGGATGTCGACCAGCCCCAGCGCCGCCGCTTCCTCGGCGCCGACGATCCGCGCGGTCATCATCATCCGCTTGGCGGCGGGCAGGCCGATCCGGCGCGGCAGCCGCTGAGTCATCCCCCAGGCGCCGACCAGACCCCATTTGCCATGGGTATCGGCGAAGCGCGATCCCACCTCCGCCACGATGAAGTCCGCCGCCAGCGCCAGTTCGAGCCCGCCGGTGAAGCAGACCCCGTGGACCGCCGCGATCACCGGCTTGGGCAGCTTGCCCAGCTTGTCGATCACGCCGGGCTTGTAGGTGGCCGGGGTGGTGCCGAACTCGCCAAAGGCGCCCAGATCGGCGCCCGCGCAGAAGCCCTTGCCCTCGGCGCGCAGCACGACGCAGCCGATGCTGTCGTCGGCCGCGATCGCGTCGAGATGCGCCTCCAGCGCCTGGAAGGTCTTGAGGTCGAGCGCGTTGAGCTTGTCGGGCCGGTTGAGGGTCAGGGTGGCGCGCCCGTCGGCGTCCCTGCGCAGGATACGATCGTCGCTCATGCCACCCGGGCCTCCTCCGCCAGCGCCTGTGCCGCGGCCTCGGTGAAATCCGGGATCGCGCAGGCGTCGAGATATTCGCGCTGCAGGCGGCGGACCAGTTCGGCCGCCGGCGGCACGTCGTCGATCAGGCTGATCCCCTGCCCGCCGCTCCACAGATTCTTCCAGGGGATCAGTCCCTCGGGAAGGTGCCCATAGCCGCGCTTCTCGGGAACTGGCAGATTGGCTGGGTCGAGCCCGCCGGCGCGCAGCGAGGCCTTCAGCCAGTTGGCGAACAGGCCGTTGACGCCGTTGGTGTAGAGCACGTCCACCGCCGTTCCCTCCACCAGCATCGCCTTATAGGGATCGGGCGCCGCCGCCTCCTGCGTGGCGATGAAGCGGGTGCCGAGATAGGCGAGGTCGGCGCCCAGCAGCTCCGCGGCGCGGATCGTGGCGCCGGTGGTGACTGCGCCCGCCATCACGATGATCCCGTCGAAGATCGAGCGGAGGTGCGGGATCAGCGAGAGATGGCTGATCGTGCCCGAATGGCCGCCGCCGCCCGAGCCGATCGCGACCACCCCATCCACTCCGGCGGCGATCGCCTTCTCGGCGAAGCGGATCGAGGTGGCGTCGTGGAAATGAAGCATGCCGGCGTCGCGGATGTACGGCGCCTGCGCGGTGGGATCGCCGACCGCGGTGATGATGATGTCGACGCCGTGGCGGCGCGCCATCGCCATCTGCGCCTTCATGTCCTCATCGGACAGGGCCGGCGCGATGTTGAGCGCGAAGGGGCCGATCCGGCGCCCCGGATTCGCATCGGCGAAGCGCGCAACGTCGTCGGCGACCTGGGCGAGCTGGGCCTCCAGCTCCTCGTTGGTGCGGCAATGATTGGCGGTGAGCGAACCGACAATCCCGGCCTTGCGGCATTCGGCGGCGAGCGGCGGGCAGGAGACGAAGAACATCGGCGCGCACACCGCCGGAAGGGTGAGCCTGTCCCTGATCTGCTGCGGCAGCGCCATCCCGTTCCCCCTCCAAGGTTCATCGTCATCCCAGCGAGAGCTGGGATCTCATTTCTTCTTTGGCCGCTACCGGCCAGCGCGGCAAGGCAGTGAGATTCCAGCTTTCGCTGGAATGACGGCGCTCTCAGCCGTGCTTCTCGATATGCTTCGCCCACCACACGGCCCTGGCGATCGCGGTGACGCCTGAGCCTATGCTGGGCAGGATCACCCCCAGCTTGGCGTCCTCCTGGAATTCCCGGTCATAGTCCGAGAAGAAGGAGGTGAAGCTGTTGACGAACAGGCTGCGCTTGCCGTGCTTCACCTGGGCGCGCGCGATCGAGGCGAGGACCTTCTCGATCGTCTCGGTCCGTTCCCATTGCGAGGGCTGGTCGGTCAGCGCCACGATCACGCCGACGCCGAGGTCCTGGGCGATCGTGTCGTAGATATCCTCCCACAGCTCGGTGTTGCGGGCGACCGCGCCGGTCAGGTCGAGCGGATTGTTGACCGAGCCGAGCCCGCCGGCGGCGACCAGCTCGTGCAGCCGGGCGCTGACCTCGGGGGCGAAGGCGGCCAGGTCGAGCCCGTCGCGCGCGGCGGCGTCGGCCACCAGTTCACAGGCGCCGCCCGACATCGAGATGAAGGCGGCGCCACCGGTCGGCAGCACCCCGCGCTCGGCGAGCAGCGCGCCGGTGATGACGAGGTCCTCGAGCGTGTTCACCCGGACGAGACCATAGTCGTCGCACAGCCGATCGAAGGCGGCATCGTCGCCGGTGACCGCGCCGGTATGCGCCTGGGCGACGGTGGCGGCGATCGGCGAGGCGCCGACCTTGACCACGACGATCGCCTTCCGGGCCGCACGCGCCGCCTTGGCTGCCGCGATGAAGCGGTCGAGGTCGCGCGGTTCCTCAAGGAACAGCCCGATCGCGCGGACCTTCGGGTCCTCGACCAGCCCGGCGATGATTTCGCCCGCGTTGAGCACCGCCTCATTGCCCGAGGCGATGGCGTGGCTGAGACCGATATTCTGGCGCTCGGCGAAGCGGACCATCTGGCTGACCAGCGCGCCGCTGGCCGAGACGAGCGCGAGGCCGCCGACCGGGGGCGAGCTCTCGACCGTGAGCGCGCCCACCGCGGCCGAGGCGGAGAAGTTGATATGGCCCAGGCAGTTGGGGCCGAGGATGTTGAGCCCCAGCCGATCGGCCACCGCGCGGAGCGCCGCCTGCGCCTCGGCGCCGGCCGGGCCGGTCTCGGCGAAGCCGCCGCTGACCACCACGAAATTACGGATACCGCAGGCGGCCGCATCCTCGATCGCCGGGATCACCGAGGCCGAGGGGATGCCGACATAGGCCGCGTCGACCGGTTCGCCGATCGCGGCCACCGAGGGGAAGCCGGGGAAGCCATGGGCGGGCTTGCCGTCGCGGTTCACCGCGAAGGCTTTGCCCTTGTAGCCGACCGCGCGGAGGTTCGACGCCAGCATCACCGAGAAGACGTTGCGCTCCGACGCGCCGATGATCGCGATCGATTTCGGGGCGAACAGCCCGGTGAGGTCGCGCTTGGTATCCTGAGCCATCACCGGCCTCCCCTCTTCCTAGATGGCACCGCGTCTATGCGAGGACAGGGGAACAGGGAAATGCCGGTTTCCAAGGCGCTCATAGGCCGTTGTTATGAGAAACAGGAAAGAGGAGCCGGATGCTCTCCGACTCCCCTTTTCTGTCTCGTCGATCCGATCAGCGATTCAGGATCGAGCTCTTCACCGTCAGCTGGAGCAGGATCGAGCGCGGCGTGTTGACCACGCCGAACAGGTCGGCGGTCTGGCCCACCCCGGTACCGGTGCCGAAGCCGGTGAAGGAGGCGCCGCTGGTCGCCACCGTCACCAGCCGGTTGGTGAGGTTGCGGCCGATCAGCGAGAGCTGCCAGCTCCGGTCCTGCCCGCCATAGAGCGAGACATTGCCGGCCAGCTCCCAATAGCCCGCCTGCACCGCGATCGGATTGGCCTCGACCTGCGACTGGTAGGAGCTGGTGTAGACCGCATCGACCGAGATCGAGCCGCCCAGATCGTCGTTGAAGTCATGCTCGTAGCTGGCGCCGCTGGTGATCGACCATTTCGGCGCGCGGGTGAGCGGCTGGCCGCCCTGGTCCTGCGAGGTATAGGGGTTGGCGGCGGTGCCGAAGGTCGACGGCGCCAGCGCCGGGTTGCGCGGGATCAGGTTGCAGCCCTGCGCGATCGTCTGCCCCGGATAGCAGCCACCGATGAAGTCGGTGTAGGTCGCCTTGTTATAGGCGACGCTGCCGCGCAGCTCGAGCCCGCGCATCGTGTCGGGCTTCACCACGCCATTCAGCTCGATGCCGCGCACCTTGGCGCCGGCGGCGTTGCGGGTGGTCTGCGACACCGTCAGCGGGTCGAAGACCGACAGCTGCAGGCCCTTATATTTGTAATAATAGCCCGTCAGGTCGAAGCGCAGCTGGCGATCGAACACATAGCCCTTGAAGCCCATTTCGCCGCCACGGACGGTGGTCTGCTCGAACGCCGGATCGCGCAGCGCCGCGGTCGGGAAGGCGGGCGAGCGCTGGGTGGCCGGGGCGGTGTTGAAGCCGCCCGAGGTGAAGCCCTCGCGATAGGAGGCATAGAGCGTCAGGTCGGTGCTCGGCTTGTAGGTGACGGTCAGCTCGGGCGAGAAGTCGGTATAGACCTTGCTCGGGTCGACGACGACGAAGGGCGTGTTGTTGGTCGTGCCCGACAGCGTCTTGCGCTCGCGCGAATAGCGGCCGCCACCCGAGACCTCGACCTGGTCGGTCAGCTTGTAGCGGAGCTGGCCGAAGGCCGACCAGGCATCGGTGTCCTGGAAATATTGGGTGACCGGCTGCAGGATCGGCGTGCCGGCCGGATTGACCAGCAGCGGGTTCAGAATCTTGAACTTGCCGTCCTGGTAGAAGCCGCCGACGAGGAAGTTGAACGGCCCGTCGAAGCCCGACTGGAGGCGCAGCTCCTGAGTGAACTGCTTGTTGGTCAGGTCGTTCGACGCCGCCACATTCGGGATGTTCGAGAAGGAGGCGACGCTGAACGAGTCCTCGCGCACCCGGTAATAGCCGGTCACCGAAGCGAGGCTCAGCGTATCGCTCAGCGAATAGTCGACCGAGAAGGAGCCGAGGAACTGCTTGGTGTCCTGGAAGGGCACGCCGCCGTTGAACTCGGGATGGAGCGCGCCCGCCGCCGGATCGAGCGGGACATTGGTGAAATAACGATCGAGCTTGCAGTCGGTGGTGATGCCGTTGCCGGCCTGCGACGCGCCGGTGGGGCAGATGAAGAGCTGGCCGACCGCGGCGGTGCCGATCTTGTCGCGCGAGCGCTGGCCATAGTTGAGCTTCAGCTTCGCCTTCAGATTGCCGTCGAGCGAGGCATAGGCCAGCGTGCCGCGCACGAACTTCTCCTCGAAGTTCGAATTGCGGGTCAGCGGCCCCGGGGTGACGCCGGGGATGGCGACGCCGACATTGCGGAACCAGCCATTCTCATCCGAATAATAGCCGACGATGCGCGCGCCGAGCGTCTCGGTGAGCGGGGTCGAGACGACGCCTTCGATGAACTTCTTCTCGGCCTTGAACTCATAGCCGGTGCGAACCTGCGCCTCGAAGCTCTTGCCCGGATCGTTCGAGATCAGCGAGAGGATGCCGCCCGGCGAGTTCTTGCCGAAGAACAGCGCCTGCGGGCCCTTCAGCACCTCGACCCGCTGCAGATCGAACTGGCCCATGCGGATCGCATTGCCCTGGCTGACCTGCACGCCGTCGAGGTTGAGCGTGACCGACTGCTCGGTCGAGGGGTTGGAACTGCCCGCGCCCACGCCGCGCAGGTTGATCGTGCCGCCGATCTGGTTCTGCGATTCGGTGATGATCAGCTGCGGGGTCTGCTTGCCGATCGAGTCCAGCGACGAGGTGGCATAGCGCTGGAGCTGCTCGCCCGAGAGCGCCGACACCGCGACCGGCACGTCGAGCAGGCGCTCGTTGCGCTTGCGCGCGGTGACGACGATGTCGCCCATATCGGCAGGCGCCTCGGCCTGCGGCGCGCTGCTGCCGGCCTGCTGCGCCATCGCCGGCGCCGCCAGCGCCATCATCAAAGCGGTCGCCGAAGCGCCGCGAAAAAGCTGCCCGTTCATAATCCCTCCCTCTGGATCTCTGATCGGGGGAGGCGCCTATGCCGAGCGGTAGGATATTAAAATGCTCAGTTAGGAATACTCATATAACCCAATAGTATTGCTGAACGGACAAGATGAGCGTCGCCCGGCGTGCCTAATCGCCCGAGCGGGTTCTGGGAAATGCGCGTTCCGGATGAGCCATAGCCATACGCAATGAGCGGGCGGAACCCGGCTGGGCCCGCCCGCTCATCTTCGGGTACCGGCTTGCACCGGCCCCTCCTCCAGACGTCCTTTACTTCCCCAGCAGCGAGCTCTTCAGGGTGAGCTGCAGCACGATCGCGCGCGGCTGGTTGACCGAGCCGAAGATGTCGATCGGCCGCACCGTCGCGGTGCCGGTGCCGCCGCCGACCAGCGCCGGCGAGCCGCCCGAGATGCGGACGATCTCGTTGGTGAGGTTGCGGCCGATCAGCGCCAGGTTCCAGCCGCGCTGGTAGCCGCCGTAGAGCGAGACATTGGCGGCCAGCTCCCAATAGCCGCGCTGGCGGGTGCCGGGTGCCGCTTCGATCTGGGTGACGTAGGAGCTGGTATATTTGGCGTCGCTCGAAAGCGAGAAGCCCATGTCGCCGCCCAGCTCATGCTCATAGGTGGCGCCGATATTGGTGGTCCATTTCGGCGCGCGGGCGATCTGCTGGCCGGTCTGGTTCTGCGACGTATAGGGGTTGGCGGCGGTACCGAAGGTCGACGGCGCCAGCGCCGGGTTGCGCGGCACCAGGTTGCAGCCCGCGGCGATCGACTGGCCGGTGTAGCAGCCGCCGATGAAGTCGGTGTAGTTCGCCTTGTTGTACGAAACCGCCGCGCGCATCTCGAGGCCCTTGAGCGACGACGGACGCACCACCGTGTTGAACTCGATGCCGCGCACCTTCGATCCGCCGGCATTCTGGGTGGTCTGCGCCACCGCGACCGAGTCGAACTTCGACAGCTGCAGGCCCTTATACTTGTAGTAGTAGGCCGTGACGTCGAACAGGATCTGGCGATCGGCCAGATAGCCCTTGAAGCCCAACTCGCCACCGCGAACGGTGGTCTGGTCGAACGAGACGTCGCGCAGCGGCAGGGTCGGGAAGGCCGGCGAGCGCAGCGAGGTCGGCGCAGTGTTGAACCCGCCCGAAGTGAAGCCCTCCTTGTACGACGCATAGATGGTCAGGTCGCTGTCGGGCTTGTAGCTCAAGGTCAGCTCGGGCGAGAAATCCTTGAACTTCCGCTTCGGCCGCAGCAGCTCGAACGGGGTGGTGTTGATCGTCCCCGACAGCTTCTTGGTCTCGCGCGACAGGCGGCCGCCGCCCGACAGTTCCAGCTGCTCGGTCAGCTTGTAGCGAAGCTGGCCGAAGAAGGAGTAGGCGCTGGTATCCTGGTCATAGACCGCGATCGGCTGCAGCGGCGAGGCGAGCACGGTGATGAACAGCGGGTTCCGGATGTGGAAATTGCCGTCCTGGTAGAAGCCGCCGACCAGGAAGTTGAGCGGCCCGTCGAAATCCGAGGCGAGGCGCAGCTCTTCCGAGAAGGACTTGATCTTCAGGTCGTTGGCGGCGGCCACCTTGGGCTCGTTGACGAAGGTGAAGCTGCCGAACGACTTCTCGTGGGTCTCGTAATAGCCGGTCACCGAGCTGAGCGTCAGCGTGTCGTTCAGGTCGTAATCGGCGGTGATCGAGCCCAGGAACTGCTTCGACTTCACATAAGGCGTGCCGTCGCCGAAGGCCGGGTCGAGCGCGGCCAGGTTCGCCGGGATCCGCGCCTCGGTATAATAGCGGTCGATCTTGCAATCGGTGGTCGACGGCGCGACCTGGCTGGCGCCGAACGGGCAGACCGCGAGCTGGCCCAGGAAGCCGGGGCCGACATTGTCGCGCTCCTTGGTCCCGTAATTGGCCTTCATCTTCAGCCGCAGCCGATCGTCGGACGACTTGAACACCAGCGTGCCGCGCAGGAAGATGTCCTCGCTGTTCGGGCTCTTGGCGGCGGGCCCGGGCGAGGAACCGGCGACCGGGGTCGCGATGTTGCGATACCAGCCGTCTTCCTTCGAATAATAGCCGACCAGGCGGGCGCCGATATTCTCGGTGATCGGGCCCGACAGGATGCCTTCGATGAAGCGCTGCTTGGCCTCGGTCTCATAGCCGACCCGCACCTGGCCCTCGAAGGTGCTGCCCGGCTCCTTCGACAGCAAGGAGACGATGCCGCCCGGCGAGTTCTTGCCGAAGAACAGCGCCTGCGGCCCCTTCAACACTTCGACCCGCTCGAGATCGAACTGGCCGAGGCGGATGGCGTTGCCATAGCTGACCTGAACGCCGTCGAGATTGAGGGTGACGGCCTGCTCGGTCGAGGGGTTGGAGGTACCCGCGCCGACGCCGCGCAGGTTGATCGAACCGCCGACCTGGTTCTGCGATTCGCCGATCACGAGCTGCGGGGTCTGCGAGGCGATCGCCTGGAGCGAGTTGGTCGAATAGCGCTCGATCTGCTGGCTCGACAGCGCCGACACCGCGACCGGCACGTCGAGCAGGCGCTCGGCGCGCTTGCGCGCGGTGACGATGATCTCGCCATCGGCGGCGGGCGACGCGCCTTCGCCGGCCTGCGGCGTGGCAGCGGCCTGCTGCGCGAGGGCGGGGGCGGCAAGCGCCAGGCTCGATGCCAGAGCGACGGCCGAAGCGCGGGTGATGAAATGCCTGTGCATAGGACCTCTCCCAAGATCTTGTTGTTTCATTGGCGCACCATGGTCCGGATGTTCCAACGAACAACTGATCCTGGTGGGGATCATCCACAAACCACGAAAATTCGCGGAAATCCGAGAGTTACGGATAGCGATAAGATCGATAGGGTCAATATCCGATCGCACTTGTCCGGACAAAGGCAAGCATTGTTTCACAAGGAGTTAAGAGGCATTTCCCTGGTAGAACAATTTTCCTGCACCCGAGCCCGGTCTCGGGCCGGCCTCAACCGTCTGAAAGGGCGGGATTCATACGCGCGGCGGAGGCGCAGCGCACCTCCGCCGGCAGACCATCAGACTTGCGAATTTCAGCGGGCCGCTTCGATCCACAGCTCGGTGGCGCCGCGCAGGCTGAAATTGCCATATTTCACCGGCTCGCGGATCGCATAGGCGGGCAGCTTGTCGAGCAGGGCGTTGGTGACGACCAGCGCCTCCATCCGCGCCAGCACCGCGCCCAGACAGCTGTGCAGGCCGAAACCGAAGCCGAGATGCGGCTGCGGCTTGCGATGGATGTCGAGCTCTTCCGGATTCTCCCAGCGGTCGGGATCGCGGCCGGCGCCGCCGAGCAGCAGCAATATCTGCGCGCCGTCGGGCAGCGGCACGCCTTCCAGGCTCACATCCTCGCCCTTCACGCCGCGCGGCAGCACCTGGGTGACGCCCTGCCAGCGCATGATCTCCTCGGCGGCGCCGGGGATGAGGCTGCGGTCGGCGTCGATCTCGGCGCGGACGTCGGGGCGCTGGCCCAGGGTGTGGGCGATGTGGCCCAGCCATTTGGCGGTGGTCTCGTTGCCCGCGAACAGCAGCTGGCGGCAATTGACCATCATCGCCTTGGGCGAGATCGACTGGCCGATCTCCGACTGGACGAGCTTGCTGATCAGGTCGTCGCCGGGGTTCTTCCGGCGATAGTCGAACTGGCCATAGAGGAATTCGGCAAGGTCGGCCTTCGCCTTCTCGCCGGCCAGCCAATAGGGATCATTGTCATAGTCGATCGGGAAGCCGCCAGCGGTGGCGTCGCCCATCGCGTCGCTCCAGCGGACGACGTCGTCGACCATATGGTCCTCCACCCCCATCATATGCGCGATCACATAGGTGGGGAGCGGACGGCACATGCCGCCCATGATGTCATAGGCCTCGCCCGCCGCCAGCGCGGCAACCGCCTTGTCGAGCATCTCGTCGGCGATGACGCGGACGAATTTGGCGAGTTCGGCCACCGCCTCCCGGCTGAACGACGGTGCCCACACATTGCGCAGCGCATTGTGCAGCGGCTTGTCGTCGGTCGAGATGAAGGCTTCCTCGCCGAAGAAGGCGGAGACCATCCCCTCCTGCCCGATCTCGGGCGCGCGGTTGAGGATGCGGCGACACACCCGGTCGCGCGCCGTCATATAATAGCCCTTGGGATCCCAGACGACCGGCCCCGCCTCGCGGATGCGGCGCAGCACCGCCCAGGGATCGGGCAGGATCGCGTCATCGTAGAGATTGATGTCGAGGGTCGGAATCTCGGCGGCCGGGGCGGACGTCATCGCTGCAAACTCTCCTGCGCGCGCCGGAGAGGCACGCTGATATCAGGATGCTATTAGAGCAGCCGAGGCCATGGGGGCCAATAAGTGTGCGCTATGGAAGACAGGGGTCGGGCTATAGCCCGTGGCGGGCCGTCGTCATGCCGCGGGGCGATCCGGCCGGGCCTTGACCGTCACGTCGATCCGCATGTCGGTGAAATCGCCGGCATCGCCGGTGAAGCCGCCTTCGATCGGTGGGATCTGCCGGATGTCGCGCGCGACCGCGACCGGGATGAGATGGGCGTTGCCCAGGCCGCCATTGGTCGGATCGAAGGCGATCCATCCCGCGCAGGGGAGATAGACCTCCGCCCAGGCATGGGTCGAGCCATGCTGTGCCCCGTCCCCTTCGCCCGCCCCGGCATCATGGACATAGCCCGAGACGGCGCGGGCGCCGAAGCCTAGCGTGCGAACCGCCTCGATGAACAGGGTGGCGAGATCGCGGCACGAACCGCTCTTCAGCGACAGCGTCTCGGCCGGGGTCTGGGTGCCCTCCTCGTCACGGCGACGATAGACGCATTCCGCGCCGATCGCGGCATTGATGTCCTTCAGCAGGGTCAGCGTGTCGATCGGACCGTCGGCGCGGAAGCGTGCGAGCCAGCCGCCGAGCCGACCCTCGGCGTCGGCATGGGCGGGATCGCGGAACGCCCCGAGATCGATCGTCTCGTCGGCATCATAAGAGAAGGGATAATCATGCGCCGAGGGGGCGATGCGGAACACCGGCCAGGCGGTGGCGGAATGGTCGAGCACGATGCGGCTGTCGATCACCAGCCTGTCCGCCGGCTCGGAAAAGCTGGCGGTGGCGATCAGGTTACCGAACACGTCCTGCGTCCATTCGATATGCGCCGAAGGCGTGCAGGTGAGCAGCGTGGCCATCAGCCGCACGTCATAATGGCCCCGCGGGCACAGCATCATCCGGTGCGGCAGCAGCCCCACCGGCCGCGCATAGCGATAGGTGGTGCGGTGACGAATGGTCAGTTGCACGCCGCCGTCTTCAGACAGCTTCCGCGCGGTCGCGGATCAGCCGCTCGACCTGCGCGAAGCCGGCGACGCTATCCGTCGCGATGTCGAGCGGCCGCCCGCCGAGCGCATCGCTATGGCTGTTGAGGAGGGCCAGGGCTTCGTCGCGGCCCAGCGCGCTCCACGCGAGCTGCGCGATACGGCCTTGCCGCGCGACCTCATCCGCCGCCAGCTTGGGTGCGACATGGCGGACGAAACGCTTGCGCTTCGGCCCCTCGCCGGCCTGGGTGCCGTTGTCGGCGGGCTCGTTATCGGTGGATTCGCTGATGGTCGCCTCCTGTGGATGATGACCGGGGGGAACCGGCACCGGGATCGCATCGGATCATGCCGAGGCGTCGTCGAGCTTGAATCTCGGGGGGACGGGAACCAGCCGGTGCGACCCGGCGTCGACCGTGCACCAGCAGGAGCGGGCCTCGGCGAGGACGCGCCCGTCACGGGTGAAGCGGCTCTGAAACCAGGCACGCGCGCGGCGGATTTCCGTCAGTTGCAGGTCGACCGTCACCTCTTCGTCGAGGAAGGCCGCCTGGCGATAGTCGATCTCGTGGCGCACCGCGATCCAGCGATAGGCGGCCAGATCGTCGGCGGTGGCGATCGTCCGCCAATAAGCGAGCACCGCCTCCTCCAGCCAGCGCAGATAGACGCTGTTGTTGACGTGACCCATATGGTCGATGTCGCCCCCCAGCACGCGAACGGCGTAGGATGGGGGGCGGAGCATCAGGCCTGGTCCTCCGACCGGCGGCTATTGGCCCGCTCGGCCGACAATCTTTCGGTGTGGAGGAGCTTTTCGGCCATGTCCCGCCAGACGCGCTCGGCGCGGAGATGGCGTTCGCGGACATTTTCCAGCCCGCTCTCGGCCGCCTCCTTGGCGGATTCGGCGGCACGGGAGAGATAGAGGTCACTCGTCGCGGACATGGCCACTCCTGGTCTGGTGGGGTGTCAGCCGAGCATCTCGACGACGATGCGCCGCAGCTCGAGGGTGCTCAGCACACCGGGGGCGACACGCGAGGGCAGGCTGTTGGCCAGCGGCTCGCGCCGCTTGGTGGAAGGGTAGGCAATAGAAGATCGTTTCATGAAGGTCCTTGAGGCGCACCCGATGGGCGCGCGGATAACGATATGGCGGCCGGGCCACGCCGATGGCGATGGCCCGCGCCAGGCCCGGCCTTCGGCCGGGCTCGCTTTGGGGTTGATGATGCGGCGGATGTGCCGATCATGGGATGTCATCGCGCGAGAACCGAAGCTCTCGCCGGCCATCCTTACAACGCCTGGATGTTGGCGGCGGAAGCCCGGCCGTCGCGGCCGGTTTCCAGATCATAGCTGATCCGCTGCTCACGCTCGAGCGTCGTCAGGCCGGCGCGTTCGACCGCGCTGATATGGACGAAGCTGTCGCCCGATCCGTCTTCCGCGGCGACGAAGCCATAGCCTTTGTCGGCGTTGAAGAATTTCACGGTTCCGATGGGCATCGGTGTTCCTTTCAGCACTGGAATAGTCCGCGCCAAAAGCGCCGGAGCCAGGAAGCGTGAAAAGGAAGAAGGCGCCCGAAAAGCCGAAGATCGGCAGGCATCCAAATCCGTCGCAAGCGACGTTGACCACCATGATGTAGGTGATGGGGGCCGAAAAGTCAATGAAGCCACCGTTCGACAGCTGTCGCTCCATGGATTCCAGGATTGACCGATCCACGGGGAAGAGGCCCGACCATGGGGCGCGGCACCTGCCCCACCCGGTCGCCCGATGTCCTCCTCCGTCATTGTTTTGCTATATATGAAAATATATAGACCTGACTCGTTTCACAGACCGTGACGGCAATAATAAGGGAGAGGGTTATGAGCGAGATCCTGGATATCGAGAGCAAGCCCGAGGCGGCGGGCGCGGCCAGGATCCCGGTGTTCAACCCGTCGACCGAGGAGCGCATCGGCGAGATCGTCGACGCCGACAAGGCGGCGGTCGACCGCGCGGTGGCGCGGGCGCGCGAGACCTTCGAGAAAGGCGTCTGGAAGAACCTCCCCGCCACGCGCAAGGCGGAGATCTTGTGGCGCGCCGCCGACATCATCAAGCAGCGGGTCGACGAGATCGCCGACATCGAGGCCCGCGACAACGGCATGTCGCGCGCCCATGCACGCAACCTCGTCCTCGGCAGCACCGAGATGCTCTATTATTACGCCGGCTGGATCACCAAGATCCACGGCCAGGCGGTGGACATCATCGCCGACGGCGGCATCACCGGCAAATTCCAGGAATATCATGGCTATACCGTGCTCGAGCCGATCGGCGTGGTCGGCCTGATCATCCCGTGGAACGGGCCCTTCTACTGCGCGATCATGAAGATCGCCCCGGCGCTGGCCGCTGGCTGCAGCTGCGTGCTCAAGCCCGCCGAGGAAACCCCGCTCAGCGCGCTGAAGCTCGAGAGCATCTTCCGCGAGGCGGGGGTGCCCGACGGCGTGCTCAACGTGCTGACCGGCTATGGCGAGACCGCCGGCGCCGCGCTGACCGCGCATCCCGACGTCGACAAGATCGCCTTCACCGGATCGACCGAGGTGGGCAAGCTGATCGTCCAGGCGTCGGCCGGCAATCTGAAGCGGGTGATGCTCGAACTCGGCGGCAAATCCCCGCTGATCATGTTCGACGACGCCGATCTGGGCCGCGCCATCCCCAACGCCGCCTTCGGCCTGCTCGTCAATTCGGGCCAGAATTGCTGCTGCACCTCACGCATGTACGTCCAGCGCGGCATCTATGATCAGGTGGTCGACGGGCTCGCCGCCGCCGCGAAGGCGATGCGGATGGGCGGCAGCGAGGATGCCAACCCCGACCTGGGCCCGGTGATCAGCGCCAGGCAGCGCGACCGCATCCTGGGCATCATCGGCGACGGCGTCTCGCAGGGCGCGCAGGTGGTGACGGGCGGCAAGGCGATGGACCGACCCGGCTATTTCATCGAACCGACGATCCTGACCGGCACCCGCCCCGACATGCGGCTGATCAAGGAGGAGATTTTCGGCCCGGTCGGATCGGTGATCCCCTTCGACGACGAAGAAGAGGTCCTCGCCGAGGCGCACGACACCGATTACGGTCTCGCCTCGACCGTGTGGACCGAGAATATCGGGCGCGCCCACCGCTTCGCCAAGCGGTTGCAGACCGGCACCGTCTGGGTGAACTGCGCGCTGGCCGCCGACCAGTCGATGCCGATGGGCGGCTACAAGCAGTCGGGCTGGGGCCATGAGCGCGGCTGGAAGGGCTTGGAGGCCTATCTCAACACCAAGTCGGTCTACGTCTCGCTCTGACCGCCGGCCGATGCCATGGGCCGTGGCTGGACCGCGTCGCCGTCATGCTATATTCGATCATATATAGCTGATTACGGATGGTGGCATGGGCAAAGTCAGGATCGACGTGACCGGCCTTCGCTTCGGCCGGCTGGTGGGCGTGGATTTCTCGCATCGCTCGCCGACCGGCCATGCGCTGTGGCGCTTCCTGTGCGATTGCGGGGCGGAGACGGTGGCGCTGGGCAGCCATGTCCGCTCGGGCAAGACGCAGAGCTGCGGCTGCCTGCATCGGGAAATCTGCGCGAAGCGGCTCACCGTCCACGGCCATCGCGCCCGCCGCGACTATGAGCCGACCTATCGGGCCTGGCAGGCGATGAACGACGGCTGCAGCAATACCGGCTCGCCCGCTTATGAGCGCTATGGCGCCCGCGGCATCGGCGTGTGCGCGGCGTGGCGCGAGGATTTCCGCGCCTTTCTGGCCGACATGGGGCCGCGCCCCGACGGCACGGTGCTGGCGCTCACCGATCCGTCGCGCGACTTCGCCCCCGGCAATTGCTGATGGCTCCGCCGCATGGACCGCTCCCGCCGCGCGGTGACGGGCTGGGAGCGGCGGCGGGCCCGGGCGGCCGAACAACGGAACGGCACACCGGCAACGACCGGGCGATAAGCCGCGAAGCGGAAGGTGGGAGAGGCGGTCTGACGGCGGAACGGCGGCATGGGGGCCGCCGCACCAAGGGGGGACGGCGATTGGGGAATGCTAAGCGGCCGGCAAGCCGGTCCATCCTGGCGGCGATCGCGATCGCCTCGGCCATGACAACGGCAGCGGCAGCGACCGCGAAACCACCGGCGGCCCGGACGCCGATCGACCTGCCCGGCGAGACGCTGTTCCCGGAAAGCGTCTCGATCCTGCCCGACGGGACCGCCTTCGTCGGCAGCATGCATGGCGGGGTGCTGCGGGTCTCGCTCAGGACCGGCAAGGCCGAACTATGGATCGCACCGGGCGCCTATGGCAGCGGCCCGCTGTTCGGCGTGCTGGCCGACCCTCGCAATCGCCTGCTCTGGACCTGCACCAACGAATTTCCGGGCACCGCCGCGATCGTCCAGGGCGCCGAACCAGGCCGCTGGCTCAAGGGCTTCGACCTGCGCAGCGGGCAGGGCAAGGTCAGCCTGAAGCTGCCGGGCGAGAAGCCGGTGTGCAACGACATGGCGGTGGGCAAGGACGGATCGGTCTATGTCGCCGACACCGGATATCCGCGCATCCTGCGCTGGAAGCCCGGCGCGGCGGCGCTGGAGATCTGGGCCGAGGATCCGGTGTTCGGCCCCGAGCCCTCCCATGGCGGGCTCGACGGCATCGCCTTCGGCGGTGACGGCAATATCTACGTCAACAATGTCCGCAGCGGCGCCTTCTATCGGGTGGTGATGAAACCCGACGGCAGCGCGGGCGCGGTGACCAGCCTGTCGCTGTCGCGCCCGCTGGCCAAGCCCGACGGCATGCGCCCGATCGGCGGGCTCGACTTCCTGGTCGCCGAGGGCGAAGGGCGAATCGCCCGGCTGTCGGTGAAGGGCGACGCGGTCGAGGTGACGACGCTCGCCGAGGGCATCGTCCAGCCGACCGGCGTTGACGTGCATGCCGGTCTCGGCTGGTATGTGCAGGCCCATCTCGGCGCCCTGTTCAATCCCGGCAAGGTGCCGCCGCCCGTCCTGCCCTTCCGCCTCACCCCCGTCGCCCTCCAGCGCTGAGATCCCCGCCATGCCCCTGAAAACCGGAACGTCCGCCTTGCTCCTCGCCACCGGTGCCGCGCTCGCGATCGGCCTGACCGCCGGCGCGGCGCGCTCCGCCGGCCAGCCGGCCCCCGCCCCATCCGCGCCGGCGTCGGGCTGCGCCGAGGATGTCGGGATCACTCTGCCGCCGGGCTTCTGTGCCACGCTGTTCGCCGACAATGTCGGCCATGCCCGCCACCTCGTCGTGGCGGCTGACGGCACCGTCTACGTCAACACGTGGAGCGGCCGCTATTATCGCAACTCGCCGCCGCCCACGGGCGCGTTCCTGGTGGCGCTGCGCGACGACGACCATGACGGCCATGCCGAACGGATCGAGCGTTTCGGCGCCACCGCCGAGCAGGGCAATGTCGGCGGCACCGGCATCGCGCTCTACAAGGACGGTCTCTATGTCGAGAGCCATGACCGCATCCTTCGCTATGCGATGGTGAAGGGGCAGATCGCGCCGACGGGCGAACCGAGCCTGATCCTGTCCGACCTGCCGGTGAGCGGCGACCATCCGATGCACCCCTTCGCGATCGACGCGAAGGGCCAGTTGTTCGTCAACAGCGGCTCGGCCACGAACAGCTGCGAGGAGAAGAACCGCCAGCCCGGTTCCAAGGGCCTCGATCCCTGCCGCGAGACCGAGACCCGCGCCGGCATCTGGATGTACAGCGCCGATCGCGCCGGCCAGCATTTCTCCCCGGCCGAGCGCTATGCCACCGGCATCCGCAACGCCGGCGGGATCAGCTTCGACAGCGCGGGACGGATGTTCACCGTCCAGCACGGCCGCGACCAGCTCTGGCAGAACTGGCCCGCGCTCTACACGCGCGAGGAGGGCGTCGAACGCCCCGCCGAGGAGCTGATGGCCTTCACCAAGGGCAGCGATTTCGGATGGCCCTATTGCTATTATGACGGCATCCAGAAACGCCGCGTGCTGGCGCCGGAATATGGCGGCGACGGCAAGGTCGTCGGTCGCTGCGCCGACAAGGCCCCGCCGGTGGCCGCCTTCCCCGCCCATTGGGCACCCAACGACGTGCTGGTCTACACCGGCAAGGCCTTCCCCGCCGCCTATCGCGAGGGCGCCTTCACCGCCTTCCACGGCTCGTGGAACCGCGCCCCCGCCCCGCAGGACGGCTATGCGGTGATGTTCCAGCCGCTGAAGGACGGCAAGGCGAGCGCCCCGGCCATCCTGTTCGCCGACGGCTTCACCGGTCCGTTCAAGGAACCGGGCCGGGCGATGCACCGGCCGGCCGGGCTGGCAATGGGACCGGACGGCGCCCTCTATGTCGCCGACGATGTGCGCGGGCGGATCTGGCGGATCAGCTGGAAGGGATCGCCCAACGCGCCGCTCACGCCCGCGCCCAAGGCGGTGCCGGCCAAGGTGGACGAGCGCGTGACGGCGACCACCCTGCCGCCCGGCTTCACCGCGGAGCAGGTCGCGCTCGGCCGCCGCATCTATCTGGGCGAGGCGCGCGACGGCACCTGCGCCGGCTGCCACGGCTCGGATGCGCGCGGCACCTCGACCGGACCGGCGCTGACCGGACCCGAGTGGATCTGGGCCGACGGATCGATCGCCTCGCTCACACGCTTCATCACCGCCGGTGTGCCCGAGCCGAAGAAATTCGGCGGAGCGATGCCGCCCAATGGCGGGGTCGAGCTGAGCCCCGACGAGGTGCGGGCGGTGTCCGCCTATCTCTGGACGATCGGCAGCGGCGGCCGCTGAGGCCGCTCCCCAACAGCGCCCGGTGGCCTGGGGCCACCGGGCGGTCGGTTTCGCTTGCCAGATGGCGAGCCGCTTCTCTAGAAACGCCGCATTCGCAAGGACCCGGTGCAATTCCGGGTGGCTATTCCGGCCGCCGATCCGCCGGACAACATCACACATGAAATCCTGAAGCGCCCGCCGCGGCGCCATGTGCCCTGATGTGGACCTTCCCATGACCGACAAACTCGCCCGCTATCGCCGGCAATGGTTCAACGACGCCGCCTCCGCGCGCCGCGACATCCTCGCCGGCATCGTCGTCGCGCTCGCCCTGATTCCCGAGGCCATCGGCTTCTCGGTCATCGCCGGGGTCGACCCCAGGGTCGGCCTCTATGCCTCGGTGGCAATCGCGATCGTCATCGCCTGCATCGGTGGGCGGCCGGGGATGATCTCCGCCGCGACCGCCGCCGTCGCGGTGCTGGTGACGCCACTCGTCCGCGACCATGGCGTCGAATATCTGTTCGCCGCGACGATCCTGATGGGTCTGATCCAGGCGATCGCCGGGCTGCTGCGGCTCCACCTGGTGATGCAGTTCGTCTCGCGATCGGTGATCACCGGCTTCGTCAACGCGCTCGCCATCCTGATCTTCCTGGCGCAGCTACCCCAGCTCATCGATGTGGGCTGGCAGACCTATGCGATGGTCGCCGGGGGGCTGGCAATCATCTACCTCTTCCCGCGCCTGACCAGCGCGGTGCCCTCGCCGCTGGTGGCGATCCTGCTGCTCACCGCGATCAGCATCGGCCTGGGCGTGCCGGTCAATACCGTCGGCGACATGGGCAAACTGCCCGAGGGCCTGCCCAGCTTCGCGCTGCCGCAGGTGCCGCTGACCCTCGATACCCTGCGCATCATCCTGCCTTATTCGGTGACGATGGCGGCGGTGGGCCTGCTCGAATCCCTGCTAACCGCGCAGATCGTCGACGACATGACCGACAGCGACAGCGACAAGCGCCGCGAATGCCTGGGCCAGGGCAGCGCGAACATCGTGTCGGCGCTGTTCGGCGGCATGGGCGGCTGCGCGATGATCGGCCAGTCGGTGATCAACGTCACCTCGGGCGGGCGCGGACGGCTATCGACCTTCGTGGCCGGCGCCTTCCTGCTGTTCCTGCTCGCGGTGCTGGGGCCCTGGGTGGGGCAGGTGCCGATGCCGGCGCTGGTCGCGGTGATGATCATGGTGTCGATCGGCACGTTCAGCTGGGCCTCGATCGCCAATCTGCGCCGCCATCCGCCGACCTCGTCGATCGTGATGCTGGTGACGGTCGTGGTGGTCGTCGCGACCCGCGACCTGTCGCTGGGCGTCCTCGCGGGCGTGCTACTCTCGGGCATCTTCTTTGCCGGCAAGGTGCAGCGGATGTTCGCGATCGAGCGACATGCGTCAGCCGACGGCATGGCCGCCACCTATCGGGTGACCGGGCAGATCTTCTTCGCCTCGGTCGACCGCTTCACCCGCGCCTTCCAGCAGGAGGACCGCGCGACGCAGGTGACGATCGATGTCTCCGCTGCGCATTTCTGGGATATCTCCGGCGTGGCCGCGCTCGACAGGATCGTCGCGCGCTTGCGCCGCGAGGGCCGCACAGTCGGGGTGATCGGCTATAACCGCGCCAGCGCCGACATCGTCGATCGCTTCGCCCTGCACGACAAGACCGGCGTCGAGAGCGGCGCGGTGCCGCACTGAGCGGCCCGGCCTCTACCGGAGCGACGCTAGACGGAAAGCCTCAGGCCGCCCCCTCATCAAGCGGGCGGCTCCCCCGCCGGCGCAAATCGGCGAGCAGCGCGCGCATCGCCCAGCCGCAGGCGCGGGCGATCTCGTCGCCGGTCAGGCCCCAATGGTCGCGCATTTCCAGCCAGGGGGTGGTGTGGAGCACCTGCAGCATCGCGGTGGCGAGGCGCTGGTCCTCAGGGGGCAGTTCGGCCACGGCATCGGCGGTGGCGGCGGTGTAGCTCTCCACCCGGCGCTCGCGCTGCGAGAGGCGGACGGCGCGGCCCTGCGGGGTGGAGCGCAGCAGGGTAGCGAATTCGGCCACCTCGTCGAAGCCCTTGTAGATGGCGGGCATGGTGTCGAGCAGGTCGGCCTCGCTGGTGGGGAAGGTCACCTGCGGGCCGGCCATGCTCGTCACCCCGGTCCAGATCGACTGCATCAGCGCCTCGCGATCGGGGAAGTAGCGATAGACGGTGCGGCGGCCGACCCCGGCGCGCTCGGCCACCCGGTCATGGTTGATCTCCTGCCCCTCGGCCAGCAGCCTGAGCAGCGCCTCCACGATCCGCCCGCGCACTTCCTGCTTCTGCCGGGCGCGGCCGCCGGCCTGATACCCGTCACTCATGGACTCGTCACTCATGACGGAGTCTGTGGAAGGTGGCACAAAAAATGTCAAATCCTCATTGACACATTTTGTGCCACATTTTATCCGACCGCCATCCACAGGGGAATCACGATGCTGTTCCATGTTTCGATCGGCGCCGAGGCGCCGCGCCATGTCGCCCGGGTGATGGCCGAATATATCGGCGGCACCGCGCTGCCCTTCCCGCCCGTCTCCGACGACGGCTGGATCGCGCTGTCCGATGACGAGCACCGCACCGCGATCGAGGTCTATCCGCTCGGCACCGTGCTGGTGGAATCGCCCGGCGACGCCGATGCGGTGGGCCATGCCAGCGGGCTCGACCGACTCACCCCCACCCATGCCGCGATCGGCACCGATCTGGACCTGCCCGCCGTGCTCGCCATCGCCGCGCGCGAGGGCTGGCCCGCCAAATATCGCAAGCGCGGCGGCCAGTTCGGCGTGGTCGAACTCTGGGTGGAGGGCCGCCAGATGCTGGAAATCCTGACCCCCGAGATGCAGGCCGAATATCGCGCCACCGTCACCGTCGCCAACTGGCAGCGGATGCTGGCCGCCGGCCCGCAATAAGGCAAAGTCCGGCCGGCCCCGTCTTAGACCGGATGTGCGATGCGGAGACGGCCAGGTGAACTGCGTGACCTCGATCAATGCGGCGGCGGGGATTCCCCAGCTCAACCCCGACGGCTGGCTGTCGTCGGCGCGGATGACCGCCGCCTATCTGCGCGATCCGCTGGGGGTGATGCGCGACGCCGAGGCGCGGCACGGCCCGGTCTTCGCGATGAACATGTTCGGGATGAAGGCCGTCGTCCTGCTCGGCACCGAGGCGAACCGTGAGGTGCTGCTCAACCCCGCCGGCGCCTTCTCGTCCGAACTGGGCTGGTCGCCGCTGATCGGCGGCAGCTTCCCGCAGGGGCTGATCTCGCTCGACGGCGAGCGGCACCGCGAGGATCGCCGCATCATCGGTGCCGCCTTCAAGCCCGATCCGATGCAGCGCTATCTGGACGTGATGGACGACGGCATCCACGCCGCGCTCGGCTGCTGGCCCGAGGAGCTGGACGTCTATCCCGCTTACAAGCGCCTGACCCTGGACCTCGCCGCCCGCGCGCTGCTGGGCCTGCCGCTGGGTCGCCAGTCCGACGAGGTGAATCGCGCCTTCGCGGCGATGCTGGGCGCCTCCACCGCGATCGTCCGCCGGCCGATCCCCGGCGGCGCGCTGTGGCGCGGCATCCGCGCCCGCAAGCGGCTGTCGCGCATCCTGCGCTCGCACATCGCCGAGCGGCGCGCGCGGCCGGGCATCGATATCTTCAGCACCATCTGCAATCTGCGCGACGAGCAGGGCCGCTTCCTGCCCGACGAGTCGATCGTCAACCATATGAACCTGCTGCTGATGGCGGCGCACGACACCACCAGCTCGGTGCTGACCTCGCTCACCCTGATGCTGGGCACCCACATCGAATGGCAGGACCGGGTGCGCGACGAGATGGCGAGCTTCCTCGCCCGCCATCGCGGCCGCTTCGACTATGAGGCGCTGCGCGAGCTGACCGTCACCGACATGGTGCTCAACGAGACCTTGCGCCTTTACCCGCCGGTGCCCTCGCTGCCGCGCGGCCTGACCCGCGACATCGCCTTTGCCGGCCATGTCATCCCGGCGGGGACGTCGGTGGGCATCCACATCCTCCACACCCATTATTCGCCCGAGCATTTCCCCGCGCCCAGGCGCTTCGATCCCTATCGCTTCATGCCCGAGGCGGTGAAGGCACGCGATCGCTTTGCCTGGCTGCCCTTCGGCGGCGGCGCGCATATGTGCCTGGGGCTCCACTTCGCATCGGTGCAGGTGAAGCTGATCCTGGGCGAATTGCTGCTGCGCCGGCGGATCACGCTGCGCAGCGACGACCCCGTCGAGATGCAATGGCTGCCGATCGCGCGACCAAGACGCGGCCTGCCGGTACGGCTGACCAAGATATAGGCCATCGATACCTATGGATGATCGCTTTCGGGTCGCGCCCTGAGCGACATCCGTCCTGACCGAATAGCAGGAAGAGGATGACCATCATGTCCCGCGACCATGCCGCCGCGCCAGAGCTGAACCGCCGCCATCTGCTGGGTGCGGCGGCCGCCGTCACGGCGGCGGGGCTCGTCCCGGCCGCTGCGCGCGCCACGCCCCCGGCGATCCCGCCGCTGCGCCATGTGAAGACCGACCTGCTCGACATCGCCTATGCCGATTATGGCCCCACGAAGGGCCCGGCCACCATCCTGCTCCATGGCTGGCCCTATGACATCCACGCGTTCGAAGAGGTCGCGCCGCTGCTGGCGGCAAAGGGCCAGCGGGTGCTCGTCCCCTATCTGCGCGGCTATGGCGACACCCGCTTCCTGTCCGCCGACACCATGCGCAACGGCGAGCCCGCCGCGCTGGCGGCCGACGTGATCGCGCTGATGGACGCGCTCGGCATCCGCCAGGCGCTGCTCGGCGGCTTCGACTGGGGCGCCCGCAGCGCCGACATCGTCGCCGCGCTCTGGCCCGAACGGGTGCGCGGGCTGGTCGCGGTGAGCGGCTATCTGATCGGCAGCCAGGCGGCCGGCGCGCAGCCGCTGCCGCCCGAGGCCGAGCTGCAATGGTGGTATCAATATTACTTCGCCACCGAACGCGGCCGCGCCGGCTATGCGAAGAACCGCCATGATTTCGCGAAGCTGATCTGGCGGCTCGCCTCGCCCAAATGGGCGTTCGACGACGCGACCTATGACCGCTCGGCAGCCGCCTTCGACAATGCCGACCATGTCGACATCACCATCCACAATTATCGCTGGCGCCTGGGCCTGGCCGAGGGCGAAGCGCGCTATGCCGAACTGGAGCGGAAGCTGGCCGTGGCTCCCACGATCGGGGTGCCGACGATCACGATGGAGGGCGACGCCAATGGCGCGCCGCACCCCGACCCGGCCGCTTATGCGAAGAAGTTCACCGGTCGCTATACCCACCGCCTGATCACCGGCGGGATCGGCCACAACCTGCCGCAGGAGGCGCCCGCCGCCTTCGCCCAGGCGATGCTCGACGTCGCCAGCCTCTGATCCCGGAGCCCGCAATGATCTTCCGCCTCTTTGCCGCCGCCCTGATCCTGATCGGTGCCGACATCGCCTTCGCGCAGGCGCCATCGCCCTTCCCCTCCTCGATCGCGCGGGTCGACCTGCAGCGCCACGACCTGAGCACGCCGGGGCGCGAGGCGGTGCAGGTCCGGGTAGACTTCCAGCCCGACGCGGTGGCGCCGCGCCACAGCCATCCGGGCGAGGAGATCGTCTATGTGCTGAAGGGGACGCTGGTCTACGAACTGGACGGCAGGCCGCCGGTCACCCTGAAGCCCGGCGATGTCGTCTTCATCCCCGAGGGGGTGGTTCATTCGGTCCGCAATATCGGCGGCGGCGAGGGATCGGAGCTGGCGACCTATATCGTCGCGAAGGGCAAGCCGCTGGTCGTGCCGGCGAGGTAACCCCGGCACATCTCGCCTCTCCTATATTCGTCACTCCGGCGAAAGCTGGAGTCTCGGGAGGGGGGAGACGAGGTCGAGGCAGGAACCGCCTGAGATTCCAGCTTTCGCTGGAATGACGGCTTGAGGTGGTCGGTCGCGCCTTGCAACCTCATCTCCCCGTCGCTCCGGCGGAGGCCGGAGCCGCCACGGGCTCTTGCGGCTGCGTCGCCCCCCATCTCTGGCGGCTCCGGCCTCCGCCGGAGCGACGCAAGACTTCAGGCCGCCGCCACCTCCTGCCCGAACCGCACCAGCCGGCCCGGCAGCTCGCCAGTCGGCACCCCGTCCTTCTGGATCGGCTTGCCGTTGACCAGCGTGACCCGATAGCCGGTCGCCGACTGGTGGAGGCGCTTGCCGCCCGCCGGCAGGTCATGCTTCACCTCGGGGGTGTGGAGGGTCAGGCCGGGCAGGTCGATGATGTTGATGTCGGCCTTCTTGCCCACCGCCAGTTCGCCGCGATCGTGCAGGCCCATCAGCCCGGCGGGTATCTTGCTCATCGCGCGCACCGTGTCGGCCACCGGCAGGCGGCCCTGGGGGCGGTCGCGAACCCAGTGGCTGAGCATGAAGGTGGGGTAGCTGGCGTCGCAGATCAGGCCGTAATGCGCGCCGCCATCGCCCAGCCCCAGCACCGCATGCTCCTGGAGCAGGCACTCGCGGATGTCGTCGAGCGTGCCATGGCTGTAATTGGCGATGGTGACGAGCAGCATGCCCTGGCCGTCCTTCTCCATCAGCAGATCATAGGCGATATGCTCGGCCGAGACGTTGCGGCCGCGCGCCAGCGCCTCGACGCTGGTCTCGGGATCGGGCTCGTAATTGGCCTTGGCGGTGAGCGCGAACATCTTGTCGAACTTCCGCGCCAGCGCCATCAGCGGCAGGGTCGGTTCGCCGGCCGCCTCGTCGCAGATGCGCGCGCGCAGCTCGGGCTGGCGGAGCGCGGCGATCTTCGCCTCGAACGGAAGGCCCGCGATCTCCTTGTAGCTCGCACATTCCATGAAAGGGTTCGCCGACAGGTGGAAGCCCAGTATCATCCCCACCGGGCGGGGGAAGAGCTGCGGCTTCAGGCACACGCCCTCCTCGCGGTTCGCCTCTTCCACCCACTGCATCACCTGCGCCAGCCGGTGCGGCGCATAATCGGGCTGGGCGATGGTGAAGGTGACGGTGACGTTGCCGGCCTTCGAGATGCGCTTGACGAAGTCGAAGTCGGCGCGGGCGCGCTCGTCGGTGGTCGCCTCGGTCAGCTCGGGGACGATCTGGAAGATGCCGCCGCGCCGGCCGACCTCCTTCGCGATCGCATGAACCTCGCGCTCGGCGGCCTCGAAGCTCGGGATGAACTCGCCATCGATGCGGCGATGGATGGTGATGCGCGAGGTGGCGAAGCCGATCGCGCCCGCGTCCATCGCCTGGCCGACCAGCTCGACCATGCGGGCGATATCCTCGTCGGTGGCGGGATCGCGATTGGCGCCGCGCTCGCCCATCACGAAGACGCGCAGAGCCGAATGGGGGACATAGGCGGCCAGGTCGATGTCGTGCGGGCGCCGCTCGATCGCGTCGAGGAATTCGGGGAAGCTTTCCCACTCCCAGCTCAGCCCCTCGACCATCACCACGCCGGGAATGTCCTCCACCCCCTCCATCGCGTTGATCAGCAGGTCGCGGTCGCCGGGACGGCAGGGGGCGAAGCCGACCCCGCAATTGCCGACGACGACGGTGGTGACGCCATGCTGCGAGCTGGGGGTCAGCCGATCGGACCAGATCGCCTGGCCGTCATAATGGGTGTGCGGATCGACGAAACCCGGGGTGACGAGCGCGCCCGTGGCGTCGATCTCCTCGCTGCCCGTGCCCGGAACCTCGCCGACCGCCGCGATCCGGCCGCCGCTGACCGCGACGTCGCCGACATAGGGCTCGCCGCCATTGCCGTCGACGATCAGCCCCTGGCGGATCACCAGGTCATAGTCGTGCTTGTCCTGCGCTGCGGTGCCCATCTCGTCTCTCCTCTGCGGGCGAGATTAGGAAATGCGACCGGGCCGGTCCAATATCAGCGGGCTATAGGTGGGCGGTGCCACCCTATCGGTCCCCCACCCTATCGATCATAGCGGCGCTGGAGATCGGCGAGCGTTGCCCGGCGCGGTTCCGCGACGAGGCCGGCCAGGACCAGGGCGATGCTGCGGCCGAGATCGCTGTGCGCCTGCTCCAGGCTCAATTGGCCGTCGATCCATTCGAGCGCGACCGAGCGGAACATGCGGGCGATGAAGGCGGTGACGGTGCCCACCGGCGTCTCCCGCCGCAGGTCCCCGGCCGCCACCGCGTCGCCGAGCAGCGCCTCCAGATGGGTGAGATCGAGCAGCCGGCTCGCCCCGCCGGGCCCGGTGCCGCGATAGAGGATGGCGAGCAGCGCCTGATAATAGCCGGGCGCGCGCTGCCAGTGGAGGATGCCCAGGTCGATCATGTCGAACAGCCGGCCCAGCGGATCGCCCGAGGCGGCCGCGTCGAACTCGGCGCGGAACTGGGCCTGGTCCTCGTCATAGATCGCCTCGAGCACCGCCTGTTTCGAGCCGAACAGATTATAGGGGGTCGCCGGGCTCACCCCCGCCTCGGCCGCCATGCCGCGCATGGTGAGCCCCGCCTCCCCCGCGCGCACGATGATCGCGCGCGCCGCGTCGAGGATCTGGCGGCGGCGGCGCTCCTTGCCGCGCACATGGCCGCTCATCAGCGGGGCTGGTTCCACGGGCGTTTCCACGCCCGCCGGATTCTTATGCGCCGGTGGGGTTGTCAAGCGAGCTGGTGGGAATCAGCCAGCTCCGGTCGAGCTCCTTCACCGACGGACAGCCCATGATGACGAGCGCGCGCTTGATCTCTTCCTCGAAGATCTGGAGCACCGAACGCACCCCGGTCTCACCGGCTGCGGCAAGGCCGTAGAGATAGGGCCGGCCGATGAACACCGCGCGGGCGCCCAGCGCCAGCGCGGTGACGACGTCGGTGCCGCGCCGCACGCCGCCATCCAGCAGCACCTCGGCCCGGTCGCCGATCCGGTCGACGATCGGCGCCAGCGCGTCGATCGAGGACAGGCAGCGGTCGAGCTGGCGGCCGCCATGGTTGGAGACGACCACGCCCTGCGCGCCGATCTCGTCCACCGCCTTCGCCGCATCGTCGGGATCGAGCACGCCCTTCACATAGAGCGGGCCTTTCCACAGGTCGCGGATCCAGGCGAGGTCGCTCCAGTGGAGGTCGCCCAGGATCTGGCGGCGCATCGCCTCGGTCGAATCCGCCGCGTCGGTGACGGCGCTGAGCGCGCCCTTGCTCGCCTGCGCACGCGCAGCCTCGACATAGTTGATCGCCGCGAGCCGCTTGTGGTGGATCGCCTCCCAGGTCCAGCGCCAATGCTTCGCCATGTGGAGCATGCGCCCCGGGGTGAGCGTCCACGGCATCTGGAAGGGCCAGCGCTTCTCGCCCTCGCGATTGCCGATCACCGGCACGTCGACCGTCACGAACAGCGCGGTATAGCCGCTGTCGCGCGCGCGCTCGATCAGCTGCTTCACATGGTCGCGGTCACCGATCGCATAGAGCTGGTACCAATGGTTCGCCTCGGTCGCCTTCGCCACCTCCTCGGGGGTATAGGCACCGGCGGTGCTGTAGATCAGCCGCGTCCCCGCCGCCTCGGCCGCGCGGGCGATCGCGATGTCGGCGGTCCAGTGGCTTGTGCCAGGGCCACCGGTGGGGGCGAGGCCGAGCGGCATCGATATGTCGGTGCCGGCCACGCTCGTGGTCATGTCGGGCTGGGACAGTCCGGTGAGCACCTTCGACTTCAGCCGCCAGCGGCGGAAACTCGACATATTCTCCTGCAGGGTGACGAGATCGTCGGCGCCGCCCTCGACGAAGGTCCAGGCCGGATCGGGCAGGCGGCGGCGCGCGGCCTTGCGCCAGTCCTCGATGCTGACCGGGCCCACGCCCGAATCGAGCCTGACGTTGAAGATCGCCATGTCCACCCCTCCCGAAAGCTGTTCGAGCAACTAGCCCGCCGCGACTTGCCACGCAAGTTATAGCTATTGGCTATGGCACTGATATCATTGCGAATATCTTGCGCTTTATTTGACACAGCCTACTTTCATCTGAACATTATTGGGACGGGGAAGAGAGAGGAATGACCGGGGGCTGGCTCGCCGATTGCCGGATACTCGACCTGAGCGACGATCGCGGCGCATTGGCGGGGATGATCTTCGCGCGGCTTGGCGCCGACGTGATCGCGGTCGAGCCACCGGGCGGGTCGTCCGCCCGCCGGCAGGGACCCTTTCACGACGGCGTCTCGCTGCACTGGGAGGTGTTCGGCGCGGGCAAGCGATCGATCCTGCTCGATCTGGCCACCGGCGAGGGGCGCGACAGGCTGGCGAGGCTCGCCGCCGCGGCCGATGTGGTGATCGACACCGGCCCCGGCGGCCAGCTCGAACGCCATGGCCTGGGCTGGCCCTGGCTGCGGACGATCAATCCCCGCGCGGTGCAGGTGACGATGAGCGCCTTCGGCGGCGTCGGCCCCAAGGCTGGCCATGTTGCGACCGACCTGACGATCTGGGCGGCGGGTGGGGCGCTGTTCGGCAATCGCGACGCCGACAATATCCCGCTCCGCCTCGGCCGGCCGCAAAGCTGGCTTCACGCCGCGACCGACGCGGTGGGCGGGGCGCTGGTGGCGCTCGCCGCGCGCGAGCGCACCGGCCTCGGCCAGCATGTCGACATTTCGGCGCAGGTCGGCGTTGCCCAGGCGACGCTGTCGGCGGTGCTGGCCGACACGGTGAAGGACAGCAATTTCTCGGTCAGCGCGATTCCGCTGAAGGCGAAGAAAAAGAAGAAGGGGGCGAAGCGCCGGCTCGACCTGAGCGGCAGCGGCGCCCGCACCCGCCGCTCGAAATGGCCGGTCGCCGACGGCTATATCGAGATGCACCTGGCGATGGGCCCGGCGGGCTGGTCGACCAACAGCCTGCTCGCCTGGATGCGCGAGGCGGGCTGCCCGGCGCCAGGGCCGGCGGCAGCGTGCGACTGGCGCGAGATCCCGAAGCTGATCGAGGCCGGCGAGATCGACGAGGAGGATGAGGAGCTGGTGCGCGAGGCGGTGGGCGCCTTCCTCGCCACCCGCACCAAGCAGGAGATATTGGAGGAGGGGCTGGCCCGGCGGATCACCATCGCGCCGATCCTGACCACCGCCGACCTGCTGGCGAGCCAGCACCACCGCGCGCGCGGTGTGTATGAGACGATCGACAGCGCGGCGGGGCCGATCGATGTGCCGGCGCTGTTCGCGCTGTGCGGCGATCTGCAGCGGCCGGTCGGCCGCGCGCCGGGGCTGGACGAGCATGGGGAAGCCATTTTGGCAGAGTGGACCCAAGCCTCCCTCTCCCCTTGGGGGAGAGGGATTGAGGGTGAGGGGGCGCGAGGGCAAAGCCCGAGCGTCCCGCACTTACCGCAAGCGGAACATCAAGGCTCCAGCGTGCCCTCACCCTCCCGCCGCTTCGCGGCGGGCCCCTCCCTCTCCCCTGAAGGGAGAGGGGTTTTGCGTCCCCTCGCCGGCCTCAAGGTGCTCGATTTCTCCTGGGTGATCGCCGGCCCGATGATCGGCCGCGCGCTCGCCGATTTCGGGGCGACCGTCGTCCGCGTCGAATCGAGCAGCCGGCTCGACGCGGCGCGGGTGATGGGGCCCTTCCCCAATGGCGTGCGCGACGTGCAGCAATCGGTGCTGTTCGAGAACGCCAATGCCGGCAAGCTGGGCCTGACGCTCGACCTGGGCCGGCCCGAGGGGGTGGAGGTAGCGCGCGACCTGGCCGGCTGGGCCGATGTCGTGATCGAATCCTTCGCGCCGGGGCGGATGAAGGGCTGGCAGCTCGACTATGCGACCCTGTCCGCGACCCGCCCCGACATGATCATGGTCTCGACCTCGCTGATGGGTCAGTCCGGCCCCTATTCGGCGATCGCAGGCTTCGGCAATATCGGCAGCGCGCTGTCGGGCTTCCAGCATATCGCAGGGCGACCGGGTGTCGCGCCGACCGGTCCCTTCGGGCCCTATACCGACTATGTCGGCCCCAAATTCGCGATCGTCGCGCTGCTCGCGGCGCTGCGCCGCCGCGCGGCGACCGGCCAGGGCTGCTATATCGACCTCGCCCAGGCCGAGGCGGCGATCCACTATCTGGCGCCCGAGATCGCGCTGACCTCGCTGACCGGCGAGGCCGCCGATCCCGATGGCAATCGCGATCCCGGCTTCGCCCCCCACGGCGTGTTCGCCTGCGCGGGCGACGATCGCTGGGTGGCGATCGCCGTGCGCGACGATGCCGAATGGGCGAAGCTCGCCGCGCTGATCGGCGTCGACGATTCCGGCTTCGCCACCCTTGCCGGCCGCAAGGCGCACGAGGATGCGCTGGAGGCGATCGTCGCCGGCTGGGCGGCGCGGCATTCCCCCGAGACGATCGAGGCCGAGTTGCAGGCGCGCGGCATCCCCGCCGCGATCGTCGCCGACAGCGCCGATTTCTGCCGCGACCCGCAGATCGCCGCGATCGGCCATCTCGTCGGCCTGCCCCACCCGCTGATGGGTGAGGTGACGGTGGAGCAATCGCGCTTCCGCCTGTCGGACACGCCGCCGATCATCGAGCGCTGCGCGCCACAGTTCGTCCGCGACAACCGGCAGGTGCTGCGCGACTTCGCCGGCTATGACGAGGCCCGGATCGAACGGCTGGCGGCAGAAGGGCTGTTCCAATGAGCGAGACCGAGGCCTGGGTGCGCGACTGGGACCCGCTCGTCGCCCGGATCGGGCAGGACCTGTTCCATTTGCCCGAGCATCGCGGCTGGGGCAGCCCGCGCGGCGAGGTGATCTGGGGCGCCGAGCCGATCGAGGCGGGCACGTTGCGCCGCTGGCTCGAACCGCTCGAGTATGACGACCCGATCCACCATGACCGCGCCGCCGCGATCGCCGCCGGCCATGCCGACATCGTCGTGCCGGTGACCGCGCTGATCAGCTTCTGCTTCCCGCCGATCTGGGCACCGGGCGGCCCGCCCGCCTTCACCAGCGACGGCCCCGACGACCAGCCGGGCGCCGATGCCGAGGGCGGCGCCTTCGCCGGCTTCACCGTCGCCCCGCCCGGCTACACCGGCTATTTCGGCACCGACTTCGAATATGAAGTGATCCGCCCGGCGGTGGTGGGCGACTGGATCGGGCGACATGGCAGTGCCCTGCTCGAGGTGACGCCCAAGCGCACCGGCGTCGGGCGCGGCGCCTTCCTGCGCTGGGAGGTGGAGTTCGTCACCAGGGCGATGGAGCCGATCGCCCGCTATCGCGCGCAGATGTTCGTCTACGCGCCCGAGGGAGGCGCCGCATGAGCGACCAGCGGCTTTGGGATCAGGTGGCGGTGGGCGAGAGCATCGGCACGCTCGACTTCCCGATCACCGTGTCGCGCCTGATCATCGCGGCGGGCGCCAATCGCGACTTCAACGCGATCCACCACAACCCCAATTATGCCCGCGCGAGCGGCGCGCCCGACATCTATGCCAACACCTTGTTCCTGCAGGGCATGTGGGAGCGGCTGGCGCGCGCCTATATCGGCAGCGCCGGGCGGATCACGGGGCTGGGCGGCTTCCGCATGCGCAGCTTCAACTGCCCCGGCGACACGGTGCGGGTGAGCGGCACGGTGACCGAGACATGGCTCGACGGCGAGCGCGGGATGATCCGGATCGCGCTGCGATCGGACAACAAGGCCGGGCTCACCGTGGGGCCCGGCTTCGTGACGGCGGAACTGCCGCGTAGCTGACGCGGCAGCAGCCCCTCAGGCGGCGATGGTGGCCGGCGCCAGGTTGCGGCGGACGGCGGCGTCCTGGTCGAACAGCAGATAGTCGAGCATCGCGACCAGCTCATAGCGGCCGGCGGGCTTGGTGAGCAGCAGCGCGGTGGGGACGGCGCGGCTCTCGAACTCATGCGCGGCGGCGCCGGTCATGTAGATCACGGGGATCAGCGGATCGATCGCGCGGGCGGCCTCGGCGACCTCCCAGCCATCGGGGCCAGCGCCCATGTTGATGTCGGTGATCAGGATGTCGACGGTCGGGCCGGACTTCAGTCGCGCAATGGCAGCGGCACCGTTCGGCGCGCCTTCGGCAATGAAGCCGGCTTCCTCGAGAAGATCCGCAACACCCATCATGACGAGCGGATGATCATCCGCGACGAGAACCCGCAAAGCACGCTCCAACATACAACCTCCTCGACCGCGAGACAGACTCACACGCCTCGACTGGTCCATTGAGGTATATTTGCGCCCTCATGGGCCAGCGCACAATTCGGGGAACTGCGCCAGTAGCAATACTGTAGTCTAATTTTGCCGAGTCGCCGGGCCTGCGGAGTCGTTTTGTTCGCCTGGCGAACGGTTCCCAATTTCGTTCATCCCTGTTTCGGATGGCGGATCACATAGGTGCAGCGCATCTCCGCTACGGCGCCCTCGCCTTCCACCTCGATCGTCGCGACCTCCTTCAATATGGTCATGTTGCGCTCGGGCTTATTGTCGATGCTCTCCACCCGGCTGCGCAGGGTGACGGTCTCGCCGTCATAGAGCGGACGCTTCGCCACGATGTCCTGTTCGCCATGGAGCATGTTGATCGTCTGCACCCCCATGGCGGCGAGCGAGTCGGACATGATCGTCTTCGGGATGGGCGTGGTCTGCACCATCGACTTGAGCACGATCGGGAAGGTGATCGGCGCCGGCATCGCCGGATAGCCCGCCGCCTTCGCCGCCGCCTCGTCATAGAAGATCGGATCGGTCTCGCCGATCGCATAGGCGAAGCGGCGGATCATCGTCTTGTCGATCTCGGCGGTGAGCGAGCCCATGTCGTGGCCGACGAAGCGTGTGTCGATCATCTCTATATTCCCTTCGCCTCACCCCTTCCGTTCGTCCCGAGCGAAGTCGAGGGACGTTCGCTCTCGGAACGTGTCTCGACTTCGCTCGACACGAACGGAGGAGGGATGATTATCTTACCCCACCCGCCGCTCGCGGCCGCTCCAGTGGCGGTCGCGCAGCGCATTCTTCTGGATTTTCATGATGCCCGACATCGGCAGCGGACCATCACTATATTCCACCGTCTTCGGCGCCTTGAACGAGGCGATCGAGCGCTTGCAATGGGCGATCAGCTCCTCGGGCGCGGGCCGCTCGACATCGGCCTTGCAGAAGACAACCGCATGCACCGCCTCGCCCCAGGTCTCGTGCGGAATGCCGATCACGGCGACCTGCGCCACCGCCGGGTGGGTGGACAGCGCATGCTCGACCTCGGCCGAATAGATATTCTCGCCGCCACTGACGATCATGTCCTTCAGCCGGTCGACGATGAACAGATAGCCCTCGCCATCGAGCCGACCGGCATCGCCGCTATGATACCAGCCGTCGCGCAGCGCCGCCGCGCTCGCCTCCGGATTCTTCCAATAGCCGGTCATGATGCTGCTTGAGCGCGCGCAAATCTCGCCCACTTCGCCCGGCGCCACCGCCCGCCCCTCGGCGTCGCGGATCGACAGCTCGATCCCCGGCAGCGCGCGCCCGGCCGAGGCGCGCAGCTCGGGCCGCAGATGCGCCTGCGGCGACATCGTCGTCAGGATCGAGCTGCTCTCGGTCATCCCATAATATTGGTGGAGCCGAGCGACGGGCAGCTCAGCCAGCAGGCGTTCGAGCGTGGCGCCCGGCATCGGCGCCGAACCATAAGCGATGAAGCGCAGCGAGCGCAGCCGCTCGGGCCGATAGTCGGCGTGGTTCAGGATCATGCCGATCATCGAGGGGGCGAGCGCCGCCGCCTCGATCGCCTCGGCCTCGACCGTGGCGATGAAGGTGGCGGGGTCGAAGCCGCCGCTGGTGTAAAGCGTGCCGCCGCCGATGCACCAGATCGCCGCGAGGCCGGCGCCGATGTGGAACATCGGCATCGGGCTGAACAGCTTCATCGGCTCGACGAACACCCCGGCCATCGCATTGCGATAGAAATTGGCGACCAGCGCGCGCTGGCTGAGCACCACGCCCTTGGGCAGGCCGGTGGTGCCGCCGGTGTAGACGAGCATGCAGGGATCGCTCTCGTCGGTCTCGGGCAGTTCGCCCTCGGCGCCGGCATAGGCCCGGTCGAACGGTTCCTCGCCCAGCAGCTCGCCCGCCATCGCATCGAGCGGGATCAGGTGGCGCAGCGCGGGAAGCCGGCCGGCCGCCTTCAACTCGGCGATCGGGCGGGCATGGGCGCCGTCCAGATAGATCGCCGAAGCCTCCGAATGGTTGAGGATATAGTCCCATTCGGCGGGCGCCAGTCGGCTGTTGAGCGGGTTGAACACCCCACCGCCGACCAGCGCCGCATGCCAGAGATTGACCACCGACGGGGAATTGCGCGCGAGCACCGAATAGCGATCGCCCGGCGCCAGCCCCAGCCGCTCGCGATGCGCGGCGACCACCGCGCGGCTCAGCGCGAAATGGTCGGCCAGGCTGGTCGCGCGGCCGCCCGCGTCGAGATCGACATAGGCGGTGGCGGCGCCATGCTGCGCCACCGCGCCCTGCAGCAGCCGCGTGCCGGTCAGCTCGTTGCGCGACGGATGCGCCGTCATTTGCGCTTATACTCTTCCTTGCGGATGAAGGTGTTGTCGCGGCGCGGGCGGAAGTTCAGCATCCGCATCCCCTGCGGCCCCGCCTTGAACCCGTAGAGCGTGTTGCCCGCAACGAAGATCGAGGCGCCGCGCGCCAGCACCCGGTTGCCGACATGCATCTCGCCATCGAGGATGTAGATGATCTCATCCTCGTCATGCGCGTGGATCTCGATATCCGAGCCGGGGAGGTAATCGACCTCGAACAGCTGCAGGCTCTCGTCGGTGCCCGGCTCGATGAAGCGGATCATCGAGTCCAACTCGGTCGCCGAGAATTTGGACTGGTCGGCGGGCGGGACCAGCGACCGCATCGTCACGAATTCCTCCGTGCCGGCATTATGGACGCGGACCTTCGGCATCGCGGCTCTCCCTCTCCTGAAGCCTGGGACGCTTATGCGCCCGCGCGTCCGCTACGGCCAATAAGGGCTGACTATGGGCGGCTAACATAATCCTATTCGATCGCTTTGGCGCTTCCGGTAAAACGCACCGGGAACGACGAGAGGATTGAAGCCATGTCTTCCCCCGAGGATCGCGGAACGGCCGCGGAGACCTTCGCGACCCTGATGCTGTCGCGCCGCAGCTGCCGCGCCTTCCTGCCCGAGCCGCTGCCCCAGGCGACGATCACCCGCGCGCTGGAGATCGCGCAGACCAGCGCCTCCTGGTGCAACAGCCAGCCGTGGAACGTGATCGTCACCAGCGGGGCCGCGACCGAGCGTTTCCGCCAGGCCTATATGGCCAAGGTGGGCGAAGGCGACTGGGCCGCCAACCCGCCCGCCACCGACTTCCCTTTCCCCAGCCGCTATGAGGGCGTCTACAAGCAGCGCCAGCGCCAGGCGGGCGGGCTCTATTATCAGGCGGTCGGCATCGCCACCGACGACCGCGCCGCCTCCGCGCGGCAGACGCTCAAGAATTTCACCCTGTTCGACGCGCCGCATTTCCTGCTGGTGACGACACCGGCCAATCTGGGCGTCTATGGCGCGGTCGACTGCGGCGCCTGGGTCCATAATTTCATGATCGCCGGCGAGAGCCTGGGCTTCGGCGCGATCGCGCAGGGGGCGATCGCGATGTACAGCCCGTTCGTCCGCGAGCATTTCGGGCTCGACGAGAGCGAGATGGTGGTGTGCGGTGTCTCGTTCGGCCGGCCCGACCATGACGCGCCCGAGAACGCCTTCCGCGTCCCCCGCGCGCCGTTGGCGGAGAATATACGCTTCGTCGAGGAATGAGCACCGCTTGACGGCACCCGGCCGAAAGCGTTGATGCGCCCCATGCTTTGGGGAGCATATGATGGCCAGCGATCTCGACGAACCGCCCGTCAGCCAGGCGGACTATGAAACGCTCGCGGCCTTCCGCCACGAGTTGCGCCGCTTCCTGAACTTCAGCGAACAGGCCGCGAAAGTGCTGGGGATGACGCCCCAGCAGCATCAGAGCCTGCTGGCGATCCGCGCCGCGCCGGGGCGCAGCCTGACGATCGGCGAACTCGCCGAACAGCTCTTCATCCAGCCGCACACCGCGAGCGAACTGGCCGAGCGGATGATCGCGATCGGCTGGCTCGAACGGCGCCCCGCCGCCCAGGACCGGCGGCGGGTGATGCTCGGCCTCACCGCCCGATCGGAAGCGATCCTCGGCCAGATGTCGACCACCCATCGCGGCGAGGTGCTGCGCATGCGATCGACCCTCACCGAATTGCTGGGACGGCTGGGCGAAGGCTGACGATCGCGGCGATCGGAGACGAGAGAGGGGCGAAACGAGATCATGCCCCGTGCGGTCGCCTTGACCGGTCGGTTTATATCGTACCACGATATAACCTTCCTTTCGCAGCCAGATCCCAGGGAGATCAGCTTGACCCTTCGTCTTCTCGCCGCCCCGCTCGGCGCCGCCCTTCTCGCCCTCGTCGCCCAGCCCGTGATCGCCGCGCCGCCAGCGCTCAGCGCGGGCATGACCGTGCTCGACACCGCGGGCGGGCAGGTCGGCACGATCGACAGCGTTGCCGGCGGCAATGCCGTGATCTCGACCGGCACCAACAAGGTGGCGCTCCCCGTCACCTCCTTCGGCATGGGCGACAAGGGCCCGATCATCGCGATGACCAAGGCGGAGCTCGACGCCGCCGCCACCAAGGCCTCGGCCGACGCCGCCTCAGCGCTGCGCGCCCAGCTTCAACCGGGCGTGTCGGTGCTCGGTTCGCAGGGCAGCAGCCTCGGCACGGTCAAGGCGATCGACGGCGAATTCCTCGTCCTCACCACCGCCCAGGGCGACGCCCGGCTGCCGCTCGCCGCGGTGGGCAGCGGCCCGCAGGGCCCGATGATCGGCATGTCGGCGAGCGACCTCCAGGCCGCGATGGGGCAGAACTGAGCCTCCGCTCCATGCCGAAGATAAGCTTCATCGGCCCGCTCGCCGTCGCCTTCATGGCGGCGGCGTTGCCGGCCGCGGCTCCGGCTGCCACCGCGCCGGCCTATACGCCGCGCGAGATCAGCGACTATGCCGACGCGCTGCTCCAGATCATGGATGTGCGGCGGATCACCGAAACCCGGTGGAAAAGTGCATCGCCGCTGGAACGTCCCGCGCTTCGCCAGCAGGCCCAGGCCGCGATCACCGGCATCCTCGCGCGACACCAGCTCGACCAGACCCGCTTCAACCAGATCACCGCGATCGTCGAGGCGAAGCCCGCGCTGCAACGCCAGGTGCGCCGCCGGGTGATGCAGCAGAAGCTCGATCTGAACTGAAGGACGACGACAGGAGCAGGATGATGGAATGGCGCCCCCTAGCACTGGCGCTGCCGACGGCGCTCGCCCTGGCGAGCCCCGTTTGCGCCGACGATGGCCATGCCGATCTGCTCGGCGTGGTCGGGGACCTCGACCAGGGCTTCGTCTGCCCGCAATTCCTCCCCTCGGATCAGGCCCGCGCGGCCGAGATCGAGCAGTTCGCGCGCGCCCTCGCCGGAATCGGCCTGTCCTATGAGGACGCGGTCGAGGTCCGCCGGGCTATCCTCGCGCGCCACCATTGTCTGCCACGCGGAGGCGGTGCGGCGACATAGGCTGCAGACAGAATCCGGAAGGTCAGCGCACCCAGCGCTGGCGGCCGTCGTCCATCTTCACGGCCGTCCCCTTCGAGCCCACCGGCTCGCCCTCGCTGCCCGCAAGGAAGGCCAGCGTCTCGCTGTCGCCCGGCGCGACATGGGCCAGGAAGCGTTTGCCCTCCGGGGTCAGCGCCACGACGGCGGCATAGGCCGGCTCGCCCTTGCGGCTATAGGGCATGCAATAGGTCTCCAGGGTCGCCGGCCCCTCATAATGATCGAGGAATTCGGGGATCGGCGCGCGTGCGGCGTCGGCCTCGGCGTGGAGGTTGTAATCGTGCGGCTGGTCCGCGCCCTCACCGGGCCGGCGGCTGAGCAGGATGACGTGGTTGTGGGTGGCGAAGCCGCCATTGGCGAAGACCAGCCCCTTCTCGTCGGGGCCGCCGCCGCGCAGCTTCTCCACCATCGCCGCGCCCGCATGGGTCATGCAATTGCCGACCGGCGCGCCGCCGAAGGTGAGCCCGCCATAGACGCTGTGCGGCTTCTCCAGCGGCCAGCCCAGGATGCGGCGCGCCATCTTCGGCACGCAGGGGAAGCAGCTGTAGAATTCGACATGGTCGATATCGTCGACGGTGATGCCGTTGAACTCCAGCGTCTTCTCGAAAGCGAGCTTCATGCTGGTCGAGCCGGTGAAGCTGTCGCGGCGCAGATAATCGTCGGGCTCGAAGGCGGAGACGCCCCGGCCGACATAGACCAGCCGATCCTCGGGGATGCCGAGCTTACGCGCGACCGACAGGCTGGCGACGATCAGCGCCGCGCCCTGGTTCACCGCGTTGTTGGCCACCATCAGCTTGCGATAGGGGAAGCTGATCATCCGGTTGTCGGCGGTGATGTCGGTGATCTCCGACGCCGTCGCGCCGGTGCGCAGCCAGGCGTGCGGATTGGCCGCGGCGACGGCGGCATTGCCGGCCCAGATCGCCCCGGTCTCGGCATCGGCCTCGGCGATCGACTGGCCCCAGGCGGCGCGGGTCGCCTGCTCGTAGAGCGGATAGACGTCGGCCGGCGTGAACAGGCCATAAGGCTTGGCGTGCGGCAGCGCGATCGCGGCCGAGGCGTCGGCGAGCAGGTCCTTCTTGTTGCCCGAGGGGTCGGCCGCGGCCGCCGCCTGGGCGCGCTTGTTGGCGGTGCGCATCGCCTCCCCGCCCACCACCGCGCCGACCGAGATTTCGCCACTGGCGATCAGGTTGGCGGCGTCGTTGAGCAGCCGCATCGGGCCGTCGCCGCTGGCGTCGGGGGTGCGCACGGCGGTCTTCGGCGCAGGGCTCAAGGTCTTCGCCAGGTCATGGTGGATATCGGGATTGGGGAAGCTGATCTGGTCCTCGACCCCCAGCCACTCGATCCGGTCGAGCAGCTTCACGCCGCTGTCGCGCTCGGCGTCGCGCAGCGCCGCAGCCATCAGGCCGAGCGAGTCGAGGCCGTCCATCGGATCGGCGGGCCGGTCGGCGACCTGGCCGACGCCGATGATGACGGGGATGCGATCGGGATTGCTCATGCGTCCTCTCCTCTTTTCGTTCGCGCTCAGTCGGCCCAGATCGCCAGCGCGTCGAGCGCCTCGACCCGGCCGTCGCCGACCAGCAGCGGATTGACCTCGAGCGAGTCGAGATTGCCGCCCATCGCTAGCGCCGCCTTGGCGATCGCGACGATCGCATCGGCGACCTGATCGAGATCGGCCCCCGCCGCGCCACGATAGCCGGAGAGCAGCCTGGCGCCGCGCAGGCTGCCCAGCATGCCCTTCACGCCGTCGCGGTCCACCGGCAGCGGCGCGATCGCGACGTCGGCGAGCATTTCCACCAGCACGCCGCCGAAGCCGACCGCGAGCATCGGTCCCCACACCGGGTCGCGGGTAATGCCGACGAGCAGTTCGATGCCCTTGCCCCGCATCGGCGAGACGATGATGCCGTCGATCGCGGCGCCGGGCGCGGCGGCCTTCACCTTGGCGAGCATCGCGTCATAGGCGTCGCCGACGTCGGCGGGGGCGATGTTGAGCGCGACGCCGCCCACCTCGGTCTTGTGCTCGATATCCTTCGAGGCGATCTTGAGGACGATCGGGTCGGTCGATCCGGCCGCCAGCGTCTCCGCCTCGGCGCGACTGGTGGCGACGGTGGCGGGGATCACCGGCACGCCGGCCTGGGCCAGCCGGGCCAGCACCGCGCGCTCGCCGATCACCACCTCGCCCGCGGGCTTCTCGCCATCGACGATGCTGGGCGACAGCGCGGGCTTGCCGATCGCCGCCGACCAGCGCGCCAGCCGGCCGATCGCGCGCATGCCGCTGTCGATGCCGCAGGTGACGTGGGGCAGACCGAGTTCGGCGAGATGGGCGCGGGTATATTCGGTGAGGGTGCGGCTGAGCGTGGTGACGATCACCGCCGGCTTGTCGAGCGCCTGCAGCGACTTCGCCAGCGGCGGCAGGCCGGCGGGGAAGCCCTGCCCCTCGATGGTGGGGATGATCACGTTCACCGCCATCAGCCCGATATCGTCCTGCGCCGCGATCGGCGCGATCACCTTGCCGATCAGGTCGGGGTCGCCCATCCAGGCGCCGGTGATGTCGAGCGGGTTCAGCGTCGCGCCATAGCTGGGCAGCACCTCGCGCAGGGCACCGATCGTCGCCTCGCTATAGGGGGGCATCGTCACGTCCGAATCCGCTGCCGCGTCGGCGATCAGCGTGCAGGCGCCGCCGGAGGGTGAGATCGCGCAGACGCCGGGGGCCGCGAGCGGGCCGGTCGCCGCCATCAGCCCGGCCTGGGCGATCAGATCCTCGGTCGAGAAGACGCGGACGATGCCGAGCCGCTCGCAGATCGCGTTGAACACCTTGTCGTCGCCGACCAGCGAGCCGGTGTGGGCACGGGCGATCGAGCCCGCCAGTTCCGAACGGCCGATCTTGAGGATGACGATCGGCTTCTTCGCGGCGCGCGCCTTCTCGGCCGCGCGGATGAAGGCGACCGGCTCGCGGATCATCTCGGCGAAGATCGCGATCGCCTTGGTGTCCTCATGGTCGACCAGATAGTCGACCAGATCGGCGATCCGCACTGACGCCTCGTTGCCGGTCGCCGCCAGGAAGCTGCAGCCGACATTCTGGGTGTGCGCATAATCGTTGAGTTCGACCGCGCTGGCGCCGCTCTGGGTGATGATCGCGATCTGCGGCGGCAGCAGCGGATGGGTGAGCGGCATCGTCGAGACCGGGATGCGCATGCCCATGTTGATGAAGCCGAGCGAATTGGGGCCCCACAGGGTGATGCCCAGCGACGCGGCCTTGGCGGCCAGCTCGTCCTGCATCGCCTGTCCCTCGGGGCCGACCTCGGCATAGCCCGAGCTGAGCACCACGGCATATTTGATGCCCGCCGCGTGCAGCTCGTCGAGCACGCCCAGATTGGCGGCCTGCGGCACCATCAGATAGGCGACGTCGACCGGCTCGCCGATCTCGGCCAGGCTGGTATAGCCCTTGTAGCCGAACACGTCGTTGCCGCTGCGGTTCACCGCATAGACCTTGCCCGAATAGTCGAGGTCGCGGAAATTGCGGGTGAGCAGCACGCCCCAGAAATTCTTCTCGGTCGCGCCGACCATCGCGATGCTCTTCGGCTCGAACAGGCCGGCCAGACGATGCTGCGACGATTTCGACCGTGCCTGCGGCTGTGACATGCGCTTTCCCTCTCCTACACTAGCGCGATCCCTATGGCTGGGCCCTTGGCCGATCAAATAGGAGTCTGCGATCCGCAGAGAGGATAAGCCTATAGGGGGCGGTTATGAGACAGCCCTCTTCCCAATAGCGTCATGCCAGCGCAGGCTGGCATCTCGGGAGATGAAGGGGCGCCCTACCCTCCTGAGATGCCAGCCTTCGCTGGCATGACGGATGAGGGGGAAGTAGGCCCCTACTGGTACAGCCCCGCCCGCGCGCCCATGCGGTAGGCGGAGGGGGTGAGGCCGGTGCTCTTGCGGAAGGCCGCCGACAAATGGCTGGCGCTGGCAAAGCCCATCTCGGCGGCGATCGCCTTCAGCGGCAGGCCGTCCTCGCGCAGCCTTTGCTTGGTCCGCTCCAGCCGCACCTGCTCGATATATTTGTGCAGGGTCATCCCCGTCGCCGCCTTGAAGCCGCGCATCAGGTGGCGGCCGCTGAGCCCGCACAAGGCGGCCAGCGCCTCGACGGTCAGCCGGCTCGCGCCCGGCGCCTCCACCACCGCGTCCTGGATGCGGCGGAGCTGCCAGCCGGTGAGGCTGCCGCCGCCGTCGCCGGCCTCCTCGGCGTTGCGCAGGCGGCGGGCCAGTTCGATCAGCATCAGGCTCGACAGCGAGCTGATATATTCCTCCGACGCGAAGCCGGGCCGTGCCAGCTCGTCCGCCATCGCCGCGAACATCGAACGGAAGCGCGGATCGTCGACCCGCAGGATCGAGATCAGCTGGTCGGGGTTGCAATGGTCGATGCCGGTCCGCGCCTCGAAGGTCTCCTTCTCGATCCGGCAGGAGAGCACCCGCACCCGCCCCTGTGGCCGGCTGCAGCGCAGCGATATGCCGGGCGAGACCAGCCCGAACATCTTGGCGCGGTGCGGACGGCGATGGTCGGGAAAATGCCAGCGGGTCTGCTCGTCCTCGCGCAGGCGCGCGGAAGGAACGCTGATCAGATAATCGCTTCGGGTAACGTCAATCTCGTCCTGGAAGGTCCAGTCGATCAGCGCGCGGGCAACGGTGATGCCCGGCAGCGTCACGGCTCCCTCCACCACAAAATCCACCATGGCGGCACCGCTTTCTGGCGCTTGGCTAACATTGTGGCGCGATTCTGAAAAGCTTGCCGGTTCGACGGCGCGGCGACGCGGCCTATTCTCGCCGCATAGTCAGAGAGAGGATGACAGCCGAGGCCATGTCCGCCGCGCCCGCCCCCATGCCGGTCAACCGCGACAACCACTTCTGGGTCGACGGAGTCGCCGACGGCAAGCTGCTGATCCAGCGCTGCACCGATTGCGGCCATCTGCGCCACCCGCCCGGCCCGATGTGCCCCGACTGCCGTTCGGAGGCGTGGGACACGGTGGAGGCGAGCGGCCGGGGCACGGTCTACAGCTACACCATCCACCACAAGCCGCCGATCCCGGGCTTCACCACCCCCTTCGCGATCCTGCTGGTCGAGCTGCCCGAGGGCATCAGGATCATCGGCAATCTCGTCGAGGCGCCCGCCGAGGCGGCCGCGATCGATATGGCGGTCGAGCTGGTCTTCCCCGCCGAAGGGCAGCCGGGCCATGGCCTGCCGCAATGGCGCCCCGCAGCGGACAGCGCAGCATGACCCTCGGCACCACCGCGATCGCCGGCATCGGCGCGACCGATTTCTCGAAGGATTCGGGCCGGTCCGAACTGCACCTCGCCTGCCAGGCGGTGAAGGCCGCGCTCGAAGACGCCGGGGTCAGCGCCGACGAGGTCGACGGCCTCGTCACCTATACGATGGACGGCAGCCCCGAGGTGGAGGTCGCCCGCAATCTGGGCATCCCCAATCTCCGCTTCCTGGCGCAGAGCCCCAATGGCGGCGGCGGCGCCTGCTCGCCGATCCAATATGCAGCACTCGCGATCGAGGGCGGCGCCGCGGACGTCGTGGTGGTCTACCGCGCCTTCAACGAACGCTCGGGCTATCGCTTCGGCAACGCGCTGCAGAGCTCGGGCGCCGCGATCGCCTCCGGCACCGAACTGCTCAACGGCTGGAACACGAGCTGGGGCCTCGCCACCGCGGCGGCCTTCCTCGCGGTCTATGCGCGCCGCTACATGCATGATTATGGCGCGACGACCGAGGATTTCGGCCGCGTCACCGTCACTGCGCGCGCCCATGCCGCGACCAATCCCAAGGCCTGGTTCTACCAGCGCCCGATCACCCTGGCCGATCACCAGGCGTCGCCGATGGTCGCCGATCCGCTGCGCCTGCTCGACTGTTGCCAGGAAAGCGACGGCGGGGTGGCGCTGGTCATCACCAGCACCGAGCGCGCCCGCGACCTTCGCCAGAAACCCGCCGTGATCCGCGCGGCGGCGCAGGGCTCGACGCGGGGCGTGCTCAACATGGGCGGCTATTATCGCGACACCATCACCCAGCTGCCCGAGGTCGCGCTTGTTGCGCAGCAATTGTGGAAGCAGGCGGGGCTCGGCCCGAACGACATGGACGGCGCGATCCTCTATGATCATTTCACGCCCTTCGTGCTGATGCAGCTCGAAGCGCTGGGCTATTGCAAGCCCGGCGAGGCGGGCGGCTTCATCGCCGACGGCCATGTCGCGCTCAACGGCCGCCTGCCGCTCAACCCCCACGGCGGCCTGCTGGGCGAGGCCTATATCCATGGCCTGAACGGGATCGCCGAGGCGGTCCGCCAGATCCGCGGCACCGCCGCCAACCAGCTTTCCAGGGTCGGCAACATGCTGGTCACCGCCGGCACCGGCATCCCCACCGGCGGCCTGATCCTGGGTTCGGACAAGTGAAGAGTGGAGAGTAAAATGGCTGACACGCTCTATGACGAGATCGCCGTCAATCCGGCGAACGAGTGGCGGCTCGAGACCCCCGGTGGCGGGGATTGGGAACGCACCGCGCGGCCCGGCCCCAACCCGAAAAAGAAGTACTTCATGGTGTCGGTCGACACTCACCTGACCCCGCCCTTCCGCCTGTTCGGCGAGCGGATCGACAAGAAGTTCAAGGAGCTGCTGCCGCGCATCGAGGAGCGCGACGGCGTGCGCTGGATGGTGCAGCATGGCATGCGCGCCGAGAAGCTGGTCGAGATCCCGCTGGAGGGCGACGACCTCGCCCGCACCAAGGCCGGTGCCGGCCTGAGCGCGATCGAGGAAGAGGCTGCGATCGAGCGCCGCATCAAGGACCAGGACCGCGACGGCGTCGACGCCGAGGTGATCTTCCCCAACGGCCCCGCCTTGCTGATGTGGGCCGGCGGCAACCCCGAATTCTCGATGGCGCAGGCGCAGGTCTGGAACGACTGGAGCCTGGAGTTCTGCGAGCCCTACAAGCATCGCGCCTACCCCGCCTGCGCGGTGCCGACGGCCGACATCGACGCCGCGATCGCCGAGGTGGCCCGCGTCGCCAAGGCCGGCGCCAAGGTGCTGACCCTGCCGTCCAAGCCGATCTGGGGTCCCGACGACGTCGCCAACATCAATTACAACCTGCCGGTGTTCGATCCCTTCTGGGCGGCCGTGGTCGACCATGACCTGCCGATCACCTTCCACGTCGCCTCGGGCAAGGACCCGCGCGCCGCGCGCGGCAATGGCGGGGCGATCTCCAACTATGTCGTCCATGCGATGGCGCCGACGGTCGAGCCCGTGGTGGCGCTGTGCGGATCGGGGGTGTTCGACCGTTTCCCGAAGCTGCGCTTCTCGACGATCGAGGCCAATGCCGGCTGGATTCCGTGGACGCTCGACATGATGGACGAGGCCTATCTGAAGCATCACTTCTGGGTGCGGCCGAAGCTCAAATATCTGCCGAGCGAATATTTCCGCATGAACGGCGCCGCCTCGGTGGGCGAGGACCGCTCGGCGCTGCTCACCGCCGACGCCTACAAGCTCAACGACAATCTGATGTGGGCGAACGACTTCCCCCATCATGAAGGGAGCTGGCCCTATTCGGGGCAGGCGATCGAGCGCCTGTTCGGCGGCCTGAGCGAGACCAACCGCGCCAAGATCCTCGGCCTCAACGCCGCGCGCTTCTTCGGCTTCGACATCCCGGAGGAGTATAAATGAGCGAGCGGGGAACCCGACCGCAACTGCCGCCGCACCAGCCGCGCGCGGCGGGCGCGCCCAAGGCGCTGGAGGGGATCAAGGTGGTCGATTTCTCGATCATCATGGCCGGCCCCTTCTGCACCCAGACCCTGGGCGACCTGGGCGCCGAGATCATCAAGATCGAGCGGCCCGGGGTGGGCGACGACATCCGCAACATCCCGCCCTTCGTCGATCATGACAGCGGCGTCAGCACCTTCCTGATCTCGTGCAACCGCAACAAGAAGAGCTTCACGCTCGACCTGTCGAAGCCGGGCGCGCGCGAGGTGGCGCTGGACCTGATCGCCGACGCCGACATCGTCGTCGAGAATTTCACCAGCCGGGTGATGAAGCAGTACGGCCTCGACTATGAGACCCTGGCGGAGAAGTTTCCCCGGCTGATCTACCTGTCGGTTTCGGGCTGGGGGCGCACCGGCAGTCTCGCCCATGCCGGCGGGCTCGACCCGGTCGTCTCGGCCGAATGCGGCGTCGCGGCGCTCAACGGCGATCCCGAATTCCCGCCCAACGTCTCGACGGTGCCCTGGGTCGACCTGACCACCGCGCTCAACGGCACGATCGCGGTGCTGGCCGCGCTCCATGCGCGCGAGCGGCTGGGCCGGGGCCAGCATATCGACATGGCGATGTACGATACCGGCATGTCCGACATGTCCTATATCGGCGCGCGCTACCTGGGCACCGGCGAGGGGCCCGAGCGCTTCGGCCGCTTCCGGCCCGAAGCGGTGCCGAGCGGCGAATATCTCTGCCGCGACGGCAAGCGCATCTACATCTACACCTTCAACGACAAGCAGTTCGCCAGCGCGATGAAGATCCTCGGCCGCCCCGAGATCGGCGAGGATCCCGAATACGCCAAGCGCCTCGCCCGCTACGCCAACAGCGCGAAGATCATCGACCTGTTCGGCGAGCTGGTGGCGCAGATGGACGCCGACGACCTGTCGAAGCAGCTCGCCGATGCGGGCGTGCCCAATGGCGTGATGCGGATGCCGTCCGAGGCCTATACCTCCGCCTTCGCCGCCGAGCGCAACATGTGCGTCTCGATCCCGCATCCGGTGACGGGCAGCGTGTTCAACGTCGGCTCCCCCTTCCAGCGGATGAGCCTGACCCCGGCGGTCGACCCGGTCGCCGCGCCGGCGCTGGGCCAGCATACGCTGCCGATCCTTGAGGCGATGGGCTACGACACGGCAAGGATCGAGGAACTGGTCGCGGCGGGGATCGTGTCGGGACAGAGCTGAGCCCCACCTTTCTCCTTCTCCCGCTTGCGGGAGAAGGTCGGGATGAGGGTCTTCTTCCTTCTTCTGCTTCTTCGTGGGTCTTCGAACGGACAGAAAAAGAAGAAGAAGACCCTCACCAGCGAGCCGATATGGACTGCCCCCGACAGTCCATAGGTCATGCCGGGGGCATGACCGGCCGGCTCACTCCTCTCCCGCAAGCGGGAGAGGGCTTTCCCCAGACGCGGGCGGCCCGAATATCGAATCCCTATGGGATACCGCCGACATAGATATTGGACTTGAAACGGGCCGGACCTAATCCAGTGTCCGGAACCGGCCCAGGCCGGAATTCGGCGAATATCGGGAGAGGATGGATGGGCGATTTCTCGGGCAAGACGGCCTTTGTCACCGGCTGCAGCAGCGGCATCGGCCGCCAGTCGGCGCATGCGCTGGCCCGCGCCGGCGCTAATGTGATGATCACCGACATCAATGGCGAGGGCCTGGCCGAGACCGAGAAGCAGCTCGCCCAATATGGCGTCGGCGTCGCCTCGACCGTGCTCGACGTGTCCGATCCCGATGCCGTCACCGCCGCAGTGCAGGCGACCGTCGCCAAGTTCGGCGGCCTCCATGTCGCGCACAACAATGCCGGCATCATGGGCCCGGTCCAGTCGCTGCTCGACTATACCCCCGCGCTCACCGAGAAGCTGTTCGCGGTCAACGTCTATGGCGTGCTCTACTGCATGCAGGCGCAGCTGCGGCACATGCTGGAGAATGGCGGCGGATCGATCGTCAACACCGCCTCGGTGTCGGGCGTGCGCGCGGTGCCGATGATCGGCGTCTACACCTCGACCAAGCACGCCGTGATCGGCCTGACCAAGGCCGCCGCGGTCGAGTACAGCGCCAAGGGCGTGCGGATCAACGCGGTCTGCCCCGGCTTCGTGAAGACCAACATGACCGGCGGCCAGTTCAGCGACGAGGTCGAGCAGGCGCTCGGCGAACAGCATCCGATCGGCCGCTTCTCGCAGCCCGAGGAGATCGCCGAGGCGGTGCTGTGGCTGCTCAGCGACAAGGCCAGCTTCTCGACCGGCTGCACCATGTTCGTCGACGGCGGCCAGACCTGCTGAACCGCCACCACGGATAAGGGAGAGCGATCATGCTGCGCAACGATGTCGCGGAATTCGTGCAGGCGCTGGCCTCGGGCTCGGCCGACACGCCCGAGAATATGGGGCCGGAGGAAAGCCGCGAAATGTATCGCGGCATGATCGCCGCCTATGAGAAGCCGGCGCTCGACGTCGCGGTCGTCCGCGACATCGACCTGACGTGCCGCGACGGCCATGTCATCAAGCTGCGGCTCTACGACAGCGTCGCCAACCGAAAGGAGGCGACCCCGGTCGTCCTCCACGCCCATGGTGGCGGCTGGGTGATCGGCGAGATCAGCACCCATGGCGGCATCTGCAGCGAAGTGGCGGTGAAGACGGGCTTCCCCGTCATCTCGATCGACTATCGCCTGGCGCCCGAACATGCTTGGCCGATCGCGCACAACGACTGCATCGACGCGATGAACTGGGCGGGTGCCTCGCCGGCCGAGCTGGGCCACAAGGTCGATGGGCTGGTCCTGATCGGCGACAGCGCCGGCGCGGTGATGGCGGCGAGCTGCGCACAGGTCGCGGTCGAGGCGGGCAGCCCGGAGATCCTGGCGCTGGGCAGCTTCTACGCGCCATTCGAGATCGACGCCAAGGGCGGCTCGATGGACGAGTTCGGCGACGGCTATCTCCTCACCAACGACATGTATGAGGGGATGCGCCAGGCCTATTTCCAGGCGCCGGGCAGCCGCGAGGCGGTGCTCTCCTCGCCGATCTTCTGGGACAAGTTCGAGAAGCATCCGCCCGCGATGATCTATGCCTGCGGCTATGATCCGCTGCGCGACCAGTCCCGCGCCTATGCGGCGAAGCTGGCGCAGCATGGCATTTCGCTGCGCTATCGCGAGGGCAAGGGCCATATCCATGGCAGCGTCACCCTCCGCGCGATCATGCCGAGCGCGCAGGCCGATCTCGACGGCTGCATCGCCGACCTGATCTCGCTGGTCGACGAGGCGCGGGCGCTGCGCAGCTTCCCGGCCTGACCGACCCGAACCCACAGGAGACTATCGTGAGCGACCTCGTCACCTTCGAGATCGTCGGCCGGCACGTTGCCGTCGTCACCCTCAACCGCCCGGAGAAGCGCAACGCTGTCAATGGCGAGATCGCGCGCGGGCTCGACGCGGCGGTGAAGCGCATCGAGGCCGATCCCGAACTGCGGGTGGCGATCCTCGCCTCGTCGAACGACAAGGTGTTCTGCGCGGGCGCCGACCTGGCCGCCGTGTCGGAAGGCAAGGGCAATGAGCTGTTCACGAAGGACGGCGGCTTCGCCGGCTTCGTCTATCATCCGCGCACCAAGCCGTGGATCGCCGCGCCCAAGGGCGCGACCCTGGCGGGCGGGTTCGAACTGGCGCTGGCCTGCGACATGATCGTCGCCGGCGACAACTGCACCTTCGGCGTGCCCGAGGTGAAGCGCAGCCTGATCGCGGGTGCGGGCGGCGTGGTGCGCCTGCCCAAGGCGCTGCCCCGCGCGATCGCCATGGAGATGGTGGCGACCGGCGACCCGATCGACGCCGAGCGCGCGCTGGCGCTGGGCCTGGTCAACCGGGTGGTGCCGCTCGACCAGGTGCTCGATACCGCGATCGCGCTGGCCGACGTCATCGCCGCCAACGCGCCGCTTGCGGTCCGCGAGGCGATCGCCATCGCCCGCCAGGCCCCCGAACTGAGCGACGCCGAGGGCCGCGCGGTGCAGGACGAGGCGATGGACCGGCTGATGCAGACCGAGGACTTCCAGGAAGGC
>CAUTRN010000030.1:0-81071 GCA_963540925.1 uncultured Sphingomonadaceae bacterium
ATGCTTCAGAGGTTATGGATCCCCGCCTTCGCGGGGATGACGATGGTGGATGACTTTCGCAGCAGTCCCGCAAGCGGGAGAAGGAGAGTCGTCAGCGCTCAACACAAAGAAAAGCCCTCTCCCGCTTGCGGGAGAGGAGTGAGCCGGCCGGTCAGGCCCCCGGCCTGACCTAAGGGATGCCGGGGGCATCCCTTACCGACTCACTGGAGAGGGTCTTCTTCTTCTCAACCATCCGGTCCGTTCAACCGTCCTCGTTCAGCGCCTGCCAGACCAGATTGTCGAAATGGTGGGTGCCGGCCTCGCTCCACCAGCTATGCTCGCGGTCGATCATGTAGCGGCCGCGCACGAATCCCATCGAGCGGATGCCGTCCATCTGCCGTTCCATCGCGCTCACATCCTGTTTGAAGGCGATGTCGCGGTAGAAGTTCATATGGCTGAGGTCGGCCTCGGTCGGCGGGTTGTTGACGCACAGCGTGATCAAATTGTGCTGGCTGTGGCCGATCCCCTGCGGCACCGTCTCCAGGATCTGGAGATTGGGTGCGCCGGGGCGCGCCGCGAACATCAGGTTCGGCCAGAGGAACCAGATGTAGAAATCCTCGATCGCGGCCGACTGGTCGACTTTCACCAGCGCGTCGGGATTGTCGCGCGCCTCGTCCTTCAGGCGCGAGATGTGGCGCTGGGTATAATCGCTATGGCTGAACTCGAACGAGTTCTGCAGCATCGTGCTCTGCGGGCCCATCGCCTCCGGGTGGAGATAGGGGCAATGGTAGCATTCGAGCTGTTCGAGCACGAGCTTCCAGTTGCAGGCGAGCGTGTAGGGCTCGGCGCGCACGCACTGGAGCGTGTCGAGGTTGGGGATCACCTCGCGCATCTGCTCCAGCAGCTCGCGGCCGCCCATGTCGAGCAGCGGCTTGGCCTCATCGTCGAAGTTGATGAACACCATCGGGCCGAGGACGTCGAGCCGGACCTCGGGGATGCAGAATTCCGCATGGTCGAAACCGGGGACATGCTTGGCCTGCGGCGCGGTGCGCAGATTGCCCATCGTATCGAAGACCCAGGCGTGGAAGGGGCAGCCGATCAGCCGCGCATTGCCCTTGCCCGGCTCCAGCAGGGTGTGGCCCCGATGCTGGCAGACATTGTAGAAGGCGCGCAGTTCGCCGTCCTTCGAGCGGATCACGTAGATCTTCTGATCGAGGAAATCGCGGGCGATATAGTCGCCGGTCTTCTGCAGGTCCTCGACCAGGCCGACGAACAGCCAGTTGCGCTGCCAGATCGTCTGCTTCTCGCGCTCGAACACCTCGGGGCTCAGATAATAATCGCGCGGCAGACCGTAGGATTCGGTTCCCTCGGCCGAAAAGCTGTTGTCAGCCCGCTTCTTTCGCAACTCGGTCAGCGTGGGCATCGTGCGTCACTCCCTGCGTGGATCGCCTGTGTCCCGGTCAGCCGCGCGGAGCGACGGCGACCGAAAGATAATCGAGGATCAGCCCGGCGCAGCGCTCGGGGCACTCATAGGCATAATAATGCCCGGTCTGCGCGAGGACCTTCATATAGGAATCGGGGATGCCGCGGTTGAGCTCCGCCGCCATCTGGATGGGGGTGCGGGCGTCCTCGTCGCCGACCAGCACCAAAGTGGGGCAGTCGACCTTGGCCAGCTTCTCGTCGGCCATCGACCGGCTCTGGAGCGCGGTGACCATCTCGGCATAATTGTCGGAGAAATTGCGCTTCAGCCCGGCGCGGATCTTCTCCACCGCGCGGGGATTGTGCCGGCGCGAATGCTCGCTGAACGCGGCCTCGGTGAAGGCGAAGGTCTCGTCGATCACCTGATCGGGGGTGCAGCCCTGGTCGATCAGCTGCTGGCGGCGGTCGAAGCCGGCACGGCCGCCGCTCACCTGGGTCTGCCCCGGCGCGCCGAGCACCACGATCGCGCCCGCCACACCGGGGTGGCGCGAGGCGCATTCGATCGAGACCGCGCCGCCGAGCGACCAGCCGACCAGCACCGGCTTGTGGAGGCCGAGCGCGGCGATCATCCCCGCCAGGTCGTCGGCCCAGCTTTCCATCGAGAGGGGCGTATCGGTCAGGCGGCTGGTCTTGCCGAAGCCGCGCATGTCGAGCCGGTGGACGCTATACTGCGGCGCCAGCAGCGGCACCATGTCTTCCCAGGTCTCCAGGTCGAGGCCGCCGCCATGGACGAGGATGAGCGGCGGGCCGCTGCCCTCGACCTGATATTCCAGTTCCACGTCGTTCAGCAGGAGGCGCATCCAATAGCCCTTTTACCCATGGCCGGTCTTCGCCTTCCTTCTAGCCTCCTCTCCCGCCCCGAACGATGGCGCCCATCGGATTTGGTCATTCACTGATCAGCGCGGCGCGCGGCCCAGCTTAGCAGCAGCGCGAGGGTCGCCAAGCCCAGGCAGGCGGTGACGACGCCGGGCCAGCCGCCGCGCTGCCAGACCCCGCCCAGCGCCACGCTGACCAGGCTCGACCCCAGATAATAGAAGAGCAGGTAGAGCGAGGAGGCATGGCCGCGGGTCGCCCCGCCGAGCCGCGCGACCGCGCCGCTCGCCACGCTGTGCGCGGCGAAGAAGCCGATGGTGATCAGCGCGATCCCGGCCACCTGCGCGGCGAGCGCCGGCAGCAGCGCCAGAGCGAGGCCGGCGATCATGCAGGCCTGGCTGCCGGCGATCACCCGGCGCGCGCCGATCCGGTCGGCCAGCGCCCCGGCGCGGCCGGCGGCGGGGATGCCGAGCGCGTAGCAGAGGAAGATCAGGCTGATCGCCGAGGCACCGAGCCGCAGCGGCGGGGCGGCCAAGTGAAAGGCCGCATAATTATAGATGGTGACGAGCACGCTGGTGGCGAGGAAGGCCTGGACGTAGAAGCGCTGCAGCCGGCGGTCGCGCAGATGCCCGATCCAGATGGCGAGGTGGCGACCGATGGGGATGGCGCCGCCGCGCTGGAAATGCCGCGATCGTGGCAGCAGCAGCAGGAACAGGATCGCGGCGATCAGGTTGACCGCACCCACCACCGCCAGCGCCGCGCTCCAGGGCATCAGCTCGGCGACATGGCCGACGATCAGCCGCCCGGTCATCCCGCCAAAGGCGGTGCCGCCCACATAGCTGCCCATCGCCTTGCCCAGGTCGGATGGGGCCATCTCCTCGGCCAGATAGGCCATGGCGACCGCGGGGACGCCGCCAAAGGCGAAGCCGCCCAGCGCGCGCGCCACCAGGAACGCCCCCCAGCTCGGTGCGGCGGCCGCTGCGACGGTGAGGAGCGCGCCCATCGCCATCGAGGCGAACATCAGCCCGCGCCGGCCCAGCGAGTGCGAGAAGGCGGCCGCCGCCATGATCGCCACCGCCAGCATTGCGGTCGACGCCGACATCGCCATCGTCGCGGCGCCGGCCGAAAGCTCGTACTGGCGGGCGAGATCGGGCAGCAGCGGCTGGACGCAATAGAGCGGCGAGAAGGTGGCATAACCCGCCAGGAACAGCGCCAGCCGCGTCCGCTGATAGGCGGGCGTGCCCGCCGCGATCCGCTCCGCCACGATGCTCTCCGCCATGATATTCTCTGGGCGAGGCCCGTTCAGGCGAGCTGCCCTGCCCGGCGCAGCAGCCCTTCGGCCCACAATATCTGGGGCCGCTCGACCAGCTTGCCGTCGAGCGTGGTGGCCGCACCCCGCGCCGCGCGGAAGGCGACGATCGTTCGCTCGGCCAGATCGATCTCCGCTTCCGTCGGGGTGAACACCGCGTTGACCGCGGCGACATGGCCCGGATGGATGCAGCCTCGCCCGGTGAAGCCGAGCTGGCGCGCGCGGATCGTCGACGGTTCGAGATCGTCGAGCGACTGAAGGTCGATATAGGGCACGTCCATCAGCTCGATGCCCGCGCCGCCACAGGCATTGGCCAGCCGCGCGCGGGCGGTGAGCAGCGGCTCCCACGCCATCTCGCAGCGCACGTCGCTCGAATAGTCGGCGGCGCCGAACAATATGCCGGCGACGCCGGGCGCCCGCGCGATGCTTTCGACCTGCGCCAGCCCCGCGCCACTTTCGATCAGCGGCCACAGCGCGATGTCGGGCAGCGCGCGGTGGAGCAGCTCGACATCGAAGGCGTCCTCGGCCTTCGCGATCAGGATGAAGTCGGGCGCGGCCCATTCCAGCAACGCGGCGATGTCGCGGATGCCGTCGCGCGACCGGACGGCGTTGATCCGGATGCCGACCTTGCACGGCGATGGAGCGCGGTTCGCCAGGAAGTCGCCGACGATGCCGCGCGCCGCGGGGCGATCATCGGGCGCGACCGCATCCTCCAGGTCGATGCAGATGCAGTCGGCGCCCACCGCGATGGCCTTGGCGAAGCGCTCCGGGCGGCTGGCGGGAACGAAGAGCAGGGATCGGAACATGGGGCCTCCTCGCGCGAGGAAGACCCGGCCGGGATTCAAATCAAGAAAGCCCGATGGGCATGTTCATCTAGTGACCAGCTGGACCCGCTGCGGAACGCCCCGGTCTCGTTTGTCCGCGACCGCCGGCCGCCAATGCGCAACGACGACGAGGGCGGCCGTAGTCTGGTCCGGACATCTAACCGATCGGCTAGTCAGGGGAAGGGGCAGGATGCCCACTAGCCGTCCAGCCGGACCCCCATTTGTTGACGGAGAGGAGGGCCATCGCTTTTTCTCTGCATAGCCACGAAGGATGCAGATGCGATGACCGATTACACGCTGGACGAGGAACGGATCACCGAGATCGTCGAGGGGATGTTCTCCCATATCAGTTGGCAGGAGGGCAGCCCGCCCGATCTGGACAGCTTCGCCGCCGCGGTGCGTGGCGATGCCGTGCTGGTGCCGGCGGCCCGGCCGGTGGTGCTCACCGACATCGCCAGTTTCACCGGACGCATGGCGGCGCTGCACGCCGGCGGAGCGATCAAGACGTTCGACGAACGTGCGGGCCGGACGCAGGTGTGGGTGTTCGGCAATCTGGCGGTGGCGATCGGCGGTTTTGTGCTGAACGCCGACGGCAGCGAGAGTCGAGGCGCCAACGGCTTCCTGCTCGTGCGCGACGGCAGCGGGGCGGACTGGCAGATCGCCGCTATGGCGTGGGACAATGAGACGGCGGAGCACCGCTTGTCCGAGGGACTCGTGTAACCTCGCGCAATCGCTTAGGGTCGGAAACAGGTCCATCGGATGGAAGGCGATCGCGCTGCCGAAGCATGACCATGTCGACCATCGCCTGAAGCCGGAACCACCGATGACGGTGGTTCCGCTGCTCTCGATCACGACCGCTTCGGCCCCGGCCGAGCGCGACGAGCCCCAGACCGACAGAGTGTCCCTTCTCGCCGATCCCCTCTGGACCCGGAAGCTGACGGCGCTGCGTGCGCCGGCCGGCTATGGCAAGAGCGCCGCGCTCAATGCGATCTACCAGCGGATGCGCGCGCTGGAGATGCCGGTCGCCTATGTCCGCCTCGACAGGCGCCATAATGGCGTGGCCCGCTTTGCCGAGGCGATCGCCAACGCCTTCGGTCTGGAAGAGGGCGAACCGTCGGCGGTCTCGCTGGGCGAGAGGCTGGAGGTGTTGCCGCCCCGGCTGCTGTTCCTCGAGGGCTTCGACGCCGTCTCCGATCCGCAGGTGCGCGAGATGTTCGTCGACCTGCTCCACTTCGTGGAGGACCTGCACGTCGTGATGGCGGTGCGGCAGCTGGACCTGCCGATGCTGTCGCGCTGGCGGGCGCGCAATGCGCTGGAGATCGTCGGGCCGCCGCAACTGGCCTTCTCGCGGATCGAGGCGATCGACTTTCTGGGCCAGACCGTCGAGCCGGATCTGCTGGCAGTGATCGACAGGACCGCCGGTTGGCCGATGCTGCTGAAGCTCGTGCGCGACGGTCTCGCCGCCGGTGACGACATCGGGGCGATCGGCGAGCCGGGGACGGTGTCGGGCGATCGGATCGCCGACTTCGTCGAAGAGGAACTGCTCCAGCCGCTCGATCCCGACGATCGGGCGCTGCTGGTGGGCACATCGCTGGTCTCGCGCTTCACCCAGGATCTCGCGCAGACCCTTTTGCCCGAGCTGAACGTCGATGGCGCGATCGAGCGTTTGACGCGCCGGCACGGCCTGCTGACCGCCCGGCGGGACCATGAACTATGGTATGAAGTGAACCCCATGGTGCGCCGCGCCTTGCTGCGGCGGCTGACCGCGGACAAGGGGCCGGCGCTGCGCGATCTGCATCGCATGGTCGAGGCATGGATGCTCGACCATGACGCCGCCGACCAGGCGATGCTCCACGCCTGCCACGCCAGGGATTATGCCGAATGCCGCGATCTGATGCGGCAGCTCGGCCCCGCGACGCTCAGCATCCGTTTCGGGCTGCGCGCGATCCGCACGGTCCTGCAGAGCATGCCGCAGCGCTTCACGGCGGGGGACCCCTCCTTCCTCGTCTCGCAGGCGCTGCTCTTCTCCAAGGAGGGGCGCAATGGCGATGCGCGGCGGCTGCTGAGCGAGCTCAGGCCGCTGGCCGAGGGGCAGGGCGAGGAGGCCGTCGCCCGGCCGACCCTGATCGATCTCGACCTGCTGGAGATCATGCTGCTCTGCCATGCCGATCAGCCGCTGTCGGACGAGACGATCGCACGCCTGGAAGGGATAGCCGAGGAAACGCCGGCCACCGACCTGATCCGCCGCGGCTGGATGCAGAACACGCTGTGCCGCATGTATCTGAGCGGTGGCGACCTCGCCGCGGCGGTCGCGGCCGGTTCCGCCGCGCATCAATATTATGCGCAGTCGAACTCCTATTATGGCGAGTTCTTCGTTCACCTCCACATCGCCTCGGTTCGCCTGTGGCAGGCGATGGCCGAGGAAGTCGCCCAGCATCTCGACATGGCGGGCAGGCTCGCCTCGCGCCATTTCGCCGACGACCCGACCATGGCCCATATGGTCCAGCTCCTGCGCGCCGAACTGCGCTTCGAATATGGCGACGAGGAGCGCGACCGGGACCTGGCGGCGGCTTTGCAGGTGGCCGAGGACAATGACGGCTGGCTCGACCTGTTCGTCAGCGGCTATCGGACCGCGGCGATGAGCGCCCATGGGGCCGGCGATCTCGACGCTGCTCTCGCGCTGCTGCGGCGTGGGGAAGAGGCGGCGCTGCGGCTGAAGCTGCCCCGCCTGGGCGTGATCATGCAGATCACCCGTGTCGAACTGGAGACCTTCGCCGGCGACCGGCGCCGCGCGGCCGATGGCCTGCGCGCGATCCGCCTGGCGGGCCCCGGTGTCGCGGCCGGCCATGAATCGCTGTGGCGCGAGCGGCTGATGCGGGCGGTGGCCGAGGCGCGGCTGCTGATCCACAACAACCAGTTCAAGCGCGCCCGGGCCGTGCTCGAAGCGCTGGAGGCGGAAGCGGAAGAGCGCGGCGCCATGCGGATCGCGCGCAAGGCGCAACTGCTGCACGCCATCCTGCTGTGCCGGTCGGGAAGCTCGCAAAATGCCGTGGTGCAGTTTGCGCAGCTTTTGGAGATTCAGAGCAATCCGCCGTCGTTCCGCTGCTATGTGGAAGAGGGTGAGGCGGTCGCGCGGCTGTGCGAGCTTCTCGGCCAGTCGGCGGTGCGCCATCGGCTGTCGCCCCATGCCATCGGCCTGTTCGAACAGATTGGCGACCGGCTGGCCGATACCGGCCAGCGGATGATGAGTCCCGAGGGTGTCGCCTATCTCGGCAATCGCGGGCAACAGATCCTGCTGCGGGTGGCCGAGGGCATGTCCAACAAGGAAATCGCCAGCCAGCTGAACATCACCGAGGCGACGGTGAAATTCCACCTACAGGCGATCTATCGCAAGCTTGGCGCAACCAATCGGGTTCGCGCCATCGCGGTCGCGCAGGAGCAGGGCCTGCTGTTCTGATCGGCCGCCCGCCGCGAGGCAGGTCTTCGTTGCAATCATGGAAGCGCTGCCGTCACGGAGCGGTCATGGGGCCAAATTCGCCTGTCCGGGATTTCGGCATCTAAGCCTCTGATTTTATTGATTCCGACCTAGTCTGCTGGTTAGCCCTTCACCCGCTCCCACCTCGACACCCGACCTTCGATCCTCCCTGCGCGAGGGGCCGCGCCGTTGTCACCGGCGGGGGGCGCTGCTCTATTCGCCAGCGACAGGGGGGAGGTGGCAGCCGCCCTCGGGAGCCGGCTTCGGGGCCGCTGGCACGGCCCCGGCCCACCGCAGGAAAAGGGACTCGCATGACGGCAACGCTCAACCTTCCGCGCAGCGCGAACCCGAGCCGGCGGGCTGCTGGAGAGGCCATTCCGGCCGAGGGGGAGAATGGCCTCTTCACGCGGAGCTGGTTCCCGATCTGCCTGTCGACCGACGTGCCTGCCGGCACCGTGCGGGGCTATGGCTTCCTCGACGGACGGATCGTGGTGTTTCGCGGCGAGGACGGCCACGCGCAGGTCACCAGTGCCTTCTGCCCTCACCTTGGCGCCGACCTCTGTTCGGGCGACGTGATCGGCAACGAGCTGCGCTGCGCCTTCCATCACTGGAAATATGATGGCGACGGCCGCTGCGTCTCCACGGCGATCGGCGATCCGGCGCCCCCGACGGCGAAGCTCTACAAATTCGCCAGCCAGGAGCGCTACGGCATCATCTGGGCGTTCAATGGCGACGATCCGCATTATGATCTGCCCGACCTGCCCTATCCCGATGAGGAACTGGTTTTCCGTACCCTGGTGAACGGCGATCCGGTGCCGGTCGATCCCTGGGTGCAATGCGCCAACACCCCCGACATCCAGCATATCAAGGCGCTGCACGGCATCGTCTTCACCCAGGAGGATCCCGACGACATCGAATGGACCGACCATTCGATGCGCTACAGCTTCTCGGGGATCCACACCGACGGGGCGTCGATCGACAATGTCGTCGGCGTCTACGGGACGTCGCTTTATTATCAGACGACGATCTACGCGGGGCGCTGGTTCGGCTTCCTGAACCCGATGGGGCTTCCGGCGCCCGGCCAGGCGCAGAACTACATGGTGCTCGCCGCGCTCAAGTCGATGGGCACGCCCGAGGAGATCGAGGCCTTTCTCGATTTCGTCGAACATGTCGAACGCGGCGTGGTCGGCGAGGATCTGAAGATCATGGCGTCGATGAAATTCCGGCCGGGCACGCTCACGCGCAGCGACCGGACGCTGGCCCAGTTCTTTTCCTACATGCGCGCCTATCCGCGCGCGCACCCATCCGCCGATTTCATCTGAGAGGCCACCGCGACCGAAGCCCGAAAACGGAGCCGGTCGTTCCACCAAGGGGGAAAATCATGCGTCACAGATTCTTGCCGATGATCGGATTGCTGGGCGGCGGCGCGCTGCTGCTCGCTCCCGCGATCGCCAATGCCCAGGCGGCCGATCCGGTTGGGGGCGAGGGCGAGGCCGGCGCGGAGCGGGTCGACGAGATCGTCGTCACCGTGCTGAAGACCCGCACCTCGCTTCAGAAGGTGCCGGCCGCGGTGACAGCGTTCGACGCCAGTGCGCTGGAGGCCGCCTCGATCGACAATGTCCGTGACGTGTCGCTGTCCATTCCCAACATGAACATCACCCAGGCCGAGCAGCCGGGCATCCTGTTGATCAATGTGCGCGGCGTGGGCCAGGTCCGCAATGGCGAGCCGCCGGTCGCGGTGGTGATCGACGGCGTCCAGCTGAACAACGTCAACCAGTTCAGCCAGGACCTGCTCGATATCGAGCGGATCGAGGTGCTGAAGGGGCCGCAGGGATCGATCTACGGCCGCAACGCCATCGGCGGCGCGATCAACATCGTCACCAAGGGGCCGACCGACTATTTTACGGGCACGGCCGAAGCCTTCCTCGGCACCGGGCTCGACATGCGCGGCCAGGCGGCGATCAGCGGCCCGATCGCGGGCGAGAAGCTGATGTTCCGCCTGTCGGGGGCGTTCCGCGATTTCGACGGCGACATCTACAACCAGACGCTGCGCCGCGACGTCAACCAGGAGACGTCGAACACTGTCCGTCTCGCCTTGCTTTCGAAGCTCAGCGACGAACTCACCATCGATATCCGCGGATCGCGCACCGAAAATCACTCGGGCGCGGCCTATTATTCCTTCGTGCCCCCGACCGCGAGCCGGCTCGACGTGCTGCCGATCACCGCGAACCTCGCCGGCAAGGTCGATCGCCGCATCTACGATCTGTCGATCAAGATCGACTACGATCTGGCCTTCGCGAAGCTGACCGCGATCAGCGGCTACACCAACACCCGCTTCGACCTGTTCCAGGATTTCGACTTCCTGCCTGCCGACCTGCTGTCGGGCGCGCAGAATTATCGCGGCAAGACCTGGAGCCAGGAACTTCGCCTCGCCGGAGACAGCGGCCCGCTGAACTGGCTGGTGGGCGGCTATGTCCTCAAGACCAAGGAGACGCTGCGCGGCGGCGTCTTCGCACGGCCGGGGGCGAGCGGGGTGCTCTTTCCCTTTCCGATCCCGGCGCCGATCCGCCTGAACGGCCCGAACATCGCGAACGACAATCTCGCTTACGCGGCGTTCGGCAATTTCGCCTATAAGGTGACGCCGCGCTTCGAGGCGACGCTGGGCCTGCGCTATGATGTCGACGAGCGCGACTATCTCAACCGTTCTCCCACCCCGCCGCTCGAACTCGACAAGAGCTTCAAATCCTTCCAGCCCAAATTGACGCTCACCTATTCGGCGGGCGATCGGGCGATCCTCTATGCTTCGGCCGGCAAGGGCTTTCGCAGCGGTGGTTTCAACCCCAATGCGCGGCTGACCCAGACCTTCAAGGCGGAAGAGAATGTCAGCTACGAGGTCGGCGCGAAGACGAGCTGGTTCGACGGGCGACTGACCCTGAACGGCGCGGGCTTCTACACGCGGATCAAGGACCGGCAGGTCTATATCTACGACAATCTGACCGGCGCGCAGACCATCACCAATCCGATCCCGCGCTCACGCATCCTGGGCGTCGAGGCGGACTTGACGGCGCGTCCAGCGCCCGGGCTCGATCTGAGCCTGTCCGGTGGCCTGCTCGACACCAAGATCACCCGCTACGACACGGCTCTATTCGCGGGATTGCCGGCGGCGGGGGACTTCACCGGCAATGACCTGCCGCAGACCCCCAACTGGTCCTATGCCGCCGCGATCCAGTATCGCTTCGCGCTGACCGACGGGTTTCGCCTCACGCCGCGCGCCGAAGTCACCGGCAAGGGGCGTTTTTACTGGGAGGTCGACAACCGCGACCGCCAGCCCGCGGTCAGCCTCGTCAACCTGCGGCTGACGGCCGAGGTCAGCCGCCTGAAACTCACGGGTTTCGTGGAGAATCTGTTCGACAAGGTCTACATCGTCGACGTTGTCGCGCAGCGGTTCAGTGGAGCGCCGCTCGGCAATTACAACCTGAAATCCTTCGGCCGTCGCTATGGGGCCAAAGCCAGGGTCGACTTCTAGGGCAGGTGCAGCAGGAGACAGGGGCGTGGAGAAGAAGGGGATCACCCGTCGGGCGATGCTGGCCGGCGGTACGGCGACGGCCATCGGCGGTCGGGCGGCGGCTCGCACGGCGGCGCGGTCCGGGGCGGAGCGGCGGCCGAACATCATCTTCTTCCTGGCCGACGACATGGGGGTCGCCGATGTCTCCTGCTATGGCGCGCCCGTGATCCGCACCCCGGCGATCGACCGAATCGCGGCCGAAGGTGCGCGTTTCAGCCAGGCTTATGCCAACTCCTCGGTCTGCAGCGCCTCGCGGGTGGCGCTGATCACCGGGCGCTACCAATATCGCTTCCCGATCGGGCTCGAGGAGCCGCTGGCGGGGGCTCCGGTCGGCCTGTCGCCCAGCGAGCCGACACTGCCGTCGCGGCTTCGGGCGCTCGGCTATTCGACCGCGCTGATCGGCAAATGGCATCTCGGCGGCTTGCCCGATTATGGTCCGCTCAAGAGCGGCTATGATCATTTCTGGGGCTTCCGGGGTGGTGCGCTCGACTATTTCTCGCACCAGTTCTTCGGCCGGCCCGATCTCTGGGAAGGCGACATGCCGATCCAGCGCCAGGGCTATCTCACCCAGCTGATCGGCGACCGGACGGTGGCGGCGGTGGAGGACCATGCGTCGCGCGCGGCGCCCTTTTTCCTGAGCGTCCATTTCAGCGCGCCGCACTGGCCGTGGGAGGGTCCGGAAGACATCGCCGAGTCCCGCCGGCTCGGCACCCATGGCCAGGATATGGATGGCGGTACCCTGGCCACCTACACCGCGATGGTCGAGGCCATGGACCGCCAGATCGGCCGGGTGCTCGATGCGCTGGAGCGGACCGGCCAGGCCGAGGACACGATCGTGATCTTCAGCAGCGACAATGGCGGGGAGCGCTTTTCCAACACCTGGCCGTTCAGCGGCAAGAAGACCGAATTGCTCGAGGGCGGGCTGCGCATTCCGACGGTGGTCCGCTGGCCGCGCCGCATCCCCGCGCGCCAGGTCAACGACCAGGTGATGATCCACATGGACTGGTTGCCAACCCTGCTGGCGGCCGCGGGCGGCGGCGCGCTGCCCGCGGCGGCCACCGACGGGATGGATCTGCTGCCGACCCCGACCGCCGGGGCGTCCCCGGTGTCGCGGACCCTGTTCTGGCGCTTCAAGGCCAATGGCCAGCGCGCCGTGCGCGAAGGCGACCATAAGGCGCTCAAGATCGGCCCGAACAGCTTCCTGTTCGACGTCGTGCGGGATCCGCTCGAACGCGCCAATCTCAAGGACCGGCAGCGCGAGGTCTATCTCGCGCTGACCGAGAAGTGGATGGCCTGGAACCGGACGATGCTGCCCGAGACGCCGGGCAGCTACACCTACAATAATGACGGGGCGGAATGGGCCGAGCGGATCGGTTCCGCCCCGGTCGATCCGGCCGCCATCGACAGCGACAAGCCCTGGCCGGACAAGCCGGTAAAACGCCATGGCCCCGTCGTCCCGAAATGATCGCGATAGGCAGGGCCGGTCCACGGAGTGATGTCGGCAGCGACGATCTGCTCGCGCTGTAGCGGGTGATGCGTCCCAAGGGATGATGGGCATCGGCCGGATCGCATCACCCGCTCCGGATCAGCTCGCTGCCTTGACGGGCGTGTTGAGCAATTGCTGCTCCCAGAAATAGGCGATCCCACTGCCCGCCGAGTGCGGCCCGATCACCTTGTTCAATTGCTCTGCCGTCTCGACCCGGGCCCAGTCGCGTTGCCACTCGGCCGCGACGGCCACCCAGGTCATCACGTTCGCGCCGGCCGCGATCATGCGCTGTATTCCGACCTCGTGCGCCTCGACGGAGGTACCGCCCGACGCATCGGTGACGACGGTGACGTCCCAACCCTCGCCGGTCGCCTTCACCGCGTCCACGACCACCTTGTCTTCCCAGGTGTTGATGAAGGTGCGGTCGATCACCTCTTGGCCGGGAAACACGTCGGTGATCGACGGGAAGAGCAGTCCGCCGCGCGCGGCGATCACGCTGGTCAGGATCGTGGGCACGTCGAAGACCTTGGCCGCCTTGGCGAGGCCTGTAACGGCGTTCACCACCATCTGAGGATCATGGCTGTTCAGGTTGGCGAGCTGATACGGCTGGTGATCGATCAGGACGAGGACCGAGTCCTCGGGCCGAAGAAGCGAATCGAGTCCGTTGCGAAAGGTCATGATGGTCCTCTGCTGCGGTTGAACGGATGGGTTGCAGGAGACACGCGCCGGTTGACGGTGCTCGGGCGGCACGTTGTCATTCCGCTTTCCGATGCGGTAGCGTCGCGTTGCGGGGTGCTGTGTCGCACTTTGGGGAACGCCGGATGGATATCGAAGAGCTGCGCACATTCGTGGAGGTCGCCGATGCCGGGGGTGTCTCGCCCGCCGCGCGCCGTCTTGGCGTGTCCAAGTCCATCGTCAGCAGGCGGCTGGCGAGGCTGGAGGAGGATCTTGGGGTTCTGTTGCTCGCGCGCACGACACGCGGCGCGGCTCTGACGGAAGCCGGGATGATGTTCCGGGATCACGCGGCCCGGGTTTGCGCCGAGATCGACATCGCGCGAGAGACGATCCTGCCCGAAGGCGATCTGCAAGGTCGTTTGCGCGTGGCCGCGCCCCTCTCGTTCGGCCCGACGCACTTCGCGCCCGTCCTTGCGGACATGGCGCGCAGGCATCCCCGGCTGCACGTCCGATCCAGCTATACGGACCGGTTTGTCGACCTGATCGGGGAAGGCTTCGATTGTGCGATCCGGGTCGGCCATCTGACCGACTCCAATCTGCTCGCCCGGCGCGTCGGATGGACCACCGCGAAATATGTCGCCGCGCCGGACTATATCGCGCGGCATGGTTCGCCCGAGACGCCTGAAGAATTCGTCACGCATGAGGTCGTGATGCAGGGCACGGAAACGTGGCAGGCGATGGATGGCGACAAAGCCATTCCCATGAAACCGCAGGGCCGGTTCAAGGCGGACAACGCGGTCGCTCTGGTGGCGGCGGCGCTGGCCGGCATAGGTCTCGCCGGCATCCCCGAAGACCTGATCCGTGAGCATCTGGCATCCGGGGCGCTGGTTCCGGTCATGCCGCGCTATCCGCCACCGGATCTCGGTATCTATGTGATCCGTCCGCCGGGGCAACATCCTGCGCGCAAGATCCGGGTGCTCACCGAGATGTTGATCGAATGTTTCGGGCACCGGCCGCCGCCGGAAGGCGAAGCGAGGTAACGGCTCGGTGCGAACATGCGCAGCCGCCAGGGCTGCGCATGTTCGGTGGGATGGCTCAGGTGAGCGCGCCGCCGTCGACGTTGAGAATGGTGCCGGTGATCTGCCGGGCGGCCGGCGTTGCGAGGAATGCGACAGCTGCCGCTATATCCTCGGGTTGGCCGTAGCGGCCAAGCGGGATGAGGCTGCGCTGGAAGTCGGCGAACTCGCCTTCTTCCGGGTTCATCTCGGTGTTCGTGGAACCCGGCTGGACGAGGTTCACCGTGATGTCGCGCGGCCCCAGCTCCTGTGCGAGGCCACGATTGAACGACTGGAGCGCGGACTTGGTCATATAATAGACCGTACCCGGCGTGCCGACGACGCGGTCTGCGCCGGCGGATCCGATCGTGATGATGCGCGATCCTGCCCCCAGATGCGGGATAGCTGCCTTGGCGGCGAGCACAGGTCCCCGCACGTTCACGGCGAGCAAGGCGTCGATGTCCTCGACCGGGAAGTCGGCAATAGTGTTGTAGATCGCGATGGCGGCGTTGTTGACGAGGATATCCAGCCCGCCGAGCGCGCTGGCCGCCTCGTCGACGGAGCGCTGGATAGCGGACGGGTCGGCGCTGTCGGCCTTGATCGCCAGGGCTTTGCGGCCTTTTCCCTGGATCGCTTCCACCAGTTGCGCGGCGCGCTCGGCGGACCGCTCATAGGTGATCGCGACGTCCGCACCCTTGTCCGCAAGCGCGATGGCGATGGCCGCACCGATGCCGCGGGATCCCCCCGTGACGAGGGCACGCTTGCCGGCGAGTTCCTGCATTGTCGATTCCTTTCTGTGTCGATCGATACAGAATAGGTGGGTACGTTGCAGTCTGGCGTCAACCTATTATATAACGATCGATGCAGAATGATGATGTCAGCATGGAAAGCTGCGCCGCCCCCCGCCGGGGCCGGCCCCGCGCCTTCGATCGAGAGGCGGCATTGACGGCGGCGATGCACGTCTTCTGGCAGAAGGGATATTCAGCGACGTCGATGTGCGATCTGACGTCGGCGATGGGGATCGGGTCGCCGAGCCTCTATGCGGCCTTCGGCTCGAAGGAAGCGCTCTATGCCGAGGCCCTCCATCACTATGTCCATGTCCATCAGGACGTCGCATGGGGTGGTTTCTTCGCGGCAGACACGGCGAGGAGCGCGGTCGAAGCGTTTCTGCGTGACACGGCGGCGGGCCTCGCCGAGGTTTCCGATGGCTGCATGGTGACATTGTCCGCGGTCGGTGGGGAGGGGCATGCGGAGCTGGGCGCGCTTGTGGCATCCGCGCGCAATGCCACCCTGAAACGACTTGAGGACCGACTGGAACGGGGCAGGGCGGAAGGGGAGCTTCGCTCTTCGGTCGATATCCATGGGCTCGCCCGTTTCGTCCAGGCCGTGCAGAACGGCATGTCCCTTCTCGCGCGCGATGGCGCTGGCCTCGATGAACTGCTGGTCGTGGCGGAGACGGCGATGTTGAGTTGGGACGCTCGCGTGAACCCGCGGTCTTTGGACTGAATGGATCGAACCGTGCAGTGACGCCCGCCTAGGCGATCGGCTCGACGAGCCTATTCCGCCGATATCAGCGCGACCAACCTGCTGGATCGCGATTATGACAAGACGCCAGCCGGCACGACCGGCGGACTTCGGGCCGGCACGGGTCGCCCAGATTCAGTCTCCTGGCGGAGCCTGAATCAGATCGCGCATCTCATATCAATCGACCCTGACCATAAGCGTCCAGTCGGGACGGCAAGAACGCTCAGCGGTCAAGAGAAGCCAGCCAGCGATCCTGATGTTTTCCGTTTTCCCGGTGATCGTGCCCGAAGGCCTTTAACCATAGACGCCTCGTCAACGCGTGGGTTGACTGATCTTCGGTCTATGTATAACGATGATATAGAAGAGGCGGATAATCGTTCGTCTCTGAAATAAAAAGCCCCGGAGCCGTTCGCGGTCGCTTCCGCGCTGTCGCCCTTTGCGGTTTCAGCGTGCGCCGCCGCTCGCCTCCGGGAGAGGAGAGGGAAGCATGAGGTTGAACGGCAAGGTCGTCCTGTTGACCGGTGCCGCGCAGGGAATGGGCGCTGCGCATGCCGAACTGTTCGTTCGGGAGGGGGCCTCGGTCATCCTCACCGACATCAACGCGGAGGCGGGTGAGGCGCTCGCCAGGGCGCTGGGCGACCGTGCGACGTTCGTACGGCATGACGTGTCGAGGGAAGAGGATTGGACCGCCGTTGTACGAGCCGGCGAGAGCGTTTTCGGCCCCATCACCGTCCTGGTCAGCAATGCTGGCGTACTCGGCCCGATCGCGTCGACGCTCGACCTGAAGCGCGAGGATTTCGATAGGGTCTGCGCGATCAACCAGACCGGGGTGATGCTGGGCATGCAGGCGGTGATCCCGTCGATGCTGAAGGCGGGTGGCGGTTCGATCGTCAACATCTCCTCGGTGGCCGGGATGGTCGCGATCTACGGCGCGCCCAGCCTCGCCTATGTCGCCAGCAAATTCGCCGTGCGCGGCATGACCAAGCAGGTGGCGATCGAGTTCGGCCGCAGCAACATCCGCGTCAATTCGGTGCACCCCGGCTATATCCGCACGCCGATGATGGCCGCCGCCACCGATGAGGAGGGCGGGGCCGCCGCCTCGATGATCCCGCTGGGCCGGCTGGCAGAGCCCGAGGAAGTGTCTCGCCTCGTCCTCTTCCTGGCCTCCGACGAGGCTTCGTTCATCACGGGGACCGAGCATGTGATCGACGGCGGCATGACCGCCGCCTGAGCGACCGCGGCCGAACGCCGCACCACCGACAATCAAAAACCTGGGAGGGACTATATGAAAAGCAAGACTTCGCTGCTGCGCGTTGCGTTGTTGCTGACCACGGCGGGCGCGGGCATCGCGCCCGGCGCGGCGCTGGCCGCCGATGTCGAGACCGCCACGGTCGAGGACATCGTCGTCACCGCGCGGCGTACCTCGGAACGGCTGCAGGACGTCCCCGTCGCGGTGTCCGCACTGGGCGCGAACGATCTGGCCGAGCGCCGGATCGGCTCGGAGACCGACCTGCAGATCGCCACGCCGGGCCTGACGGTGCGGCAGACCGGATCGTCGGACCAGCTCAACTATGCGATCCGCGGCCAGTCGATCGACGCTTTCTCCTTCGCCTCGCCCGCGGTCACCACTTATTTCAACGAGATCCAGGTCGGCGGCGGTTCCAGCACCTCCTTCTTCGACTTCCAGTCGATCCAGGTGCTGAAGGGGCCGCAGGGCACGCTGTTCGGGCGCAACGCCACCGGCGGTGCGGTGCTCTACAGCTCGACGCGGCCGGGTTCCACATTCGGCGGCTATGCCAAGGCGGGCTATGGCAATTACGACAATCGCGAGCTGGAAGGCGCGCTGAACCTTCCCTTCAACGAAAGCGTGGCGCTCCGTGCATCGGGCAAATACCGCAAGCGCGACGGTTTCCAGACCAATCTGCTCGACGGATCGCATCCCAATTCGATCAATTCGCTGGCCGGCCGGCTGAGCCTGCTGATCGCGCCGCAGGAGACGGGGTTCGAGAATCTGCTCGTCGCCCAGCGCGGCCGCTTCCGCAACCGGACCGGCGCGGTGAAGATGCAAAATGCCAATGGCGTCAACGGCGCGCCGGCGACCTATTTCGATCCCATCACCGGAACGGTGCAGCCGCTGGTCACCAATTTTCGCGATGCCTATCTGGCCGGCACCGTCTCCACCGATCCGAGGGTCAACGCGCTGTTCAGCGGGATCGGCGATTATCTCGCCAAGGCGCAGCAGTCGGGCTTCTACGACGTCTACGTCAATTCCGACCAGAAGCGCCGCGGCCGGCAGACCTTGATCACCAACAGCACCAGCTATGAGCTGGGCGACGCGACGCTGAAGAACATCTTCGGCTACAACAAGGTGTTCTCGCACGAGAGCAGCGACATCGATGGCAGCCCTTATGACTTCCTGCGCGTCGGCGGTGGATCCCCGGCGACGCTCGACGACGGCTACACCTTCACCACCAAGCAATGGTCGAACGAGCTGCAGCTCAGCGGCACCGCCGGCGCGCTCAAATATATCGTCGGGGCCTTCTATTCGAAGGAGAAGAACGGGTCGCGCATCCCGCTGCGGGTCACCGGCGATCTCGGCGCGCCCTTCCTCGGGCCGTATGACTTCACCGTCACCGACAAGTCTACCGCGCTCTACGCACAGATGACCTATGCGATCGTCCAGGACCTGAACCTGACCGGGGGCCTCCGCTACACCTGGGAGGACGTCTCGATCCTGCAGGCGGCGGACAGTCTGCTGGTCGCGGTCAATGCGGGCCGTCACTCGCGCAAGGACAAGAAGCCGAGCTGGCTGGCGGGCATCGACTACAAGATCGCCGATGGCCTGCTGCTCTATTTCAACCATCGCGGCAGCTGGCGGACCGGCGGGTTCAACGGCACCTCGGGGGCGAGCTTCCCCGACGCGTCGACCTTCAAGCCCGAGACGACCTATGACTTCGAGCTTGGCGCGAAGTTCGCGGGCCGACTGGCCGGCATGCGCACCCGGTTCAACCTGGCGATCTTCGACCAATATATCCGCAACGTGCAGCGGGCGCCCTATCTCAATATCTCCGCGCTCGCCGGCAATGTGAACAAGGCACGCGTCAGCGGCTTCGAGACCGACGGCAGCATCGATGTCACGGGCTTCCTGCAACTGGGTGGCGCGCTGACCTATACCGACGCGCGCTACACCGATCCGCGTGCCACGGTGGCCGGGGCGAGCTTCTTCTTCGGCCCCTATGGCGATGCGCCGAAGTGGAGCGGATCGGCGTGGTTCCGGCTCTCGCACGATCTCGACGGCGATCTGGGCGAACTGGCGCTGCGCGGCGAGTTCTTCGGGCAGACAGGTTTCCATTACAGCAACCTGGCCAACACCATCATCCCGAACACGCGCATCGCGGGCTATCGGCTGCTCAACGCCCGCGCCGAATGGAACGACATCGCCGCCACCGGGGTCAGCGCGTCGCTCTACGTCAGCAACCTGACCGACAAGAAATATCATGTCGGTGGCTTCCCGCTCGGCGCGGTGACGGGGTCCAACGGCACCTTGCCCGGCACGCCGCGCACCTATGGCATCGAGATGAGCGTGAAGTTCTGATCACGCCTGCTCTTGACCTGTATAACGTCGTTATATAAATCTTTCCGGGCTGGTCCGTTCTGGTCGGCCCAGAGGCTTGATGCGCCGGGGATCGGCGCAAAGTGAGAGGAACGGCTGATATGGATCCTTCTGTCGAACTGACGGTGAAGCGGGCGATCGCTTATTGCGGCCCCGTCTTCGTGCTCAGCTACATCGTCTTCTTCGGGCTGATGGGGCACAACATCCCGCCGCCCCGGATGATCGACATATCGGGCGCCGACTTCGTGGCGAGCTATTATGGGCGCTATCCCGAGATCGCCGCCGGCATGGTCGGCTGCTGCGTGGTGGGCCTGCTGTATATGCCCTGGTCCTGCCTGCTCGCGTCGATGCTGCGCGACGAGAAGGGCGGCTTCGGCGTGCTGGGCATGATGGAGCTTTCGGGCGGGCTGCTCACCGGCTGGCTGCTGGCCTTCTGCGCGGCGATGTGGGCGGCGTGCAGCCTGATGGTGGGCAAGGTCGATCCCGAGACGATCCTCCTCGTCCATCTGTTGACGTGGATCATCTTCGACTGCACCTTCATGATCACCACGGTCCAGCTCACCGGGCTCGGCCTCTACGTCGTGCTCAACCGGAAGCAGACGATCTTTCCGGCGTGGACCGGCTGGGCGGCGCTGGGCGTCGGCGCGGCCTTCCTGCCGCTGGTGCTGGTGCCGTTCGTCGCCGAGGGGCCGTTCGCGGTGAACGGGCTTTGGAATTTCTACATCGTCTTCGGCATCTGGCTGTTCGCGTTCTTCACGCCCTTCAGCTTCTTCATGATGCGCGCGCTTGCCAGGGAGGTGCCGGAGGCGCGCTCGCTGGCCCAGGTCCAGGCGTAATCGGCCTGAAACTAGAGCGGGTCGCCTTCGGGCGGCCCGCTTTTTTGTGCCATCGACGGAGCTGTGATGACATCGCGATCAACCGCCGGCCGGTCCAACGGCACCGATGGGCTGTGGACCTTCATCTTCATCGACATGTGTGTGTTCGCGCTGTTCTTCCTGGTCTTCGCGGCCGAGCGCCAACGCCTGCCGGGCCTCTATGCGGCGTCGCAGGGGATGCTCGACGAGAAGCTGGCCTTTGCCAACACCATCGTCCTGCTCACCAGCTCCTGGGCGATGGCCGAAGCGGTCCAGGCCGCGCGGGCCGGCGTGCTGTGGCGGTCGCGCCGCTGCCTGTTGGCGGTGCTCGGCTGCGGGCTGCTCTTCTGCGGCCTCAAGATCTCCGAATATGCCGCCAAATATCAGGCCGGGATCGGCGTGACGGAGAACAGCTTCTTCTCGCTCTATTATTTCATCACCGCGCTGCACCTGCTCCACCTGGTCGGCGGCATGCTGTTCATCCGTGCGCTGTTCGGCCGGATGGGCAGGCCGGGCGAGGGGCCGGTCGATATCCGCTTCGTCGAGAATGTCGGCCTGTTCTGGCACTTCGTCGACCTGCTCTGGCTGTTCATCTTCCCGCTCCTCTATCTGATCGGACGGCCATGACCGCTATCCGCCTGACCCCCGCCGCCGCCTGGCTGGCCCTGATCGCGCTGACCGCGATTTCGGTCGGCACCGCCGAGCGCTTCGACTTCGGCTTCCTCGCCGAACTGCTCATCGTCGTCCTGGCCGGGGCGAAAGGCGCGATCGTTCTCGAGCAATATATGGAGATCGGCCATGTCAGGGCGATCTGGCGCCGGCTCTATTTCGGCTGGCTCGCCGGGGTCACCTTGATCCTTCTCGCGCTGACCGGATGGGGTCCGGTCGGCTAGACTTCCTCGGGACGATGTCGCATGGGGCGGGTATGGCCAGAACGCGCAAGGCATCGATCCATGCGGGACAGCATGCCGAGGGACATGTGCGCCAGCGCCTGCTCAAATCGGCGGCGCGCCTGCTCAGCGAGGCGGGTCTCGAAGGCGCCACGGCGCGGGCGATCTGCGCCGATGTCGGGGTCACCGCGCCGACGCTCTACCATTATTTCGGCGATCTCGGCCGCCTCCACGCCGCCGCGGTCAATGCCGCCTTCCTGACCGTCGCGGCCGAATATCGCCGCGAGGCGCGATCGGGCGGCGCGCTCAATGGCGTCCGCCAGGCCTGGTCGATCTTCATGACCTTCGCCCGGTCCGAGCCGCGCATGGCGCGCCTGCTGATCAGCCGCGTTCTCGATGGCGGGAATCTGCCTGCGGTCCGGCTGACCCTGCGCCAGCTCCAGGGCGATCTCGACAAGCTCGATGCGGCGGGCCAGCTCGCCGTGCCGCCGCGTCGCGCGGTGCGGATGCTGTGGACCGCTTCGGTCGGTGCCGCCGCCTTCGCGACGATCGACGAGGAGGAGGAGACCGCCGACCTGCTGCTCGATGCGGTGCTGGCCGCGATCGCGCCCTCGGTGCGCTGACGGCTCAGCCTCGTCCGCCGTCCTCCACCATCCCGTGCATGATGCGCAGGAAGGCCTTGATCCGCAGTAGCCCGAAGAAATCGAGCATCAGCGGCAGCGCGGCCTGGAGCATCGCCGCGGCGCGTTCCTCGTCGATCCGGCCGCCGCTGCCCTTCAGGAACACCTCGACCTCCTTCGACGCCACCAGTTCGGCGGCTTCCAGGTAGAAGGCGATATTCTCGGGCGGGAAGCCGATCTCGTCGATGAACCCGGCTTCGCGGATCCGGCCCCATATCTCGACGAGGCGGGCGTCGGTGAGGCTGAGCCGCTCGCCGCCCTTCTCGCCGATCAGCTCCAGCATGCCCAGGCCGGCAAGGGCCTGGGCGTCGCGCCGGGCCTTGGGATAGCGCTCGGCCAATGTGTCGACCGTCACCGAGGGGGTCTGGTCGACACCGAAGCGGATCGCCAGCAACTCCTCCAGATGCTGGTAGGTCTCGGCGCCGCCGCGTTCGTCGAGTCCGTCGCCGTCCATCGCCGCCTTGATCTCGTCGAGCGTCAGCCGGCTGCCATGCTGGAGTTCGCGCACCACGGCGATCGCCCGGACATGGCGCTCGTCATAGACCGCCGCGTTGCGCGCCGGCCGCTCGGGCTCGGGGATCAGCCCTTTGCGCAGCAATATGCGGATCACCTCCCGGTCGACGCCGGTGCGATCCTCGAGTTCGGCCATCTTCATCGCGATAGCCTAGCGGCAGGAGCGGGCGCGACGCAAACGGACTTTATCAACGCGAACGTTGATTCTATCATTGCGAGACATAATCAGTGCGTGTAAGAAACACGCATGAATGGTCGGCCATGCCGGGTCGGCCTTAAAAATTGCATAGGAGAGTGTGTTGGCCACTGCCCCCGCACCCGATCAACGGCCGCCGCACGTGCCCGCCGATCGTGTCTACGATATCGACATGTATGCGCTCGACGGGATCGAGGAGGGCTATCACGAAGCCTGGAAGCGGGTGCAGCAGGCGGGCGTGCCCGACCTGATCTGGACGCCCAGGACGGGCGGCCACTGGATCGCGACGACCGGCGACACCGTCCGCGAAATCTACAGCGATCCGTCGCGCTTCTCGAGCGAGGTGATCTTCCTGCCCAAGGAGGCCGGCGAGAAATATCAGATGGTCCCCACCCGGATGGATCCGCCCGAGCATACCCCCTATCGCAAGGCGCTCGACAAGGGGCTCAGCCTCGCCCAGATTCGCAAGGTCGAGGACAGGGTCCGCCAGGCGTCGATCGAGCTGATCGAGGGTTTCGCCGGCAAGGGCGAGTGCGATTTCTCGGCGGACTATGCATCGGTCTTCCCGGTGCGCGTGTTCATGGCGCTGGCCGATCTTCCGATGGAAGACGTGCCGATGCTCAGCCATTTCGCCCGGCAGATGACCCGGCCCGAAGGCGCCACGCCCGAGGCGATGGCCGCCGATCTGGAGGCCGGGAACAACGGCTTCTTCGCCTATGTCGATCCGATCATCCGCCAGCGCACCGGCGGCAGCGGCGACGACCTGATCACCGTGATGATCAACAGCGAGATCAACGGCCGGCCGATCGACCATGAGAAGGCGCAGGGGCTGATCGCGCTGCTGCTGCTGGGCGGGCTCGATACGGTCGTGAACTTCCTGAACTTCTTCATGATCTATCTGGCGCGCCACCCCGACAGCGTCGCCGAGCTGCGCGCCGACCCGCTCAAGCTGATGCGCGGCGCCGAGGAGATGTTCCGCCGTTTCCCGGTGGTGTCCGAAGCGCGGATGGTGGCGAAGGACATCGACTATCGCGGCGTCCATCTGAAACGCGGCGACATGATCCTGCTGCCCACCGCGCTGCACGGCCTCGACGAGACCGAGAATGCCGAACCGTGGAAGCTCGATTTCTCCCGACGGACGCTGTCGCACAGCACCTTCGGCGGCGGCCCCCATCGTTGCGCCGGGCTGCACCTGGCCCGCATGGAGGTGATCGTGACCCTGGAGGAGTGGCTGAAGCGGATTCCCGCCTTCACGCTCAAGCCGGGCGCCAGGCCGGTCTACCATTCGGGGATCGTGGCGGCGGTGGAGAATGTGCCGCTGATCTGGCCGACCGGAGGCTGACGGCCCCCGAGCCCGAAAACGATATATTCATGATGAGAGGATGATCGATGCGAGGACGCGCCGCCGTTTTGGCGAAGACCAATCAGCTGGAGACCTGGGATGTGGCGATCACCGATCCCGAGCCCGGCGGTGCGCTCGTCTCGATCGTCCTCGGTGGTGTGTGCGGCAGCGACGTCCATATCCTGACCGGCGAGGCGGGCGAGATGCCTTTCCCGATCATCCTGGGCCATGAGGGGATCGGGCGGATCGAGAAATTGGGGGCGGGCGGCGCTACCGATTATGCGGGCACGCCGGTCAAGCCGGGCGACCTGGTCTACTGGTCGCCGATCGCGCTGTGCCGCCGCTGCTATTCCTGCACCGTCCTCGACGAGACGCCGTGCGAGAACACCCGCTTCTTCGAGGATGCCTCGAAACCCAATTGGGGCAGCTATGCCGATTATGCCTGGCTGCCGAACGGCATGCCCTTCTTCCGCCTGCCCGACCATGCCCAGCCCGAAGCGGTGGCCGCGCTCGGCTGCGCGCTGCCGACCGCGCTGCGCGGCTTCGATCGCTGCGGGCCGGTGCGGGTGGGCGAGACGGTGGTGGTGCAGGGTGCGGGGCCGGTGGGCCTGTCGGCGATCCTGATCGCAGCGCAGGCGGGCGCCCGCGAGGTGATCGTCATCGACGGATCGCCGCAACGGCTGGAAGCCGCCCGCTCGCTCGGCGCCACCGATGCGATCGGGCTGGACGTCGCCCCCGACGAGCGCCGCCGGCGCATCTACGACCGGGTGGGGCCACTCGGCCCCGATGTCGTGGTCGAGGCGGCCGGGGTGCTCCCGGCCTTTCCCGAGGGCGTTGACCTGTCGGGCAACCATGGCCGCTACATCATCCTGGGGCTCTGGGGGGCGATCGGCACCCAGCCGATCAGCCCGCGCGACCTGACCCTCAAGAACCTGACGATCGCGGGCGCGACCTTCCCCAAGCCGAAACATTATTATCAGGCGCTGCACCTGGCCGTGCGGCTGCAGGACCGGCTGCCGCTGGCGGGCCTCGTCAGCCATCGCTTCGGCATCGCCCAGGCCGCCGAGGCGCTCGCGCTCACCAAGAGCGGGGCGGTGATCAAGGCGGTGATCGATCCCGCGATCGGCTGAGGAGCAGGCATGACGATCGAAGCGAACAAGGCGCTGGTGCGCGATTTCCTTGAAGCCTTTTCGAGCGGCGACGTCGATCGGCTGGCGACGATGATGACCGAGGATGGAAGCTGGTGGGTGTCGGGATCGATCGCCGGCATGTCCGGCAGCTACGGGCGCGACCCGCTGGCGGAGCTGCTGCGCGGCGTGAAGCCCTTCTACAAGGAGGGCGCGCTCCGGATCACGCCCGATCGGATGACCGCCGAGGAGGACCGGGTCGCGGTCGAGGCGTCATGCCATGCCGAACTGGTCGACGGGCGCATCTATGCCAACCGCTATCATCTGCTGTTCGAGATCGCGGGCGGGCGCGTGCGGCGGGTGAAGGAATATATGGACACGCTGCACGCCAAGGAGACCTTCTTCCCGGCCTAGGCTTTTGCCCTAATTCGGCAGCGGCAGGCCGATCGCGGTCGCGATCTGGTTGAGCGTGTCCTCCAGCGCCGCGGCGAAGGCTTCGCCGCCGGGGGAGGGGGCCTGTCCGGCGAGCATGTTGAGGAACATGAAGCAGGCGGTGAGCAGTCGGCGCTGGGCGGCGGCTTCCGGCAGGAAGGCGAGCGCCTCGCGCAGCAGGCTCAGGGTCCGCGCGATATGTGGCGGAAGGTCGGCGCCGAAGTCCCCGAAGCGATCGCGCGAGTTGCGCAGCAGGAATTGCGACAGGAAGCCCGCATAGCTGTGGCTGCCGTCGGGATCGTCGAGTTCGAGCTGCGGCAGGAACACCACTTCGATCAGGCCGCGCACGTCGCCGAGCCGGTTGCTCTCCGCCAGCGTCTCCAGCATCGCCGCGCGGGCGGGCTCCATCTGCTGCATCCGCGCGCTGAAGATCGCCTGCACCAAGCCTTCGCGTGAGCCGAAATGATATTGGACGGCATTGTGGTTGCGCTGGCCCGCCGCCGCCGCGATCTCGCGCAGCGAGGCACCATCGATGCCGCTGCGCGCGAACAGCGCCTCGGCGGTGAGGATCAGCCGTGCGCGACCTTCCTTCATTCCATCGATCGATGTGGTCTTCGCGCGCGCCATTCCGGACTCCTCGCGCCCCCTTTGAGAAAAATCACGCGCCAGCGCCAGCCCCTCGCTTGACTCTTTACGCCGCTTGGCAGATTTTAAGACAAATGGCGTAAAAAAGGAGAGTGTGCCATGGGAATGGAAACGGGACTTATCTTTCACCCCTATATGCGGCCCGGCCGCACCTCGCGTCAGACCTTCGAATGGGGGGTCCAGAACGCGGTGGCCTGCGACAAGGCGGGCTTCGATTCGATGATGATCTCCGAGCATGCCTCGCAGATCTGGGAGAATATTCCGAACCCCGAGCTGATCATGGCGGCCGCCGCCTTGCAGACCAGCCGGATCAAGTTCGCGCCGATGGCGCACCTCCTGCCGCACCAGCATCCCGCCAAGCTGGCGATGACGATCGGCTGGCTGTCACAGATCCTGGAGGGCCGCTATTTCCTGGGCATCGGCGCGGGCGCTTATCCGCTCGCCTCCTACATGCACGGTATCCGGGGAGAGCAGCAGGACACCGAGCATCTCAACGAGATGGTCCGCGAGTCCCTGTTCATCATGGAGAAGATCTGGAAGCGCGAGCCTTTCTTCCACGAAGGGCGCTTCTGGGACGCCGGCTTCCCCGAGGAGGAAGAGGCGGTGACCGAGGAGGACGAGCAGCACAAGCTCGCCAACTACGCCCCCTGGGGCGGCGCGCTGCCCGAGATCGCGGTGACCGGTTTCAGCAAGAACTCGCCGTCGATGCGGCTGGCGGGCGAGCGCAACTTCAAGCCGGTGTCGATCTTCTCGGGGCTGGAAGCGCTCAAGCGCCATTGGGAGATCTATTCGGAGGCGAACATCGCCGCCGGCTTCACCCCCGATCGCTCGCGCCATGCGGTGTCGCAGACGGTGTTCGTCGCCGATACCGATGCCGAGGCGAAGCGCGAGGTGATGGAGGGGCCGATCGGCTATTGCTTCAACCGCTATCTGATCCCGATCTGGCGCCGCTTCGGCATGATGGACGGCTATGCCCGCGATGCCGGCATCGACCCCGATAAGGCCGATCTCGAATTCCTCGTCGACAATGTCTTCGTGGTGGGATCGCCCGATACGGTGGTCGAGAAGATCAACACGCTGTTCGAGGCGTGCGGCGGCTGGGGCACGCTCCAGATCGAAGCGCATGACTATTATGACGACCCGGCCCCCTGGTTCCACTCGCTGGAACTGGCGGCGAAGGAAGTCGCGCCGCGCATCAAGCTGCCGGGCAGCAAGCCCGCCGCCGCTGCCGCGGCGGCCTGACGCCTGCCCCTCCCCGGAGGCCGGCCCGGTTGATCAGACCGGGACGGCTTCCGGGGCGAGCGCGGCCCGCTCGACCACCGAAAGGCCGAACCCCTCGATCGCCGAAAGCTTGGTGGCGCTCGAGGTGAGCAGGATCATCTCCCGCACGCCCAGGTCGCGCAATATCTGCGCCCCGATCCCATAGTCGCGATAGCCATGGGCATCGGCATAGGCCTTGCGATTGCCCTTCACCCGCTCCGAGATCGACGACGGATTGGGATCGCGCACGAACACCGCGACGGCGGGGCCGTCATGCGCGGCGAGCGCGCGCAGCGCCGCCGGCACATAATCGCGATGCGCCGCGCGCCAGCCCAGGATGTCGGCGGTCAGGTCGAGCTGATGCACCCTGACGAGCGTCGGCACCTGGTCGTGGATCGCACCGCGCACCAGCGCGACATGTTCGCCGCCGTCGATGCTGTTGCGGTAGACCACGATCCGGAAGTCGCCATACCAGCTGTCGAACGGTGCTTCGGCGACCCGTTCGACCAGCGATTCCGAGCGGCGGCGATAGGCGATCAGGTCGGCGATCGTGCCGATCTTCATCTCGTGCCGCTTCGCGAACTCCACGAGTTCGGGCAGGCGCGCCATCGAGCCGTCGTCGTTCATGATCTCGCAGATCACGCCCGCCGGCGTGAGCCCGGCCAGCCGCGAGATGTCGACGGCGGCTTCGGTGTGCCCGGCACGGACGAGGACGCCGCCGTTGCGCGCGACCAGCGGGAAGACATGGCCCGGGGAGACGACGTCGTCGGCGCCCTTCGACGGGTCGATCGCCACCGCGATCGTGTGCGCCCTGTCGTGCGCCGAGATGCCCGTGGTCACGCCCTCGCGCGCCTCGATCGAGACGGTGAAGGCGGTGCCGTGCCCGGCGCGATTGTCCTGGGTCATCGGGCGCAGCGCGAGCTGGCTGGCCCGTTCGTCGGACATCGCCAGGCAGATCAGCCCGCGCGCATGCATCGCCATGAAGTTCACCGCGCGCGGCGTCGCGAACTGGGCGGGGATAATGACATCGCCCTCATTCTCGCGGTCGGGCGCATCCACCAGGATATAGGGAAGCCCGTTGCGGGCGTCCTCGATGATCGCTTCGATATTGGCGATCTCGGTCATGACTTGGTCTCCTTGAAGCGCCGGGCGACACTGTCCGGCAGCTCTTCCATTTCGATTCCGTCGGTCAGGTCGCGGACATAGCCGATGGTGCCGTGCGCCGACGTGAAGCGGTCGCCCGAATAGGCCCAGCACATGCCGGCCATGCCATGGGCCGCCGCGAGGGGCGTAAGCGGCAGGCGATCGACGACATGCTCGCGCCCACGCGCGACGAAGATTCCCCGCTGCAGCATCGTCGCGGCCAGAAGCGCCTCGCCGGAGAAGACCTCGGCCGCCCAGCGCGCGAAGCCCCGCATCAGCGGTCTGCCAAGCAGCGGTTCGGGCGACAGGATGGCGTGGTCGCATATCTGCCAGCGGTGGATGGTCTGGCCGTCGCGGGTTATGGCGATCCAGACGGGCGTGTCGTGTTGGTCGGGGATCTCGATGTCCCACTGCGCTGAGCGGCCCGCATGCGCCATCGTCCACAGGGCGAGGTCGACCAGATGGGTGCAGTTGGCGGCTGTGGGTTGTCGGGCGAGCAGATCGCGCGCCGGCGTGTCCAGCCGTTCGCCGATCAGCGTTTCCAGTCCGGCGGCAGCCCCCTGGCACACGCTGGTCGGCGCGCGCAGGAAGGCGGCTTCGATCCCGGTCACCCTTGCGCCGTCGTGGCGCAGGTCGAGCCAATAGGCGTGATGGGTGTCGCTGACCTGCGCGACGACGCCGGACGCATCGGCGGCGAAGCGCAGGCGGCGGCGATACAGGCCGGAGCCGAAGGCGGGGTCCGGCGGGAAATGGGCGAGGGCGGCGACCGTCATCGTGCCCGCCGTCGCTGGGGTGCCGGCGCAGACAAGCGATCAACCATTGTGTTGACTTGCGTTGTGCCGGTGCGATTGTCATAGCGGGACGACCGACGAACGGTCTGGGGACGAGCATGACCAAGGAGAGCAACATTTCCCGCCGGCGGAATTCGGCGCAGGCCGACGGCAGCGCCGACTATGCCGCCAAGCGGGAAGAACTCGTCCGGATCGCGGCCAAGCTGTTCAAGGAGCAGGGCTACCAGTCGACCCGCCTCATCGACATCGCCCGCGCCGCCGGGCTCGATCGCGCGACCGTCTATTATTATGTCGGCAGCAAGGAAGAGCTGTTCCGCGAGACCGTGGAAGGCGTCCTCGACATCAACATGGCCGAGGCCGAGCGCCTGCTGGCGGATGCGTCGCTGAGCTGGGTCGAGCGGCTGCACGCCATCTATGTCGGGCTGATGGTCTCCTATGAGGAGAATTACCCGTCCACCTTCGTCTACATCCAGGAGCAGATGCACCAGGTCGGCTCCGAGGAGACCGTGTGGGCGAAGGAGATCATGAAGAAGACCCTCGCCTTCGACCAGATGCTGATCCGCTTCATCCGCGAATCCATCGCCACCGGCGAACTGCGCAGCGACGTGCCGCCGCGCCTGGTGGAGAATGCGCTGTTCGGCATGCTGAACTGGACGCATCGCTGGTTCACGCCGGGCGGCGGGATGACCGGCCGCGAGGTGGCGGAAGCCTTCTGGTCGATCTTCATCGACGGCATGCGCCTGAAGGACCACGGCTGATCGCCTAGACGAGCCGCTGGCGCAGCGCCCGCTTGTCGATCTTGGTCGCCGACATCGGCCAGTCGCCATCGCCCATGAAGTGGATCGCGCGGGGCACCTTGTAGCTGGCGATCCGGCCGCGGCAGTGGCCGATCAGCGCCTCCTCGTCGACCTTGTGGCCCGGATAGAGCTCGATGAAGGCGACCGGCACCTCGTCCAGCCGCGGATCGGGCCGGCCGACCACCTCGGCGGTCTTGACCGCGGGATGGGTGGCCAGGAAAGCCTCCACCTCGATCGCGGCGACATTCTCGCCGCCGACCTTGAGCATGTCCTTGCAGCGGCCGCCGAACACCAGGCTGCCGCCGGGCAGGCGCATGTAGAGGTCGCCGGTGCGCAGCCATCCCTCGGCGTCCAGCGCCTCGGCGGTCTTCTCCGGCGCGGCCCAATAGCGGTCCATCACATTATAGCCGCGCACCAATATCTCGCCCATCATGCCGTCGGGCAGGTCCGCACCGCTGACGGGATCGACGATCCGGACGTCGACCCCGGGGCAGGGCTTGCCCTGCGTGTTCGATCGCGAAAGCCTGTCCTCGTCGGCATCGCAGAGCGCGAAGACGCCGGCCGTCTCGGTCATGCCGCAGGCCTGGAGGATCTCGGCGCCGGGAAACAGGTCCTGCGTCCGGTCGACCAATGTCGGCGGCGCGATGATGAACAGATAGCGGAGCGCCGCGAACTTCTCGGTCGCGAAGTCGGGATGGTCGATGATCCCCTGCACGATCGCCGAGAACCAGGGCCAGGCGAGCGTGACCCGGTTCTCCGCCATCAGCGCGATCGCCCGACCGGGCTCGAACCAGCCGTCGGTCAGGAAGGTGCCGGCCACGCCGATGCTGCCGATGAACGGCGCCAGGCTGCCGATGTGGAACAGCGGGCCCGCCGCCCAGGTGACGTCATGGTCGCCCGCCGACAGGCGATGGCGGGCGCGCTCGACGGGACCGCGCGTCACCGCCTCGTGCGGCAGGACGCAGCCCTTCGGATGGGCGGTGGTGCCCGAGGTGTAGATGATGAGGGCGGGATCGCGCACCCGCACGCTGCGGCGGACATGGTCGATGCGCTGTTCGTCGATCCGGTCGGCATGGGCGAGGAAGGCCTCACGGCCGAGCGCCTGGCCGTTGCTTTCACCGCGCATCAGCACGATGTGCCGCAGCATCGGCGCGGTCTCTTCGGGCGCCAGCGCCTCGTCCAGAATGGCCAGGAAATCGATGGGATCGTCGGCGTGGCGGCTGGTGAGGACGGCCACGGCCTGGGCGTTGTCGATGATATAGCCGAGTTCGGCGGCGCGATGCCGCGCGTTGAGCGGCACGGCCACGCACCCGGCCAGAACCGTGCCGAACAGCGCCTCGGCATATTCCACGCTGTTGGGCAGCAGCAGCGCGACATGGTCGCCGCGCTTGACGCCGAGACCGTGGAGCGCGCGGGCGACCCGCAGCGCGCCATCGCGCAACTCGGCGAAGGTCGCGCGCGCCGACGGCATGACCAGCGCGGCGCGATCGGGCCGCTTCGCCGCCGCGCCGAGCAGCAGGTCACCGAGCGTCGACACCTCGGTGGCAATCAGTGACGTCATCGCATCCCTCTCCGTGGCCCGTTCCGGGGTCTCCACCAGCTTATGGGAACATCGCGGTCGTTTAGTCAACACATGAGTTGACTGATTCACCGAAAGGCCCCTTTGCGCGGCGGTTCCGCAGCGAACATGGCGGCGGCGCGGTCCTTGCGAGGGGGCGGAGTGTCTTTGAAATCTCTCGGAATTCTGGTGCTCCGGCGAAAAAATACCCGATCAGTCAACGCAAGAGTTGACAGATGATGGTCGGCGGGCTGATATCGCGTCAACGCCAGTATTGACTGCGCGGTGCCGATGACGGTGCTGCCGAGAATTTTTGGGGAGTAGGATGCGCTATCATCTGATGCAGACGGGCGTCGTCGGGCGCCGGCACGAAATCGAAGCGGGCATGGCGGGGCAGCGCCCCGAACTCTACCAGCGCTTCCTTGAGGAGGTGCGGGGCTATGTGAAGTTGGGCGACGAACTGGGTTTCTACGGCTATTGCCAGCCGGAGCACCATCTCCAGATCGAGGGGTTCGAGGCGAACAACCATCCCGGCATGTTCAGCCTGTTCGTGGGCCAGCACGCCAAGCGGATGAAGGCCGGGATCATGGGCTACACCATGACCACGCATAATCCGGTGCGCGTGGCCGAAGAGATCGCGACGCTCGATCACATGCTGCAGGGCCGGCTCTATTGCGGCTTCACGCGTGGCTATCATGCGCGTTGGGTGGACAGCTTCGCCGCCAAGGAGGGGGTGAGCGCGACCACGCCCGACAATGTGAAGGCGCGCGACGAACAGGATGCCCGCAACCGCTCGCTGTTCGAGGAGGGGGTGCGCGTCATCAAGAAGGCGTGGACCAGCGATGTGTTCAGCCACAAGGGCGAGAATTGGCAGTTCCCGCCCGAGGGCGGCTCGACCGGCCACCCCGCTTACGCCAAATATGGCAAGGGTCAGGACGAGCATGGTATCGTCCGCGAGATCGGCATCGCGCCGAAATGCTATCAGGACCCGCATCCGCCTATCTATGGCGGCTTCGCGGCCTCCATGCGCACGGTCGATTTCTGGGCGCAGGAAGAGGGCAAGATGATCGTGCTCTCGGACAATCTCGATTTCTGCGAGCAGCTCAACAACCGCTATATCCAGACGGCCGAGAAACATGGTCGCACCTGCACCGGCGCCGACGCATCGGCCTGGGGCGGCTTCCTGATGCTGACCGACGACAAGGATCGCGCCGAATATCTGATGAAGGAGCATATGTGGTTCTGGGACGAGTGGTTCATCCCGCTGGGGCAGCGGCCACCCAACGTCCTGATCGGCAGCGCCGACGAGATCGCCGACAAGATCGGCCGGGCGCACGACCGGCTGGGCTTCGACGAGCTTTTCCTGATGTTCGGCCAGGGGCATCTCGAACCCGAGGCCAATCAGGAAGAGCTGGAGAAATTCATCAGCAAGGTCGCGCCGCGCTTTTCGACCAAGGCCGCCGACGGCACGCTCGTCTAAGATACAGATAGCCAGGAGAGATCAGATGCCGATGGAATGCGGGATCTTCATGACCCCCTATAACCCGCCCAGCCGCACGGCGCGGCAGGTGTTCGACTGGGCGCTCGACATCGCCCGGATCGCCGACGAGGCCGGCTATGTCGATTTCATGATCGGCGAGCATTACACGCTGGGCTGGGAGAATATCCCGGTGCCCGAGGCGATCATCGCGGCCTGTGCGCAGACCACCAAGCGCATCCGCTTCGCCCCGATGGCGCACCTGCTGCCCTATCATGACCCCGCCACCCTCGCGATCCGGGTGGGCTGGCTGAGCCAGGTGATGGAAGGGCGCTATTTCCTCGGCGTGGCCCCCGGCGGCCACCACACCGACGCGATCCTCCACGGCTTCGAAAGCATCGGCGAACTGCCGCCGCGCCAGCTGGAGGCGCTGCACCTGATGGAGCGGGTTTGGGAGGGCAAGCCCTTCCTGGAGAAGGGCAAATATTATCAGGCCGGTTTTCCGGGGCCGGACACCATGCCCGAATATAATGTCGAGATCGCCAACAACGCCCCCTATGGCGGGCGCGAGAAGCTGGAGATCGCCGTCACCGGCCTCTCGCAGAAATCCTCGTCGATGAAGTTCGCGGGCGAGCGCGACTATAGCCCGATCTCCTTTTTCGGCGGCACGCCGCAGATGCGCGCGCATTGGGACACCTGGGCGGCGGCGATGGAGAGCGCGGGCTACACCCCCGAGCGCAAGCGCTACCGCGTCTGCCGCGACATCTTCATCGCCGACACCGATGCGGAGGCCAAGCGGCTCTTCCTGAAGAGCGGCCTGGCACAGACCTGGCACAAATATCTCAAGGAGATCTACGTCAAGTTCGGGCTGTTCGACGGGATCATCGCGGACTCCGGCAAGAACATCACCCCCGAGGATATCGACGAGGATTTCCTGGCCGAGCATGTGGTGCTGTGTGGCTCGCCCGAGACAGCGATCGAGAAGCTCGAGGCGCTGGCCGACAAGGTCGGCGGCTGGGGGCAGATCGTCTACAACCAGCATGACAGCATCGACGATCCCAAGCCCTGGGAGGAGTCGCTGCGCCGCCTCGCGCTCGAGGTCTGCCCCAAGGTGCGCATGCCCGCCTGAACCGCAACCGGAACGAAGGTCTGAGACATGGGAAACCGCCTGGACGGCAAAGTCTGCATCGTCACCGGTGCAGGCAGCGGGATGGGGCGCGCCTGCGCCATCGAGATGGCGATGCAGGGCGGGCGGGTGATGGTGACCGACGTCAATGCGGCGGCGGGCCAGGAAACGCTGGCGGCGATCCGTGACGCGGGCGGCGAGGGGGATTTCACCCGGTGCAACCTGCGCAAGGGCGACGAGATCGGGGCACTGATCGAGGCCACCGCCGCCCGCTTCGGCGGGATCGACGTGCTGCACAACAATGCCGCGGTCCACGAGACCGACCTGACCTCCCACACCTCGATCGAGGAGCTTCCCGACGAGGTGTGGGACATGGTCTATGAGATCAACCTGAAGGCGCTGTGGCTGGCCACCAAATTGGCGGTCCCGCATCTGCGCAAGTCGACCCGCGGGGCTGCGATCGTCAACGTCGCGTCAACCGGATCCTTCGTGTCCTATCCCCAGGCGGGGGCCTATTGCGCCACCAAGGGCGGGGTGCTGATGCTCACCAGGGCGACGGCGGTCGACCTCGCCAAATATTCGATCCGCTGCAACTGCTACTGCCCCGGCGCGATCGACACGCCGATGGTGCAGAAATATTATGAGGCGGCACCCGACAAGGACGCGATCATGCGCGTGATGACCGGCGCGCACCTGATCCCGCGCCTGGGCAAGCCCGAGGAGATCGCGAAGCTCGCCTGCTTCCTCGCCTCCGAGGACAGCAGCTTCATCAATGGCGCCGCCTATGTGATCGACGGCGGCACGCTCGCCTGGCGCGGGGTCAACGCCTGACGGGTCAGGCCGTCCCCTTGTGAGTGGGGGCGGCGGCGGCGATGTCGAGGGCTTGCCCGATCGCCGCGCCGCCCGCGCCCAGCGCCACCGCATTGGCGAGGTGGAGCCGGAAGCCCGGCAGGAACCGGTGGGTTGGCGTCGCGTCGCTCGCCAGCGCCGCGAGTTCCTTCACCCGGGCGCGCACCTGCCCGCTTTTCCAGGGCACCGCGCAATAGTCGAAGAAGGCGGCGAACTGCTCCGCCGACAGCAACAGCATCGCCCGCAGGAAGCCGGGCAATTCCCGTTCGAAGCCGATCCAGAAGGGATCGTCGCCGACATGCCTGTCCCACAGCGCCTGTTGCTCGGGGGACAGCGCTTCATCGGGCGCGATGCCCGCCGCGCGCGCCTGTTCGAGCAGCGGGACCGCGCTCACCATCAGCGAATGGACCCCCAGGCCCGAGATCAGCGAGATGATCTCCTGCACCTGCGCCACGCTGGCGCCGGCGCGCAGCGCCTCGCCGATGCGGACATCGATCGCTTCCCGATCGAGCGCCGTCACCGAAACCGCGACGCCCAGCCTGAGCAGGGCGGCCTCGATCGGCGACAGCGGCGGGCCTTCCTCGAGGTCCAGCGCCGCCACGATCCCGCGCAAATCCGAAAGCGTGACCATCACCAGATCCTCCCGTTCCCGACCTAGGCAAAGCTGTTTTTCAACGCAAGTCAACTCATGTGTTGACGATGCTGATTTTTGCTGTCAACGTTAGTGTTGAAGGTGCCGATCGGCACTTCGCTCAAAAGCATAATCAGGCCGATTACGGAGAGGGATCGAACATGAGGACATTTTTGGGTTTGCCGCGCCGTGCCAAACTGTTGGGAGGCGCCGCGATGCTGGTCGTCGCGCTGTCGTCCGCGACCGCCCATGCCCAGCAGGCGGCAGCCGCCGCCACGCCGCAGACGGACAACACCGTCTATGACTATGGCGAGATCGTCGTCACCGCGCAGAAGCGCGTGCAGAACATCAACGATGTCGGCCTGAGCGTCGCCGCGATCAGCGGCGATGCGTTCAAGGCGCGGCAGATCAATTCGCTCGCCGATATCGCCCAGGCCGTTCCGGGCCTCAGCTTCACCCAGTCGGGTTCGAACACCCCGGTCTACACGCTGCGCGGCGTGGGCTTTTACGAGACGACGCTGGGTGCCTATCCCGACGTCAGCACCTATCTGGACGAGGCGCCGCTACCCTTCCCGGTGCTGACCTCGCTCACCGCCTTCGATCTCGAGCGCGTCGAAGTCCTGAAGGGGCCGCAGGGCACCCTGTTCGGCAACAATGCGACCGGCGGCGCGATCAACTATATCGCCGCCAAGCCGACCAGCACGTTCCAGGCCGGCGGCTCGATCGGCTATGGCCGCTTCAACGCGATCAGCGCCGAGGGCTATGTAAGTGGCCCGGTGTCGGAGACGCTGAAGCTGCGCATCGCCGGCAAGACGACCCATTCGGACGAATGGCAGCGCGGCTACACCTTCGACGGCAAGACGGGGAAGGGCGAGACCTATGCCGGCCGCTTCCTGGCGGACTGGCAGCCGACCGAGCGGCTGCGGGTGCAGCTCGACCTCAATGGCTGGGTCGACAAGAGCGATCCGCAGGCCGTGCAATATATCCAGTATCGGCCGAACTTCCCCGGCGCGCCGAGCCCGGTCGAAAATTATCCGACCTATAATGGCCGCAACAACCGGATCGCCGATTTCAGCGACAATATCGGCATCCACACCGACAACAAGCTTTGGCACGCCGTCGGCCGCATCGATTACGACGTGACCGACAACATCGTCCTCACCTCGCTGACGTCCTATGCCCATTATAACCAGGACATGGCCTATGACGGCGACGGCGTGACCTTGAACGATTTCGACGTGCCGCAGTTCGACGGCCGCATCCGCAGCTTCTCGCAGGAAATCCGGCTGTCGGATTCGGGCAGCGACCATTTCCGCTGGGTGATCGGCTCCAATTACGGGCGCGACAAGGCCGCCGACAACTACATCCTGCTCTACCCGGATTCGACGGTGTTCGGCGGCGCCGGCATCTCCAATTCGGGCTTCCGCAGCGACCAGAAGATGAAGAACTATGCGGGCTTCGCCAATGGCGAGTTCGACTTCGGCAAGCTGACCCTCAAGGCGGGCCTGCGCTATACCCGGGCGGAGCGTGACGCGAACTCGTGCTTCTACGTCTTTCCGGGCCCCAGCCTCGCCAATTTCAACGCGCTCTATCAGTTCCTGAGCGACACGCTGCGCACCGGCGCCGGGCTGCCGATCGTCAATCCGGCGGTCAGCGCGACCGGCGGCTGCTACACCATCGACAATACCGGGCTGAACGGCGCCGCGCCGACCTATCTTCCCGGATCGTTCAGCGGCACGCTGAACGAGAACAATCTGTCGTGGAAGGCCGGCCTCGACTGGAAGCCCAACCGCGACACGCTGGTCTATCTGAACGTCACCAAGGGCTATAAGGCGGGCAGCTTCCCGTCGGCGGCGGCCGCCACCACGGCCCAGCTCCAGGGCGTGAAGCAGGAGTCGGTGACCTCCTATGAGGGCGGTTTCAAGCTGACCCTGCTCAACGGCCAGCTTCAGGCGAACGGCGCGGCCTTCTATTATGACTATAAGGACAAGCAGCTCCGCTCGAAGCTGCTCGATCCGATCTTCGGCGTGCTCGATGCCCTGGCCAACATCCCGAAATCGCAGGTGTTCGGCACCGAGCTGGAACTGGTCGCGCACCCCACCAAGGGCATGACGAGCTACGCCAATTTCGTCTATCTCGACACCAAGATCAAAAGCTTCACCGGCTATAGCGGGGCCGGGGTGCTCGGCGATTTCGCCGGCTCGCCTTTCCCCTATGCCCCGAAATACCAGATCGGCGTGGGCAGCGACTATGACTGGGCGCTGACCGACCGGCTGAACATGTTCGTCGGCACCGACCTCAGCTATCGCAGCGCGACCACCGCGATCATCGGCAATGCCCCCGGCTATGAGATCGAGGATTATGTGATCCTCGACGTCCGCGCCGGCATCCGCGACGCGGACGACCGCTGGCGCTTCCAGGTCTGGGGCAAGAACATCACCAACAGCTATTACTGGACGAACGTCGCCAGCTATTACGACACCGTCGCCCGTTATGCGGGGCGCCCGGTCACCTATGGCGCGACCCTGTCCTTCAAGATCTGACGCATGACGTGGGGCCGGCCACGTTGGCCGGCCTCGTTTTCGAGGACGAGCAAGACCATGGACGATCTGCAGACATTGATCGAGGAGCGCGCGATCGCGCGCATGATGTACCAATATTCCTATCATCTCGACATGAACCAGCCGGTCGAGATGGCGGCGCTCTTCGTCGACGATTGCGAGGTCAGCTACGCGCCCAATTTCGGCGCTTCGGGCATCGAGGATTACAAGAAGACGCTCGACGGCATCGGCACCTTCTTCCGGGGCACCAGCCACCATAATTCGAACATCGTGATCGACTTCGTGAGCGAGACCGAAGCCAATGTCCGGTCGATCGTTCTCGCGGTGCATCGCTACACCAAGGAACGCCCGGACGGCATTCTCTACGGCCAGTATTTCGACACCGTGGTGAAGCGGGACGGTCAGTGGAAGTTCAAGCGCCGCGAGCTGCGCACCACCTTCACCACCGACTATCACGTCCGCGCCGCGAACCCCATCGGCCGCGCGGAATAGGCGCGGGCGGGCATGGCCTATCAGACCATCCGGATCGAGCATGACGGGCCGGTCAGCTGGCTCGTCCTCGATCGCCCCGAGGCGGCCAACGCGCTGTCGCCGCAGCTGCTCGACGAGTTTTCCGACGCGCTCGAGCGCCTGAAAGGCGAGGGCGGGCCGGTCATCGCGCTGCGCGGCGAGGGGCGTGGCTTCTGCTCGGGGATGGATCTCGGTGCCTATGGCGCGGGCGACAAGGGGCCGGCCGACCCGATGGCCGATCGCGAAAGGCTGCAGCGCAATGTGGAGCGCTGGCTGGCGATCTGGGATCATCCCAAGCCGGTCATCGCGGCGGTGCACGGCTTCTGCCTGGCCGCCGCGGCCCAGCTCTGCGTGTTCGCCGACATCACCGTCGTCGCCGACGATGTACGGATCGGCGAGCCGACCATCCCGATCGGCGGAGGTTATATCACCCCCACCTGGGTCTCGCTGGTCGGCCCGAAGCGGGCGAAGGAGTTCGCCTTCGTGCCGGGCAACTGGATCGACGGGCCGACCGCGGTCGCCTGGGGCTGGGCCAATCATTGCGTGCCCGCCGCCGACCTCATCCCCGCGGTGCGGAGCCTGGCCGAGCGGATCGCGCTGACCCCGCCCGACGTGCTGCGCCTGAAGAAGCTTTCGATCAACCGCGCGGCCGAGGCCGGCGGCTTCCGCCAGGCCCTGTCGGGCATCGCCGAGATCGACGCGCTGCTGCACCTGGCCCCCGCCGTGCTCGAAGTGCGCCAGCGTATCGCCGAACGCGGCCTGAAGGCCGTGATCCAGGATTACAAGGTTGCGCCGACGACCCCGCTCGTCGCGCCGAAGGAGTAAGTCGAGCCATGTCCGATCTGCAGTTCACCCGTGACGGGCATGTCGCCCATGTCCGCCTCAATCGCCCGCAGGGCCTGAACGCGATCACGCCGCATATGGACGAGGCGCTCCATGACGCCTGGACCGAGATCAACGCCGATCCCGATATCTGGGCGGTGATCCTGTCGGCCGAGGGCGAGAAGGCCTTCTGCATCGGCGCTGATGTTTCGGGCGGCACCGACCGGCAGGGGCGGATGGCGCTGGGCGGTGGCCTCACCGGCATCGGCGGCCCGCTGGTGACGCTGAAGAAACCGATGGTGGCCGCCGTCCAGGGCTTCTGCGTGGGCGGCGGCTTCGAGCTGGCGATGTGCGCCGACATCATCGTCGCGGCGGACACGGCGCAGTTCGGGCTGCCCGAGACCAAGGTGGGCATCATCGGCGAATGCGGCGTGGTCCACCGCGCGATCCGCCAGCTTCCCTATCATATCGCCATGGCCTTGATCCTGACCGGGGACCGCATCAAGGCCGACGTCGCCGCGCAATATGGGCTGGTGAACGAGGTCGTCCCCTATGCCGATCTCGCCGCCACCGCGCAGAAATGGGCCGACAAGCTCAACGCGGCATCTCCGCTCGCGGTGCAGGCGGCCAAGGCGGCGGCGCTGGGGCGGCTCGGCCATCCGCTGGAGGTGGCCCTGACGACGAAGTTCGAGGAGATCGAGGCCTATCATGACGCCGCCGACCGGCTGGAGGGGCTCGCCGCCGCCTCCGAGCGCCGCAAGCCGGTGTGGAGCGGGCGGTGACGATCCTCGTCGATCCGGTGATCGACGCCACGCTCTACCGCCATGTGCTCGGCCATTACCCGACCGGCGTGTGCGTCGTCACCGCCACCGACCGGAGCGGCGAGCCCGTCGCGATGGTCGTCGGCTCCTTCTCCTCGGTGTCGCTCGATCCGCCGCTGGTGGGATTCTTCCCCGACAAGGGGTCGAGCAGCTGGCCGCGCATCGCCGAGGCGGGCAGCTTCTGCGTCAACATCCTGGCGAGTGACCAGCTCGACCTGTGCAAGCGTTTCGCCACCCGGGGCGGCGACAAATTCGCGGGCCTGAGTTTCGCGCGGTCGGCCAATGGCTCGCCGGTGCTGGACGGCGTCGTCGCCTGGATGGATTGTCGGCTCCACGCCGTCCATGAGGCTGGCGACCATTATATCGCCCTGGGACTGGTGCAGACGCTCGACATCGAGCGCGGCGATGCGCCGCTGCTGTTCTTTCGCGGACAATATGGCAATTTCGCCGCGCTGGCATGACGGCGAGGACGGCGAGGACGGGGAGCGACAGGATGAGCAGCATCGAACAGAGGCTTCGCCGTCTCGAGGACCGGGCCGAGATCGAGGATCTGGTGGCGCGCTATTTCCTCGCGGCGGATGGGGATGACATGGCCGGCGTCGCCGCCTGTTTCACCGATGACGCCGCCTTCTCCTCGTCGGGCGTGGCCAACGCCACGGGCAGCCGGGACATCGTCGATTTCATCGCTGGTGCGCGCAGTCATATGGGCCTGACCCTGCACACCCCCAATTATGTGCTGCTGACGATCGTCGACGAGGATCATGTCGATGGTCTGGTCGGCGCCCATCTCGAACTCGCGCTGGCGGGGGAGGCACTGTTCGGCGCGGTGCGTTATCAGGACAGCTATGTCAGGACGGCGCAGGGCTGGCGCATCGCCAGCCGCGACATGCGCACCGTCCATATCGCGCCGTGGGACGATGTCGGTATCTCACTATTGTCGGCGACCCCCGTACGCTGGCCCGGTGTTGACGCCGTCAAATCGGATTACCCGCGCGCTTAGATAGTCATGCCGCCCGGAACGGTCAGGAACGACGAGCCAGTTCCTGCGCCAAGGTGGCGCAAGTTCGGTCAATCTGTTCAGCCGTCATATCTATGAACAGCGGCAGTCCGAATGTCGTTTCAGCAAGACACTCGGTCGTCGGCAGCGGCATGCGCGGATAGCCAGCGAAAGCACGAGTCAGATGCATGCCTTCTCCCCACCACGCGCGCGTTTCGATTCCCGACGCGTTCAGCGCCGCAGCGACGTTCGAAGCCGGGCGATCGAGGCGAACGACGCAGGTGGTAGAGCACCAGGATTGTCCCCAACCCAAAGGAAGCGATACCCCAGCCATTGCTGAAAGTTTTTCCCGGTAACGCCCTGCGGCGCTCATAAACGCCACTCGTCGCTCAGGCCATTCGTCGAGACCGGCGAGTCCTACCGCGGCAGCGTATTCGTTCATCTTCCCGTTGCTGCCGGCGATCTGCGCCTCGCGGCTGCCATCGAAGCCGAAATTGGACTTGCGGCGAACCTCTGCCACGAGCGCGGTATTCGACGACATCACAAAGCCGCCTTCCCCCACGCCCAATACCTTGGTGGCATGAAGGCTGACAACCGAGATGACCCGCCCGGCACGCACACCATCGAAGCCCGGCGCCGCATCGATCACGATCGGGATACCGGTCGCTTCCGCAAACTCCTCCCACGGCGTGGGATCGATCGGCTGCCCGTAGACCGAGACCGGCATCACCGCTCCAACGGCCGATTGAGCACCGGCAAGCGCTGCGCTTGCCACCGCCGGTGTAAGAAGCCCTTCCTCGTCGACATCGACGAAGAAGGGAATAAGACCAGCCTCCACGACTGCGTGAACCGATGCCGAAAAGGTCCAACTCGGCAAAAGACACAATGTCCCCCTCTGGGCGCCGGCAGCCCGCAATGACAGGCTGAGCCCCATAGTGGCGTTGGCGACCGCAGAGATGCCTTCGGGAGGCAGTCCCGACCTTTCCGCCAGCCTCGCTTCGAACTCGAGGACCAACGGTCCGAAATTGGAATACCAGCGCGCTTCGTCGATCCGTTCGATATAGGGGGCAATTGCTGCGAGCCGTGGCAATCGCGGCCGGGCGACAGGGATCGAAATCATGCTTCCCGCCCTGCCATCGGCGCTATAGTCGAGGTGCTTGCCCAACTGTCGTCGCCTACCGACGCGATGGCATTGCCACAAGCTCCGGTTGGCCCGTCACCTTGTGTGAGGAATGCTTTCGTCGAAGCGACCAATAGTGCACCGCAAGCCCACAGCGGTTTCCGCAGGTTGAAATGTTGCGCATGAAGGCGTCGCAGGCTTCTCGCCGACGATACTGATGGAACCATTGCCGCTCTTTGCGCCTAGCCTGTCGATTTGGCAACGTCGTGCCCGGCTAGCGGCCGCGCGCGAATGGCGAGTTTAGCGCCCGTCCAGCAGTGAAAAAGCCGCCCCGCGCCAGCAACTTCACACCGCTCCAATATCCGTGCTCGATGTGGCGATGCCTGCCGTGGCTCCTGAAGATCTCATGAACCGCCCGCAGATTGTAGTGCGGGATCGAAGGGAAGTGGTGATGCTCCAAATGGTAATTCATGTCTGCGTAGAAAAAACTGGTGATCGGATCCAGAACCACGGTGCGGGTCGAGTTTTCGTAACTGCCACGGACTTTGTCCGCAGACAGTTTGAAGTGCTGTAGTGCCGCCAGCGTCCTGTTGGGAAAGGTAAGGCAGAATGGCGCCAGGGAAATAGCGATCGCGAGATACGGCGAGCCGAGCCAGAAGCAAAAGGCCAGGATCAGCGCCTGACCCGCAAAAACGGCTCGCGCCCCATTTCTGAGCTGAACGAACTCGCGCGTACCCGGCGCAAACATCTTCGCAAAGGGGCCGGTGGGAACGATGCCTGCCGCATTCAGCGCCAGCACGCGAACGCGCCGCCAAATAGCCGGGATATCCACGGTCAGCAGCGCCAGGGTCTGCAGATGAGTGAGACTTGCTTGCGGCGAGCCTTCCAGGTCGTCGTCACCCAAGGTATTTCGATGATGCTGCGGATGCGTCGCCTCGAAATAACCGTAGTTACTCCAGGTCAGGACCGAGAACGCCCGGAAGAGCAACAGGTTGAGCGATTTCGCGGTGAACACCGAACGATGGAAAAGCTCATGGCCGATTCCCGCCCAGCCGAGGAAAGGCCATGCCAGGAAATGCGGAATCAGCAGCAGCATGGCCGCCCACACATAGCCGTGCGAGAAAAGCAGATTGCCAGCCACCAGCAGCGATGCATGAAAAACCATTCGGACGGTCAGCAACAGAGCGGCGAGACCATCCCGCTTCATCGACAATTGGCGATAGGCTGCCCGGCCCAGAAGCTTGAGCCCGCCGGCCTCCGCGTCGATACCCGCCATCAGCTCTATTCCGTAAAGCGGGCGTCAACGCCGATGCGAAGAAAATCACGCCGGGCTTCGCCGACGAACAAGGCCGCCATCATCGTGTGCTGGATGTGGATCACCAGATCCTTCGTCGCGAGTTCGTTGACGAAGGTCGTCACGTCACCATGGATGTTCGAATTGAAATCATGCCAGATGATCACGCCACTATCGCCGATCATTCTCCTGGCATTGGCGGTGTCGGTCGTCACGGTTTCGATATCATGGCCCCCATCGACGAAGACGAGATCGACGGAGCCGACCAGCCCATGCACCGAGGGGTCGAACTGGCGGCTATCCTGCTTGAGCAGAGTCAGCCGGGATTTTTCGGCATCGGACAGCCCGGTGAGGTAGCGATGGCCCAACATGCCCTGGGCATCGCGCAGATACTGGTCGTTTATGTTGCCGTCGCGCCGCAGGTCGGCATCGGCATAGGATGCCAGCGCCTTCGCGCTGATGTGGCTATCGCCCAGGTCGAGAGAATAGACGGCGCATTCCTCGGATGCGTTCTCGATGAGCAGAGCGGTTGAATAGCCCAGGAAGGTACCGAACTCGAATATCTTTCGCGGCCTGATGAGCTTGACGATCGATACGAGGGCCGCCGCCTCCAACAGGGTCACGCTTCCGATGCCGCTCGAAGGAACGTTGATCTTCATCGGTACCGAACCGGCGTTGCCGGCCTCGATTTTCATGAAGAGGACCTTCGGCTTGATAGCGACGACACCGGCCGAGTGAGTCTCGCAATGATTGAACAACTCGGTGGGGTCGTTTTTCGGTGAAAGGCCCGACGCGGGAGGCTCAACGTCCATGAAAAATCCGATTATGCACAAGAGTGAACGGAGCCGAATTGCGATGCATCCGGCGGCCGCTCCGCTAGATAAAGTACATTACCGTCTCGGACCAACCTTGGGTATAGTGCCTGAGGAAAACCCGATAATCGGGATGGAGAGCGCGGACATATCGCCATATGTCGCGAAAGTCGCTCGCGCGGTGGTAGACGGCAATGGCCAGCTTCGGCCGGTCTTGACGGATGTGCCTCTCGCACCCGGCCAGTGCCCTGAGTTCCCAGCCCTCGAGGTCCATCTTGATGAAGCTGACCGGATCGGCGATCGCCAGATCCAGGGTGGTCATCTGCACCGTTTCGCCCCCGCCGACCGTGACCGCGGAAGCCGATCCCTTGTCGGCGTCGAAACTCACTTGCCCCGGGGCATCAGAGAGGGCTGCGGGGTAGAAAAGGATGTCGCGCTGCCCAGCCAGCCGGGCCCGCGCCGCGCGGATGTTTCTGTTCGATGGTTCGAACAGGTGCACCTGCCGATAGTCGGGGTATCGGCGGCAGAATTCCTGGGTGGTGTCGCCATCGAAGCCGCCGGCATCCACGAACACTTCGGACTGCAGGCCCAGGAAGGGTTCGAAATATTGTTGATCGGTACGTACCTGATAATCGCGCATGAAAGCCGCGTTCGCGGTCAGCCGGTAACGCAGAACATCCACAAATGTCTGGCGCGATAAGGCGTCCGCCAGCGTGTCGAAGACCGCGGCCCATTCCGACGCGAACCGGAGCCAATCCTCGCGCTGTTCCAGAACGAAATCGGCTTGCTGGATAGTGCCAGCCGACGCGTGAGCGAGTTCCTGAATCGAGACCACCGATTTGATCCCGGCTTCCGCGAGCCGCTGGTCGACGGCCACCGGACTGATGGAGGTCGAGCAGTTGATGACGGCGGCGTTCGGCGGCAATTGGGCCATGCCGATAGCCGCAAGCCCATTCCATATGGAGCCGGGCCGCGCAAAATCGTCGACGATGCCGTCCAGACGCAATCGGCCTATCAGCCCGATCGCCTGGGCATTCCGCCCTACCACGTAGCACGGGCGGTCATGGCTAGCGGATAGAAGCTCGCCGGCCAGTTGCTGGTTGGCGGGCGGGGCCGCGATCGCGGAGTTCAACGCAGACGTGAATTCTTGTTTGGTCATGGTCTCGTCTTTCGACACTAGCCGAGGACCGAATATAGTTCGCCGCTTAGGGTAGCGCGCATCAAATCGTTCAACGCCGAGGCATCCGCTGCCCGCGCGAACAGGATGCCGACACGCCCGAACGGGCTGGCCGCAATGCGATCGCCGGCGCGCGCCAGCGATACGAACATCGCGATATCGATGGGCCGATGGAACTGAAGGGTTTCGAAGGTCTGCGTCTCGCGCACCGAAATCGTGTGCCGCATGATCGGGCTGTTCCATCGGCAATGCCCGTCGAACGCCTCTCCGAGGAAAGAGCGGGCATAATTTGCCGCGTAGGGAAAGCCGGTCGAGCTCGAGATCAACTGGCTGTAAAGATCGCCCGGGCATCGACGGGTGATCTCGATGATCCAGAATTGCTCGCCATCGACGATGAACTGGGTGTGGATCAGGCCCGACATAAGTTGCAGGTCGCTGGCGATCTTCTCGATCGCTGTCCTCACCTTGTGGCGGAGCGTCGGATCGAAATGGGAAAGCACGAAGCTCGTGTCCACGGTGAACGCGTTAATAGAGCCGTGCTCTTCGACGATGAAGTCGGCGACAATTCCATCAGCGCCGAGGAAGGCTGAGTGGCTATAGAGCTGTCCCTCGACAAATTCCTCGATAAGGCAGGCGCCGCCCCGCGAGAAAGCTTTCGCCTGCCGTATCGCCGCAGCAATATCGTCGGCCGACGGTGCTGCCAGGGCCGTGATGCCGCGACCACTATAGGCGTCTACGGGTTTGACGATCACCGCACCGGCCGTCAGCGCATCGCCTTCGGCGATCTGGCGTGGGGCGGGGATCCCGGCCGATGCGGCGTATCGGCGAAAATCTTGTTTGTTGCCCAGGACGCGGACGACATCGACCGGGTCGATGCCTGTAAAGCTACGCCTGCCACTGATTGCGGCACAGGTCTCGTAGGAGAGATCGTTGCAGCCGGGCACGATGAAGTCGGCGCCCAGCCGCTCCACCAGCCGGGCCGTTGCATCGACGTCCGAATAGTCGAGCTCGACATAGTTGGCGACCGACCTGGCGAGGGCATCGTCCGGATTGCGCCCGACGACGTACACTTCGTGGCCGGCATCGACGAGATACCGATATATCGGCGCAGATGCGACATTGGTGTCGAGGAGGACAACGATACTCATGACGAAGCCAGCCTCGCGCAGACGTTCTGCCAGAGCGTCAGTCGTCGAGTTCCACTAACGACTTTGTCTCTGCGGATCTTCGTATCGCCTCTGCGACGCGAACATTTTGGGCGCCATCGAAGGCGGGTACGATAGGATAGGCGACGCCGAGGATGACCTCCAGAAAATTCTCCAGCTGACGCACGAGTGGATCCTGACGCGTGACCGGGATGACCTCTTCCGCAAGCGGTGTATGCCAGGAGGGGGATTGCGGTGCCGGATGGGACCTAAGGCGCATGCTGGGAAATTCGAGCGATCCCAGCGTGCCGGTGAGGCTGTAGCAGTCTTCGTCGGGATAGGTCGGATAGACCGGATTTTCCCGCGACGTCTGCTCCCAGCTATGCGGTGAAGCGCCGGTGTCCGACAGCATGAAGGTTCCGAGGACGCCGTTCCGGAACTGCAGATTGATAGCCACCGTGTCCTCGACGGGGTATTGCCGTATCCTGTTCGACGCGATCGCCTGAACCGCGGCGATCTCGCCGCACAGCGCTCGCATGATCCCGATCTCATGGATGAGATTGATCAGGATCGGACCGCCGCCCGGCCTGGTACGCCAGGGGCCGGCTTCGAAATAGTCCGGTGGCTTGTAGAAGATCGCGCTGCCCTGGATGGCGACCAGCCGCCCGAGCCGGCCACCGTCGATGACCGCCTTGGCCGCAGTGATCAATGGGGAGTGGATGCGGTGGTGGCCGACGAGAATCTTCGCGCCACGCCGGCTCGCGAGATCCAACAGGTGAACGGCCTCGTCATGATGTGCGGTGATCGGTTTTTCGATCAGCACCGGAATGTCGCGCTCGATGCACAGCTTCGCCTGGTCGTAGTGGAACTCGTTGGGCGACGAGATGATCACGCCGGATGGAGCCCCCTTTGCAAGACAGGCCTCCAGATTTTCGAATATCGGAATATTCGGCAAGCGTTTGCCGAGATCGTTGATGGCATCGCGTTCGGGCGTGACAACCCCGGCCAGTTGGCAGCGCGGGTTTTCCTGGATCATCTGGATATGCTTCAGACCCATTAACCCCGGACCGACCACCACTATAGCCAGCTTCGTCATCGGAAAGTCTCGATCATATCATCATCCTATACGATCGCGCTGCCCGCGCAGACAATGCCAGACCAAGGCAACGCGCACGCCCTTCGGCAGGACCAGCGGTCGGGCTGTGAAAGATCGGGCACCGTGCCGATCGGCGCGTTATACGGGATAGGCGCAGCGCCTGCGCGACTGGATGAGCAATATGTCTGCGACCTTGGTGTTTCCCGTTTCGACCCCTGACGGCCGAGATTATCTCAAGCAAGCGCTGGAGCGGGGAGAGGCGGTGGTGGCGGCGTCATGCGATGCGGGCGATCCCACGAACGGGGCCGCCCCGTGGGTGAAGTTGCCCCTGGTGAACGAACCCGCGTTTCTGGACGCGTTTCTCGATCTGGTGCGCACGCATCAGATCACACGCGTTCACGCTTCGGCGCACATCGTCCATGCGGCGCTCAGCAATATGCTGAACGAGCACGATCTCGGCGACCTGCGCATCATCAACCGCTCGGCGCTCGAACTGGAATTCGCGCGGTGGGACGGAATCTTCGCCCGGGCCGACCAATGGGCGGAATTCATCTCCGCATTGGTGCCGGTCCAGCCGCAGCCGACCATTTCGTTTCTCGCTGGCGTCATCCGGCTCGCTTTCGACCTGTTTGGCGAGTCCTATGACGACAAGCTCGCGGCGTTGCTGGCCTGCCTGCTCGACGCGCCGAACGGCGATATCGTGGAGATCGGTTCCTTGTTCGGCAGATCAGCGAGCGTGCTGCTCGCCGGGCGCGCGCTTGGAGTGGCCGAGCGCGCTTTGTTCGTCTTTGACCCCTGGTGTTCCGACGCCGGCGCGCAGCAGGATCTGCCGCCCGCCCTCCAGAAATATACTCGCGCCGCCGGGCTGGAGCGCGTTGCCCGTGCGTTCGAGGCGACGTTCGGTGCGCTGGCACCGACCGGCGCCATGACGGCGTACCGCACGCCCTCGGTTTCCGGCCACGCCATCTATCGCGGCGACGCCGACGGGGAGCCCCTTCGCCTGCTGAAGCCGATGACTGCCTTGGAACCGTCAGGCCGGATCGCCCTGCTTCATGTCGACGGCAATCACGATGGGCCCTCTGCCCTGGAGGACGTCATGCTCTGGTCACCGCTCGTCCCTTCCGGAGGATGGGTGGCGATCGATGATTACACCTGGCGCTATGGAGACGGCCCCAAGCAGGCGGGTGACGCGCTGCTTGCGCTTTGGGGCGACACGGTCGCGTGCGCCTTCGTGGCGGGCGGCTGCCTGTTCGTCAAACGCGCCTGATGACGCTGACGGCTCCCCGAGCATCCGATTACCACTTGTTAAGTGCGTTCCTTTACCGTTTCCGCCATGATGGCCGATGAACATTCGAAACTGCCGGGAAACGCGGGAGAAACGCCGGCCCCCGTCCTGCTCGCGCCGCTTCGGTTTGATTGGCTGCAGGAAGAACTTCCGGCGGGGCCCTGGCCTGCGCCCCTTCGCGCTGCGCTCTGCGATGGCATGAAGGCGATCGGATGGCCCGCCGTTCAACAGGGCGAGCGTGCCCGCCTCGAGCATTTGTATCGCGATTTTACGGCCCTGTTTCCGCGCTTCCTTACCGATCCCAGTGATGTCGACAGGGCGGCGGACATCTACACGCTCGTCCATATCATGTTGTGGCGCCGCACGCAGGATCTGGCCGAGCTGAAACGTTTCAATGCCGACGTGGTGCGGCCGTTCGCGGACTATCTTTCGCGGCACTTCGCGAAACGGCCGCTTCGACACGCGAGCCACGAAATACCCCGTATCGCCTATCTCTCCGAAACAAGCGACCTGTTCAGTTCGAATGCGGTAGCAAAAACCACGGTTTCGCTGATGCTGGGCCAGCACGAGCTTCGCAATCCAGAAGACTGGCCCTTCCTTTACTGCATCAATCAGCCTGTCCAGAACGTCTGGGATTTTGCCGAGGAAACCGGTCTCAAGGTGCGCAATCTTGCCAGGGAAAAGGCTTCGCTCACGGCCGAAGCGATCCTGTCCCAACTCGAAGCGGACGAAATCGACATCCTGATTGCCGACAGCAACTGCGCCGTCGCGACGATGGTGATGCAGCGGCGCCCTTGTCGGGTTCAGGCGTTCCACGAGAATGGCTTCGCGCCATGGAGCATCCCGGAACTGGATTTGGCTTTCATGGGGATTACGAAGCCATCCACCGGGCTTTTCGACGAACGCGTGACGATGCACGAGACGCCGCGCAACACCGCCTATGTCTTCCAGTGCGTTGCGAGACCGCAACATATGGTCGATGCCCTGCGCAGCGTGCTGTGCACCGAATCCGGTGTCGCCCAGCCAAGCGCCGTCTATGGATTCTATGGACGCATGGCCAAGATCACTCCGGCCTATGTGGCTATCGTCGAGGAGATCCTGGAGCGCGACCCTCGCGCGATCTTCTTCGCCGGCGGCACCGGCCCGGTCTCCATGCTGATGGACCGCAAGCGAGCGTCGACTGTTGGCGACCGTATGGTCATCTACAATGATTTCATCGACGGTCACCTCGTCAGCGAATGTATCGACGTCTTTCTCGATACCTTTCCCTTTCCGGGCGGTACGTCATGCCTGGAGGTTCAGGCGCATTGTGTGCCTGTGGTGTGGATGCAACCGGCTCCCGACAGCGAGATGCAGCTCGTCCTGACATTGCGCGATGAGCGCTTGAAGGCGCGTGATTGCTCGCATTTCGTCGAATTATCGTTGCAGGTGGCCGAAGCCGATAAATGGGTGGAACATGGCCAGTTCGCTCAACAGCTTGCCGCCCGGTTCGGCGATATGAGCGAGCAAGCCGCCCTTGTGGAAGGGCATTTGCGCGCCGTGTGGGATCAAGCCCAACTGCAGCAGAGCAGGGCGGCATGATTTTCGGACTTTCTGCCTAGCCTGGCTCCCTGCTCGATAAGGTTGCGATAGGGAGCGGTTGTTCGTTCAGCTTATCCAGCACGTCCGCTTCGCGCCTTGATTGCTGCACCCCACGCCAGCCCACACCCGATTTGGACGGTTTCCGTAAGTCATTGAAAAAGAAAGAGAAAATCCCCGCCATCAAAATAGCTAAGCTGCTGAATATAAGGGATTTTCTAGAAAAGTGGCGGAGCGGGAGTCCCCCGTACTAGCATTCGCTAACAACCGATCGTGTCCAATTAGACCTTATAAAACCTGACATTTTGAGCGCCCGCCGCCATCAACCGTCCGATAGTGTTCGGTTGCGTTCCCATAAAACCGGAGTATTATCGGGGAACGGTTTAGGGAACGGCTGCTAATTCCGCCACAACGGCAGGGCTCTGGCAGGTTCGATTCCCGGCGAGGGAATCGAAATGCCCAAGAAGCTGGTCAACGCGCTGACCCCGATGCAGGTGAAACATGCACCGGCTGGCCGCCACGCCGATGGCGGTGGTCTGCATCTGCTTGTGAAAGACACTGGCGCGCGTTCCTGGGTCTATCGCTTCATGCTCAAGGGCAAGTCGCGCGACCTTGGCCTTGGCCCGGCGGCTGGCCCCGATGCGATCAAGCTGACCGATGCGCGCGATTTGGCGGGGGCGCTCCGCCTCAAGGTCAAGGCTGGCGTCGATCCGCTCGCAGAACGCCAAATGAAGGCCGCTGAAGCCATCGCAGCCGAGCAGGCGGCCCATATAGCCGGAAAGACGTTCAAGGACGTTGCAGGGGCCTATATCGAGGCGAACGAGGATAGCTGGCGCAACGCCAAACACCGGCAGCAATGGAGCAACACGCTCGCCACCTACGTCTATCCCGTCATCGGCGAGCTGCCGGTTGCCGAAGTCGGGACCGAGCATGTCATGTCCATTCTGGAGCCAATCTGGAAAACCAAGCCGGAGACGGCCAGCCGCGTGCGGGGCCGGATCGAAACGATATTGGATGCCGCCAAGGCGCGCGGCTATCGCTCTGGCGAGAACCCGGCCCGCTGGCGCGGTCATATCTCGCAAATCCTCCCGGCTCGATCGCGGCTGACCCGGGGCCATCACAAGGCCCTGTCCTATGGCGATCTCCCTGCCTTCATGGAAAAGCTGCGCAAGCGGGAGGCGGTCGCCGCGCTCGCGCTAGAATATGCGATCCTGACCGCCGCGCGCACCGGGGAAGTCATCGGCGCGAAGTGGGGAGAAGTGGATCTTGAAAAGGCGGTGTGGACGATCCCAGCCGACCGCATGAAGGCTGGCAAGGAACATCGCGTTCCGCTGTCGCCGCGCGCCGTCGAGATATTGGAGGAAACCAAGAAGCTGGGGAAAGAATGGCTGTTCCCGGGCGAACAGGGTGGCAAGCTGTCGGGCATGGCGATGACCATGCTGATGCGCCGCATGAAGGTTGAGGCGACCGTTCACGGCTTCCGCTCCGCCTTCCGCGATTGGTCGGCGGAATGCACCGGCTATGCCCATGAGGTTTGCGAAATGGCGCTGGCCCACACGATCGGAAACAAGGCCGAAGCCGCATATCGTCGCGGTGATCTGTTCGAGAAGCGCCGCCGCCTCATGGCCGATTGGGCGACCTATTGCGCGAACAGCACCGCCGACGCTGACAGCAAGGTGACGCCGATCCGCAAGGCCGAGGCTGGATAAAGTTTCACCGGGCATTCCGCCCGATGGAAGCAAGCGGCCCGAACGGAAGCTACCAACGACCGTCCGGGCCTAACCACAACGATCAACGGAGCTGATCGAATGGCTAGCACACCCCTACGGGCCGATATGGCCCGCGACAACGTTATTGCGTTCCCCATGTCGGCGGCGACCGATCTACGGCAGCGCCTTTCCCGATGCCTCACGATCCGCGCCCACGACCGTTGGACTGAGGCACTGAAACGCGCTCGCGATGGCCTCGACAGCGGCGACTATCTCGACCTTGTAGCGCGCGCGACCGCCAAGCGGTTCGAGCTGATGACGGAGGGCCGCTGACATGGGCGCTCCGCAGCTTCTCCCCACCGCCGCCACGCCAATCGAGTGCATCATGTCGCGCTTCACCCGCGATCAGCTAGCCGACTTCATCGAAGTGGCCATATCGCTCTTGGACGTGTCGAACGACCCGGACCTTGAGGAAGATGACCCGTCCGAAGCCAACGGCGACGAACGGGACGGCATCAACAGCGAGGATGACTTTTGGCCGCATAGCCACGGCTGGAAACAGGAGGCCGGATGCCCAATCAGCGATCCCGGCGGCTGTGAGCATGATGGGCGGGAGCCTGAAACATATGAGTGATCGGCTGGATTGCGTTCCCAACCTGTTCTAACATCGGAGCGGGGATAGGCAGGCCAGCCGACAAGCGCGCATCCCACGCGCTTCCCCGCTCTACCATGGGAGCCGCTTGGGAGGCGGTATGCAAAGTGAAGGTGAGCATCCGAGCCCCGCTGTCGCGCCGATCCAGATGAACAATCCGGCGAGCGCGTCATCCCCTCGCGTCGATGACGAGCATCGAGGGCCAGCCGTCGAAGATGCGCTTGAGCTGAGCTGGTGCCGCATCGCGCTATTGGAGGCGTCAGGGGGTTGGCCGATACCCGACGATCTTCCGCCGCTGTTGGTCGAGTTTTCGCAAAGCATTCCCGAAGATCAGCGATCGGATTGGTTGCAGCGACAGACGGCCAGCGAGGAAGTCACGCGCCTTATCTCCTACGCGATGCGTTCGGGCGAATTGCCCATATGGATCGCGCCGAAAGACGGGCCGGAAAGGCTCGTAGCGCCGAGCGCGATGTTGGAGGTGGATCATGCGACGGTAGTCTCCGGATGCTACCGGCCGCCAAACGATCAAGGCTGGCTCTACGGCCGCCCGCTGTTTGTGAAGCGATCCGATTGGTCGGCATTTGTCGAGAATGTCGCGGCCGCAAAAACGCCGCTCGATAGGGCGGGCTCATCGCCACCTCCCCCACCAATCGGAGCCGAGACGGACGCCGAACAGTTATCGGATACCGGGTGGCTCAAGGGCTTACCGGGAGGATGGGTTGAGGGCCAGATTTGCGCCCGCCGCCTCTTTCAACGCTTCAAAATTGAGCTGAACGATGACGATCCCGCGCCGTGGGTTGAAATAGGTGACGCCGAAGATTTGGGTAAGACTTGGGGCCAGTCAGCGGCTGAGTACACCTATAACCAGAAAATGAATGAGCGGGTGGTCGCGATATTCCAGCGGGCGATATGCACTGGTGAGCTGGGCGCGTCGTGGTTCGATGGCGTGAGCTTTAGGGAGATTCCACGATCGGCTTTTCAACGCCGGGGAATTGCATATCGCGCGATCTTTGATGGCCGGGTGGAGGTCGATCCGTCGTGGCCGGATGATTGGCAGCACTGGAATTATCACGGCTGGGCAATACCCAAGGACGCTTTTGATACCTGGCTGGCGTCTGGGCGCCCCCTTGAATTGGATGCCCTGCCCAATGTTGGCGCCCAAGCCGAAATTGCTCCGATCAATCGGCGCTTCCCATCGGATGCGCGGCGCGTCTCCCTCTCTGAAGCGGTGACCTGGATCGCCTTCGGAATGGCGCTGGATTCAGAACGGCTGGCGCGCGCTGTGCAGTGGGGGCGGCTCTGCGATGGCGATCTAAGGGCGGCTCAAGGGAAATTGGAAAAGGCGGCGACAGCCCTGTTAACGGCTGGCACGGATGGGCAAATTGCGTTCATCGGCCGCCATGTCGAAAGCCGCGATCAGAGAGGATCGCTCACCCGTCCAATCGACCCGCTTGCGTTAGCGGACTATCGCCTGATTGAGATATATCATCACGATAGCCTCCACTACGGCACGGGCTTCAAACATGAGTACCGGACGCCGATCGACACGATCCTGCATGGCAGCGACCGAGATGATTATTATTCGGAGGTGGCCGTTGAACGCGCCGAGCTGATGAAGCTTTTCCCGGCCAATGAGCCCGACGCCGCGCAAACCAAGAATGACCCGATAGTCTGGACCGACTTCGGTCCCGATGCCGAGCCGGAGTTAGCTAGGTTGAAGGACCGGGCGGGGCACGATGAATGGTGGAGTTGGCCCGAAGCGATTGCATGGGTCGGGAGCCTTGACCTCCGCAACATCGCAACCTTGCGATATTGGGGAGCATGGTGGCGGTCCCAACCGGGTGGGGATGATCCAACGATAATATTAGCGGGTCAGGATGACATCGCGCGACGGTTCGCTGCCGATGCTGAAACACGGCTGGTTGCCGCGATCGAAAGGGGTAGCGTCGGCACATCGGGCCGCTCCGCTCGCGATGCCAGAGCCAGCCGCATCGACAAAGACGACTGGCGGGGCGGCATTGTTGCCTATGGCGGCGGGACCGCCAACCTCGTTAGCCGCAAGAATCTCAATACGGTTTGGGCCTTCGATATTGAAGTCAGCCGGGCCGGTTTGCTCGCACACTTCCCGGCGACCAATGAAGCGGCAGAAATAATCACGGCGGTGGCGGGGATAGAAAATCGGCCGGATCGCCAATCCGCTGGCCTTTGGGCCGATGCGGTCTCGACCGATTGGATGCCTTATAGCGAAGCGTGCGTGCGCGCACGTCTCTCGACTGGCGCGGAGATAGAGCCGGAGGGTGATTCCGGGACTAGCGCACTGTTGGCGCGGGCGAACGATGGCTTGATCGCGATCGGTAGCCAGAGATCGGAGCGCATGATTGAGCCGCTTGGGGGCAATCCTGAGAGTCGGGCATTTGACCGGGCTGACGGGGCGGTCTTCATGGAATTGCTGTACGCCAGCTATCACTCACTGCCCGGCCAGGATGGCGGGGAACAGTGGGCTCCCGTCTATATCAATCACGCCGCCGGTGACTTCAAATTCGAGCTCGAAAATTCCGATCCCGCTTTTCGTGTGACCTATTCGGTTTGGGGAATGAGGTTCGGACGCACCGACGTTGAGGACAATTTCCCGCTTGCGGTCAAAGCGTCTAATGCCGTGTCCAACAGTAAGGGGACGAGGGGACGAACGAAGGGGACCGGCTACCAGAAGGCCGATGCGCCGCTGCTAGAGGAAATGCGGTTGGCAATCGAAAGCGACGCCTCGCTCAATGCTACGTCAGCGGCGAGGCTGGTTGCCACAAAGGCGAAAGGCGCGAGCTACGAAGCAAACGTGGACCGTCTCGCGCGCGCATACCGCGCCGGGAAAAATGGGGAATAATTCGGCTCCCGCTAAATCTCGATTCTTCCCATTTCAATGCCGTTCGCAGCGGTTCTAATTGGTCTCCCCACGAAGCGCAGGCATCCCGCCTCCGCAGAGTGGGACAGACCAAATGCAGTCCATTCAGAATGACCCGGTCAAGCTCGGCTACAGCATCCGCGAGGCAGTCGCGGCCACGTCGCTGGGCCGCACGACCATCTACGCCAGAATATCCGATGGCACGCTTCGCGCCGTCCGCGTAGGCGGTCGCACCATCATTCCGGCCGATGCGCTCCGCGCGCTGGTCGCGGGGAAGTGATGCGCCGTGCCCCATAAAAGCGAAACCCCGCGCAATGGCGGGGCGTCGCGGAATAGCTGTGGCGGCTGCTTCCACGACGCTCTTAACCTCTCCACCATCCGCGCTCAACACCTGATCGGTCGCTATGCGATGCGTCCCGAGATTGCGGCGATGTTCGCGGCGATGGTGTTCGGAGGGCATGGCCATGGCTGAGCCCTTCACCCGCTCCCGCGATGCTGCCCGCGCTTTGCTTGCGGTCGAAACCCTCTCCGAAAGGGAGGGGCAATTTTGCGGCGGCCTTGCCTTCCGCAGCTCCCCACTCAGCGACAAGCAAGCCAACTGGCTGACCCTGTTGCTGGCCCGGCATGGCCTGCCCGCGCTGGCTGAGGGAGGCGACCATGACTGATCGCTATCCCGACGTTCCCGGCTCGAAAGGCCCGGATGGCACCAGCCAGGACGCCGCCGACGCTATCGCTTCCAAGGCCCCTCGCCTTCGCCGCGTTGCCATGTTGGCGCTCGATCGGCTGGGCGAGGCGACCACGCTTGAAGCGGTGGCGATTGCAGGCGTCACCCGGGAAGCCTTGCAGCCGAGACTTAGCGAGCTGCGCGCGCTGGGCATGGTCGAAGCCACCGGCAAGCGGCGGCCCAATCCATCCGGCAAGAGCGCGTCTGTGCTTCGCCTCACCGACAAAGGGAGGGCCGCGCTTTGACCGATGCTGTCTCTGATTTTCTCGATGCCATGGCCGCATCGGGCATCCACCCTATCGAACCGATCGGCATTGCGCTGGCGTCCGGTAAGCCGGTGCGTTTCCGGGCGGAGGGTGACAAGCCCGGGCGGCTCAACGGCTGGGCTTCCCTCCACTTGGACGGGGTGCCCGCTGGCGTGTTCCGGCATTATCGGCTGGGCGTCCGGACGGTGTGGCGCGCGGGGACCGATTCCCGCTCCCTCTCCCCAGCCGAACGGCGCGCGATAGTCGCTCAGGCCCGGGAGCGGGAAGCGCGTCACCGGGCGGAGACGCAGGCCAAGCAGGACGATGCGGCTGGCATCGCCCGGGAGCTATGGGAACGCGCTGGCAAAGCCGATCCCGCGCATGGCTATCTGGTGCGGAAGGCTCTGCCAACGTTCGGCATCCGGCAGCATGGTGACGCGCTGCTTGTGCCGATGGTCGATCCCGCTTTTCGCCTGTGGAACGTGCAGCGCATCTATCCGGATGGTCGCAAGCTGTTCCTGAAGGGCGGGCGCACCGATGCCCTGTTCTGGCCTCACGGCATATTCTGCCAAGATGGGAGCGCGTCGGCTGGGCCGGTGCTGATCGGCGAGGGCTTCGCCACCATGGCGGCGATCCATCACGCGACCGGGCATGGTGTGGTTGCGGCCATGTCGGCGCGCAATCTCGGGACTGTGGCCCGGGCCATCCGCGCTCTGTTCCCCAGCCGGACCCTGATCGTCGCCGCTGACGATGACCGCCATCTAGCGGATAATATCGGGCTGAAAGCCGCTCAGGGGGCCGCTGAGTCGATCGGGGCGCTTTTGGTCACTCCGCTGCCCCTTGGACTGAAAACGGCCTCAGTGGACTCCCCAGCCGATTTTTCGGACATCGCGCGCGCTGATGTGGCGAGCCGTATCGCTAAGGCCGGGGAGAACGCCCATGCGTAGCGCAACCGCTCCCCTCGACTTCGCGGATATGTCCCCCGAGGACGTGGCCGCCCGGATCGCTGGGGCCGCGCCGATCGGGACTGCCATTCGCGCTACGCCCTATCGCTGGCCCGATCCCCGCTCGCTTCCGACACGGCAATGGCTGCTTGGTCATTGGCTGCTCAGGGGCGAGGTTACGGCCATCATCGCACCGGGCGGCACCGGCAAGAGCACGATCGGGACTGCCCTGGCGCTGTCGCTCGCATCTGGCCAACCGTTGCTTGGCAAACCGCTCCCGCGCGGCCCGCAATCGGCATGGATCTACAATCTTGAGGATTCGCAAGACGAGCTGGACCGGCAAGTTTCGGCGGCATGTCTGTTCCATGGCCTCACGCCTACGGAATGCGCGAACCGGCTTTGTGTCGATAGCGGGCTGGTCCAGCCGCTTTGCACGGCAACCGAAGATCGCGACGGTTTTGCGATAGCCGAAGATGTGTTCGCGCAAGTCGCCGCGACGGTGCGGGAACGCGCTGTGTCGGTTGTGATCGTCGACCCCTTCGTGTCGAGCCATGCCGTTCGGGAAAGCAGCAACGAGGCGATCGACGCCATCGCGAAACGGTGGAAGCGGCTGGCACAGGAAACCGGCTGCGCGATCGTTCTGGTCCACCACACCAAGAAGCTGGGCGGGCGGGAGGTAACAGCGGAGGACGGACGTGGGGCGGTCGCCCTTCGCGATGCCGCCCGCGTCGTGCTTCCCCTCAACTCCATGAGCCAGGCCGAGGCCGAGGAATTGGGCATCACCGATCCCACGATTCGCCGGTCACTCGTTCGCGTCGACACCGGCAAGGCCAATCGCGCCCCGCCGGACGTGGCGACATGGATCAAGCTGGAAAGCCAATGCCTCGACAACGGGGATGGCAGCGAGCCAGCCGATTATGTTGGCGTCGCCTGCTTGTGGGAGAAGCCGGACGTATTCCATGGCCTCAATACATGGCATCTCGATCAGGTGCAGCTCCGCGTCGCGGCTGGTCAATATCGCGATAGCGTGCAGGCGAAGGATTGGGTCGGGAACGTCGTTGCCCAAGTGGCCGGCCTTTCCGTCGATCGGGATAAGGCCCGGATCAAAGCCATCCTCAAAACGTGGAAACGCAATGGCGCTCTGAGGGTCGAAAACCTTCCCGACGATAATGGAGATGAGCGGCCTTTCGTTGTCGTCGGCGAGCGTGTCGACGCTGCCGATGTAGGGCGTCCGCACCTTCAAAAGTGCGGTGCGGAGAGTGCGGAAAGTGCGGCGCGTGACCCGTGCTGAACCCGTCCGCACCTTCCGTACCTCCCTTATAGGGAGTGCGGTAGTGCGGGTGCGGGTGAATGGCTGTTTCGAGACGATTTGAAAGGTGCGGATATGACGGCGGAAAAGAAGGCAACCGGGCGACGGCAACCTGCCAAGCGGTCCAAGGACAACACGACGGTCAAGGCGACCTTCGCCGACACGACCGACCCGGAGAAGGCCGAGCGCATTTACAGCGAGCATATCCCCGGCTGGGCCGATCTGCCGGAACAGCAGCGGCGCGATATTGTGGCGATCAGCGCCAAGCTGGCCGAGCGCCCGCGTCCGGTGAAAGTCACGCTCAGCAAGTCGGAAAGCGGCAACTACAGCATCGGCAAGGACGAAGGGGATGACAGCAGCTATTACGCCTTGAAGCTGACCGAGACGTTCGCTTCATTCTCGCTCGACTTCGCCACCGACCGGCTGAATGACCTGATCAACCATTTCGCGGCGTGCAACAACCGGGGCGCGTCCCCGCTCGATCTGAACGCGGCGCTCGCCTTCGTGCATGGTGCCCAGCCTCAGAACGAGGTGGAAGCCACCCTGGCCGTCCAGATGGCCGCCGCGCACGATGCGACAATGCGCGCCTTCCGCATGATGGGCACCGCGGAATTTGTGCCTCAGATGCAGATGTTCGGGAATCTGGCCAACAAGCTGATGCGATCGTTCGCCATGCACGCGGAGACGCTGGCCAAGCTGCAAGGGGGCGGCGAACAAGTGGTGCGCCATATCCATGTCGACAATCGGGGCGGCCAAGCCGTCATCACCGAAAACCTCAACACCGGGGGGAAGGAAACAGCGAAAAATGAGGAACAATCCCATGCAATCGGTTCAGGAGGCGCGGGCGGATGCGCCGCGCTGCCTAGCCCGGACCCGCTCGGGTGGGGAGTGCCAATCCCCAGCCGTGAGCGGGAAGCGGCGTTGCAGGATGCACGGCGGAACGAACCCGGGAGCGCCGATCGGTAATCGAAACGCCCGCAAGCATGGCGGCTACGCGGCCAAGACGGTGGAGGCGGTCCGATACCTCAAGATGATTGCGCGCATTACGCGAGACGTGGATTGCTGACGCCTGACAACAGTGGAAGGTATAGCCCGTCACACGGACTTAGAAGCGACGGCTCACCTTCTTGCAGCTACCCGACAAATCACCAGAAACCGGCGAGTAGTTGCACCACGGCCCGTCTTTCGACTTTTTGCATGCGGCGATCTCCGCCGGGCCGTACTTCGGATAAAAGGTGACGTTTATGGAGCCCGTGACCCGGTTGATCGTCGCCTTGAACGAGACGGCCTCGTCTGACTTCGCGTCGGGGTGGCCAGTGGAGTACAGCATCAAAGCCTCGAATGTATTCGATGACCGAAACTCAACCACGTTGTCATCGACCTTTAGCGGCTGAAGCGGGATATTCGGAGTAATGGCATCGACCACGGCGAGCGGGCTTGAGCGAAAGCCGTAACCTTTGGTGAGGCTAACGGGAGTGGAGACAGGATCGCCGCCTCGCGGGAATTTGGTGAATGTCTCGAAGTCGCACTGGAGATAGGTCATCTGCGCTGGCGCGGACGGAGCGCCATTCTTCGGCGGCGGCCCAGCTCCCAAAAGTGTGCAGCCGATCGCCCCGACCAGCGCAAGCCGATAGCGGTGCATTATTCCCTCCCGGCGGTTTGCCCCGAGCAGGGTCTATCAGATAATCACTGCCAATGAAGCCGCACCACAAATCGCTGATAGGGGGCCTCGCCATGCTGGCGACGCTCACGGTCGGCATCGTCGGATGCGCGGAGCTGGGGGATAGGCCCTCGCCTGTTAATACAGGGAAAGAACAGGCGGACTTGTTCCCGTGTCCCGAGCCATTCCACCACGACGGCGATGCGATCAGGTGTGGCAGCAAGGGCCGCTCGGATCGCCTTTATGCCATCGACGCGCCCGAGATGCCCGGCGCATGTCGCCCTGGCCGCCAATGTACCCCCGGTGATCCTTTTGCCGCCCGCGACCATTTGCGCGGCATGACAGCCGGAAGGGCCGTGGAATGCCGCCAGCTCGATTCTGATCGGTATGGGCGGCGCGTGCTGCAATGTTTCGCCGATGGCGTTGACCTATCTTGCGCAATGGTGCGGGATGGGTTCGCGGTCGAAAGGTTCGGGCGCTTGTTGTGCTGACGGAGGCGATATGTCGGCGTTGGGGCGGGCGGTAGCATTAGGGGCGCTGGTGGCGGTGGCGGGCTGCGCCAAACCTCAGAAGCAAGATGATCGAATCTGCCTGACTAAGCCAGCCGATCCGACAGCGACCGATGCGGGGGCGTGCATCCATACTTGGTCATACCGGCTGGCGGGCGCACCGGGCACGAGCAAGCAGATAGCGGATGCGGTAGTTGCCGGATGCTATGACGCGATCGACGCCGCTTCATCTGGCTTCAAAGACGATCGAACCGGCGCGCCGATACCGGCGATCGATATTCGACGTGACCTGATCGCCCAATTCAGCCGCCAAGCCCTTTTCGAGGTTACGCAAGCTCGCGCGGGCAAATGTGATGTCCCGTAAATATCGGAGCATCAGATAGGGTGTTCCGTCCGGTGCCTAGCGGAATGCCGTTTAGGGAGCCTTATTGGTAACAGACCCCCTCTCATTGAAATTATGATTGTTTTTCAACGCAGGCTGGCGGAGCGGGAGGGATTCGAACCCTCGATACGGTTTTGCCGTATACTCACTTTCCAGGCGAGCGCCTTCGACCACTCGGCCACCGCTCCGCGTTGCTCTGGAAGGCTGGCTCCCTAAACGGTGGCGACGGCTTCCGCAAGGCGCCAGAGCCTGTATCATGTCGGGATGACCAGAGCCCTTCGCATCGCCCTTCTCCCGCTCGCGCTGATCCTGGCGGCGGGAGCCTCGCCGCCACCCAAGCCGCTGAGCTCGGCGGAGATCGTCGCGCTCGCGCCGCCGGGCGACTGGGTGCCGGTGCCCGACGAGGATCTGCTCGTCCTCGACTTCGACAATGGCCAGCGCACCGTGATCGCGCTCGCGCCGGCCTTCGCGCCGGTCCATGTCGGCAACATCCGCACCCTGGTCCGCGCCGGCTGGTTCGACGGGATCACGATCAACCGGGTCCAGGACAATTATGTCACCCAATGGGGCGATGTGACCGAGAAGAAGCCGCTGAGCCCCGGCGTGGTCGCCTCGCCGCCGGCCGAATATGAGCGGCCGGTGCAGGGCCTGGGCTTCAAGGCGATGCCCTATCGCGACAGCTATGCCCCGCAGGCCGGCCATGCCGGCGGCTGGCCGGTGGCGAGCGACGGCAAGCTCGCCTGGCTCACCCATTGCTATGGGATGGTCGGCGTCGGCCGCAACATCGCTCCCGATGTCGGCACCGGGGCCGAGCTCTATGCGGTGATCGGCCATGCCCCACGCCATCTGGATCGCAACATCACCACGGTGGGCCGGGTGCTGGCGGGCATGGAGGCGCTGTCGGCGCTGCCGCGCGGCACCGAGGAGCTGGGCATGTACAAGGCCGATGCCCCCCGCCCGGCGATCCGCTCCGCGCGTCTCGCCTCGGAGATTCCGACGGGAGAACGGCCGCGCTTCGAGCTGATGCGCACCGATTCGGACAGCTTCGCCAACTGGCTGGCGACGCGCGCCAACCGCAAGAACGAGTTTTTCATCCTGCCGGCAGGCGCGGTCGACGTCTGCAACGCCTTGCCGCCTGCGCGCGCCGTCCGCGCCAACTGAGCCGCATCGATCGGCGATGGCTTCCGCGCTTCCCGAGCGGATCGATCATGTCCGTGGCGACGAGAGCGGGCTCGACATCCCCGCCCATGCCGAGGCGCTCGCCGCTGTCGGGCCCGACTGGCTGACGGCCGCCTTCCGCGCCTTCGGTTCGCTGGGGGACGACAATCGGGTGACGGCGATCCGCCGGCTGGAGACCTGCCCCGGCGGCAGCACCGGCGCCAAGCTGTTCCTGACGCTCGATTATGCCCGCGACGAACCCGGCCTGCCGCGCGAGCTGTTCGTCAAATTCTCGCGCGACTTCGCCGACAAACGCCGCGATCATGGCCGATGGGAAATGGCCGACGAAGCGCGCTTCGCCTGGATCGCGCGCCTGCCCGGCTTCCCGATCGATGTGCCGACGCCGTTGTTCGCCGATTATCACCAGGCGAGCGGCACCGGGCTGATCGTCACCGGGCTCGTCCCCTTCGGAAAGGGCGCGGTCGAGCCGCAGCATCGCAAATGCGCCGACCAGGACCTGGCCGACCCGCTGGCCTATTATCGCGCGATCGTCACCGCGCTCGCGCGGCTGGCGGCGGCGGACAAGGCGGGGCGGCTCGCCGCCGATATCGACCGGCGCTTTCCCTATGATCCGGGGCGCGGGTCGAGCGATCCGATCCGGATCGATGCGACACAGCTGCGCGCGACGGTCGAGCGGGCGAGGGGCTTCGTTGCCGACCACCCCCGGCTCTTTCCCGAGGAACTGTGCGATCCCGGCCTGTTCGATCGGATCGCGGCCGACGCCGCCCGCATCCTGGAAGGGGAGGCTGCGATCCAGGCCTGGCTGCAGGCCGACCCCGAGCAGATCGCGCTGTGCCACTGGAACGCGCATATCGATAACGCCTGGTTCTGGCGCGACGCCGCGGGGGCGCTGCACTGCGGGCTGATCGATTGGGGCCGGGTGGGGCGGATGACCTTGGCCTCGGCGCTGTGGGGCTGCCTGTCAGCGGCGCACCATAGTGTGTGGGACGATCATCTCGACGACCTGATCGCGCTGTTCGCGGCCGAATATCGCGCCCATGGCGGGCCGGCGGTCGACCCGGCGGCGATCGAGGCGCGGCTGATGCTGCACATCGCGACGATGGGGGTGGGGCGCATCCTCGCCTTCCCCGAGGTGATCCTCTACCGCCTGCCCGAGGCGGCCGGGGCGAGCGGGCCGCTCGACCCGGTCTTCCTGCGCAACGATACCGCGCGGACCTGCCTCCATGTCTTCACGGTGCTGCTGAAACTGTGGCAGCGGCGCGGCTTCGGCGCGCGGCTGGACGCGCTGGGACTCTGATACGTGCCAACCCAAGCCGTCATGCCAGCGAAGGCTGGCATCTCAGGAGAATAGGGCGCCACATCATCTCCTGAGATGCCAGCCTTCGCTGGCATGACGCTGAGGGGAGAAGGCATTCTCGTCGGCAAAAGGAAAGGGCCCGGGGATCGCTCCCCGGGCCCTTCCTGTTTCGATGACCGGATGGTCGGACGAACTTCTTAGAAGTCCATGCCGCCCATACCGCCCATGCCACCCATGCCGCCGCCCATGGGCATGGCGGGCTTGTCGTCGGGCAGCTCGGCGATGGTCGCCTCGGTGGTGATGAGCAGACCGGCGACCGAGGCCGCGTCCTGCAGCGCGGTGCGGACGACCTTGGTCGGGTCGATCACGCCGGCGGCGACGAGGTTCTCGTACACGTCGGTCGAGGCGTTGAAGCCCTTGGTCTCGTCATTCTCGCGCAGCAGGTTGCCCGCGACGACGGCGCCGTCATGGCCGGCATTCTGGGCGATCTGCTTGACCGGGGCGGTGATCGCCTTGCGGATGATGTCGACACCACGGGTCTGGTCGTCGTTGATGCCCTTCAGGCCCTCGAGCGCCTTGGTGGCATAGAGGAGAGCGGTGCCGCCACCGGGGACGATGCCCTCTTCGACGGCCGCGCGGGTCGCGTGCAGCGCGTCGTCGACGCGGTCCTTGCGCTCCTTCACCTCGACCTCGGTCGCACCACCGACCTTGATCACGGCAACGCCGCCAGCGAGCTTGGCCAGGCGCTCCTGGAGCTTCTCGCGGTCATAGTCCGACGTGGTGATCTCGATCTGCTTGCGGATCGCCTCGACGCGGCCCTTGATCGCATCGGCCGAACCGGCGCCGTCGACGATCGTGGTGTTGTCCTTGTCGATGGTGACGCGCTTGGCGGTGCCGAGCATGCCGACGGTGACGCTCTCGAGCTTGATGCCCAGGTCTTCCGAGATCATCTCGCCCTGGGTCAGGATCGCGATGTCCTCGAGCATCGCCTTGCGGCGATCGCCGAAGCCCGGCGCCTTGACGGCCGCGACCTTCAGACCGCCGCGCAGCTTGTTGACGACCAGGGTGGCCAGTGCCTCGCCCTCGATGTCCTCGGCGATGATCAGCAGCGGGCGACCCGACTGCACGACCGCCTCGAGGATCGGCAGCATCGACTGCAGATTCGAGAGCTTCTTCTCATGGATCAGGATGAACGGGTCGGCGAGCTCGACCTGCATCTTCTCCGGGTTGGTGATGAAATAGGGCGACAGATAGCCGCGGTCGAACTGCATGCCCTCGACGACGTCGAGCTCGAACTCGAGACCCTTCGCCTCTTCGACGGTGATCACGCCTTCCTTGCCGACCTTCTCCATCGCTTCCGCGATCTTCTCGCCGACTTCCTTGTCGCCATTGGCCGAGATGATGCCGACCTGGGCGACTTCGTGCGAACCGGCGACCGGCTTCGAGCGCGACTTCAGGTTCTCGACGACCTTGGTGACGGCGAGATCGATGCCGCGCTTCAGGTCCATCGGGTTCATGCCGGCCGCGACCGACTTCATGCCCTCGCGGACGATCGCCTGGGCGAGCACGGTGGCGGTGGTGGTGCCGTCGCCGGCCAGGTCGTTGGTCTTCGAGGCGACCTCGCGGACCATCTGCGCGCCCATGTTCTCGAACTTGTCCTTGAGTTCGATTTCCTTGGCGACGGTGACGCCGTCCTTGGTGATGCGCGGGGCGCCGAACGACTTGTCGATGACGACGTTGCGGCCCTTCGGGCCCAGCGTGACCTTCACCGCGTCGGCGAGGATGTCGACGCCGCGCAGGATGCGCTCACGGGCGTCGCGCGAAAACTTGACGTCTTTCGCTGCCATGATCTGTAATTCCTCTAGCTAGATGGATGTATCTTTTAGGTAGCAAGGATCAGCCGATGATCCCGGGCGTGGCTTCAGCCGACGATGCCCAGGATGTCGCTTTCCTTCATGATCAGCAGGTCTTCACCGTCGATCTTGACCTCGGTGCCCGACCATTTGCCGAACAGGATCTTGTCGCCGGCCTTGACGTCCAGCGGGGTCACCTTGCCGTCTTCGGCCTTGGAACCGGCGCCGACGGCGACGACTTCGCCTTCCTGCGGCTTTTCCTTGGCGGAATCGGGGATGATGATGCCCCCGGCGGTCTTTGCCTCGGCCTCGACGCGGCGGACGAGCACGCGATCGTGAAGCGGACGGAAACTCATGCGTTCACCCTTTCCTCAGCATGTTCCGGCGATGCCTCCATGGCCTAATCGCCGAATCCTTCAGGTTGGAAACTTTTAGCACTCACCCTCGTTGAGTGCTAGCGGGGATATGTGTGGCACCCTCCGGGCTGTCAACCAGTCCCTATCCGCATTTTTTTGCCGAACGGCGACGGCCCTCTTCCCGGCAGAGCGGCGACCGGGATATGGGGGTAGCCCAATGCGGTTCAAGCCGGTGATGCAGAAACAAATCCCCTTTCGAAATCCTCTGTTCGCTTTTCTCCTCGGCCTGGCCTCGGCGCTGGGGTTCGCACCGCTCAACTGGTGGTTCCTCACGCTGCTCTGCCTGGCGGGATTGATGTGGATGGTTCAGCAGGCCGGCCGGCTCCGCTCGGTCGCCGGCCTCGGCTGGTGCTTCGGCGTCGGCCATTTCAGCTTCGGCAATAACTGGATCGCCCAGGCCTTCACCTTCCAGGCGGCGATGCCGGCCTGGCTGGGGCCGATCGCGGTGGCAGTGCTCGCGCTCTATCTCGCGGTCTTCCCGATGCTCGCGGCGATGCTGGCGTGGAGCCTGCACCGCCTACCCACGCTGATCGCCGAGCGGCGCCACCGGGTGGAGCAGGCGGCGCGCCGCAACAAGCTGAAGGGGCTGATCCCACCCGGCATGGAGCCGCCGGGCGCGGCGATCGCGCTCACCCTGCCGCAGCCGCACACCATCATCCCGCTGTTCGCAGGGGCCTGGATCGTCACCGAATGGCTGCGCGCCACGCTGTTCACCGGCTTCGCCTGGAATCCGCTGGGGGCGATCATGGTGGCACCGGGCAGCGCCGAGCCGGCCTGGATGGGGCTCACCCGGCTGGTCGGCACCTATGGCCTGTCGGGCTGCATGGTGCTGCTGTCGGGCATCTTCGTGCTGGCGCTGGGCGAGGGCAGCAAGCGGGTGCGCTGGCAGCGGGTCGGCTGGGCGCTGCTCGCCGCGATGCTCGCGCAGATCCTGTCGGCCTGGCTGCTGCGCCCGCTGCCGCCACGGCAGGAGCCGCGCATCGTGGTGGTCCAGCCCAATATCAACCAGAACGAGAAATGGGATCCGCAGCTCCAGAAGCTCAACTTCAACCGGCTCAGCCGGCTGACCGGCAAGCCTGACGGCAAGCCGCGCCTGATCCTGTGGCCCGAGGCCGCGACCGCCGATTTCCTGGAGCTCGATCCCGCCGCCCGCGCGCGCATCGCCGCGCTGCTGGGCCCGCAGGACAAGCTGCTGCTCGGCGGCGACTCGCTGATGTTCGACAAGGCGGGCGACCTGATCGGCGCCTATAACAGCCTGTTCGCGCTCGATGCCGGCGGCCGTATCCTGGGCCGCTACGAGAAGGCGCACCTCGTTCCCTATGGCGAATATCTGCCGATGCGATCGGTGCTGTCGACGATCGGCCTGTCGCGGCTGGTGCCGGGCGATGTCGATTTCTGGTCGGGCCCGGGGCCGCGCACCCTGAACGTCGCCGGCTTCGGCAAGGCGGGCATCCAGATCTGCTACGAGATCATCTTCTCGGGCCAGGTGATCGACGCCGCCAACCGGCCAGACTTCCTGTTCAACCCGTCGAACGACGCCTGGTTCGGCCGCTGGGGCCCGCCGCAGCACCTGGCCCAGGCGCGGCTGCGCGCGGCGGAGGAGGGGATTCCCGTGATCCGCTCGACCCCCACCGGGATCTCGGCGGTGATCGATGCCGACGGCCGGCTGCTCCACAGCCTGCCCTGGCGCGAACCGGGGGTGATCACGGCGGCGCTGCCCGCACCGCAGGGGCCGACGCTGTTCGCGCGATTCGGGAATATCCTGCCGCTGCTGTTCGCGGCCTTGCTGCTGGGCGGCGGTTTCGCGCTCGCCCGCCGGCGCCGGGACTAGAGCGATTTCCAGGCAGGTGGAAACATCTGCCGGCTCGGAAATCGCGGACAAAATCTAAAGCGGCCGATCCGATGCAATCGGATCGTGAAACGCTCCAGGTCGCCCCGGCTGGCGAATCAGGTCAGGCGGCCGCGCGGCACTCGATCGAGACGCCGGCCCGAGTCGGATCGGTCCAGGTCGCGGTCGCGGCCTTGTTGGCGGCGTCGCGCGCGGCGATCCAATGGCGGGCCGGGCCCGTCATCGCCTTCTCGTCGCCGAAGAAGCCGCCCTGCTCGAAATAGGAATTCTGCGCGTCGCAGCCGTCAATCTTGGCCCGCTGGAAGATGCGGCGGGCGGCGCGCTTGGCGCGCTGCTCGTCGTCCTTGGGATCGGTCGGGCAGCCGAACAGCCAGTCAATCGAGATATCGTAAGCCATCATCAAATCCGCGTATTACCGGACACCAGGCCCCATTCCTTGCACGATGGCGGGTTAAAAGAATCTCTATGCCAGGCAGGAATCATCGGCCCACCGGATGCGACGCAGGCGGACAGAACTGTGCTGCGGTGCAATCAGGACCGTTGCGGAGGCCGTGAAGCAGCGCTAAAGAGGATATAACGAACTCTTTATATCCTTGTTTTCGAGCGCGTCCTATCAGGCGTGGATCATCCCAAAGAGGGTCAGTCAGTCTCTATGCGCAGCAACTATCTCTTCACGTCCGAAAGCGTGTCCGAGGGTCACCCCGACAAGGTCGCCGATCAGATCTCCGACGCGATCGTCGATCTGTTCCTCTCGAAGGATCCGGAGGCGCGCATCGCCTGCGAGACGCTGACCACCACCCAGCTGGTCGTCCTTGCGGGCGAGATCCGCTGCAAGGGCGTCTATGAGGACGGCGCCTGGGCGCCGGGCGCGCAGGACGAGATCGAAGCGGCCGTCCGCGCGACCGTCAAGCGCATCGGCTATGAGCAGGACGGCTTCCATTGGGAGAGCTTCCGCTTCGAGAACAACCTGCACGGCCAGTCGGCACACATCGCGCAGGGCGTGGACGCCAGCGGCAACAAGGACGAAGGCGCCGGCGACCAGGGCATCATGTTCGGCTTCGCCTGCGACGAGACGCCCGACCTGATGCCGGCGACGCTCTACTACAGCCACAAGATCCTCGAGACGATGGCGGCCGACCGCCACTCGGGCGCCGCGCCCTTCCTGGAGCCGGACACCAAGAGCCAGGTCACCCTGCGCTTCGAGAACGGCAAGCCGGCGGCCTGCACCGCGATCGTCGTCTCGACCCAGCATGGCAAGGGCTATGACGAGGGCGACAAGGAAGCCGAGCTGAAGGCCTATGTGAAGGCCGTGGTGGCGAAGGTCCTCCCGGCCGATCTGCTCTCGGACGAGACCGTCTACCACATCAACCCGACCGGCAGCTTCGAGATCGGTGGCCCCGACGGCGACGCCGGCCTCACCGGCCGCAAGATCATCGTCGACACCTATGGTGGCGCGGCTCCGCATGGCGGCGGCGCGTTCAGCGGCAAGGACCCGACGAAGGTAGACCGTTCGGCCGCCTACATCACCCGCTATCTGGCGAAGAACATCGTCGCCGCCGGCCTCGCCCGCCGCTGCACGATCCAGCTCGCTTATGCGATCGGCGTGTCCGAGCCGCTGTCGCTCTATGTCGACACCCACGGCACCTGCGCCGAGGGCGTGACCGACGCCGCGATCGAGGGCGCGATCCAGAGCATCGCCGAACTGGGCAAGCTCACCCCGCGCGGCATCCGCACCCATCTCGGCCTCAACAAGCCGATCTACCAGAAGACCGCGGCCTATGGCCATTTCGGCCGCAAGGCCGAGGGCGACTTCTTCCCGTGGGAGCGCACCGACCTGGTCGACAAGCTGAAGGCCGCGCTGGCCTAAGCCAGGCCTGATCCGGTCCTGAACCGATGAGCTCCGCGTCGGACAGCCTGCCACAGGCCGTCTGGCGCGGAGTTTTTCGTAATGACGAGGTGAATGCGCTCCATGCCGAGTGCTTCGAACACCGCCTGCTCGACGACGACTGGTGGGGCCAGGTCAACCGCCACAGCCTGGGCTGGGTGACCGCGCGACTCGGGGACGACCTCGCCGGTTTCGTCAACATCGCCTGGGATGGCGGCGTCCATGCCTTCCTCCTCGACACGATGGTCCCGCCCGCGCATCGCCGCCGGGGCATCGCCACCCTCGTCGTCCGCACCGCGATCGATCGGGCGCGCGCCTCGGCCTGCGAATGGCTTCACGTCGATTATGAGCCGCATCTGCTTGGCTTCTACCGCGACGCCTGCGGCATCCCGGCGATCGCGGCGGGGGCATTGGCGCTGAAATGAAAATCGACCGGACACCCCAACAATCTGCGCGCGGCATCTGGCGCTCGCGCCCCCTCTGCGGCTAAGGCACGCGCATGGGCGCCAAAGCGGAAACGGGCATGTCTGATCTTGCGGCTTTCCTGAAGGCGTGGGCCAGGGACCCGTTGGGCATCGCGGCGGTGGCGCCGTCGGGCCCGTCGCTCGCCCGGCTGATCACCGCGCAGATCACCCCCGACATGGCCCCCGTGATCGAACTCGGGCCCGGCACCGGCGTCTTCACCAAGGCGTTGCTGGAGCGCGGGCTCAAGGAATCGGATCTGATCCTGTTCGAGAATGAGGCCGATTTCGCCCGGCTGCTCGAGGCCCGCTTCCCGCAGGCGCGCATCCTGCAGGGCGATGCGGCGCGGGTGCGCCGGCATCGCGCGGTGTTCAACGGCGATCTCGCCGGCGCCACCATCTCGGGCCTGCCGATCCTCAGCATGAATGCCGCGCAGCAGATGAAGATCATGCGCGGCTGCTTCGACCTGATGCGGCCCGGCGGCCGCTTCTACCAGTTCAGCTACAGCCCGGTGTGCCCCGTTCGCCGCCCGGTGCTCGACCGGCTCGGCCTGAAGGCCCGTCGCCTGTCCAGCACCTTGCGCAACCTGCCGCCGGCTGCCGTTTACGAGATACGACGCGACGATGAATGATCCGCTCTCGATCCGCCGGCTTTATGGCCGGCGCCAGGGCCACAAGCTGCGACAGGGCCAGGCCGAACTGGTCGAACGGGTCCTTCCCCAGATCAGCGTGCCCGAGGACGGGGCGCTCGACGCGCCCGCCCTGTTCGGCGACGCGCGCCCGCTGGAGCTCGAGATCGGCTTCGGCCGCGGCGAGCATATGGCGTGGCAGGCGAGCCAGCGGCCCGACCATGGCTTCATCGGCTGCGAGCCCTTCCTCGACGGCGTCGTCGGCGCGCTGATGAAGGTCGACGGGCTGGGTCTGTCGAATGTCCGCATCCATATGGGCGACGCGATCGAGGTGCTCGAGCGCCTGCCCGACGCCTCGCTCGACCGCGCCTGGTTGCTCCACCCCGATCCCTGGCCCAAGGCGCGCCACGCCAAGCGCCGCTTCATGAACGACGGGCCGATCGGCCTGATCGCCAGCAAGATGAAGCCGGGCGGCGAGTTTCGCTTCGGCACCGATCACCCGGTCTATGTGCGCTGGGCGATGATGGTGATGGGCCGCTCGCCGGACTTCGAATGGCTGGGCGAGCATCCCTCGGACTTCCTCGTCCGCCCCGAGGACTGGCCCGAGACCCGCTATGAGGCGAAGGCCCGCGCGAAGGGGCATGAGGTCTGGTATTTCCGCTACCGGCGGCGTTGAGGGACCCGCGACAGCCATAGGCGCGCGGAGCAAGGGGAGAGGATGATGGCCGGCTTCGAATTCGTCGATGTGGACTTTGACGGCGCCACCGGCGTCGCGACGGTGCTGCTCAACCGGCCGCCCGCGAATGCCGTCCATCGTGACATGTATATCGAGCTGGCCGAGCTGTTCCGGAATCCCGACCGGCTGGGCCCCGACGTGCGGGCGATCGTGCTGGGCGCGCGGGGGCGGCATTTTTGCGCGGGCAATGATCTCGACGAGTTCGCGACGATGACCCCTGAGAACGGCACCGAGCGGATGTGGCGGGTGCGCGAGGCCTTCTTCGCGATCCAGGAGTGCGTCGTGCCGGTGATCGGCGCGGTGCAGGGCGCGGCGCTGGGCACTGGCCTGGCGATCGCTGCCTCGTGCGACTTCGTGGTCGCCGCGCGCGACGCCCGGCTGGGCCTGCCCGAGCTGACCGTGGGGGTGATGGGCGGCGCGCGCCACCTGGCCCGGCTGGCGCCGCAGCCGCTGGTGCGGCGGATGTATTTCACCGGCGAGCCGATGACCGCCGAGGCGCTGGCGGCCGCGGGCGGCTGCCTGTTCATCTGCGAGCCCGGCGAGGAACGGACCGAGGCACGCCGCTTCGCCGAGCGCGCCGCCGGCTTCAGCCCCACCGCCACCCGCCTCGCCAAGCAGATCCTCAACCGGATCGAGACGATGGACATCCGCACCGGCTATGAGTTCGAGCAGGGCTATACGGTGAAGATGAGTGGCCATCCCGATTCGAAGGAAGCGCTGGCGTCAGTGCGCGAGAAGCGCGCGCCGGTGTATCGGCCGCGTTCGGAGAGCTGGAAGATCGAGGTCTGAGGCCCTAAGGCCTGCCGATGCTCGTCGCCCCGGCGGAGGCCGGGGCCGCCACGGGCTCTTTAGACCAGCTAGCCGCAAACATCGTGGCGGCTCCGGCCTCCGCCGGAGCGACGCGTGACAATGCCGCTCAACCCCCCTTCGTCACCGGCACCAGCGCGCCGTTGATCCCGCGCCCGGCCGGGGAGGCGAGCAGCAGGATCGCGTCGGCGATCGTCGCGGGGGTCACCCATTTGCCGAAATCGGCGTCGGGCATGTCGGCGCGGTTGGTGGGGGTGTCGATGATGCTGGGCAGGATCGCGTTGACGGTGATGTCCGCGTCGCCCAGCTCGGCGGCCAGGCTCTCGGTCAGCTTGTGCACCGCCTGCTTTGAGGCGGCATAGGCGCCCATGCCGGCGGCGGCGACCACCGCGCCGCCCGCGCCGATGTTGACGATGCGCGCACCCTTTGCCTTCAGCAGTTCGGGCAGCGCCGCCTTGGTCATGTTGACGCAGGTCGTCGCGTTCATCGCGAACATGCGCTTCCAGGTCGCCTCGCCGCCATCGGCCAGCGTCTCCCAGACGAAGCCGCCGGCGACGTTGACGAGGACGTCGACCGATCCGAACGCCGCCGCGACCTGCGCCACCGCGCCTTGCGCCGCGCCGGCATCGCTCAGGTCGACCCCACCGATGTCGAGGCCGCCGGCCAGGCTGTCGGGGGCGGAGGGGGCGAAGTCGACCCGGGCCACCTTGTCGCCCTGCGCGGCGAAGGCCGCCGCTACGGCGCGGCCGAGAACCCCGAAGCCGCCGGTGACGATGATCGATCGCGAAGCCATGCCTTGTCCCTCCAATCCTGTTCGCGCCTGCCATAGGGGAAGACGCGCCCGCCCGGAATAGGCCGACGTGCCAGTTGCCCAAAAGGCAAGGCCCGGAACCTTGGGTCCCGGGCCTTGATCCTCTCGGCAGGTGAGAGACGGATTTAGATGCGCGAGGCCTCGAACAGGAACCACACGCGCCGCTCGGCACCGTCGGTCCAGTCGTCGATCAGGCCCGAGGTGGCATTGTCGCCGGCCTGGTCGGCGGCGGCCTTGGCGGTGCGCAACTCCTCGATCAGGGTCAGGTTGCCGGCGCGCAGTTCGGCCAGCATGTCGCGCGGCGGCACGAAGCTGGTGTCGCTGTCGGTGATGCGCTGGCGCCGGGCGATGTCGCCGATCGAGCGCAAGGTGGTCTCGCCGATCTTGCGGACCCGCTCGGCGATCGCGTCGGTGGTCGCGAAGATCTCGGTCGCCTGCTCGTCGAGCAGCAGATGATAGTCGCGGAAATGCGGGCCCGACATGTGCCAGTGGAAATTCTTGGTCTTCAGGTAGAGCGCGAAGCTGTCCGCGAGCAGCTGGTTCAGCGCCTCGGCGACGGCCAGGCTGCCGGCGTTGGTCAGGCTGGTCGGCGTGGCGAGTTCATAGGCGGAGAGATTTTCGGCCTTCATGGCGATGCTCCTTAACAAGGGTTGCGATGGCGGGATGGATCAAAGTCCGGCGTGGACGGCCAGCCGGACGAGCTGGCCGATCGTCTTGCAGCGGGTGCGGCTGAGCAGCGCGGCGCGGTGCGCCTCGACGGTGCGCACGCTTAGCCCCAGCCGATAGGCGATCATCTTGTTCGACAGGCCGTCGATGATCCCGGCCAGCACGTCGCGCTGGCGCGGGGTGAGCGTGCGGGCGACCCGCGCGTAGTTCACCGCGTCGTCGAAGGGGATGGTCTGGTCGGCGACGAAGACGAGCGGTGCCTCGGCCCGCCGCCCGTCGAGGCGGTGGACCAGGGCGCGGCCGTCGCTGTCGGGGCCGCGAAGGGCCGGCACGGCGCAATCGTCCTCGACGGCATCGAGCCGGCCGATCAGGGCGTCGATCGTCGGGTGGCTGTGGGTGCGGAAGCCCGCCGCGCCCAGCGTCGCGACGACGCCCTCATGCGCGGCCGGCGGGCCGCCCACGATATGGACGCAGCCGGAAAGCTGGGACATGGCGGGTCTTCCTTATGCCGGTTCCGTTCAGCCGCGGATGAAGGCGAGCAGGTCTTCGTTGAGCTGCTGCGCCCGGGTGATCGGCAGGCCGTGCGGCGCGCCGGCATAGACCTTCAAGGTGGCGTCGGGGACGATCTCCGCCGAGCGGCGGCCGGCGGCATCGATCGGCACGATCTGGTCGTCGTCGCCATGGACGACGAGGGTGGGTACGTCGATCTTCTTCAGGTCCTCGGTATAGTCGACCTCGGAGAATTCGCGGACGCAGTCATACTGGCCCTTGATCCCACCCATCATGCCCTGCCGCCAGAATTCGCGGCCGGTGCCTTCCGACACGTCGGCACCCTCGCGGTTGAAGCCGAAGAAGGGGATGGCCAGGTCCAGGTAGAATTGCGAGCGGTTGGCGAGCACGCCCTGGCGGATGCCGTCGAACGCCTCGATCGGGGTGCCCTTGGGGTTGGCCGGGGTCTTCAGCATCAGCGGCGGCACCGCGCCGATCAGCACCATCTTCGCGACCCGCGCGGTGCCGTGGCGGCCGACATAATGGGCGATCTCGCCGCCGCCGGTCGAATGGCCCACCAGCACCGCGTCGCGCAGGTCGAGCTGGTTCAGCAGCCCGGCCAGGTCGTCGGCATATTGGTCCATGTTGTTGCCGTCCCAGGTCTGGTCGGAACGGCCATGGCTGCGGCGGTCATGCGCGATGACGCGATAGCCGTGCGAGCCCAGGAACTGCATCTGCGCGTCCCAGGCGTCGCCGCTCAGCGGCCAGCCATGGGCGAAGACGATGGGCTGGGCATCCCTGGGTCCCCAGTCCTTGTAGAAGATGCGCGCGCCGTCGTCGGCAATGAAAGTGGCCATGATGATCTCCGCCTGTTGGGCAGGCATGACCCGATGCCACGCCGATGGCGGCCGATATCGGCTCGGCCCGGCGGTGCTGCCATCATACCAAGGTTGGGATTTGCCGTTACGGACCCCAAACCTGAGTATGATGGCGATGGCGGGCCCGAACCGGGAAGATGCGCCCATAGACGCTGATTGCGGATGGGAGGGTCCCGATGATGCACGCCACCAATCACAGCTTTGCCAATCAAGGCTTCGAGGGAATGACCATCCTGCCCGCGCTCGCCGAGCCGACCCTGGTCGACGAGGCCAACCACCGGATCGCCAACAGCCTGCAATTGCTGTCCGCGATGATCTCGATCGAGGCGCGGATGCTGGAGGATCGCGACGGCGTCGCGGTGCTCGAACTGACCCGTGGCCGGATCGACGCGATCGCTGCGGTCCATCGGCTGCTCTGCGAGGCGGGCGACGGCGGCACGGTCGATCTCGCCACCTATCTGGGGCGGCTGGGTGCCGAACTGGAGCTGGGCAGCGGCCACCATATCCTGGTCGAGGCCGAGCCCGTCGTCGTGGCCGCGCGCGACGCGACGGTGATCGGGATGATCCTGTCCGAACTCGTCACCAACGCCTGCAAACATGCCTATGCAGCGGGTGAGACCGGCGAGATCCGGGTCGCGCTGTCGGCGCGGGGCCGGGGCTATCTGCTTGAGATTTCCGACGATGGGCGCGGCCTGCCGCTGGGCGGGCGCGCCGACGGGCTGGGCAGCCGGCTGATCGGCGTGATGGCGCGGCGGCTGGGCGGCCGCTGGGAATATCAGGATGCCGGATCCGGCACCCGCTTCGCCCTGCACGTCGGCGTCGGCTGAGGGGCACCGATGCCGAAGGGGGATAGCCGGGGAGACGGCGGCTTCGCGCCGTCGCCATCTTCGCCATTGCCGCGCGCCGCCGCATGGTCCAGCCTCGCGCCTTTCTGGCGAGCCCGGATCGGGCCATGGCGAGAGGCGATGATGCGCGGCGACGCCGAGGCGGGGCGATTGCGGGCAAGGCTGCAGGCGGCGGGCGCGCTGGCGCTCGCCCTCGCCATTTTCCTGCTCGACATATTGAGCCCGCTGCAGGGCGCGGTGGCGGTGCTCTACACCATCGTCGTGCTGCTCGCCGCGCGCACGCACGACCGGCGGCTGGTGGCCGGCGCCGGGCTGCTCGGGGTCGTCCTCGCCTTTGCCGGCTATGTCGTCAGCCATTGGAGCGAACCGCTGGGATCGCCGGCGATGCGGCTGGTGGTCAGCCTGATCGCGATCACCATCACCACCCAGCTGTCGGCCCGGCGCGAGGCCGCCGACGAGCAGCGCCGCCGCTCCGAACGCCGCTATCGCTCGATCTTCGACACCGCCGGCTTTCCGATCTGGGAGGCGGACTGGTCCGCGATCCATGCCCGGCTGCGGGCGGGGGCCGCCGCCGAGGACCTGATCGAGTTCGGCGAGCGCAACGCCCGGATCATCGATCTCAACCAGGCCGCGCTACGGTTGTTCGGGGTCGAGGACCGCAGCGAACTGATCGGCGGCACGATCTTCCAATATCGCACCCCCGCCTCGCAGGAGACGCTGGGCCATATCCTCGAGGCGCTGCAGGACGGGGTCACCTCGATCAGCGAGGAGACCCAGCTGCGCCTGCCGTCGGGCGAACTCGTCGACGTGATCCTGCGGGTGACGCTGCCGCCCGATCATGACGGGTGGAAAAGGGTGCTTGTGATGGCGCTCGACGTCACCGACCGGAACCGTACCCAGGCCCGGCTCGACCAGTCGCAGGCCGAGCTCGCCCATGTCTCGCGGGTCAGCCTGCTCGGCCAGCTCGCCGCCTCGATCGCGCATGAGGTGAACCAGCCGCTGTCGGCGATCATCACCTATGCCAAGTCGGGCCAGCGCTGGCTGAAGCGCGAGGCGCCGGCTGCCGCCGAGGTGGCCGATTGCCTCGACCATATCGCCTCGAACGGCACCCGTGCCGCCGACGTGATCGCGCGCATCCGCGATCTGGCGCGCAAGGCGGCCCCGAAGCAGCAGAGCTTCGCGCTGCCCGCGCTGATCGACGAGACGATCGCGTTGCTGCGCCGCGACCTGCAGCTCCACGACGTGGTGATCAGCAGCGCGATCGCGGTGGACCTGCCGCCGGTGCTGGGCGATCGGGTCCAGCTCCAGCAGGTGCTGATGAACCTGATGCTCAACGCCGACCAGGCGATGTTGGGCACCCCGGCCGACCGGCGCGAGCTGCACCTGGAGGCGAGCCATGACGAGCGCGGCGTGACCGTCGAGGTGCGCGATCGCGGGCCCGGCATCGCCGGCGACCCCGAAAATCTGTTCAGCCCCTTCTTCACCACCCGCGCCGAGGGCATGGGGATGGGGCTGTCGATCTGCCGCTCGATCATCGAGCGGCATGGCGGCCGGCTGATCGCGGAGGGGCGGGCCGATGGCGGCGCGGTCTTCCGCTTCAGCCTGCCGGTGGAACTGGCCGAGGCGGAGGATGCGGCATGAATGGAGATGGCGAAGGCTGCGTCTGCATCGTCGACGATGACGAGGGGCTGCGCGGGTCGCTGGGCAGCTTGTTCCGCTCCACCGGCCTGGCGGTGGCGCTGTATGAGAGCGCCGGCGCTTTCCTGGAAGCGGGGCTGCCCGACACGCCTTCCTGCCTGCTGCTCGACGTGCGGCTGCGCGGGGAGAATGGGCTCGACGTGCAGGATCTTCTGGCCCGGCGCGGGATCGACATTCCCGTGATCCTGATGACCGGCCATGGCGATATCCCGATGACGGTGCGGGCGATGCGCGCGGGGGCGATCGATTTCCTGCCCAAGCCCTTCGACGACGACCAGATGCTGGCGGCCGTCGCCACCGCGCTGGCCACCGATCGCGAGCGCCGGGCGGCGGCGGCGGGTGATGCCCGGCTGCAGGACTGCTATGCCCGGCTCACCGCGCGCGAGCGCGAGGTGATGGGGCTGGTCGTCACCGGGCTGATGAACAAGCAGGTGGCGGGCCGGCTGGGCCTGTCGGAGATCACGGTGAAGATCCATCGCGGCCATGTGATGCGCAAGATGGAGGCGCAATCGCTGGCCGATCTGGTGCGGATGGCCGAGCAGCTGGGCGTCCGCGACGAGAACATCCACCGCTATAACCCCTGAGTATGATGGTGCGCGGCGGCGCGGTGGCGCATTCAGGGAGCCTATCTTACGGAGTCGGCTTTGTTTTCCTCGTCCATCATAGCGATCGTCGACGATGATCCGGGGGTTCGTGGCAGCCTCGAAAGCCTGCTCCGCTCGGCCGGGATCACCAGCCGCACCTTCGCGAGCGCCGAGGATTTGCTGGCGTCGGACGAGGCGCCCGCGCTGGTCGTCACCGATCTGCACATGCCGGGGATGAGCGGGCTGGAACTGCTCGGCGAACTGGCGCGGCGCGGCTGGGCCTGCCCGACGATGCTGATGACCGCCTACCCCTCCGCCCATGCCCGCGATGAAGCGGAGGCGGCCGGCGCCACCGCCTTCCTGACAAAGCCGATCGATCCCGACGCCTTCCTCGACGCGGTGGAGCGCGCGGCGGGCTGAAGCGGCCGGGTGGAACGCTCGGCAGCGCCGTTCCAGTCAAAGCCATGGCCGGGGCCCGCCCCGGGGTGCAGAAAAGCTTCCTGTGCAGCGCCAGCCATGGGAGAGAGGCGATGGCGACCATCGAGGCGACGGCTCCGTCCTCGCTCGGCGAGGCGGTGACGATCACGCCCTATGCGCCGGGCGGCGGCTTTCCTCATTTCGTCCAGCCCAACGATCCCGCGCTGCGCGACGACCCGGCCGCCTTCCTCGCCTGGTTCCGCGCGCATCAGGGCGATTTCGACGCGCTGCTGGCCGAGGCGGGCGCGCTGGTCTTCCGTGGCTTCCCGATCGAGGACGGCGCCCGCTTCGGCCAGGCGATCGACCATTATGAGAGCCCGCCCTTCGGCTATGCCGGCGGCTCCTCGCCGCGCCGGGCGCTGGCGGGGCGGGTCTATGAGTCGACCTACACCCCGCCGGGGCAGATCATCATGTTGCACCAGGAAATGGCCTATCTGCCGCGCTGGCCGTCGAAGATCGCCTTCTACTGCCGCATCCCTGCGGTCAACGGCGGCGAGACCTTCCTGGCGGACATGCGCCGGGTGACGGCGGCACTGCGCCCCGACGTGGTTTCCGCGGTCGAGGCGAAGGGCGTGCGCTACCGCCGCAACTTCCGCGACCAGGCCGCGAGCACCGGCGACGCCTGGCTCGATGCGATCCACCGCAGCTGGCAGGCGGCCTTCTCGACCGACGATCGCGACGCGGCGATGGCGCAATGCCGGACGGTCGGGCTGGCGGGCACATGGCTCCCCGACGGCAGCCTCGACACCGTCTGGTGCGCGCCGGGGATGATCACCCATCCGCGTACCGGCGACCGGCTATGGTTCAACCATTTCGCGACCAAGACGATCTGTCCCGAAAGCGTGGGGGCGGAGCGATTCGCGCTCTATGACGGCCATTATGGGGCGGGCGGCGCGCGGCCCTATGACACCAGCTATGGCGACGGCAGCGCCATTCCCGGCGACCATATCGAGGAACTCTACCGGGTGCTGCGCGAGCAGCGGGTGGGCTTCGCCTGGAGCCATGGGGACCTGCTGCTGGTCGACAATCTGATCACCGCGCATGGGCGCAACAGCTATGCGGGGTTGCGCGACGTGCAGGTGGCGTTGCTGGGGTGAGCTCTTAAGCCCCTCCCCTTCAGGGGAGGGGTTGGGGGTGGGGGCTCTCCTCCATCCC
>CAUTRN010000031.1:0-78908 GCA_963540925.1 uncultured Sphingomonadaceae bacterium
GCGCAGGCTGGCATCTCGGGCGGCTCCTGCTTCGACCTTCTCTCCCCTCTCCTGAGATGCCAGCCTGCGCTGGCATGACGGATGGGGGGAGGGCATGGACCAACCCGCAACCGCGCAGCGTGGCACAGAAACGACAGCGCCCATCCCGCTGGCCTCGACGTCATTTCCCCCGTTGACCGCCGAAATATTGCGGCGCAGCATCGAACCATGTCCAGCGCACCCCCCATCACCCAGAACCCCGACATCCGCTTCCTCGGCCGCCTGCTCGGCGACGTCATCAAGGCCTATGGCGGCGAGGCGCTGTTCCGGCGGATCGAATATATCCGCTCGGCCTCGGTCGATCGGGCGCGCGGGATCGTCGGCTCGAACGAGATCGATTCGGGGCTCGACGCGCTCACCCTCGACGACACGCTCGCCTTCGTGCGCGGCTTCATGCTCTTCTCGATGCTCGCCAATCTCGCCGAGGACCGGCAGGGCGTCGCCGCCGAACCCGGCGCCGACGTCGCCGCCGCACTCGACCGGCTGGAAAAGGAGGGCATCTCGCGCTCGAACGTCGTCGAGATGCTCGACAAGGCGCTGATCGCGCCGGTGCTCACCGCCCACCCCACCGAGGTGCGGCGCAAGAGCATGATCGACCATCGCAACAAGATCTCCGAGCTGATGCTGCTCAAGGATATCGGCCGGGTCGAGACCACCGACGGCGACCTGATCGACCAGGCGATCTACCGCCAGATCGCCCTGCTCTGGCAGACCCGCCCGCTCCGCCGCGAGAAGCTCTATGTCGCCGACGAGGTGGAGACCGCGCTCGCTTATCTGCGAGACATCTTCCTGCCCACCCTGCCGGCGCTCTATTCGCGCTGGCAGCGCGCGCTGGGCCACCGCCCGGCCAGCTTCCTGCGCCCGGGCAGCTGGATCGGCGGCGATCGCGACGGCAACCCCTTCGTCAACGCCGACTCGCTGCGCCTCGCTTTGTCGCGTTCGGCCGAGACGGTGATCGGCTATTATCTCCAGCAGCTCCACGAGCTGGGCGCCGAGCTCTCGATCTCGACCGAGCTGGCCGAGGTCACCTGGGAGGTCGAGAAGCTCGCCGAGGCGAGCGGAGACAAGAGCTCGACCCGCAGCGACGAGCCCTATCGCCGCGCGATCACCGGCATCTATTCGCGCCTGTCGAAGACCTATGAGAAGCTCACCGGCCGCAAACCCGCGCGCCTGCCCTTCTCCGATGCCGAGGAGGGGCCCTATGAGGACCCCGCCGCTCTCCGCGCCGACCTGGTCGAGATCGCGCATGCGCTCAGCGGGACCGGCGCCGGCTCGCTGTCGGGCAGCGGCTCGCTCGGCCGGCTGATCCGCGCGGTCGAGACCTTCGGCTTCCACCTCGCCACGCTCGACATGCGCCAGAACAGCGATGTCCATGAGCGGGTGATCGCCGACCTGCTCAAGGTGGCCGGGGTCGAGGCCGACTATGCCGCGCTCGACGAGGAGGCGCGGGTCGCGCTGCTCCGCAAGGAACTGGCGTCGAAGCGGCTGCTGCGCACCCCGTTCGGCGCCTATTCGGACGAGACGCTGTCCGAACTGGCGATCGTCGCCGCGGCGGCCGAAGCGCACAAGCTCTACGGCCCCGCCGCGATCACCACCTATATCATCTCGAAGGCCGACAGCGTGTCGGACATGCTCGAGGTCAATGTCCTCCTCAAGGAGGCCGGGCTCTACGTCCCCGGCGATCCGCCCAGCGCGGCGGTGATGGTGGTGCCGCTGTTCGAGACGATCGGCGATCTCCAGAACGCGCCCGAGGTGATGACCAAGTGGTTCGCGCTGCCCGAGGTGGCGGCGGTCACCGCGGCGCGCGGCCATCAGGAGGTGATGGTCGGCTATTCGGATTCGAACAAGGACGGCGGCTACCTGACGTCGGTGTGGAGCCTGCATGAGGCGGGCACCGCGCTGAAGCCGGTCTTCGCCCAGGCGGGCAGCGCGATGCAGCTGTTCCACGGCCGCGGCGGCGCGGTGGGCCGCGGCGGCGGCTCCAGCTTCGCGGCGATCCTGGCGCAGCCGCACGGCACCGTGCAGGGCCGCATCCGCATCACCGAACAGGGCGAGGTGATCGCCGCCAAATATGGCACGCGCGAGAGCGCGGCGGCCAATCTGGAGGCGATGACCTCGGCCACCCTGCTCGCCACGCTGGAGGAGGAGGCGCTCAAGCCCAAGGATGCCGAGCGCTTCTTCAAGGCGATGGAGGACATCTCCGGCCGCGCCTTCAAGGCGTATCGCGGCCTCGTCTACGAGACCGAGGGCTTCCGCACCTTCTTCCGCCAGATGACCCCGATCGCCGAGATCGCCGACCTCAAGATCGGCTCGCGCCCCGCCAGCCGCACCAAGAGCGACCGGATCGAGGACTTGCGCGCCATTCCCTGGGTGTTCAGCTGGGCGCAGGCCCGCGTGATGCTGCCGGGCTGGTATGGCGTCGGCCATGGCCTGAAGGGGCACAAGGATATCGGCCTGCTGCGCGAGATGCTGGAGGCCTGGCCCTTCTTCCAGTCGACCCTCGCCAATCTGGAGATGGTGCTCGCCAAGTCCGACATGGACCTGGCCGAACGCTATGTCGCGCTGGTCGAGGACCAGGCGCTGGGCAAGGCGATCTTCGGGCAGATTCGCGACGGCTGGCAGATGGCGCAGGAAAGCCTGCTCTCGATCACCCGTCAGACCCGGCTGCTCCAGAAGAACCCGTCGCTCGACCAGTCGATCCGGTTGCGCCTGCCCTATATCGAGCCGCTCAACCTGCTCCAGATCGAACTGCTCAAGCGCCACCGCGCCGGCGAGGACGACCCCCGCGTGCGCGAGGGCATCCAGCTTTCGATCAACGCGATCGCGACGGCGCTGCGCAACAGCGGGTGAGCCTTCTTCGCTGTCTTCTCCCTCTCCCGCTTGCGGGAGAGGGCTGGGGTGAGGGTCTTCTTCTTCTTTTCTCACTGGGCGCCCCATCTCCTGAAAGAGTCCCCGTGGTGAGGTAAGACCCTCACCCAACCCTCTCCCGCAAGCGGGAGAGGGCTTTAAGGTGGAGTCCCCGCTCGCTACATCCGCCTCATGACCCCGCTCGCCGCTCGCTTTGGCCTCACCGTGCCGATCATCCAGGCGCCGATGGCGGGCGTCTCCACCCCGGCGATGGCGGCGGCGGTGTCGAACGCGGGCGGGCTCGGCTCGATCGGGGTCGGCGCGGTCGACGCCGATGGCGCCCGCGCGATGATCGAGGCGGTGCGCGGCGCCACCAACCGGCCGTTCAACGTCAACCTCTTCTGCCACCGCCCGGCGCGGCGGGACCCGGCGAAGGAGGCCGCCTGGATCGAGCGGCTGCGCCCCGAATTCGCGCGATGGGGCGCCGGGCCCCCGGCGGGCCTGTCCGAAATCTACCGCAGCTTCGTCGAGGACGATGCGATGCTGGCGATGCTGGTCGAAACCCGGCCGGCGATCGTCAGCTTCCATTTCGGGCTGCCCGATGCCGCGCGGATCGCCGCGCTGCGCGACGCCGGCATCGCCTTGATCGCGAGCGCGACCAGCCTCGCCGAGGGCCGCGCGGTTGCCGCCGCCGGGATCGATGCGGTGGTGGCGCAGGGCTATGAGGCGGGCGGCCATCGCGGCGTCTTCGACGAGGACGGCCCCGACGAGCGGCTCGGCACGATGGCGCTCACCCGGCTGCTCGTCCGCTCGCTCGACCTGCCGGTGATCGCGGCGGGCGGGATCATGGACGGGGCGGGGGTCGCCGCCGCGCTGACCCTAGGCGCGCAGGCGGCGCAGCTCGGCACCGCCTTCATCGCCAGCCCCGAATCCTCGGCCGATGCCGGCTATCGCGCCGCGCTGGCGGCCATCGAACGGACCGAGATGACCCGCTCGATCTCGGGCCGGCCCGCGCGCGCGATCGTCAACCGCTTCACGTCGCTGGCCCTCGATCCCGCCGACGTGCCCGCCTATCCGGTCGCCTATGATCTGGGGAAAGCGCTCAACGCCGCCGCCAAGGCGAAGGGCGAGTCCGGCTATGGCGCGCAATGGGCCGGCCAGGCCGCCCCGCTCGCCCGCGCGCTGCCCGCAGCCGAGCTGGTGGCGACGCTGGAGGCCGAGATGCGGGCGGCGCTGGCGGCACGCTGATCCTCTGCGAAAAGTGCGCCGACCTCGATCCACCGGCGAACACATCCTGTTCATGAGGGGGGCCACGGCCAAGCCTGCTGGTGGATTCCCGCCTTCGCGGGAATGACGTATGAGGCGAGGGCTGGACTGTGACGGAGGGCTGCGTGCGTTTGAAGATATTGGCCACGGCCATCGCCCTGCTGCTCGCGAGCCCCGCGCTCGCCGAAGTGCCGCTCGATCCCGGCCAGACCGCGACGATCCGGCTCAGCCTGCAGCGCGAGCTGGTCTATCCGGTGGCGCCGCCGCTCACCCAGGCGCCGGCCAATCATGGCGCGATCCTCGGCATCGATGTCGACGAGCCCGGCACCTATCATGTCGCGCTCGGCGCGCCGGGCTGGGTCGACGTGATCCAGGAGGGCAAGGCGCTGCCCGTCGAGGGCGAGCGCGTGGGCGAGCCGGGCTCGGGGGTCGCCAAGATCGTCGATTTCGAACTAGCGCCCGGCCATTACACGATCGCCCTGTCGGCGATGACCGCGGGCGAGGTGGCCATCACCGTCGGCAAGTGAAGGGCTCAGCATATTTGGGAGCTTTCGGGGCGCTCGGGGGTTTTATCCTCCTATAATCGAGGATGCCCCTGTCATGCGTTCCATCTTGCTGTGGCTGATCGGCGTGCCGATCCCGCTGATCCTGTTGCTCGCCTTCTGCACTCACCATTTCTGACGAGCCGACCGGGCCTCAGCCGCGGCGGAACAGGCAGAGAGCGATGCGATAGTCGGCGGTACGTGGTCCCTGGTCGAAGCGTGCCATCGCGCGCTTGAGCGCGGCGGGCGGCAGCGGGCGATGACCAGCGGCGGGGATGCCCGCACCGATCGCCTTCACCCGCCGCAGGAAGCCGCGCGCATCGGCCTCGGGCTGAGCGATATCGACAATCTCGACGGTGGCCGCGAATCCCGGCGGCGCCATAGTGAGCAACGCGCGCTCGTCGGGATAGGCCGGCGTGCCGCTCGACAAGCCTTCGGCGGCCAGCGCTGCGTTCCAGCCCGCGAAGCTTCCCGCCGCCATCGTTGAGAAGGCGAGCAGCCCGCCCGGCGCGAGCCGGTCGCCGAGCCGGGCCAGCGCCGCGGGCAGGTCGGCGAACCATTGGAAGGCCATGCCCGAGGCGATCAGGTCGAACGGCCCGAGCGCTGGGTCGACATGCTCGCCGTCGATCACCCGCCAGTCGGCGTCGAGGCCGGTGGCGGCACGGGCACGCGCGACCATCTCGGGGGCGATGTCGCTCACCGTCCAGCGGGCGGGGCCGGTCGCCTGGCTCAGCGCGCGCGTCAGCAGCCCGGTGCCGCAGCCCAGCTCCAGGATGCGCGGTTCTGCAACCTGCGGCTGCCCGGCAATCAGGCTCGCCAGCCGCTCGGCGGCGTGCGCCTGGGCGCCGGCGGCCTGTTCATAGCCATCGGCGCGACCGAAGCTGGTGGTGATCCGGGCCCGGCGATCGGGCGGCGTCTGACTCATGCGCGGGCTAAAGCAGCGCGGCGGCGCGCTGGCAAGCGATGCCGAAAGATGCGACGAATGGATAGGAAATGGCATCACATCTCTATTGATAGTCAGTCGCAATAGCGCTACTTCTCGATTCGAGAGGTGCCGCAAATGGTTGTGTGTGTCTGCAATGCGATCAAGGAAACCCAGGTGCGCGACGCGGTTCGCAAGGGCGCGACCTGCCCGCGCAGCGCCTATGAAAGTCTGGGCCGCCGGCCCCGTTGCGGACAATGCCTCCCCTTCGCGCGCAGCATCATAGAGGACGAGGCGCTGCCCGCCTGATCCTGTTTCGCCTTCGCAATAAGAACGAGCCGCCTCCGGGCGGCTTTTTCGTGCGTGCATTTCATTCGCAGGTCGAAGCACCTTTCGGCATGCTTTCCACTGCGAATGAATAGCAATCGCGTTGCGAATGACTGTCTATTTCAAGACTTTGTTTTTATTATATTTATTCGGAACAAATGCCGCCTTCCATCTTTTCAAGCGCAGTAAATTGATCTAGTAGCGGCGCAAATCCAGAAAGCGGAGGCAACAATGAAGGGTGATCCCAAGATCATCGAAATCCTGAACGAGACGCTCAAGAACGAGCTGACCGCGATCAACCAGTACTTCCTGCACTATCGGATGCTTGAGCATTGGGGCATCGATAAGCTCGCGAAGTATGAGTATGAAGAGTCGATCGACGAGATGAAGCACGCCGACAAGCTGGCGAAGCGCATCCTGTTCCTCGACGGCCTGCCCAACTTCCAGCTGCTCGGCCGCCTGCGCATCGGCGAGACCGTCGAAGAAATCCTCAAGGCCGATCTCGCGCTCGAGAATGACGCGATCCCGCAGCTCAAGGAAGGCATCGTCTACGCCGAGTCGATCCGCGACTTCGTGACCCGCGACCTGCTCCAGTCGATCCTCGAATCGGAAGAAGAGCATGTCGACAATCTGGAGACCCAGTTCGAGCTGATCGAGCGCATGGGCATCCAGAACTATATCCAGCTGCAGTCGAAGGCGTCTGAGGACTGAAGGCGGAGGTGCCAGTTCCAGCGAACTGGTACCCGCAACGATGTCCGTGAAAGTAGCGGGGGGAGCGATGGCTTCCCCTGCACGTCATGCTGAACTTGTTTCAGCATCCACCAGGAGCCTTGGCCCTGGCCAGGCGGTGCCTGCGGCGTTCTTAGAGGCTGTTCTCCTGATCCGTCCCACCGAGCCGGTGGATGCTGAAACAAGTTCAGCATGACGATGGGAGAGTGAGGCATCGAATCCGCCTCCATGGGGGGGCGTGGGGCCTTACCTACTTTTACCCCGCCTTGCGGCCGAACCCGGCCGCCGCCTGGCGGCGCAGCGGGCTCGCTGCGCTCTTGGCCAGTTCGCGCTCGAACTGGGCCAGGGTCTCGATCAGCAGGGGGCGGAGCTGGAGGATTTCGGCGTCGAGCCGGTCGGGGGCGTTCTGCTCCTCGACGCAGCGGCGGGCGCTATGCTCGATCAGCTCGGCCAGCTTGCCGATCGCTACGCCACCGAACTGATAGCTGTCGCCCTTCAGGGTATGCGCCGGGCGCACCATCGAAACCGCGTCGCGCAGCTTATACGCCTGTTCGACCGCGACCACGCACTTGGCGGCGTCGTCACGGTAATAGCCCAAGATCTTGGGGAAATCGTTTCCGATCAGCGAGCGGGTCTGGCCGAAGGTCGTCCAGTTCACCACGTCATTGCTGGTCTGCGCCATGTCTCGTCCCTGTTACCCTCATCAGGTCAGGCTACTTTAGGGTAAGGGGCGTAAACGTCAGGTTACCGCAACGTCGCGGATTTCTAAGGATTTTCGCGTAGCGGGGCGGATCGGGCCGACGGCGAACGAGCCTTGTTTACAGGGCTGTTTTCAGGTTCGGACCAGCCAGCCGCCGCTCTCCCCGGCCGCGTCGACCGTCCAGCCCTGCGCTTTTCCGAGCGCCGCGATCTCGCCCGGGGCGATCGGATCGTCGGCCAGGATCAGCACCGATTCGGCGCCATCGCGAATCGCCCGGGCCAAGCGAATCACCGGCCAGGGGCAGCGCATCCCCCTGGCGTCGATCCGCACCTCCTCCATCAGTCGAACGGGTTCTTCGGCGCCCGGACGGTCAGCCGCACCGGGACCGAGCCGAAGCCCAGGTCGCGGCGGATGCCGTTGACCAGATAGCGGCGATAGCTTTCCGGCAGCTGGTCGACCCTGGTGCCGAACAGGATGAAGCCCGGCGGCCGGGTCTTCGCCTGGGTCAGGTAGCGCAGCTTGATCCGCTTGCCGCCGGGGGCGGGGGGCGGGTTGGCCTCGATCGCTTTTTCGAACCAGCGGTTGAGCTGGCCGGTCGAGACGCGCTTCGACCAGGCTTCGCGCACGTCATGCGCGGCCTGGAGCAGCTGGTCGATGCCGCGCCCGGTCTCGCCCGAGACGGTGAGCAGCGGCAGGCCCTTCACCTGCGCCAGCCCCTCGTCGAGCGCGGTGCGTACCCCCTGGAACAGGCTGGGCGGGGCCTCGGCGACGTCCCATTTGCTCAGCGCGATGATCAGCGCGCGGCCTTCCTGCAGTACCTTGTCGGCGATGCGCAGGTCCTGCGCTTCCAGCCCCAGGGTCGCGTCGAGCAGCAGTACGACGACCTCGGCGAAGTCCACCGCGCGCAGCCCGTCGGCGACCGAGAGCTTCTCCAGCTTGTCCTGCACCTTGGCGCGCTTGCGCATGCCCGCGGTGTCGATCAGGCGGATGGGGCGGACGGTGCCGTCGGGCGCCTTCCAGTCCCAGTCGATCGCGATCGAATCGCGGGTGATGCCGGCCTCGGGGCCGGTGATCATGCGCTGTTCGCCCAGGATCTTGTTGATCAGGGTCGACTTGCCGGCATTGGGGCGGCCGACGATGGCGAGCTTGAGCGGGCCGCTCGGCGCGTCCTCATCCTCGCCATCACCCTCCTCGTCGGGATAGTCCTCTTCCTCGCGCTCGATCAGCGGGCGGAGCGATTCGAACAGGTCGACGATGCCCTCGCCATGCTCGGCCGACAGCGGCACCGGCTCGCCCAGGCCCAGCCCGAAGGCTTCGTAGACGCCATGGTCGGCGGCCTTGCCCTCGGCCTTGTTGGCGATGACGACCACCGGGGTCTCCTCGCTGCGCAGCCAGTTGGCGATTTCCTCGTCGAGCGGGGTGAGCCCCGCGCGCGCGTCGATCATGAACAGCGCGACATCGGCCTCGCGCACCGCCGCCTGGGTCTGGGCGCGCATGCGGCCGGGCAGGGTCTGCGGGTCGTCGGTTTCGAAGCCGGCGGTGTCGATGATCTTGAAGTCCATCCCCAGCAGGCTGGCGTCGCCCTCGCGCCGGTCGCGCGTCACGCCGGGCCGGTCGTCGACCAGCGCCAGCTTCTTGCCGACCAGGCGGTTGAACAGCGTCGACTTGCCGACATTAGGCCGGCCGACGATCGCGACGATGGGGAGATGCTTCATGGGAGGGGGCCCATAGCGGGATTACGGGCTCCCGTCACGCTTTGCTGTTTGTTTGGCCTCAAGCGCCGGCGGTCGCATCCGCGACCTTTGGCTATCCTCGCATAAGCTCGGGCGCGCATTCGCGCTTGCGGAGCCTTGGCAGGCTCCGACGCAGAGCTCATCGTCGGGACGCGCCAGCGTCCCGCAAGGCCGAACGGCCGCCCGAGCTTATGCGAGGATAGCCCAGCAGCGCGGACGCGCTGCGCCCGGCGCCTGAGGGCCTACTTATACGCTACCAGCTTACCCTTGTCGGTGAGGACAACCATCATGTTGTCCGCCACGACCGGCGCCTGGTAGATCGTCTGGCCCAGCTTGGTCTTGCTGCCGACCTTGCCGTCCGCGACCGCGACGTTGACGATGTCGCCCTGGGTGTTGACCAGGATCAGGCGGCCGCCGGCCAGGATCGGGCCCGACCAGCCGATCGGCTTCTTCTTCTTTTCCTCATTCTTCCAGCGCGGCAGCTGGGTCTGCCAGCGGATGCGGCCGCCGTTGCGGGCGATGCAGAGCAGTTTGGCGTCGTCGGTCACGACGAACAGCCATTCGCCCGCCACCCATGGCGTCTCGATGCCGCCGATGTTGAGCTCCCACAGGCGCTGGCCGGTCAGGATGTCCATCGCCACCATGCGGCCGCCCTGGCCGATCGCATAGGCGCGGCCCTGGTCGACGACCGGCGAGGCGTCAATGTCGACGAGGCTGGCCACCGAGGTGCTGATGCTGGTGCGCGACAGCGAGTCCTGCCACACCGCGCGGCCATTCTCGTAGCGATAGGCGCTCAGTTCGCCCGACGAGAAGCCGGCGATCACGGTGCCCTGGCCGATCGCGGGGGAGCCGATGCCGAACACCGCGGCATTCTCCAGGCTGCCGCTCGCGCTCCAGATCGTCTCGCCATTGGCCTCGCGCAGCGCGAACAGCTGGTTGTCCTGGCTCATCACATAGACGGTATCGTTGCCGATCGAGGGCGCGCCGCGCAGCGGGCCGCCCAGATGGACCTTCCACAGCTGGCTGCCGGTGCCCGCGTCGAACGCGCCGGCATCGCCCACGCCGTTGGTGGCATAGACCTTGCCGCCGTCGAAGCTGACGCCGCCGCCGAACAGCGAGGCCTTGTTGTCCTTGGCGCCCGCCAGGGTGGCGGTCCAGGCCGGCGCACCGGTCTTCAGGTCGAAGGCGTGGATGCGCGCGTCGACGTCCATCACATAGACCTTGCCGCCGCCGATGACGGGGCCGGCGCCCATGCGCTTCTTGCTGGTCGAACCCGAAATGCTGCGATCCCAGGCGACGCCCAGCGCCTGGCCCAGGGCGACATGGCCCATCGACTTGGCGGCGTTGCCGCCCGGCTGCGGCCATTCGGCGTTCACCTGCTCGGCGGGCGGCACCACCGGCACCACCTCCAGCGAGGGGTCGGGCTCGGCGCCGCTTTCCGAGGTCAGCACCGAGATGCGCTGGCCCAGCACGGGGGTTTTGGGCTTCTTGCCTTCGCCGCCACCGAAGATGCCGCAGCCGCTCAGGCTCGTCAGGATAGCCAGCCCCGCGGCGGCGAGAACAAACTTACGCATCATTCGATCAATCCTTAGCGGGGACGGCGGCGGGGGTGGCATCGACGTCGACGCCCAGGCTGGTGGCAAGCCGCGCCGAGCGGGCGCGCAGCGAATCGGAGACCTGCTTGTCGCGCGCCATGGTGGCGAGCAGGCGTCCGGCCTCGGCCGTCTTGTTCTGCTGGAGCAGCGCGATCGCGGTCAGCTCGCCGGCGGTGCCGAAGAAGGCGCCGCCCTCGACGGCCAGCGGCTTCATCCGGTCGATTACCTGCTGCGGCGGCAGCGTGTCGAACTCGATCAGCGTCTGGCGGATCAGCGCCACGTCGCGGAAGGGCTTGGCGGCATTGGTGTCGGCGGCGATGCCGGCATAGATGGCGGCGGCGCCCTTCACGTCGTTCTTGCTGGCGGCGATCGCGGCCTTGGTCATCAGCGCGACGGTCTTGTAGCCGGCGCCGCCGTCGGCGACGAGCGTGTCGATCTTCTTGCCGGCGTCGGTGGGCTTGTTGGCGCGGACGTCGGCGATCATCGCGCTCATCGTCTCGCCATGGGCCTCATGCGCCTTGCGCGTCTCGGCCCGCCAGAACAGATAGCCCGCGAAGGCGACCAGGAACACCAGGACGGCGATCGCGATGATCCGCCCATAATGTTTCCAGATCTTCAGCAGCTGTTCCTGGCGCAGCTCCTCGTCGACCTCGCGGACGAAGGCTTCCTCGGTGGGCGGCGTTGAGGCCAAGCATCAATCTCCAGAGCTAAGAAACGCCGGCTCTCTTAGAGCCTGATCGTTTGAGGTGAAAGCGCAAAGCGCTTCCGCCGAAAGCGTGAATCAGGCTCTCGCCATTGAGAGCCTGATCGGTCGCGGTGCCATAGCCAATAGATACGGCGCATGAATGGGGCGGTGCCGGCCTTTCCCTTCCCCATCCCCGTCATGCCAGCGAAGGCTGGCATCTCAGGAGAGGAAGTACCGCCCAAGCCTCCTGAGATGCCAGCCTTCAGCCATTGGCTGAAGTTTATCCTGAGCGCCTGCCTTGCAGGCAGTCGAAGGGCTGGCATGACGGCAGAAGGAAGGAGCGGCCCTCAGGCCTTGGGCTGGTAGGTCTGGTCGATCGTCGGGAAGGCGCGCGAGCGGACATCGGCGGCATAGGCCGCCACCGCCGCGTCGATCTCGCCCGCCAGCTGCGCATATTTCTTCACGAAGCGCGGCACCCGGTCGAACATGCCCAGCATGTCGTCGATCACCAGCACCTGGCCGTCGCACTGCGCCGATCCGCCGATGCCGATGGTGGGGATGTCGATCGCATGGGTGATCTCGATCGCCAGCGGCTCGACCACGCCCTCGACCACCAGCGAGAAGGCGCCGGCCTGGGAGATCGCCTTGGCGTCGCCGATCAGCTTGGCATATTCGGCCTGGGTGCGCCCGCGCGCGCCATAGCCGCCCAGCGCGTTCACCGCCTGCGGGGTGAGCCCGACATGGCCGACCACGGGGATGCCCCGCGCGGTCAGGAAGGCCACTGTCTCGGCCATCGCCTCGCCGCCCTCCAGCTTCACCGCGGCGGCGCCGGTCTCCTTCAGGATGCGCGCGGCCGAGCGGAAGGCCTGTTCGGGGCTCTCCTCATAGGCGCCGAACGGCATGTCGACGACGACCAGGCTGTGATAGCTGCCGCGCACCACCGCGGCGCCATGCGCGATCATCATGTCGAGGCTGACGGGCACGCTCGACGGCAGGCCGTAGAGCACCTGGCCCAGGCTGTCGCCGACCAGCAGCATGTCGCAATGCGGGTCGAGGATCTGCGCCATGCGGATCGTGTAGGCGGTCAGCACCACCACGGGCTCCTTGCCCTTGGCGTTGCGGATCGCGGGAACGGTGAGCCGCTTCATCGGCGCCGGCGTCGGGTTCGCGCGGCTGGTGGCGGTGTCGATCTGGAAGGTAGACATGGCGCGCAGGGCTAAACCTGCGGACCCTGCGGGTCAAATCCCGCGCTCACCTTCTGCGTCATGCCAGCGAAGGCTGGCATCCATGTCTGTTTTCCCGCTCGATGCCATCTGGCAGATGAGAGACATGGACCCCAGCCTTCGCTGGGGTGACGTCAGAAGGAAGAAAGGGAGTCTCTCCCCTTCGCTTCGATCAAATCATTCCCAGCGCGGCCATGTAGGTTTCGAGGACCATCGCCTCTTCCTCATGCTCGCCCTTCTTCTTCTTGCGGATCGAGATGAGCTTGCGGACGATCTTGGTGTCGTAGCCGCGGCCCTTCATTTCCGACATCACGTCCTTGATGTCGTCGGCGATGCCCTTCTTCTCTTCCTCGAGGCGCTCGACCCGCTCGACGAACAGGCGCAGCTCCTGCGCGGCGATGCTGCCGTCGTTGCTATCGGTCGTGTCGGCTTCGGCCATGATTCGTGAATCCCTGAATATGCGTGAAGGCGAGAGGCTCTAAAGCCAGCGGTCGCACGGCTCAACGGGAATCGGCGAAGCGCGTCGCGCGTGCACCCCGGGCCATCGGGTTGGTGACATTCCGGCGACGGAAAGACTTGCCAAGCCAGGTGGGGCTTTTAGGTAAGTCGGCCTCCCTCCCCAGGAAAAATCGCAGGACGATCCGTGGACAACCAGATTTCCCCCCGTCAGCGCAAGGTGCGCGTGCTCGCCACCCTGGGGCCCGCCAGCGCCTCGCCCGAAATGATCGCCCGCCTGTTCCGGGCCGGCGCCGATGCCTTCCGCATCAACATGAGCCATGGCAACCATGAGGATAAGGTGCCGGTGATCCACGCGATCCGCGCGATGGAGAAGGAGTTCGGCCGCACCACCACGATCCTGTTCGACCTGCAGGGCCCCAAGCTGCGGGTCGGCAAGTTCAAGGACGGGTCGATCCAGCTCGCCACCGGCCACGCCTTCACCCTCGATCGCGACCCGGCGCCGGGCGACCTCACCCGGGTCGAGCTGCCGCACCGCGAGATTTTCGAGGCGCTTCAGCCTGGCGCCCGGCTGCTGCTCGACGACGGCAAGCTGGTGCTGCGGGTCAAGCGCGTCCATGTCGACCGCATCGAGACCCTGGTCGAGGTCGGCGGCGCGCTGTCGAACAGCAAGGGCCTCAACGTCCCCGACGTGATCGTGCCGATGGCGGCGCTGACCGAGAAGGACCGCCGCGACCTCACCTTCGCCTGCGAGCAGGGCGCCGACTGGATCGCGCTCAGCTTCGTCCAGCGGCCCGAGGACGTGGCCGAGGCGCGCCGGCTGATCGGCGGCAAGGCGGCTCTTCTCGCCAAGATCGAGAAGCCCTCGGCGGTCGAGCGGCTCGACGAGATCCTCGAACTGGCCGACGCGGTGATGGTGGCGCGCGGCGACCTGGGCGTCGAGCTGCCGCCCGAGCGGGTGCCGCCGATGCAGAAGCGCATCGTCGAGACCGCGCGGCGGCTGGGCCGGCCGGTGGTGGTCGCCACCCAGATGCTCGAATCGATGATCCAGTCGCCCTCGCCGACCCGCGCCGAGGTGTCCGACGTCGCCACCGCCATCTATGACGGCGCCGACGCGGTGATGCTTTCGGCCGAATCGGCGAGCGGGCAATGGCCCGAGGAAGCCGTGACGATGATGGACGCGATCGCCCGCTCAGTGGAAAGCGACCCCGGCTATGCGGCGCGGCTCCACTTCACCGAGACGCATCCCGACGCCACCACCGCCGACGCGCTGGCCGAGGCCGCCGCGAAGATCGCCGACACCGTCTCGGCCAGCCTGATCATCTGCTTCACCCTGTCGGGCTCGACCGCGCGGCGCATCGCGCGCGAGCGCCCCTCGGTGCCGCTGCTGGTGCTCACCCCGAAGCTCGCCACCGCGCGCCGCATCGGCCTGCTGTGGGGCGCCCACGCGGTGCGCACCCGCGACGTCGCCAGCTTCGAGGAGATGGTCGCCAAGGCCAAGCGCATGGCGCTGCGCCAGGGCCTCGCCAAGGCGGGCGACCGCATCGTCGTGGTCGCCGGCGTCCCCTTCGGCACGCCGGGCTCGACCAACATGATCCATGTGGTGCGGCTGACCGGCGACGAGCTGAAGGGCTATAACGACTAGAGCGGTTCGCGATCCTCGAAATCGCTACTTGGCCGGTTTCGGTTCGATGCTCTTCAGATAGGCGATGAAGCGCTCGATGTCGGCGGGCTCCCACGGGTCCGACGGCATGTCGGGATGGCCCACGCTGATCCCCTCGGCCAGCGCCTCGTCGAGCGTCTCGACCGGATAGCGATAGCCGAGCGTCCGGAAGGGCGGGGCCAGCGGGTGCGGGCTCGCGCCGGTTTCCTCGGTGGCGTGGCAGGTGCCGCAGCGCTGTACCGCCAGCGCGTGCCCTTCGCGCGCCAGCCTGCGGTCGCTCTCGGCGGCAATCGTCTGGGGCAGCGCCAGGCCGGCCAGCGCCAGTGCCGCGAACAGGGTGCGGCGCACCGGCTTCGAATCCATCGGTCATCTCCGGGGCGGATGACGGCCGCCCGTTCCGGTCTCCTCCGCATCCCCGATGCCAGTCGAGCCAGCGCTAGAGCAAGCGCCTATTTGACAGCGGGCGGGGTAGCGGGTGACCGTTACGGCAAGGAGAGAAATATATGCGCCTGATGCCCAAGCTCGCTTTGCTGCTGCCGACCCTGCTCACCCCGGAGATGACGTCCGCCGCCGAGCCGGCAGGAGGCATCCCCGCCGCTGCCCAGCCCGACAGCCGGATCGATCCGAAGCACGCCCAGGATGTGCTCGAGCTGCAGCGGCTGAAGGCGCTCTATTTCTACCATCTCGACCACAAGAACTGGGCCCAGTGGCGCGCGCTGTTCGCCGACGACGCCAAGCTGCTGGTCGACCGCAACGACGAGAAGGGCAAAAGGGTCGACGTCACCGAAGGTGCCGACAAGCTCGTCGCCTATACGCGCGAGCGGCTGGAGGTGACCCCGTCGGTCCACCATGGCCACACCCCGCTCTACGCCTTCCAGTCCGCCACCGAGGCCTCGGGCATCTGGGCGATGGCCGACATCATCAGTTATGACGACCAGACGCTCTATGGCTATGGCCATTATCGCGAGACCTACCGCAAGGAGAACGGGGTGTGGAAATTCACCTCGGTCCACTTGACCCGGCTCAAGGTGGAGCTCGTCCCGAAGAAGTGAGGGCTTCTCTAGCCCTCTCCCGCAAGCGGGAGAGGGAGGGGCCCGCCGCGCAGCGGTGGGAGGGGGAGGGTCTTCTTCTTCCTCTGAAGGCCGGCTAAAAGACCCTCACCGCTGCGGCTAAGCTCACTGCGTTCGCCAAGCCTGCAAGCCGGATCACTGCAAAACGCATCGTCATTCCCGCGAAGGCGGGAATCCATAACCTCCGAACCGCGAGAGTCTCCTGCTTCAGAGGATATGGATCCCCGCCTTCGCGGGGATGACGACGGTGGATGACTTTCGCAGCAGTCCCGCCAGCGGGAGAGGGACTAAATAGCCCTCAGCCCTCGCGCAGCCCCTGGTTGCGGTGGTCGCGCGGGGCGATGCCGAAGCGCTTCTTGAACATGCGGCTGAAATGGGCGTCGCTCTTGAAGCCCACCAGATAGGCGATCTCGCCGATCGCATGGTGGCGCATCTTCTTCTCGCGCAGCCAGTCATGCGCGGTCGCCATGCGCCGCTCCCAGACGATCTTCGAGAAGGACAGGTCGTTGCGCTTCAGCACCAGGCACAGATAGCGCACCGAGATGCCGCAGCCCTCCGCCACCATCTTGGCGTTGAGGTCGGGGTTGGCGAAATGCTGGTTGATGTAGCGGGTGATGTCGGCCAGCCGCCGGTCGGCAATGGTCGCGCGCTGGGCGGGTTCGCCCACCTCGGCAGCGATCGCCTTGCCCACGCCGTTGAGCAAGGTCTGGACCAGTTCGTCGGCGGTGGCGGGGTCGATCTCGCCATCCTGCTCGAACAACAGGGTCAGGATGCGCTCGGCGAGCAGCAGGTTCCCGCGCGAGGTGGGGAAGGCGCGGCCCGCGCCGATCGCGTCGTCGATCGCCGGATAGAGCCGGTGCGACGGCACGACGACATGCATCAGCTCGGCCTGGCCGCCCTCGGGGCGGACATCCATGTAGAAGGGCTTGGACGAGCGGGTGATCGCGCACTGATCGGCATGGATCACGTTGCGGCCGCCCGCATCCGAGATGGTGACCTGGCCCTGGCGCACGAACCAGAAGACGGTGACGTCGGTCTTGTCCTTGCGGATGTGCGACCAGCTCCGCCGGAAGGCCAGCCCGCTGCGCGAGCGCAACAGATAGACCGACAGCTCGCCCGCCACGCTCTTCTCCAGCGTGGTGTCCACTTCGCCCGGGGTGATCGGCTCGAGGTCGCCCTCATAATAGTCGGCGTTGTTCTTGCCGCGGAACTCGAACCGCCGCGACTGGTGGTTCGCCGTCGTCATGTCGAAAGCTATCGCAGGCATATCCTATCTCCTGGCGCCGCTTTTACGGGAAAAACGGGGGGATAGGAACAGCCGCATTTGACTGTGGGTGCAGTGTGGACGCCGATCTGCGCGTCATGCCGCAGCGAAAATCAAGGGGGGAGGGAAGGGGAGGCAGGGAGAAGGAAGAAGACCCTCACCCAACCCTCTCCCGCAAGCGGGAGAGGGCTTTGCTTGCGGCGAGCGCCAGTGACTCTCCTTCTCCCGCTTGCGGGAGAAGGTCGGGATGAGGGTTTTCTGCTTCTTCCTTCCCGACCATGGCGACTCCTAAGCCCCCATCAGCCCCGGCCCGAGCAGGGTCGACCCGCCGTCGACGTCGAGGATCGTCCCCGTCACATAGGCGGCCGACGGGCTGCACAGGAACACCGCGCCCTCGCCCACCTCATGGGCCTCGCCCCAGCGCTTCAGGGGAATGCGCCCCTCCAGCTTGGCGCGGGCCTCGGGGTCGGACAGGCGGGCCATGCCCTCGGTGTCGGCGATCGGGCCGGGGGAGATGCCGTTGACCCGCACGTCGGGCCCCCATTCCATCGCCAGCACCTTGACCAGCTGGTTGATCCCGGCCTTGGCGGCGCTGGCATGCGCCTGCATCGGCATGGCGTGGATCGCCTGCGGCGCGGTGATCGCGATCAGCGAGGCACCGGGGGTGTTGAGCAGGTCGTGGCAGCCGCGCAGGGTGTTGAAGGTGCCGAGCAGGTCGATGTCGACCACGGTCTTGAAGGCGTTGGCCGACATGCCCAGCGCCGGGGCGAGGAAATTGCCCGCCGCGCCCGCGACGACGATGTCGAGCGGGCCAAAGCGCGTGACGGTCTCCTGCATCGCGGCGCGGATCGCGTCATAGTCGCGCACGTCGGCGGACAGGCCGATCGCGCCATGGCCGATCGCCTCGGCCGCGCCCCGCGCCTTGTCCGGGTTGCGGCCGGCGACCGCCACTTTCGCGCCCAGCTCGGCGAAGCGCTTGGCGATGCCCAGGTTGATCCCGCTGGTGCCCCCGGCGAGGAAGGCGACCTTCCCCTGGAGCAGGTCGTCGCGGAAGGCGCTGGCACGGGTCGTCATTCGGTCTTGCTCCTGTAGAGCCGCGCGAGCGCCATCAGCGCCGGCGGCAGCATGATCAGGATAGCCGCGGTTGCGGCGCCCTCATAGACGTCGGCGACCAGCCAGCTCCGCCCTTCGCGCAGCGCCACCCCGCCGGCCTTGGCGGCGGGCGCGTGCCGGGCGAAGGCGAATTGCAGCCCCATCACCAGCCAGAAGGCGATCGGCGGCAGCCAATAGGCCTTGTCGCTGGCGGGCGGCAGCGGCTTGAAGCGCGGCTCGAGCAGCGCATAGGCCAGGCCGATCACCCAGCAGGTGAAGATCCAGCCCATATAATTGCTCAGCGGCACGCCCAGGATTCCGCTCGGCGTGGTATAGCGCCAATAGTGATGGACGGTGGCGCCGATCGCGTCGCTCGCGGCGTCGAAGCCGGTGGCGACGAAGGCCATCACTAGCGGGGTCCAGACCAGGCAGGGCCGCTCGGTCTCGCGGCCCAGGATCAGCCGGGCGATCAGCCAGGCGGGCCAGGTGATCGCGAAGAAGCCGATCGGGATGAACAGCGGCACGTCCCACAGCTTCACCCCCAGTACGTCGCTATGCTCGTACCAGCCGAACGGGAAGCCAGTGTGGATGCTGGTGCCTTCGGCGGCGAAGGCGATCAGGTAGCAGGCGGGCAGCATCACCCCCAGCCCCTTGGCGCCCAGGCCGACCCCGGCGTGGAGGATCACGAACAGGATGTAGAGCATCGGGATCGGGCTGGTCGCCTCCTCCAGCGGGGTGCCGGGGTACAGCGTCGTCGCCACCGCCCAGATGATCAATAGCCCCCAGGCGGCCCACAAGGTCCGCCGTTCCGCGCCGCTGGCGTCGGTCATATCCCCTCTCCCCATTCTCTGGCGCTGTCCTGTGCGCGCAAGACCGAGGCTAATCTTTTTAGGCAGGCTGTCGAATAGCAAGCCGTGGGCCGAACATAGGCTTTCGCTATTTGCCGCTGCGGAGGGGCGTTCCTATGGTCCCGGCCGTCCGGGAGAGGGACAGGAAAGGGGAGCGGCCATGGCCAGCGATCAGCCCGTGATCATCGAAGTCGCGATCAACGGCACGACGTCGAAGGCGCGCAACCCCCATGCCCCGCGCGAGCCCGCCGAGGTGGCCGAGGTCGCGCTCCAGTGCATCGCCGCGGGCGCCACCATCGTCCACAGCCATAATGACGACATTCGCCTGTCCGGCCGCGAGGCCGCCGATCGCTATGCCGCGGGTCTCGCCCCGGTCCATGCGGCGCGGCCCGATGCGATCCTCTATCCGACGGTGGCCTTCGCCGAGGGGGAGGACCGCTTCGCCCATTTCCGCGATCTCGCGGCGGCGGGGATCATCGAGATGGGGGTGCTCGATCCCGGCTCGACCAATTTCGCGACGCTCGACGACGATGGGCTGCCCGGCAAGGACATGGTCTATGCCAACAGCTACGCCGATATCCGCCATGTCTTCAGCCTGCTGAGCGAACTCGGCCTCGGCGCGTCGATGGCGCTCTACGAGCCGAGCTTCGCCCGCGCGGTGCTGGCCTATCATCGCGCCGGCAAGCTGCCGAAGGGCAGCTTCACCAAATTCTATTTCGGCGGGGCCTATGATTTCCTGACCGGCGAGCCCGGCGGCCCCAGCTTCGGCTTCCCACCCACCGAAAAGGCGCTCGATGCCTATGTCGAGATGTTCGAGGGCAGCGGGCTCCCCTGGGCGACGGCGGTGCTCGGCGGCGATCTCGTCGCCACCGGCATGGCGCGCTGGACGCTGGAGCGCGGCGGCCATCTGCGGGTGGGGCTGGAGGATTATGCCGGGCCCGACACGCCCAGCAATGTCGAGCTGATCGAGGCGGCGAAGGCGCTCTGCGCCGAGGTCGGCCGCCCGATCGCCACCGCTGTACAAACACGAGACATACTGTCTATGAATTAGGGCGATCGGGGCCCGGTGCGGCCTCGCGGGGAGGGGATATGAACGTAGCCAAGGCAGCCGGCGTGCGCGCGGGCGGATCGGGCTGGGGCGCGAAGCTCATCGCGCTGCTGCTGGCGCTGATCGGGCTGTGGCTGACGGGCGGCGGCGCCTGGCTGCTCGCGCTCGGCGGCTCGCCTTATTATCTTCTCACCGGGCTGCTCTGCCTCGCCTCGGCCTGGTTCTACTGGCGCGGTCGGCCAGACCTGGCCTTCACCCTCTATCTGCTCCTCTATATCGGCACCCTGGTCTGGGCCTCGGCCGAGGTGGGCGCCGATTATTGGCAGCTGCTGCCGCGCCTCGTCGGCCCCACCGTCTTCCTCGCCATCCTCGTCGTCCATCGGCTGGCGCTGCGCGGGCGGGGCACGCTTGCCTGGGGGCTTGGCCTTGCCGCTACGGTCCTCTTCGTCGGGTTCGTCTGGTCGCTCACCCGCCTGCCCGAGACGAGCGGCGGGACCAGCGGCAAGGCGCCGATGGCGCTGGCCGACGACTGGACCGCCTTCGGCCGCGACCCCGGCGGCTCGCGCTTCGCGCCGGCCGGGCAGATCACCCCCGCCAATGTCGGCCGGCTCCAGGTCGCCTGGACCCTGCGCACCGGCGACATCCCCTCGGCCTATCCCGGCCAGATGGCGGGCCATGTGTTCGAGGCGACCCCGCTCAAGCTGGGCGACCTCGTCTATGTCTGCACCCCGCATAACGAGATCGTCGCGGTCGATGCCGCGAGCGGCAAGCCGGTGTGGCGCTATGATCCCAAGCTGGCGATGAAGGGCGTGAAGCTGCTCGCCTGCCGGGGCGTCTCGCATTTCCAGACCGGCGCGGCGGCGGGCACCCCCTGCGCCAGCCGGTTGCTGATGGGCACGCTCGACGCGCGGCTGGTCGCGGTCGACGCGCTGACGGGCAAGCCCTGCGCCGATTTCGGCAAGAACGGCCAGGTCGCCCTGCGCGACGGGCTCGGCGTCGCGCCCGACGGTTTCTACGTCGTCACCTCGCCCCCCGCGATCGTCGCGGGAGTCGCGGTGGTCGGCGGCTTCGTGCTCGACGGCGAGGAGACCAAGGAGCCTTCGGGCGTGGTGCGCGGCTATGACGCGACCACCGGCGCGCTGCGCTGGTCGTGGGATTCGGGCGCGAAGGACGAGAACAGGGTGCCCAAGCCGGGCGAGCATTATTCGCGCGGTTCGCCCAACAGCTGGACGGTGATGAGCGCCGACCCCGAGCTCGGCCTTGTCTATGTGCCGATGGGCAACGCCACCCCCGATTATGTCGGCCTCCACCGCAGCCCCGAGGATGGCCGCTATTCCAGCTCGGTGGTCGCGCTCGACGCGAAAACCGGCCAGCGCCGCTGGCATTTCCAGGCCGTCCACCACGACATCTGGGACTATGACATCGGCTCGCAGCCGGTGCTGTTCGACATGCCGATGCCGGGCGGCGGCACCGCCCCCGCGCTCGCCCAGCCGACCAAGCAGGGCGACATCTATATCCTCGACCGGCGCACCGGAAAGCCGCTGACCCGGGTGATCGAGCGCCCCGTCCCCGCCGGGAAGATTCCGGGCGAGCAATATTCGCCGACCCAGCCGGTCTCGGTCGGCTTCCCCTCGCCGCTCACCAAGGAGGTGCTCGAGGAGCGCGACATGTGGGGTGCCACCCCGCTCGACCAGCTCTGGTGCCGGATCCGCTTCCGTTCGGTCGACTATAGCGGTCGCTACACGCCGCAGTCGGTGCGCGGCGCGCTCCAATATCCCAGCAATTTCGGGATCGTCGACTGGGGCAGTGTGGCGATCGACAAGGCGGGCGGCACGATGCTGGTGAACTCCTCGCACCTACCGATGACGATGCAGCTGATCCCGCGCGAACAGGCCGAGCACGAGAAGAGCCGCTTCGAGGGCGACGTCCAATTCTCGCCGCAGCGGGGCACGCCCTATGCCGCGCGCCCGGTGCAGATGCTGTCGCCGCTCGGCATTCCCTGCAACGCCCCGCCCTGGGGCAAGATCACCGCGATCGACCTCGCGACCCGCAAGGTGAAATGGTCGAAGCCTTTCGGCACCACCGCCGATCATGCCCCGCTCGGCCTCGCCGTGCCGGGGGCGCCCAACATCGCCGGCGCGGTGGTGACGGGCGGCGGGGTCGCCTTCATCGGTGCCTCGATCGACGACTATATCCGCGCCTATGACATGAAGACCGGCGCCGAACTGTGGCGCGAGCGGCTGCCGGCGGGCGGGCAGGCGGCCCCGATCAGCTATGTCGCGAAGAACGGCCGCCAATATGTCGTGATCGCGGCGGGCGGGCACCAGGTGCTGGGCACGAAGCTGGGCGATTACCTGATCGCCTATGCGCTGCCGAAATAGCTAATTCCTCCCCTGCATTCGCAGGGGAGGGGGACCATCCGCAGGATGGTGGAGGGGGCGACGGCGAAGCCGGCGCTTGCGCGCCGCCCCTCCACCACTCTTCGAGTGGTCCCCCTCCCCGTTCCGGGGAGGAATAAGATCACAGCGACGGGTTGATCAGATATTTCTCGCCGGTCGCCTGGCGGTGATAGCCGATCATCACCTCGCGGTTCAGCACCTCGGCGAGCGAGATCTGGCGGGTGAACTGGCTGGCGAAAGTGGTCTTCGCCTGGTCTAGAACCCGCTGGCGGAGTTCGGCGGCGCGCTCGGCGCCGGCCTTCTCCAATATGGCGGGCATCAGGAAGCCGTTGATCCCCCACAGCATCCCGAAGGCGCGGTGGTCGAGCATCGTCGGGCTCTCGTCGAGCAGGCCATAGGTGTAGACCTGCTTATATTCGTAGGAGCCGTAAGGGCTGTAATAGCCCATCCGCGCGTCGGCGGCCGCCTCCATCGCCGCGAGCAGGGTGCTCGCCATGGTGCCGCCGCCCAGCGCGTCATAGGCTACGGTCGCGCCGGTCTCTTTCACTGCCTGCAACAGATCCTCGGCGAAGCTCGGTGCGCTCATGTTCACGACATGGGTGGCGCCGATCGAGCGGAGCAGGTCGACATGCTCCTGCCGGCGGACGATGTTCACCAGCGGCAGCCCGTCCTCCAGGCAGATGCGCACCAGCATCCGGCCCAGATTGGAGGCGGCGGCGGTGTGGATCAGCGCCTTGTGCCCGTCTTGCCGGGTGCATTCGGCGATCGCCAGCGCGGTGAGCGGGTTGGTGAACAGCGCCGCTCCCTCGGTGGTCGAGAGGTCGTCGGGCAGCAAGGTGCATTCGGCCGCCTGGAAGGTGCGATATTGGCCATAGAGCCCGCGATCGAGCGACAGCGCCGCCACCTTGCGGCCCACCAGATGCTGGCAGTCGTCCCCCGCCGCGATCACCACCCCCGATCCTTCGAGGCCCACCGGCAAGGGCTGGCCGAACCGCCCGCTGCGCGCCGCCGTCGCCTGGGGGGAGAGCTTTGCGATCACCCGCGCGGTGTCGCCGCTGCCCTCGAAGCGCGCCTCGGCGGGGTTCACCGTGGGGATCAGGCTCAGCAGGTCAGACGGGTTGATCGGCGCGCCCTCGATCCGCACCAGCAGCTGGCCGGGCCCGGGCGCCACCACCGGCACCTCGCCCAGCGTCACCGCCAGCGTCCCGTCGGGGCTCAGCACCGACTGGATCTGCAGGCCGCTGGTCGGCAGGTTCGCGCTCATATCCTCTCCCCTCGATCGCTTGTCGAGGCGAGCCTAAGCGGAACGACTTGGGCGTACAATGGCGTGAAACAGGCGTTTCAGGCGCCAACTTCAAACAAGGGCGTGTCATCAATTGGCTCAGGGCGAGCCGAAAATGGTGTCTTTCGAGAACCGGCGCGCAGCGTACTTAATGTACGTGAGCACCGGAAGCGCAGAAAGGCGCCATTTGCAGGCCGGCCTGGGCCGATTGATGACATGCCCGATAAAATGACGGCCCGCCCCGCCTCGTCCTGAACGCCCGCAGACGACGAGAGCGGAACGGGCCGAACCAATCCCCGGAGCATCGGGGATCGGAAGAAGGCTACGGCGGCGTCCAGGAGGAGGGGAAATGGACGCCGCCGCTTTCCGGCACAGCCGGAACTGGATGGGAGCCGGGCCCGTCGAGGCCCGGCTCCCGAAAGCGGATCAATGGTGGGTGAAGGCATCCTCGATCGCGACGAAGCTCACCACCGCCATGAACAGGGCGGCCGCCGCGAGCGGGACGACGAAGAAATGGTCACCGATGAAAGCCAGCATGTCGCAAACTCCTGTTCGTTGACCCTGCTGTGCCACGCGCGCGGCGCCGAAGATTTGACCATGGTCAAAACTCGCTCGATTTGGCGGAAAGCCGTACTATGTAGGGGACGATGACCGAGACCGACATCTGTGCCGATTGCGCGGTCCGAGACCGTTCGCTGTGCGGCAGCCTGAGCGATGCCGAGCTGGCCGAGCTCAATCGGCTGGGGCGCCGCCGCCATGTCGCGCGCGACGAGACGATCGCCTGGGCGGGGGCGGAGAATCTGGTCTGCGCCAATCTCCTGTCGGGCGTGCTCAAGCTGACGGCCGCCAGCGCCGACGGGCGCGAGCAGACGGTGGGCCTGCTCTATCCGGCCGATTTCGTCGGCACCCCCTTCACCGACCAGGTCGACTTCACCATCACCGCGCTCACCGATGCCGAGCTGTGCGTCTTCCCGCGCGAGCCCTTCGAACATGTGCTGACCGATCATGTCGCGATGGAGCGGCTGCTGCTCCAGCGGGTGCTGACGGCGCTGGGCGAGGCGCGCGGGCGGATGCTCAGCCTCGCACGCGGCTCGGCGGGAGAGAAGGTCGCGGGTTTCCTGCTCGACATGTCGAAGCGCGCCGCCGCCACCGGCTGCCGCGCGACTCCGTTCGGCCCGCTCACCTTCGACCTGCCCCTGTCGCGCGGCGAGATGGCCGCCGTGCTCGGCCTGACCATCGAAACCGCCAGCCGACAGATGACGAAGCTGAAGAGCGACCGGGTGATCGCGCTGCCCGGCGGCCGTGCCGTGACGATCCTTGACGCTACGGCACTCGCCGCTCGTGCGCAGGGCGGCTGAGCCGCGCGCGAAACCCCCGTCCGCTAAGACCAAAGTCGTATCCGGGGCGGTATTTTTATAGCTTGATTCGGCCCCCCGCTTGTTGTGTCTGAAGCCACATATTCACTGGCTTTGGGGAGCCTGATGAAGTTCAAGAAGCGACATCTCGTCGCTCAACTCGCGCGTGTGTGGGGCACGTTGCGGGTGGGAGCGGCGCAGGGACCCGGCTTGCCTGCAAGCGGCCCGGTTCCGCCATCCGTTGGTCCGGCCTCCGATGCCGAAATGTTCGACCGGTTCGAAGGGCTGGGCGACGGCTGCGAATTCGCGGCGGTCCAGCAGCTGGCCGGGATCGATCGGCTCGGCCTGTTCAAATGGGCCGGGGTCGATCTGCCGGTGCTCACCGCGCTGCTCGACAGCGATCTCGACGGGGTCGACGATCCCGCGCAGATCGCGCTCCGGCTCGAACCGCGTCCGGCGGGCCATTTCGAATATATGATCGACCATCATCTGCTGCGCTGCTGCATGCACGCGGGCGCCAGCCTGTCCTATCTCGACAGCGGCACCGCCAAGGCGCGCGAGGTGCGGCGGATCGCGCTGATGAAGCGGAAGTTCCTCGAAGACGTCCGCGCCGGCCGGCGCATCTATCTCTATGCCAGCCTGAAACCTCGCCCGATCGCCGAGGTCGAAGCGCTGTTCGACGCGCTCCAGCGCTTCGGCCCCAACCGGCTGCTGTTCGTGCGCGAGGCCGATGCGGCGCTGGCGGCGGGCGAGGTGCGGCTGCTGCGGCCGGGCCTCGCCGAGGCCGCGATCGACGCGCTCGCCCTCTATGAGACCGGCACGACGATTCGCACCGCGCTGTGGCCGGCGCTGGTCCGCACGGCGCATGCGCTGCTCGCCCCCGAGGAGGCCGGAGCATGCTGACCGCGATGCGGACCCGGCTGTTCGACGAGGTCGCCCAGATTATCGGCACGGTGCTGCGCGAGCCGCCCCCGCAGGACGCCGCGGCGCTGGCTGAGGATTTCCAGCGCTGGGATTCGCACGCGACGGTGGAGATCATCTTCGCGATCGAGGACCGCTTCGGCTTCGAGATGAGCCCCGAGCAGATGGAGAAGGTGGCCGGCGTGTCGAGCCTGATCGACATCGTCATCGCGCATGTTGGCCCCGACGCCGGACTGCTGCCTTGAGCAGTGCCCCGGCCTTGCGGTTCCGCGAGGCGCTGATCGATCACGGCCTGCTCGCCGAGACCCCGGTCGACGGGGTCCATGGCTTCGGCGCCGCCTTTTCGGACGTGTCCGACGCGGTGTCGGCGGCACTGCGGCGCGAGATGGCCGAGGCGCGCGAGCGCTTCCGCTTCGCCTCGGTGATGCCGCGCGCCGATCTCCAGCGGATCGGTTATTTCCGCAATTTCCCCCAGCTGCTCGGCTCGATCCACTGTTTCTGCGGCGAGGAGGGCGAGCATCGCGCCCTGCTCCGCGCGCATGACGCGGGCGAGCGCTGGGACGGAGGGTTCACGGCCAGCGATCTCGTCCAGATCCCGGCCGCCTGCTACACCATCTACCCGCTGCTGGCACGGCGGGGGGCGGTGCCCGAGGACGGTCATCTCGTCCAGGTGGAGGCCAACTGCTTCCGTCGCGAACCCTCTCGCGATCCGGTGCGCAGCCAGAGCTTCCACATGCACGAGATCATCTGCGTCGGCCGGCCTGAGCAGGCGCTGGGCTTCCGCGACCGCTGGCTGGAGCGCGGGCGGGCCTTGTTCGCCGAATGGGGGCTGCCGGGCGAGATCCAGCCGGCCGACGACCCCTTTTTCGGCCGCGCCGCCGTGGTGATGGCGCGGGCGCAGCGCCATCAGGCGCTCAAATTCGAGCTGGTGCTGCCGGTGTCGGACGACGACCGGCCCACCGCCTGCATGAGCGGCAACTATCATCTCGACAATTTCGGCCGCGCGCTCGACCTCGCCTTCGCCGACGGCAGCGTGGCGCATTCGGCCTGCGTCGGCTTCGGCATCGAACGCACCACCATGGCGCTGTTCCGCCATCATGGCTTCGAGCCGGGCCGCTGGCCGCAGGCGGTGCGGGCGGCACTGGGGCTGAATTAGGGGCCGTCATCCCCGCGAAGGCGGGGATCCATATTCTCTAACGCAAGAGACTCGCACGGTTCGGAGGTTATGGATTCCCGCCTCCGCGGGAATGACGAGGAGGAGGGCGCGCCGATCCATTCTCCGTCGGATGACGTATCTCAGAGCAGCCCCACCGCCTCCAGCCGCGCCCGCAGGTCCTCCGCGTCGCGGAAGACATGGCCGGTGATCCCGCAGGCCTCGGCGGCGACGACGTTGTCGGCACGGTCGTCGATGAAGATCGCCTCGTTCGCGGCCAGGCCGAAGCGGCGCAGCGCGAGCTGGTAGATCGCCCGGTCGGGCTTGATCAGCTTTTCGTCGCCCGAGACGACGATATCCTCGAACAGGTCGAAGATCGCTGCTTCCTGCGCGCGGAAGGGCGGCCAGAATTCATGGCTGAAATTGGTGATCGCGTAGAGCGGCACGCCGCGGCTGTGCAGCTCGCGGACGATCTCGCCCATGCCCGGCAGGAGGCCGGTGATCGTGTCGTTGAAGCGCGGGCCGAAGGCGCGGATCGCATCGGCGAAGCGCGGCCATTCGGCGATCCGTTCGGCGCTGGTCTCGGCAAAGGGGCGGCCGGCGTCATGCTGGCTGTGCCAGCGGAGGTTGACGACGTCGCGCAGAAACAGTTCAAGCTCGTGTGCGGGCACGAGCTTTTCGAAGAACTGCTGGAGATTCCAGTCGTAGAGCACATTGCCGACATCGAAGATGACGGCCCGTGTGCGACGGCCAGCCGAAGCTGTGATCAGCCCTGACGCGCCTTGAAGCGGCGGTTGGTCTTGTTGATCACATAGGTGCGGCCACGACGACGGATCACGCGGTTATCGCGATGACGGTCCTTCAGGGACTTGAGCGAGTTGCGGATCTTCATGGCTAAACGCGCCTGCTTTCTAAGCTGATAAGTTGAAAAACGAGGCGCCCCGATATGGGCAGACGCCACAGGAGTCAAGCGATTCACATCGCCAGCGAGGCGTGTTGACGGGTTCATATGGTGATAAAGTCGCAAGGACGAATGCTTTGCTTGGGGAGAAGGCGATCATGGCTTTCCAACATTATGCCTCAGAGGGGATGGTTAAATTTCTCCAGAACAGTTCTGATAACAGCGCAGATTACGTATACTCCCAGGAAGAAACGGTCGGGCTTTATGATACAATCGTACAGGACGTTAATTGGATAATTGAAAAATTGTCAATTATCCTTGATGTAAAAATTGATTTATGCTTTTCTGTTGTTGCTTCGAGGGCTCCATTTAAGATCGCGTTATGCCCTGATGGAAGTGCAGCAATTTTAGTTGATAGAGATGCTTTTTTTGATGTAGTGCAGCTATGTGTTCGTATGCAGACACTTCCATTTATTGCAGATAAGGTTTCATTGAACGAGATTGCAGTTGGAAATAATTTCCATAAGAAATTCATGATTGATATTGTCAGAGAGTTTATCAAATCTTCTGCCGAGGATTTGGATTGCATGCTTCAAGCCAATGAAGTTTACATGTCGGCTATTATTTTCATAATAGGACATGAAATATCTCATGTAACACATGGCCATTTAGATTTTATAAAATCTGCGGATTTTAGAGAATTTTGCAACAATGAAGAAAATAAAAATCTTACTCGAAGAACATTGGAAATGGATTCCGATAGTTCGGGAACTACATGCGTAGTAGATATATTTGGAATATATATAAATAATAGAAAATATCATTTGGGAAATAACGAAAAAATAGGAAACGATTTTATCATAAGTCGTTGTATTTTAGGGATATTTTCCGCGTTATTGTATCTTGATGCTCGATCGCCAAGTTTAATATCTGAAGCATATCCGATAGGATATGCCCGATTTTTAACAGCTTATTCGGTTCTCCAGCTTGCTCTGGCGAAGCAAATAGGGCCCGAGGCGGCGGGCATTCCCGAGGCGATGCGCAAGGCTATAGCTGAGGCATTCGTCAGTCTGAGCGGAGGATTGGAGTTTTTGGCCCATCCCATGGTGGCCAATATGATGGTAATGGAGGAGGACCGCGATCCCCAGTATGTCTATCACGATCTAGGCGTGCTGGCAGGGCACGAGCATCTTGTACCGCTATTTGCCAGATGGGCTCGTCTACACCCGTTTCTCTTAAAGTATCAAAAGGGTGGAAAGTTGGCGCCGCCTGCTGCTCCTCCGATGTAAGTTTCTTTTTACACTGCAGCGTTCGCAGCCTGCGCGCCGGGATGAAAGAGAACATCGAAGGCGCCGGGATCGTCTTCGTTCCAGAGCAGCGAGACCGCGAAGCCCAGCCTGTCCCCCAATCGTTCGAAAGCCCCCGGCTGTTCGCCCCGTGGAGCGTCCAGCCGCGCATTGCCGATGCCCGTGACCAGCAGGGTGTTGCCGGGACCTTGGGCGAGCCGTTTTTCGAGCGCCGCCCAGGGATCGTCCAGCATCGTCCAGCGCAGCGTCTCGGCCGCCGGTTCGGGCGGCGCGCCGTCGAGCGCGATCACCGCGTCATAGCGGAAGCGGCTGAGCTCATTGTCGGCGCTCCCCGGCTTCAGCAGCGTAGCGACCCCCGAGATTCGCGGAAAACGCTCCGCCAGTCCACGGACATAGCGGGGGGAGAGCTGCAGTTCGTCCTCCGCCGCCGACAGGCTGTCCGCCCTCTCGCGAATCGCATCGGGTGTCGCCTCCGGCCCCAATTGGGCTTGCGCGACCGAGGTGGCGAAGATGTCGGAAAGGTCGGCGTTGCGGAGATCGCCCAGGAACAGCGACCCGCCGGGTCGCAGCAGCGCGATCGCGTCGGTCAGCACCGCTTCCAGATAGGCGGTGTCGCCGAAATACTGGATCACCGAGTTGATTATGACGAGGTCGAAACCAGGTTTGAAATGCGCGGCGACCTCATGTGCGGCGGCGCAGACGAAGGTGGTTTCCGAGTTCTCGCCGATCGAGCCCTTCAACTGCTCGATCGCCGCCGCGGAGATGTCGACACCGGCATAACGCCCCACCAGCGGCGCCACCCGCCGCGCGATCAGCCCGGTGCCGCAGCCGATCTCGAGCACCGCCGTCGGGCAGAGCGCCAGGATGCGGTCGACCGTGGCATCGAGCCATTGCTCCATCTCGGCTACGGGGATCGGCGCGCCGTCATGGCTGCTGATCCAGCCCGAAAAGGGCGAGGCATCGGCCTGATAGGTCCGGTCGAACAGGAATTTCCATTTGCGGATCGAGCGCGCCTGAGAAACCGGGGGCGTCGAGGCTGGAGGGGGCGGGGGCGAAAGGTCGCTGCTCATCGCCGCAGAGCCTAATCGTTTCGCTCTTCGGCGAAAGCGGAATCCCTTCCACGATCATTACGTTCATGAAATATGCAGCGACGGGGATGCAGCCATTTCGTTGTCGCTGCGTTTCGATGCTCAGCATCGGTCGAGAGGAAGAGATATGACGAGGCCCAAGGCGCTGTTTTCCAAGGCTTTGCTGCCCAAGGGCGTGCTGATGGCAACCGCCTTTGCGCTGGCGGGCTGCGCCGCGCAAATGCCCGAGGCGCGGGTCACCCGCTTCCACCTCGGCCAGCCGATCGCGCCGGGCCAGGTGACGGTGGAACCGCGCGACCCGACCCTGGCGAAGGACCTCGAATTTCAGAGCTATGCCCGCATCCTGCGCACCGAGTTCGACCGGCTCGGCTTCGGCATCGCCCCCGACCTCACCAAGTCGGAGCTGGTCGCGGTGACCGAGGTCACCCGCAGCTGGCGGCCGACCGGCCAGGCCCGCGGCTCGTCGATGTCGATCGGCCTGGGCACGGGCAGCGGCGGCGGCTGGGGCGGCGGCACCAGCGTGGGCGTCGGCGGCTCGGTCAGCTTCCCGATCGGCAAGCAGAAGGAGAAGATGGACGTGCTCACCCAGCTCTCCGTCCAGCTCAAGCGCCGTTCGGAAGGCACGGTGATCTGGGAAGGCCGCGCCGAGACGGTGGCGCGCGACGGCAGCCCGCAAGGTGCGCCCCAGGCGGCGGTGCAGCAGCTCGCCGCCGCGCTGTTCAAGGACTTCCCCGGCCGGTCGGGCGAGACTATCACGGTGAAATGACCGACCCCGAAAAGATCAGCATCACCAGCGGCTTCGACAGCGGCAATATCAGCGTCACCGCCCGCAAGGGCAGCTGCTTCGACCTCGCCATCGTCAAGGACCACCAGTCCGACTTCTACCAGTGGTTCCACTTCCGCCTGTCGGGCGCGAAGGGCGTTCCCGTCACCCTGCGCATCGCCAATGCCGGCGGCGCGGCCTATCCCGACGGCTGGCGCAACTATCGCGCCTGCGTCTCGGCCGACCGGCAGGACTGGCGCCGCGTGCCCACCCGCTATGCCGACGGGGTGCTCACCATCGTGCTGACGCCCGAGGCCGACAGCGTCTGGCTCGCCTATTTCGCGCCCTATTCGATGGAGCGGCACCACGACCTCGTCGCCCGCATCGGCGCGGCGCCGGGCGTCGTCCATGAACGGCTGGGCAGCACCCTCGACGGGCAGGACATCGACCTGCTCACTGTGGGCGAGGGACCGAAGCAGGTGTGGCTCTATGCCCGCCAGCATCCCGGCGAGAGCATGGCCGAATGGTGGATGGAAGGCGCGCTCGAAAAGCTCGTCGACCCGGAGGATCCCGTCGCCCGCAGCCTGCGTGCCCGCGCCACCTTCCACATCGTGCCGAACATGAATCCCGACGGGTCGCGCCGCGGCCATCTGCGCACCAATGCGGCGGGGGTGAACCTCAACCGCGAATGGCACGATCCCAAGCCCGATCGCAGCCCCGAAGTGCTCCATGTCCTCGCCCGGATGGACGAAACCGGCATCGACTTCGCGATGGACGTCCATGGCGACGAGGCGATCCCGCAGGCGTTCATCGCCGGCTTCGAGGGCATCCCCAACTGGACCGAGGAGCAGGGCCGCCTCTACCATCTGTTCCGCGACACCCTGGCGCGGCGCACCCCCGATTTCCAGACGAAGCATGGCTATCCGGTCGCGGGGAAGGGCAAGGCCAATCTCTCGATGTCGACCAACCAGCTTGCCAACCGCTTCGGCTGCGTCGCGATGACCCTGGAGATGCCGTTCAAGGACAATGACGACCTGCCCGACCTCGATCGTGGCTGGTCGCCCGAGCGATCGAAGAAGCTCGGCGCGGAATGCCTCGGCGCGCTCTACGAGATTTTGGATCAGTTGCCCCGGCGGGGGTGAGGTTTTTTTGGTAGCGTCGCCCCGGCGGAGGCCGGGGCCGCCACGAAAATCATGCGACTATGCCGGGGCAGGAACCTGTGGCGGCTCCGGCCTCCGCCGGAGCGACGGTTGCCAGAGGGCCCTCAGCCCGCGCCCCTCTCGGTCGCGCTGGCCTGCAAGGTGGTGACGGTCGCGTCGTCGAGCGGGGCGTCGAAGCGCAGGCCGGCCTCGCGGCCATTGGCCCAGACGATGTGTGCGTCGACCAGCCCCTTGCCGGGCAGCGAGATGCGGATCGAGGTTTCGGGGGCCATCTCCTGGTAGAGGCGCAGCCGTGCGCCGGCGCTGGAGATGTCGATGATCCGGCAAGGCGAGCGGCGCGTCACCAGGCCGCGGAACTGGGTGTCGAAGGCGGCGCTGTTGCGGGGGAGGACGCGCCGGGATTTGTCCTCGCGCAGCACCACTTCGGACGAAAGCATAAGCACTCCCCGGCGCGGTCCCCCAACCGGGCCACAAAGATTCACTGTAAATTTACCTAGTCTGGTCGGGCGCGCGGGGCAATGGCTTATGGCTGTTTTCGGACAGGGCCTCTCCGAAAACATAGGTGTAAGTGACGGGAATCCGCCATTTCTGTCCGGGGTTATGGGGAGGGGGGTGCCTCAGGCATCCAGTTCGACGTCCCAGTACAGCCAGTCGCGCCAGCTCTGGTGCAGATAGTGTGGCGGGAAGCTGCGGCCATTTTCCTGCAGCTCCCAGCTGGTCGGCCGGCGCGGCGCCTCGAACAGGCGCATCCCCGCCTGGCGCGGGGTGCGGCCGCCCTTGCGCAGGTTGCACGGCGCGCAGGCGGTGGAGACATTCTCCCAGGTCGTCCGCCCGCCCTGGGCGCGCGGGATGACATGGTCGAAGGTCAGGTCGTGCAGCGCGCCGCAATATTGGCACGAGAAGCGATCGCGCAGGAACAGGTTGAAGCGGGTGAAGGCCGGATTGTCCGACTGCTTCACATATTGGCGCAGCGCGATGACTGAGGGCAGCCGCATCGAGAAATTGGGGCTGCGCACCTCGCGGTCATATTCGGAGACGATGTCGACGCGCTGCAGGAAGACCGACTTGATGGCGGTCTGCCAGTTCCAGAGCGAGAGCGGGTAATAGCTCAACGGCGTATAGTCGGCGTTGAGCACGAGCGCCGGGCAACTGTCCGGATGTCGCATGAGGTCGGGATGGTACATGGTCGAGCCAAGGCCTCCGCAAGGGTGGAGAGCCCACCCGGCTATGCCCTGACCTTCCGTTCGCACACCGGAACGCCTATGGCCTAACCGGCCGCGCCCTCGTGGCCACCCTTTCGCCGGAAAGCGTGACATGGCCATGACAACATACCCGTTGACTCGGCGTCAAGAGTCCGAATGGCCGAAAAAATAATTTCCCGATTCGCGCCGAGTCCAACAGGGCGACTCCATCTGGGGCACGCCTACTCGGCTTTGTGCGCGCACGATCTGGCGCGCGACTCCGCCAAGGACCCTGGCGGCGCGTTCCTGCTGCGCATCGAGGATATCGATCCCACCCGCTGCCGGCCCGAGCATGTCGCGGGAATCATCGAGGATTTGCAATGGCTTGGGCTGAGCTGGGACGCGCCTCCCGTCTTCCAGTCGCAGCGCCTGCCGCTCTATTCGCAAGCGCTCGACCAGCTGAAGCGACAGGAGCTGGTCTATCCCTGCTTCTGCACCCGCGCCCGCATCGCCGCCGAGATCGCCGCCAGCGCCGCCGCGCCGCATGGGCCTGACGGACCTTTGTACCCCGGCATCTGCCGCGACCTGTCCGCCGAGGAGCGTACCGCGCGGATCGCCGCGGGCGAGGCGCATGCCTGGCGGCTCGACGTCGCGAAGGCCGCGGCGCTCGCCGGCCCGCTCGCCTGGCACGACGAGCGCGCCGGCGAGGTGGTCGCCACACCGCAGGTCCATGGCGACGTCGTCCTCGCCCGCAAGGACGCGCCGACCAGCTACCACCTTGCCGTTACCGTCGACGACGCCGCGCAGGGGATCACCGACGTTGTCCGGGGCGAGGACCTGTTCGAGGCGACCCATGTCCACCGCCTGCTCCAGGCGCTGCTCGGCCTGCCCACGCCGCGCTACCACCACCACCGCCTGCTCACCGACGACAAGGGCGAACGGCTGGCGAAACGCGCCGGCTCGCCGACCCTGGCGTCGATGCGTGCGGACGGCGTGGATGCGGGGGCGCTGGTAGCGAAGTTGCGGGCCAACCAAAAATAAGCCCCTCCCTTTCAAGGGAGGGGGAAGGGGTGGGTCGCGAGCGCAGCGAGCGTCCTCAGTGCGTCTGGCGATGGCGCTGAAAGGGCTCGCTTCGCTCGCAACCCACCCCCAGCCCCTCCCTGAGAGGGAGGGGAGAAGAATGGGAGGGATGAAAAGGCAGGCTGCATTTTTCCCCCAACGAGTCTACACCCCGGTGGATGAGCGGAAACACAGTCTTCTTCTTCCTGATCCTCGCCGCGATGATCGCGACCGTCGTGGCGCTGGTGCGTGGGATCATCGCCTTCCTGAAGACCAGCGAGGCCGATCTGAAGGCCGGCGGCATCAACCAGTCGGGCCTCAAGCAGAACAAGATGATGCGGATGCGCATCGCCTTCCAGGCGATCGCGATCATCCTCGTCATCCTGCTGCTGATCATGAGCCGCGGCGGCGGCCAGTAAGGCCTGCGCCCGGCAATGGTCCGCCTCACCAAGATCTACACGCGCACCGGCGACAAGGGCGAGACCGGCCTGGTCGACGGATCGCGCCTGCCCAAGTCGGCGCCGCGCATGGCCGCGATCGGCGATGTCGACGAGCTGAACTCGGCGATCGGCGTCGCGCTCACCCAGAAGATGCCCGAGGGCGCCCGCGCCCAGCTCGGCCGCATCCAGAACGAACTGTTCGACCTCGGCGCCGACTTCGCCACCCCGGGCCCCGATTTCGCGCCCTCCGAGATGAGCCTGCGCATTGTCGCCTCGCAGGTCGAGCGGCTCGAAGGCGAGATCGACTCGATGAACGCCGAGCTCGAGTCTCTCCGCAGCTTCATCCTCCCCGGCGGCGACCCCGCCGCCGCGGCGATCCACCTCGCCCGCGCCATCGCCCGCAGGGCCGAGCGCGCCGCGGTGACGGCCGATGCCGATGTCGGCCTCAACCCGGTGGGGCTCGCTTATATCAACCGGCTGTCCGACCACCTCTTCGTCCTCGCCCGCTGGCTGAACCGGCAAGGGGTAGGGGACGTGCTGTGGCAGCCGGGCGCGACGCGCTGATCCTCGCCCGAGCCAGCGTCGCCCCGGCGGAGGCCGGGGCCGCCACGGTCTCCTGCCGCTAGCTGGCCGCAAACATCGTGGCGGCTCCGGCCTCCGCCGGAGCGACGAAAGTCGAATTCTCAACACCCTTGAGAATCGCTGCTCCCCGTCCCAGATAAGCGCCCGACTCCCGGCTTGCGCGCCGCGAACAAATCTGGAACATTCGCCAACATGCTGACCCATATTTCCGTGCGCGGCGCGCGCGAGCACAATCTCAAGTCGGTCGATGTCGACCTGCCGCGCGACAAGCTGATCGTGATCACCGGCCTGTCGGGCTCGGGCAAGTCCAGCCTCGCCTTCGACACCATCTATGCCGAGGGCCAGCGCCGCTACGTCGAATCGCTGTCGGCCTATGCGCGCCAGTTCCTCGAGCTGATGCAGAAGCCCGACGTCGACCATATCGAGGGCCTGTCGCCCGCGATCTCGATCGAGCAGAAGACCACCAGCCGCAACCCGCGCTCCACCGTGGCGACGGTCACCGAGATCTACGACTATATGCGCCTGCTCTGGGCGCGGGTCGGCATCCCCTATTCGCCCGCCACTGGCCTCCCGATCAGCGCGCAGACGGTCAGCCAGATGGTCGACCGGATCATGCAGCTGAAGGAGGGCACCCGCTTCCTGCTGCTCGCCCCCGTGGTGCGCGGCCGTAAGGGCGAATATCGCAAGGAGCTGGCCGAGTGGCAGAAGGCGGGCTTCACCAGGGTCCGCATCGATGGCGAGACTCATGAGATTGAGAGCGCCCCCGCGCTCGACAAGAAGTACAAGCATGACATCGAGGTGGTGGTCGATCGCCTCGTCGTCCGCGAAGGCATCGAGACCCGCCTCGCCCAGTCGCTGGAGACCGCGCTGCGCCTGGCCGAGGGGCTGGCCTATGCCGATCTGGTCGATACCACCGTCGCCGAGGCGACCGGCGCGGGCGACAGCGACGGCACTTTGCGCGAGATGCCCGCCAGCTTCCAATATGCCGAGGCGCAGGAGTCTGCGGGCACCACCATCGGCAAGATGAAGAACACCGGCGTCCCCGCCAACCGCATCACCTTCTCCGAGAAATTCGCCTGCCCCGTCTCGGGCTTCACCATCGCCGAGATCGAGCCGCGCCTCTTCTCGTTCAACGCGCCGCAGGGCGCCTGCCCGGCCTGCGACGGCCTGGGCGAGAAGCTCTATTTCGATCCGCAGCTCGTCGTCCCGAACGAGGCGCTGTCGATCAAGCAGGGCGCGGTCGTGCCCTGGGCCAAGTCCAACCCGCCCAGCCCCTATTATATGCAGGTGCTGAGCTCGGTGGCGCGCGCCTATGACTTCAAGCTCGACACGCCGTGGAACGAGCTGAGCGACGAGATCGCCAACGTCATCCTTTATGGCACCAAGGGCAAGGTGATCACCCTCACCTTCATCGACGGCCGCAAGAGCTATGACGTGCAGAAGCCGTTCGAGGGGGTGATCCACAATCTCGAACGGCGCATGCTCGCCACCGAGAGCGCCTGGATGCGCGAGGAGCTGGCCAAATATCAGAGCTCCGCCCCGTGCGAGGTGTGCGGCGGCGCGCGCCTGAAGCCCGAGGCGCTCGCGGTGAAGATCGCGGGGGAGGACATCTCGATGTCCACCCGCCGCGCGGTCGGCCCCGCGCTCGCCTTCTTCCGCGACATGCCCAACCATCTGAACGACCAGCAGAACGCGATCGCCGAGCGCATCCTGAAGGAGATCGTCGAGCGGCTGGGCTTCCTCGACAATGTCGGGCTCGACTATCTCAACCTCGATCGCACCTCGGGCACCTTGTCGGGCGGCGAGAGCCAGCGCATCCGCCTGGCGTCGCAGATCGGCTCGGGCCTCTCGGGCGTCCTCTACGTGCTCGACGAGCCCTCGATCGGCCTGCACCAGAAGGACAATGACCGGCTGCTGGTGACGCTGCGCCGCCTGCGCGACCTCGGCAACACCGTGATCGTCGTCGAGCATGACGAGGACGCCATCCGCACCGCCGACTATGTGCTCGACATGGGGCCGGGCGCCGGCGTCCATGGCGGCGAGGTGGTCGCGCGCGGCACCCTGGACGAGATTCTGGCGACCGAGGGCAGCCTGACCGGCGACTATCTGTCGGGCCGGCGGATGGTCGAGGTGCCGAAGAAGCGGCGCAAGGGCAGCGGCAAGAAGGTCACCGTCCACAATGCGCGGGCGAACAACCTGAAAAACGTCACCGCGGCGATCCCGCTCGGCACCTTCACCTGCATCACCGGCGTCTCGGGCTCGGGCAAGTCGAGCTTCACGATCGACACGCTCTATTCGTCGGCGGCGCGCCAGCTCAACGGCGCACGGGTCGTCGCGGGCGCGCACGACAAGATCACCGGGCTCGAGAATTGCGACAAGGTGATCGACATCGATCAGTCGCCGATCGGCCGCACCCCGCGCTCGAACCCGGCCACCTACACCGGCGCCTTCACCAACATCCGCGACTGGTTCGCCGGCCTGCCCGAGAGCGAGGCGCGCGGCTACAAGCCCGGCCGCTTCAGCTTCAACGTCAAGGGCGGCCGCTGCGAGGCGTGCACCGGCGACGGGCTGCTCAAGATCGAGATGCACTTCCTGCCCGACGTCTACGTCACCTGCGACGTCTGCCACGGCAAGCGCTACAACCGCGAAACCCTGGAAGTGAAGTTCAAGGACAAGTCGATCGCCGACGTGCTCGACATGACCGTTGAGGACGCGGTCGAGTTCTTCAAGGCGGTCCCCCCGATCCGCGACAAGATGGCGATGCTGGCCGAGGTCGGTCTCGGCTATGTCAAGGTCGGCCAGCAGGCCACCACCCTGTCGGGCGGCGAGGCGCAGCGGGTCAAGCTCGCCAAGGAACTGTCGCGCCGCGCCACCGGCAACACCCTCTACATCCTCGACGAGCCGACGACGGGCCTCCATTTCGAGGACGTCCGCAAGCTGCTCGAAGTGCTCCACGCGCTGGTCGAGCAGGGCAACACCGTGGTGGTGATCGAGCATAATCTCGAGGTCATCAAGACCGCCGACTGGATCATCGACCTAGGCCCCGAAGGCGGCGTCCGCGGCGGCGAGATCGTCGCCGAGGGCACGCCCGAGACGGTGGTGAAGGAGCCGCGCTCCTACACCGGCCATTATCTCAAGCCGCTGCTGGAAGCGGGATCGCGGAGCGTGCAGGCGGCCGAATAGGCTGATTCCCCCTCCCTTCCGAGGGATCACTGCAAAACCTGTCGTCATTCCCGCGAAGGCGGCGATGACGATGGTGGGTGGCGTTCGCAGCAGTCCCTTCCCAGGGAGGGGGCCAGGGGTGGGCACGCCGCCACGGGCTCGACGGCTGTGGCGGCCACCTCGGCCTGGCTGACGCCCAGCCCCCACCCGTCACCCCGGCGGAGGCCGGGGTCTCAAGAGGCTCACGCGAACGCTCTTCTCCCCCGCCTCCGCCCCAGCGAGAGCTGGAGTTTCGGGCGAAGTCCGCGCGCCTCGCCACGCGCGACCCACCGGAAATCTCCTCCATTTCCGACCTTTCCCCATCCCCGGCCTTGACGCTTTTCCGCGCCTCGCGTCTCCTGCGGCGGGGTATCTGGGGGACGAGTGGCGATGGTGTTTCAGACGGCATCGGGCAGCAATGCCCTGCGAATGAACCAGTTCAACTTCGATCGGCTGACCGACATCGACTCGGTCATCGTCCAGAAGACGAGCAGCACGCTGATCATCGATGTCGACGGGCTGCGCTACACCTTCACCGGATCGGGGGTGCGCTACAACAATTTCGACGAGCCGATCGGCGGCACGATCACCGGCCTCACCGTCGCCAGCGGCGGCAACGTCCTGTTCCAGGTCGGCGGCTTCGCCATCTCCGCGCCCACCTTCTACCTCGCCACCTATGCCCCCGACAGCCCCTTCCGGCTGATCTACGCGGGCAATGACGAGTTTCGCGGCAGCGCGCTCGACGACGTCATCGTCGACACCAGCGGGCACAATGTCATCTTCGGCGGCGCCGGTGCGGATTCGCTGCGCGCGGGCGGCGGCAACGATCATATCTACGGCCAGTCGTCCAATGGCGGCGACGACGGGAATGACAGCATCAACGCCGGCGGCGGCTCCGACTATGTGCAGGGCAATGCCGGGAACGATCACCTCTTCGGCGAGGACGGCTCCGACCGGATCAACGGCGGCGCGGGCGACGACCGCATCTATGGCGGCACCGGCCATGACGTGATCAACGGCAACCGCGACAACGACTCTATCTTCGGCGAGGCCGGCAACGACATTTTGCGCGGCGGCCAGGGCAATGACTTCCTGAACGGCGGCGACGACGCCGACATCCTCATGGGCGATCTCGGCGCCGATACGATGGAGGGCGGCGCGGGCGCCGACATCTTCATCTTCGGCCCGGCGACCAGCCTGATCGACGGCAATGCCGGCAAGCTCGACAAGATCAACGATTTCGGCTTCGGCGACGATCGCATGTCGCTGGGCTTCCTGCCCGTCGCGGTGCTCACCTACGACACCGTCGCCACCGGCACCACCCAGGCGCGCGCCTTTGCCCAGATGCTGTTCGACCAGCATGCCGGGAACCAGGAAGTGGCGATCATCCAGGTCCGCAACGAGTCGCCGATCCTGTTCTGGGCCTCCGACGGCGGCGGCTTCGTCGACTCGGGCGCCTATATAGCGAACACCAACCCGCCCCATATCTACACGGTGAGCGACTTCATCTGAAAAGGGGGCGCGCATGCGACTGGGATGGATCGGGCTGGCCATCGGGCTCGGCACAATCGGAGTGGGCGGACTGTCGCTATATGAGGCGCGGGTCGCGGGCGAGCGCAAGGACATCGCCTATGGTGCGCTGGTCGAGGCGATGCCCGCGCTCGGCTGGTACCGGGTGCAGGGCGCCAGCTACAGCCTGGTCGACGCCGTCACCCTGCGCGGGGTGACGGGCGCGACCCTCGCCGACGTCTATGTCCGCGTCCACCCCGCCGGCGAACCCGCCGGCAGCGATGCCCCGGCGAAGCTCCTCGTCCATATCGAGGACCAGCAACTGGCCAACCAGATGGCCGCCACCCTCGCCCGCCTGACCGAGGACCCCTATGCCCTGTCGAGCGACCCGAAACTCGAGGAAGAACAGCCGATCGAGGGCATGATCGAATCCCCGCTGACGATCGACCGCACCGACCAGAAAGGCGTCCGCGGCGCGCTCGGCGAGCGGCTGGCCGACGACTATCGGATCATCGCGCAGGGGCGGAGGCCGGATGGCCTCGGGCGCGGGCTTGCGATCCTGCTGGTGGGGCTAGCTGTGGCGGCGATCTCGGCCTGGTCCCTGCTCCGCCGCCAGCCGGAAATGCTGGAGGAAGAGGGCGTCATCTAAACCGGACCTCCCCCCAACCCGTCACTCCGGCGGAGGCCGGAGTCTCACCAGGTTTCGGCGGCCCCTTGTCTCCCCGATCGCTTCGCTTCCGTCGGTTGAGTGCGGAACGCATCGGTCCATCCCGCCGTCATGCTGAACTTGTTTCAGCATCCACCGGGAGGCGATGGCCGGAGCGGGCGACGGTGATCCGTGACTGGAATAAATTCACTGCCGCCTTAATCTGACTATCTCGAAAGATGAGAAGCGTGTTGCCCAATTCGTCGCTTCTGACCTATCGAACGCAACGGAAGCGACTTTCATGACATTACCGCGCTGCCTTGACGGGAGCATCGCATTGTCGTGCCAAGAGGCCTAGGTTAGACCTTCGCTGCCCATCGAATCACGAGCTATGGGAATCCTAATGCTCCGCAGCATCCGTATAAGCCGGTTTAAATCTATCCACGAAGACGAGCTCGAGTTCGGGCGCGTCAATTTATTCATAGGGCCTAATGGGTCAGGAAAATCCAATATCCTAGAAGCCCTGGGAGTCCTATCGGCTATTTTTTCTCGTGGATTGGATCCAAGTGAATTGGACTTGAAGGGAATCCGGCTCTCACTCCCGCATATATTTAAATCCGCCTTCAAGGGTCACGATCTACCGAAAACATTCCGCATTGAGGCTGTTTTTGAGAATGGCCGATATGCCTGTGGAATTCGCGCAAGTACTTCTAGCGCCTATTTGGAGTTTTTTTCGGAGGCTTTGTATGATGGCGATCGCCAAGTATATGGCCGTAGCATGCATGGAATTAAAGTTCGATCGGACGAATTCAGCTCGGGGATTTTAAATCATCTGAGTATAGATGATGCGCGGAGTGTGTGGAGTGTTGTGGGTCCTATCATAAATATATCACAGGATTTTCGAGAAGAGTTAGAGCAATTCGCACGTTTCGCGATATATGCTCCTCAAACTGCCGTGATGCGTGGCCTCGCAGTAGATAATCGGGTGGTGGAGCCACTTGGTTTGACCGGTTCTGGCTTAGCCTCTGCCTTTGCGCATGCTCTCAATACGGAATCTTCCGATTTAAATAAGATCATACGTATCATATGGCAACCTGGTTGGGCCAATGAGGTAATGGTCAGTGGTTTCGATCCTTCTGTTGTGCCATCTCATGTTAAATCTGAAGGGCAGCTGCTATATATAAAAGATAAATACATGAGGGGTGGTAGGAATTTGCTCAGTGCTTTTGATGCGAGCGAAGGTACTCTTTATCTAATATTTGTAGCAACGCTGCTTGCTCATGGCGATACCCCGAGAACTTTTGCACTTGATAATGTCGATGGAACTTTAAATCCCAGCTTGGTACGAAAATTGACCGATCATGTGGTTAAGGTTTGTTTGTCATCTTCGAGTGAAAATGAGAGGCAGGTTTTTATGACTTCTCATCATCCATCTTCTCTAGATAGTTTTGACATTTTCGATAGTAATCAGCGGATTTTCATTGCTAGCCGTATCAGGGACGAAAATATCGCTCCGTCGGGTGTTCCACGTGCAGTGGGGTCTACTATTTTTCGGAGATTCAAACCCCCTGAAGGGTTAACGAGAGATCAGTGGGCGGCTAAGCATAGGGGGCGTAATTTGTCGGAGCTTCTCCTTGAAAACAGAATTAAAGATGCGCTTTAATGGCTGTTCTTGGTCTCGTAGCGGAAGGAACCAATGACTTCCCTGTGCTGGTTGAGTTCCTCAGCCATATTTTGCCCGAGAGATTTGAACGGCCACTTCGCATAAAATATCTTCAACCATTCCCAGACGCCACTTCGGGTGTCTTTGGAGGTGGGGGATGGGGGCGTGTCGTCGGCTGGTGTAAAGCAAATCGAGGCGATGGCTTAGAGACCTACTTCAGTCCTATAGAGGATGATGATGAGCCGTGTGACCTTATATTTGTACAGCTGGATGGCGATGCTGTCATGCAGTGTTCTGAGCATTCAGATTTCGAAATTCCGTCAGAACCTCTATCTGTCGATGATAGACTAGATGCGCTACAAAAGATGGTTTCGGAGTGGCTGTCAGTAACAGATGAACGCGAAGATCAAGTGCACTTTGCATTCCCGGTAATGCACTCTGAAGCTTGGCTTCTTGCCGCTCTTCGCCCCGATGCAAAAGCGTGGGAAAGCCTTCCGGATACCAAAACACCTTTTCGTGCTTTAAAAGCCAGTTATGGTAACTCAACCATAGCAAAATTTTACGCCGATCGAGCAAAGGAGGCCGCGCCCCGCTTCGCAGAAGTTCGAAGGCAGAGTGTTAGCTTTGCCCGGTTTATGGGCGACATAGATAGTATCTAGCGCATCCATCCATGAGATTAACCCCTCAGGGTGCAACGGCGACATGCGCTCTCCCCCAAACCTGAACTTATCTGAAACCTCGGCCCGTCCCGTTGACCCTGCACCCCCCATCCGGCTTTCTCCGCGCCGGGTAACAGGGGAGTTTAAGTAGCATGGCAACCGTAACGGTAACGGGGCTTGCCAGCCTCGATCTTTCGCGTCTCTCGCTGTCGTCGCTCGCCAATCCGGCGAACTATTCGATCACCGAGGTCAGCAACAATGTCATCAGCTTCCGGGTGGGGAATGACTTCTCCTACCGGCTGACCGGCACCAACCTTTTCTCGCTCGGCGCACCGGGCAGCACCATCACCTCGCTTAAGGTCACCTTCGGGGCCACCAGCTTCGACGTGCAGGGCATCAACATCGATTTCTTCCAGCTCTTCCAGGGCATCCTCAGCGGCAATCCCGCCGCGGGCTTCGGCGCCTTCCTGACGGGCGACGACACCATCCTCGGCGGCGACCTCGCCGACGACATCAACGATCTGGTCGGCCACAATAATCTGTTCGGCGGCTCGGGTTCGGACACGCTCACCAGCGGCACCGGCAACGATCATCTCTATGGTCAGTCGGCCAGCGGCGGCACCGACGGGGGCGACAGGATCTCGGCCGGCGCCGGATCGGACTATGTGAACGGCAATGCCGGCAATGACACGATCAGCGGCGGCGACGGATCGGATCGCATCCAGGGCGGGCAGGACGACGACCAGCTCTCGGGCGACGCCGGCAACGACACGATCAACGGCAATCGCGGCAACGACCAGATCTTCGGCGGCACCGGCAATGACTCGCTGCGCGGCGGCCAGGGCGACGACACGATCGGCGGCGACGCGGGCAACGACGTCCTGTCGGGCGATGCGGGGGCCGATCGGCTCACCGGCGGCGACGGGGTCGACACCTTCCTGTTCACCAGCGGCGGCAGCGCGATCGGCGCGACGGTCGACACCGTCACCGATTTCCAGCAGGGCACCGACCTGATCAATATCGGCTTCACCCCCGCCTCGGTGCTCGTCGGCAGCGGCACCGCCGCCACCATCGACGCCGCCCGCGCCACCGCGCAGGCGCTGTTCGACGGCAATGCCGGCAATTCGGAAGTCGCCGTCGTCGCGCTGCAGGGCGGCTCCACCCTGCTCTTCTGGGCATCCTCGGGCGGCCCCACCATCGACTCGGTGGCGAACTTCCTGAGCCAGAATGTCGGCGACTTCGGCCGCGCCGACTTCATCTGATCCGATCGGCGGGGGCGCCGCGCGCCAGCCCGGCACCCCCGCCGAAATCTCCTCCATTTCCGATACTTATCCCCATGACAGGCCAGCGCCGATCGGCGATCATCGCCGGCCTGGGGGGACTTCATGGCGCATATCTTTGCTCCGGGTGACAATCCGCTGCGGATGGATTTCAACATCCAGCGGATCCTGGGCCCGAACGTCGCGATCACGCGCAGCGCGCAGTCGCTGGTCTATGAGGTCGACGGCTATCGCTACGCCTTCACCGCCAGCGGCCCCGGCACGGGGCTCACCTATGACGCGCAGGGCCGGCCGATCGCGGGCGTGATGACGGCGTTCGAATATAGCAAGGACGGCGTGCTGCTCTACAGCCAGGCCGGGCTCGCTTTCTCCGCCGACACCCTCGCCTCGTCCGGCAGTTTCCTCTCGCCCAACGGCATCCCCGATCGGAATTTCCTGCTCTCGCTCGCGCTGGGCAATGATCATTTCCACGGCAGCGCGCAGGACGACTGGATCATCGACATCGCCAATCACAACATCCTCGATGGCGGTGCGGGCCGCGACACGCTGATCGCCGGCGACGGCAATGATCATATCTACGGGCATTCGGCCAATGGCGGCCCCGACGGCGCCGACTCGATCCAGGCCGGCGGCGGCGGCGACTATGTCCAGGGCAATGCCGGTAACGACACCATCTTCGGCGGCGCCGGATCGGACCGGATCAACGGTGGCGCCGATGACGACGCGCTCTATGGCGACGCCGGCAACGACACGATCAACGGCAATCGCGGCAATGACGGGATCAGCGGAGACGAGGGCAATGATGTCCTGCGCGGCGGGCAGGGCAATGACACGATCGACGGCGGGGCCGGCAATGATGTGCTGATGGGCGATCTGGGGGCGGACTGGCTGTTCGGCTACACGGGAGCCGACCTGTTCGTCTTCGGCCCCACCAGCAGCCCGATCGGCCTGGACAATGACCGGATCGCCGACTTCGAACAGGGCATCGATCATATTTCGCTGGGCTTCCTGCCGCAGGCCGTGCTGGTCGGCACCGCCCCGCCCGAAACCGGCGGCTTCGCGGACAAGATGAGCGTGACGGCGCAGGCCCTGTTCGATCAGCATCCCGGCAACGCCGAAGTCGCGGTGCTGACCGATGGCTTCATCACCTTCCTCTTCTGGTCCGGCAATGGCGGCGGCGTGGTCGACTCGGTGGTGCAGATCGGCGGACCCCTCGGGCTCACCGATTTCATCTGATCGGCACTATTGGTTCAAATCGAGAACCTCCATTCCGGAGTAAACTTCGTTCGGTTCCAAGGACAATATAGTCTTACTCTCCCTCATCATTGGAGGGGGCTTCACATGGAACTTGCTACCAAGCTCATGGCGCTTGAGAAGCGCACGATCGAACATCGCGAATTTCTTCTGACCGAGGAAGCTGCCAAGACAGCGCTTGTCCTGCCGTTTCTCCAGGCGCTCGGTTACGATGTCTTCAATCCCGGCGAAGTGATCCCGGAATATGTTGCGGATGTCGGGATCAAGAAAGGCGAGAAGGTCGATTACGCCGTCTGTTCCGGTGGAAAGCTCAACATATTGATCGAGTGCAAGCCCTCGACCGTCGAGCTCGATCTCAAGCACGCCTCGCAGCTGTTCCGCTATTTTGTGGTGACGGATGCGCGCGTGGCGATCCTCACCAACGGCGTGGTGTACCAATTCTATTCGGATACCGAGCAGCCCAACAAGATGGACGAGAAGCCTTTCTACGTCTTCTCGATGGACGCGATCAAACGCACTGATCCCGCAATCCTGGAGCGCTTTTCCAAACATGGCTTCAACATCGAGCACATCGTCGAGGCAGCCGGCCGGCTAAAGCTCCAGTCGCAGCTTCGGATCGAACTGGAGAAGGAATTCGCTAATCCGTCGGAGGATCTGGTCAAGATCATGCTGCCGCGCGTGCAGGCGGGTCGGGCCACGGCGGCGCTGAAGGAGCAGTTCCACGGCCTGCTCAGCAACACGATCTCCGAGTTCATCCGCGACAAGGTCAACGACCGGCTCAACTCCGCGCTGAACGTCGCCAATCCCTCGGTCGACCTGATCGAGGAGAATGCCTCCGACGACATGTCCGATGGTAGCGGCGTCATCACCACCGAGGACGAGATTTCCGGTTTCCGGATCGTCCAGGCGATCGCCAGCCGCCATGTCGACCCCAGCCGGGTGGTGATCCGCGACTCCAAATCCTATTGCGCGATCCTGCTCGACGACAACAACCGCAAGACCCTGGCTCGGCTCCACTTCAACAGCCCGACCACGCGTTATGTCGGCACCTTCGTCGAGAAGGACGAGACCCGTCACCCGATTGCCTCGCTCACCGACATCTATAAGGTCGAGCAGCAGATCATCGCGCGGATCGAGGAGTTGGAAGGGGTGAAGGTTCCGGCCTGATAGCCATTGTCGTCGGGTGGGTACCGCGCGATGATGTGATGATTTCAAGGGGCAGATCATGGCAATGACATCCGCCGCCCTCGCCATCCTCTGCTATATCTCCCCAAATCCGCTGCCGATGCACATCTCGGTCAGCGGCGATCCGGCGAAGGTGGCCGAGGTCCGGGCGATGGCGGAGCAGGGCGGCGTGGTGAAGCTGGTCGCCGCGGCCGAGGATCGCGGGGTCGCCTTCGCGCGCTTCGAGCTGGGCCGGGATACGCGCTATCGCGACGTTGGCGCGCTGATCTTCAAGGCGCAGGCCGACCGGCTGCTCGTCGCGACCGGGACCGCGATCCCCAGCTGTCCCGATGGTGGCGTCGACGATCTCGACAACCCGCATGCGAGGCCGTCGATCGGGCTGATTGGCGACGCGGCGGCGCTCGATCGGCTCAAGCCCGACCTTGCCTGGGCCCGCCTCGAACCGCTGCGGCTGTCCGATGGCCGGTCGGGCTGGCGCTTCGCGCCGGCCGACCGGGACGAGATCGCCTATCCGCTGTTCATCCAGCGGGTGGCGAGCGGCAAGGTCGAGGGTGTCGAGGTGGTGCGGCTGTTCGCCGAGAGTCGCCGGGAGCGCTGATCGTCCGGGCCCCGGCGGTGACGCTTCAGGCCATATGTTCTTTATTTGTTCTTGAATTCCGACCCGGTCTGCGCTAGGCAGGCGCCCTCTGAAAGCGAAGCCCCGAGGTCGATCTGAACCGGTCCGCCGCTGCCCTCCTGGTCGTTCCGCCCGCGCCCGCGCGCCCATCCCCACCGTCGTCGTCGAGCGCCACCGCTCGATCCTCGCCCAGGCGATCCGCCGAACCCGACATCCTCGCCTCTGCCCCGCGCTGCGGCGCCCGCACCCGCGCCGGTACGCCCTGCCGCTCGCCGGCGATCCACGGCAGGCAGCGTTGCCGGATGCATGGCGGCCGGGGCAGCGGCGCACGGCGCGGCAATCGCAACGCCTGGAAACATGGCCTGCGCTCGGCGTGGATCCGCGAGATCCGCGCCTATCTGCGCGCCACCAGCCCCGGCGCCACCGCGCGACTGATCGGGGCGTTGCGCGCCGTCGCCCCGCGTCCTTCCGGCGACAGCGGGGAGGGGAGACCGGGCGAAAAACAAAAATTCGGGCGAACAACCCCATGCACCCGGAAAAATCCTCCGCCGCTCGTCGTCTATCGTCCCCGCACCGGGAGCGGGCAGGTCGTAGCGTCACCCCGGCACGGGCCGCTCTGCCCCGCCTTCCGGGCGTCCTTCTTTGGTCGAAGCCATGCTCCGCCCTAACCCGGTCTTAGCAATTGGCTGCCACAGCGGCAGGGTGAGCGAATCCCCCGCCTCTTCCCCCGGCGCCCCCGGCGCGTCCGCCCGCCTGCTCGTGCTGCAGGCCATGGCGGCGGCCGTCGCGCTGTCGGCGGCTTTGTTCGCGCCGCCGTCGCAGGGGGCGATGCTGGTGCTGCCCTTCGTGCCGCGGCCGATGGGCGAGACGCTCGACTGGGTGATCCGCGCTGACGGCCGGCTGGTCGGGCGCTCGGCGTTCGACGGGGCGATGATCGTCGAGGGACAAAGGGGGGCGCTCGCCGCGCCCGCGCTCGCGCATGGGGCGCTGCTGATCGGCCTGCCGAACCTGGCCGGCTGCACGGCGGCCCGGACGCGGCCAACGGTATAGGAGTAGAGTGATGGCAGAACTGGACGCATTGCGGGGTGGTGGCGTGAAGGCCTTGGCGGCGATCGCCTGGGCCTGCGTCGCGGTGATCCTGCTCGGCTGTATCTGGTCGCCGAGCGGCTGGCTGCCGGGCCTCGTCGCACTCGCCGTCACCGCCGCGCCCACCTTCCTCGCCCGCGCCGGCGATGCGGGGCCCCGCGCGCGGCTCGTCTTCGGCATCACCCTGCCGCTCTATCCCGCGATCATGCTCGCGCAATGGCCCGCCGCCGCCTGGCAGGCCGACATCCACATGATCTTCTTCGCGATCATCGCCACCATCGCGGTGCTGGCGGACTGGCGGCCGATCGTCGCCGCCGCCGCGGTCACCGCGGTCCATCACCTGCTCGTCACCCTCGTCCTGCCCAGCCTCGTCTTCCCCGAAGGCGGCGCCGACATTGCCCGCGTCCTGTTCCACGCCGTCGTCGTCGTGGTCGAGACCGCCGTGCTCGCCTGGCTCGCCCAGCGGATGGAGGCGCTGATGCTCAGCCGCGCCAAGGGCCGCGCCGAGCGCGAGCGACTGGAGGCCGAGGCGATCGCCGAGCGCGCCAGGGTCGCCGCCGAGCAGGAGGTGATGATCGGCTCGATCGGCGCCGGGCTCGGCGCATTGTCGAACGGCGACTTCGCCCATCGCATCACCGAGGCCTATCCCCCCGCTTATGAGCGGCTGCGCACCGATTTCAACGCCACCTGCGAGCAGCTGCGCGCGATGGTGCAGGGCGTCACCCAGGTGGCCGGCGGCATCCGCGACGGATCGTCCGAGGTGCGCACCGCCTCCGACGACCTCGCCCAGCGCACCGAGCGCCAGGCCTCGGCCCTCGCCGAGACCGCGATCGCGATGAACGGCGTCACCGAGATGGTGCAGGGCACCGCCAGGAGCGCCGCCAGCGCCACCGCCTCGATCGGCGAGGCGCAGCGCGAGGCGGGCGAGAGCGGCGTCGTCGTCAACCGCGCGGTCGACGCGATGGGCGCGATCGAGCGCTCCAGCCAGCAGGTCGTCCAGATCATCTCGGTGATCGATGGCATCGCCTTCCAGACCAACCTGCTCGCGCTCAACGCCGGGGTCGAGGCCGCGCGCGCGGGCGAGGCGGGCAAGGGCTTCGCCGTGGTGGCACAGGAGGTGCGCGCGCTCAGCCAGCGTTCGGCCGAGGCCGCACAGCAGATTCGTACCCTGATCGACACCTCTGCGCGCGAAGTGGAGGCCGGGGTCGCGCTGGTCCGCGACGCGGGCGGCATGCTCGGCCGCATGGTCGCGCGGGTCGACCAGATCAGTGGCATCGTCGACGGCATCAGCCGCTCGGCCGAGAGCCAGGCGGCGCAGCTCCTGCAGGTCAACGGCTCGGTCCGCACGATGGACCAGATGACCCAGCAGAACGCCGCGATGGTCGAGGAAAGCACCGCCGCCTCGCGCAACCTCGCCAGCGAGGCCGACCGTCTCGCCGCGCTTGTCGCCCAGTTCCGCACTGGGGCCGGGGGAGAGCCGATGGTGGCGATGCGGGCGCCGGTCATGCCCCCACGCGCGGCGCCGCGGCCAGCGCCCGTCTTTGCCCCCGCCGTCCACCTCCACGGCAACCTCGCCGTCGCCCCCAGCGACGACGACTGGACCGAGTTCTGAGCAGCGGCGTCTTCTCCCTCGTCATCCCCGCGCCGCGCCGCTACCCTCGTCGCCATGTGCAACGAAGTCTCGCGCAAGCTCGATCTCGACCTGCTCCGGATCGCCTTCGAGCGCCAGTTCATCACGATCCGCACCCCCGAGGGCGCGCCGAACATCGAGCCGACCGCGAGCATCCGCATCACCGACACGAGTGTGATCGTCCGGATGGCCCGGGACGAGGCGGGGCGCGGGCAGCAGGGCGCCGCCGACCTGGTCACCCGCCGCTGGAGCTGGCCGGGGCAGGGCGGCAAGCCGGTCTATAACTATCGTTCCGAAGGGCGCGACTTCCGCAATTCGGCGAAGCAGGGCCGCTGCCTGATCCCGGTCGACGGTTTCTACGAGTTCACCGCGTCCGCCGATCCTGCCAGGAAGCGCAAGGACAAATGGCTATTCCGCTGGCGGGGCGCCGAGATGTTCACCATTGCCGGCCTCTGGAAGCAGGACGAGACGGTTGGCGAGGCCTTCACCCTGCTCACCTGCGAGCCCGGGCCCGATATCGCCCCCTATCACAGCCGCCAGGTCGTGCTGCTGCCGCCCGATCGCTGGGCGTCCTGGCTCGACGGTTCGATCCCGGCGCAGGAGTTGATCGCGCCGCTGCCCGCGGGCACTCTGACGGTCGAGCCGGCCGGCGCCCCCACGCGGCAGGAAGAGGCGCAGTTTTCCGGGCTTTTCTAGCCTCTCGTCGCCCGCGCGGCACGATTCAGCGCACTAATGCACATTAGGATGGAACCAATGCGGCCGAGCACGCTTTTGCGTGCTGTCGGCTGCGAGGAATTGTGCCCGGCACAGATGATCTTCTCGGGACGATGGCGGCCGGCCGGGAACCCCCTTTCTCTCGGCCCGGGTGCCACCGTCTCGCGAACGCTCCGGGCAGGAAGCCCGTCCGGGGCATCTGCGTGGCGCCCCGCCCCTCCAGACGGGGTGCCACGCTTTTCCGACCGCAGCATTGTCGCTCATAGGATGTCCGTTCAGACGATCCGGCCGCCCTTGGCCGGCAGCTCGAAGCGCCGCATCAGGATGCGCAGGTCGGGATGCCCCTGGCGCTCGATGCGGCCCTCATATTGGCCGGGGCCGATCGCCTCGGCGACGAATTCGAGTTGGAAGATCGGCGGCACGTCGCCGAAGATGCCGAGATATTCGGGCGCCCCGCCGTGGCGGACGACCTGGAACCAGGCGCGCAGGCTGGTGCCCTGCAGTTCATGATGGCCATGGAACAGGAAATGGCCGTCGCCGCCCGCCATCCGATCGCCCTCGACATGGAGGACGCCGCCATGGGTCTCCTCGTCGCGGCAGCCGAAGCGACCGAAGCGCAGGGTCCACAGCCCGTCGAGCGCCTCCGCGGCGCTCATCTCCGCGGCTGGCCGAAAGGGGTGGATCGTGGTGCCCGCAACGGCCCGAAGAACCCTGTTAACCATATGATTCTCAATGCATTATTGGCCCGAGCCGACCATGCCCGATTCGCCCCGCGCCGCCCGCTCCGGAAAAATGCTTATTTGATTTGCCTCAGGCGCCGGAGTTGTTTGTTAGGCCTCAGGCGCCGGCGTGCGCATCCGCGCACTTGGCTATCCTCGCATAAGCTCGGGCGCGCGTTCGCGCTTGCGGGACACTGGCGTGTCCCGACGACGAGCTCATCGTCGGAGCCTGCCAAGGCTCCGCAAGGCCGAACGGCCGCCCGAGCTTATGCGAGGAAAGCCAAGGCGGACGGACGTCCGCCGCCCGGCGCCTGAGGGCTAAAACAAAAAGCTCAGCTTCCCTGGCGCCTAGCCAGGAAAGCTAGCCGCTCGAACAGCATGATGTCCTGCTCGTTCTTGAGCAGCGCGCCGTGGAGCGGGGGGATCGCCTTCTTGGGGTCGCGCGACTGGAGCACTTCCAGCGGCATGTCCTCCGCGAGCAGCAGCTTGAGCCAGTCGAGCAGCTCGCTGGTCGAGGGCTTCTTCTTCAGGCCCGGCACCTCGCGGATGTCGTAGAAGATGTCCATCGCCTTGCCCACCAGCGCCTTCTGGATGCCAGGGAAGTGGACGTCGACGATCGCCTGCATCGTCTCGCGCTCGGGGAATTTGATATAGTGGAAGAAGCAGCGGCGCAGGAAGGCGTCGGGCAGCTCCTTCTCGTTGTTCGAGGTGATGACGACGATCGGGCGTTCTTTCGCGGCGATCGTCTCGCCGGTCTCGTAGACGTCGAACGACATGCGATCGAGTTCCTGGAGCAGGTCGTTCGGGAACTCGATGTCGGCCTTGTCGATCTCGTCGATCAGCAGCACCGGCAGCTGTTCGCTGGTGAAGGCGTCCCACAGCTTGCCGCGCTTGATATAGTTGCGGATGTCGTGGACCCGCTCGTCGCCGAGCTGGCCGTCGCGCAGGCGGGCGACCGCGTCATATTCGTACAGGCCCTGATGCGCCTTGGTGGTCGACTTGATGTGCCACTGGATCAGCGGGGCGCCGGTGGCGGCGGCGATCTCGTGCGCCAGGACGGTCTTGCCGGTGCCGGGTTCGCCCTTCACCAGCAGCGGGCGACGCAAGGTGACCGCCGCGTTGACCGCGACCTTCAGGTCGTCGGTCGCCACATAGTTGCTCGTCCCATCGAAGCGCACGCTTTGGTCTCCCGCCGAAAATCGCCCCTCGGCGATAGGGGGAGGTGTGGCTGGTAGCAAGGGGGCAGCCAAGATCGTCCCTGCCCTCCGGACAGGGGCGATCTTCAGAGACTGGTGAGCGGTTGCCCCGTCAGGCGCGATGAATCAAGGTCGGCCACACGCTGATCGTGCTGCCGTTGACCATCGTGCCCAGATTATCCATGTCGCCGCGCTCGGTGCGCCAGGCGATATAGTCGCGATAATCCTGCTCGCTGTCCCATTCCTCGATCAGCAGCAGGTGATTGTCGTTGCGGACGATGCGGATGTTGCGGAAACCCTTCCGCTGCGCGGTTTCGTCGATCATCGAAGGGAAGCCGGCGGCCAGGCCGTCCACCACTTCGGGCTTCACGTCGAGATCCATGATGATCGTCACGCCGTCAGACATTCCCCACTCCTGTGTTTATCGAATAGACTCATCGAATGGCAGAGCCGCGAAAGCCGGTCAATTGGCCTTGAGGGTCGGGAGCTGAAAAGAAAAATGGCTGAAATCCGTACCGCCCGCCTGCTGTTGCGACCCGCGCGCGCCGACGACCTCGATCCTCTCCACGTGGTGCTGAGCAGCCCTGTCGCGATGCGCTACTGGTCGACCCCGCCCCATGGCGGGCTGGACGAGACGCGCGAATGGCTCGACTCGATGCTGGCGATCCAGCCCGGCGAGGGTGAGGATTTCGTGGTCGAGCGCGATGGCGCGGTGATCGGCAAGGCCGGGCTCTATCGCTTTCCCTGGATCGGCTACATCCTCCACCCCGATCATTGGGGCCAGGGGCTGGCGCGCGAGGCGCTGACGCCGGTGATCGGGCGCGCCTTCGCCCTGCATGGAATCCCGCGGATCGAGGCCGATGTCGACCCGCGCAATGGCGGTTCGCTGGCACTGCTGACCCGGCTGGGCTTCGTCGAGACCGAGCGGGTCGAGCGGACCTGGCTGGTCGGCGACGAATGGTGCGACAGCGTCTATCTCTCGCTGGATCAAGCAGGGTGGCCCCGCTGATCATTGGCAGTGCCGGCGCCAGGCCATAGGGTCGGCAGTGATCTTTGAGTGGGAGAGGGTCGATGAAAATCAGCTATGCGACGGTGGGCACCAACAATCTCGACACGGCGATACCCTTCTACAACGAGCTGATGGGCTCGCAGGGCGCCACCAAGATGTTCGATCATCCGCGCGGCGGGGTGGTCTATGGCAAGGACGGCCGGCTGCTGCTGAGCGTCTTCCCGCCGTTCGACGGCAACGCGGCCTCGGTCGGCAACGGCTCGATGATCGCGTTCGAGATGGAGAGCCGCGACGCGGTCGACGCGCTGTACGGCAAGGCGATCGAACTGGGCGGCACCTGCGAGGGCGTGCCGGGCGAGCGCGGGCCGGGCTTCTACATGGCCTATTTCCGCGACCTCGACGGCAACAAGTTCGCGGCGTGCAAACTGGGGTGAGCCAATGCCTCCCCTCCCTGCAAGGGAGGGGATTGAGGGGTGGGTTGCGAGCGTAGCGAGCATCGTCGATCGCCCCGATGAACTCCGCCAAGGGGGATCGACCCCCTTGGCTCCGTCACCCACCCCTTGCCCCTCCCTTGAAGGGAGGGGTGAATTGGGGGGGGGGCTCTACTCCAATGTCGCCGCACCGCTCCTTGCTCGGGCGGAGCGGCGATGGATGCGGGATCACGCCCAGCGTGACCCTTGTCCCTCGGTACCAAACCCAAAACACGTCACCCCAGCGAAGGCTGGGGTCCATGTCTCTCATCAGCCAGTTGGCCATCGAATGAGAAAGCAGACATGGACTCCAGCCTGCGCTGGAGTGACGTTGTTTTTCTGAAGTTTCAGTACCGCCGCAGCAGCCCGGCGAGCTTGCCCTGGATCATCACCTGGTCGGGCTTGTAGCGCTGCGGGTCATAGGAGCGGTTGGCCGGGTCGAGCCGGACCATCGCGCCTTCCTTGCGGAAATATTTGAGCGTCGCCTCATGGCCGGCGATCAGCGCGACCACGATCTCGCCGTCGCGCGCCGTCTCGGCGCGGCGGATCAGCGCATAGTCGCCGTCGAGGATGCCGGCCTCGACCATCGAATCCCCTGACACCTCGAGCGCATAATGCTCGCCCGGGCCGAGCAGCGCGGCGGGGACGGAGAGGCTGCTCTGCCCCTCCATCGCCTCGATCGGCAGACCGGCGGCGATGCGGCCGTGCAGCGGAATCTCCAGCACATTCTCGTTCGCGGGCTGGGGGATGGCCGCGGGCGCCTTGGTCTTGGGGGCCGGGGCGGGCTTGGCCACCGAGGTTTCCGGCATGCGCAGGATCTCGAGCGCGCGGGCCCGATTGGGCAGGCGGCGGATGAAGTTGCGCTCCTCGAGCGCGCTGATCAGCCGGTGGACGCCGGACTTGGACTTGAGGTCGAGCGCTTCCTTCATCTCCTCGAACGAAGGCGAGACACCGGTCTCGCTGAGCCGCTGGTGGATGAAGCTGAGCAGTTCATGTTGCTTGCGCGTGAGCATGGCAAAGTCCTAGCCGGGAACGGACTGGGAACATTTAGGCAACTGCGCGGAATCTGTCAAGCGAGCGGAACGATCTCCACATCCGCCCCCTCGGGAAGCGCCGGCGCCTCGGCCTCGCGGACGATCAGCAACTCGGCATCGACCAGCGCGGAAAGGCCCGCGCTGTCCTGTCCCGACACCGGCACCACCAGCCCGTTCGCCCAACGCCCGCGCAGATATTCGGCGCGGTTGCCGGTGGCCGGAAGCGGCGCGCCGAGCCGCGCGGCCGAGGTCGGCGGCACCGGCGCGGCGCTGCCCAACAGATGCGCGATCAGCGGCTTCAGGAATAGGGTGGCGGTAACGAAGGCCGAGACCGGATTGCCCGGCAGCCCCAGCACGATCGCGTCGCCGAGCGTGCCGATCATCACCGGCTTGCCCGGCTTCATCCGCACCTTCCAGAAATCGATATTGGCGCCCGCCCGCTTCAGCGCGGGCAAGACGAGGTCATGATCGCCCACCGAGGCGCCGCCGGTGGTGACGATGATGTCGGCCTGGCCCTTCAGCCGCTCGAAGGCGGCGGTGATCAGGTCGAGATCGTCGCGGACGACGCCATGGTCGCGCGCGTCGCAGGCGGTGCGGGCGAGCAGCGCCTCCAGCATCGGCCCGTTCGAGGCGGGGAGCAGCGCGCCCGGGGTCGGCGCGCCGGGCGGCACCAGTTCGTTGCCGGTCGACAGGATCGCGACCCGGGGCCGACGGCGCACCGCGATCGTGCCATGACCGCCGCTCGCCGCCAGCGCGATCGCGGCGGCGCCGATCGGGGTGCCGGCGCGGATCAGCGCCTGGCCCTCGCCGAAGTCGCTGCTGCGCGGGCGGATATGCGCGCCGATGCGGGGCGGGCCCTCGCCCGTCATGGTCAGCCGCTCGCCGTCGCGGCCGGCTTCTTCCTGGATCAGGATGACGTCGGCGCCTTCGGGCACGGGCGCGCCGGTGAAGATGCGCGCCGCCTCGCCGGGGGCCAGCGCCCGGTCCAGCCCGCCGCCCGCCGCGCTTTCGCCCACCACCGTCCAGGGCCCCGGGCGTTCGGCGAAGCGGATCGCGTAACCATCCATCGCCGACAGGTCGAGCGCGGGCTGGGTGCGGGTGGCGGCGATGTCGGCGGCGGCATAGCGGCCCACCGCCTCGATCAGCGGCACCGTCTCGACCGGTAGCGGGCCCTTCAGCGCGATCATCCGCGCCCGCGCCTCGGCGACCGGGATCAGCGCCATCAGCCCTCGGCCTTCCAGTCGCCCGACTTGCCGCCGGTCTTGGAGAGGAGGCGGATGCCCTCGATCCGCATGCCGCGATCGAGCGCCTTGGCCATGTCGTAGACGGTGAGCAAAGCGGTCGAGACGGCGGTCAGCGCCTCCATCTCGATGCCGGTGGTGTAGGTGGTGGTGACGGTCGCTGTGGCGCGGATGCCGTCGGCCTCGATGGCGAGGTCGAGGGTGACGCCCGAGATCGGCAGCGGGTGGCAGAGCGGGATCAGCTCGGCGGTCTTCTTCGCCGCCATGATCCCGGCGACCCGCGCGACCGCGAGCACGTCGCCCTTCTTCACCGATCCGGCGCGGATCGCCTCCAGCGCACCCGGCGCGATCAGGATGCGGCCCTCGGCGACGGCCTCGCGCTTGGTCTCGGCCTTGGCGGAGACGTCGACCATGCGGGCGGCGCCATCCTCGTCGATATGGGTGAGCTTGCCGCCGCTCATGCGCCGGTGAGCAGCCTGCGCGTCGCCGCCGCCACGTCGTCCTGGCGCATCAGGCTCTCGCCGACCAGGAAGCAGCGCACCTCATGCTCGGCCATCGCGTCGAGATCGGCTTTCGAGCCCAGGCCGCTCTCGGCGACGAAGGTGCAGCCTTCGGGCGCGCCGCCGACCAGGTCGTAGGTGCGGGTGAGATCGATCGAGAAGTCGCGCAGGTCGCGGTTGTTGACCCCGATCAGGCGCGACTTGAGCCGGATCGCGCGTTCCAGCTCCTCGGCGTCATGGACCTCGACCAGCACGTCCATGCCATGCTCGATCGCGGCGGCCTCGATCTCGGCCATCTCGCTGTCGTCGAGGGCGGCGACGATGATCAGGATCGCGTCAGCGCCGAGCGCGCGGGCTTCCGTGACCTGCCAGGGATCGACCATGAAGTCCTTGCGCAGCGCGGGCAGCGAGCAGGCAGCGCGCGCCTGCACCAGATATTCATCATGGCCCTGGAAATAGGGCATGTCGGTGAGCACCGAGAGGCAGGCCGCGCCCGCTTCCTCATAGGCGCGAGCGTGCGCGGGGGGATCGAAATCGGGGCGGATCAACCCCTTCGACGGCGATGCCTTCTTGATCTCGGCGATCAAGCCATAGCCTCCGGCCGCCACTTTGGCGTCCAGCGCGGCGCGGAAGCCGCGCGGGGCATCGGCGGCCTTGGCGCGCGCGGACAGGTCGGCGAAGCTGGTCCGCGCCTTCATCGCGGCGACATGGCCACGCTTGGTGTCGCAGATCTCGATCAATTTGTTGCTCATCGCCGGGCGGCATAGCGCCTGTCCGGGGCGTGGGTCCAGATTCTTGAGCATGGCCCATCCCGTGCTAGGGAAGGGCGATCAACAGGCAGGAGCATCCAGCGCATGGCAGACGGCATGATCGAGCGGCTCGCCCGCATCCTCGCGGAGCAGGCGGGGCTCGGCGATCGCTGGGAGGAGCGGGCCGATCAGGCGCGCGAACTGGTCCGCGCGATGCGCGTGCCGACCCGCCCGATGGCGAAGGCCGGCGCCGACATCCCGATCGGCTGCTGCATGACCAACACGAGCGATGCCGGCGAGGTGTGGGAATATATGATCGACGCCGCCCTGTCGGAGAAAGTGCCGGTCGGGAGCTAAGCGTCCCTAGCCACCCGCGTCGCTCCGGCGGAGGCCGGAGCCGCTAGAGGCTCTTGTGGCAAGCTGGTCGCGCCTGTCGTGGCGGCTCCGGCCTCCGCCGGAGCGACGATTGTGAAGCGGGGGTCTAGCGCACCGCCACGCTGAGATGCGCGATCTCGTGCACCGCGCGCAGCTTCTCGCGTAGCACGTCCGCCGCCGGGCCATGCTCCACCTCGACGACGGCGGCGTGCGCCTCGGGGCCGATCCGCCAGACATGGAGATCGGTGATCCGGCTGCGGCCGTCGGCTTCGACCAGGGTGCGCACCTCGTTGGCGACGTGCTGGTCGGTCATGTCGAGCAGCACCGAGGATGTCTGGCGCATCAGCCCGATCGACCAGCGCGCGATCACGATCGCGCCGACGATGCCCATCGCCGGGTCCATCCAGGTCCACCCCAGATAGCGGCCCGCGAGCAGCGCGACGATCGCCAGCACCGAGGTCAGCGCGTCGGCGAGGACATGGATATAGGCCGCGCGCAGATTGCTGTCGCCGCCAGGACCGTGATGGTGGTGGCCATGGTTATGATCATGGTGATGCCCATGGTCATGGCCGTGATGATGCCCGCCCGCGAGCAGCAGCGCGCTGACCAGGTTGACGCCCAGGCCGAGCACCGCGACGAGGGTGGCGTTGCCGAAGTCGACCGGCACCGGCTGGGCCAGGCGGATCGCCGCCTCGATCGCGATGCCGGCCGCGACGATGGCGAGGACGAGCGCCGAGGCGAAGCCCGCCAGCTCGCCCACCTTGCCGGTGCCGAAGCTGAAGCGCGGGTTGCGGACATGGCGGCGCGCATAGCCATAGGCGATCGCCGCCACGCCCAGCGCGCCGGCATGGGTGGCCATGTGGAAGCCGTCGGCGAGCAGCGCCATCGATCCGGTGGCATAGCCCGCGACGATCTCGCCCACCATCATCGCGGCGGTGAGGAGCACGACCCAGCGGGTGCGGCGGGCATTGTCGTCATGCCCCGCGCCCAGGAAGTCGTGATGATGGGCGGCGTGTCGGCTGTCGGTCATGGTTCGGTTCACTCGGCGTAGCGGCGGATGACGGCCATCAGCTCGGTCGCGCCTTCGGCACGCTCGGCTTCGCTGAGGCCGGGGGCGGCGACATGGTTTTCCAGATGGTCGGCGATCACCTCGTTGAGAAGCCCGCCCACAGCACCCCGCACCGCGGCGATGCGGTGGAGCACGGTGGCGCAGGACGCCTCCTCGGTCAGCGCCTTCTCGACCGCGTTGAGCTGGCCGGCGATGCGGCGGACCCGCGCGATCAGCGCGTCGTTATTGTGGGAGAGATGAGCCATAGGATACCCTCCTATGGTATATAGGGCCGGGAAGCAAGAGTAACGCCAAGATCCTCCCTGTCCGCAGGACGGGGAGGGGGCCATTCGCGCAGCGAATGGTGGAGGGGTTTCCGACCTCCGATCCACCATAGTCGGCTTGGTTCTGCCCTACCCCTCCACCATCCTGCGGATGGTCCCCCTCCCCATGCTTCGCATAGGGAGGAACTGAGGCTTTCTAAAAATCCCGTCGGCCGAAGCGGGCGATGCCCTGATTCTCGCCCGGCGGGTCGAGCACCGACAGGTCGAGGTCGAGCGGATCGCCGCCGATCCAGCGCCCCAGGCTGGTGTGATCGGCCAGGTCGTCGTCGGTGAGCGGATGGACCAGCGCGCGCAGTCCCGACGCCTCGATCAGCGGCACCACATCGGGCAGCGAATGGGCGAGGAAGTGGATCTCGAACTGGGCGATCGGGTGCGGCCCCGTCTTGCCCTCGGTCATCGATCCCGTGAACAGGATGTGCGGCGCGGCGGTGAAGCGCTCGCGCAGCGCCAGGGCGGCGGGGCGCTGGCCATCCTCGCAATAGATATGGGCGTGCCAGGGTGCGTCGGCTTCGGTCGACATGGCCCCCTTATAGCCGATGCCGGCCATCGCATGCGAGAGCGCGCGATGGCCGGTGGCTGATCAGCCCTGCTGCGCGGCGATGCCGTTCAGCCGTACCATCGCTTCATCCGGGAGAGCGAGGCTCGCTACCGCCAGATTCTCGCGCAGATGGCCGACCGAGCTGGTGCCGGGGATCAGCAATATGTTGGGCGAGCGGCGCAGCAGCCAGGCGAGCGCCACCTGCATCGCCGTCGCGCCGAGGTCGGCCGCGACCTCCGACAGGATCGACGACTGGAGCGGGCTGAACCCGCCCAGCGGGAAGAAGGGAACATAGGCGATTCCCTTCGCGGCCAGATCGTCGATCAGCGCATCGTCGGCGCGGTTGACGAGGTTATAGTGGTTCTGGACGCAGACGATGTCGGCGATGCCCAGCCCCTCCTCGATCTGCGCGGCTGTCACGTTGCTCAGCCCGATCTGGCGGACCAGCCCCTCGCGCTGCAGTCCGGCGAGGACCTTCAGCTCGGGCGCGATGCTGCCTTCGCTCGGATGGTGGATGCCGCCCATGATCCGCAGGTTGACGACGTCGAGCCGGTCCAGGCCCAGGTGGCGCAGATTGTCGTGCACCGCCTGGCGCAGTTCGTCGGGGGCCATGGCGGGCAGCCAGGAGGCATCGGCGCCGCGGCGCGCGCCGATCTTGGTGACGATGACGAGATCGTCCGGATAGGGCGCCAGCGCCTCGCGGATGATGTGGTTGGTGACGTGCGGGCCGTAGAAATCGCTGGTGTCGATATGGTTGACGCCGCTCGCCACGGCCTCGCGCAGCACGGCGAGGGCCGCGTCATGGTCCTTCGGCGGGCCGAACACGCCGGGGCCGGCGAGCTGCATCGCGCCATAGCCGAGGCGGCGGACGGCGCGGTCGCCGAGCTGGAAGATGTCGGTGGTGGAATCGTTGGCAGACATGGGGGGAAGTCTCCTTTCGCGACCCTCCATCTATGCCGAGCCGGGTCGTTCGATTAGAGGGTGAAATCCGGACAGTCCGTGCGGAATATCGAACAATGCACTATGATCTTGCCGATCTGAACGCCTTCGTCGCGGTGGCGCGCGCGGGCGGCTTCCGCGAGGCGGCGCGGGTCACCAATGCCAGCGCCTCGGGCCTCAGCGAGGCGGTGCGGCGGCTGGAGGAGCGGCTGGGCGTCCGCCTGCTCCACCGCACCACGCGCAGCGTCGTGCCGACCGAGGCGGGGCAGCGGCTGATCGAGCGGCTCACCCCGGCGCTGCGCGAGGTGGATGCCGCGCTCGACGTGGTGAACGGCTTCCGCGATCGCCCGGCCGGGACCCTGCGGCTCAACGTGCCGGTCAGCGCCGCGCGGCTGGTGCTGCCGGCGATCCTGCCCTCCTTCCTGGCGGCCTATCCCGAGATCCAGGTCGACATCACCGCCGACGACAATTTCGTCGACGTGCTCGCCTCGGGCTGCGACGCCGGGATCCGCTATGACGAGCGGCTGGAGCAGGACATGATCGCGGTGCCGATCGGCCCCAGGGTCCAGCGCTTCGCGGCGGCGGCGGCGCCTGCCTATCTCGATCGGCACGGCCGGCCCGATCATCCGCGCGACCTGCTCGGCCATGCCTGCCTGCGCGCGCGCTTCTCCAGCGGGGCGGTGGTGCCGTGGGAGTTCGAGCGCGACGGGGAGGTGGTGCGGGTCGACCCGACCGGGCCGCTGATCGTCAGTCCCGGCGGCGCGGCCGATCTGGCGATCGCGGTGGCGTCGGCGGGCGGCGGGGTGATCCAGCTGTTCGAGGAATGGCTGCGCCCGCATCTCGACAGCGGCGCGCTGGAACCGGTGCTGGAGCTCTGGTGGGAAAGCTTCCCCGGTCCCTTCCTGTATTATTCCGGGCGGCGCCTGGTGCCGGCGCCGCTCCGGGCCTTCATCGATCATATCAAGGCTATGCCATGAGCATGCGCCGGTGCCGGCCGAACAGTGCGACGGCAGGCAATGTGCGGCGGAGGTAGAGCTCCGCCACGACCAGGTTGGGGACCCAGCAGAGGAAGGAGATCGCCCGGTAGCCGTCGACGAACTCCACCCCGGTCAGCGGGATCAGCGGCAGATAGAGCCGCAGGGTCACCGCCGCGAAGGTGAGCGCGAAGGAGCGGATCATCCAGGCGCGGTGCTGGTCGAAGCGGCGCTGGAGCGCGGTGCGCCAGCCCAGGCTGGTCGTTACCAGCCAGGCGATGGCGAGGCCGCCGAAGCCGAGGGTGGCGAGGGGCCCCGCGCTGGAGCCCAGCGCCAGCATCAGCCCCGCCGCGCCGCCGAGCAGGCAGCCGATCGCATAGACCCGCCCGGTCCAGCGGTGGAAGCCCGGCGCGCGGGCGCGCAAGCCCGGCTGGAACTGGAAGGGCGCCACGAACAGTGCGGTCACCGCGCCGAGGACGTGGAGCAGCAGCCAGGGCTTCGCGAACAGATTGGCGAGCACCTCGGGCGACAGCGGGATGCGCGGCATCAGCGATCCTACCCCCGGCAGATAACGGGCGGAGACGATGGCGACGCCGGCGCTCAACAGCGCGGCGAGACCCCACAGGCCCAGGGTCAGGCGGTTTTGTCCGGTACGGGCTTCGGTGCGGATCGGCATGGCATGCTCCCAGATGCGATGGATCGGTCGAAGGCCAGATTGCCGAGCGCGGATCGCCCGACTAGGCTGGTTTTCGCGAATGGTGCGCCCGCTGCGCGAATGGTGACGGGGCGTGTTTCGCGGCTGCCAAGGGGACCAAGGCGATGGGGATGACGCGCTGGCGCCGGCTCGCCGCCGAGGCCGCCCTGCTCATGGCGATCGGCCTCTTCCTGGGGGCGATCGGGCCCTATGACACCGACGGGCTGCCCGGTGGCCCGCGCTTCCTCTACTGGCTGATCTGCATCATCGGTGGCGGGGCGATCGGCATCGCGGTCGACGAGACGGTCGGCCGGCGGCTGGTGCCGCTGTGGAAGCGGCTGCTCGTGGTGTCGCTGCTGATGACGCCCGCGGTCACCCTGCTCGTCGACAGCACCGGCCACCGGCTGGGCGATCAGCCGCTGACGATCGCGCACTGGTTCGGCAATCTCTGGAACGTCTTCGTCATCTCGCTGCCGGTGATGACGGTGCGCGCGCTCGCCTGGCGGCGGCCGGTTCGGGAAGTGGCGGTGGAGACCCGCACGGTGATCGCGCCGCCGCTGCCCGAGGCGGAGAAGGCGTTCCGCCTGCGCCTGTCGGCGAAGCGACGATCGGCGCGGCTGATCGCGATCGAGGCGCACGACCATTATCTCAGGGTCCACACCGGCGAGGGCGTCGAACTGCTGACGATGCGCTTCGCCGATGCGATGGCCGAACTGGCGCAGGCGCATGGCCACCAGCTCCACCGCAGCTGGTGGGCGGCGGCCGACGCGATCGAGGCGATCGATTGGCGCCGGGGCGGCAGCGGCGAGGCGCGGCTGGCGGGCGGGCTTATCGCTCCGGTCAGCCGGGCGAACGCGCCTGCGTTGAAGGCGGCGGGGTGGTTTTGATGCGAAGCGCCCTTCTATACGTCGTCGCTCCGGCGGAGGCCGGAGCCGCCAGAGGCCAAATGAGCGCCAATATCGTGGCGGCTCCGGCCTCCGCCGGAGCGACGCATGATCGACAGGATATGAAGGAGACCCCATGGCCCACTGGCTGCTGACCTACGACCTCGCCGACGACTATCTCGACCGGCGCGGCGAACATCGCGCCGGGCATCTCGCTTATGCCTGGGCGGCGGTCGAGCGGGGCGAACTGCTGCTCGGTGGCGCGCTCGATCCGGTCGAGGGGGCGGTGCTGCTGTTCCAGGCCGAGGAGGCGGGCACCGTCGAGGCTTTCGCCGCCGCCGACCCCTATGTGCTCGCCGGGTTGGTGACCGGCTGGCGGGTGCACCGCTGGACCACGGTGGTGGGGGAGATGGCGGCAACGCCGGTCCACCTCTGACCGGCCCCGAAGGAACGAGCGGGCGCACCGCGCGTAGTGATCCGATCGATCGGCGGGGCGAAACGGAGAAGGGCAGATGGCAGTTCTGCAGCCCGGCCTGGTCGGCCATGTCACGGGCGTGATGCTGGCGCCGAAACGCGCCTGGCGGGTGATCGCCGATGAGGCGGCGACGATCACCAGCCTCTATCGCGATCATGTCGTCCCGCTGGCGCTGATCCCCGCGATCGCTGGCTTTGTGGGGCATGTGCTGGTCGGCCAGTCGGCGCACGGGCTGACCTGGCGGATGCCGGTGCCGGCCGCGCTCGGCATCGCCGTCGTCCATTATCTGCTGGCACTGGCCCAGGTCTGGCTGCTCGCGCTGACGATCGACGGCTTCGCGCCGCATTTCGACGGCAAGCGCGGCGCGCTGCCGGCGATGAAGCTGGCGGCCTATGCCAGCACGCCGCTGTGGCTGGGCGGGTTGCTGCTGCTGATGCCCGCCTTCGCGCCGCTGGTGGGGCTGGTCGGCCTTTATGGGCTGTGGCTGCTCTATCGCGGCCTGCCGGTGCTGATGCGGGCGCCGCCCGAACGGGCGCTGGGCTATGCCGCCGCGATCGGGGCGGTGGCGCTGCTGCTCCACATCGTGGCGATGGCGATCGTCAGCCCCGGGGGGCGCTTCTTCCCACCGCCGACCGCCCTGTAAGCGTCGACTGGCGCCGGCTGCGCGGGCGGCCCGGGGCGACGCGGCCGTTGCGGATCGGGCGGTCCATCACCAGCGCCAGCGCCAGCCGCACCTCGGCCAGGTCGAAGCCGGCGCCGACATCGGCGATCGCGGCGCCGCGCAGTTCGGCGAGGCGTGGGGTGATGTCCTGGGCCAGGCTGCGAAGCCGCGCGGCGGATATGGTCCGCTCGCACCAGCCGGCCCCCAGCCGCTGGTAGAAACGGTCGAGCCATACCGGCACCGGCAGCCGGGCGAGCGCGAGCAGCAGCTCGAAGCCGGGCGGCAGCAGGTGGCGGCGGAAGATCAGGTCGGCGCGGCGCAGATAGCCTTCCTCGCGGGAGAGGAGGTTCCAGGCGTCGCGCGAAGCTTCCTCCACCAGCGTGTCGAGCGTCTCGGGCGACAACAGCGTGGCGAGGGCGGCGAGCAGGTTGCGCTCGATCTGGCGCACCCGTTCGCGGGTGAGGGCGAGGTCGGCGCCGATCGCCTCCAGGGTACGGGGGCGGCCGCCGTCGAGGCCGAAGCGGGCGACGATGACATGCCGGTTGCGCGCTTCGAGCGTGTCCAGCAGCCGGGCCAGCGGTTCGACGAGCGGGAGCGTGGGGGGAGGCGTCGTCTCGGTCATCGCGGCCCCGTCCTCGCGAAAACGCGAAGCGCCCCGGGCCATCTGGCCCGGGGTGCCCCGTCATTGGTCAGGATGCGATGGATACGCACTCGGATCATGCGTTCTGGAGCTGACCCCCCGGCCGGAGCCGGGGGATCATGGATGCCTCAGAACTGATAGTTCAGGCTGAACACCGCCGAGCGAGTCGGGGCCGGCTGGGCCCAGCTGCCGCCAACCGCATTGCGAACGGTGGTGACATATTTCTCGTTGGTGAAGTTCTGAACGTTCACCTGCGCCTTCAGCGCCGCGGTGATGGGATAGCCCACCATCAGGCGATGGATGGTGTAGCTCGGCACATTGTAGCCGACATAGTTGTTGGCGATCAGCTGGGCGAGCGTCGGCTGGTTGAGCAGGAACTTGCCCTGGTAGGTGATGCCGTAGCCCAGCTCCAGGCCGAAGCCGAAGCGGTAGGTGGTGAACAGGCTGCCCGAATGTTTGGGCGTGTTGGTCAGCGAATAGCCCTTGGTCGGATCCGGGAAGGCCACGCTGTTGATGCCGCCGCAGGTGGCGGTCGCGTTGGTCACGCCGGGGTTCGCCAGACAGAAGTCCGACACGCCCTGCAGGATCTTCGACTTCAGGTACATGTAGTTGGCCGAGATCGTCCAGGCGCTGGTGATGTTGCCCGACGCGCCGAGCGACAGGCCTTCCACCCGCTGGCCGCCATCGAGCGTCTGGTCGGGCAAGGTCGGGTCGTTCGAGTTGACCTTGATCGAGTTGCGCTCGTTGCGGAACACCGCCGCGCTCAGCAGCAGCTTGGCGTCGAACAGCTCGGCCTTGGCGCCGATCTCGTAATTCTCGGTCGTCTCCGGCTTCAGGCGGCAGTTGGCGGCGGTGCAGGCACCGTCGACCGAGGCCTTGGACGGCAGCTTCGAGTTGCCATAGGCGATGTAGATGCTGGTGTTCGGCGTCGGCTTCACCACCGCGCCGATGCGGTAGGAGAAGAGCTTGTCGTCGAAGTTGAACGGACCGGTCGCGGCGCTGAGCTGGCCGAGGGTCGGGCCGACGGCGGTCGAATAGGTCAGCGTGCGGCTGGAGCCCTTGACCTTCTCGTAGCGGATGCCGCCGTTGACTTCGAAGAAGTCGCTGAACTTCACGGTGTCGAACAGATAGGCGGCATAGCTGGTCTGCCGGCCGTAATTCTTGCTCGCCAGGATGAAGTTGATCGGCCCGGTGTAGTTGTTGTTGCCATAGGTGAAGCCCGCCGGGCCCTGCACGGTGGCCTCGGGGTTCGAGATGCTCACCAGCGGGAAGGCCGGGGTCGAGCCGTCGGCGTTGCGCGGCAGCGTGCCCTGGGTCTGCGAATAATCCTCCCACAGCGCCGAGGCACCGAGCACCAGCGAGTGGCCGATGCCGCCGGTGTCGAAGTTCGCGGTCAGGTCGCCCTGGGTGTAGCTGGTTTCATTGTTGATGAAACGCTGCACGCCACGGCCGCCGGTGGGCAGATAATAGCCCCTGGGCACGGTCACCGGGCAGGCCGCGGCGACGCCGTTGATGTCGAGCGGCTGCAGGCCGGTCGAGGCCAGGCAGAAGGTGCCGTTCGGCTGGCTGGTGATGGTGTTCTGGGTGATCTTCTCGAACCGGGTCAGGTTGCGGAAGCTGACCTTGTCGCTGAACGCATGGCTGAAGATGCCCTGGAACGACTTGGTCTTGCTGTTCTGCTGGTCGAGATTGGCGAAGCCATAATAGCCGCCGCGATCGAAATCGTCGAGGAAGCCGCCATTATTGGCATAATAGCGGATGCCATATTGCGGCATCGCCTTGTCGTCGAGATATTCGCCTTGCAGGGTCAGGCTGGTCGGCCCGTCGATGCCGATGGTGATCGCGGGGGCGACGCCCCAGCGCTTGAAGTCCTCGACGTCGCGGCCCGGCACGTCATTCTCGTGATAGACCGCGTTGAGGCGCACCGCGATCAGGTCGCTGACCCGCTGGTTGGTGTCGAGCGTCGCGCGATAATAATTGTCGGTGCCGACGCCGGCGTTCAGGATCGTCTGGTCGTCGGCCAGCGGCCGCTTGGTCACCAGGTTGATCGTGCCCGCGACCGAGCCGCCGCCGTTCATGACGGAGTTGGCGCCGTTGGTCACTTCGACCTGCTCGATATTGTAGACTTCGTTGCGGTTCTGGAAGGCGCCCGAGCGGACGCCGTCGACGGTGACGTCGTTCTTGGCGTCCTGGCCGCGCAGGATGATGCGGTCGCCATAGCCGAAGCCGCCTTCGCCGGCGCCGAAGGTGATGCCCGGGACGGTGCTGAGCACGTCGCGCAGGGTGAGCAGGTTCTGCTGCTGGATGGTCGCCTTGCCGATCACCGTGATGGTCTGCGGCGTGTCGAGCAGCGGGCGCGTATATTTGGGGGATTCCGCGCGGTCGACCTTGGGGGTCGCCTCGTCGATCGCGCTGGCGGTGACCGACATGCCACCCAGCTTGCGCTCGCCCTCGGCGGGCTTTTCGGTGGTCTGCGCCGAAGCCGGCGCGCTGGCGATGAAGCCGACGCAGGCGAGCGCCAAAAAGCTGCTGCCTGCCGTGTCCCTTTTATGCATTTGCGTCCCTTCCCTGTCGTTACGCAGCCGGGCGCCTATCGCTATTGAAAATGATTCGCAAATTTTATCTGCGATAAATTCGCAATAGCAATCAAAAGACATGTGAATTTTCCACCAAAGCGGACCCTATTGTCCGTAGCGGAATGTCAGGAAGAGAGAGGGTTAGAAGGCGATCCAGCGCGCCAGAAGGGCGCGGGCAGCGCCGCTGTCGATCGCCTCGGCGGCGATCGCGACGCCGTCGGCCCAGCCGGTGGCCTTGCCGGCGACGATCAGCGCGGCGGCGGCATTGAGCAGCACCGCGTCGCGATAGGCGCCCGCCTCGCCGTCGAGCAGCCGGGTCAGGGCGGCGGCGTTATAGCTGGCGTCCCCCCCGCGCAGCGCCGCGAGCGGGTGGCGGGCGAGCCCCGCGATCGACGGATCGACCCGCTCGAGCCCGAAGCCGAGCGATCCCAGGCGGAAGATGCTGCTCGGCCCATCGATCGACAGTTCGTCGAGCGGTTCGTCGCCCGACACCATCATCGCCGCGTCGCAGCCGATCAGGTCGAGCGCGCCGGCATAGACCGGCAGATAGTCGGGCCGGGCGACGCCGATCAGCTGGCGGCGCACCCCGGCCGGATTGCAGATCGGCCCGAGCAGGTTGAAGATCGTCCGCCGCCCGATCTGCTTGCGCACGGGGCCGAGCGGCTTGAGGGCCGGATGATGCTTCTGCGCGAACAGGAAGCAGAGGCCTACCTCCGCCAGGCTGGCTTCGGCGCGCTCGGAGGCGCGGTCGAGATCGAGGCCGAGCGCTTCCAGCGTGTCGGCGGCGCCCGCCTTGGAGGAAGCGGCGCGGTTGCCATGCTTGGCGACGGGCACGCCGGCGGCCGCCACCACGATCGACACCGCCGTCGACACGTTCAGGCTATGCGCGCCGTCGCCGCCGGTGCCGCACACGTCGATCGCGCCGGCGGGTGCGGAGACCGGGATCATCCGCTCGCGCATCGCCAGCGCGGCGCCGGCGATCTCGGCGCTGGTCTCGTCGCGCTCGGCCATCGCGGTCAGGAAGGCGATCAGCGCGGCCTCGTCGAACGCGCCGTCGAGGATCGCCGCGAAGCTGCGATAGGCGCTGTCCTGGTCGAGCGGGATCCGGGGGTCGGGCAGCGTCGCCAAGGTCAGGCGCGCTCCTTCACCTTCATGCCCGCCGCGCGCATGAAATTGGCGAGCATCGCATGGCCATGCTCGGTGGCGATGCTCTCGGGATGGAACTGCACCCCGTGGATCGGCAGGGTCGCGTGGCGCACGCCCATCACCTGCCCGTCGGGGGTGCGCGCGTTGATCACCAGCTCGGCCGGCATCCCCTCCTCGGGCACGATCAGCGAGTGATAGCGGGTCGCGGTGAAGGGCGAGGGCAGCCCCTCGTAAAGGCCGGTGTCGTCGTGCAGGATCGGGCTGGTCTTGCCGTGCATCAGCTGCGGCGCGCGGATCACCTGGCCGCCGAAATGCTGGCCGATCGACTGGTGGCCCAGGCACACGCCCAGCAGCGGCCGCTTCGCCGCCGCGCAGGCACCGACCAGTTCCAGCGAGATGCCGGCCTCGTTCGGGGTGCACGGCCCCGGCGAGATCAGGAAGGCCTCGGCCCCGCTCGACATCGCCTGGCCGACGCTGATCGCATCGTTGCGGACGACCTCCACCTCGGCGCCCAGCTCCATCAGATAATGGACCAGGTTCCAGGTGAAGCTGTCATAATTGTCGATGACCAGGATCATGGCAGGCGCCTGTAGCCTCGATTGCGACGCGCGAATAGCCCTCTCCCGCCTGCGAGACTGCTGCGAATGGCGGACAACCTTCCCACATCCGTCATTCCCGCGAAGGCGGGAATCCATAACCTCCGAACCACGAGAGTCTCCTGCTCCAGAGGTTATAGATCCCCGCCTTCGCGGGGATGACGTGGGTTTTACACTAATCCCGCAGGTGGGAGAGCCTGGATCAGGCTTTCGCTTCAGCCGCCAAGCCATTACGCCTGCAGTCGTCGCTGTCCGGAGGTCTTCGATGATCCGCTCCCGCCGTCTCGCCGCCCTGTCGCTTCTCGCCTGCGCCACCGCCGCCATCGCGCAGACCCCGCCGATGACCCCCGACATCCCGGCAAAGTTCGACGCGGTCACCCCCCAGGCCGACTATGTCCGCCGCGAGGTGATGATCCCGATGCGCGACGGCAAGAAGCTGTTCACCGTGATCGTGATGCGCAAGGGCACCAACAACGCCCCGATCCTGCTGACCCGCACGCCGTACAACGCCGGCAAGACCACCAGCCGCAATCCCAGCCAGAAGATCGAGGAGATATTGCCGATCTCCGACGCCGAGTTCGTCAATGGCGGCTATATCCGCGTCTATCAGGACGTGCGCGGGCGCAACGGCTCCGAGGGCGACTATGTGATGAACCGGCCGCTGCGCGGGCCGCTCAACGCCACCAAGGTCGACCACGCCACCGATGCGTGGGACACGATCGACTGGCTGGTGAAGAATGTGCAGGAGAGCAATGGCCGGGTCGGCATGACCGGCTCCTCCTATCCGGGCTTCACCACCCTGATGGCGACGATCGACCCGCACCCCGCGCTCCGGGTGGTGGTACCGATGAGCCCGATGGTCGACGGCTGGATGGGCGACGACTGGTTCCACAACGGCGCCTTCCGCCAGAACAGCTATGACTATCTGACCGGCCAGATGGCGTCGAAGAAGGATGGCGATCCGATCGCCTCGGGCAGCGGCGACCAGTACAGGCTGTGGCTCGATGCCGGGTCGGCCGGCGACTATGTGAAGGCCTATGGGCTGGACGCCTTCCCGGTCGCGCGCAAGTTCGCCGAGCATCCCGCTTATGACGCCTATTGGCAGGAGCAGGCGGTCGACAAGCTGCTGGCGGCGCGGCCCTTCACCGTGCCGATGATGCTGGTCGTCGGCCAGTGGGACCAGGAGGACAGCTATGGCGCCGCCGCCGTCTATCGCGCGCTGAAGCCCAAGGACAAGGATGGGCGGCTCCACCTCGTCGTCGGCCCGTGGCGACACAGCGGCGTGAATTATGACGGCTCGTCGCTCGGCCCGCTACACTTCACCGGGGACACCGGGCTGCAGTTCCGCCGCGACGTGATGAAGCCCTTCATGGACCAGTATCTGAAGACCGGCGGCCCCAGGGTCTCGACCCCGCCGGTGCTCACCTATGACAGCGGGCTCAACCGCTGGCAGGCGGGCACGGAGATCTTCACCGCGAAGCTGAAGCCGCTCTACCTGCAGCCCGGTGCCGGGCTAGACTGGGTGAAGGCGGACGCGGCGGGGAAGGACGACTATGTCTCCGACCCGGCCAAGCCGGTGCCCTTCCTGCCGCGCCCGATCCACTGGACCGACGGCAATGTCTGGAAGCCCTGGCTGGTCAGCGACCAGCGCTTCGTCGACGGCCGGCCCGACGTGCTGACCTATGTCACCGAGCCGCTCGCCGCGCCGATCCACATCCTCGGCCGGCCGATGGTGGACCTGTTCGCCGCGACCAGCGGCACCGACAGCGACTGGGTGGTCAAGCTGATCGACGTCTATCCCGAGGAGATGACGTCGAACCCCACTTTGGCCGGCTATCAGCTGGGCATCGGCATGGAGATCTTCCGCGGCCGCTATGTCGACGGCTTCGACAAGCCGCGCGCGCTGGTTTCGGGCAAGGCGGAGAATTACCGCTTCGAGCTGCCGACGGTGAACCACAGCTTCCTGCCCGGCCACCGCATCATGGTGCAGGTCCAGTCGACCTGGTTCCCGCTCTATGATCGCAACCCGCAGACCTATGTCGCCAACATCTTCAACGCCAAGCCGGCCGACTATCGCAAGGCGACCCAGAGCGTGCTGACCGGCGGCACGGCGGCGAGCGCGATCCTGCTGCCCGTGGTGGAGTGATGCGGGTGGAGTGAACCGGCGCGCGCCCGCGCGTTGATGCGGCATGGACAGCGATTGGGACATCGCGATCATTGGGGCGGGCGCGGCCGGCATCGGCGCCGCGCGCGGGCTGGCGGGCCATGGCCGCCGGGTGCTGCTGCTCGACGCGCTCGACCGGATCGGCGGGCGGGCGCATAGCGTGCGGCTGGGGGAGGCGACGGTCGATCTCGGCTGCGGCTATCTCCATTCGGCCGAGCGCAATGGCTGGGCCGATCTGGGCGAGGCGCTGGGCTTTGCGATCGATCGCAGCAACCCGGGCTGGGGCGCGCAATATCGCAACCTCGGCTTCTCCGCCGTTGAGCAGCATGAAGCGGGCGAGGCCTTCGATGCCTTCATCGAACGGCTGCGAAGCGATCCGCCGCCGAGCGACCGGGCGGCCGATGCGCTGCGGGCCGATTGTCCCTGGAATGGGTATATCGAGGCGCTGTCGAGCTACATCAACGGCATCGGCTTCGAGCAGGTCTCGGTGCGCGACTATCTCGCCTATGACGATGCTTCGAGCGACCATGATTGGCGGGTGCGCGAGGGCTATGGCGCACTCATCGCGGCGGCGCTGCCGCACCGGGTGACGGTGCGGACGGGATGCCCGGTCACCTTGGTCGACCATGGCGGGGCAAGGCTGCGGCTGGAAACGGCGGCAGGCAGCATCACCGCCGATCGCGCGATCGTCGCGGTGCCGACCCCGGTGCTCGCCTCGGGCGCGCTGGCCTTCTCGCCCGCTCTGCCGGCGAAGCAGGACGCCGCATCGGCGCTGCCGCTGGGGCTGGCCGACAAGATCTTCCTGGCGGTCGCGAACCCAGAGGATTTTCCCCGCAACGCCCATCTGCTCGGCGATCCGCGCAGCGCCGAGACCGGCAGCTATCAGCTCCAGCCGATGGGCCTGCCGGTGGTCGAAGGCTTCTTCGGCGGCCGGGCGGCGGCGATGCTCGAGCGGCTGGGGCCCGAGGGCGCCGCCGCCTTCGCGATCGACGAACTGGCGGCGCTGCTCGGCAACGACGTCCGCCGCCACCTCTCCCCGCTCGGCGGCTCGGCCTGGGGCGGCACGCGCTGGATCGAGGGGGGCTATAGCCACGCGCTGCCGGGGCAGGCGGACCAGCGCGCGGCCCTCGCCGCGCCAGTCGAAGGACGGATATTCTTCGCGGGCGAAGCCTGCTCGCCGACCGACTTCTCGACCGCTCATGGCGCGCTGGAGACCGGCCTGGCCGCGGCGCGGGCGGTGATGGCGAGCCTGTAGCTCGCCCGCACCGCTTCAGCTCGCGCTGGAGGAGTCGAGCGAGGAGGCCGGTTTCATCGTTTCGCCGGCTTCGGCGCGCAGCTCGGTTTCGCTGATGCGACAGGTGCCGGCCGCGAGACATTGCAGCCGGCGCAACCGGAAGTCCTGTTCGGTCCCGCCATAATTATAGCGTCCGATCTGCGCGTCGACCGAGCGCAGCAGGGTGGCGAGCTCACCGGTCTTGTGGCGAGCGAACAGGATATATCCCAATCCGATCTGCGCGGAGAGGCTATGGCCGGATCCCTGCTTGCGCCGGATGCTCGTCCCCGCCACCGCCTGCCGTAGCAGCGGCTCGGCTTCGTCGAAGCGCCCCTGGCTGAGCAGCAGGCCGCCGAGGTTCATCGCCGTCAGATAAACGGTCTCGTCGGTGCGGGGCCGTTCCTCGACCCGATCCAGTGCGCGGCGATAGGTCTGCTCGGCTTCCGCATAGCGGTGCTGCCGCTGGAGCACGAGGGCGAGGTTCATTTCCATAGAGGCCACATAGGGGGCGTAACGGTCGGGTTCGCCAAGTTCCTCGGCGATGATCGCCCGATAGAGCGCCTCCGCCTCGGGCAGTTTTTCGGCTATGACCATGGCCACGGCGCGGGCGTTGCGGGGATCGGCGCCCATCACCTTCAGCACGTCGCGGTTCATCTGCTGGAGCAGGCGGGTTTCGAGCGAGATATCGCTGTCCGCCGGTATGTCGATGGCCCGGGGATCGTCCCCGGCCTGCGCATGAGCGGGGGCCGCCAGCATCAGCCAGCCGGACACCGCCAACGAAAAGATCGTCCGCATCGCCAAATCCCCCACCCCATTACGAACCTATCGCGATGGGGCGGGGGCGCAAGCGGAAGCTGATCCGTTCCGGCGGCGGATCAGTCGGCCGCCACCGGGCCGTTCATCGCCGCCGGGCGGCGGACGAACCAGACCAGCACGACCATCGCCAGCATCGCCCAGGCGCTGATCCGGAAGATGTCGAGCGAGGCGAGCAGATAGGCCTGGTTGACCATCTCGCGGGTCAACACGCCATAGCCCTGCTGGGCGGCGACGCCGACCTGGCCGAGCGCGTTGGTGGCATGCTGGAACACCGGGTCGAAGGGTGAGCTCGATTCGGCGAGCCGGCTCTGGTGGAGCGCCTCGCGCCGGTCCCACATCGTCGTCACCAGCGAGGCGGCGAAGCTGCCCCCGGTGATGCGGGCGAAGTTGGACAGGCCGGTGGCCGACGGGGTCTTCTCGGGCGAGATGCCGTCCAGCGAGATGGTCAGCATCGCGACGAAGAAGGTGCTCATCGCCAGGCCCTGGATCAGCAGCGGGATGGTGAAGTGCCAATAGTCAGCCTGCACCGTGTAGCCGCTGCGCATATAATAGGAGCCGGCGAAGGCGAGGAAGGCGAAGCTCGCCAGCCAGCGCGCGTCGACCTTGCCCACCAGCCGGGCGACGAACGGCGTCGCCAGCACCGAGACGATGCCCGACGGCGCGGTGACGAGGCCGGCCCAGGTGGCGGTGTAGCCCAGCTCGCGCTGCAGCCAGAGCGGCAGCAGCAGGGTGTTGCCGAAGAACACCGCATAGCCGAGCGTCAGCGCCAGGGTGCCGATCATGAAGCTGCGATTGGCGAACAGCCGCAGGTCGACCGCGGGGCGCTTCTCGGTCAGCTCCCAGATCAGCCAGGCGACGAAGCCGATCGCCGACAGCAGCGCCATGGTGGTGATGAAGGTCGAGTTGAACCAGTCGTCATTCTTGCCGAGGTCGAGGAAGACCTGAAGGCAGCCCACCCAGAAGGCGAGCAGGCCGAGACCCACCGTGTCGATCGGCAATTTGCGGGTCGGGGTCTCGCGGGTCTTCATGAAGCGCCACGACACCCAGGCCGAGGCGAGACCGACGGGGACGTTGATCAGGAAGATCCAGCCCCAATGGTAATTGTCGGAGATATAGCCGCCCAGGATCGGGCCCAGCACCGGGCCGACCAGGGTGGTCATCGACCAGATGCCGATCGCGGTGGCGCGCCGTTCGGGCGGGAAGATCGAGATCAGCAGCGCCTGGCTGCCCGGGATCATCGGCCCCGAGACGCCGCCCTGCAGGATGCGGAAGGCGATCAGCGAGGGCAGGCTCCAGGCGAGGCCGCAGAGCAGCGAGGCGATGGTGAACAGGATCACCGAGACCACGAAGGTGCGCACCACGCCGAAGCGGCCCATCAGCCAGCCGGTGAGCGGCACCGTCACGCCATTGGCGACGGCGAAGGCGGTGATCACCCAGGTCGAGCTGTCCGAGCTGACGCCGAGATTGCCGGCGATGGTGGTGAGCGAGACGTTTGCGATGGTGGTGTCGAGCACCTGCATGAAGGTGCCGAGCGCGAGCGCCACCGCCGCCGCGCCGAGGGCGACCCCGGCGAGTGGCGCCGGGCCCTCGGCCTGCGCCGCCGCAGCGCTCACCGGACCGCGCCCCGATGAGCGTTGGCGCCACGGTTGGCGGCGATGATCGCGTCGATCTTCGCCTGCACCTTCACGCCGCCGTCCTGGCTGGCCTGGCGCGGCACCGGCGGCACCGCGACCCGTGCGACGGGGACGCCGCTATGATCGCTGGTGTCGACCGACACCTTGGTCGACACGCCGATGCGCAGCGGGTTGGCGCGCAGCTCCTTCGGGTCGAGCGCGATGCGCACCGGCACACGCTGGACGATCTTGATCCAGTTGCCGCTGGCGTTCTGCGGCGGGAGCAGCGCGAAGGCGCTGCCGCTGCCCGCGCCGAGGCCCAGCACCTTGCCGTGGAAGGTCACCGAGCCGCCATAGATGTCGGTCTCGATCTCCACCGGCTGGCCGACCCGGATGTCGGCGAGCTGGGTCTCGCGGAAATTGGCGTCGATCCAGAGCCGGTCGAGCGGCACCACCGCCATCAGCGGGGTGCCGGCATTGACCTGCTGGCCGAGCTGGACGCTGCGCTGGGCGACGACGCCGTCGAGCGGCGCGGTGAGCTGCATATGGCCCTTGGAGATGGCGGCGCGGCGGACGGCGGCGATCGCGGCGAGCACGTCGGGGTTGGTCTCCACCTTCGTGCCCTCCACCGACGAGCGGGCCTGCGCCTGGCGGCTCTGCGCCAGGTTGAGCGCGGCGGCGGCGGTGCGGACGGCGTCGGCGGCGTGCGACACTTCCTCGCCCGAGACGGCGCCCTCGGCGGCGGCGGCACGGCGGCGGGACAGGTCGTTGCGCGCCTTCGACAGTTCGGCCTGCGCCTGGATCACTTCGGCGGCGCTCTCGTCGACCTTCGAGAAGTCGGCGCGGACCGAGCGTACCGCGCGGGCGAGCTGCGCCTCGGCCGAGGCGAGCTGGGCGTCGACCGTCGCCGGATCGAACTCGACCAGCGTCTGGCCGGCCTTCACGCTTTCGGTGCTGTCGGCGTTGATCGCGACGACCTGGCCGGGCTCGCGCGCGGTGATCGCCACCACGTCGCCGGCGACATAGGCGTCGTCGGTCACTTCGGTGGCGGCGGTCAGCATCTCATAGCCGCCATAGCCGGCGGCGCCGATCAGGATGGCGGCGCCGAGCATCAGGAAGCCGCGCTTGCGGGTGCGGGCGGCGCGGGCTTCCTCGGCGGAGATGGTGGCGACGGCGGGGCTGGCCGGATCGGCCGCTTCGGCCTTGATCTCGCTATGGGCGTTCATGGGTCTTACCTCGCTTGCGTGGCGGCGGGGGTGGCCGACGCGGTCTGTTGGGTCATCGGGTCGAAGCTGCCGCCGAGGGCGACGAGCAGGCGGATGCGGGCGGCGGCGCCATCGGCCGCCAGGTCGGTCTGGCGCTGCTCGGCGGCGAGCAGCCGATCGCCCGAGTCGAGCACGTCGAGCTGCACTCCCAAGCCGGTGCGCAGGCGGACCTGGTCGAGCCGGACGGTCTCGGCGAGGCCGGTGGACACCTTGCGCTGCTCGGCGGCGTCGGCGGCGTTGGTCTGGATCGTCGAGAGCGCATCGGCCGCCTCGCGCACCGCGCCGAGCACGGTGCCGTTATAGCTGGCCACCGCCTCGTCGATGCCGGCGACGGCACCCTTGTAATTGGCCTTGAGCCGCCCGCCCTCGAAGATCGGCAGGTGGAGTGCTGCGCCCGCGCCATAGGTGACGGCGCCGCCGGTGAAGAGCGAGCCCAGGCCGATCGCCTGCACCCCGAGCAGTCCCTTCAGGTCGATGTCGGGATAGAAGTCGGCCTTGGCGACCCGGCGGCCGGCATCGGCGGCCTCGATCCGCGCGCGGGCGGCGAGGATGTCGGGGCGGCGACCGAGAAGGTCGGCGGGCAGCGTGTCGGGCACGGCCAGGGTGGTATCGAGCTTCAGCGTCGGATCGGTGATGCCGGCATAATAATCGGCGCCGCGGCCGGCGAGGGCGGCGAGCGCATGGACCATCAACTGGCGGGCGCCGTCGGCGCGGATCCTGGCCTGGCGCGCCTCGGCGAGCAGGGTCTCGGCGGCGCGCAGGTCGAAGTCGCTGCCCAGGTCGGTGCGCTTGCGGGTCTCGGCAAGTTTCAGCTGCTGCTCGCGCGAGCTGACGAAGCGGTCGGCGATGCGCACCTGTTCGGTGGCGCGGGCGAGGTCGACATAGCTCTGCGCGACCGCGCCCGACAGGGTGACCCGCGCGGCGGCGAGATCGAGCGCGGCGGCGTCGGTCGAGGCGGCGGCCTGCGCCACCAGCGCCCTCTGCCGGCCGGCGAGATCGAGCGACCAGTCGAGATTGGCCGAGGCGGTGCCGACCCAGCGGGTCGAGCCGCCATAGGGCGGCGGGATGATGTACTTCTCGGGGAGCCGGGTGCGGCTCTCGTCGGCCGAGGCGCTGATCTGGGGGAGGAGGCCGGCCTTGTTGGCGGCGATCGATGCCTGGGCGCGGGCCAGCCGGGCGGTGGCGGCGTCGAGATTGGGGTTGCCGGCCAGCGCGTCGGCCATGATCCGGTCCAGCTGGGGATCGCCGAAGCCCTTCCACCAGTCGCCCGCCTGGGGCACGGCGGCGACATCGCCGAGGCCAAGGCCGACCGCCTGGGTCGACAGCGCCTGGACGCGGGGCTCGACCTTGGGGACGGCGGCACAACCCGACAGCAGGGTGGCGACGAGGCCGGCGAGCAGCGCGGAACGGCGGAAGGGGGTGGATCGGGGCATGGCATCTTTTCCTGGGCCTGGTGTCGAACGGCGGAATAGGCCTGCCCGCTGGTGGCGATTATCCACCAAAAGTGCATAATAATGGTGGCGATTAGGCTCTAATCCCAGGGGGAGCGGGCGCATCCCAAGGCGCCGCCATCCCCTATGGCCTCTATGTAAGGGGTCCTTCGCGCTCGCGAACCTATCCGAACGTTTCGATCGCGTGGCGGGTGGATGCGTCGCGTGGACGCCAAACGCTCCGATTATGCTGCTTTCGTCACCAATGAAGTGACGACCAGCCCGATTATCGATCGGCCCCGCCAGCGATAGATAGAGCGTCAAGCACCGCCCGGCGCGTCCCCCACCCCTCCCCTCCGCCGGGCGGTGCTTGAAAAAAAATAAGCTTGCCACGAAGGTTAGCGGGTAGATCTCGGTGGTCGCCGGTTAAGTTAAAAACTGGGGGGGGGGGGGGGG